>JAKSQK010000009.1 GCA_024404145.1 Clostridia bacterium | reverse complement strand
GAAAACCGGCTGAAACAGGCAATCCGCACCTCATCTGCGGCGTAGAGTAAGCAAATAGTGTTTTACGAAAAGATGAGAACATCGGCTGTTCTGTGACCGCCGCCACGGTAATGTGGGAAGTGCCAAGGCACATTGCAGACGGTAAAGTTTCCGTTAGAAACTGTTGATACAACAAAAACTTAATGGCTCTATATTTTCGCCCCGGTTAAACTTTTTAATCTACAGAGCGGTGTTTAATTTATGGATAAGTTTTGAGTATCAGAATCCTTAACGTCTGGGGAAAAGTAATCAGCGAAATTTGGCTTTAACCGGCCGTGAACGAAAATTTGCAGTTGTAGATTAAAATTTGTTTTAAGGTTTTTCGTTCACAAGGTTAACGAAGTTTTCTGGAAGTCTTTGATCGTGCCCATGGGCGTTTAAAAGATTTTCACATCGGCTGCTTACTGGGGGGCAGTTACCGGAAATATCCGGCTTCCGATGCGTGCAATCCATTAGGATACCTTTGAAGTCAAAGGGATGCACATTGTTTGACACGTAGATAATAAGAAAAAAGTCCCCGTGTCAGCACTACGACCTCACCTTTATTGGGTACAATTTCATATATGATTTTCTGTTTGATATCAAATTTCGAAATGAGTGTCTTTTAAGTTGTCGGAAGTCGGCACGACAGTGCCGGTTGGAGACAACATATGATATATGATTATCTTTTCGAAATGGCATATGACTTTCTCTTCGAAATGATATATGACCATCATTTCGGGAAAAGCCGTTTCTATTATGCGGAGCGAAGCGGAACAAAATAGAAACGGCTTTTGCCGCAGCAAAAGCCGTTTGTGCACAGGGCAATAGTCCGCCATTGATACGCAGAAAACATTAGAAACGCAGGAACTTGACAATGGGTGGACTATGCCCTAAAGTGCACAATAACTTTCTTTTACATATGACAGCCGTTTTAAAGTAACTATCATAACCCTATATGATATACATTTAAAATAACATTCATTTAATATGATATTTTAATATGATTAACTTTTCAGTCCCTCATTTTCAATATGATTATCTACTGAAATATAAAACAATGATTATCTTTTTGAAATGACCTGAACTGATTTTATTCAGATTAATTTCAGATAACATACAGTTTGTTTTACACGCCTTACGGCGTGGTACTTGTGTTCAATGTTCAATCAATAGATTAAACATTGAACACAAGTGAAAAAAGGTTTCCATTAAAGAGTATAGTATCATCAAATATTTTTTCTTCTGCCAAAGAGATTGTAGCCGACAGACCGTGATTAGTAAACAGCAAGCCTACGGTACTTCGTACTGTTGACAAATCCCGTCCCGCCGACTGAATGGCAAACAAGCAGAAGAAGGCAAGGGTTTGCTCCCGCTGTTATCTTCATTTTGAAATTACGAATGATTTTCTGTTTGAAATGATTATGACCTTCGTTTTGATATGACGGCGGCAAAAATGCTACTTTTCTTGAATTTGAGTGTTTTTTCACTTATAACATAAGCAGAAAAATAAAGCGTAATTATCGCTTCGAAATGATATATGACTATCGTTTCGAAATCTACAATTTGATATTTACCTTCTTTTCGATATGATATATGACTGTCATTTTGAAATGAGCGAAAAAATATGACTATCTTTTTTGTATGACACCGGCTCCGGCAGTCTGCGAATCAGAGTGCCGGAGCCGAAAATTTTTGAGGATAAAATTTTAATCTACAGATTTTCGTCACGAAGAAAACTATTTTAATCTACAAAAAGCATAATTGTTGCATTAAAAATTTTCGTCTACAAAATCTGCTGTCCCAATCTGAAATCTGTGAACCAAAATATTTTTGTGAACGAAAATTGTTTTCTTGAAAACTGAATACGACATATTTTAAATTGTGGCTGTCCTTAATACATAACTCTGATTAGCGGGTACTAATCAAATCCATGTTATGCCAGAAAGGAGTAAAGCGATGTATAATTTATCCTCAAAAACCCAGAGGACAGCCAAAGACAATCTGATGGATCAGGCAAATGCACTCGTCAAGAACGCCCGAATCAAGGGCATCAAGACACGGGTACGCTATCTTGAATGCTTCGACCACTTCGCACAGTATTATGCAGATGAGTGGCACGG
Source organism: Clostridia bacterium (assembly GCA_024404145.1). GTDB lineage: Bacteria > Bacillota > Clostridia > Oscillospirales > Acutalibacteraceae > UBA737. The sequence continues at coordinate 57,094 of JAKSQK010000009.1, read as the reverse complement.
TCAGAAGATTGCGAACATTTCCGCAAAGCATATATACGGCTATGCCGAATATATGAAAGAAATCAAGCATTATTCGCCGTCTACCATTCGCTGTGAATTGTCGGGCATTCGATTCGTACACAATCTTTCGGGCAGTAAGAACAGACTGCCGGACAACCGTGCATTAGGTCTTGAGCAACGCATAAGCGGTGTTATCGACAGAGCATGGTTACCGCACGAAATCGAGAGTGCAAGAGTTGTTGGCAAAGAGATGGGCAGATTCGATGTAGTCGATTCCATTGACCTCGGATACCGGTTCGGACTTCGTATTCACGAAATTGCAAAAATCCGTGTCAAAGACATTACAGATGCACTTGACTACAATGAGCTGAATGTCAAAGGCAAAGGCGGGCAGTACCGTTCGATTCCGGTCGAAACCAAAGAGCAGATGGAACTTCTGAAACGCATCAACTACAAGGCAAAGAAATTCGGGCTTCATCCGAGTGAATATGCCATTGCACAGAACAAAAAATACGGCGTTCAGAAAGAAATCGAATCGCTCAAAAACTGGATGACGAACAACCGTCATAAGTTTACCGACAAAGACCGCACGAGCAAGGTTGAACCCGGCAACAAGGAACGGTATGAGCATTTGACTTGGCACGGACTTCGGTATTATTATGCCCAGAATCGTGTAGAACGCCTCACAGCCGAAGGCAGAAAGAATGTCGAGAAGAATGTCAGCGAGAGTATGGGACACCACAGGACACCTATAACGAGAGTCTATCTTCCCGAAATGCCGAAAAAGTACCGTCAGAAAAAGTAATTGGCAATCCTCAAAGGCAGATGCCGGCGTGTCCGGCATCTGACCTTCACCGAAAGGTGAGAATTTTAATTTACGAAGGAGTTTTTTGAAATGAAACAAAATTGTTGCCACGCCTCCGGCAGATGGGAGGTAATCTGAAAAAGGAGGTTTTCGCTATGCGTGATTTTTCCAATGCCATTGAAGCATACAAAACAATTTTTACGGACTATCCCGATGTTATAAGCACGGAACAGGCCGCAAAAATGCTCGGACACATCGGCAGGAAGAAAGTCTATGAGCTGATTAAAAACGGCTCTATCAAGACTCTGCCGTGCGGTAAGGGCTATAAGATTACAAAAGTCAGCGTGATTGATTATGTTCTCAACCGCTGACACTTAAAATGTTTTATACCGAATCATCGGTTTTTATATTTATGAAGGAGGAGTTTTAATGACAAAAACAGAATACGCCTACCTCCGGCGGGATAGGAGGAATAAACCCAAATAGGAGGAAATCCTATTGAAAAATTCTATACTTTCAGAAAAACAAAATTCATTTGATAAGATGCCTGTGAGCAAACAGGTCATTGAAATAGACGGCGTTCCGTATGTTGTAGTCAGCCATTACACCGGCAAAAAGGATATTGATGAGGTTGTCGGCAAATTGGCAAAGAAGCAAGCATACGAAGATTCCGAAAATCCGGCATAAAAGAACCGTCAAAGCGGCTTGATTGTGCTTTGGATTTATGCTATAATATATTTACACAATCAGGCTGCTTTGACATAAGAAGGAGTGAAAGATTTTACTATGTCAAAGCAAAAGAACAATACCAAAGCAGGACTGTATTACCGTCTTTCCAAAGATGATGAACGAGCCGGAGAATCGCTGTCGATTGAAAATCAGAAACGAATCCTTGAAAAATACGCTCATGAGAACGGATTTGAGATCGTGGACGAATATATTGATGACGGATGGTCGGGAACGAATTTTAACCGCCCCGGTGTTCAGCGGCTTTTGGAAGATGCTAAAAGCGGCAAAATCAATGTCATTATCGTAAAAGACCTTTCCCGTTTCGGACGGAACTATATCGAGGTCGGTCAGTATACCGAATACATTTTCCCCACCTATAATATCCGCTTTATCGCTATCGGTGATAATGTGGATTCGGCGGAAAATGAAAACAGCGGTATGGATATGACACCGATTATGAATGTCTTTAACGAATGGCACGCCGCAAACACTTCCAAGAAGATCCGTGCGGTCATCGAATCCAATGCCAAGGCAGGTAAATACCGTTCCAATCAAGCTCCCTACGGTTATGTCAAAGGTGATGACGAAAAACGGCTTCCGGTTCGTGATGAGCCGGCGGCATCCAATGTGCTTCGTATGTTTGAAATGCGGGCAAGCGGTATCAGCCCACACAAGATCGCACAGACCTTTAATGATGAGGGTATCGCCACACCAAGCGATTACAAGGAAGAAAAATTCGGTATTCCGAATACACGGCATTCTCATCATATGTGGTCGGCGGCTACAATCAAGCAGTTGTTGCTCAATCCCACCTATCTCGGTCATTTGGTGCAGCTTCGTACTACCACTGTTTCCTACAAGAACAAAAAGACCGTCAAGCGTGATCCTGACGAAATGATTACGGTGTATAACACGCACGAGGCAATCGTCAGTCAGGAACTGTGGGACAAATGCAGAGAGATGGAAGCATCGGTCAGCCAAGGCAAGAAAACCAAGCGAGGCATCGTCCTTCCGCTATCGGGACTTGTGTACTGTGCAGATTGCGGAAACAAGATGTATATGAAGTACAACAACACCCGACACAGCCGAAAAGGTCCCCGTGTATTCTACCGTGAAAACTACACCTGCGGCTCGTATGAAAAATTCGGTCCGGAATCCTGTTCCAGTCACTATATTCAGATAAAGATTCTGAACCAAATTGTGTTGGAAGACATACGATCCAAAATATCGTATGTGGAAACCGATGAAAAAGCGGCACGGGAAGAATTTTTGCGGAGAAGTGAAAAGAAATCCGTTGCCGAAACGGCGGCGGACAGAAAGCGGCTCGGACAGATAAAAGCACGGTTGACAGAGCTTGAAAAAATCATTCCGTCTGTGTACGAAGATAAGGTTGCCGGGAGAATCCCCGAAGACATCTGTGTCGGACTTCTTGAAAAATACCGCAAGGAACAGTCGGAACTGAAAAAAGAACGCACTGCTTTGGAAAAGAAGTTGGCTGATAATGCCCAAAGCAAAAACGATGTGGACGAATTTATCAAGCGGCTGAAAACCTATATGAATGTGCCTGAACTGACACGGGAAATGTGTATGGAACTGATTGAGTTTGTGACGGTGGATGAATGCCCCGGCAGATACAGTAAAGAGCCGAGAGAAATTCACATCTATTACAAACTTATCGACAAAAACGCCGATATTCCCCAATATCGCCACAAGAGTGAAATAAGTGAGGATATTTGATATTCACAACTCTCAAACTATTAAAGTGCATAATGTACTTAACATCAGTTTGAGTCCCCTATAAAATTACACTACTCTCAAACAATGTACTCCCTTTTTAGACATATTGTGCAGTTTGAGTCCCCTATAAAATTACACTACTCTCAAACGGTTGCAACGGTTAAGGAGGCATTACAATGGTTTGAGTCCCCTATAAAATTACACTACTCTCAAACCTCAAATTTGTGTCAACACACAAAAAAACGGCACACTACATCCGTGAAATTCAAGATAAAAGGGACTCATCCGCTATTTCTATTTTAAAATTCGCAAAGGTCTTTGTCAATAGTTATTCGTTTTTCATACGACAATCGCTCATATTCCGCATTTTCAATCATTAAAACAGCAATTTCATCCAAATAAACCCGTTTCGTTTCCTCCCCACGAATCACCATAAACCCCATTTTCAAATCAAGTTTACAACGAGTAGTAATAACAACAGTCCGCCAACTCATAACAATTCAATCAGGTTTTCAGTTTTCTTTTCCCATAAACCGGACGCCGACATATCAACAATTCTAACATTATTATAGTCCCAATTTGAAATCTTTGAATTTAAACGGCAAGCATTTGTCGTTTTTAGAAGCGAATCTGCAAGGGCTGTTCGGTTAAAAAGAGACAAAACGTTCAGTAAAATTTTACACTGTTCTTTTATGCTGAAATCAGCGAATTTTTCGTTGCCCTTCATCAGTTTTTCGCTTTGATTTTCCGGACGGAAGCAATAAGGCCTCTGACTGCATTTGTCTTTAAGAATATTATATAGTGCGATGTTGTCCGCAAAATTGACCCTATCAAATTCTTTGGAATACAATAAATTTGCATTTTTATCGGTTTTGCCGACAAACGATTCAATAGCTTTTATATACTGCTCATTTTCATAAGAAAGAACCAACGGAGTAAATACTTTCATCGAAACTCGTGTATCATTTACACTTCCCTGACCCGCAAAAAGAACCCGCAAACCGTCCAATTCAAAGACCGTTCCAATTTTGATTAGCCGTCCATCCAACAGCAGCTTGATATCAGTTGCCTTTTCGTCCAGCCGCGATTTGATATACTCATTGACGGCATAATCCGAATCGTTTAAAAACTTTTCAGCACACAATAACACAACCGGCACAAATTCAACCACTTTTTTCTTGTGCAATTGGTATGATACCAAAACCGAAAAAGATGTAGTCAAGCCATTATAACCGCCATATTTTTCCACCGGAAGATCAGCTTTTCTGGGAATATTCCCTTGACCGGCGCGTAGGGGATTTTGATCAAAGAATCCTCCGTTTTGACCATGCTTTTTCTTATAAGAATAAAATGTCATCCGGCAGTTATTCTTTAAAACTGTCTTTTTGACCGCCGCTATCGATTCCGAACCGTTCCACACGGTTTGATTGCCGACAGTAATCGGATTTTTTAGCAATACTTTCATATTAACGGTATATTTATCACGATTTTTCAAAAACCACCGTTTGGTGAAATGTTCATGGTACACATTCCCGCAAACAACATTCAAATATGCATCTTTGGCATGGTGCAAATCGTTTACTTTTCTAGATTTTAACAGTTCATACTGCTGTCTGAAATCGGATACAAGTCCGGCTTTTACAAAAACAATTTCAGTATTTGGATATTTTTCCTGCAAAAGTGCGGCAACAACTTTGGTTGATTGTCTGGTCTCAACTAACTGACGGTTGATAAATCCCCATTCCTCATCCTCGGAAAAAGGTTTAATGCGAACCAAACGATTGTATTTTTCTTCAGTAATCAATCCGTTTGATTTCATTTTTTCCCATATAGTTTTCATTTTTTTCTGAATTTCAGGTTCAATAGGATATATATCTTTTTTACTGCCGTTAATTGTTGAAAAAACCAAAACCTTATTGTTTAATACGCTGTCGTCTTTTATCTTTGACTGCGGATAAATATGGTCTATGTTATATTCGGAGTTTTCTTTTATCAAATTTTCAATGTTGATTGGCTCACCGGAATACATACATCTACCAAGTTGGGTATAATATAGGAAAAGTTTATCGCTTTGCAGTCTATTGTCGGTTTCGTTTTCCAATTTCGCCGATAATTCTCTAATGTCATAATCTTTAATATTTGAATACAAATCCAACAACTGCTGTTTTCGTGATTTTGTGCGTTTGCCATGCAAATTTTCCTTGGTTCCGCGTGCCATTTCAATAAATATCTTTTTTGGAGGACATTTAGTTGCTTTGACAACATCATTGACAATATCCAACGTGCGAATAATCGGACGCTTCACCGCATTTGAAACATACATTTGATTAAGCTTTTGGTCCAAATTTAAGTGATTTGCAGCGTAATATGTATCATTTCTTTCCCGAATTGTTTGAGCAAAGGTGTATTTATCCGAAAGCAGAAGTTCAGAAAGGTTAACATTTTCTTTCCACATAAAATTGATTACCGTATCTGAATCTCCGCAAATTTCACCCGTCTCCAAATCCACCCGATATCCCTTTATCCCATTCAATAATTCACCGGATAATTTGCCAAAATCTTTTATTCTTAATCCGCAAATATACTTACGGTCAGTTTCATTGATTTTTCCGTAATTTTTTTGCAACCATTTAGAAAACCTATTGTTATCTTCTGTATATGTACGAATCCTAATAATTTTTTCCACATCAGTTTCGTTTAAAATATAATCGGACAAAAGTCGTGAAAAACCAATTTGTGTTGAAAGCGAAGATTTGATATCTACATCTATTCCGGAAAGTGTTTCAGCATCTGTCTTCGGGATATTTTCGGTCACAAGAAATTGCTTAATAGCTTTTGGCGTTACTTTCTTTTTAAGACAAAACAGTTCATTGAATATTTTCTGCTTTATCTCTACGTCAATTGGCATGCCGCAAATTTTTAAATTATTGATTTCGTTCAAAACAGTGAATTTTTGATATAAAAGTGAGTTTTTAGGTAATACTTCTTCTCCTGCCAAATAGGTGCAATTATTTGTCATACGTTTGATAAATTCTTCATTTGATGTATCCAAATCAACCATTTGCTCAAAATTCCACGGATATATTTTCCCCTCAGCTTTCCGAACAATCCACGCGTGTTCATTATTGTTTTTATTCAGCGGTCCAACATAGTATGGTATCCGAAATTTCATAATAGAAAGAATCTTTTCTTTTACTATGTATCCGTCTGCATCTGAGTCATTCAAAAACGGAAGATAACGAGACGCATTTTCAAGAATTTTTTGTAACTCCACATAATACAGCTGATATGGAATTACACGGTTATCACTATTAACCTGTTTCGGCAAAAAAGAATTGTTTTGTATTCTTTCCAAGACATCCGAATCAATTTTAAGTTTATATTCAGCATCTTTTAAATTCAACAATATCATTAAATATTTACAAAAATCTTCTTGACTTTTGCACTTTTTATATTTTTCAATATTCTTACAGCCGTTGGGGATTTTTCCGCTATAAGCAACATAATTATCAGTTTCAATTTGGCGAAACAGTTTATTGTAAATTTCTGCCGGATAATTAGATTTGACAAATTTTTTCAGGAATTTCAAATCGTTATAATGCTGATTATAAACCGAAACTTTCGCTTTGGAAATATAGGTTTCTCCTTTCAGTAAATCACAAAGGGACGCCCAATCATAAATTGCTTTCAGGCGTATGAGCAATTCGCCGTCATCTCCAAGATTTGAAATGACAGTATCAAGATTTTCATTATTAAGTTCAATTGAACCAAACTCTTTATATTCCTCTTTACCGAATAAGTCTTCTATTGAATATTTTCCGCCGCACAGTAATTTAATAATACCTTCCGTGCTAAATGGGAATGTTTCGACACTATCTAAATTTCTTTTTTTGAATTTTTTCCCATTGTTAAGAAGTGCTTGCAATTCATTGACTTTTTTGTTGACTCCGCGATGCTTTAATATTTCACCGAAATCTGCAATTCTGCTTTCATCCAAACACCATGGTGCGAGATACTCATTTTCTTGCGGATAATCTTCAAAATAGGTCATCATAGCATCATATGCCGGACGAAAATCGGTCATTCCCCTTACATTTTCAATGGAAACTTCGCTTAAAAAATGTCCGCGATGTGCCAACAACCACGCGCATGCCAAATAAACTAACCGAACATCATGCGGTTTTTCATTTTCGATCAAATCCGTAATCAAGTGATGAATCGTTGGATACTGTTTATGATAATCTTTGTCATTATAAGTTTCGTCATTAAAAATACAATAAGGTTCGCCGACATCTTCCCGAAATAATGCACTTGCTCTGATTCGATGATAAAAATTTTTATCAACCGTGAAAACTTCTTTTGCAAAGAGTTCCTGTAAAAGAAGAATTCTTTGTTGCCGACGATCTATCCGTCTTCTTTCAACACGATGTGTCCGTCGGTCATCACAAAGATTTGCCTCGTCAAAAAGCGTCACACCCCAAATAGGTTCGCCTTTATATTTTAAAATGCGATATTGATTAGAAACATCTGTTGCGGCAAAGCCAACTGAATCTGTGCCAATATCTAAACCAAGATAATAATTTTCATTTTTCATATTGACAACTCTCCTTTTTGTGTTATAATTACAAATGTAGTTTATAGTCCCCTATAAACTTACACTACGAGTTCAAATAAAAGTTTACTCAAATCGTCGGGCGACCGACTGCGCAGTGTGTGCGTTCAAGAACCTCTTAAGCGAGGTTCTTTTTTATTTTATTACAACATGTGTCCTAAAAAACGGACTTTAATTATTTATTTGCTAACACTTTCAAATACTCATCCAACCGTTTATCCACATATTCGGAAATAAGTTCGGTCATTTTATCGGGGTTACCGTCACGGTAAAAGGCATCGAATGCATCATAATAGCGTTTGCGGTCGGTGAATTTTACATTGATAGGCGGGTAACCATTCTGAATTAAATCCAAATTCATTAATAACCGTCCCGTTCTGCCGTTGCCGTCGATAAAGGGGTGGATACCCTCAAATTCCAAGTGGAAACGGGCGATTCGTTCTAGTTGGTTCATAGTGGTTTTGCGTTCTTCATTTACTAAGAGCAGTTCGGTGATTTTCGGCTCAATGAGATACGGTTGCACGGGCTCTGTGTATGCTCCCATAATTTTAACGGGGATACGGCGAAAGACACCCTTATCCTCCGGCTGATTCATAAGAACAAGAGAGTGAATGTTTTTAATAACGCTATCGGTCAGAGTAGTGTTCCTACTTGCAATATCCTCCACATATAAAAAGGCGTCCTTATGCCCCACCGCCTCCAAGTGGTCTTTAAGCGGCTTTTGGTCGATGGTCATACCCTCCAAGACCATAGCGGTTTCTTTGAGCGTCAGGGTATTGCCCTCAATGGCGTTGGAATTATAGGTGAAGTCCACCATAAACTCCTCACGAAGCCGTGCCACCTCGCCCGGTGTCAACGGGCGGTAGCCTTGCAATTTTTTCTTTTTCTCCTCAATAATCGCAAGCAGTCCTGCACGGGCAATTCTGCCGTCAATCGGTTTTTCGGCATTTTCGGGAATCATATAAAGCTTTCCTTTTTTAATAACACCGGGGATTTTATCCTCCGCACACAAAATACGCACTCGCCGTGCCGAGATTCCCCATTTTTCTGCCGCAGCAGATACTTTAATATATTCCATTTTGACACCTCGCTTTATTTTTCATTAACATTATACACGATTTTGGGAATAATATCAATACTATTTTTCAATTATATTGAATATTTTATTCCCGAAATATGATTTTAAGGAACATATTTCAAAAAATATTCGCCGCCACATAAGTGACGGCGATGCATAATAAAATCTTATTTCTTTTCCCTCTCCATACCCGGTTAAAAGCCGGTCTTTCGCCCATGTGGCATGAGGGGTTACTTTGCCGAGGGCAGACTCTTTTCTTGTGATTATGCCGTAAAACCGCATAAATAATTTAAATGTGTTTATTTTGTTACTGTTTATTTGGTTTCAGCTCATAAACAACATCCGAAAGTTTTGAAACATCGGGAGAGTGTGTAACGATGATAACACATTTACCCTCATCGGCGAGTGTTCGCAATATTGTCATAATATCATTTTGGGTTTCGGTATCAAGGTTTCCCGTAGGCTCATCTGCGAAAATTATTTCGGGGTCATAGGACAGTGCTCTGGCAATGGCAACTCGCTGTTGCTGACCGCCGGACAGTTTGAGTATTCCCCTGTCTATATCTTGCTCTTCAAGATTAACCTTTTTGAGCAATTCAATTGCCTCTTGCTTTTTGTTTTTTATTTTTTTGCCGGAAATATCCATCGAAAGCATAACATTTTCGGTGGCATTAAGATACGGCAAAAGGTTAAAACTTTGGAATATAACTCCTACAAGTTTACTGCGATAATTATATTTATTTATCTTGGATATATCCTTGCCGCAGAAAAGTATTTTGCCCGAAGTGGGTTTTGCCAATCCCGATAAAAGCGATAAAAGCGTTGTTTTGCCGGCACCCGATTTTCCTACTATGGAATATATCTTTCCCTTTTCAAAATTCAGATTTAAGTTGTTTATTATCATTTTTCCGCCTTTGCTGTAACTGTAACAAAGGTTTTGTAATTCTAATACAGCTTCACTCATAATAGTTCTCCTTAATCTCTGTTATTCAGTATCTTCAAAGGTTCGTATCGCATAACAAATGCAACTGCTGCCGCCGAAGAAATCAGGGTAAGTCCCATACCGACCAAAATCATTTGAAAAATAACCGTCATATCCGTGGCGGATGAAACACTCGCAATATAGTTATTCATATTTCCCTTAAAATCACCTATTGCGTTTTTGAAATTCTCGCCGAACCCTCCGGGAGGGGTCATATCCGTGGGCATACCGCCGAATTGCTGTTTTGAAGCCGTGCCGGATTCAGCGGTTTCCTGTTTTTCTTCGGAATTTATGGTTACAAGCAGATTGTTTGTAACGGGAACGGATACGGCACTTCCTACGGCACTGCCGATAATAAGTGCAATAAATGTTACTATAAAAAGTTCTGTCACAAACTGCATCGCAACCTTGTATTTTTTCATGCCGATTGCCGTAAGAACGCCGATTTCATATTTTCTGTTTCGTATACTGAACAAGTTTATGATGACAAGCACAAAAGCACCGATTATGAAAATTACAATGAGGAAATATGTTGCATATTTTCCAAGCGTTTCAAGTTGTGAAATGCTTTGCTCATAGTTTTCAACATCTACTGAAACAAGACTGTAATCCTCGCTTAAAGTTTCGCTGAATTTACTGTAATTTTCTAAATTTGCAAAGATAAATGTGCCGTCATAATTTGCCGACAAAGCCTTTGCGGTTTCTTTTTCATCATCTTCTGTGTCGCTTTCCTCGGCTTCGGGATTAAGCTTCGCCGACTCGGAAAGCACTTTTTCCAGAGCCATCTTGCCCACATAAATATAGTTATCGGTAAATGAGGCGTTTGAAGAAGTGTCTTGCGTTTCGGTTGACTGCGAAGAATCAAAAATACCCTCAACGGTAAATGTGTAAATTTCTTCCTCGTTGTCAGGATTTTTAAGGGTAAAGGTACTTTTGGCTTCAAGTTCGTTTTCTTCGGCAAGACTTTTTGAAATTACACATTTCAAATCTTCGGTGTCCGAAGAAATTGCATTTAAGGATGAAATATATTCGGGCATGGCATCATTATCGTTGTAGGCAATCACGGTAAAATCGTTCATAGATGCCATATTGAAGAAAAAATTGTTGTTTGTTATATAGGTATCTCCACCCGACTTGCCGCCGGGGAAACTTCCGTCCGGCATACCGGGGGATCCCGATTCTCCGCTTGAATTGCCCGAAGACTCTGCGGGACGGGTTTCGGTGGTGCTTCTCTGTTCACCGTTTTTTATATCCCCGTATTTTTCCCTGAAATCCTTGTTTTGCTTAAATGAGCCGGCAACATCCAACGGTTCTATTCCCTCATCGGCGGCAAAATACACAGATGCGGAATAATTGAATTCTTTAACGAGCGCATTATCGGCTAACTCGTTGAGTTTTTCAAGAGAAATGTTTCTGTTTTTGAGCATTTTTTTCAGATTTACGGTAGCAGTGATTTCCATATCATCGGTATACTGTCTTTCAAGAGTTTTGTTTGCCTCTTTAATGGAAAGACCAATGCAGGCCGATACCGACAATAGCAGTACCACCAATCCAATCAAAAGATTTCGCCCTTTTGCTCGAAAAATGCAACGAAAGGCATTTTTTAATATGTACACAATAATCAACCACCTTTAATTTTTTGCATTGTTTTATTAAAGCAATCCCATTGTGGCATATCAGTATGTTGTCGTTGTTAAAAAAATGTGAATTTTTTTGAAACAATTGGCAAACAGTTTTTGTATTATCAAAATTGCACTTACTTTATGCCTTTTCTGTTACCAAAACATATAAGCGATACAATAAATTGTTCGTCTTTTGTCAGTGTTGTCTTAAACGGGTCGCCCTCACGAATACGCATGGTTCTTCTGATTTCTTTTGGAATCACTACCCTGCCGAGGTCATCTATCCTGCGAACTATTCCTGTTGCTTTCATTTTTATCCATCTCCGTAAAAATTTTCTGTTCAAATCATATTGTTTTCAAAATTTTTGCAGATATTCTTTTTACTGACGCTTTTTTAATGTTTCGCTGTTTTGTTTGTGAAAATTTTGGCATCAAAGTCCCTTCTTTTGGACAGTAAAATATGATAAAATAAGTTTGCAATAGAAAAATACAAATAAATTCGGAGGGACAAAGATGACAAGCAAACGCAAAACGATAATAATAATTTCGGCGGTGATTATATTTATGTTGCTCCTTGCCGCCGCTTCCTGGTTTTTCCAAAACAAATATACCGTAAACACATATAACAATGCTTTGCAGTTAATTGACAATGATTCTTATAAGACGGCAAAAACAGAACTTGAAAAAATAGTCGAGTTTGATTATAAAGATACTGACGATTTAATAAAACTTTGCGAAGCACACATTTCTTATGACAATGGTTGCACCGGTGCTTACAGCAAAATTGATGACTTGGAATTTAAGTATCAAACAAAAGAACGGCTCGAAAAAATATATTATTTTATAGAAAAATCAAAATTAGAATACAATGAGTTTTTCGATAAATTACTTGAAAATTCAAAGCCAAAAAATTCCGATAACTCGACAATCAGTCAGCCCTCTTACAATTCGGGCAGTTCTTCAACCTACAAAAGCAAATCTTATTCCTATAAATCTCGCAGTAACAACGATGATGAAGACTACGATGAGTTTCACGCAAATGAGTATAAATTTGCAGAAGATTTTTACGATGACCATTATGAAGATTTTTTCGATTTTGACGATGCGGAAGATTATTTTAACGCACACAATGATTAGGAGGTTTTAGCGTGAAAATTCACGCTAAAATTTAAAGACGCCTGTTTCTCGCCCCTTATGGGGCAACCGAAACAGATGCGATAAAAATCACCATTTCAGTGAATTTTCATCGCATTTTGTGTCCCAAGAAAGAAATGGTGATTTTTATGTTTGACGATGAAGATTACGGTTTTTTGACCTGAGGTCTCGGTGATTTGGACGGTGACGGCAAGGTTGATTTTGCCGAATACTTGAATGATTGCGATGATTTTGATAGAATATATAAAAAAGATAATCACCCATACGGCAAATACACGCCACCGCAACAAAGCAGCAATGAGCCACCCAAAATATACTGTGCTTGGGGAATAGTTGGCTGGATATTGGCACTTATCGGATGTTTTGCACCGACTATAAATACACTTATTTATACCGACGGCGATGAAATAGTTTTTGGTATTATTTTGACAATAATTTTACTTATAGCTTGGATTTGGGGCTTTTCTAACAGAGCAAAATAAGGAGGATTTTATATGTTTGACGATGAAGATTACGGATTTTTGACCGGCGGACTCGGTGACTTGGACGGCGACGGCAAGGTTGATTTTGCCGAGTATATAAACGAAGAAGATGACTTTGAGCGGATTATGGGCGAAACCGATGACGACGATTCTTTTTCGGATGATGAAGATGAAGACGATTCTTTTTATGACGATGACGGGGAAGACGACTTTGGGTTCGACGATTTTACGGACGACTAAACGGCATACCCGACAAAGTTCAAACAGTATAAAAAAACCGAATGTCCGATTTAACGGGCATTCGGTTTAATTTTGTTTTGTTTAGTCCGCCGAAATGGCATCTTTTATAACATCTTTTGCCTGAGGTTTTGAATCGCCGTGTTTTACAAATGTCATTGTAACAAACGCCAAAACCATAAATATTGTCGCATAGGGGAAAAGCGCCTTATATCCAAAGCCGAGGTTGTCGATTATATAGCCCGATATGAGGGGTGTTGCGATTTGCGCCGCCATAGAAAATGTATAATAATAACCGGTATATTTTCCGACATTTGCGCTGCTCGAAAGCTCAACAACCATCGGAAAAGAATTGACATTTATTGCCGCCCAGCCGATGCCGACAACGGCAAAAACAATATACATAGCGGGAGTTTTTCCTTTAATGAAAAACGCACCGAAATAACTTGCCGCCATCATAACAACGCCGATTAAAACGGTCTTTTTTCTGCCGACTAAATTTGATAAGAATCCAAGCGGAACAAAAGCGGCTATGGCGACAACCGTTGCAACGAGCAAATATCCGGAAGATGTTCCGAGGTCGGCATTCCATTCGTTAACGCAGTATCTCGAAAAGGCGGTTGTAACGGCATTGTATGCCGCATACCATAAAAATACCGAGGCCAAAATGAGCGCCAAGCTTTTCATTTCGCCGCACGATAGCTTTCCGCCCTTTTCCTCTTCTTTTTCCTCTTCGTCTTCTAAGTTTGCTTCTTTTACCGCCTTGTTTTCGTTTACGGCAAACACCATAACAAGAACGCTCACGAGCATAAATGCCGCTATAACAACAAAAATCGGAACAAACGACTGCGAGTTATTGTAAACACTCTCGCCCTCGGCGGTTTTTTCGCTTTTGAGCATAAACATCATGGCAACAGTTGCAAAAATTCCGCCTATGTAACCTACCAAATTTATAATTGCATTTGCCTTACTCCGAAGCGGTTTGGGGGTAACATCCGGCATATAGGCAACGGCGGGAGTTCTGTAAACCGCCATACAAACAAGAAGCGCAACAAGCGAAATAATAAATCCCGTAAAGTTTAGAATGTTAACAAAATATGCCATAAATCCCATAAGGATAACGGCAACGACCGTTCCGAACAAAATATAGGGCGTTCTTTTGCCGAGTTTTGTTTTTGTTCTGTCGGAAACGGCACCGAAAAGAGGTAGCATAAATATTGCAAGAATGTTATCAATAGACATAATTGCATTGGCGGTAAAGGTTTTTAGCCCGAATTTACTCTCTAAAAGAAAGGGAACAACTTGGTCATAAAACTGCCAAAAGCAAAGTATCGACATAAACGAAAGACCGATAAAGATGGTTTGTTTTGTGTTTAGTTTCATCTTGCAACTTTCTCCTTATTTATCTTCCTGACCGATAGAATCTTTAACCGTAACGGTAACTTTTCTTTCGTAACAGGCGAAGATTTTTTCGACTAAGTTTTTGTCGGGTTTCTTGGTAAACAAGCTGACAATCGGTACCAAAATCATTCCGAACAACATGCAAAACGCACCTGCATTTATGGGCGATTGCAAAACAGTCGGGAAAGCATCTTTATATAAAACATTCAGTATCATCAAAAGACTTGAAAATGCAAAATTGACATAGCAGGCGGTTTTTGTAACCTTTTTCCAGTATAAGCCATAAAGGAAGGGCGCCAAAAACGCTCCTGCGAGAGCACCCCAGGAAATGCCCATAAGCTGGGCGATAAATCCGATACTTGCAGGGTTTTTATACTGCAAAATCGCAATAATCGCCGAAATGCCTACGAATACAACTATCAAAATCCGCATTATCGAAAGCTGAGTTTTTTCTTTCATATCCTTTTTGAAAAGGCCTTTAATAAAGTCAAGCGTAAGGGTTGAGCTAGATGTTAAAACGAGCGACGAAAGCGTTGACATAGATGCCGATAAAACGAGTATAATTACAACGGCAATTAAAACGGTCGGCAATTTTGAAAGCATAGTCGGAATAATCGAATCAAATCCGTTTGCGGAAATGTCAATTTCGTCAGAGAAAAGTCTTCCGAATCCGCCGAGGAAATACGAGCCGCCGGCAACAACCGAAGCGAAAATCGTTGAAATTATTGTGCCTTTTGAAATTGACTTTTCACTCTTTATAGCATAAAACTTTTGAACCATTTGCGGAAGTCCCCAGGTTCCGAGCGATGTTAAAATCATAACTCCCAAAAGGTTGAGCGGGTCGGGGCCGAAAAACGAAGCGAAAACGCCGGGGGTTGAAGAAACGGTTTTATCGGTTACGGTTGCAAGACCTTCAAGACTTGCCATAAATCCGCCCTTGCTCTGCAAAACGGCGACAACAACGGCAACAATGCCAAACAGCATTATAATACCTTGAATGAAGTCGTTTATTGCGGTTGCCATATATCCTCCGGCAATAACATAAATGCCGGTTAAAATCGCCATAGCAACAACGCAAACCCAGTAGGGCATATTAAATGCCATGCCGAAAAGACGGCTGAGTCCGTTGTAAAGAGAAGCGGTATAGGGTATAAGGAAAACGAAAATTACTACCGAAGCAAAGATTTTAAGGCCGTTGCTTTCAAACCTCGAACCGAAGAACTGAGGCATTGTAGCCGAATCGAGATGCCTTGTCATAACCCTTGTTCTGCGGCCGAGAACAACCCATGCGAGAAGTGAGCCCAAAACCGCATTGGCAATGCCTATCCATGTTGCGGATATGCCGTATTTCCAACCAAACTGACCGGCATAACCTACAAAAACAACGGCAGAAAAATATGATGTTCCGTAGGCGAAAGCGGTAAGCCATGGGCCAACGCTTCTGCCGCCCAAAACAAAGCCGTTAACATCGGTTGCATGTTTTCGGCAGTAAATACCGACTCCTATCATGGCGCCGAAAAACACAACGAGCAAAGAAATTTTGATAAACAAATCCATAAAAGCACATCCTTTCGCAGAAAAAACAAAAAAGTCCTCTGCGCAAAATAAATTTACACAGAGGACGGAAAATACCGTGGTACCACCTCAATTTGCCTTATGCTCACGCATACGACCTTTGCAGGTTACAAACATAACCCAAGCGCTTTAACGGGCGCACCCGACAAAACCTACTTCAAATTTTCAGTCTGCTGCTCCGAAAGTGTATTTCGGTTTTCTTATTCTGTTTGCCTTGCACCGACCGGCAACTCTCTTTACAAAATTCAAAAGAAAACTTACTTTCGATTCATCATAGCATTTAATATATAAATTTAATTTATCACAAAAAATCTTGGCTGTCAAGATAAAACTTGACATATTGGGTTAATAATAATATAATATGTAGGTCCTTCGGTGCATCGGCGCCGATAATTATTTTTTATAATTGTTAAAGGTGGTTATTTGATTGGCTAAAATATTTAAGGTAACAGAGGACGGTCTTAAAAAACTTCAAGATGAACTCGAAAACTTAAAAACGGTCGGTCGTGCTGATATTGCCGAAAAAATAAAGGTTGCAAGAGGTTATGGCGACCTTTCCGAAAACAGCGAATATGATGAAGCAAAAAACGAGCAGGCAAAAATCGAAGCAAGAATAGTTGAAATTGAAGCCATGCTTAAAAATGTTGAAATCATCGCCGATATAAAAGGTGCCGCAAAAACCGTTATGGTAGGTACGAAAGTAAAGGTTCTCGATGTTGAGTTCAATGAAGAATGTACCTATAAAATCGTCGGTTCAACCGAGGCAAACCCGATGGAAGAAAAGATATCTGATGAATCTCCCGTCGGCAAAGCCCTTTTAGGCAGAAAAGTTGGCGAAGAGGTTGTTGTTGAAGCCCCTGCCGGAGAAATTAAGCTTAAAATTTTGAAGATTTCAAAATAATTTTTCGAAGGGCAGTTGATTAACTGCCCTTTTTATTAAAACAAGGAAGATGTGAAAAAAGATGGCAGATATGATAAACGATTCGGTGCAGGATTTGAATGAGCTTATGAAGGTGCGCCTTCAAAAGCTTTCAACCCTTAAAGAAAACGGAAATGACCCCTTTGTTAAAACAAAGTTCGAGGTAACCGATTCCGCCAAAAAAATCAAATCCGATTTTGAGTCTTTTGACCAAAAAACCGTTACGGTTGCCGGCAGAGTAATAAGCCGCAGAATAATGGGAAAGGCAAGTTTTGCCGGTCTTAGAGACGGCGAGGGCGATATCCAGCTCTATGTTTCGAGGGACGGTGTCGGCGAAGAAGACTATGCCGCTTTCAAAAAATGGGATATCGGCGATATAATCGGTGTCAGCGGATATGTTTTCAAAACAAAAACCGGCGAAATCTCGGTTCATGCCGAAAAAATCGAACTTTTATCAAAATCTCTTATTCCGCTTCCCGAAAAGTTTCATGGCCTTAAAGATACCGATACAAGATATCGCCAACGGTATGTTGACCTTATCGTAAACCCTGAGGTCAGAGAAACATTTGTTAAAAGAAGCAAGATTATTCAGTCGGTGCGCAAAACGCTCGACGATGTCGGATATTTAGAGGTTGAAACCCCCGTTCTTAATACTATTGCCGGTGGAGCAACCGCCCGTCCCTTCGTTACCCATCATAACTCGCTCGATTTAGATATGTATATGCGAATAGCAACCGAGCTTCCGCTTAAACGCCTTATAGTTGGCGGTATGGAAAGGGTTTACGAAATCGGCAGAATTTTCCGCAACGAGGGTATGGATACAAAGCATAACCCCGAATTTACCTCTATCGAATTTTATGAAGCATATACCGATTATAAGGGTATGATGGATAGAACAGAAGCAATTATCAGAAATGCCGCCATAGCCGCTAACGGAACATATAATGTTTCTTTTAAGGGTGTCGAAATCGACCTCGAAAAGCCGTTTGCCCGTAAAACTATGGCAGAAGCCGTTAAGGATGTAACCGGAATTGATTTTGAATCTTTTGCCGAGGATAACGAAAAAGCCGTTGCCCTCGCCAAAGAAAAGCATATAGAATTAGAAAAAGGAAAAGAAACCTGGGGCGATATTCTTGTCGGTTTCTTCGATGCTTTTGTTGAGGAAACGCTTGAACAGCCAACATTTATTATGGATTATCCGGTTGAGGTTTCTCCGCTTACCAAAAGAAAACCCGATAAACCGTATTTAACCGAAAGATTTGAGATTTTTATTATGGGTACAGAATACGGCAACGCATATTCCGAGCTTAACGACCCCATAGACCAGCTCGAAAGATTTAAGCATCAGCTTATGCTCCGTGAATGTGGCGACGACGAGGCAAATATGCTCGACGACGATTTCCTCAACGCCCTTAAATACGGTATGCCCCCAACCGGCGGCTGCGGAATAGGTATCGACCGCCTCGTAATGCTCCTAACCGGCAACGAGTCCATCCGAGATGTCATCCTCTTCCCGACAATGAAGCCGATAGACTAATTGAGATAGCCGAAAACCCAGTGTTTATGCGGGTTTCGGGATTTTCACAAATGCTGTTTTAGACCACTTTTAGACCATTTTACCAATATTTTTACTAAAAAGGAAGACCGAAATCGGTCTTCCTTTTTCATAGCTATTTTGTTGCAAGCGAACTTGTTGCAAATAACTTGCAATGTTACTTAATAAATCTATTTAGTTCAAGCAATCGAAAATACAATCGCTTGTTTCTATTAGTTTTTCTATTATACCATGGGTTTTACCTATATTTTGCATAAAGTACAATAAATACTATAGTAGTTCTACTTTACGATTATCACAAACGCCTTATAGCAATCTATCTAATATTGACGTTGTCGTAAATAGGTGCTATAATTAATTAAAATGCGAAAGGAAATTCCGTTATGAATGAGTTAGATTTTTGTAAATGGTTAACTGATACAAAGCATTTTAGTACCCGTTCAGCCAAAGATGTTATATCAAGATGTAAAAGGATAAAAACCATTTCTAATATAACCTCATTAGACGATATTTCGCTCAATCAACTTCAAAAGGCAGAAAATTACGAAAACCTTTCAATGTTTATAAAATCCCAACTTAAAAGGGCACTATGTTTATGGCAGGAATATAGAACGGAAACAGTATATAATGTAATGGACTTATTTGCTGGTGTGGGCGGACTTAGTTTTGGATTTTCAAAATCACCAAGTTTTAATATTATTGCAGCAAATGAAATTGAAAAAGATATAGCAACCGCTTATTCATTAAATCACAAAAATGTTAAAATGATAAATTGCGACATTAATGATTTAACCAAAGAAAAAATAAATGATGCCCTTGATGATAAAAGCATTGATATTATAGTCGGAGGTCCTCCTTGCCAATCTTATTCAACGATTGGGAAAAGGCAAATGGATGCTAGGGCAAATTTATTTTTGCAGTACAAAAGAATTCTTGAAATTGTGAATCCAAAAGCATTTGTATTTGAAAATGTTCTTGGAATTTTGAGTATGGACAAAGGAAGACTTTTCCAGAAAGTCCAAGAAGAATTCAACAGTATTGGTTACAAATTGAAATATCAGGTGCTTGACGCTGTGAATTATGGTGTTCCACAACATAGAGAAAGAGTAATATTAGTTGGATTTAAGGGGAAAAATCCTTTTGAATATCCAGAGCCAACACATGGTGCTGGGAAAAAGTCGTTCGTAACACTTAAAAATGCACTAGAAGATTTGCCAACTTTGAAAAGCGGTGAAGAAGCAACTGAATATACAAAAGATGCCGATAATGAATTTTTGAGTTTTGTTCGTAATTCAGGAAATGTTTTATCGGAACATAAGGCACCTAATAATGGGGCACATCTAATAAAAATTATGGAGACATTAAAAGACGGTCAATGTAAAGATGACCTGCCAGAAGATATACGGCCAAAGAGCGGATATGGTAACACATATGCTAAATTGTGGTGGGAAAAACCATCTACTACAATTACAAGAAATTTTGCTTGTCCGTCATCATCAAGATGTATACACCCTCGTGATTCGCGTGCACTGTCTATTAGAGAGGGTGCAAGACTTCAAAGTTTTCCCGATGATTATGTTTTTTTTGGTTCCGACGGAATGAAAAGGTTGGAAATAGGGAATGCTGTACCGCCGTTGCTTTCAATAGTGATTGCAAAACAAATGGCAGAAGCACTGAAAGAAGTTTCAAATTGAAACATTCAATGAATCAATACAATATTTCAAAATAATTCGGGACTTCATCTGGTATGAACCATCTAAAAGCTTCAGTTGGAATAGCAAATACCTTTTGCCCTTCCATCTCATTCCTCGTTTCCCAATGCGTGTTATTATCGTCAATGTCTGTAATATTTACTATGGCCACTATTCCGTTAAACAAATCAAAGTGGACAACATAGGTATACACGCCTTCTTGCTCAAATATGCGTTTTGCTTCTTTAACTTTGTGCGCTTTAATGTCGTTCTTTTCACCAGTGTACCCAGATTGTATTTCTAACCTTATTCGATTGTCGTTAACATTTATTTCTAAATCAGCAACAGGAGACTGCGAAAATGTCTCAATGTTTGTTAAGCTATCGTGCCCAACTGTTTGAATATCTTCTTGCGCAACTCCAAATAATAGTGAAATGGCGGGAGCAAAAAATTTGCATACGGCATATCCTCTCATCCAGTTATAATAAACATCCTCTGGATATCTACCATAATTATTTAATCGACATATGATGTTATTTTGACGGATGATATTGTACGCTATATCTATTTCCTGATTGATAGTATCCATATTTTCCCATTTTATAGACTGGTGTATTGCTTCGTTTATAGATGAAAAAATCTCTTTTAGCCTTTGGTTCTGACCTTCAATTTTTTCCCAATTTATATATTGCGTATCAGTAAATTTGAAAAATTTTTTAAGTTTTCCTTGATTGGTAAATCCCAACTGATTTCTATACAATTTACTGTTAAATGGCATATTATTTCACCCTCGCTAAATTCTTTATTTTTGTGCAATAAATCAAATTTTAATTTTCAATAAATAATTTGTATGTTTCTATTCCAATAGCATCCGCAATTTTTTGAATATTTTCTAATGAAATACTTCTTTGAAAGCGTTCAATATCACTAATATATGTTCTATGCAAACCTGTCATTTCTGCAAACTTTTCTTGCGAAACATTCATTGATAATCTATATTTTCTTACATTTGTTCCGAAAACTTTTACTATATCCACAGCGCCATCTCCTTTTTTATAAAGCTAGCACAACGAATACAAAAAGTCTACATACAATAAGTGTAAAACCGTTAATGCCCATTAAAATCAATATAGCGAAAACAATATTTAATATGGGATAATTCAAAAACACATCTTGAAATTCAGGCCAATTTTGGGCCAAAAAAGTCATTTTGGGCCACTTTTTAGACCATTTCACGGGTAAGATATGTACCGATAAATTACAATAAGATAAGATAATTTTAAAGAGCCCAAAATGCCCTAAAAATGCGGTATAACTTATGGAATGTAAAAGTAATTTTCGGCATTTTAAGGTAAGATAATTTTTATAAGAAATTTCTACCTAATCTTAATCCCGACAATGAAGCCGATTGAATGAATAAGCCCCAAAAAGGCGCTATAACTTACTAAATAATACGCTTTGATGAGAGTACTCTCCAATTTACTCTCCGATCCGTGTAAAAATTATCCCGCACCGAAAACCGTGTGGGATTTTTAGTATCTAAACGCTCGGGTTTTGCATACCGAAGCATATATGGCTGTCGCCTATGTGCGACAATGAGCCGAAAGATGCCTAAAACCGCCCTTTTGGGCTGGTTCGGGTTTGAATGTTTCGGTATTGCTAAAAATTTCTGATACTTATGATAACAACCGAGTGTTCCTAACTTGGAAAAGGCAGGCGAGAGAGGATTTCTGCTATGAACGATTTTTTATCAAAAGACGATTACGAAGAGCCCAGGTGCCTACTTAATATGCACCCAGAGGTTACGCCTATCCCGATAGGTCGAATTATGGAAAAGCTCGACTCTTACCTTAACAAAAATAACTATGATGCGGCGGAAAAACATTTGAGGTATTGGCTAATGGAAGCAGATTCGAGCCACGATATGCGAGGAAAACTCGCTATACTTAATGAGCAAATCGGGCTTTACCGCAAAACCGAAAAAGAAACGGAATGCCTTACCTCTATCGGCACAGCCCTTTCTCTTGCAAGTTCTATGGATATGAATGAGTCGGTTACATACGGCACAACGCTTATAAACGCCGCAACGGGATATAAAGCATTCGGAAAGGCAGAAGATGCCCTGCCTCTTTACCGCAAAGCACAGATTATATATGAAGAAGCACTTGACTCAAATGATGAACGGCTCGGCGGACTTTACAACAATATGGCTTTGACGCTTACCGAACTTAAAAATTTCTCGGAAGCGGAAGATTTGTTTTATAAAGCCATAAAAGTTATGGAAAAGCAGGAAAACGGCGAACTCGAAAGCGCCATTACATACCTTAATATTGCCGACCTTATAGCCGCCCGAGACGGCCTCGAAAACGGCGAAAAGGAAATAGATAATCTCCTTCTTAAAGCAGAGGAACTGTTAAACACAGAAAGTCTGCCAAAAGACGGATACTATGCTTTTGTATGCGAAAAGTGTGCACCCGTGTTCGGGTATTACGGCTACTTTTTAACAGAAAAAGAACTAAGTCGGAGGGCGAGGGAAATTTATGAACGGGCTTGAAATGGCAAGAGGATATTATGAGGAATTCGGCAAACCTATGCTACAAAGCGAATTTGCCGATATTTTGCCGTTTTTGGCGGTGGGCTTTGTGGGTAGCGGGTCGGAGCATTACGGATTTGACGACGAAATATCAAAAGACCACGATTTTGAGCCGGGCTTTTGCATTTTCCTGCCCGATGAAGATATAGTTGACCGCAAACGCGCCTTTCGGCTCGAAAGGGCTTATGCCAAGCTCCCGAAAGAATATGCAGGGATTAAACGGCAACCGATATCCCCTGTCGGCGGAAACAGAAACGGTGTTATAAGAACTGCTGATTTTTACTTAAAAGCGGTCGGCTCGGCAAATGGAAAGCTTAGTTTGGAACAATGGCTACGGCTTCCCGATTATGCGTTGGCGGAAGCGGTCAACGGCGATATATTTTTCGATAACTACGGCGAGTTTTCAAAAATAAGAGAAACCTTAATTTGTATGCCAAAAGATATTAAATTAAAGCGCCTTGCGGGGAATCTTCTCATAATGGCGCAGTCGGGGCAGTATAACTTTATACGCTCATTAAAACACGGCGAACCCGAGGCGGCACAACTTAGCTGCATAGAGTTTGTAAACGCCGCAATGAAGGTGCATTTTTTGCTTCGGGACAGATATATGCCCTATTATAAATGGAGTTTTCGTGCATTCCGAGAACTTATCGGCGCCAAAGAACTGTCCGAAAAACTGTCTTTTTTGCTATTCGGCGATAACCGTGATACTGCGGTCGCAAAGCGCAAATACAACACTATTGAGGAAATTGCTTCCGAAACGATTACCGAGCTTCAAGAAAGGCAACTGACCGATGCGATATGCGCAGACCTTGAAAAACACGCATATTCCGTAAATGACAAGATAGCCGACAGCATAGTGCGGAATATGAATATTCTGGTTGCGGTTGGCGATTAAACGCAAAATGGAAAAAATAAAATACGAACTTTCAAAACGGGTTTATAAAATGTTGTGTTTTTTGAAAACACAACATTTTTCTTGAAAATTTTGAGGATTTATGGTAAGATTTCTCTTGTAATGGAGGTAAATTTATGTTATCTGATGCAAGACAAAAGTTTATAAAAGACTTTGCTTTTGAAAACGGAGAGGTTATTATCAGCGATGCTGCGAAGCGGCTCGGCGTTTCGCTCGAAACGGTAAGAAGAGATATAAATGTTTTGGAAAGCTTAGGTATTTTGGAAAAGGTGCATGGCGGTGCGGTGCCCGTTAGGGTTAACTCGCAAGAGCACAAATACAGCGAAAGAAAAAGCACAAACGAAAGGGTAAAACAAAAGCTCGGCGCCTTTGTCGGTGCTGCCATTAAAGACTCTACTACGATTTTTCTTTCGGCGGGAACTACGGTTGAAACCATAACAAATTTCGGCGACCGAAAAGAGCCCGTAACCGTTATCACAAACTCGCTTTCCATCGCCGAAACACTCGGAAAGGTCGCCTCCGAAACCCGAAAAATCGGGGTTTTGCTCCTCGGCGGAAAATTTAATGCAGACGAGCATTACACCTACGGCTCTGCCGTTGTTGCGGACATAAGAAAATACCATGCCGATGTTGTTGTAATAAGCGCTGTGGGAATTGACGAGTTTGGCGCTATGTGTGCCTCGCAGGACGAGGGCATAATAATTTCCGAAATGATAAATTCTTCGGCAAAGGTTATTTTGGCGGCGGACAGTTCGAAGTTCGGCAAAAAGGCGGCATACCGCCATTGCTCCATAGACCAAATCGACCATATCGTTACCGATAACGCAAACACTATCCCCGAAAGAATTTATAAAGTTATAAAAAAGAAAAACATTAAAATCGACATAATTTAACCGAATTTTTATTTGACAAAAAGTTGACATTTGTGGTGTTATGTGATAAAATTATGCTGTCGGTGCGCAAATGTATCGCATCACAACTTATTTGAAAGAGGATATGAAATATGAGCGAAAGAAAATGTGCTAAAAAATCCATTTTATTCAGCCCGGGACCTGTTATGGTTGAAGCTCCTGTCCGTGAAGCATTGATGCATTACGACATCTGCCACAGAAGTCCTGAATTTGAAGAGATGTTTGCCGATGTTCAAGAAAAGGTTAAGCGCCTTTTTCAGGCAGACGACAGTTATTATTCACTTATCGTTTCCGGATCGGGAACATCTGCTAACGAAACCTGTTTAAGCTCTGTTTTCAAGGGCGACGACATGGCTCTTCTCTTAAACAACGGTGTTTTCGGCGGCCGTCTTGACGAAATTCTTACAAAATACGAAGTTCCCACCGTTCGTCTTGAATTTGAATGGGCAACAATGTTCGATTTGGAAAAGGTTGAAGAAGCATTAAAGAACAACCCGAAGATTACTTATATCTGCATGGTATTCCATGAAACAAGTACCGGTATGATTAACTCGGTACACGAAGTTGGCGAACTCGCAAAGAAATACGGAAAACGCCTCTTTGTTGACTGCGTTAGCGCCGCTGCCGGTCAGTTTATTGATGTTGTTAACAACAATATCGACATCTGCACAAGTGTTGGCGGAAAATGTTTAGGTGCTTTCCCCGGCGCCGCTTACATCTGCGCTAAAAAAGACCTTTTAGACGAGGTTCCCGCTTCTCAGGGCAAAAATGTTTACCTTAACCTCGGCAAACATTATGATATCGCAAAATCAAATCATCAAACCCCGAACACCCCGAATGTTACTTTATTCTGGGCTCTTGATGCCGCTCTTGACTGGACTTTGGAGAGAGAAACTCTTGCAGGTCGTATCGAAAGATACCAAGAATGTGCCGGTATTTTGAGAGACGGTATGCGTAAGTTGGGTCTTAAATTCCTTCTCCCCGAAGAGCAAATGGCAAACACCGTTACTTCCGTTTTCCTTCCCGAAGGCAAGGATGTTGCAACATTTGTTGCAGAAATGGCCGAAGACGGTTACACCGTTTATCCGGGCAAAGGTAAATATTACGATATGAATATGTTCCAGGTTGCCAACATGGGCGCCATTTATCCGGACGACTGCAAAAAGTTCCTCGAAACTCTTGCAAAACATATCTGATTTTTTAATTTTTTGCACCTGCCGAAATTCGGCAGGTGCTTTTTTGTTTGCTAATTCTTTCGTTTTGCGGTATAATTCTCTTGTAAAGAAAATTTGCATGATACTTCTCGCTAACGAATAATAAAGGCGCCGTTTCGGTGAGTTCCATCGTATTTTGTGTCTTTAAGAAAGAAATGGTGATTTTTTGTGTTTGACCTTATTAAAATAAACGAAAACGACTATTATATAGACTGCCCTTCGAAAGTCGGTGTTGTTCGCATAAATGAGAACGATGTCGTTTTAATTGACAGCGGAAACGATTCTTCCGCCGCCAAGAGAATTTTGCGGGTTCTTGACCAAAACAACTGGCATCTTACGGCGATTTTCAACACTCATTCTCATGCCGACCACATCGGCGGAAACCGATTTTTTCAGGAAAAAACGGGCTGTAAATGTTATGCTTTCGGCGCAGAAGAATACTTTGCAAATAACCCGAGCATTGAGCCCCTTGCCATCTACGGCGGAAAGCCCGTTAAAGAACTTAACAACAAATTTTTGTTGGCTCAAAGGTCGGTTGTTTTGCCCCTTGGCGAAGAGGTTTTGCCTAACGGAATGACACTTATTCCGCTTTTCGGGCATACCGAAAATATGGTCGGTTTTTTAACAAAAGACAAAACCGCATTTATCGCCGATGCCGTTTCGAGAGAGGATATTCTTAAAAAATACGGCATCTGCTATTACTGGGATTATCAAAAATTTCTTGATGCTCTCGACTTTTTAGCCGATTTTAAGGCAGATGTTTTTGTGCCGTCTCATGCCGATGCTACAACCGATATAAGCGAACTTTTGGCCATAAACCGCAAAAATGTTTCTAAAACAAAAGATTTAATCCTCGACTTTTTGAAAGAGCCCGTCGCTTTTGAAGAACTGTTAAAGCGGATTTTCGACCGTTTTTCTCTTGTTATGACGGCTCAGCAATATGCCCTTGTCGGCAGTACTGTTCGTTCTTTTCTTTCGGTTATGCGGGAACAGGGTCTTGTTGATTTTAAGTTTGAAGAAAATTATATGCTTTGGCAAAAAGTTTGAATAATATCCTGATTTTAAGGTTTGATAGTTTTATGAAAATTGACAGAAAATATCTCGAACAAATTTCAAAAAACCCGTTTTTTGAGGGGTTTGATGAACAAAAAATCCTTGAAATTATATCGCTTATGCACGGAAAAACCGAAAGCTTCGGCAAAGGGGAATTTTTGCATAACGATTATGAGCGCTATGAGTTTTTCGGCTTGTTGCTTGAAGGCGGGTGCGAAGCATGTATCGACGATATCGACGGCAACAAAATGATTATGCGGGAAATTTCGGTCGGAACAACCTTTGCCGAATCGTTGGCATTTTTGAAGGCGGAAAATTCGCCAGTTTATATTTTGGCAAACCGACCGTCGGTTGTTTTATGGCTTGACCCCGAGGTGTTGTTTGGGGAGAAAAAAGACAAGTTGTTGCCCGTTCTTCAAAAAAGATTTACAAAAGCCCTCGCTTTAAGACCGCTTGTTATGAACAGCCGAATACAAGTCCTCTCAAAACCTACTTTGCGAAAGAAAATCATCGCTTATTTAAGCGGAATTATACCTGAAAAAAACTCAAAAACGATAACCGTTCCGCTAAACCGAGAAGATATGGCAACCTATATCGGCACAAATCGCACCGCCCTTTCAAGAGAACTTTCAAAGATGAAAAAAGAGGGTATTATAGATTTTAAGAAAAATGTTTTCTATATTTTGAAATAAAAAAGGCGCCTGTTGGCGCCTTTATTTGTTGCATTTTTGTTTGTTGTAAGCTTCGAGCGTTTTCCCGAAAATAAAATTATGCCCTTGCAAATTAGGGTGCGGGTCTATCGAAAAAACGGCATTGTCAACATCAATTAAAACATTCGTTTTTGCCGTTTCTATCGCCGATATATCCGCAACGCAATATTTTTTGTTGCAATATTTATGGGAAACTAAAAATCCGTTCATTTCATCAATGTATTTTTGAACCGCCTCTCCGAAAGCTATAAGTTTAACTCCGTTTTTTTCGTAAACGAAGTCTTTATACGGGTTATAAAAACTTTCTACGATTATAAGGCAACTCTTGTTTTGAAGTTTGATTTTATCAATAATTTTCGTAAAATTCTTTTTGAAGTTTTCAACCCCGTTTTGCAATTCTTTTTGCGCTTCTGTTTGGTCTATCGAATTTGCCAAAATACCGATATACGAAAGAAGTTGAATTTTATCGTCTTTTATGGCGCCTATTTTTTTCATTATTTCATTTTGGTCTTTTGCTTTAACCGAATTATAAAGTATATTTAATCCCGGAGAAAGACAGTCGTTTGAGCCGATGGATATAGTTATAACATCGGAGTTTTTTATTACCTGCTCTGTTTCGGGCAGGTCAAGTAGTGTCAGTAAATCTTCGGTTTTTGCTCCGCTTACCGCAAGATTATTGACTACCGTTGCCTTTATTTCTTTTCCGAATTTTGAAACAAAAGACTCGGCAACTTCTGTGCCGTCTTCCTTATAATCTGGCAGCGCATACCCTGCCGAAATGCTGTCGCCCAAACTCGTATAAACTATCCTGTTTTCACTCGCTTTCTCGGCGAAGTCGTCAACATATTCCGAACTTATTACCGCCGCAAAAGTAGCGGCAGTAAAAAGACAAAAAATTATAACATAAAATTTAATAAGTCTCATTCTCTTATACCTCGCTCTATTATTATAGCATATGTTGCGGTAAATATTACAATATTGTATAACTATTATAGTATAAATACACTTGAAATGCGTAGCAAAAAATGTTAAAATAAAGTGTAATATTTTGTTATAAGAAGGTATGACTATGGTTAAAGCTGTTGTTGGCGCAAACTGGGGCGACGAAGGTAAAGGAAAAATTACCGATATGTTGGCAAAGAACGCCGATATAGTTGTAAGATTTCAAGGGGGCGCAAATGCCGGACATACTATTAAAAACAATTACGGCAAGTTTGCTTTGCATACCCTTCCCTCCGGCGCATTTAACGATGGCGTTGTAAATTGTATCGGCAACGGCGTTGCGCTCGATATTGACAAACTGTTAAGCGAATACAACGAAATTATCAGCAAGGGCGTTCCCGCTCCAAAACTTATGGTTTCGGAGCGTTGTCAAATTGTTATGCCCTATCATGTTCTCTTTGATGTTTATGAAGAAGAGCGTCTCGGAAAGGCAAGTTTCGGCTCGACAAAATCGGGTATTGCTCCTTTCTATTCCGATAAATATGCAAAAATCGGTTTTCAGGTTTGCGAACTCTTTGATGAAGAAAATTTAAGAAAAAAGATTAAGAGAGTCCTTGAAGTTAAGAATATTTTAATCAAAAATCTTTACGGCAAAGAGCCCATAGACGAGCAGGAGCTTTTCGATAAAATGATGGAATGGAAGAATAAAATCGCTCCGTTTGTCGGCGATGTTCGCAAGTTCCTTTACGAGGCAGAAAAAGAAGGCAAAACTATTCTTTTAGAGGGTCAGCTCGGCACCCTTAAAGACACCGACCACGGAATTTATCCGATGGTTACTTCTTCAAACACCATTGCAGCTTACGGTGCGGTAAGTACCGGTCTTCCGCCATATTCGATAAAAGAAATTTATACCGTTATTAAGGCATATTCTTCTGCCGTCGGCGCAGGTGCTTTTGTCAGCGAGATATTCGGCGATGAAGCAGAAGAGATGAGAAAACACGGCGGCGACGGCGGCGAATACGGCGCAACTACCGGAAGACCCAGAAGAATGGGTTGGTTCGACTGTGTTGCAACGAAATACGGCTGTCAGGTTCAGGGTACTACAAATGCCGTTTTAACGGTTGTTGACGCCCTCGGTTATCTCGACGAAATAAAGGTTTGCACCGCCTACGAAATTGACGGTAAAATCACAACCGATTTCCCCGTTACAAGCGGTCTTGAAAAGGCAAAACCCGTTCTTAAAACTCTGCCCGGCTGGAAATGCGACATTTCGGGAATAACCGAGTATTCAAAACTCCCCGAAAATTGCCGTAAATATATCGAATTTATCGAAAAAGAAATCGGCTTCAAAATTAACCTTATCAGCAACGGTCCGGCAAGAGAAAATATCATCGTAAAGGAATAACTTTTATGAATTTTACTCAACTTGACGACGGCAGAGTCGACGGCTTTGCCATTGTAAAAAGCGTTGACAAAAAAACCTCTTCAAAAGGCGATACCTATCTTGATTTTACCCTCGGCGACAACTCGGGCGAAATAAATGCCAAACTTTGGCGCTATGTTCCGCAGGAACACGGCGAATACGAGGTCAACAACATTGTAAAAATAAGGGGTACTGTTTCCACCTATAACGGCGCCGACCAGCTTAGAATAGAACGCATAAGAACGGCTTGTGCCGATGACGGCGTTTTAATCGACGATTTGGTTAAAAGCGCCGCCTATTCCTCTGAAGAAATGTATAAGGAAGCGCTGAATTTTATAAACGAGTTCCAAGATGCCGAACTCAAAGCGCTGGTTTTTGAGATTTATTCAGATTATAAGGAAAAGCTTTTATATTGGCCTGCCGCCTATAAACTTCATCATGCAATTAGGGGCGGTCTGCTTCTTCATACCCTTTCGATAGTTAAACTTTGTAAAAATGTTTGCGATATCTATCCGTTTGTTGACAAAGATTTGTTAATTGCCGGTGCTCTTTTGCACGATATTGCAAAAATCGACGAGTTTGATGTTGCCGAAACGGGAATAGCAAACGGCTATTCGCTTAAAGGAAATCTTTTGGGGCATCTTACTATGGGCGCCGAAAAAATTGACGCCTATGCCAAAAAACTCGGTACAAGCGAAAAAACGACAACCCTTCTTAAACATATGATTTTGTCCCACCATGGTATTCCCGAATACGGCGCCTGTGTTAAACCGATGACCATAGAAGCCGAAATTTTATCCGAACTCGACCTTTTGGATTCGAGAATTTACGAGATGAAAGATGCGCTTTTGGGCGTTGGCGAAGACGGTTTTTCTCACCCCGTTTGGGCGCTTGATAACCGAAAACTTTTCAACCATCAAAGAACCGAGCTTTCGGAAGACATTAAACTTTTTTAAGTAAAAAACGGCGTTAAGCTTAACGCCGAAAATTATAAACACGCAAAAACGACAACCGTATCATTCAAAAAAAGAACAAGGTGATTATTATGACTATTACAAAAGATATGCTTATCGGCGATATTCTCGATATGGACAACTCCGTTTCCGAATACTTTTTGGCTATCGGTATGCACTGTCTCGGCTGTCCCTGTTCAAGAGGCGAAAGCATAGAACAGGCCTGTTCCGCTCACGGAACCGACTGCGATGCGCTCGTAAAAAAACTAAACGAACATTTCGGTAATAAATAATGCACTCTTTAAGCCAAAGACTTAAAACCGTTGCATCTATGATACCGCAGGGAACGAGCGTTTGTGATGTCGGAACCGACCACGGCTATCTCCCTGCGGCGCTTTATTTAAGCGGAAACTACGGGAGTATTACCGCAACTGATATTTGCGAAAAGCCCCTCGAAAACGCGAGAAAAAATATTAGAAAACTCGGTGCAAACGGAGTAAATCTTATCCTTTGCGACGGGCTCGAAAAGGTTGAAAAAGAAAATGCCCAAACGGTTGTAATTGCGGGTATGGGCGGAGATGTTATTTCGGGCATAATCGAAAGGTGCCCTTTTAAGAAACACTCTTTGTTTGTTCTTCAACCTATGACCGCCGCTAAGGTGTTGCGCATATTTTTAGCCGAAAACGGTTTTTCGGTAATAAAGGAAACCGCCGTTGCAGAAAACGGCAAAATTTATTCGGTTATGCTTTGCCGGTTTGAAGGAAAAAAGCAGCTGCTTTCTCCTGCAAAAAAAAGAATAGGCGAATTAAAACCGACAACCGAAGAAAATATTGCATATATAAAAAAGCAGTATAATATCTGCAAAAAATGTATTGCCGACCTCGAAAAAGCGGGTGTTGATTCGCCGCTTTTAAGCGAAACAAAAACGGCACTGGCTGAAATTAAAAACATATTGGAGGGATAACAAATGGCTTTTGACGGCATTTTTACCGGCGTTTTGGTTAATGAACTAAAAACCGCCGTCGATTCTCATATTGATAAAATTTACCAGCCGTCAAACAGCGAAATTTGTTTGATTTTAAGGAAAAAGGGCTTTGTGAAACGGCTTATGATTTCGGTAAAAAACGGTATGGCAAGAGTACATTTTACCGAAATGAAGCCCGAAAATCCCGAAAAACCCCCGATGTTTTGTATGCTTTTGCGAAAATATTTTTCTTCTGCCCGTTTAACCGATGTTTCGCAAAAAGGTTTTGAGAGAATTGTCGAGTTTACCTTTGAGGCAACAAACGAACTCGGCGACAGAATTAAGAGAAAAATCGTTTGCGAACTTATCGGAAATATGGGAAATGTTGTTTTGCTCTCGGAAGACGGCAAAATTATTGACGCTCTTCGCCGAACCGATATATGTGCCGAGCGAATAATTATGTCCGGCGCCGTATATAAATATCCGATTCCGCAGGAAAAGTATGATATTTTTTCAACCGATACCGCCGTTATTGTTGATAAAATTTCATCGCTCGGCGAAACCTTGCTTTCAAAGGCAGTTTTAGATACGGTAGGCGGTGTTTCGCCCATTATCTGCCGTGAAATAATATTCTTGTCAAAACTTTCCGATGTTCCCGTTTGCGAAATTTCGGAGTTTTCTTCGCTTAAAAACGAACTTGAAAAATTAAAGGCGCTTTTATGCTCTGCCCCCGTTCCGTTTATGCTGATAAAAAACGGTGTGCCTTTTGATTTTTCATACCTCCCGATTTTACAGTATAATAATCTTTGCGAAAATAAGGAGTTTGAAACTTTCGGGCAACTGCTTGATGCCTTTTATTTGCAAAGAGAAAAAAATGCCGCAAAAAACAGAATCACGGGCGATGTTTCCAAATATGTTCAAACCCTTATTTCAAGAGCCGAAAAACGGCTTTCGGCAAGAAAAAACGAACTTTTATCCTGCGAAAAGCGAGAGATTCTTCGCATAAAAGGGGAACTCATAAAAGCAAATATCTCAAACATTTGCTCGGGCGCAAAAGAGATAACGGTTAAGAATTTTTATGACGAAAATCTTTCGGATATCAAAATTATGCTCGACCCCTCTCTTTCTCCCCAAAACAATGCTCAAAAATATTTTAAGGAATATAAAAAGAAAAGCATTGCCGCATCAACTCTTTTGGATTTAATCGAAAAAGACAATGCCGAAATAGATTATCTTTCTTCGGTTTTTGATAATTTATCCCGTTGCGAAACCCTTTCCGATTTAAGGGAAATTAAGAACGAACTTTATTTGTCGGGGTATATAAAACGCACCGAAAGCAAAAAACAAAAAGCGCCGACAAGCGCTTTCAAGGAATTGAGAAGCGCCGAAGGTTTTAAGATTATCGTCGGCAAAAACAATATTCAAAACGACCTCATAACAACAAAGTTATCGGGCAAAAACGATATGTGGTTCCATACCAAAAATGTTCACGGCTCACATGTTGTTGTTTTTTCGGGCGGAGAAGCTTTAAGCGACGAAACTATAGTTTTCGCCGCCAAACTTGCCGCAAAAAATTCAAGGGCGCAAAATTCTTCAAATGTTCCCGTTGATTATACAAAAATCAAGTATGTTAAAAAGCCATCGGGCGCCAAACCCGGAATGGTTATTTATACAAACAACAAAACCGTTTTTGTAACACCGGAAGGAGAAAATTTATGAATCTCGGCATATCTTCTTCTTGCTTTTATCCGATGATTACCGAAAAGGCCCTCGAAATTCTCGGAAAAGCCGGAATAAAAACAACCGAAATTTTCTTTAATGCGGTAGGCGAACTTTCGGACAGTTTTGTCAAACTTCTGAAATCGATTTGCGACTGCTACGGTATAGATGTTGTTTCCATTCACCCTACGATGTCTTTTGCCGAATCATTCTTCTTTTTTTCGGCATACGAAAGGAGAACCGAAGAAGCGCTCGATTTTTTTAAGCGCTACGGCGAAATTTGTTCCGAACTCGGCGCAAAATATATAATTCTTCACGGCGGAAAGCCAAACGGAATTTTAGACGACAGAGAATATTTTGAGCGCTTTATGGATATTTCGGAAGCCGTCGGTAAAAACGGCAGTATTCTCTTGCAGGAAAATGTTGTAGGATATAGGGCGGGAAACTTTGAGTTTTTGAAAAATATGTCCGATTATCTTAAAGACGACGCAAAGTTTTGCCTCGATATAAAGCAGTGTATCAGAGGCGGTTATTCGCCTTTTGATACTCTTTCGGCGCTTAAAACGAAGGTAAAGCATATTCATTTGAGCGATAACAACGAAAAAAACGACTGTCTTATCCCTTCGAAAGGCACTTTCGATTTTGATTCGTTTTTTTCTCTTGCAAAAAAAGTCGGCTTTAACGGAACGGGTTTGATAGAAGTTTACAGCGATGCTTTTTCTGCCGTTCCTGAACTTTTATATTCTTTCGATTTTTTATTGAATAAAAACACTTGAAATATCATTCAAAAAATGGTAGAATGGCCTTGAATAGATTTATAATTTTTGAAAAGAGGCATACTATGCAAAATTTTTCTTTCACTTACTTGCTTGATTTAGCGCTTAAGCGCATTTGGATACTTATTCTTGCCGCTATCGTTTTCGGTGTTTCGGCCTTTGCGTATAGTAAACTGGTTTTAGTTCCTTCTTATACGGCATCAGCATCTATCATTGTTACCAACGGCTCTATTTTGACCCAGTCTGATAAAGAAAGTCAAAATTCCGGCTCTAAATCAGATGAAGAATCAATAAGCACTTATGATATCAACTCTTCCCTTTCTATCGCAAGAAATATAGTTGAGGTATTAAAATCTCCAAACAAATACATAAAACTCGCCGAATATCTTGACGGGGATTATTCTTACAAATCGTTAATGAATAAATCTACGATTTCGATGAGAGAAAACGGAACATTTTTGGTTGACATAAGATTTGTTTCCTCTAACGGAAACGAGGCAATTAAACTTGCAAATGCCTATGCGGAACTTGCTTGTAAAATCGTTCCTCTTGAGCTTAAAGGCGTCGAGTTAGCCATTTCTTCAACTGCAATGTCCTTTTCAAAAACCTATCCGAACGAACTTCAAAATACCGCTATATTTGCTCTGCTCGGATTTATCATTGCTTATGTAACGATTTTTGTTATTGATATTTTAGACCCTGCAATAAGAGGCGAAGCCGAATTTGTTGAAAAATACGATGTTCCTTTGCTCGGAACGGTTCCGGATTTCGACGGTATTTCAAATACTTCTTACGGCAAATACGGCTACGGTTACGGCCGAAATTGGAAAGGCGGTTATTTAAGTGAAAAGAAAAGATAAAATTGAAAACGAAATAGATTCGGAGATTACAAAAAGCCCCGAAACCGATATAGAAACCGCTCAAACTCCGCAAGAGGAAACAGCAGAAAACAATAACGAAGGCGCATCCTTCAAAGCCAATTCGACAAAACTCCCCCGTACGCCGTTCGCCATTGTAGAAGCATATAAAAATTTAAGAACGAGCATTGCGTTTTTGCTCTCTGAAAACGGCGGAAATTCTTTTGCTGTAACAAGCGCCAATGCAGGTGAAGGTAAATCGACCACCTCGGCAAATTTGGCGGTTGCTTTTTCGCAGCTCGGTAAAAAAGTTTTGATTATTGACGCCGATTTAAGACGCGCTTCTCTCCATAAAAAATTCAAGAAAGAAAATACAGCCGGCCTTTCAAGTATTATAGACGGAACTATGGAAGTAAACGATGCTGTTCAGCAGATAAATCCTATGCTCGATTTGCTTACGGCAGGTCCTTTGCCTCCTAACCCTTCGGAAATGCTCGATTCGCAGACCTTTTCCGACCTGATGGTTTATCTTAACTCGGTTTATGACCTTGTTATTGTCGATACTCCTCCTCTTAATGTCGTTTCAGACTTGCTTATCGTCGCTCCGAATACTGCCGGCGTTATCCTTGTTGTAAGAGACGGCTATACTCCGCATTTTTCGATAAACAAAGCAATAGAAATGATGCAATTTGCAAATATTAATGTTTTGGGCGCCATAATGAACGGAATAAACCCAAAATCAAAAACAAAATATGTTTACCGCAAGAGCACCTATGATTCAGACTATAATTATGCCAAAAAATACAGATACTATAACCGTTACGGCTATGGCGGTGGCTACGGCGGTGGCTACGGTGGTGGCTACGGCGGTGGCTACGGCGGTGGCTACGGTGGTGGCTATGGCGGTGGCTATGGCTATGGCGGTGGCTACGGTGGTGGCTATGGCGGTGGCTATGGCGGTGGCTATGGCTACGGCGGTGGCTACAGTGGTGGATTTAGCGGCTACGGCGGTGGATATAATAACCGCTACGGATACGGCGGCTACGGCAGCGAATATAAAAGCTATGAATCAAACAGTCGTCGTTCTGCCCCCAGTAACAACCCCAAAAGCGACGATGAAAATCAACAATAATATAAAGGGGGAGATGTTTTATCTCCCCTTATTTTTATTTTAAGGTGGTATAGTTTTGAGAAAAACCGATATTCATGCTCACCTTCTTCCTGCGCTTGATGACGGCGCCGCAAATGCAGAAGTTTCCCTTGAAATGCTTAATATTTATAAAGAACAGGGCGTTACCGATGTTTTTGCAACCCCTCATTTTTTCCCTATGAGTATGGCGCTTGAAGATTTTTTGGAAAACCGAGAAAAAAGTTATAATTTTCTATTATCCCAGATTAAAGATGACGATTCTTTACCGAAAATACATCTTGGCGCAGAGGTCGCTTATTTTTACGGTATCGGAAAAAGCCCCGATTTGACGGCTCTTCGCCTCGGCGACACAGATTATATCCTTATCGAGATTTTGCCGCAAAGCATAAGCGATGATATGATTAAAGACCTTATGAATATAAAGTCTACCGTCGGTCTTACGCCCATTATTGCGCATATCGAACGGCTTTCTGACCAAAGCGGATATAAAAAACTGCTTAAAGCCCTTTCCGATGGAGCTTTTTTGGGTCAGATAAACGCTTCTTTCGTTACTAAAAAATCTTCTCATAAACTTGTAAAAAAACTACTTGGAAACGGTTGCGTGTCTTTTGTTGCATCTGATGCCCATGCCGTCAAATACCGTCCGCCCTGTTTAGACGAAGCGCTTCAATATATAAAGTCAACCTTCAAGGAAACCTTTTATGACAATATTATCCAAAAAACGGGTGATTTTGTTTTTATAAAAAATGATGAAAACGATAACAACATCTCTTAATATAAAGGGGAATTTGCAGTATTTTACATTCCCGAAAATCTCTGCAACGGGCATTACAAATCATGCTTTTTCAACCCGTCTCGGAGGGGTAAGCAACGGCTGTTTTTCCTCAATGAATATGAGTTTTAACAGGGGCGACGACCCGAACAATGTCAGAGAAAACTACAAAATTTTATGCGATGCCGTAAATATAAACCCCGAAAACCTTGTTTTTACAAAGCAAACCCATACAGATAATGTTATCTGCGTTACCGAAAAAGACAGGGGAACGGGCTTTTCGGCGCCTTCCTTTGAGGATATTGACGGGCTTGTAACAAATTGCAGAAATGTTGCCCTCGTTACGCAGTTTGCCGACTGTACTCCGCTTTTGTTTTGCGACCCTGTAAAAAAGGTTATTGCCTCTTCCCATTCGGGTTGGAGAGGAACGGTTAAGCGTATCGGCAAAAAGACCGTAGAAATTATGAAAAACGAATATTCCTGCAACCCGACTGATATTATAGCCGTTATAGGGCCTTGTATCGGAAAATGCTGTTACGAGGTCGATAATGCAGTTTATAATGAGTTTTTAAGCGCAGGATTTGATAATTCTCTTATCTTTACAAAAACAAAATCAGGCAAATTTTTGCTTGACTTAAAAAAAGCAAATGAAATCATATTAAACGAAGTCGGCATAAGCTCTCAAAATATTGATATTTCCGATATTTGTACAAAATGTAACAGTGATGAAATGTTTTCGCATAGAGCGCAAGGCATACATAGGGGCAATATGGCGGCAATTATAGAGCTAAAATAAAAAGACACAAGGAATTTTATTCTTTGTGTCTTTTTTGCTTAAAAATAAAAAAAGAACCTCTTTTCGCGTAATGCTTGGTCGAGGTTCTCGACTTTTTTTGGCTTTTTCTAATCTTAAAACGCGAGAATTTTTGCTTAAAAATAAAAAAGAACCTCTTTTCGCGTAATGCTTGGTCGAGGTTCTCGACTTTTCTTTTGGCTTTTTCTAATCTTAAAACGCGAGAATTTTTGCTTAAAATAAAAAAAGAACCTCTTTTCGCGTAATGCGTGTCGAGGTTCTCGACTGGTCGAGGTGACAGGATTCGAACCTGCGGCATCCAGTTCCCAAAACTGGCGCGCTACCAACTGCGCTACACCTCGTAATTTATGTTTTTTTGTTTTTCTTATTTCAATATTTTTTGTGCTATTGTTTTGGTAACCCTCTTGCGGTTCCCAAACCGTCGTATTCATCTTTTTGCTTCTCGTAATTTATGTTTTTTGTTTTTCTTATTTCAATATTTTTTGTACTATTGTTTTAGCAACCCTCTTGCGGTTCCCAAAAGTTGTTTTTCGCTTGGAGCGCGAACAACTTTTGACCGCGGCGCTTCGCTTCGTTCGTTTCTTCGTCCACCGGACGCACTCTCTCGCTCACCCAAAACTGGCGCAACCCGCTGCGCTACACCTCGTAATTTATGTTTTTTTGTTTTTCTTATTTCAATATTTTTTGTGCTATTGTTTTGGTAACCCTCTTGCGGTTTTGTGCCTTTTCTTGCGACGATATTGATAATAACATAAATTATTTTGTTTTTCAAGTCTTAATTTTGAAATTATTAACACTTTTTTATGTTTTTTGTTGAAAAATACTATATTATATGATATAATCTATATTGTATAGATATATATATTATTATATATATACAAAACTTATAGATATTACAATAAATTTGAGGTGAAAATATGGCTGACCATTCTTT
Organism: Clostridia bacterium; assembly: GCA_024404145.1. Taxonomy (GTDB): domain Bacteria; phylum Bacillota; class Clostridia; order Oscillospirales; family Acutalibacteraceae; genus UBA737. The sequence continues at coordinate 17,813 of JAKSQK010000009.1, read as the reverse complement.
AGATGAAATATGGAACGCTGTCTGCGATGAATGCAAAAAAACAATTTCAGAGATTGCTTTTTCTTGTTTTTTTAAGGATTTGAAACCTCTTTATATTGATAACGGAAATTTTGTTCTCGCTCATAACAACGAATATATGTGTTCTGTTATAGAGAATAACTACATAGGTCTTCTCTCCTCGGCAATAAAGACCATTATGGGAATAGACCTTGTTCCGAAGATTATTTTTGAAGAAGAAGAGGAAAAGATAAGAAATGCCGAACTTCACAGTGAAGGATTAACCTTTGAAGATTTCTTTTCTTTTGACAACTTTGTTGTCGGCTCATCAAACAGATTTGCCCAAGCCGCCGCTTTTGCGGTTGCGGAAAACCCCGGACTCATAAATTATAATCCTCTTATTATTTACGGTCCTTCGGGCGTTGGAAAAACCCATTTGATGCTTGCAATAAAAAATCATATAAAGAAAAAATTTCCGAAAAAAACAATAGAATATACAAGGGGCGAGGATTTTACAAATCAACTTATTAAAGCCCTTCAAGAGGGAAAGCTCGGTCTTGGTACTATTGATGACTTCCGCAACAAATTCAGAAATGTTGATATTTTGCTTATCGACGATATTCATTTTATTGCGGGAAAAGAGCAAACGCAGGAAGAATTTTTTAATACTTTTAATACCCTTTATCAAAAAAATAAACAAATTGTCGTTACGCTCGACAGACCTTTAAGAGAAATTAAAACGCTCGATGACAGAATAAGGTCTCGTTTTGCAAGTGGTCTTTTTGCAGATATAACTCCTCCTGATTTTGAAACAAGAGTAGGAATTATTAAACAAAAAGCAGAACAAAGCAATATAATTCTTGATGAAAACATTGTATTTTTTATTGCTGAGCATATAAAAGTAAATACCCGACAAATTGAAGGGGTTGTTAAAAAACTTAAAGCATATATAAATATTCAAAATAAAAATCCTAATATTTCGATAGTTCAGGGATTTATTAAAGATGTTATAAACGATTCTCAGCCCGAGCCGATAAAAATTGAAAAAATAATTGCCGAGGTTGCAAGAACATATAATGTTTCCGAAAGCGATATTCTTTCAAACAGAAGAACGGCATCTTTGGTACTTGCGAGGCAGGTAGCAATGTATATTGCAAGAGAAACAACCGAATTATCATATAAAATGATAGGAGAAAGTTTTGGTAAAGACCATTCAACCGTTCTTTATAATGTAAATAAAATTGAAGAATTTCTAAAAGATAAACCTTATGAAAAAGAACTTGTTGATGACATTATTAAAAATCTAAAAGGAACGACCTAAATCTTTTAACATTTTTTATGTTAATTAAAGTTTATAAAATGTTAAAATTGTTAAAATAAAAAAATTATTAAATTTATCAACATTTTTTAAGTAAAAAGTTTAACTTCTTCTTTTTTTTTTATAAAAGCTTATATTTAAGTTTTTAACCATTTTAACATAATTTATTATTACTGTTATTTTTACATTATTCTTTTATAAAGAAAGGAATTAAAAAAATGAAATTTTTAGTAGAAAGAGCTTCATTTTCAGATGCCGTTTCAAAACTTCAAAAAGTTGTAACAAATAAAACTTCAATGCCTGTTTTAGAAGGTATTTTAATTTCCGCCGAAGAAGGGCTTTTAACATTAGCAACATACAACCTTGAAATGGGAATGAAAAAGGAAATGTATGCAAAATGTGAAGAATCAGGAGATATAGTTATAAATGTAAGACTTTTATCGGATATTTTAAGAAAGTTAAGTGGAGCACAGGTTGAAATATATTGCGATGAAAATCTTATGTGCCATATAAAAAGCGGAGAAGCAACTTTTGAAATAATGGGAATGGCAGCAAGTGATTTTCCGGAAATGCCTTCTGTTTCAGACGGAACAAAACTCAGTATAAATGCCGAAGTTTTTTGTGATATGGTAAAAGGAACTATTTTTGCTGTTTCGCAGATAGAAGGAACAAAACCTATTTTAACAGGTCTTAATATTTCTATAAAAAATAATATTTTACAGTTTGTTGCTATTGACGGATACAGACTTGCAAGAAAAATCCAAAAAATAAAAAATGAGCAAGAAATAGAATTTACCGCTTCCGGAAAAGCAATAAATGAAATGGTAAAACTAATTGATGAAGAAACCGAAAAAATTGATTTTATAATAGGAAAAAGACTTATTTTGGCAACTATAAACGGATATAGTTTTATTTCTCGTTTGCTTGAAGGTGAATTTGTTAAATATGAAAAACTTATTCCGGAAGAATTTAAGCAAAAAATGACGGTAAAAAGTCAAGATATAATAGAATCTGTTGACAGAGTTTCTCTTCTTATAAATGATACTTTTACAACTCCTATCAGATGTACAATAAACGAAAACAGTTTAATTCTTAACTGTGCTACAACACTCGGAAGAGCAAATGAAAAAGTAAATATTTCTCTTGAAGGCGATGAATTTGAAATAGGTCTTAACAGCAGATACTTAAATGAAGCGCTAAAAGCTTGTGATTCGGGAAATATTTTATTTAAGTTAAACGGTGCAAACTCGGGAGTAGTAATTGTTTCCGCCGATGAAAAAAATGACGAATTTTTGTATCTTATAATGCCTATGAGGTTAAAATAATGACCGAAATTTTTATAAAAGAAGAATATATAAAACTTGATTCCGCATTAAAACTTGCAAATCTAGTTTCAACTGGCGGACATGCAAAATTTGTTATTAAAAACGGCGAAGTAAAGGTTAATGGAGAAGTTTGTCTTCAAAGAGGAAAAAAACTTCATATAAACGACATTTTCGAGTTTGAAAATAACAAAACAGTAATTAAAAATGCAGATTAAAAGCATAACAATTAAAAATTTCAGAAACATAAAAAATATAAATATTGAAGCCGATAACAATATGAATATTATAAGCGGTGAAAATGCGCAGGGAAAAACTAATATAATAGAAGCAATTTGGTTTTTTACGGGTGCAAAAAGTTTCAGAAACAATAAAGATACCGTTTATGTAAAATTTGGTGAAGAAAAAGCTGTTCTTCAAATTCTTTATGATTTTAAAGGTTGCGAAAACGAGATAAAAATAGAAATTGAAAACAATAAAAGAACGGCATTTATAAACGGTAAAAAACTTTCTTCTCCTTCTTTACTTGCAGGAAATTTCAATGCCGTTATATTTTCTCCTTCTGATTTATCTATAATAAAAGATTCTCCGCTTATAAGAAGAAAATTTTTAGATATTTCAATAGGTCAGATTTATCCGGTTTATATTGAAATTTTATCGGCTTATTCAAGAGCGGTTATCCAGCGCAATAAAATAATAAAAGATTATAAATATGATAAAACGCTGTCAATAATGCTTGATGTTTTTGAAAAAGAAATAGCCGAAAACGGAGAAAAAATAATAGAATACAGAAAAAAATACATTTCTGTACTCGAAAAATATGTTCCGAATATTTACAGCGGATTATCTTCTGGAAAAGAAGATATAAAAACCGAATATATAATTAACTGTAAAAGAGAGGAAATAATAGATAATCTTAAAAATGCGAGAACTGCCGATATGCTTACGGGAACAACCTCGGTAGGCCCTCACAGAGACGATATAGATTTTAAGATAAACGGAATAAGCGCAAGAAGTTTCGGCTCACAAGGACAGCAAAGAAGCGTTGCTCTGGCGCTTAAACTCGCAGGAGCAGAAGTAATAAAAAAAATAACCGATGAATATCCCGTTTGTTTGCTTGATGACTGTTTAAGTGAGTTAGACCCCGCAAGGCAAAATTACATAATAAATCATATCAAATCAAGGCAGGTTTTTTTAACTTGTTGCGACCCTGCAAACACAAACTCTTTAATAAAAGGAAAAATATTTAATATTGAAAAAGGAGCGATAAAAAAATAAATGTTCGTTCATATAGGAAATGATTACATTATAAACGACAAAGAAATTATCGCCGTTTTTGATATAGATAATTCAAGTATTTCGGTTAAAACAAGAAATTTTTTAAGCAAAGCAGAAAAAGAAGGAAGAATAATAAATATTTCTACCGATATTCCCCGTTCGTTTATTGTTTGCGAACCAAAAGAAAAGGAAGAAAAACATATTATCTATTTATCTCAACTTTCGTCTTCAACTATTCTTAAAAGAATAGAAAAGGAAATAAAAGAAAGTTTAACAATAGAAAATTAAAATAAGGGTAAAGGTGAAAAAATGAGTGAAGAAATAAAAACCCAAGAACTAGAAGGCGCCTATGACGAAAGCTCAATACAGGTATTAGAAGGTCTTGAAGCCGTAAGGAAAAGGCCCGGTATGTATATAGGTTCAACCGGAGAAAGAGGTCTTCATCATTTAGTTTATGAAATTGTTGATAACTCTATTGATGAAGCTCTTGCAGGATATTGCGATAAAATAAAGGTAGAGCTTCTTGATGACGGTATTGTAAGGGTAACCGATAACGGACGAGGAATACCGGTCGGTATTCACCCGCAAAAAGGAATTCCTACGGTTAGTGTTGTATTTACAATTCTTCATGCCGGCGGTAAATTCGGCGGAAGCGGATATAAAGTTTCCGGCGGTCTTCACGGTGTTGGCGCTTCGGTTGTTAACGCCCTTTCAACATGGCTTGAAGTTGAGGTTAAGGACGGCGAACATATCTATAAACAAAGATATGAAACCGGAAATATTATAGAAGACCTAAAAATAGTTGGCGATACAAAAGAAACGGGTACCACCGTTACATTTAAGCCGGACGCTACTATTTTTACAGATACTCAAACCTACGACTATGATACCTTGCTTTTCCGTCTTCGTGAACAAGCATTTCTAAACGCAGGGGTAAGAATAGTTCTTAAAGATTTAAGAACGGATTCAGATACTTTTGATAGAGAAGATGACCTTTGCTTTGAGGGCGGAATAAAATCGTATGTTGAATATCTTTTAACAAAAGTTAAAAAAGAGCAACTAAACGAAAAGGTAATATATCTTTCGGGCGAAAAGAACGAAGAAACCGTTGAAATAGCTCTTATTTGGTCAACCGCTTATGATAACAAAATAATGTCGTTTGCAAATACGCTTCATACTATCGACGGCGGTACCCATGAACAGGCATTCAGGCAGACCGTTACGAGAGTAGTTAACAAATATGCCCACGATTTCAATAAGATAAAAGAATCGTCGGACAACCTTAAAGGCGACGATGTTCTCGAAGGTCTTATAGCCGTTGTATCTGTTAAACTTCCCGACGCGCAGTTTGAATCGCAAACAAAGGCAAAACTCGGAAATACATCGGTAGGTCAGCTTGTCCGTGATATAGTAAACGACCAGCTTTACCGTTTCTTTGAAGAAAACCCGAGCGAATCAAAGATAGTAATTGATAAAGCGATAGCCGCTTCTAATGCGAGAGAAGCCGCCCAAAAGGCAAGAGATGCTTCGAGAAATAAATCGGGTATAAGCGGAAAAGCGAGAATGCCCGAAAAACTCAAAGACTGTATTTCTAACGATGCTACTAAAACCGAAATATTCATCGTCGAGGGAGACAGTGCCGGTGGCAGCGCCGTTGAAGGCAGAAATTCAACCTATCAGGCAATACTTCCTTTATGGGGAAAAATGCTCAATGTTGAAAAAGCAAGAGAAGATAAGGTTTACGGCAACGATAAATTAACGCCGGTTGTTATTGCTCTGGGAACGGGAATAGGCGAACATTTTGACATAACAAAACTTCGTTATGACAAAATAGTTATAATGGCCGATGCCGATGTTGACGGTTCTCATATCAGAACGCTTCTTTTAACATTTTTCTTCCGTTATATGCCCCAGCTTATCGAAGAAGGCCATATATATTTGGCTCAACCGCCTCTTTTCAGGGTTGCAAAAGGCAAAAAATATTTTGATGCCTTTACTGATGAGGAAAGAGATAAATTTATAGAAGAATTAGGCGGAAATGTTGATGTTCAGCGTTATAAAGGTCTGGGTGAAATGAATCCCGAACAGTTATGGGAAACAACCCTTGACCCCGAGCATAGAACAATGCTTCGTGTAACAATGGCTGACGCCGCTTTGGCAGACGAAACCTTTACCATTTTAATGGGCGAAGAGGTTGAGCCGAGAAGAAAATTCATTGAAGACAATGCGGTATTTGCTACCGATCTTGATATTTAAGGAGGGAATAGAAAGTGCCTAAGCAAGAAAATATTTATTGGCCGGACGATGCGAACACCAACATCAAACCGGTTGAAATTGTAGATGAAGTCAGAACAAGTATGCTTCAGTATTCTATGTCGGTTTTAGTCGGCCGTGCTATTCCCGATGTCAGAGACGGTCTTAAACCGGTTCACAGAAGAATACTTTATACCATGTATGAAAACGGACTTACTCCCGATAAGGCATACCGTAAATGTGCCGATACGGTAGGTTCGGTACTCGGTAGATATCATCCTCACGGCGACGCATCGGTTTATGATGCAATGGTTCGTATGGCGCAGGATTTTTCGCTTCGCTATCCGCTTATTGACGGACACGGAAACTTCGGTAATATCGACGGCTATCCTGCCGCCGCCTACCGTTATACCGAGTCAAGAATGAACCGTCTTTCGCTTTCAATGCTCGATGATATTGATAAAGAAACGGTCAATTTTTTGCCGAACTACGATAACCGTCTTGAAGAGCCGGAAGTTCTGCCCGTAAGATTTCCGCAGCTTCTTGTAAACGGTTCTTCGGGTATTGCCGTTGGTATGGCAACCGAAATTCCGCCCCATAATTTAGGCGAGGTTATAGACGGTATGTGTTGTCTTATTGACAACCCCGATGCCGACCTTCCCGAACTTTGCCAATATATTAAAGGCCCCGATTTTCCAACCGGCGGTATAATAATGGGCAGAAGCGGAATAAGAGCCGCCTATGCAACCGGCAGAGGAAAAATCGTTATTCGAGGCAAAGCCGAAATAGAAGAAGTAAAGAACGGCCATTTCAGAATAGTAATTTCCGAAATCCCCTATAAGGTTAAAAAGCAGGATTTAGTTAAGGCAATTTATGACCTTGCCGCCGATAAAAAAATCGAAGGAATAGACGATGTTGTCGATTATTCCTCAAAGAGAGACGGCGGAATTAGAATTATAGTTGACCTTAAAAGAGACGCAAATCCGCAGGTTGTTCTTAATAAGATTTATAAAAATACATCGTTACAAACCTCTATCGGCGTTATACTTCTTGCTATCGTAAACGGAAAACCGCAGATTTTAACGCTTAAAGAAATGCTTGAAAACTGCATAGAATTCCAATGCGATATCATAAGAAGAAGAACGGCGTTTGACCGCAGAAAAGCCGCTGAAAGGGCGCATATTCTCGAAGGTCTTAAAATAGCGCTCGATTATATTGATGAAGTTATCTCAATTATCAGAAACAGCAAAACCATTCCCGACAGTAAACAGGCGCTGACCGATAGGTTCGGGCTTGACGACATTCAAACAACCGCCATCGTTCAGATGCAACTCGGTAAACTTGCCGGAATGGAAAAGCAGAAGATTTTAGATGAACTTACCGAAAAACATAACTTTATTAAAGAATGCGATGCTATTCTTGCCGATGAAAAGAAAATTCTCGAAATCGTTAAAACCGAAGCTCTCAATTTGAGAGATAAGTATGCCGATGAGAGAAGAACCGAAATTTCCGATGTTTTGGGCGAGGTTGATATAGAAGACCTTATTCCGGAAGAAGAATGTGTTATCACAAAAACGGTTAACGGTTATATTAAGCGGTTGCCGAGCGATACATATAATGTTCAAAACCGTGGCGGCAGAGGAATAACCGGTATGACAACAAGAGAAGACGATGTTGTTGAGAATATGTTTGTTTGCTCTTCGCACGATAGGATTATGCTCTTTTCAAATCTCGGCAGAGTTTACAGAATTAAAGCATACGAAATTCCCGAAGGTTCCAGAACAAGCAAGGGTATGAACATTATAAACATTGTACCGCTTATGCCGGACGAAAAGATAACGGTTATTATCCCCGTTACCAAAACCGATGAAGAAGAACGGCATATTTGTATGATAACAAAATGTGGTATAATAAAAAGGACAAAGCTTTCCGACTTTAAGAATACAAGAAAGAACGGCATTATTGCCCTTAGTCTTGATGAGGGCGACGAACTTTGTAATGTTCGTATGACAACCGGAAGCGACAACCTTATTGTTGCAACAAAGAAGGGCTTTGCTATTCAGTTTAACGAAACACAGGCCCGTTCAATGGGAAGAACTGCCCGAGGAGTAAAGGCAATTACCATGCGAGAAGGCGACAGCGTTGTCGATATGGCAATTTGCAATATCGGAACAAAGATTTTAACCGTTACCGAAACGGGTTACGGCAGAATATCGGATATTTCATGTTACCGTGTTCAGTCTCGTGGCGGTAAAGGCCTTATAAATTATAAGGTTGCAAAATACGGCGATGTTTCCGCCGTTTTACCCGTAACGAAGGAAGAAGATATCATTATGATAGCTTCAAACGGCATCATCATAAGAATTTTTGCCGGAGATATTTCCGAATTTGCAAGACCGGCAAAGGGTGTTCGGGTTATGAGAGTTGCCGAGGGCGAAAAAATCCTCTCGGTCGGACTTGCCGAGCATGACGAAGCCGAAGTTAACGATACTCCGGAGGAAGCCGATGCGGACGCCGGAACGGTTGACGAAAGCGAAGAATAATTTTACAAAAGAAAGGAGCAGGTAACAAACCGTGATAGAGGATAATAATGCGCCTTTTTCGGACACTCCCGTTTTCGAATATGATTTCGAAAAAATGATAAAGGAGAAAAACATAAAAACGAAAATAAGGAAAAATGCCTTAATAATCGGAATCCCGTATATTTTATGTTTTTTGGTTGCATATTTTTGGGGCGATGTTTATCTTTTTGCGGCGTCTTTTTCGGGCGTTTCGCCAAAAGAGGCAATATTATTTGTAAACCGCCCCGCCGTTTTGCAACTCGTTCAAATTTTCCTTTCGGTTTTTATGTTTACCTGCCCGTTCATTCTTTCTCTTAAATTTTCGGGAAAAACCGTTTCCGAAACGGTACCGCTTAAAAGACCGAAGGCCAAAAGCGCAGTTCCCTATTATTTTTTAGGGTTGTCCTTTTGCTTTTTTTCAGATGTCGCCGTAAGTTATGCCGGAAGCTTTTTCGAATCGCTGGGCTTTGAATACAGCGTTGATTATGGCACCGACCCTACTGGAATATTCGGATTTTTGCTTACTATTATTGCTTCTTGCATAATTCCGGCGCTTGTTGAAGAACTTGCTTTTCGAGGTATCGCCATGGGAATTTTGCTTCCGTTTGGCGAGAGTTTTGCACTTTTTACAACGGCATTTCTGTTTGGTATAATGCATGGCAATTTTGAGCAGATGCCTTTTGCGTTTTTGGTCGGCATTATTTTGGGCCTTGTAAGAATAAAAACCGAAACCCTTTGGATTCCCATTCTCATTCATTTCTCAAACAACTTTATTTCAAACCTTTTAAGTTATTCAAATCGGTATTTTTCTTCCGAGGCGATAAATGTCTTTTATGCGATTATAATACTTGTTGCTCTTTTTATACTGATTCCCTCGTTAAAGACTGTTGAAAACCGTTTTTCGAAGGAAGCAATTTCGCTTAACCGAAAAACCGAAGAAATCTCCGAAAAAGGAAAATATAAAACCTTTTTCACTTCCCCTATCATAATCATAGCTATTGCTCTTTTCTTTTATGAAGCATTAAAATTTTTTGTTTGAACTCGGGAGGTAAAAATATGTATTCACTATCATCTATCGGCTTAAATCCTGAATCCGTTAAGGTTCTTGTTGTATCCTGTTCTTTAATAGCGGTAGTTCTTATGGCTTTTTCTGTTTTGCTTTACGCATTGCGGACAATAGGTATTTACAATATGTCAAGAACGGCAAGATTTTATAATTCCTGGTATGCCTTCATTCCGTTTTTCAGCTCCTTTGCTTTCGGAAGACTTGCCGGAATAAACAAAAAGCGAGATAAAACGAAGTATGCAAAGTCGTTGACCGTTTTGCAGATTATCTCGGCAACCTCTTTTGTTGTTTCTTTTGTTTGGGGACTTGCCGTATCGGTTGATATCTTATTTGCCGCCGATGATGCGCTGCTTAATAATACTCAAATTGCGGCGGAAAATGTAAAGAACATCATTTTCCCTGCGGCTTTAATGCTTATTTCAGTATTTACAAAAACAATTTACCATATAATCAAACTTGTTTGCGCTTGGAAAATATACTGCATTTTCTCAAAAAACAATGCAGTCGTTTTGATTTTCTTTTCAATTATTATCCCGCTGTTAATTCCTGCTTTTATCTTTTCGATAAGCAAACATTCAATTTATATCGGCGACGACAGAAAAAAAGAATACATTTTGTAAAATGCAAAGTAAATTTATGCTCGAAGCCCTAAAACTTGCAGAACAAGCGGGTGAAAACGGCGAAATTCCGGTAGGTGCGGTAATTGTTAAGGACAACAAAATTATCGCCTTTGGCAAAAATCAGAGAGAAGAAAAGAAAAACGCTTTATCCCATGCCGAGATAGAAGCGATAAACAATGCTTGTAAAGCGCTTGGCACCTGGCGGCTTGACGGTTGCGAGATGTATGTAACGCTCGAACCCTGCATTATGTGTATGGGCGCCATTATAAATGCGAGGTTAGATACGCTTGTTTTCGGCGCTTATGATACCTTTAAGGGCTTCGCCGACAGTGTTATTTCCGCAAAACAATGCCTAAAATCCGATAAGCCCGAGATTTTCGGAGGGATTATGGAAGAGCGCTGCCAAAAATTATTAAAAGATTTTTTCGGTTCGGTGAGAAACAATGGAAACGAAGAAACAAACAATTCTTGATATAATGAAAAAAAGCGGTATAAAGGACGCATCTTTTTGCGCCTTTTTACCGCTTTTGCCATATTTAATTGACTGTCGGGCAAAAATGCGCATACCAAAAAACGCAAAAACCGTTATAACCTGCATTTTTCCTTATAAAGTAAAAGAAGAAAAGCCAAAAAATATAAGCAGATATGCGGCGGTGCCCGATTACCATATCGTTTTATCAAAATACCTGTCATCGGCAACAATAAACCTTAAAAAAGAGTTTCCGGAGTATGAGTTTAGTTGGTTTTCCGATAACTCCCCTATCCCCGAAGTTTATGCCGCCTGTGTTTCCGGACTTGGAGTTAAGGGCGACAACGGACTTTTAATAAACGAAAAATACGGAAGTTTTGTCTTTATAGGCGAAATAGTTACCGACCTCGAAATAGAATGCAAAAATAATTTCAGCGAATGTTTGCATTGTGAAAAATGCAAAACCGTATGTCCTAAAACCGAAAAAAACGAATGCCTTTCCTTTGTTACTCAGAAAAAAGGAGAACTAAGCGATGCTGAAATATCCGCAATTAAAAAATCAGGGGTTATTTGGGGCTGCGATATATGTTCGGAAGTTTGTCCGCTCAACGAGGGAAAGGAAAAAACATATATACCCGAATTTTTGCAGGGGTATAAAGATAAATACGAAATAAACGATGATATAGAAAACCGTGCATTTGCTTGGCGGGGCGAAAAGGTTATTAAAAGAAACTTTAACCTATAAGCTCCGATACATTTATATCGGCAAACTTTGTTATAAATATAAGATATAGGGCAACTGAAACCGAAGAAACGAGTATTATGTAAACCGATATAGGCGGATAGAAAAGCGCTTTTACCGCCGAATCCACCAAAAGAGTTATGCAAAACGCTGAAATCAAGGGCAAAACCACTGTTTTGTATAGGTCAAACCTCGCCTCGCTTGTAAAAATGACCTTTTTTAGGTTTAATATGCCGGTATAGAGATTTGAAAAATACATAATTGCGATGAATCCCATAAGACCGAATTTCGGCAAAACGAGAATAACGAGCAAAATTCTGACGGCAGAGTCGCTGACACTTGTAAAAAAAGTGAATTTTTGCTGACCGAGACCTTTAAGCATTCCGTCGCAGATACTGTCGATATACATAAGCGGAACTATCGGCGACAGTATTTTTATCAGAAAGCCGACTTCGGCGCTTTTATATATCAGAAAACCGATTTTTTCTCCCAAAACGAGAAAAATTGCCGAAAAAATATATGAGGCGACTGCCGTAACCGAAATAAACCTGCCGACAATTCCCCCAACAACATATTTTTGCCCTTTTGCTTTTGCTTCGGACAGTTCGGGAATTAAAAGAGTTGAAAGGATATTGAGCAGAGCCGACGGAAAGAAAAGCAAAGGCAAAGCCATTCCTTTTATCATTCCAAATTGTGAAAGAGCGCTCTGCTTTGCCGATTTGTAAAAATTAAGAAATTTCGGAACAAGAACATTTTCGCAAGTTCGAAGCGCCGAGTTCAGATATCTTCCGAGCGTTATCGGAAAAGCAATTTCTTTTATTTTTTTGTAAATATCATCGGTTGCTTCGTTTTCTATATATAGTGTTTTGTTTTTGCAAACACTAAATATATATACTATATATAGAAAAACACAGGATAGTATTTCGGCGACTGCATCGCCCAAAAAAATAGCGGCGCAACAAAAATAAAGCCCTTTACTCTTTGTTGCATTTACGGCAATAAAGACAACGGCAATTCGTATGATTTGCTCAAAAATTTGCGAAAGAGAGGGCGGAGTTGCTTTCCTTTGCGCTATAAAATATCCTCTAAAACATGAGCATAAACCCATAAACGGGAGAGAAATTGCCATAACTTTAATTGATAATACGGCTCTTTTATCGAAAACTATGTTTTTTGCAATAAAATCTGCGCCGAAAAGCAGAACAATAACACTTACGAAGGCAATAACGAGGGTGCAAACTACCCCTTTTTTAACTATTTTTCTGACATTTCCGCCTTTTGAGGAAGAAAGTTCTTCGGCGCAAAGACGGGTTATTGCGGTCGAAATACCGCTTGTTGCAAAGGTACTTGCAAAAACAAAAACCGAAAATATAACTTGATAAAGCCCTATTCCCTCGCTTCCGATGTTAGAGGCGAGCCAAACCTTAAAAATTACGCCGAAAAACCGCAAAACAAGTCCCGAAACGGTTAAAATCGCTGCGTTTTTAATAAAAATTGTTTTTTTCAAGCATATCACCGTTACATTTTATGTTATAACTTTGATATAAATACTTATGAGATGAGGAAAAATTATGAATACTCCACTTGCCGACAGAGTAAGACCGACCGAAATTGATGAAGTAGCAGGTCAGAAAGACCTTTTAGGCGAAGGCAAAGTTTTAAGAAGAATAATCGAATCGGGCGAAACCCCCAACTTGATATTTTACGGGCCATCGGGAGTCGGAAAAACAACCGTTGCAAGAATTATCGCCCAAAAAGCAGGTAAAAAACTCTGTTATCTCAACGCAACTACCGCTTCAACCGCCGATATAAAGGACATAGTTGCAAAAATCGGAACGATAGATGCCGCAAACGGAATACTGCTGTATCTTGATGAAATTCAGTATTTTAATAAAAAGCAACAGCAAATTTTGCTCTCGTTTATCGAAAACGGCGACATTACCCTCGTTGCATCGACAACCGAAAACCCGTTTTTTTATGTTTACAATGCTATTTTAAGCCGTTCAAGTGTTTTCGAATTCAAATCTTTAACACCGCAAGATATAGTTCCGGTAATTAAAAGGGCGGCAAAAATAGTTTCCGAAGAAGAAAAAACCGAATTTTCGATAGACGATAAAGAGGCGCTTAAAATTGCAAGAGCGGCGTCCGGCGATGTCAGAAAAGCGCTTAATATGCTGGAACTCGGCATAATGCTCTCAAAATCCGCAAAAACCGAAAACATAACCGAAGATATCCTTGAACAAATCCTCGAGGGCAATTCGGTAAGATACGACCGAGAGGGCGATGAACACTACGATATTGTTTCGGCATATCAAAAGTCGATGCGTGGCTCTGATGCAAATGCGGCACTTCACTATCTTGCCCGACTTTTAGCGGCAGGTGATTTGCCGAGCGCTTGTCGGCGTCTTATGGTTTGCGCCTGTGAAGATGTAGGACTTGCATACCCTCAAATAATACCGATAGTTAAAGCTGCGGTTGATATAGCAAATGCGGTAGGGATTCCCGAAGCCAGAATACCCCTTGCTGATGCCGTTATTCTTGTTGCAAATGCGCCTAAATCCAACTCCGGCGTAGTGGCTATTGATATGGCGCTCGGAGATGTCAACGGCGGAAGTTTCGGTGCCATACCGAGACAACTTCAAAACAAGCATTTTGACGGCGACGAAGCCGAAGTTAAGGGACAAAACTATCTTTATCCTCATAGTTATAAAAATCACTATGTTAAACAACAGTACCTGCCCGACAATATAAAAAACAAAACCTATTACGAATACGGCGACAACAAAAACGAACAGGCATTTAAGGAATATTGGGATAAAATCAAGAACAATAAGGAATAAAACGGAAAATAAAGCAGATAATAACTTCGATGTTTCACGTGAAACATTGAAAGGAAAGATTTTATGTTGCTTGATTTTCTCGGTGCGTTTGCCGTTGGCGGTCTTTTGTGTCTTATCGGACAAATACTTATAGATTATACAAAACTTACTCCCGCAAGAATACTTGTGGCGTATGTAGTTTCGGGGGTTTTGCTTACGGCAATAGGTGTTTACGAGCCGATAGTTCGCTTTGCCGGTGCGGGTGCCACCGTTCCGCTGACCGGTTTCGGATATGCCCTTGCAAAAGGAGTTCAAAAAGCAGTCGACGAAAACGGTTTAATCGGCGCTCTGACCGGAGGTCTTACGGCGACATCGGCAGGTATTGCCGCCGCAATATTCTTCGGGTATCTCGCTTCTCTTGTTTTTAAGTCAGACGACAAATAGAACCGCCAAAAACGGCGGCTCTATTTTTTTATTTACATTTTGAGCGGTTTTTGTTATAATCTTTATGTAATGTTTCATGTGAAACATCTGCATTATACAATATTGTATAATATAATATATAATAGTATTACATATATAAAGGAGCGAAAATCTTGGGAAAGATAATTTCTGTTGTAAATCAGAAAGGCGGAGTTGGAAAGACAACAACCGCCGTAAATCTTGTTTCGGGAATAGGAATGCTCGGCAAAAAGGTTTTGCTTGTCGATGCCGACCCGCAGGGCAATTCAACAAGCGGATACGGAATAAACAAAAAAGATGTTGCCTTTTCGAGTTACGAACTTTTTATCGGCGAGGCGAAAGTTTCACAGACGATAATAAAAACGGGCTTTAAGAATGTTGATATCGTTCCTGCCTCTATTGACCTTGCGGCGGCGGAGGTTGACCTTATAAACATCGAGCATAGAGAAGCGCAACTTAAAACGGCGCTTTCCCCCGTCAGAGAACAGTATGACTACATATTTATCGACTGTCCTCCCTCTTTGGGGCTTATAACCATAAATGCCCTCAATGCGAGTGATACGGTTTTGGTCCCCATTCAGTGCGAATACTTTGCACTTGAAGGTTTATCGCAACTTATGGCATCGGTAAGGCAGGTAAAACGGCTTTATAACCCAACCATAGAAATTGAAGGAATAGTTTTAACTATGTATGATGCAAGACTTAACCTTACATCGCAGGTCGTTAACGAAATAAAGAAATATTTTGCCAATAAATTGTTTAAGACCGCTATTCCCCGTGCCGTTCGCCTATCCGAGGCGCCGAGTTACGGACAACCTATTCAATATTATGATAAAAGGTCAAAGGGCGCCGATGCATATAATGCATTGGCAAAAGAATTCTTAAAGAGAAACAGGAGAATATGATATGGCAGTAAAAAAAGGCGGACTCGGAAGAGGTCTTGATTCCCTCTTCTCGGAAAATTCAACCGAAAACGAAAGAGTTGTAACGGTAAAACTTACTGATATCGAGCCGAATAAGGAACAGCCGAGAAAGGATTTTGATGAGCAGTCGATAAACGAACTTGCCGATAGCATAGCAAAGCACGGTCTTATTCAACCGATAGTTGTAAAGCCCAACGCCAACGGAACTTACAGTATCATAGCCGGTGAGCGCAGATGGAGGGCTTGTCGCCAAGCCGACCTTTATGAAGTGCCGGTCGTTATAAAAGATGTTGAGGGCGAGGCGGTTATGGAACTTGCCTTAATAGAAAACCTCCAAAGAGAAAACCTTAATTCCGTTGAAGAGGCGCTCGGATATAAAGCGCTTATCGACACCTACGGTTTAACGCAGGAAGAGGTTGCAAACAGTGTCGGAAAATCCAGAAGCGCCGTAACGAACTCCCTTCGCCTTTTGAGTCTTGGCGAAAAGGAATTAGAGGCGCTGAGAAAAGGGCTCATAACCGCAGGCCATGCGAGGGCGCTTCTTGCGATAGAGGACAAGCAACAACGGGAAAGCGCTTACGAACTTGCGGTAAACGGCGGCTCGGTAAGAGAAATCGAAGCGGCAGGAAAAATATCCGCAAAATCAAAAAAGCGCACCGCAACTCCAAAGGATACATATTTTAAGGAAGTTGAAATCGCCCTTAAAGAAGAACTCGGAAGAAAAGTTGTCGTAAAGCCAAGCGGAAAAAACGGCGGAACTATAACACTTCCGTTTTTCAGCAAAGAGGAACTTGACGAAATTGTGAAAAACTTAACAAAATAAGGGGTAACGATGTCTTGGTTTATATTTGCTCTGGCGGCTATGCTTGGTTGGGGCTTCGCAGATTTATTTTATAAAAAATCAACCGACGAAACCGACAGATACTCGCATCTTCGCATTGCGGTATGGGTCGGGCTCGTAATGGGTCTTGCCTCGGGCTGTTTGTTGATTTTTTCCGCAAAAACATATACATTTTCGACGCTGATACAAAATGCAATAAAGTACTCCCCCGCTTCGCTCGGCTATATTGTTTCAATGATAGTCGGGTATGCCGGCATAAGATATTTGGAGATGTCCATAATATCCCCCGTTCAAAATGCGTCGGGCGCTTTGGCATCGGGAAGTGTGATTATCTTTTTCCTTATCAGCGGAAAAATAAGAAGCATAAGAGATGAATTTTCCCTGCTTGATATTTTCGGTACGGCGGCGATAGTTTTCGGCGTAATAGCTCTTGCCGTAGCGGAAAAAAAGAACACCGAAAAAACCGAAAGCCCCGTAAACGGGGGGCGCCGCATGGGCGCTTTGGCGCTTATCTTCCCTATTTCCTACTGCCTGTTTGATACTCTCGGAACAGCGGCCGACGGAATTATTCTCGATGAGAAAACGGGACTGGGCCTTGGCGAAATTGATGTTCTGATAATTTATGGGTTTACATTTGCTTTTGCGGGAGTGCTGTCTTATCTCTTTTTGGCGTTTAAGACAAGAAAATTTTATAATCCATTTGCTGTAAGCGAAATTAAAACAAAAGGTACGGCGGCGTTATTTGAAGAAGCGGGTCAGATATTTTATGTTTATGCCATGGCGGCAAACCCCGTTCTTGCGGCGCCTATGATAGCTTCATACTGTATCGTAACGGTTGTTCTTTCGGCAACGGTTTTGAAAGAAAAACTGAAACCTATACAATACCTTCTCGTAGGGCTTGTAATATTCGGAATAATTTTGCTTGGAATAAGCGAAGGTTTATCCGAAGCATAACATTAAAAAACGGCGGGTGCGCAAGTATTGTTTGCGTACCCGCTTTTGCACTTTTATAAAGGGTTTTTGACAAAAATGTCTAAAACGGAAAAAAGTTTGAAAAAAATGAAAAAAAGTGTTGACAACGGTAGATGGTTGTGGTATTATAATCGGGCGCCCTGCAAAAAGCGGGGAGCGAAACGAACCTT
>JAKSQK010000008.1 GCA_024404145.1 Clostridia bacterium | reverse complement strand
AAGTATGAATTCCCCGGCGATGATACTCCTATCATCAAGGGTTCTGCTCTTGTTGCTCTCGAATGTGCATCTAACGATACAAGCGATGCCGCTTATGCTCCTATCGCTGAACTTATGGATGCTGTTGACAGCTACATTCCTACTCCTGACCGTAAGGCAGATATGCCGTTCCTTATGCCTATCGAGGATGTTATGACAATTTCCGGTCGTGGTACTGTTGTTACCGGCCGTGTTGAGCGTGGTGTTCTCAATGCAGGTGATGAAGTTGAAATCATCGGTCTTACCGAAGAAAGAGCTAAGACTGTTGTAACTTCTATGGAAATGTTCCGTAAAACTCTTGATTACTGTGAAGCAGGCGATAATGTTGGTGCTCTTCTCCGTGGCGTAGGCCGTGAAGATGTTGAGCGTGGTCAGGTTCTTTGTAAACCCGGCTCCATCAATCCGCATACTAAATTCCATGGTCAGGTTTATGTACTCACCAAAGATGAAGGCGGCCGTCATACTCCGTTCTTCAACAACTATCGTCCTCAGTTCTATTTCAGAACTACTGATGTTACAGGTGTTGTATCTCTTCCTGCCGGTACTGAAATGTGTATGCCTGGCGATAACGTAGAAATGGATGTTGAACTCATCACTCCTATCGCTATCGAAGAAGGTTTGCGTTTCGCTATCCGTGAGGGTGGCCGTACCGTTGGTTCAGGCGTTGTTACAAAGATTAACGAATAATTCGTTTCTTTATAATTAACTTTAAGACCATTGCTTTTTGCAATGGTCTTTTTTTATGCTATTTGTTGACAAATCGCTCAATTTTATTTACAATATATGTATGCAAAAAAACAGGAGATAAACTAAAATGATTAAAATTTCGCCCTCGATTTTATCAGCTGATTATCTTACATTGGCAACCGAAATCAAAAAAATGGAAGATTTGGGGATAGATATGCTCCATATTGATGTTATGGATGGCATTTTTGTACCGAATATTTCGTTTGGCAACCCCGTTATTAAATCAATTAAAGCGCATACAAAACTGCCGCTTGATGTTCATTTGATGATAGACCGACCGCATAGGTACATTGAAGATTTTGCAAAATATGCCGATATTTTGGGATTTCATTATGAGGCCGGTTCCGATAATGCCGAAACCTTAAAGAAAATAAGGGAACTTGGCTGTAAATCTTCAATTACCATCAAGCCCAAAACTCCCGCCGAGGCGGTTTTTGATTTGCTGCGGTTTTGCGATATGGTACTTGTAATGTCGGTAGAGCCGGGATTCGGCGGACAAAAATTTCTCCCGAGTGCGCTCGAAAAATTAACCGCTCTTAAATCCGAGATAGAAAAAAGAGGACTTAATATCGACCTTGAAGTAGACGGCGGAGTAAACGGCGAAACCGCCGAAAGTGCCGTAAAGGCGGGTGCCGATATTCTTGTTGCCGGAAGTTATCTTGTCGGCTCTCCCGAAATGGAAGAACGGGTGAAATACTTAAAATCGTTATAAGGTGAAATAAATGGATTATAATTTTTTGAAAAGCGGAACAGATATAAGAGGATTTGCAAGTAATCTTGGCGGAAAAGAAGTAGAACTGACCGACAGCGCCGTTTCGGATATAGCCGCCGCTTTCGTCTTATTCGTTGAAAAAAAGGCAAAAAAAGCAGCAAAAACCTTAAAAATTTCGCTCGGTCATGACTCTCGAATTACTGCCGACAGAATTTCAGACTGCGTTAAAAATGCGCTTGTTAGTGCCGGTGTAACGGTTGTTGACTGCGGTTTGGCGTCTACCCCCGCTATGTTTATGACAACGGTTGATCTGGGTATGGATGCGGCGATTCAGATAACGGCAAGTCATCATCCTTTTGACCGAAACGGTCTAAAATTCTTTTTGCCTTCGGGCGGACTTGAAGGTGCCGATATATCGGAAATATTAAATCTTGCTTCAAATGCCCAAAAGGCAGTTGCCGAGTGTAAAGGCAAAGTTGAAAAAACCGATTATATGACAAGATATGCCGAAAATTTAAGGAATATCATCATCGAAAAGGTAAATAAAGGCGATAAACCGCTAAAAGGATATCATATAATTGTTGATGCCGGAAACGGTGTCGGCGGATTTTTTGCAAACGATGTTTTGATGCCTCTTGGCGCCGATATAAGCGGAAGCCAGTTTTTAGAGCCAAACGGTATGTTCCCGAATCATATTCCGAATCCCGAAAATAAAGAGGCAATGGAGAGCGTTTGCAAAGCAACTGTGCGTTCAAATGCCGATTTGGGCATCATTTTCGATACCGATGTTGACAGAGCAGGTTGTGTTGATAAATACGGAAACGAAATTAACCGCAACCGCCTTATTGCTCTTGCGGCATATATCGCATTAGAAGGCGAAAAGGGCGGTACGGTAGTTACCGATTCAGTAACATCTGACGGTCTTAAAACCTATATTGAAGAAACGCTCGGCGGAAAACATTACCGCTTTAAGAGAGGTTATAAGAATGTTATAGATAAGGCGATAGAATTATGCGATTTGGGAATTGCGGCGCCTCTTGCAATAGAAACCTCGGGCCATGCGGCATTAAAGGAAAACTATTTTCTTGATGACGGCGCATATCTTATGACAAAAATAGTCATAGAACTTGCTAAGGGCGTTGATTTTGAAAAAATATTAGAGCCCCTTAAAATGCCCAAAGAAGAAAAAGAATTAAGGTATAATATAACTGTTAAAAACTTCAAAGAATACGGCCTTAAAGTTATTGAAGAACTTGAAAAATTCGCAAACAGCAACCCATCTTGGAAGGTTGCCGACGACAACCGAGAGGGTGTCAGAGTTTCAACCGAAAACGGTTGGTTCCTTTTGCGCCTTTCGGTTCACGATCCGGTTATGCCGTTAAATCTCGAAAGCGATGTATCAGGCGGAACAGAAGAAGATTTTGCCAAACTATCCGAATTTCTTTCGGGATTTGAAGGATTATCGCTCTAAAAATAAAAACCGCCCTTGGGCGGTTTTTTATTATTCGTTATTGCAACCGCAGTTTTCCGCTTTCGGCGGAAAGAAATCGTCGGTTGGGAATTTAATTTTTCTGAAAACATCGCAGGGTTGGTCGGTTGTATCATCGCATTGCTTTTCGGGAACGCAGAAATCATAAACCGGAATAAGCATTTGAACATCTCTTATTAGTTGTACGATGGTAAAAAGTCCGAGCGTTACATAAACGGTTGAAGTGCCAATCGCCGTTGTTGTAACGAGGGGAGCGCCGATATAATCGGTAACTGCCTGAGGAATGTAGAAAATGTTTTGATAATTATCGGTTACGGTGCCGAGCCGAGCGGTAAGCGCAACCGGATCAACGCATTGCAAGATACATTTCGGGCTGTTCGAATTTGCGATGGCGGTTTTATCGCAGCCGGGAATGTTTCTGCCGTGGTTGCTCGAAAATACCTGAACATTTCCGTCGCTTCCGTAAAGTATAACCTTTTTCGAGAAGAAGGAAACACCGCTTACGGGGGTAGGACAACTGTTAGGCGCCGTATATACCTCTAAGTCATTGAGAAAATAGAAAGTTAAATCGCAGGAATAGAAGCCCTTGTTGAAGCTAATCGGCTCAACATCAATTAAAACATTAAGTACTTTTGATTTTGTGAGTTTAACGCTAACTGCCGTATCAATTATGCTTTGAGTTTCGGCCGTGAAAAAACATCTTAAATCTTCAAGGCAATCTCTATCACAGCAAGAGTCGTAAACTCTTCCGGCATCAATACAAACAGCTTCCTTAAAGGAAGTTGAGCCGGAAAATTTGTTATCAGCCATAAAAAAACCTCCAAAAAAATGTTTGAAGTCATACTTCAATACATAATATGGAGGTAAAATAAAAAATGTGAATTATATTTCTTCCCAAAGGTAATTATGAAGCTGACCTTCGTTTTGAAGGGCGGGATAATCCCATTGACGCAGAACTTCATAAACGGCAATTGCAACCGAGTTTGAGAGGTTAAGACTTCGTATATCATAAGCCATAGGTATTCTTATGCATTCGTTTGGATATTTGATTAAAAGTTCTTCGGGGAGGCCTTTTGTTTCTTTTCCAAATAAGAGATAGCAGTTATCGGGATATGAAACATCAGAATGGGTTTTTCTTCCCTTTGTTGTAAAAAAGAAAAATTCGCCTTGATTTTTAATAAAGAAGTCATCGAGATTTTCATAGTATGTTATATCAAGATAGCGCCAATAATCAAGCCCTGCTCTTTTAAGTTTTTTATCATCTATCTTAAACCCCATAGGCCCTACAAGATGAAGCCGAGCCCCCGTTGCGGCACAGGTTCTTGCAACATTTCCCGTATTTTGAGGGATTTCGGGTTCAACCATAACAATGTTTATTCTTGCCATTTTTATCACCGAAAAAATTATAGAATGAAATTTTATTCTTGTCAATATAAAAAACAACATATATAATATATTTATAACTTCTTGGGAGATTTATATATGAAAAAATATGAAAACATATTAAAACGGGTTGAAGAGGTCGAATATAAGCTCGGAATATCCTATGCAAAAACTAACGGTAAATTATATAAGGGTATGTGGATATTAAATCTTTTGGCGGTTATCTATTTGGCTATAATAAATGCGGTTGTCATTTTAAGTGCGGTTATGAATATGAGGGCTGGAAACAAACCGATATTTTCTACCCAAACACTTATACTTATAGGTTTATTTACCATAACCGAAATTGCGGGTGCCGTTTTTACAAAGAAAAACCTTAAAATTATCGGAAGTGCGCTCGGAATTGTATCGGTGCCGTATTTGTTCTTTATTTTTTATAAATTGTGTTACGGTTTCGGTCAGGGACTTTTTAATTTGAAAACCATATTTTATATAAGGCATTTGCCGAGTTTGGCGCTCATTTTTTTGGCTTCGGCTGTTATGCTTTTTATTTCTTTAAGAGAGAGAATAAGAACAAATAGGGATTATAAACGAATCTTAACTAATATTTACGACAACTACAAGAGAGAAAAAACAAATAACGGCCTTCAAGTTTCAGATGAAGAATGGGAAGAATTTATAACTAATTACAGTCCGAAAAACGAATAAATATTAAAAACCGTCTTGAAAAAGGCGGTTTTTTTGAAATTTCTACTTGATTTTTACCAGAATTAGTATATAATAGTAACAGAAATATTACAAAGTTGTAACTTTTTTTGGAGTGTTTTTTTATTTTTTCTAATGTATTAATAAAAACAAAGTATTTAGTTTCATTATTAACTGATTTTTATAAAAGTTCAGATAGGTATATTAAGACAGCTCTTTTCGGGGTTGTTTCTGTTTGCTCTATAATTCTAGCGCTTGTATTTTCAGGTGTTAAAATCGCTTATTCCGTAAATTATAACGGCAGAGAAATTGCCGTAGTAACCGAAAAAGCGGTTTTCGGCGATGCCGTAAAAATAGTAGAGCAAAAAGTTTCCGCCGAAGATGTCGGAAGTGTTATAAAAACCCCTGATTTTGCTTTAACGCTCAGCGCTTCAAAGCCGTGCAACAGCGTAAACCTCGCCCAAAATATAATAGATAATACCGAGGATATCGTAAGCGGAGTTAAAGCGACGGTCGGAAACGAAACCAGAATTTTCAAAACAGAGGATAAAACCGATGTTGTTGAGGACTATCTTTCAAAATACAGTGTCGGCGCTATTTCGTGTAAGTCTTCGTTTTTAGGAGATGTAAGTTTCGAAAACGGTTATTATCTTTTATCCGATGTTGAAAACAGAATACCGCTTGATTCTTTTTTGTCTTCGGCAAAAGTTTTAACCGTTGCAAATATCAAAACGGTTAAAGAAATTCCTTATGATACCGTTATGCTTCGAACAAACGAACTTGTAATAGGTCAAAAAAAGGTAAAAACCGAGGGCGCAAACGGAACAAAGCAGATTATTACTAAGGTAAGGTTCTTAAACGGCAAAAAAATAAAGAGCGAAACCGTAAGCAAAGAGGTTTTAACCTCTCCGATGAAAAGAGTTGTGCTTGTAGGAACTGCCGAGAACAAAAAAATAGCGAAAAAAACCATAGCCGCCCGTAAAAGCGGATTTACTTTCCCGATTGACGGCTCCTACCGTTTAGGCGATTGTTTCGGCGCCGCAAGAAATCATAAGGGATATGATATATTAACTTCTCGGGGAACTCCGATTCATGCCGTTAAAGACGGAACAGTTATCAGGTCATCTTGGTATGGAGGTTACGGTTACTGCGTTGATATAAAGCATAGTAACGGTTTAGTTACAAGATATGGCCATGCAAGTGTATTATGCGCAAAAGTCGGCCAAAAGGTTCAAAAAGGCGATATAATTGCAAAGGTCGGCTCAACCGGTGATTCGAGCGGAAATCATGTTCATTTCGAGGTAATAGTCGGCGGAAGAAGAGTAGACCCTGCGCCGTATCTGAATATTAACTGAAAATAACCCTTGCATTTAGCAGGGGTTTTTTGTATAATAATACTTGCTATTTAATATGGAGGTAAAACTGATGAATTTTGATTTGTTATTACTTGAAAAAGCCGCTGCGACAGGCAGTAAAACTTCCTCAACTCTTTTTACGGTTATCTATCTTGTCGTTATCCTTGCGGTAATGTATTTTCTTCTCATTCGTCCTCAGCGTAAGAAAACAAAAGAAGAAAAGAAAATGCGTGAAAGTTTGCAGGTTGGCGATGATATCGTAACAATCGGCGGAATTTACGGAAAGGTTATTTCGCTTAAAGAAGATACAATCGTTATCGAATCTAAGAGCGACCATTCTAAAATCACTATTGCCCGTTGGGCATTGCAGCAGAACCTAACCGTTCATGACGATCAGGCAAAGTAATAGTAATAAATAAATATCCCTTCGCAGTATAATTTACTGCGGAGGGATTTTTTATGAATATAAAACCTAATAAAGATTATATTATCGGAATATGTTTAGGTGTTGCTTCTTGCCTTATCTCAATATGTGTTTTCGCCCTTTTGATGTTGCTTTTTAGAATAGACATAGCTTACTCGCCTTTTTTTGCAACACTTTGTATTTCTTTGGGAGCTTTTATTTCATCGTTTTTTATTGCGAGAAAAAAACAATCAAAAGGGTATTTAATAGGTATAATAACGGGTCTTGGCTATTTTGCCGTAATAACGGTTATGGCGCTAATAATAACAAAAGGTAAAATCGGCTCTAATACGGCGTTCCATTTTGTTATTATTTTGTTGGCTTCAACCGTAGGCGGAATATTGGGAGTAGGCAATAAAAAATCTAAAATATTATAAGCTCGAAAACAAAAACGGTTATTACGGAAAGCAAAGAAACGGTAAATAAACTTTTGCCTAAATATCCTGCTATAAGGGCAACGGCAAAGCCGATAACCGCCGAATAAAAACTGTCGGTAGAACTTAAAATTGCGGGGAAAATCATAACCGAAAGGGCAACAAACGGAACATAATAAAGAAAAGATTTTATAAATGTATTTTTAATTTCTTTTCTTATAAGCGCTAACGGCAACATTCTTATAAGGTAGGTTACTACGGCCATAATTACGATATAAATATAAACATTTCCGCTCATTTTGCTTTATCCCCGCTTTCTTTTACGGGCTTCAAAACGGCGGCAATAGCCGAGATTAAAACGGTTAAAATAATTATGCGAAAACTCGAAGAAACGGTTTTGAGAATAGGCGCATAACTAAATAATGCGCTTAAAATCATAGAGGAAAAAATAATAAGAGCTATTGACCTTTCCTTTTTTGCCGACGGCATAATTATGGCGATAAACATACCGTATAAAGCTATTCCCAAAGCGCTTAAAACACTTTTCGGCAAAACAGTTCCCGAAACGGCGCCTAATAATGTTCCGCCAACCCAACCTGAGAATGAAACAAAGATAATGCCGTAACAGTAGGAGGGCCGTAGTTTTCCCTTATACTGAGAGCAAACTCCGAAAATTTCATCGGTAACGCCGAAGGCAATTAAATATCTGTGAATACTCGGCATATCGCTGTCAAATTTTTGCGAAAGCGAGGAGGACATAAGGCAGTATCTGAGGTTAATAATGAGTTGAGATAAAGCCATGGCAAAATAAGGCAGGGAATCCTCTATTATATCGAGCCCTGCGAACTGACCTGCCGATGTTAAATTAGTTGCCGACATTAAAATCGAGGCAAACACCCCGATTTTTGAAGCGGCTATTCCAAATGTAAAAGCAACGGCAAGATATCCGAGAAAAATCGGAAAGCCGTCTTTAATTCCGTTAAAAAACAGCGATTTTTTCAAAATAAAACCTCAATAATAAAAGTTAAATTCCGCCGCAACTCAAAAAAGTGCGGCGGAAAATTTTTAGTCTTTAAGGGCTCTTTCAAGCCATGTGAAACCCAAATCCAAAGCATCAAAGAGAGTGTCTTTTGTGCTTGATTTGATTATTCTGTCCTTATCTTCGGTATCGCTTTTAAGAAGCTGTACCGAAACACTGTCGGCAATTTCGAGATTTCCCTGCTTGTCGGTTGATAAAATCTCAAAACGAACGATAAACTTTTCCGCCGTATCGCCGTAATAAATTTCATTGCCTTTTCTGACGAGCGGTTTTTCTTTGTATGTTAAAAATTTGTTTTCTGCCATAATCATTTGCTCCTTAATTTTGCTATATAAAAGTATAAACTATACATATAAATATGTCAAGACGGTAAATATTGATACATATTGTATAATAATATTTTTATTTCGGTTTTTGAGTTGACTTTTGAAAAAAATTTCAGTACTATTATATTTGGTGAAATTTATACTTTTCGGAGGACGAAAACATGGAAAATACCCAAAAAACTATGGAATCTATTGTAAATCTTGCAAAGGGAAGAGGATTTGTTTATCCGGGCAGCGAAATCTACGGCGGACTTGCAAATACTTGGGACTACGGTCCGCTCGGCGCTGAACTTAAAAATAATATCAAAAAAGCATGGTGGAAAAAGTTTGTTCAGGAAAATCCTTATAATGTAGGTCTTGATGCGGCTATTCTTATGAACCCGCAAACTTGGGTTGCTTCGGGACATTTGGCAGGATTTTCAGACCCGCTTATGGACTGCCGCGAATGTCATGAGCGTTTCAGAGCCGATAAGCTTATAGAAGACTGGTGCGCTGAAAACGACTTCACGCTTCCAAAACCCATTGACGCTTTTTCGCAGGAAGAAATGAAAAACTTTGTTGAAGAGCATAATATTAAATGCCCTACCTGCCAAAAACATAATTTTACCGATATCCGCCAGTTTAACCTTATGTTCAAAACCTTTCAGGGCGTAACCGAAGATGCAAAGAATACCGTTTATCTTCGCCCCGAAACAGCGCAGGGTATATTTGTAAATTTTGCAAATGTTCAAAGAACTTCGAGAAAAAAACTCCCCTTCGGTATCGGTCAGATAGGTAAGTCATTCCGTAATGAGATAACTCCCGGAAACTTCATTTTCAGAGTTCGTGAGTTTGAGCAGATGGAACTTGAATTTTTCTGCAAACCCAATACCGACCTTGAATGGTTTGACTATTGGAGGTCTTTCTGCAAAAACTGGCTTCTTTCAATAGGTCTTAAAGAAGAAAATATCCGCCTCAGAGACCACGCAAAGGAAGAACTTTGCTTCTATTCAAAAGCAACAACCGACTTTGAGTTTTTATTCCCGTTTGGTTGGGGAGAACTTTGGGGAGTTGCCGACAGAACCGATTATGACCTTACTCAGCATCAAAATACTTCGGGTAAAGATTTAACATATTTCGACCCCGAAACAAACGAACATTATGTTCCCTATGTTATAGAACCGTCGCTCGGTGTTGAAAGAAGCTTTTTGGCTGTTCTTTGCGATGCTTACGATGAAGAACTTGATGAAAAAGGAGATAAGAGAACTGTTCTTCATTTCCATCCGTTCTTAGCACCGTTCAAAGCCGCTGTTTTGCCGCTTTCAAAGAAGTTAAGCGATAACGCAATGGAAATATACAACGAACTTTCAAAAGACTTTATGGTTGATTTTGATGATGCCGGTTCTATCGGTAAACGCTATCGCCGTGAAGATGAAATAGGAACTCCTCTTTGTATAACATACGATTTTGAAAGCGTTGAAGATGGTTGCGTTACCGTAAGAGACCGAGATACGATGGAACAGGTAAGGATTAAAATTTGCGAACTTAAAGCATATATTGAAGAAAAAATCAAATTATAAATATTATTAAAAGTTGTCTATGGAGGCATAAAATGACACCAAATGACATTTTATCAATGTTAGCATTATTGCTCGGCGGTTTGACATTTTTCCTTTTCGGAATGAGTGTTATGTCAGGCGGTCTTGAAGAAATGGCAGGTGGCGGTCTTGAACGAACTCTTAAAAGGGTTGGCAAGAACGATTTGCTCGGATTTTCCTTGGGTGCAGGAATTACGGTTGCCATACAGTCATCTTCGGCTATGACCGTTATGCTTATCGGTCTTGTAAACTCGGGAATACTTGCTTTTTCCGACACATTCGGTATGGTTATGGGGTCTAATGTCGGAACAACCCTTACGGCATGGATTTTAACTCTTAACGCAAATACGGGAAGCAATTTTTTCATGCTTCTTTTAAGGCCAATGACATTTGCGCCTATACTTGCTTTTGTCGGAATAGCAATGCGAATGCTTTCGAAAAACAACAAAAAGCGGAAACTCGGCGATATCTTTATCGGCTTTGCAATACTAATGGTCGGTATGAATATGATGAGCGACTCAATGGCTGATGTTAAACAGTATTCAAATATTTTAACGCTATTTTCAAAATCCCCGATAATCGCTTTTCTTATTTCAACCGTTTTTACGGGTGTTATTCAGTCCTCTGCCGCAACGGTTGCCATCGTTCAGGCAATTGCTCTTTCGGTAGGAATGGATTTAAGAGCGGCAATTCCGCTTGTAATCGGCGCAAATATCGGTACTTGTATGACATCGCTTATTTCGAGTATCGGAACTAATAAAAATGCCAAACGGGTAGTTGCTTTGCATATATATACAAATACTATCGGCGGAATTATCTATATGATAATACTCTATATCGTTTTGGCAATAAACCCTTCACTTTTAAGTACACCTACAACTATTTTCGGAGTTGCCGGTATTCATTCGTTATTTAATATTGTAAATACCGTAGCATTCGTTCCGCTTAAAAAACCGCTCATAAGACTTTGCGAAAAAACCGTAATGAAAAGTAAAGACGAAGCGCATACCGTTTTTTTGGACGAGCGTTTGTTTCACAATTCGCCTCTTGCGATTTCGGAATGCAAACGCCTTGCAACCGAGATGGCAAATATAACGAAAAAATCGGTTTTGGATTCGCTTAAACTTTTAAGCGGATATGATTTAAGCATTGCTGAAAACATTCTCAAAAACGAGGAAATAATTGATAAATACGAAGACCGTCTCGGGACATATCTTGTTAAACTGAGCGGAAAATCACTCATTGAAACCGATTCTCATTATGTTGCAAGAATGCTTCACGGTATCGGTGATTTTGAGAGAATAGCAGACCATGCTCTTAATATTTGCAGTCTTGCGAGAGAGATAAACGATAAGGATATCGTATTTTCGGTGGAAGCAAAAAGAGAAATAGATAATGTTACGGCTGCCATCAGCGAAATAATCGGGCTTACCGTTGATTCCTTTATCGGCGACGATATAAAAGGCGCTTCCTATGTTGAACCGCTTGAACAGGTTATCGATAATCTCATTGACCATTTGAAGATAAATCATATTGACCGTCTTCAAAATGGCGAATGTACGATGCAACTCGGATTTGTATTTTCAGACCTTCTTACAAACTGCGAGAGAATTTCAGACCATTGCTCAAATCTTGCGGTTTATACGATGCAGTTAAAAAGCGAAAAAATGAACGCCCATAGTTATCTTAATTCTTATAAAACTATGGACAACCCCGAGTTTTCAAAGCAATACGGTATTTATTTTGATAAATATTCGTTATAAAAGGAATACTTTTTTCCGTTTTTCAAATAATATCAAGTGATAAACTATAAGGAGATTTTTATGGCAAGTAATTATACAATTTCAAATTTAACCGATATGATAGAGAAAAAACTTTCTCATAATTTCGGTGTTGTACCCCAACAGGCATCAGACGAGATATTTTATAAGGCATGTGTTCTTGTTTTGCTTGATATTATGAGCGAAAGAAAAGCAAACTTCAAAAAATCGGTTAACGAAAAAGAAGCAAAAACCGTTTACTATCTCAGTATGGAGTTTTTGATGGGCCGTTCCCTTAAAAATACTCTTTACAATTTGGATTTAACCGAAAATATGCGCAAAGCACTTGCAAAATTTAAGGTAAATCTCGATAAACTTTATGATTTTGAGCCCGATGCAGGTCTCGGAAACGGCGGTCTCGGACGCCTTGCGGCGTGTTTTCTTGACGGTTTGTCCTCCGGCGGATACAGCGCATACGGCTACTGCATTAAATACGAACTCGGTATTTTCCGCCAAAAACTTGTTGACGGTTGGCAGACCGAAATGCCCGATTTTTGGCTGCCGGGCGGAAGCGTTTGGCTCGAACAGCGCCCCTCTTCGGCGGTTGATGTTCATTTTGACGGCTATATAGATGAATGGTGGGATAACGGATATCATCATGTTGAGCATAAGGATTATGATAATGTCCGCGCCGTTCCTTATGACTTAAAGGTTGCCGGTAAAGACGGAAAAACCGTTAATGTTCTCCGTCTTTGGAGTGCCGAATGCCAAGATTTCAATATGTCGGCATTTAATCAGGGCGACTATGTAAGAGCGCTTGAACAAAGGGCAAACACAGAAGCCATTTCAAAGGTTCTGTACCCTGAGGATAATCATTTCGAGGGCAAGTCTTTAAGACTGCGTCAGCAGTATTTCCTCGTTTCGGCTTCAATTCAGGATATTCTTGCCCGTCATATGAGAAAATACAGTACTCTCGATAATTTGCCCTCAAAGGTTGCAATTCATATAAACGATACCCATCCTACTCTTTCGATACCCGAACTTATGCGTCTTTTGCTTGATGAATGCGGATATTCTTGGGAAAAGGCGTGGGATATCGTTACAAAAACCTGCGCATATACTAATCATACGATTATGTCGGAAGCACTTGAATGTTGGCAGATAGATTTATTTAAGAAAAGACTTCCGAGAATATATCAGATAGTTGAGGAAATAGACCGCAGATACAGAGAAGATATTATCGCAAAAACGGGAGATTTCCAACTTGCAGAGAGAACGGCGGTTATAAGCAACGGACTTGTCCGTATGGCAAATTTATGCGTTGTAACCTGCCATAATGTTAACGGTGTTTCAAAACTGCATAGTAATATCATCAAAGATGAGTTGTTTAATGATTACTATAAGATGACACCCGAAAAATTTACAAATGTTACAAACGGTATCGCTCACAGAAGATGGCTTTGTCAGTCGAACCCCGAACTTTCAGCGTATATTACAGAACTTATAGGCGACGGCTTTATAAAAGATGCATCCAAACTCGAAAAACTAATGAAGTTTGCCGATGATAAAACCGTTCAGGCAAAACTTGCCGAGATAAAGAGAAATAATAAAATCCGTCTTTCAAATTATATAAAAGATAATATGGGACTTGATATGGACCCCGATGCTATTGTTGATATGCAGGTTAAAAGACTTCATGAATATAAGCGGCAGCATCTTAATGCACTCCATATCATAAGCGATTATTTGTATCTTAAAGAAAACCCGAATGCTCCGTTTACACCGAAAACTTATATTTTCGGCGCCAAAGCAGCTTCCGGTTATCTCTTTGCAAAAGAGATTATACAGATGATTTATAAGATAGCAAAGGTTATAAATAATGACCGTGCGGTCAACGATAAAATGAAGGTGATTTTCCTTGAAGATTACCGTGTAACTCTTGCGGAACTTATGATTCCCGCCGCCGAAATAAGCGAACAGATTTCTCTTGCTTCTACCGAAGCGAGTGGAACTTCGAATATGAAATTTATGATGAACGGCGCAATAACCCTCGGTACAGAAGACGGCGCCAATGTTGAAATTCATTCGGAGGTAGGCGACGATAACATTTTGATTTTCGGTATGAGAACTCCCGAGGTATTAAAACTTCAAAAGCGGGGATATTCTCCCATCGAATACTATAACAATAATGCCGAACTTAAAAATGCGCTTGATTTTATCGGCAAGGGTATCGACGGCAAACCGTTTGATAATATTTACAATACCCTTAAAAATGTTGACCACTATATGGCACTTGCAGATTTTGCCGATTACTGTTCGGCACAAAAAAAGGCGACGGAACTTTATAACAAGAGCGATGTATGGAATAAAATGTCGCTTATAAATATTGCAAAGTCGGGCATTTTCGCCGCCGACCGTTCTATAAAAGATTATGCAGAAAATATATGGGGAATTAAACCGGTAGAGTAATTATGAATTATTATCCTTTTGATTCGAGAAACAAACTTTATAAACCGCATTTTGGCGCAATAAAAGCAGGGGAAACCCTGCTTTTGCGTGTTATATTACATAATGATGCCAAGGTAACTTCCGCCTTTGCTTTAATAGAAGAAGACGGCAAAAATACCTTTGAGGTTAAACTTGAACCGAAAGAAAGCATAGGGGATTACCGTTTTTATGATGCAAAACTCAAACTTGAAACGGGTTTGTATTGGTATTGTTTCAGATACGAAAGCGACTACGGCGAATTTTTTGTTACCAAAACCGAAAGTTCGCTCGGCATTGTGTCAAGGGACGGCGGAAAATGGCAACAAACGGTTTATGAAAAAGATTTTACTGCGCCCAAAAATGTCAGCGGCGGAATAATATATCAAATTTTCCCCGATAGATTTTACAAGTCAGGCAAAGAGCATAAAAATATACCGAATGACAGGTATATTTGCGAAAATTGGGGAAAGCAACCCGAATATAGACAGGATAACGGCAAATGTTCGCTCGGCAACGATTATTACGGCGGAGATTTGGCGGGAATTACCGAGAAACTTCCGTATCTCCATAAACTCGGTGTTTCAATGATTTATCTTAATCCTATATGCGAAGCCCATTCAAATCATAGATACAATACCGCCGACTATATGAAAATAGATTCTATGCTCGGCGATGAAAACGATTTGAAAGAACTTTGCAAAAAAGCAAAAAAACTCGGCATTTCGGTCATTTTAGACGGCGTTTTTTCCCATACGGGCGACGACAGTATATATTTTAATAAATACAAGCGTTACGGCGAAAGCGGAGCATATAACGACCCGTTCTGCCCATATAGAAAATGGTACACTTTCTGCGATGAATATCCGGGATACAAAGCATGGTGGGGAGTTCCTTCTCTGCCCGAGGTTAACGAGGAAAACGAGGAGTTTTCGGAGTATATAACCGGCGAAAACGGCGTTATAAGAAAATGGCTTTCGCTCGGGATATCGGGCATACGGCTTGATGTTGCCGACGAACTTCCCGACGGTTTTTTGGAAAAACTAAGGAAATGTGTTAAATCATACAATAAAAATGCGTTTATATTAGGGGAAGTTTGGGAAGATGCTTCAAACAAAATAAGTTACGGCAAAAGGCGGAAATTCCTTTTGGGAAATCAACTCGATTCGGTTATGAACTATCCCTTTGCAAATGCGATTACCGACTATGTTTGCAATAGAAGCAGTAAAAATCTTCAAAATACCGTTATGGATATTCTCGAAAATTATCCGAGAGAAAGCATAACGACGCTTATGAATCATATCGGCACCCACGATACGCCGAGAATTATAACCGCTATTGCGAACTACGGCAAGTTTTCGGGCGACCGAAAATACCAAAGCGAATATACCCTATGGGATTTCGAATATAATTTTGCGGTTTTAAGGCAAAAAATCGCCTGTCTTATTCAGTTTACACTTCCCGGCGTTCCTTCGGTTTATTACGGAGATGAGGCGGGGCTTACCGGTTTCGGCGACCCGTTTTGCAGGGGAACATATCCCTGGGGGAAAGAAAATACCGACTTGGTTTCTTATTATGAGGCGCTCGGAAATCTCCGAAGAACAAACGATGTTTTTTGCGACGGCGATTTTATTCCGCTTAAAGCCGAAGACGGATTATTTGTTTTTTTAAGGCAAAAGGGCGAAAATCGGCTTTTAATTGCAACAAATGTTTCGGAAAACGAAGCAGAATTTTCAAATTGCCAAAATGTCGGTACGGTTTTATTCGGCGAAAATATTTCCGAAAACCCGAAAACCGTTAAATTAAAGCCCTACGGATATGTTGTTATGCGATAAAACGCTTGACAAAAGCATATTTATTATGATATTATCAATTCATAAGTTCCTTTAAGGAATTTTGATAGAGGTGCAAAATCGCATCAGTAGAACGGCAACAGGTTCGGATAAACCGCCGTTTGAAAGGGCATTTTGCCGAAATAAATAAACGGGTATCCGCCCTTTATTTATTGGTTCGTTATAGAATATATACCGAACTGTCACTAAGCATTAGTGGAGCGCTATCTTGAAGTTTTATAAATTTCGGGGTCGTGCCATAATGTTTGGTACGGCCTTTATATTTTATTAAAAAAGGGGAAAAGAAAATGAAAAAGCAAATTTCAAAAAGCAAGATCATCAGATGGTCTATTGCAATTCTTATCTGTGCCATCATTTCTTTTGCGGGTACTTTTACAGCTCTCGGAACAGAAGAGCAAAATATTGATGCTGTAAATGCTGAAACGACTATTTCCGAAGATGCCGAAGCACCGGCAGAAGAAGCCGCCCTCGATTTAACCGACGGCGAAGTTGCTACCGAGTATGTTGACGGTTATGCCGATAATTTGGGCAGCGACCCGAATTTCAAGGAAAATATAAAAACCGCTCTTACAACCGTTCGTGAAAGCATACCGAAGTATGCAACCTTCTGGTCTTTAATCCCGCCGATTATCGCCATTCTTTTGGCGCTTATAACAAAAGAAGTTTATTCTTCTTTGTTTATCGGTATTTTGTTCGGCGGTATGATTTATTCAAACTTCAAGTTTGAAGGAACTATGGTACATACTTTGCAGGACGGATTTATTTCAAGTATCGCCGATAGTTATAACATCGGTATCCTTATATTCCTCGTAATGCTCGGTGCTCTTGTTGCCATGATGAATAAGGCAGGTGGCTCACAAGCATTCGGAAAATGGACGACTAAGCATATTAAAACCCGTGTCGGCACTCAACTTGCCACAATTCTTTTGGGTGTTTTAATCTTTGTTGATGACTATTTCAACTGCCTTACGGTAGGTTCGGTTATGCGTCCTGTAACTGATAAGCATAATATTTCCCGCGCTAAACTTGCTTATCTTATCGATGCTACCGCCGCTCCCGTTTGCATTATTGCTCCTATTTCCTCTTGGGCTGCCGCTGTTGCAGGTTTTGCCAAGGGCTCGGGTGCCGCAAGTGGTATGTCGCTTTTCATAAGCGCCATTCCTTATAACTTCTATGCCCTTCTTACCATCGTAATGATGATTTTCCTTGCAGTTACAAATCTTGACTACGGCCCGATGAAGAAACATGAATTCAACGCAATAAACAATAACGACCTGTTTACAACCGGCGAAGAGCAGATGGCTGATACCGAAATAAGCGCAAACGAAAAAGGTAAGGTTTGCGACCTTGTTATTCCGGTAGTATTTCTTATTATCTCCTGCGTTCTCGGTATGATTTATTCAGGCGGATTTTTCAGCGGCGAAGATTTCATTACCGCTTTCTCAAATTCCGATGCTTCGGTAGGTCTTGTTATCGGCTCGTTTGCCGCTATTATCTTTACGGTAATTTACTACCTCTGTCGCAGAGTATTATCATTTACCGAATGTATGGCAGCTCTTCCCGATGGCTTTAAGGCAATGGTACCGGCAATAATGATTCTTTGCTGTGCATGGACTCTTAAAACAATGACCGATTCGTTAGGCGCTAAAATCTTCATTTCGCAACTCGTTGAATCAAGCGCAGGTTCGTTCCAGTTCTTCCTTCCTGCTATTATATTTGTTATCGCTGTCGGACTTTCGTTTGCAACCGGTACATCTTGGGGAACATTCGGTATCCTTATTCCTATCGTTCTCTCGGTATTCGGCGCAAAAGACGGCGCTATCACAACAGTTGCAATTTCGGCTTGTATGGCAGGTGCCGTTTGCGGCGACCATTGTTCGCCGATTTCGGATACAACGATTATGGCTTCCGCCGGTGCGCAGAGCAACCATATAAACCATGTTTCAACCCAGCTTCCTTATGCGTTTACCGTTGCAGGTGTATCATTTGTAAGCTATATCATTGCAGGATTTGTTTCAAACTGGCTGATAGTTTTGCCGATAGCTATTGTTTTGATGTTAGCTACTCTTATCGTTATTCGTGCAATAACAAAAAACAAAGCATAATAACTTGATATAAAACAAAAAACCTCTATCAAATTTGATAGAGGTTTTTTTATTTTGCTTTTTTGCTCCCACTCTGCCGTAGTGTGTCAAATGATAACCTGATTTTAAGTTCAGGTGGGTTTTGTCCGAACGGCTTCGCGCTCCCTTCTTCCGAACTCGGCACCGCCGCGGGAGGTCTGCAAACCCACCGCCCGAGAGCAAATCCCTATTATTATTGTTGTAGGGTTATAAAGACATCAGTTCGCGAACAGAGCAGGAGTTATCGTTACTGTTTTTCTTCTATTTCAAAAAAGTCTTCAAGACGGTCAACAAAAGCATCGGCGATAGTTTCGTATTCGTCATCGTCTTCAATTTCGAAGAAATATTCTTCGCCGTCTTCCTCGCCGACCTTAACTATTACAAGTTCGCCCGAATCATCGAGCATTGCCTTGGGGTCGCTATACTGCGGAAGGAGAGCCAAATATCTGTCGGTATCGGTTTCAATGGCATCTAAAACTTCAAAGGTATATTCCTTTCCGTTATCATCAGCAAGGGTTATAATATCGGGGTTATAGTCTTCGTTTTTAATTTCTTCACTCATTATTTTTTCTCCTGTTTCGATTTTTATTCTGAAACTATTTTACTATATTCCGGCAATAATTACAAGCAAAATGATATTAGTATCGGCAAATAATTCTTGCAATTAGCAGGTTAAAAAGTTATACTAATGGTGTAATGAAAATCATATTTTGATTTTCGCTTTGATTTATGAGGGTGAATACAGTATGTTTAATGCAACTTTGGTAGTTTTGGCTGCCGGTATGGGAAGCCGTTTCGGCGGACTGAAACAAATCGAGCCGATAGGTCCCGGCGGAGAAGCATTGCTCGATTTTTCGATATCCGATGCCAAAAAGGCAGGATTTAATAAAGTTGTTTTTGTTATTAAAAAAGCAATTGAAAAGGATTTTAAGGAAACGGTCGGCAAGAGAATTGAAAAATATATGGATGTTTCCTATGTTTATCAGGAAACAAACAAACTGCCGAGCGGTTTCGAATGTCCCGAAACGAGAGAAAAACCTTGGGGAACGGGACATGCGATATATTGTTGCAAAGATATCGTTAAAACGCCTTTTGCCGTTATAAATGCCGATGATTATTACGGAGCCGAAGCATATCGGCAAATCTATAATCATCTAAAAAAGCAGGACGGAAATTACTGTATGGTCGGTTTTCGCCTTGTTAACACTTTAACCGAAAACGGTACGGTTTCGAGGGGCGTTTGCGAAATAGAAAACGGAAAACTCAAATCTGTAACCGAGAGAACAAAAATTTCCGACTGCAAATATACCGAAGACGGCAAAAACTGGTTCCCGCTTTCTCCCGATACGGTAGTATCTATGAATATGTGGGGATTTACAACCGACATTTTCAACTATTGCGAAGAAGACCTTATCGGTTTTTTGAAGGACAATATAGATAATCAAAAAGCGGAAATATATCTTCCTGTTATCGTTTCAAACCTTATGGAAAAGAATATTAAATCGGTTGATGTTCTTATCGCCGAAGATAAATGGTATGGCGTTACATATAAGGAAGATAAAGAAGATGTAAAAAAAGCCCTGACGGATAAAATAATTAAAGGCGAATATAAATTTTAGGGAGAAATGGTGATTTTTATGAAAAAGAAAGTTATTATAGGAGTCATTATCGGCGTTATAGTTTTGGCGGTTGCAGTTCTTGCCATTTTATTTGCAACGGGAAACATTAAACTAAACTTAAAAGCCAAGGATAAATCCCAAAATAATCCTACGGTTTCTGAAACAGCGGGAGAAAATTCGGGCGAAGGCAATAATAACGGTTCCGATAATACTTCAAAAATTGAAATCAAGAAAAAATCCACCGGCAAAAAAACCATCGAGGTTAAAGATGTTAAGCCCGATAAAGACGGCACGGTTACAGTTCCCGTTTATGCAACTAAAAATGAAGACGGCATAGGCGCTGTAAGACTTTATCTTGACTATGATATGAAATCTTTTGATTTTGCCGAACTTGTCGAGGGCGATATGTTCGACGATTTCGACTCGAATATCGTTGACGGTCAACTTGTTGTTATCGCAACCAAAAAAGAGGGACTCGTTGATGTTTCGGGCGCCGGAGTTATTATAAATGTCAAGTTAGTTCCCAAAAAAGGAATTAAAAACGGCGAATACAATGTAAATATAGACAGCAAAAAATCCGAATATGCCATTATGGAAGGAAAACTCGTTCATCCGACCGTTCAAACCGGAAAAATCATTATAGGATAATTCAGCAAACCGCAGTTTTATTACTGCGGTTTTTTTGTTCTATTTTTAATTTGCTTTTCATAACTATTATTAAAAGGAAGGCGATTAAAAAATGAATGATTATTATCCCGAAGGATTCAAAAAAGACATAAATATCTGCGAAAGCAAACTAATGAATTTATCGGTTCTTATTAAAGCAAAAGAGGAAAACAGAATTCTCGAATCAAGAGTAATAATGTGCGACAGCGAACGAAATATGACGGTTGAGCTCGGCGGTATAAGGGGTATAATTCCGAGAGAAGAGGGAGCCATCGGCATAAAAGAGGGAGTAACGAAAGACATTGCCTTGATTTCGAGGGTAGGCAGAACGGTATGCTTTGTAGTTACGGATATAACAAACGATAAAAACGGAAAACTATTTGCTCTCCTTTCAAGAAAAAAAGCGCAGGAAATGTGTATAGAAGATAAATTGAGCAAACTTGATATCGGCGATATAATAGATGCAAAAATCACCCATCTTGAAAGTTTCGGTGCTTTTTGCGATATCGGCTGCGGAAATATTGCTTTGATGCCTATTGATTTAATTTCCGTTTCGAGAATATCTCATCCTTCGGATAGATTTTTTGTAGGTCAGAACATCAAAGCGATAATTAAAAACATTGACGAAAACAACAGAATAACCCTATCGCATAAGGAACTCCTCGGAAGTTGGGAAGAAAATATTGAAAATTTTTCGGTTGGGCAAACGGTTTCGGGAATTATCAGAAGCATTGAAGAATACGGCGTTTTTGTCGAATTAGCGCCAAATCTTGCAGGTCTTGCAGAGCCCAAATCTGATGTTAAGATAGGGCAAAGGGTAAGTGTTTACATAAAAAACATAATCCCCGAGCGAATGAAGGTTAAACTTGTTATTATTGATACATTCGAGCAGGGAACAAGACCAAAACTCAAATATTTTTATGAGGGCGAAAAGATAGAAGAATTTAATTATTCGCCTGAGCAGTCGGAAAAACAGATTTTTACAAAATTTTACTGAAAAAACGCCTAATGCAAAAATGCATTAGGCGTTTATAACTATTCTGCTTCGGGAAGTCCCGCAAAGGATGTCAATATTGATAACAGTCCCGAAACGAGGGCGGAACTAAAAACAACTTTCCAGTTTATTTCGCAAATCATTGCGGAAGTTCCTATCGTTGCTATGGTCGTTTGCGATACCGTTTTTATTGCCCTGATAGTTGCGGCTTTAAGCCACTGCTTTGATTTTAGTTTTATTTTAATCACCTCATTTGAGCATTTCGTTTACCCTTTTTTGTATAACGGAATAGTTTAGTCCGAGAGCCGAAAGACGCTGTTTTCTTTCGTTTCCGTTGCCGTATAAACCTCTTATAACATCTCTTGCAACAGCATCGATATCGGTTTTCTTTGCGGCTGTTGTTTTTTGTTTTGTTTGAGGTTTAACGGTTTTTGCAGCTGTTTTCTTTTTGAGGTTGCCCTTGTCTGCCAAAACATTTACACAGGCATCGGCAACCTTTTCGGCAAAATCTTCTTTAAGAATAATCGGTGTATCGGTTGTGCTGTCCATAAAACCGCATTCGAGCAGTACGGCAGGCATTGCAGATTCTCTGACCTCATGCAAGTCCTGCTTTTGAAGCGGAACGGCACGGTTGCCTTTAAGCCCCGTTTTTTTGATTATTTCATTATAAAGAGACTTTTGCCAAATATTAGTAACCGAGCCGTCTTTTATCGTTTTATAAACAATTGCAATAACTCCGCCACCCGATTTTCCGTTCACACCTGCGTTATGGTGAATTGCAAGATAAAAATCTGCGTTGAACTTATTTGCTTTTGATGTTCTCGTTTTAAGGGGAACATCGGTTTTACCCGTAGTATCGTCAAGTCTTATGAGTTCGTAACCCGAGTATGCTTTTAATTTTTCTTCGATTTTGTCGCAAATTCGGGAATTAAGCACCCATTCTCTCGTTTCTTTCGGGTCTATTTTTTTAAGACAACGCTTTCCGGCAGTATTTTTGCCGTGCCCCGCATTTAATGCTATCTTAAACATAAATCCTCCTTATTTTATCGAAAGTTTAATTGTTTGATGATATAAATCGGTTGCAACATCGTTGCCTCCTAATTTATGATATGCTTTATATTCTTTTTCGAGAGCTTCTTTTGCATATATCGGTATTTCGCCCCTTGCCGTATATTTGTCGTAGGAGCGGATAATTTCGGCTCTCAGTAGGCATTGAAGCCCCGTTTTGAGCGCTTTGTTTTTGTTGAATAAAGATACAATATATGTAAGAGTGCTGCCTAAAAGAGTGGGGATAACCCATTTAAGTACGCTTTCAATCATTTTTATCGCCTGTTTTTCTTTACAGCAGGGGCTATGATGCGCCGTTTGTTAACGATGCAATTATCAAATATCTTCTTATGTTGAATAAAAAATTGAGCATATTTATATTACCTTTCCTGCAACTATAACTTTGTTTTTTATTGATATTTCCCAAGTTTCTCCGTTGCCGAAAACGGGCGGCCGTCCGATATATTTTGATGCAGGGAAAGAAATGTTTACCGTTCCGCTTGTTGCGGTTGTAAGCATTATAAGGCAGTCAAAATTTCCCGAGGGATAACTGAAAGTTTTCGATGTTGCATTCTTAATAATATAAATTCTGTTATTTGAAAGCAAAATATTCGATTCCGTAGTTTCAACTGTTATCGTTTTGTCCTGTTTGGTTTTTAACGCATTTGCTACGGCAAGTCCGCTTTGGGCATTGATGCTTGTGGCACTATAATTTCGGTCAACAACGGGTATGCGCGTTGTGTTGGGCAATGCGCCGACCTCTTGGGCTGTATAAGTGGGCTTTGTACTTTGCTTTGCCCATTCGGGAACGGTAGGGTCTGTTTCAACCTGAATGGCTGTATCGGCTTTTGAAAGACTGCTTTGAACCCTTTCGGAAAGGTCATATTTCGGAATGCCGTCTTCATCAAACTCATAGGCGCCGATATCGTCGCAGGTTATAGAAATATTATCGGAAAGCGGTTTGCCGTTAATCTTTCGGGTTTTGGGAACATAGTCTTGCAGGGCTTCTTCTCTTGTTAAATAGTCGGGAAGAGTTTGCCATGCCGTATCATAATTTTCGAGGGAATTTTTAATAAGAACCTGTCCTGTTGTTCCTCCCGATGCAATTCCTTTTCCGTTAAAAAGTCCCATATCCGCATCTTGCCTTACCGAGGTTGCAAGTTGACAGGTTTTGTTGGTGATTTCAAGCATTTGAAACCAAAGCGACGGAGTAGGGTCGGCAGGGATAAGTTCACTGTATCCGCTTTGCTCTACTGCAACACTGCCAGACGAAGAGGTTATTACCGTCATTTCGTTTACTCCGTAAACCGAAACATTAAACCCCGATGATTTTATAACTTCTTGCGGAACATAGCAAATATTGTCGCCTAAATACATAGAGTTTCCATCTTGCATAACAACATTGTATTCGTTCCCGTCATGGCTGAAAACCGCCGTTTTAAGGGTACCGTCCCAAGTTGAATCGAAGACAAATTTAACCGTTAAAAAGCGAACACTATCGGAAATAATACCGCTGTATTCCAGAGAAATTGTCTGTTCCGTAACAGTTGCAATAATCATAACTGTTCTCCTTTTTCTTGTTTGCGCCGAAATTATTATAGAGAATTGTTATGCGACATTCACCGACAAAAAAACAGGGCAACGCCTATAAGGCGTTGCCCTTAAATACTAATATGGATTACTTAACACTTTCTGCAAATCTTAAAAAAGCATCTAAACCTTCTTTTGTTCGCTTAAATACACCGGCATGTTCCAAAACCTTTGAAAATACAATACCGATTTCGTCATCAATAATCTTATCAATATTGCTTTCGTTTATATTTTGGTATTTTGCCGTAATCTCATTAACCCAGTCGGCATGTTTTTTTATAGATTCAATAGCGCTTATATCTTTATGAGCTAAAATTGCCGATTTAAGTTCGGCGATTTCGCCTTTAAGTCTTGCCGGTAGAACAGCAAGTCCCATAACTTCGATTAGTCCGATATTTTCCTTTTTTATATGGTGGAGTTCGGCGTGGGGATGGAAAACACCGAGAGGATGTTCTTCGGTTGTTATGTTGTTTCGAAGAACTAAATCGAGTTCGTATTTTTCGCCGTTTTTACGGGCGATGGGAGTTATGGTATTATGTGGAGTACCGTCTGTTTCGGCAAAGATAAATGCCGATTCATCGGTATAATTTCGCCATGCGCTTAAAATTTTACTTGCGAGTTCTGTGATTCTGTCGGTGTTTTCGGAGGATAATCTTATAACCGACATCGGCCATTTGACGATACCGGCATTAACATCGGCAAATCCTTCAAAGGCAAGTTTCGTTTCAATTTTAGCCGAAGCCATTGCAAAGGTGTAGTTACCGCCCTGAAAATGGTCGTGGCTTAAAATAGAACCGCCGACTATCGGAAGGTCGGCATTTGAGCCGACAAAATAATGCGGAAACTGTTTAACAAAATCAAAAAGTTTGATAAATGTTTTCGGGTTTATCGACATTGGGGAATGTTGACCGTTGAAAACAATGCAATGTTCGTTATAGTAAACATACGGCGAATACTGGAAAAACCAGTCGCTGTCGTTTATCCTTACAGGTATTACCCTATGGCTTTGCCTTGCGGGGAAATTCATTCTGCCCCCATAACCCTCACATTCCTTGCAGAGAAGGCATTTCGGATATCCCGACTGCGGGGCAAGTTTTGCAGCGGCAATTGCCTTGGGGTCTTTTTCGGGCTTAGAAAGATTTACGGTTATATCGAGGGTGCCGTATTCCGTTTCGGCTTTCCATTTCAAATCTTTCTTTATGCGGTACCTTCTTATATAGTCGCTGTCGCAACTGAAATTATAATAAAAATCTGTTGCTTTTTTGGGCGATTCTTTATAAAGTTCATAGAATTTATCGGTTATAAACGAAGGTCTGGGCAAGAGAAGACCCATAAGTTTTGTATCGAATAAGTCCCTTGCCGTGATATTATCCTCGATAATCCCTTTTTCTACGGCATAATCGAGAAGTTCTTTGAGCGTTTCTTCAAGGTCAACGCAAGAGAAACTTTCATCGCAGTCAAACTCATCAAGCCCGAAAACTTCGAGAAGACGGTTGGTAATAAAAATCTCATCTCTTTTTTCAAAGAGGTTTTTTTGAAGACCGTAAGAAACGAGTTTTTTAATGCTTTTTTGTATCATAACTTTAACTCCATTTTAATTTATTGTCGGAGTTGACGATTTTCCGGCAAAGCATACCCACGATTTACCGGCGCTGACTTTAAGTTCTTTTCCGTTTTCATCGGTAAATTTAAGGGAATTGTTTGCGGCACCTTTTGACCATTTGATTTTTTGGTATGTACCGTTTGTAAGATAATATCCTTCGCCGCCGTTAAGGTCAACTTTTCGGCGGTAATGGTTAGGATAGAATGAAATATCTGTCAACAAAACGAAAACATTTTTAACATCGGTTGTTTCGCCTGTAACATAATCTTTTCTGATATTGGAACCAAAATATCTTGTATATTCGCCTTTTTGAGAATCATACTTAAATACGGTATGATAACTTGATGAGAAAGGAACTTCAACACTGTTTGCGGTGCCGCCCGTTAAAGTAACCTTTTCGTCGTCTTTTGTAAAATCAAGCCAAGGGGTATTTTTATCGGTTGTTGTACGAATATTCGTTTCTTTTATTCCGGCAAGAAGTTTATCGCCGTATGTATAAAGGGTATGTTCGGTATTAAGACCGTTTGAAATTCTTACGCAACCGAAAATACCGGTGTTGATAGAAACATCATCAATGTCTTTCAGATGAGGTTTGCAGTAAACATTATCTTGACCGCAGTGTACATAAATAGCATCGTGGCCGAGCGCCATATCAATATAAGGGTATCTTGCAGAACGAACGGTTCCGAGCTGTTTAACGCTGTTTATATCCTTAAAAACAAGCATAATGCGGGTGATACCGCCTTCAACTTCGGTTTCGTAAACGATATCGGCCTTGTTGATACCGGTTTGAACTGCCTGAGCAAAACTGATGTTGTTTATCATTATTGCAACGGGACGGGAGCTTAACTGCTCTTTTGAAATCGGCGTTCCGGTCAATGGGTTAAGCACTTTTTCCGCAACGGGAGCAGAACTTGCGGGGATTGCGCTTGAAGTATCCTCATTTTTCTTAGAGCAGGAACAAGCAAGTAACAAAACGGTTGTCAGACAAAGGAAAATTGCGATTGGTTTTTTCATGGCTGGTGGCCTCCAAATAAATAAATAATACAAAAATATTATACTATTTTAAGAAC
This sequence comes from Clostridia bacterium, assembly GCA_024404145.1. GTDB lineage: Bacteria > Bacillota > Clostridia > Oscillospirales > Acutalibacteraceae > UBA737. Next base: position 33,629 of record JAKSQK010000008.1, on the reverse strand, counting down.
GATTTTGCAAGACAAAAACGGCATATTTTTTTACGATAAACCTATTTACATAATAGTACTTTTATGTTATACTAATAGATAATTATAAACAGTTGCGAGGTGCCTTTTATGAATTTTTTTGAAGAACTTTCAAAATACGATAGCGAAGTTGCTGCTTCTTGTGAGCGTGAATTGAAAAGACAGAGAGGAAATATAGAACTTATTGCTTCGGAAAACATTGTTTCCAAAGCCGTTTTACTTGCAGCGGGTGGTGTTCTTACAAACAAATATGCGGAAGGATATCCCTCCAAGAGATATTACGGCGGTTGCGTTTATGTTGACGAAGTGGAAGAAACTGCAAGGCAGAGGGCAAAAAAACTTTTCGGTGCCGAACATGCAAATGTTCAGCCGCATAGCGGCGCCAATGCAAATCTTGCCGTATTTTATGCGCTTTTGAAACCGGGCGATACGGTTATGGGTATGAATTTAAGCGAGGGCGGTCATTTATCTCATGGCTCTCCCGCCAACATTTCGGGCAACTATTTTAATATAGTTCCTTATGGCGTTAACCCCATAACAGAACAAATTGATTATGAAAATATGAGAGAAATCGCCATAAAAAATAAGCCGAAAATGATTATTGCCGGTGCCAGTGCATATTCAAGGATTATTGATTTCAAAAAATGCCGTGAAATTGCCGATGAGGTCGGCGCATATTTAATGGTAGATATGGCGCATATCGCAGGTCTTGTTGCTGCCGGTCTTCATCCCTCTCCCGTTCCGTATGCCGATGTTGTTACAACAACTACCCATAAAACTTTAAGGGGACCGAGAGGCGGTATGATTCTTTGCAAGGAAGAATTGGCAAAGAAAATAGACAAAGCGATTTTCCCCGGAACTCAGGGCGGTCCGCTTATGCATATTATTGCGGCAAAGGCCGTAGCATTAGGCGAGGCGCTTACCGATGAATTTAAGATATATCAACAGCAAATCGTTAAAAATGCTTCGGTTCTTTGCGGTAAACTTATTGAAAGAGGCATAGATATCGTTGCCGGAGGAACGGATAATCATCTTATGCTTCTTAAACTTACAAAATGCAATGTAACAGGAAAAGAACTTGAAACCCGTTTAGATGAAGTTCATATAACTGCCAATAAAAATACCATTCCGGGCGAACCGTTAAGCCCGTTTGTTACAAGCGGTTTGCGAATAGGAACTCCTGCTGTAACTTCCAGAGGATTTAAGGAAAACGAAATGATTATTATCGGCGATATGATAGCTGATATCATAGAGGATTTTGACGGCAATAAGCAAAGAGTTTCAGAAGAAGTTGCAGACCTTTGCGCCAAATTCCCGATATACTGATAAAATGGAAAAAAATAAGGATTTGAGATTCCAAAGGTATAAGATTATAAGCGGCAGTACTCTAAAACTCATAGCCGTTTTTACCATGCTTATTGACCATATCGGCGCATATATTCTTTCGTCAGTTCCGTCAGAGCAACAGGTGATATTAAGTTTGCTCGGGAGAAACATTACTTTATGCGCCGTATGCCGTCTTATAGGAAGAACTGCTTTCCCGATTTATGCCTTTTTGATAACCGAAGGATATATTCATACAAGAAACAAATTCAAGTACGGCAGAAATCTGCTTATCTTTGCGCTTGTTTCCGAAATACCGTGGAATTATGTTCATACATTAACTTTCAGATACGGTTCGCAAAATGTTTATTTTACGCTTTTTTTCGGTTATCTCGGAATATGCTTTTTTGAAAAATTCAAGGATAATAAGCCGGTGCAGATACTATCGCTTTTTGTGTTGCTTTTGGTAGCATACTGCTTTTCCGCCGATTACGGAATAAGAGGAGTAGCGCTTATTATGGTGCTTTATTATCTCAGAAACCAAAGAATACTCAGATTTGCCGTAGGAATCGGTATATCAAGTTCGTCGATTAAAACAACCCCCGCATATCTTCTTATAAGTCTTTATAACGGCAAAAGAGGATTTATAAAATCAAAATATCTTAAATATGCTTTTTATGCATTTTATCCCGTTCATCTTTTAATTCTCGGATATTTAAGAAAAAAGTATTTTGTTTAGAGGTTGCATAATCGTCGGCAAAGAAGCATAAACCACCTATGATATACTACAACTAAACCTCGTCGAAAACAGACGGGGTTTTTACCACTTGAAGAAGGAGGAAAAACGGATGGAAGAAAAAATCTTAGAACTTATCGAATTAAGAAAATTCGGCGAATTAAAAACAATGCTTTCCGAGATGAACGCCGCAGATATAGCGCAGATTTTCGAAGAAATCGACGAAAAAGACCTTTTGGTCGTATTTCGCATTTTGCCTAAGGAACTTGCCGCCGAAGTTTTCGTTGAGATGGATTCCGATATGCAACAGTTACTTATTGAAGCATTCAGCGATAAAGAACTGAGAGAAGTTATGGACGAGCTTTTCATGGATGATACCGTTGATATTATCGATGAAATGCCCGCTACGGTCGCCAAGCGTATCTTAAAACAGACCGATGCGAATACAAGGCGCATGATAAATCAACTTCTTGCCTATCCCGATGACAGCGCCGGAAGCATTATGACTACCGAGTATATCGACCTTAAAAAAGATATGACGGTAGATGCGGCTTTTGACAGAATCAGAAAAATCGGCTTTGATACCGAAACAATTTATGCCTGTTATGTTACCGACCGAAGCCGTCATTTGCTCGGCATTGTTTCGATTAAGGATTTGCTTTTGAATCCAAAAGATGAGGTTTTGTCCAACATAATGGACGAAAATGTTATTTCCGTTAATACGCTCGAAGATAAAGAGCAGGTTGCGATGGATTTTGAAAAATACGACCTCTTGGCTATGCCGGTCGTTGACCTTGAAAACCGCCTTGTCGGAATTGTTACGGTCGATGACGCCATCGATGTAATGAAAGAGGAAGTTACCGAAGATATCGAAAAAATGGCGGCTATTTTGCCGAGTGAACACAGTTATTTCAAAACCGGCATTTTCGAAACATTTAAGGCAAGAATTCCGTGGCTTCTCCTGCTTATGATTTCAGCAACCTTTACGGGAGCGATAATAAGCAAATTCGAGGATAAACTGACAGTTTTTGCCGGTCTTATTGCATTTATCCCGATGCTTATGGATACCGGTGGTAACAGCGGTTCTCAGGCATCGGTTACCGTAATCCGCAGTATTTCTCTCGGAGATATCGAGTTTTCCGATATTTTAAAGGTTTTATGGAAAGAAATAAGGGTTGCTTTTTGTTGCAGCGCCGTACTTGCCATTGTAAATTTAGGAAAACTTTTGCTTGTTGATTACTGGCTTCTCGGAACCTTTAAGGGCGACGGGAAACCGCTTCTTGAAATTGCGGTTGTATGTTCAACACTGTTTTGTACGGTTATCGTTGCAAAAATTGTCGGTTGCAGTTTGCCCATTATTGCAAAGAAAATAGGTTTTGACCCTGCCGTTATGGCAAGTCCGCTTATTACAACCGTTGTAGATGCAATTTCTTTGATGATTTATTTCAGCTTCGCCGCTATGATTTTAGGAACATAAGGAGAATAAGATGGATACATTTTTCGAACAAATAGTTCCCATAAAAAAGACAGCCAAAGATTATTTTTGTTTAATCGGAATTTGGATTTTATCGCTTTTTTTAAGTTATGTGGCATTTGCTTTTCTTGCAAGACTTCTTATTTTTGCCATTACGGTTTCGGGTTTGATTTTTTACGGAGCATATCAACTTTCGAAAAAACTTTTTATCGAATATGAATATATCGTAACAAATACCTCGCTTGATATTGATAAAATTACGGCAAAAAGCAGCAGAAAAAGGGTTATGAGCATTGAGATACCCGAAGTCGAGTCGATAGAAAAATATGATTCTAATAAAAAATTGCCTTCCGGTGCGCAAAAAACCGTTTTCGGTTGCAACAAAACCGATAAAAATGCCTACTGTTTACTTGCGGTTAAAAACGGAAAAGAAAAACAAGTTCTCGTTTTTGCTCCCGACGACAGAATTAAAGAGGGAATATTAAAAACATTGCCGAGATTTATTGCAAATTCGGCTTTCAAATAAGGAGAAAAAAGGTCGTCATGAAGATACTTACAGTTTCGCAAATAAGGACGGCAGAGCAGGATGCCGTTGAAAGCGGCATCTTTTCTTTTGCCGATTTAATGCAAAATGCCGCCCGTAAGTCGTTGGAGTTTTTAAGCCGAAATATTATTACCGAAATTTCGGATATCTGCATTGTTTGCGGAAGCGGAAATAACGGCGGCGACGGTTTGGTACTTGCAAAACTTTTAAAAGATAAAGGACATAAAGTTTGCGTTGTTTTTCCTAACGGTATTCCCGTTTCGAGCCCTGCAAACGAGTTTTCCTATTTTGCAAAAGACATAGAAATAAGGCACGAAATTCCGCAAAAATGCGATTTTTTAATCGACGCATTGTACGGTATCGGTCTTAACAGGCCAATTGAAAATGAACAAGCCGAGATAATAGATAAAATGAATTCTTGCTCGGCTTTCAAGGTAGCGCTTGATGTTCCGAGCGGAGTTTCGGCAGACGGCAACTTCGCCGCAAACTGTTTTTCGGCAGACCTGACTCTTACCTTTATTGCGCTTAAACTTTGTTTTGTTTTGCCTAAAACTTCCGAATTTTGCGGAGAGGTTGAGGTTGTTGATATTGGTGTAGAAGAAAGGGAATATGCTTATCTGACAACCGATATGCCCCCAAAGAAAAAAAGAGCAAAAAATTCTCATAAGGGTAGTTTCGGAACGGCTTTGATGATAACGGGAAGTTACGGAATGTGCGGTGCCGCTGTTCTTTCGTCTCGTGCGGCGCTTGTAAGCGGTGTCGGCATAGTTAAAAACTTTGTATGCGATAAAAACTATGCAGCATTTTGCTCGGCAGTTCCCGAGGCAGTTACGATTCCGTCGGAAACGGATTTCGGCGGAACACCCATTATTCGAAATAGTCAGTTATTGAAAGAAATTGAGAATTGCAATGCTATGCTTGTCGGTTGCGGACTCGGAAACGGTGAGGAGTCGGTTTCGCTTGTTAAAAGAGCGCTCGAATATACAACCGTGCCTACGGTTATTGATGCCGATGGCATAAATGCCATAGCTTCGGACATAGAATTGTTAAAGAAAATCAAAGCTCAAAAGGTTATAACTCCGCACCCGAAGGAAATGGCAAGACTTTGCAAAATTTCGGTAGAAGAGGTTTCTGAAAACCGTATTGATATCGCAAAAAGAGTCGCTGTAAATACCGGCTCGGTTGTAGTATTAAAGGGCGCAAATACCGTAATTGCTTCCGAAAAAGGTGAAGTTGTATTTAATATGACCGGAAATGCGGGACTTGCAACCGGCGGAAGCGGAGATGTTTTGGCAGGTATGATAACGGCGCGTCTTGCTATGGGCGAGGCCCCGTTTGAAGCGGCGAAAAACTCTGTTTTTCTTCATGGCTATGCCGCCGATAGGTTGGCAAAAAAATACAACCTTGAAGGAATTTTGCCGAGCGATATAATCTCAGAGCTTAAAACAATTTAAGTTTCGAGGCGATTTTTTGAAAAAGTTACTGATTATCCCGTTGCTTTTTTGCTTTTTTATCTGCGGTTGTGCCGCAAACAATAATGTTGAGGTCGTTTTAGGAGGTTTGAGGTTTAATGCGGTTGCTTTAACCGATAAAGAAAACTATCTTTTCAGATTTGAAACAAACAAGGATTTATCAAAAATCGATGTTTTTGTGGAAAGCCCCGAAGAACTAAAAGGAATAAATTATACATTCGAAAACGAAAGGGTTTTTATAGGTTATAAGGGAATAAAAACCGATAAATCACAGGGGGATTTTTGCGGTAATAATGTAGTGAATATTATAAGGGCGGTTATTTCCGACCTAAACGGAAAAACGGCGCAGAAAAGCGATAAAAATTATTTTATTGAAGGAAGTGTCGGCAAATCGGGATACAGCGCTTTGATTTCACCGTCGGGGTTGCCTGTCAGTATTGATATAGGCAAACCGAGTTTTAAGGTGCAATTCGAAAAAATAACTGTTGTAAAATAAACGGTAAAATGATATTATATAAGGGTAAAATAAAAGGTGGTTTAATTTATGAAAGCGTTTTTGAAGTTTATCGGCGTTATCGCCTCGGTTTTTATAGGTGCCGTCGGCGCCCTTGCCGTTTTTGATAAGCTTGCAAAAAAGGAATATTATATTTGCAACCGCTTTGATGAAGAATAAAAATCGGAGATGTAAAAAATGTCAGTATTGGTAACCGGCGGTGCCGGATATATCGGAAGTCATACCTGCGTAGAAATGCTTGATGCAGGATATGATGTTGTAGTTGTTGATAATCTTGATAACAGCTCGAAAGAGTCGCTTAACCGTGTTGAAAAGATAACGGGCAAAAAGGTTAAATTCTATGAAAATGATGTTCGGGATAAATCTGCCTTAAAAAAGATTTTTAGCGAAAATGATATTGAAGCGGTTATTCATTTTGCCGGTCTTAAAGCGGTCGGCGAGTCGGTTAAAAAGCCGATGATGTACTATTCAAATAATATTGACAGTACCCTTGTTTTAATAGATGTTATGAACGAGTTTGGCGTTAAGAAGATTGTTTTTTCTTCTTCGGCAACGGTTTACGGCGTTGCAAAAGAAATGCCGCTTAAAGAGGGTATGCCGACGGGTGCTATAAATCCTTACGGCAGAACGAAACTTTTTATTGAGGAAATCCTTAAAGACCTTTATGTTTCGGATAATGAATGGTCGGTTGCGCTTCTTCGTTATTTTAATCCGATAGGCGCCCATAAATCGGGAATCATCGGCGAAGACCCGAAGGGTATTCCAAATAATCTTATGCCTTATATTGCTCAGGTTGCGGTTGGAAAACTCGAAAAACTCCATGTTTTCGGCAACGATTATAATACGGTTGACGGAACGGGTGTAAGAGATTATATTCATGTTGTTGATTTGGCAAAGGGCCATGTTAAGGCGGTGGATTATGTTCTTAAAACAAATGGTTGCGAAGCAATAAACCTCGGAACAGGCAACGGAACAAGCGTTTTACAGCTTCGTGATGCGTTTGTAAAAGCATCGGGAGTTGACATTCCGTATGTAATAGACCCACGCCGTCCCGGCGACCCTGACGAAGTTTATGCCGAAGCTTCAAAAGCAAAGGAACTTCTCGGATGGACTGCTGCTTTAAGTATTGACGAAATGTGCGAAGATACATGGCGTTGGCAAAGCGGAAATCCAAAAGGATATACCGAATAATAGAAAAAAAGCACGGGCTATACCCGTGCTTAATATTTCCGCCCGTGGCGCAGCTGGATAACGCAGCAGATTCCGATTCTGAAGAACGGGGGTTCGAATCCCTTCGGGCGGGCCAACAAAAAAGTCTCTTTTGTCTATCGACAAAAGGGGCTTTTTTGAATGATGTTTGCCTTCGGCAAATGATGCACCCTGCGGGTATGATGTTGCCTTCGGCAATGATGTGTGCCTGACGGCACATGGGCAAACATCGCAAAAAATGAGGTAATACGGGCTTCGAGATGGCTTTCCCGGCTGTCCCGGAGCCCATTTTTTCGTTTTCAGCGCCGAAAAACGGCTGAAAAACGAAGTGTACTTTTTGCGGTTTTTAGCTCTGCAAAGAACTTGGCAATCGACTGCGCGGGGGGATTTGAATGCTTCGGTATAACAGAAACATTCCATGACTAATGCGGGTTTAGAATATCTTCTTGACATATAGTCCTTTGTTGTAGTATAATTTGTATAACTAATCATACTACAATAAGGAGAAAGACATGGAAGGCAATACAACACCTCGGGGAAAATACGCATGGACAGCCACTGTGGGAGAAAAAGGACAAATCGTCATTCCCAAACAGGCAAGAGAGCTTTTCGGCATCAAACCCGGAGATACCTTGCTTCTTCTCGGCGATGAGCAATTGGGAATCGCCATTCCACCAAAGTCAGAATTTGAGCTTCTCGGTGAGCGCATATTCGGAGGTGACAACAAATGAGTGTTTGTGAAGTGCGCCATCTATATAAGGAATACCCGTCTTTTTTGCTGCGCGATTTATCTTTTTCGCTGGAACCCGGAACGATTACCGGTTTTATCGGCAGAAACGGCGCAGGCAAGACTACGACGATAAAATCCATGCTGAATATTGTTCACCCGTCAAAAGGCGAAATCTTTTATTTCGGTATGCCTCTCATCGGGAATGAATGTCTTATCAAGCAAAGGATCGGTTTTTCTGCCGGCGCAGTAAACTACTATCAAAAGAAAAAACTGCGTGATATTGCAGCTGTCACCAAATCCTTTTATCAGAACTGGGACGATGCTGCCTATAAAAAATATGTACGTTTGTTTTCCCTGAATGAAAATAAAGCGCTCTGCGAATTGTCCGAGGGAATGAAAGTGAAATGCAATTTGCTGCTGGCACTTTCACACCATGCCGAAATATTGATTTTGGATGAACCGACCAGCGGTTTGGATCCGTTTTCCCGTGACGAACTTACGGATCTGTTCGGGATGCTGAAAGAGCATGGTGTGGCAATATTCTTTTCCACGCATATTACATCCGATCTTGAAAAATGTGCGGATCATATCGTTTATATCCGAAACGGTCAAATCGTCTTATCCGATACCAAGCAGAATTTTTGCGATCGGCTTGGAAAAAGCGGTGAAACACTGGAGCAGATGATGCTCCGCCTGGAAAAGGAGGCGCGAGATGACGAAGCTGATTTATAAAGAACTGAAACTGTCTGCCTCCCCGCTTTCTTATATTTTCATAGCGGCGGCATTCTTGACTTTTGTACCGGGATATCCGATTTTGCTCGGCGCTTTTTTTACGACCCTCGGGATCTTTTATTCTTTTCAGACCATGCGTGAAAACAATGACATTCAATACTCGCTATTGCTTCCCGTTGCAAAAGCCGATGTGGTAAAAAGCAAGTTTGTGTTTACAGTACTGATCGAATGCTGCAGTTTTATTCTGATGACGGTGATCACTTTGATTCGAATGCTGCTTTTTAAAGATGCCGCCATTTACACAGCAAACGCGCTGATGTGCGCCAACCTCTCCTTTCTCGGTTTTGCCCTGTTGATTTTCGGCCTATTCAATGTTGTTTTTGTGGGTGGATTTTTTAAAACCGCATTTTATTTCGGCAAGCCGTTTATTGCATACTGCATTATTTCTTTTATCGTGATCGTTATCGCCGAAGCACTGCACCACTTGTCGGGTATGGATTCCTTTAATTCTTTCGGGTTCGATCGCCTTTTTCCACAGGGTGCCGTCTTGTGTATAGGATTGCTCTTATTCGTTGTGCTTACGAGCTTCGGCATAAAAAAATCAGAGCAAATATTTGAAAGAATCGATTTATAAGTCGGCAATAGGTATAAAACAACTGACTACTTAAGGTATACTTTTTATGTTTTTTAGTTTGAAAATGTACCTTTTGAGCGCTTTTAGGCAACAAAGAACACACTTTTGGCAGACAAAAGTGTGTTCTTTGTTTATCCAAGCCGTAGGCTTGGTATATCATCACGGCTCCACCATGATTTTATTGTGTTATTTTTAGTATAATCATTTTACATACTAAAACACTACTGCGAGAGAAACGAGCAAGTACTTAAAAATCATCATAATAAACTACCGCCAACGGAATTAACCGTCGGCGGTAGTTTTTTCTTTCAAGTGTTCTTTTAATACGATATTTATATATTGCGAAAGCGAACGGTCATCGGCTTCGGCTTTGTCCTTTATTTTTTCAAGAACATCGCTGTCAACGGTAATGCTTATTTTTTCTTTTAGCGGCTTCATTGAATCACCTCTGATTTTATTATAACAAAAATACGATTTTCTATTGACAAATCGCATAAAGTAGTATAAAATAAGATAAAAGAAATTTAAGGGGGATAAAAAGTGGCTGTAAATAAACAGTGCCCGAGGTGTGGCAGTAATCATGTTCAGCTTTCAAACGAAAGAAGTAAACACGGTTGTCTTTGGACCCTCCTTTTCGGTTGGATTTATATTTTTTGGATTTTTATTAAATGGATCGTAGGACTTTTTGTTTTTTGCTGTTTTGATATATGGATAGCAATGATAAAAAAGAGTATGGGCAAAGGTTATATTTGGCGATGCCGAAAATGGTTTTCCGGCAATAAGCGAATATTCTATTGTCATGACTGCGGTTACAATTTCAAATCTTAGTCTTGTCTCGCCTAAGTACCCCTTGGCGACCTTGATATGCACCCCCCAAGAGTATGAATAACTTTTGGGGGGTGCATAAATTATGCTTATAAAAATATTTTAACGGCGCTTGTATTAAGCGCCGTTTTTATATATATATTTCTCTTGAAAAAATGCGGTTTTTGGTATATAATAGATGATGAATAGGCATATACTTTCGCCACCTGCGCTGGAACCGAAACAGATGCGAAATAATAATCACTGTTTCGGTGGATTTTCTTAGTATTTTGTGTCGCTGAAAAAGAAATGGTGATTTTTATGGAAAAGGTTATAGAAAAACTTCAAAATTCCTTAAATGATGATGAAGCCGCAATAATAAAAAGCGATGCAAACCGTTTTTATTTAACGGGTTTCAGTTCGAGCGACGGAATAGTTTTACTCACAAGAAAAAGCGCCTATTTTCTCATTGATTTCCGTTATTTTGAGAAGGCAAAAAGAGAGGTTAAAAATTTTGAGGTTTTGCTTCTTACAAAAACAATTTCTCAAATAAACGATATTTGCAAAACGCAGGGCATAAAAACGGTTTTTACCGAATGCGATAAAATAACGCTCGGAGAATTTTCGCTATATAAAAAAAGTTTTCTTGCCGATATTTCTTCTGATAATAAAATCGGGGAAATGTTGGAACTGCTTAGAAGTGTTAAGTCGGCAAGAGAGATAGAAAACATTAAAAAAGCGCAAGAGATTACCGATAAAACCTTTTCGTATATACTTGAAAAAATCAAGTCGGGAAAAACCGAAAAGGAAATTGCACTTCAAATGGAGTTTTATTTGCGAGGTTTAGGCAGCGAGGGCATTTCTTTTGATTTTATAGTTGTTTCGGGCAAAAATTCATCGTTGCCTCACGGTGTTCCCACCGATAAAAAAATCGAAAACGGCGATTTTGTTACAATGGATTTCGGCGCCGTTATCGGCGGATACAGAAGCGATATGACAAGAACGGTTGCAGTCGGCTTTGTTACCGATGAGCAGAGAAAGGTTTACGATACCGTACTAAAAGCGCAGGAAATTGCTTTTGAAAATATTAAACCCGATGTTATATGTAAAGATGTCGATTTTTGTGCAAGAGATTTTATAAATAAATCGGGATATGAGGGTTGCTTTGGGCATGGTCTCGGTCATAGCGTCGGAATAGAAATTCATGAAAATCCGTCGTTTAATACAAGATGCGAAACGGCTCTTAAAAGCGGTATGGTTTTAACCGTTGAGCCGGGAATTTATTTGGAAAATAAATTCGGCGTTAGAATTGAGGATATGGTAATAATAAACGATAATTCGTTTGAAAATATAACAAAGAGTTCAAAAGAACTTTTGATTTTGTAGAAAAAATTTAATCTTGAAGGTAACGCAATACCGAAGCATTCAAACCCGAATCAGATTTTGGAATAATAATTTTCCGCTGTGCTTCGTTAAAATACTCGTAAATCAATAGATAAAATATCTTTGCGATAACCTTTTTAAGTAAAGCAAACAAGCAGTATTATAAAATGTTTTTGAGGTAAAATATGTTATTTAATCTTTTAAGAGGCGGAATTTCTTTTCCAACGGTTATAGCTTATATTTTTTCATCGCTTGTTGTAATATTTTTAACTCTCCCGATTCATGAATTTGCGCATGGATTTATTGCAACAAAATTAGGCGACCCAACCCCTAAATATGAAGGACGGCTGACGCTTAACCCACTTGCGCATATAGATTATTTCGGCGCCCTTTGTATTATTATTTTCGGATTCGGTTGGGCAAAACCGGTTTCGGTTAATATGCGCAATTTCAAAAACCCGAAAGCCGGTATGGCTATTACGGCTTTGGCAGGGCCTGTTTCGAACATATTAGTCGCTTTTATAACTATGCTTATTTTAGCGGTAATTGAGCCGATTATTCTTAAAAATGTTATTTTAACTTATGTTCAGATTTTTTTGGTGTTCATTATTGAGATAAATGTTTCTCTTGCCGTATTCAACCTTATTCCGATACCTCCGCTTGACGGTTCGAGAATTCTTAATGCCTTTTTACCCGACAAAATTTATTATAAACTTATGCGTTATGAAAGATATCTTATTTTGGGCGTGTTTGCGCTTATTTACCTTGGTGTTCTCGATTTGCCCCTTTCTTATATTTCAAACGCAATTATCAACGGTTTATGGTATGTTGTGTCGTTTATTGTCAACATTTTTTAACTCGGAGTGTGAAAAATGGAAGTAGAGCTTTCGTATAAAATCGAAAACTTTGAAGGTCCTCTTGACCTTCTTTTGCAGCTCATAGCGAAAAACAAACTGAATATTTTTGATATCAACCTCACCGTTTTAATCGACCAGTATCTCGAACAAATTGAAAAGTTCAAGGCGCAGGAAATGGATATTGCAAGTGAGTTTATAACAATGGCGTCAAGACTTATCTACATAAAAACCGTTAGTCTTTTGCCGAAACATGAGGACATTGAGCAGTTAAAGGAAGAACTAACGGGAGAACTTATCGAATATCAAATTTGCAGGGAAATGGCGCAAAAACTTTCGGGTATGATGCTCGGCTTTGATAGGTTTGTCCGCCTTCCTGCCGAATACGATTTTGATAAAACCTACGAACTAGTTCATGAGCCCGAAATTTTGCTTTCGGCATATGCGGAAGCGGTTGGAAGAGGAAAGCGGAAACTTCCGCCGAGTGTTGCCCCGTTTACAAAAATCGTTGCGAGAAAGATTTTTGCGGTATCTTCAAAAATCGTTTTTGTTATGCGTAATCTGGTTAAGGGCGGAAAGAAAAAGCTAAGTACACTTTATAGTTCAGCCAACAGCAGGTCGGAACTTGTTGCAACTTTTTTGGCTGTTTTAGAACTATGCAAAGCAAACCGAGTTAAACTTTCGGGAGATACTCCCGAAAATGCGGAGATAACCCTTATAAAGGAGCATAAAAGATGAATAAAGAACAAAAAATATCGGCATTGCTCTCGGTTTTGTTTTCATCGGGAGAACCGATGAGCATCGACAGACTTTCGACCGTTTTTGAAGAAAAACCCGAAAAAATTGAGGAAACGGCAAAGTTGCTTCAAGAAAGACTTAAAGAGCAAAAAATGGGAATAATGCTATTAAGACTTCAAAATTCTTATCAACTTGCGTCTGATGAGCAGTATGCCGAATATATAAAACGGGCTTTCGATATAAAGCGCAGAACTCCGCTTTCTCCGGCGGCGCTTGAAGTTTTATCGGTTGTCGCCTATAATCAGCCCGTTACAAAATCGTTTGTTGAGCAGGTCAGGGGTGTTGACTGTTCAGGCGTTATGACAACACTTGTTGAGAAGGGCCTAATAGAAGAAAGAGGACGGCTTGAACTTCCCGGAAGACCGCTGCTTTACGGTACAACAAAGAATTTTCTGCGTTGTTTTTCAATAAGCGACTTGTCGGAACTTCCGAAACTCCCCGAAGATAAACCGCAGATAAACGATGTCGGAGAACAACTTGCAATGGACGAAATAGATGTAAAGGTAGAAGAGGAATGACCGCTCTTTATATTGTTTTTGCAATTATACTGTTTCTTGCGGTGCTTGTTTTTATGCCGATTTCGGTTTTTTTGGAATTTAATGACGATTTTTTTGTTGCTGTTAAACTTTTCGGAATAACGGTATTTAATTCAAAAAAGTCAAAGAAAAAAGAAAAAAATAAAGATAAAAAACCGCAAGAACAACCCAAAAAAGAAAATACCGTTAAAAAAATTTTTGTAAATCAAAAAGAAAAAAGCGGAACGGCGGGGGCAATAAAATATTTTGCGAAAATTGCCAAAATCATTCTCGAAAAACTTATTTGGTTTTTAAGGAAACTCAATTTTGAGCATATTAAACTCAATTTGGCTATTGCTTCTGAGGATGCCGCCAAAACGGCGATAATTTACGGTTCTGTTTGTACGGCGGTTTATCCCTTGCTTTCGCTTATAACCCAAAACGCAAAGGTTAAATACAAAAAAATTGACATTAGTGCGGATTTTAATAACACGGCTGTTAAAGCCGAATTCTCCGCTCTTATTAAAAGTAATTTCATCTATGCCTTGGTAGGCGCTCTTAAAGGATATACGGAATATAAAAAATTTGTAAAGGAAGAAGAAAAAAATGGCTGAAAACAAAATTGGCGGAATTATGGATTCAACGCTTAATAATCTTCGTACTATGGTTGATGCAGATACGATTATCGGAACACCGCTCACGGTTGACGGAATTACTCTGATTCCCGTTTCGAAGGTTTCATTCGGCGTTGCAACCGGCGGAAGCGATTTTCCAAACAAAAATAATGCCGAACTTTTCGGCGGCGGCGGCGGAGCCGGAGTTTCGATAAACCCCGTTGCTTTTATCGCAATAAATGACGGAAATGTCCATATGATGCCGATTTATAACGAACTCGGAACTATTGATAAGGCAATAAATATGGCGCCGGAACTTCTTGATAAGGTTAAATCACTTTTCAAGAAGGATAAAAAAGATATAGGATAATAAAAATAGAGAATAATAAAAACTTTCCCGCCATAAAATTTTTTTCGGGGGAGTTTTATGAAAAAAATAATTGTTTTTATTCTTGTCGGCGTTATTTTCTGTGGCGTAAATCGTGTTAGCGGTTTGTCGGCAAAATCCTGCGTTGTTATTAACGGCGATACCGGCGATATTATATACGCCGAAAACGCCGATATTTCTCTGCCTATGGCAAGTACAACAAAAATAATGACGGCACTTTTATTATGCGAATACGGAAATTTGGATAAGGAAATTACCGTTACAAGGCAGATGGTTTTGGTTGAAGGAACATCTATGGGACTAATGCCGGAAGATAGGATTTCACTTAAAGATTTGCTTTACGGAATGATGCTTTGCTCGGGTAACGATGCTGCTAACGCCGTTGCAGTAGTGCTGGGCGGTTCAACCGAAAAATTTGCCGAAATAATGAATAAAAGGGCAAAGGAATTATCCCTTAATTCAACCTCTTTCGCAACCCCTTCGGGGCTTGATGCCGAAAATCATTTTACAACCGCTTATGAATTAGCGCTCATAACAAGAGAGGCATTTAAGCATAAGGAATTCAGAAATGCCGTTTCTTCAAAAACCGCAACCGTTTGTTTCGGGAATCCCCCGCAAAAAAGGAAAATCACAAATCATAATAAACTTTTAAGAATGTATGATGATGTAATAGGTGTTAAAACGGGATTTACGAGAAAATCGGGGCGGTGCTTGGTTTCGGCTTCAAACAAAGACGGAAAGTTCGTTATCGCAGTAACGCTTAACGACCCGAATGACTGGCAAGACCATCGACGGCTTCTGAACATCGGAATTTCGGCGGTTGATAAAAAAACGGTTTATAAGCGCTTTTTTGAAACAAAAATTATTGGAGCCGATAAAAAATCGGTAAAAACCGAAGCAAAAGGGTTTTCGGTTTGCGCAAAAAAGGAACAAAAAATAACAAGAGAAATATATGCCCCTAAATTTTGCTATGCTCCGATAAGGCAGGGAGAAACGGTAGGATATGCCGTATTTTACTGCGATAATAAGGAAATTTCTCGGCAAAATTTAAGGGCTCAAAATAATATAAACGCAAAAAAAATAACAAAATTTGAAAAAACCTTTCAAAATTTGTTTTGTATTTTCAGAGGTATAAATGAAGGATAACAAAATAAGACTACAAAAATTTTTATCGGAATGCGGTATTGCTTCAAGAAGAAAGGCCGAGGAACTTATTCTTGACGGCAAGGTTAAGGTCGGCGGAAAAACGGCAACATTAGGCGATAAGGTCGACCCGAAGCGAGATAAGGTAACGGTTAAAGGAAAAAGGGTTGTTGCGGTAAACGAAAAGGTCTATATTATGCTACATAAACCGAGGGGCTTCGTAACTACTATGTCAGATGAATATGACCGAAAATGCGTTAACGACCTTGTGAAAGATGTCGGGGCAAAGGTTTTCCCCGTAGGAAGACTTGATAAAAACTCCGAAGGGCTTTTGATTATGACGAATGACGGCGAGCTTGCCAACAAACTTACCCATCCGTCAAGCCATGTTAACAAAACTTACAGAGTAACCGTTGCGGGAGATGTTGACGATAAAATAATCGAGAAACTTTCGGGCGGAACAATTCCGCTTGACGGCAAACCCGTTCTTCCGTGCGATGTTTTTGTTGTTGACAGAAAAACTGACAGAACGGTTCTTATCTTCATAATAAGCGAGGGAAGAAACAGGCAAATCAGAAGAATGTGCGAGGCGGTAAATTTGAGTGTATTAAGACTTAAAAGAACCGAAATTGCAGGGGTAAAACTCGGTATGCTTCCGCAAGGGGCATGGCGGCCGCTGAACGAGAGGGAAATGCAGCGCCTTAACGGAATAGGAAAAGAGGCAAAATTATGATAACGCTTTTACCCGAAAAGGATAATGCAGTAATAAAAAAAGCATTTGAAGATAAAAACATTGAATATAACGAAAATGCCGGAATGTTAAGCGTAAAATCGGGCGATGAAATGCTCGGTTTTTGCCTTTATTTTCTTGACAGCGAAAAGATGACTATTGCCGAAATTGAGCCGAAAGATGATATTATGCTTGTTGACGGAATAGTCAGAAGCACAATTCATATAGCAAGTGAGAGATTTATTCTTGATATCCGATATAGCGAAAATATCGACGAAAATGTTTTCGAGAAAATCGGGTTTATCAAAGATAAGAACAAGAGAACTCTTGATGCCGATAAGTTGTTTGGCGGGTGCGCTTGTCATAATAATTAGGGCAATTAAAAAAACACTTGCAATATTATTTTGTTTATGATATTATAGATTTTACGAAAAAGGCAAAGTTTTTAAGCCAAAATTTTTTGGAGGTTAAATATAATGGGTGTTTGGAAAATTCTTTTGGGAGTTGCAGTAATAATTGTTTCTCTCGTTATAATCGCTGTTATTCTTTTACAGCAGGGTCATCGTGCCGGTATAAGCGGTGCTATTTCGGGCGGTGCCGATACTTTTCTTTCTAAGAACAAAGCTCGTACTTTTGATGCCGTTCTTGCTCGTGTAACAAAGTACATTGCCATTCTTTTCTTTGTACTTGCCATTGTAGCAAACTATTTGGCATTAAAGGGCTGATATAACTAAATAATAAATGCCGACCGAGAAATTCGGTCGGCATTTTTTTATTTCTGCTCTTTATAGAAAGAATTTAGAATTGCATTTATCAGCGAATCATTGTCGGGGGTAAATTCTGCCCATTCGCCTTTGAGCGACATATTGCCCGTAATGTTTTCATATTCGAGCGCATTGCCTAAATTTTTGGAAATAGAACTTGTAACCAGATATGAAACCTGAGCAAAAGAAAGGTCGGTTTGAACGAAGGGGATTAAACCGTCGTAATAAACCTTTAACTTTGTAAAATCGCTTAGTATCTGATTTCCCGCCGTTGAGGCGAAAACCGATAAAAACTGTTTTTGCCTTTCAAGACGCTTGGTACTTGCATCTATACCGTCATTACGGCACTGGATATACCTTGTTGCATCGCCGCCTTTAAGAACTATTTTTTCTCCTACTTTGCAAGTTCGGTTTTGATATGGTACACTTTCAAGAGCGTTAAGGGTGATTCCGCCGATTTTGTCGGTCGTATTCGAAACACCTTTAAGGTCCATAGCAATATAAGAACTGACATTTATTCCCATAAGGAATCGGCTGACCGAAGCTTTAACATTGGAGCAGGAATCTTTTGCCGAGTCGCCGTAGGAATAAGCAAGACAAATCTGTTCTTTTTTCGTTCCGGTAAAATTGCCCGACGAATCATAGGTATTGACATCAACCATTGATTCTCTCGGTATGGGTATGAGTTTGATTTTCTTTGTTTTGGTATTGACCGCCGCAACGAAAATCGAGTCGGCTTGACCGTTTTTGCCAAAACCGAAATTGTTGTCGATATTTTGTTTATCTATGCCCATAAAAAGTACCGAAACAACATCGCCGTTAAGATAGTAGGTTTTGCCGTTGTAGGTTATGGAATTTTCGCCGGTTTCCAGTCCGTCTATACCCGTTGCCGATATGTTTTTGTCGTTTTTATGGAACTGAATTTTACCGCTCTCATAAAGAATAAAACAGGTTAGCGACAAAGCTGTTATAATTGCGAGAATTATTATGAGTATAATAACAAGAATTTTCTTGCGTTTTTTTTCTTTTCGTGGCATTTTGGTTGCATCTCCATTGTTAAATTAGTTCGTATCCTCCGACAGGACGGATTTTAAGCGGAACAAAAGCGCCCTTGCCGAAAACATTTTCGATTATTTCTTTGTAACCGTTTAGCATATCTGTCGGAATGTAGCACTGAATTGTACCGGCAAAACCGCCTCCGTGAACTCGACAGGCGCCTTTACCGTTAAGATAATGCTTTGTAATTGCAATGGCAAGGCATAAACCCTGCTCATTTATATTCGAGTTGGAATATAAATTTTGAAGGTATTTATAAGATGATTCTCCCGATTCGTTTACAAGTTCCAAAAATGTTTCGAAATCGGAAGATTTGAGAGCGGCTTTTTGGTCAAGAACTCTTTTGCTTTCGTTAAAGAAATGGAAAGCACGAAGAACGGCTCTGTCCCCGCAGGACTTGCGCAAACGGCCGATTTGAGCAAAAAACTCTTTCTCATCAACATTTCTTAAATGCTTTTTATCGCCTAAATATTCGCTTACTGCCTTCATTTCGGTTGTAATATCGGCATAATCATTTGTAAGGTCGGCATGGTTTCCGCCGGTATCTACAACACATAGTTCATATCCCGATTTTGAAAAATCAACATCTATTTTTTCAACAATGGGATTTGTGGGGTCAAAGAAATCGGCATAGGTAAATCCGCCGACACTACTTGCCATTTGGTCGAGAAGTCCGCAGGGTTTTCCGAAATATTCGCATTCGGCGAATTGAGAAAATTTTGCGATAGTAACGGCATCAACCTTATTATCGTTATAAATTCCGTTGATAAGATTTGAAACTAAAACTTCAAAAGCAGCAGAGGAAGAAAGTCCCGAACCTTTTAATACATTTGAGGTTGTATAGGCATCAAAACCGCCGATTTTATATCCCTTATTCTTAAAGGCGGCGCAAACGCCACGGATAAGAGAAGCCGACTTGCCTTTTTCTTCGCTTTGCATCGAAACATTTTTAAGGTCGATAACATCCATCGGATATCCTTCGCTTCTTATGCGAATGATATTTTCGTTATTTGCACTTGCAACGGCGATGACATCAAGGTCAACACTTCCTGCAAGAACGCAACCGTGCTGATGGTCGGTATGGTTTCCGCCGACCTCGGTTCTTCCCGGAGCCGAGAAAATGCGAAGATTATCCCTTTCGCCGAAAAACGACATAAAGGAATCAACTGCTTTTATGTATCTTGCTTTCGGAGTAATTGTATCAGAATACAAAACGGAAAAATCCTTATCAAATTTACCACTTTGTATTTTTTCTTTCAGTTCGGTATTTGTCATTTTATTCACCAAATTATATTAAAGTTTTGAAACGATATCTAATGTATCTCTTGCAATGGCGAGTTCTTCGTTTGTAGGAATAACGAAAACATCAACACCGCTTTTATCGGTTGAAATTTTAACTTCTTTACCTCTTTGTTTATTGAGTTCGGTATCAATTTCAACATTGAGGAAACCAAGATTTTCACAAACATATTGGCGAAGTTCGGGGTCGTTTTCGCCGATACCTCCGGTAAATGCTATTGCATCAACACCGTTCATTGCGGCTATATATTGACCGACAAATTTAAGAATTTGATAGCGCTGCATATCAACGGCAAGTTTGGCGCGTTCATTTCCGTTTTCGGCGGCATTGCCGACATCACGGTTGTCGTTTGATACTCCCGAAATGCCGAGCATACCGGACTTTTTGTTACAGATGGTATTTATATCAGAAGCGGAAAGGTTGTCCTTTTCTGCAATAAATGTTAAAGCGGAAGGGTCTATTGTTCCGGAGCGGGTTCCCATCATAAAACCGTCAAGCGGAGTAAATCCCATTGATGTATCAATGCAAACGCCGTCTTTAATTGCGGTAATAGAACAGCCGTTTCCGAGATGGCAGGTTATAATCTTTAAGTCCTTTTTATCTTTGCCTTCAAGCGCCGCAACACGGTCGGAAACAAAATGATGCGATGTTCCGTGGGCACCGTATTTACGAACCTGATACTTTTCGTAATATTCATAGGGCAGAGCATACATATATGCTTTTTGGGGCATTGTTTGATGGAAAGATGTATCGAATACAACAACCTGCGGAATTTTTTCGCCGAAGGTTTTGATACATGCCTTAATTGCCAAAACATGCGCAGGATTATGCAAAGGAGCCATGGCGCCCAAATCCGAAATATCCGAAAGAACCTTTTCGGTAACAAGGCAGGAGCCCTTGAAAATCGCACCGCCTTGAACTATACGATGACCAATAGCAGATATTTCATCAAAAGAATCAATAACCTTGGCATCTGATTTAGTCATAGCATAAACTACTGCTTCAAATGCTTCGCTATGGGTAGGCATCGGGGTTTCAGCTTCGTATTTTCTGCCGTCGGCAGCTTTATGAGAAATACAGCCGGTAACACCGATACGCTCACATAAACCTTTTGCCAAAACTTGCTCGTTATCCATATCAATAAGTTGATATTTAAGTGATGAGCTTCCGGCATTAACAACAAAAATTTTCATAATTTTCTTCCTTTTCAAAAACTTATTATTGAAGACCGCAAAAAGATGTGTTAAAATATTCTTGCAATATTCCTATCTAATCTATAATACTATATATTATATTATTTTTCAAGTAGTTTTTGGGCGGTGAAATAAATGGGCCTTACCGGTATAATTGCAGAATTTAATCCTTTGCATAACGGGCATAAAATGCTCATTGATTTCGCAAAACAAAAGGGCGATAGGGTTGCGTGTGCTATAAGCGGAAATTTTGTTCAAAGGGGCGATGTTGCCCTTGTTTCAAAGCAAAAACGCGCGGAATTTGCCCTTTTGTGCGGTGCCGATATTGTTTGTGAAATACCGGTTTTATGGTCTATGTCCACGGCTCAAAATTTTGCCCTTTGCGGCGTTTGGCAGCTGTATAATTTGGGCTGCGATACTATACTTTTCGGTAGCGAGTGCGGCGAAATAGAAAGTATGGAAAAAGCCGCAAACATACTGCTTTCTGACGAATTTTCCGCTGCTGTTTCTAAAAAAATTAAAGAGGGCGTTTCTTTCGCCTCGGCGAGAGAGAGTTGCGCAAATGAATTAGGAGTTGCGGAAAATATTCTTTCCTATCCCAACAACAATTTAGGGGTAGAATATATCCTTGCAGCCAAAAAATTAAAATTAAACATTAAATTTGAAACTGTTAAGAGAGTGGGGCAAAATCATGACAGTATGGCCGATGCACCGAATTTTGTTTCTTCTTCTTTTATCAGAGAAAAAATGATTTCGGGAGATATAGGATATTGTGAGCGCTTTATGCCTATGGAAATAAGAGGTAAAATAGCGCCTTCTATGATAGCAAGTATCAAAAGGATAGACCGCACAATTTTAGGTATTCTTCGTACAAAAACGGAAGATGATTTCAAAAATCTTCCCGATTTAAGCGAGGGTATCGAAAATAAACTCTTGTTTTCCGTTCGGGTTGCCACTTCCTTAGACGAACTCTGCGAATCGATTAAAAGCAAAAGATATACCCTTTCAAGGGTTCGAAGATTAGTGCTTAGCGCTGTTTTGTCCTTTGATAAAAAATTCTTTATGACAACGCCCCCTTATGTTAGGGTTTTTGGCTTTTCAAAGGTTGGCGAAGAGTTGTTAAAAAACAATGTTTCTTTGATTCCCGTTGTTACAAGGGTTTCTGCAATTAAGGAATTAGATAAAGACGCGCAAGAGGTTTTCAAAACCGAATGTCTTGCAACCGACATTTTTGCCTTATGCTTTGAAAGTCCGTTAGAATGCGGACTTGAATATAAATATAAATTACAGAAAACGGAGTGAAAAAGCAAATGATAACAGTAAAACAAGCCGGAGAATATAAAGATTACGGCAAGGTATTATCAATTTCCAACGGAACGGTACAGGCGCTTGTTACAACCGATTTAGGCCCCCGCATAATTTTCTACGGTTTTATCGGCGGACAGAATTTTATGAACGATAACCGTTCTTTCTTTGGAACCAAAACCGATAAGGAATTTGAAGATTATTTCGGCAAAGGTACATTTTGGGAAAATTTGGGAGGCCATCGAGTTTGGATTTCTCCCGAAAGTTATCCCGAAACATATAATCCCGATAACTATCCCGTAGAATACGAGATAACCGAAACCGGCGCCGTATTTAAGCCCCGCCCTGAAACCGCAAACGGCGTTTATAAGGAACTTGAAATCGCAATGAGCGAAAGCGGAACCGATATGAAGGTTATAATGCGGGTTACAAATATTTCCGATAAAGATAAGGATTTTGCAATTTGGGGACTTTCCGTTTCGGCAACGGGCGGAACCGCAATAATCCCGATGAATACAAACGATACAGGGCTTCTCTCCAACAGAATTATTTCGGTTTGGCCGTATACCGATTTGAGCGACGAAAGGATTTACTACGGTAAAAAGTATATAACCCTTCGCCAAGACCCCGAAAGAGTTCCCCCGATAAAATTGGGCTTTGACCTTAACTGCGGAAAAATCCACTATGTTTTGGGAAACGAGGTTTTCACAAAATCTTACGAAACGCTTCACCCGACCGCTAAATACCCCGACGGCGGATGTTCTTTTGAAACATATAACTGCGATGGATTTATTGAACTTGAATCGTTAGGCGAACTGAAAACCGTAAAACCGAATGAAACAAGCGTTCTTGTTGAAAACTGGAAGATAACCGAAAAACCTTGCGATGTTGATACAAGAAATGATGATTCGATAGATTGTTTCTGCGGTAAACTTTAATTTATGAAACAAAAAAGCGAAGAACTTTTTTAAGTTCTTCGCTTTTATTTTTGTTTTATCAGCAGAAAAATGCGTCGTGAACAACCGCAAGGGCTTTGTCGGCATACTTTTCTTCGATGATAACCGAAATTTTAATTTCGCTTGTTGAAATCATCTGGATATTGATTTGATTATCAAACAATGCCTCAAACATCTTTGCAGCAACACCCGGATGGCTTTCCATTCCGGCGCCGACAGTTGAGATTTTGGCAACATTGTTTGCGCATTTGATATCTTCAAATTCAAGATTTTCTTTGAATTCATCAATAGTTTTCATTGCATTTTCGCTTTCGGAACGCTTAACCGAGAATGAAATATCCTTTGTACCGTTTCTGCCTACCGACTGCAAAATCATATCAACTTCGATTTTCTTTTGGGCAAGAGCATTGAAAAGTTTGAATGCAATTCCCGGATTATCTTTAAGACCTATAACCGAAATAACCGAAACATCTGTATCCTTTGCTACGCCTCTTATTAAAATCTTTTCCATTTTAACCTTCTCCTTAACTATTGTGCCGGGCTTTCTTTCAAGACTTGAAAGAACTTCAAGCTCAACATTGTGTTTTTTAGCCATTTCAACCGAACGGTTGTTTAATACCTGCGCTCCGAGAGTTGCAAGTTCCAACATCTCATCGTAGGTAATTTCATCAAGTTTTTGCGCATATTTAACCTTTCTCGGGTCGGAAGTATAAACGCCGTCAACATCGGTATAAATCTGACATCTGTCGGCTTTCATTGCTGCGGCAATGGCAACTGCGCTTGTGTCCGAACCGCCTCTTCCGAGGGTTGTTAAGTCATCATACTTATTGATGCCCTGAAAACCGGCAACGATGATTATTCTCTTTTTGTCGAGCTCGGATTTCATTCTTTCGGTATTGATATTTTTAATTCTTGCCATTCCGTGGTTAGTATCGGTATTAAAACCTGCCTGCCAACCGAGAAGCGAAATAACGGGATAGCCGATTTTTTCAATAGCCATCGCAAGAAGCGAAATTGAAATCTGCTCTCCGGCGGTTAAAAGAACATCCATTTCACGCTTTGAAGCACCGCCCGGATTTATCTCCCGTGCCTTTTCTATCAAATCGTCGGTTGTATCGCCCTGAGCCGATACAACAACTATAACATCGTTGCCTTTTTTATAATCATCAACGATTATGTTAGCAACATTAAAAACTCGCTCGGCGTTTGCAACCGAAGAACCGCCGAACTTTTTCACATAGAGTGCCATAAAAAATCACCATTTCTTTCTAAAAGACGCAAAATTCTCCAAATTAAAAGAGTGTATGCAAAATTTTAATTTTGTCTGCTTTAATACATTTAATTTTCGACAATAGTTTACTCTTTGTATCCTTATTTGTCAAGAACGCAACACTGTTATCCTTGCTTGACCGCAGCATTTTGATATCCTCGCCGAATAGCGAAATAATGCTTTCCAATAACTCGCTTGAATTATCACTTGTTGCGTTTACATAAAGCACCGTACTTTCGTCGGGTGTTTCAACATAGGAGTCAAAACCGTCATTCCAGTATAAATACTCTCTTGCGTTAAGATGTTTGGCGCAGTCGATAACATCGCCGACAACTGCCGATGCGGTAGGCATCTTTCCGGCGCCTCTGCCGTAGAATAAAACATCTCCGACGGCATCTCCCTTTACCGAAATTGCATTGAAAACACCGTCAACATTTGAAAGCATATTTTCTTTTGAAACAAGCGTCGGCCGTACACTTGCCGAAATATTTCCCGAAGCAAGTTTTTTTGCGGAACCGATAAGTTTTATAACAAAGCCGAAATTATCGGCATATTCGATATCGTCAAGTGTAATATCGGTAATGCCCGTTGTTTCAACTTGATTTGGATAAACATGTTTTTTGAAGGCAAGTGCCGCCAAAATACAGATTTTGCGACAAGCATCATGGCCTTCTATATCGGCAGTCGGGTCCTTTTCGGCATATCCCTTATCCTGCGCAATTTTCAGCGCATCTTCAAAATCCATATTATCTTTTATCATTTTATTTAAAATAAAATTAGTTGTTCCGTTTAATATGCCGTTTATTTCCGATATTTCGTTGGCGGCAAGGCAGGAAATAAGGGGCCTTAATATCGGAATACCGCCCCCGACACTCGCCTCAAACAAAAAGTTGACATTGTTTTTGTTTGCGATATCTATGAGTTCCGCGCCCTTTGCGGCAACAAGTTCTTTGTTTGAAGTTACAACACTTTTTCCCTTTAATAAACATTCTTTAACAAATTGATAAGCAGGATTTATACCGCCCATAACTTCAACAACGATTTTTATTTCATCATCATCGGAAATAACTTTGAAATCGTCAGTAAATTTATCGGAATAGGACAGATTATCGAATTTTCTTAAATCCAGAATATACTTAACATTGATTTGAGATTTAACGGCATCTTCAATTCGCCCGTTTTCGTTTATCAGGAGTTCGGCAACACCCGAGCCCACTGTTCCGTGTCCCATAATTGCAATATTTATCATGGCTTTTCCTTTCTAAATAAATTTAACCGTCTTTATTCCGTTGGCATTTTTGAGTTCGGCTAATAATTCTTCTGTACTTATAACTATATTGTCGGTACAAACCGTAAGCGAAACGGGAGCAAAACCGTTGTTCGGAGCGCCTTGATTTATAGTTATGATGTTTGCTCCGTTATCCGAAAGAATTTTAGTCATAGAAGAGAAAACTCCGGCTTTATCAGAAAGGGTTGCTTCGATTTTTATCGTTTGGTTATTAGCGTTATTAAGACGAAAAACATAGTCCTTATACTTGTAAAATGCGCTTCTCGAAACGCCGACGCTTTTAACAGCTTCTGAAACATTTTTTGCCTTCCCGTCGGCAAGAAGTTCTTTAACCTCGACAACCTTTTGAAAAACCGAAGGAAGTATCTTGGAATTTACGATGAGCATACTGTTTTTTTTCATAAAGTGTCCTCCTACGGAAAACGATGTACACAATTATACTACAACTTTTTTATTTTGTCAACCGTTAATTTGAAAGAATTATTAAATATATCTTGTCAAAAAAATAATGTGTTTCATAGTATGTTATTGGGTATGGCCATGCCTCCAAAGGGAGTTGAAGCAGTTGGAACACAAGATTGTAATCGGCAGTATTACTTATGCTTTGAAGGCGAAGGACATCTTGAACGGCAACGGATATAAAGCGCATATTGAAAGAAAAACATCCGAATATAAAAACGGATGCGGATATGCCGTTAAATTTGACGGAGATGTTATTAGAGCAAAAGAGATATTGCTTAATTCGAATGTTAAAATAATAAAAACCATATAAAACTTGCTGTTCTCTTTTCGGAGGACAGCTTTTTTCGTTTTTGAGGGACAGCATAAGAAATTTACGCTGACAAATTATAAAGACGCTTGGTTTCCGCCGTTTATACGGCAACCGAAACATAATCAATAAAAACCGCTGTTTTATGTGATTATTTACCGTGTTTTGCGTCTTGGAAAGAAAAGGTGATTAAATGATATATTTTGATAACGCCGCAACAAGCGGGGTAAAGCCGATAAGCGTTATAAAAGCGGTTGACAATGCTCTTAAAAATCTTTCTGCAAATCCCGGAAGAGCGGGGCATAAAGCGGCGCTTATGACATCGTTCGCTGTATATAAAGTAAGAGAAAAGGTAAGCGATTTTTTCGGTGGAGGCGGAGCGCAAAATGTAGTTTTTTGCGCTAATTGTACATTGGCGGCAAACTTTGTTGTCAAGGGTGTTTTGAATTTTGAAGACCATGTTATTATATCCGATTTAGAGCATAATGCCGTTTTAAGGCCGATAGCAAAAACGGTTGACAATTTGGATATTGCGGAAGTATGTTTTTCTGATGATGCAATAACGGTTGAAAATTTTGAAAAGTTAATAAAACCTAATACAAAAATGATTTTTTGCACAGCGGCTTCAAATGTTACTGGAAAGATACTCCCGCTTGAAAAAATCGGCAAACTCTGTAAAGAAAAAGGAATACTTTTTGCCGTTGATGCAGCACAGGCAGGTGGAGTAATACCGATAGATATGGAAAAAATGAATATTGATTATCTTTGCGTTGCAGGGCATAAAGGACTTTTGGCACCGATGGGTACAGGTGTTCTTATTGCCCGAAAACCGATAGGGCGGACAGTTATCGAGGGCGGCAACGGCATAGACTCATTGGAAGTTTTCCAACTACCGATATTGCCTGAGGGATTTGAAAGCGGAACGATATCGGTTCCCGATATAATGGGGCTTGGGGCAGGTATTGATTATGTAAAAAACAGAGGAATTGAAAAAATATATGAAAAAGAGATGTTTCTTATAAAACGGCTATACCGAAAACTCTCCGAGATAAAAAATATTATCCTTTATACGCCCTTTCCTGAGATTTATGAGTTTGCGCCCGTTTTGTCCTTTAATATTTCGGGCAAACATTCCGAAGAAACGGCGGATTTTTTGGATAAAAACGGCATAGCGGTAAGGGGCGGTTTTCATTGCTCAAAACTTGCTCATAACAAATTAAAAACAACCGATACGGGAACGGTAAGGGTATCGCCTTCGTTTGTTAATACGGTATCTGAAATTGATTATCTTGTTTCAATTTTGAAAAAAGGATAAAAAAGGATAAAAAAATATTGAAGCCGTCTTTCTTTTATGGTATTATATATATGGACAATAATATTTAGTAGGTATATACAGTTAGGGTGATAGATTTGACGGCATTGTTTAATATCATTTACAACAATTTGTATTCTTTTTGGAATCAGGTTTGTTATGCGGTTTCAAATATCCGTGTTTTTGATATTATCGATATAGCGGTTGTCGCTTTCCTTCTTTACAGAACTTTCGTATTTTTGAGAGAAACAAGGGCAGGTCAACTCGTTAAAGGTATAATAGTTTTGCTTGTTGTTTATGCATTGGCAACTTGGTGGAAACTTGCGGTTTTGCAGTGGCTTTTATCGGTTGTATTTAATTCTGCCATTGTTGTTTTTGCAATTATATTCCAGCCCGAAATCAGAAGAATTCTTGAAAGAGTCGGTCAAACTAAGTTCGGGGTTACAAAAACTCTGGGCGATAAAAATATGGAGATGTATGACTGCATTAATAATGTAGGAAAAGCCGCAAGGATAATGCAGGAGAGCAAAACCGGCGCTCTTATTGTTTTCGAGCGCAAAACTCAACTCGGAGAGATAATAAATACCGGAACGATTATAAATGCCGAAACTTCTTCTTCGCTTTTAACGAATATTTTTTATGATAAGGCACCGCTTCATGACGGAGCTGTAATAATAAGGGACGGTAAGGTTTATGCCGCCGGTTGTATTCTTCCGCTGACGCAGAGCAACATTTTTTCTTCCGACCTCGGAACAAGGCACCGTGCCGCAATAGGAATGACCGAAAATTCCGATGCGATAGTCTTGGTAGTTTCCGAAGAAACGGGCAATATTTCAATTGTTAAAAACGGCGAAATAAAGAGAAATTATAACGGGGTTTCGGCAACCGAAGAGTTGTTAAAGGATCTTATTGAGCCGGAACTTGAAGAAAATGACCGTAAAATCATAGCCGCTTTGAAGAATTTTGTGCCCTTTGGAAAACAGGAAAACAAAAAATCGGAAAGCGAGGATAAAGAAGATGAAAAAACCGATAATTGACCTGAAAAAACTAATCTATAACAGAAAATTTTTAATAACCGTTTCGGTAATCATCTCCGTTGTTATCTGGTTTGTTGCGATGATAGTCAGAAATCCCGTCAGAGAACAGATTTTTAATGATGTTCCCGTTTCGGTTTCGGTTGATAATACTTCTGCCGAGAGTTTGGGGCTTGGCATTATTTCGGATATCTCTTCTTATAAATTTTCGGTAAAAATCAAAGGCCCCAACTATCTTGTCAGCACCGTTAAGGCAACTGATTTTTCACTTTCCGCTTCGGTTGCCGAGGTAAATAAACCGGGAACCTATGCGCTCGATGTCAGC
This sequence comes from Clostridia bacterium, assembly GCA_024404145.1. Taxonomy (GTDB): domain Bacteria; phylum Bacillota; class Clostridia; order Oscillospirales; family Acutalibacteraceae; genus UBA737. The sequence continues at coordinate 4,442 of JAKSQK010000008.1, read as the reverse complement.
GCAACGAGAACAAAGGATATATCCGGTTACAGCATTGTTTCAATAGAGCCGTCTAAAATTGATGTTTCATTCGATTATATAGATACAAAAAGTTATGCCGTAACGCCGAAAATTGTCGGAATAAGCGCAGCAGACGGTCTTATCGCCGAGGCGCCGATAATTTCCGATAAAGAGCAAAAGACTATAACGGTTAAAGGCCCGAGGAGTATGATAAACAAAATTTCTTCGGTAGGTTCGCTTACGGAACTTGCGAGAAATGTTGTTTTATCTTCGAGCAAAACCTATGATTCGGATATCGTTTTATACGACCAAAACGAACAAATCCTTTATCGTTACGATGCCGACGGCAATGTTTATGACGGCGCAAACAATAAAGTGGATAACCGCAGTTTAACTTTGAGCTTTACCACCGTAAAAATAACCCAGCCGATTTCGAAAAAGGCAACCCTTAATGTTGATGTTATGTTCGATAATATGCCGACCGGCCTTACCAAGAGCAAACTTTCGGTATCGCTTAATCATAGAACGGCAACCGTTATAGGAACGCCGGAAGTTATAGATAAAATGGAGAATATAGAATTAACGGCTATTGATTTCCGTAAAATTTCGGCTTCTTCAAGCGGCGAATTTAATGTTAAAGCGGCCCTCCCCGAAGGGGTAAAACTTTTCGATAATATTGATGATTTCACCGTCAGGTTAAATCTTAATAACTTCTCGGAAAAAACATTCAATATAAACCGCCTTAAATATAAGGGCCTTAGTGAAAATCTTTCGGCAAAGTCAACACTTATAAAAAATGTTAAGATTTGCGGACCGAAAGATATTATCAATAAACTAACTGCCAAAGACCTGTATGCCGAGATTGATTTAAGCAAAAAGACGGCAGGTGAGCATAACTGCGATGCAACAATCAAATCGGACAGTTATGATAATATTTGGCAGATTGGCAAGTATTCGGCATCGGTTGTAATTTCAAAAAAGTAACATTATAAACATATACCACCCTAAAACATATAATGTAACGGGGTGGTATTTATGACTTTGACAATACTCTTGATAATTCTCTTTGTTTTCGCTATCATCGGACTGACGGAATTTATACATAGTTTGGCTTATTCTTTAATTTCGTCGCAACTTGACAAAACCGCCGTTGTAATAAAACTCTGCGAAAAAACGGCAACGGAGCAGTTACAAGCTGTTTTGTTTGAGCATAACTGGTTCGGCAGTTCTTATGCCAAGAGGGTTATAGCGGTTTTTGATGATTTATCGCAGGAAACATTGGATTTATGCAATGATTTGGCGAGGGAAACGGATATAATAATCGTACCTACCGAGAGTGTTAAAAATGTAATAAAATCGGTATTTTAAGCGGGAGAAAAATGGAAACAGAGGAAAAGTTAGAAGGCATTGTCGAAAAAATTACATTTACGAATGAGCAGAACGGTTATACGGTAGCATCTGTGAGATGCGGAAACTCCCGTGTAACCGTTGTCGGCATTTTGCCTTTTTTAAGCGAGGGTGAAACCGCCGAGTTTTTCGGCAGGTTTATTATTCATCCAACCTACGGTGAGCAGTTTTCCGCAACCTCTTTTGAGCGCAAGGCACCCAAAACCGTAGGGGCGATACTAAGGTATCTTTCCAGCGGAATAATAAGAGGGGTCGGCCCTGCAACGGCAGGAAGAATAGTTGAGCGTTTCGGCGCCGATTCTCTTAATATTATTGCCGATAATCCCGAACAGTTGGCGCTGATAAAGGGAATAAGTCTTGATAAGGCGCAGTCTATTTCCGAAGAGTATAATAAACAATACGGTGTCAGGGATATTATGCTTTTGCTTTCGCCTTATGAGGTGAGCCCCGAATTTTGCGTTAAAGTTTTCAGAAAACTCGGAACAGATGCTCTTAATACCGTTAAATCAAACCCCTATATTCTCTGCGAAGAGGATATGGATTTTCCTTTTGAAAAGGCAGAGAGGGTTGCCGCCGATTTCGGCATTTCCCGAGATAGCGAAGCCCGTCTCTTTGCGGGAGTGCTTTATGTTCTTCGAAAAAATCTCGGCAACGGCCATACCTGTTTGCCGAAAGAAAAACTGATTCCCGTTGCGGTAAATATGCTTGAAAGCGACTATTATCGCATTGAGTCGGTTTTGGATAAACTTGAAGAAAATTTGAAGATTATATCCAAAAGAGTTGGCAATACCGAGTTTGTTGCGATACCCGACTATCTTTATGCCGAGGAGCATATTGCGGCAAAACTTCTGTCGCTTAACGAAAATGCCAGAAAACTGAATGTTGCCGATGACCTCGAAATTGATTATATCGAGAACAAAAACAATATTAAATTTGAAAAGATACAGCGACAGGCGGTTAAAGCGGCGGTCGATAACGGTGTTTTTGTTTTAACCGGCGGTCCCGGAACCGGAAAAACAACAACGCTCAATGCCATAATAGGCCTTTTCGAAATGCGTTCTCTTCATATATCTCTTGCCGCGCCGACCGGCAGGGCGGCAAAGCGAATGACCGAACTTTGCGGAAGAGAATCAAAAACCTTACATAGACTTTTAGAGGTTGAATGGGACGAAAGCGATAGAGCAACTTTTGCGAGAAACGAAAATAATCCGCTCGAAAGCGATGTTGTTATAGTCGATGAAACATCTATGGTTGATGCCCTTCTTTTCGAAAGTCTGTTAAAGGCGATGAGACCTACTGCCCGTCTTGTTCTTGTAGGCGATGCAAAGCAATTACCGAGCGTTTCGGCAGGAAATATTCTTAACGATATAATAGAGAGCGGAAAATTCTCGGTTGTAACGCTCAATAAGGTTTTCAGACAGGCGAGAACAAGCGAAATAGTTAATACCGCCCATGCGATACTTAATGAAACTCCGATAGATTTTTCCAATAAAAGCAAGGACTTTTTCTTTATTCAGAAAAATGACGGATTCGAGGTTGCAAATTTAATTTCGGAACTTGCCGAAACAAGACTTCCGTTAAAATACGGCTTTAATCCGCTTAAAGATATTCAGATTATCTGTCCTTCAAGAATGTACGAAACGGGCGTTAATAATCTTAATAATATATTGCAGTCGCTTTTGAATCCGCCAACCGAAAAAGCCCCCGAAATCTTTAACAGGGGAGTTGCTTTCAGGGTTAACGATAAGGTTATGCAGATAAAAAATAACTACGATATTTTATGGGAAAAAGACTCAGGAGAATCGGGAAGCGGAGTATATAACGGCGATGTAGGATTTATTGAGGAAATAAATTTAAGACTTGGCGTTATAAAGGTTCGGTTTGACGATAGGGTTGCGGTATATAATACCGATAATATGAGCGAACTCGATTTGGCTTATGCCGTAACGGTTCATAAAAGTCAGGGAAGCGAGTTCGATTGCGTTATAATTCCTTTGTTTAATATTCCGCAAAAACTTAAATACAGAAATCTTATTTATACCGCTGTTACGAGGGCGAAAAAAATGCTTATATTAGTAGGAAGCAAAGAGGTATTTTCAGAATGCTTGAAAAATGACAGAAAAGCATTAAGATATACCCTGCTTAAAGAGTATCTCAATGAGTTTTAAGAATATTTTCAACGATATTATCGGCTTTTTTTACCCGAGCGTTTGTATGTCCTGCGCAAAACTGACCGATGACGGAAGTAACCTTTGCGCTGAATGTCGGGGAAATATCGTCAGAATTGACCAAAATAAGAGATGTACAAGATGCGGTCTTCAAAAACCCGACTGCGACTGCAAACACAGTATTTTTTATTTTGATTCAATAGTTTCGCCTTTTTTCAACGAGAAAACGGCGAGAAATATAATTTACCGATATAAACTGTTCGGCAAATCGTTTTTAAGCGATTATATAACCGATAATATGATAAACGAAATAAATAATGAATATAAAGATGTTAAATTCGATGCCGTAATCCCCGTTCCTACTTCGCTTCGCAGTTCTAATAGGAAAGGGTTCGACCATACATATTTATTAGCAAAGCAAATCTCCGAAAAAACAGGCATTCCCGTAAGTAAAAAAGCCGTTAGTATCAGACCGCTTAAATCTTCGCAACATAAAAGTACATATAAGCAAAGACTAAAAAATGTACAAAACAAATACTACTGCAAAAGAAAACTGGACTATGAAAATGTGCTTTTGATAGACGATATTAAAACTACGGGCGCAACACTCAATGCCTGTTCAAAAGAATTGTTGTTTGCGGGAGTGCGCCGTGTTTATTGCGCAACGGCGCTTGTAAGTGCGAAAAAAACAAAGTCGCAAAACAGTCCCTAAAAAAATTGAAAAACTTGTAAAAAAGTGCTTGACTTTTTATATTTGCTGTGATAATATATTTTTTGTCGCCGGTGAGTTAAAGTGAATCTGGCTACAATGTGGGAGCATAGCTCAGCTGGGAGAGCATCTGCCTTACAAGCAGAGGGTCATAGGTT
>JAKSQK010000007.1 GCA_024404145.1 Clostridia bacterium | reverse complement strand
TAGAACTCTTAGTTCTACGCAAAAAGTCGATAATTGATTATTAAGGTTGGGGGCAGGAATGGATAAAAATTCCTTAAAAAACGAATTACAAATCACATTACAGAGCAAACTGCCGGAATTAAGAAGCAAACTCGGTTTGTCGCAAGAAATGTTTGCCGAATTGATAGGTAAATCTCGACAAGCGGTTTCTTTGTTCGAGCGTGGAGAATTGCAAATCACATGGGAAACATGTTTGGGAATTGTAGCTGTTGCTGTTAATCGTGACCCTGATGTATTGATGAAACTATACGGTGATGATTTTAAGAAAAAGTTTCAAATAGTTGTTAAAAAGTAAAAAGGAGTTTTAAAAATGAAAATCAAACTTGCTATTCTGGAAAAAGACGAGAGTTATTTAAATCGAATCGTAACTGCTTTTAGTACGAAGTACTCCGATAAGTTTGAAATTTATTCTTTTACGGATCAAACAGTGGCACTTTCTACATTGGAGAATGCAAAGATTGATGTTTTGGTCGCGAATGACTCTTTTGAAATTGACTTGTCTATGCTTCCCAAAAGATGTGGCTTTGCATACTTAGTGGATTCGGCAGATGTTGATACCGTGAATAATCAGCGTGCAATCTGCAAATTTCAAAAGGCAGACTTGATATACAAGCAGATTCTCAGCATTTACTCAGAAAATGCAGGAAGCATATCCGGGTTAAAACTCGGTGATGATTCTGCAAAAATAATTGCGTTTGAGCCGATAAGCGGCGGGTGCGGAAGTTCCTGTGTTGCTGCAGCTTGTGCTTTGCACTATGCAGCAAAGGGAGCGAAGGTTCTTTATTTGAACCTTGAAAAATTCGGATCCGCCGATTCTGTTTTTTCGGCAGAAGGACAGTTTGATATGAGCGACATTATCTTCGCTCTGAAGAGCAAAAAAACCAATCTTGCTCTTAAACTTGAAAGCTGCGTCAAAAAAGATCCTCGTGGGGTATATTTCTATTCACAGCCCAAGATAGCACTTGATATGTTGGAACTCGGTTCTGAAGATATTATTCATTTGATATCGGAAACAAAACTGATCGGCTCTTATAATTACATTATTCTTGATATGGATTTTTCGCTCGATAAAGAGATGTTAAAAGTGGTCAGACAGGCTCATGCACTTGTGTGGGTGGGCGATGGTTCTGACATATCAAATGCAAAGCTTTTCAGAGCGTATAACGCTTTGAATGCAATGGAGCAGAATGCAGAGTCGCCTCTTACCAACAGACTTGCACTCATTTATAACAAATTCAGTAATAAGACAAGCAAGACATTAAATGAAATCGGTATCAAAAATGTCGGCGGTGCTCCGAGATATGAGCACGCAACAACAGCGCAGGTGATTGGGCAGTTGGCACCGATGGATATGTTTGACAAAATTCTATAATAAGGTGGTGAGCGAATGGATTTCGAACAAGAACAACAGTTTATCAACGAAATTAAAAAATATGTAACCGAAAATCTTCCGCTGAGCAAAATGGAAGATGCCGAACTCGAAGAAAAAATTGAAGAAATTGTTGCTCAGCGTATCGGGAGTACATATTGCTCAATCGATCAAAGGGTATCGATCGTTCAACAGGTTTACAGTTCTATCCGTGGGTTCGGGTTGCTTGACACTATTATGAATGACGAAACGATAACCGAAGTTATGATTAACGGTCCCGATAATGTGTTTATAGAACAAAACGGTCGTTTATTCAAAATGGATAAACAATTTGAGAGTCAGCGCCGTCTTGAAGACATTATCCAACGAATTGTCGGTCTTGCCGGCAGAGAAGTAAACCAAGCAAATCCGATTTGCGACACGAGACTTCCCGATGGTTCCCGTGTAAATGTTGTGCTTCCGCCTATTGCTCTTTGCGGACCGACAGTTACTATCCGTAAGTTTTCAAAAACTCCGATGACAATAGAAAAACTGATACAATACGGCTCAATAACCAAAGAGATTGCCGAGAAGCTCGAACTACTTGTAAAAGCGAAATATAACATATTCATCAGCGGTGGTACTGGTTCCGGCAAAACAACTTTTTTGAATGCTCTGTCTAACTACATTCCGAAAGATGAGCGTATTATTACAATTGAGGACTCGGCAGAACTCCAGATCAAGGGTGTTGAGAACCTGGTCAGCCTTGAGACGAGAAACGCAAATGCTTCCGGCGCCGGCGAGATTACAATTCGAGATCTGATCAAATCATCGCTTCGTATGAGACCGGAAAGAATCATCGTCGGTGAGTGTCGTGGCGGTGAGGCATTAGATATGCTTCAGGCAATGAACACTGGACACGATGGTTCATTGTCAACCGGACACGCAAACTCCACAGAGGATATGCTTAGCCGTTTAGAAACAATGGTTTTGCAAGGTGCAGCAGGACTTCCGCTCGAAGCAATTAGACAGCAGATTGCTTCTGCTGTTGATATTATCATTCATCTTTCCAGACTTCGTGACAGATCAAGAAAAACAATGGAAATTACTGAAGTTGTTGGTTATGAAAACGGGAAAGTAATATTAAACCCCTTGTATGTTTTTGAAGAAGATGAGAGCAGCACTATTGACCATGTTTCGGGTTGCTTAAAGAGAACAACTAATTCAATGCAAAATGATTTTAAATTAAAACTTTCGGGTATAAAAACAGAAATATGAGGTGTTTTTATGGGACTGTTCAAAAAAAATGAGAAAGAGACTGAACCACAATATTATTTATCGGCTACGAACATCAAAACATATAATTATAAAGTTTATTATATGTCCTTAAAAGAAAAAGTAGCATACTTTGCTTTGGCCTTTGTAGTTGGTGCAGTGGTTGGGTATTTATTTTATGGTGGAATAGGCAAAGACGAATTTGGTAATCCAACTGTATTAACATATATATTAAATGTATTGATCTCATCAACTGTTGGAATTGTTGCAGGAATTATGTTTTTACCTATTCGTACAAATCAAATAATAAATAAAAAACAACATATTTTGAAAGCACAATTTAGGGATATGCTTGAATCGTTAACAACCTCATTGGGGGCAGGTAAAAATGTGACGGATTCATTTAAAACGGTTTATGACGATCTAAAAGTTCAGTACGAAGAAGACGCCTACATTTTAAAAGAACTAGAAATAGTTCTTTCCGGAATGGCAAACAATGTGGATGTAGAAGATGTTTTGGAAGATTTTGGACGCAGGAGCGGTATAGGAGATATCGAGAGCTTTGCAAATGTTTTTAGAATCTGTTATAGAAAAGGCGGTAATATAAAAGATACAATTAGAAGCACGCATGAAATATTAAGCGACAAAATGGAAATAGCAGAGGATATTGAGACGGTTGTTACTGGCAGTAAAAATGAACAAAACATTATGGTTGTTATGCCGATTATTCTAATAGGTATGATTAAACTGATGAGTGAAGATTTTGCGGCTAATTTTGTTACCGTAACCGGCATTATATCTACTACCGTTGCAATATGTATGTTTGTTGCCTCCTATTTTATCGGAAAAGCAGTATTAAATATAAAGGTTTAAGGAGGATGAAAAATGGTCTTTACTATTACAGACATCGTTATTGCTTTAGCGGGTGTTCTTACTCTGTTTTTTTGGTTCATCTTATTTTTTAAAGGCAAAAAAAATGAATCATTATTTGAACCATTAGAAGAAAGAGATTTTCCTTTAAAAGAGATTTATTTTGTTGGCTTTGCAGCTCTTGAAATGTTTAACTATCAATACAAAAGCAAAAGCGATAGGAGATTAAGAAGAAATTTAGAAGTACTGTACGGTCCTAAATATGCAGATTATTATTTGCGTGTAATTCACTCTCAAAAAATTACAATAGGATTAACGGTTTTGGTATTGGCGTTTTGTTTATATGGCTTAGCGGATACGGTGGCAATACTTTTTGTTGGTGTCGCTTTTGCCTTTTTGGCGTACTACTACTTTGGTACAGTGACTGAAAACAAAATATTAAAAAGATCAGAGGAAATGCTAAGCGATTTTTCTGAAGTCATTTCCAAACTTGCTTTGCTCACAAATGCCGGAATGATTTTGCGTGAAGCGTGGGAGGAAATAGCGTATACAGGGCAAACTTCCCTTTATAAAGAAATGCAAAAAGCCATTGATGAAATGAATAACGGCGTTGCAGAGGTTGATGCAATTTTTAATTTTGGAACACGTTGTATAATACCTGAAATCAAGAAATTCGCGTCAACGATTGTTCAAGGCTTAGTCAAAGGTAACAGCGAACTTACAATTATGCTTATGGAACAGAGCAAGGAAGTATGGTCGGCAAAAAAACAAAATGTTCATCGTCAAGGCGAAAAAGCATCAAGTAAACTTCTTATCCCGATTTGCATAATGTTCGTTGGCATATTGGTTATGATTTTGATTCCTATATTTACAAATTTAGGAACTTAATCATTAACAATATATTTTTAAGGGAAGGAGGAAAAAAGGATGCTTCAAAAATTGAATACAATGGCTACATATGCAGTAATTTCTATGCGTTGCAAAGTTAGAGAGTTTATGAAAAAAGAAAATGGTGATGTCAACATCGTCTCTATTGTTGTGCTTATTGGTATTGCTGTATTATTGGCTATTCTTTTTAGAAAACAGGTTGGGAATCTCATCAACAATTTGTTCAATACTATTGGCAATAATGCAAATAGTGCTGTCAAATAAGGTTAAACGTTCACTACCATGTGTGGTGATAGGTTTGCCACACATGGTAGTAAAACACAACTATATTTAAACGGGGTAATTTGGATGAATACTATTAAAAAGATAATTAGAAATAGTTTAAAAAAAGATAGCGGTATGTTAGTTGTTGAAGCAACAATGGTTTTTCCCGTTATGTTTTTAGTTATCTTTTTAATGATATTTATGGGAAATGCATATTTTCAAAAAAGCAGAATTGATTCAATCGTAACGCAAATGGCGTATTATGGGTCAGCGCAATGTGCAGATCCTTTGCTTCGTGAAATAACTGAAAAAGGAAAGGTCCCAAGTTTGGCTGATGCCGATTATAGTATAGAACCATACCGATATTTGTTAGGCGAGGTTGGTAAAGAATCCGGGATGAATGCCATTGAAACACAAGTTGAAAATCAAATCTCTAATAAAATTAAAGGTATAAAAACCGGGCTGTTTAGTTATATGAAACCATCAGCTTCAAAATTAGATGCAGAATTTAATAATGCATTTGTATATTCAACATTTAATGTAGAAGTTCAATATAAAGTTCCGCTGCCAATTAGATTAATAGGGATGAAAGATTATTTCTCTTTAAAGACATCAAGCAAATGCGAAGTCCCGGTATCAGATACACCGGAGTTTATTCGTAATGTTGATATGGTAGAAGATTGGGTCGAATCTACGGAAACCGGTCAAAATGCAATTGAAAAAGCCGGAAAGATAATGGACAAGGTTTCAGAATTTATTAATTGAGGAGGGAAGGTATGAAAAAGAGAAAAAATGACTTACAAAAAGGTGCGATTTCTGTATTTTTGACAATCATACTGATACCTTGCATTGTAATATCTGGGATGTTTGTCGATTTGAGCCGTGTAAAACTATCTCAAGGTGTTGCTACATCTTCGGCTGATCTTGCACTTAATTCTCTTATGGCAAATTATGATAAAGATTTGAGTGACTATTACGGATTGATGGCATCTTGTCAAAACATTGAAGATTTTTATGAGGAATCAGCTCAATTTTTTCTTGAAGCATTATATTCACAAGGTCTAAGTGCTGATGATGCTGAATCATTATTAACATATGTAAGCACACTTGTTAATAACGAAACTATTCATGATTTATTTCAGATGGAGATTCAGACAGAAACTAAAGATATTGTGAGTGGGTATAAAGGAGGAAATTCGACAGAAGCTTCATTAGGTACTTCATCTGTAATAATGAAAGATCAAATTGTCGAATTTATGAAATATAGAGCACCAATAGGTATTTCATCCAAAATAATTCAACGTTTAAAAGATACCGGTGCAAAAAACATTTTTGATAATGCCAAGGAAGACGAAAAATTAGTAGAAGATAAGCGAGAATATGCAGATGCAGAAGAAGATTTTATGGATGCTGCATTTAAGACATATAAGGCATTACTTGAATATGAAAATAAGAAAATGTCGGTAACAAAATTGAAGAAATACTTATCCGATATGAAATCAGCCAGAGAAACATACCGCGAAGTGTCTTCAAAAATGGTCTCCAATTTGAATGGAACGAGCAATCTAACGCAGTTTTACAGACCAACCTATAGAATTGATACATATTCTTATGACAAAAAAAGCAACAAAATTTATTCACGAAAAGAAAAGGATGATTCCGGGAACGATATTTATTATATTGATGGCTCAAAAATAACAAGTTTGCTAAATGATTTGGAAAACCGTATTACAGATTTTAAAAATAAACGAAAAGCTGTTTCGGATGCTGCCGGCGATACTTTTGTAAATGCAAGTATCGGTTCATCAGCTAATCAGTACAATCCCATTCAGTGGTGGAAAAAAGTAAATTCATTGGTAAATACCGGCTCAAATTCACCCATTGAAAAGTTTAAATCCTCTGCCACTTCAATGTTGGATTCATACGCTAAGGTTTTGGCTATAAAAAAATGCACCATCGGTGATGATATTCCAACCGATTGGGAAACTCGCTTTAACAGTCTGACACAATCGGTAAAGGATTTGCAAAGGGATTATCTGACAGCCGGTGTTGCAGAGGGCAGTACGAATAATAAGTATTTAAGATTAGTAAATAAACTTGAAAAATATTCTCGGGAAAACATTAATAAAATCAATCCTGATAAAGTGACGATATCTAACGGCAAAACGGTATCTAACGCTATAAAAAATGTAGATACACTACTTTCCGGCGATGTTACGGAGTTGACTGAATGTATTAAAACGCTTGATAAATTGATTGACGGCGGTGCTCTTTTAATTAATCCGTACAGTTTAAATGCTTTGGGTGACAAAGCGGAAAAATATCATAGTTCTTATAACACATGGAAAAATAATGCCAAAGTTCAAGACACCGCTATGGCAAAAATCGACTGGGATGACATAGTAAAAATCGAATCTGAACCGGACCCCAAAAAGCAACAAATTATTAGTATAGGGAAACAAGATGTTTTAAATTTCAAAACAAGACTTGTAAATATCCGTGATCGGTTAAAGGACGTCAAATCAACCATCGAGTCAATGAAGTTTTCGGATAAGAAACTTGTAAATATAGACAGTTATAATACCGCTTATAATGCAATTAAGAATAAGATAGGTGAGAACCTTACTAATTCGGCAGTTTCTTCCAAAGCGGCATCGATTTTTCAAGAAACCTTTACACCCTATTCTGCCGATAAAAATTCCGAAGTGAAAACTTATAACTTTGAAGATGCCAAGTATAACCCGGTTCTCACAAATGATATTCCAAAATTCTATAATTGGTTAAAAACTAAATTTGATAAAACCGACGATTCAAAGGTTCAGGAAGAAAGAGATAGGGTTCATGGAAAAGAATCGGATGGTACTAAAGAAGGAGATAACGCAAAAGAAAAAGTTAGGTCAGATTCGGTTTCTCAAACCAACTTATACAACAACGGTAATTATGCTGGCGCCGACTTTCCTTCCGGTTTGGATGCAAACGGGCAGTTTAAGCTCGGAAGCGGATTGATTACCAGTTTAGGAAATATTATATCCAGTTTGGTAAATATGAAATTTGACGGTATCAGAGATTCGCTTTATTCAACGGAATATGTAATGGATATGTTCAGTTATGCTACCTATGAAAATGAGGGGAAGTATAATCTCTATAAAGAAAAGAACGGTAAACCGCCAACTTCTACAGATGATTATAGTTCCGAAAACGATGCATGGAACAGCAGTAAGATAACCGATACATATAACCAAACGCTAACAAATAAGAAAATAAATTCGACAAATAATATACTTTTTGGCGCCGAGGTCGAGTATGTGCTCTATGGCAAAGAAAATAAGGATAATGTAAAGTCTGCATATATAGACATTTTTGAAATTCGTTATCTCCTTAATACATTATCGGGATTTCAGAATTTTTGGGTAGCAAAAGACGGAAATACAACCGCTCAGGCAATTAAACTGATTGCTGACGGAGTTTTTGCTGCAACATCAGGAATTGTACCGGTTTCGATAACTAAATGTGTGGCAATTCTATTACTTACAGCATTTGAAACAGGTAAGGATTTAGACAGATTGCAGGATGGTTTTCCGGTTGAAATATACAAGGAATTAGATGATTGGTGGTACACCCTTGATAAAAGGTTTAGTGCCAAACCAGATACAAAGACAAATAATGATAAAGGATTATTTTATAGTGATTACATTTATATGTTTTTGTATCTAGGATTTGAAAGTGATTCTTCTGCTTCGGAAATGTACAGACGCATAGGCGATTTAATTCAAGTTAACATGCGAAAAGATACTGGCAAAAACACATATATGCTAAAAAATGCAAGGTCATATTTTGAACTGAATGCAAAGATACGAGTAAAACCGTTAATGTTAGCATTGCCAATTGCACAAGGATATTCTAATAATCCAAAGGACAAAAACGATTGGTGTACATTTGAAATACATGAAATAAGAGGATATTCATAATTTAGGAGGAAATAATTGTGAAACGTTTAATTGCTTTATTTTTGATTTTGATGATGATTTTTTCACTGACAGCATGCGGAAATGAAGACAAAGGCAACGGAAATAATAAAAAAGATAGAAACAATACTACAATTGCAGATGTTTCTCAAGATGATAATTCCAAAGATATGACCATCTCCATTGAATCGGTAAAGAATGCAAAAGAAACGGATGCTTCTTTATTTGAATATGAAGATATTGATGGTGGCATTTCGATTACGAAATACAACGGAAACAATGAAATAGTATGTATTCCGGAAAAGATTGATGGGAAATCTGTGGTTTATATTGGTAGATCTGCGTTCGCAAATTGCTCTACTATTTTAGGTTTTAAACTATCAGATTCTGTAACACTTATAGATGAGAATGCTTTTATTAATTGTGATGGTATGAAAGTATTTGTTTCTGGGAAATCGTTGCAAACTATCGCTAAACAAGCATTTGGAAATTGTTCCTCTTTATTTGAAATTGATTTGAATGAAGGTTTGATTGAGATTGGGTTATCTTGCTTTGGATTTACAGGTCTTGAAAAAATCGAGATTCCGAGTTCTGTTACAAAAATTGATGGACCGTTTATTAAGAATGTTGATAAAGAATTGCTAGTAATTGGTGAAACGGGAAGTAGCATTGAACAATATGTTAAAGAAAACGGAGCAGAATATAATTTAAAATTTCAAGCAAAGTGATTTCTTTTAATTTGGAAGAATTGTGGTGTGACTTATGCAGCGGATAAAAGCATATATTGAAAAAATAAAAAAGAGAGAGCAAGGAGCAATTGTGGCGGAAGCTACCATTGCTTTATCCGCATTTGTTTTTGCAATTTATATCATTCTTTCTATCGTAGATATATGTTATGTTCAGGCAAAAATGGGTGTTGCAATCAATTCTGCGGCAAAAGAAATGTCACAATATGCATATTTATATGAAACCTTTAACCTTTCAGAACACATGTCCGGCGAGGGCGGAAAAAGTTCCGAATTGATGGGTTCGTTTTCTACTGTATTAAATAAAATCAGTAACGGCACCTCAAATTTTTCGTCTGATATTTCTTCTATGTTTGCCACTGCCGGAGCACAAGCACAAGGTGACAATGCAGCAGAATATATTAAAAATGATTTGGGAAAGGGTCTTGCAAAGCAACTTGTTAAGAAAAATTTAGTTAGTTTTGAAGGTGACACTCCTGAAGCATTTTTGCATCGTTGTCATGTTAAAGATGGGTTAAGCGGCCTGAATTTTATCAACACAACATTTTTAACCGATAAGGATCAAAGTAAAATCAGTATTATTGTTTCTTATAAAGTTCAAGTAGTTCGGTTGCTTAATACCGAGTATACATTTAATTTTATTCAAAGAGCCGATACCAAGGCGTGGGGGAAAGGAGTTTCGTTAAAGAGTAATGATTCATCCAAGCCGGCTTCAAAAAGTATATGGGATGCCAGCAATCTTTCGCGAGGGAATTCAATTATTACATCTGAAAAGAAGAATTATTCCTACACATCTTCCGGCAATGATTTTCATGCTTATGATTCCGGTAAAAATCAATTTATTAGAATTCGTTCTTTAAATACATTTGATGCAACATATAACGGAAATCCTGCGGCAATAGAAAGCGCAATTAAACAAACCTTCACCACATTGCAGTCGGGTGTTGAAAATTTAGGAACTGATGTTACGGTTAAAAATTCGTCAGGAAAGGACACTGTACTTAAATCATCAAAAGAAACCCGTACATATAAAGTAGTAATTGTTGTTCCTGACTCTGCCGATATGACAACATTGAATACCGCAGTTAATAATTTTAAAGCAAAAAATCCCGGTGTTGATGTTGAGGTAAAAACTGGGTATGGCGATCCGACATTTGATAATGTTGAAACAAATCAGGAAGATAAAGGCAGTTAATGCGGTAGGGGTGGTTGAATGAATTTTGATAAAATTGTTTTTCTGTTTTTTGTTTTGGCTTTTAATGTTATTTCGTTTTATATGTTACATACTTATAAAAACAATCAGGAAAACGAAACAGTCGAAGTAGTTGGCAAGAGATTTCTGTATATATACAGTGCAATATTTTTTCTTGTTAATATTGCAATAGCAGTATTCATTATGTGCTTTTACAAAACTAATTCTTTTTTGTTTTCGTTAAAACGAGTATGCTTATTATCATTGCTATGGCCGATAGGACTTATTGATTTTAAAACTTACAAAATACCAAATAAGTTTATTCTGCTGGGTTTGATATACCGTTGTATTATTATTATCGCTGAAATAATTTTTGAAAGGAAATACATTGTCGGCAATTTGATTTCTGAGGTTATAGCCGCCATAGGATTGGCACTTGCGGCTTTCTTATGTTCAATTTGCATGAAAAACTCTATCGGATATGGCGATATAAAATTGTTTATCGTTATGGGGTTGCTTTTAGGACTTAACGGTATATGGAGTGCTATTTTTGCTTCATTAATAGTAGCGTTTTTAACAGCAGTATTTCTTCTTATAACCAAAAAGAAAGGAAGAAAAGATGTTGTTCCGTTTGCTCCATCAATTATGATTGGAACCTATATATCTATTATTTTAACAGGAATGTGAGGTCAAAAATATGAAAGGTTATAAAGCTTGGGTGCCGATTGGGTTGGTAGTATGTTTGGTACTTTCGTTTTATATGTTGTTTAACACAAGAATAACAACTGCAAAAGAATATGATAATTATCTTTCAACCGCACGTGATTATGCTAAGCAAGGAATCGCTGTCGACGCTTTAGAAAATTATGCGAAAGCACTTGGAATAAAAAACACAATTGATGTTAATGTAGAAGTTGGTAATTTTTATGTGAAAATCAATGATGTTGTTGGTGCTATCGGTTGGGGTGAACAAATGGTTGAAACTTTTGATACGAATCCCCAGGCTTATGAATTTTTACTGTCAAGATATCGCGAAAACAATGATTATAATAGATGCTTTGCCCTTTACGACACAATAGTAAAAAGAAAAATTGAATCAAAAAGTATATCGTCAACAATGAAAGAAATTAAATATGTATTTTATTATGGCGAAGCATTTGACGATGTTGATGTTTACAGCGAGGGATTTTGTGCCGTTGAATACGAGGGTAAATGGGGTTTAGTTAACGAGATTGGGGAAAAAAGTGCTCCGTTTATGTTTAAACATATAGGACCTTACATAGACGAATTATCTCCGGTAATTGATGAAAATGATGAGGTCTACTTTATCGATAACCAAGGCAATAAGAAGAAAGTAGTTAAAATCAAAGATAAAGTATTATCGCTATCTTGTGCCGTAGGGGATAACTTTGCACTGTTCAACGGAAAAACTTGGTCGTTCTATAATAAAAAGAATGAAAAAATCAGCTCTGATTATACAGGTACATCTCTACTAGCAAATACTGTTGTTGCTGTTGAAAAGGATGGAAAATGGAACATACTAAACGAAGATTTCAATCCTATAAGTGATAAAAAATATGTAGAAGTTGTCCAAGATGCACGAGGCATTATTTACAGAAATGGTGTGATTTTTGTTAATGATGGTAGTAGCTTCTATATGATTAACAAAGAAGGAAAATCGGTTTCTGATCAACGCTTTAAAAACGCAAAACTTTTTTTGGATGACACATATGCTGCTGTTGAAACGGATAAGGGTTGGACTTTTGTAGATTCAAGTGGAAAATTTGTATTTGAGGATTTGTATTTCGAGGATGCTCACAGTTTCATTAATGGATTTGCTGCAATCAAAAAAGATGGTCAATGGGGCTTTATTGACATAGATGGAAATATAGCTATTGATTGTCAATTTGTTGATGCTAAAGATTTTAATTCTAAGGGCTGTGCATTTGTGAAAAATGAAAACATTTGGCAATTAATAAGATTATACAGTTTAAACTATGAAGAATAAAAGTTTGTCAGTCCAGTTTGTAAAATATTGTTTTGTTGGGGCTATATCTTTTGTTGCCGATTTTTCATCACTGACAGTTTTACAAGTTACAATATTTAAAAACATAAAAAGCGGTCTTTATATTGCTACTGCATTGGGATTTTTGATTGGAATGATTATAAACTTTATTCTTTCTAAAAACCATGTTTTTTCATCTTTGGATAGTAGAACAAATAATAACAGAATCGATTTTTTATTGTATCTTATTATTGGAATTATCGGATTGTTGATAACAGAAATAGGAATGTTTGTTGGGACGAAAACCCTATTAATTAATTATAAAATTAGTAAAATATTTGTTGCCGGTATAGTTTTGATTTGGAATTTTTTGGCTCGACGTTTTTTGATATACAAGCAAGGTGTTGATAAATGAAAAATGTTGTTATTATAGGTGCGGGTCCGGCAGGACTTACAGCCGCGTATCAACTTTTAAAGGATAACAAAGATGTTCAAATTATAGTAATAGAACAGTCAAATCAGGTAGGAGGAATTTCTAAGACAATAGAATATAAAGGAAATCACATCGATTTGGGTGGTCATAGATTTTTTTCAAAAAACAAATTTATAAATGATATATGGCTGGATTTACTAAAATTGCAAGGACAACCCATTGATAGCAGTATTGAAAAACCGCAAAATTGCCTATATACGGGAACTGCCGATCCAAATGATAACGATAATGTGATGTTGTTGAGGAGAAGAGTATCAAGAATATATTATAAAGGCAATTTCTATAACTATCCGATATCATTAAACTTAGAAACCATAAAAAACTTGGGATTTTTTACAAGCCTCAAGTGCGGTTTCGGTTACTTTTGGTCTTGCATTTTTAAACAAAAAGGAAAATCATTAGAAGATTTTTATATTAACCGTTTTGGGAAACCGTTATATAAGTTGTTTTTTGAAGGTTATACAACAAAACTATGGGGAGTCCCTCCATCAAAATTAGATTCAAAATGGGGATCACAGCGTGTAAAAGAACTTTCGATTTCAAAAATGATTTTTGAGTTTTTTGCCAAAAAACATAATAAAGATTATAAAACAAGAAACACATCACTTATTGAACAATTTTATTACCCCAAATACGGTCCGGGTCAATTATGGGAAGAAATGGCTAAAAGAATTGAAACCGCTGGAGGCTTGGTTTTATATAATACAATTTGTAAAAAAATAAATGTTGAAAATGGGTGTATTAGTTCGGTTGAAATAGAAAATAAATCAGGTAAAGCGAATACTATCAAATGCGATTTTCTGATTTCATCTACATCAATAAGTGAATTGATTACGATGTTGAACGATATAATACCTCACAATATTAAAATAGTTTCAAATAAATTGCCATATAGAGATTTTGTTACTGTTGGTTTGCTCGTTAATAAACTTGCCATTAAAAACACTACAACAATGAATACTACAAATGACATTCCGCCAGATTGTTGGATATATGTTCAAGATAATTCTGTAAAAGTTGGCAGAATACAAATTTTCAATAATTGGTCGCCTTTTTTGGTGGCCCGTCCAAAAGATACTGTTTGGATCGGACTAGAATACTTTTGTTTTGAAAATGATGAACTGTGGAATTTATCCGACGAAAAGTTTTCCGAGTTTGCTATAGAAGAATTGACTAAAATTGGAATTATTGATAAAAACCAAGTTTTGGATTATGTTGTTTTAAAAGAGAAGAAAGCTTACCCTGCATATTATGGTTCATATTCAAATTTTGATGTTGTCAAAGATTATTTGAAAAATTATCATAATTTAATTTGTGTAGGAAGAAATGGACAACACAGATACAACAATATGGATCATTCAATGCTTACCGGAATATTAGCTTCTCGCTATATTAATGGATTGGCAACGATTGACGATGTTTGGAATGTTAATAGCGAACAAGAATATCACGAAAATGGAGCAGGTTAATGATAAATAACAAGTATAAAAAGTATGAAAAGATTTTCTTATTTGCTTTTATGCTGTTGCCGACAATAGCAATTACGCTTAATCTTGATAATGATTTTTGGTTTTTGTTAAATCAGGGAAAGTATGTTGTTAATTATGGCTTTCCTAATTTTGAACCTTTTACAATACATAACGGATTTGAATTTATTATTCAACAATGGCTTTTTGATTTAATTATATATTTTTTATATATGCAATTTGGGAAAATAGGAGTATTGATTTTAGTCTTTTCAATGTCAATTCTAACGGCTTTTCTCATATATAAACTATGTATGATGCTGTCTAATAAAAAAATATATTTGTCTACAATAATTACGGCTTTTGTGTATTTGTTTTTATGTGTTTGGTTTATGGTATCGAGACCGCAAATATTTACATATCCAATATTAATTATCGAATTAATATGTTTGGAAAAGTATTCAACAGAAAAAAAGTGGTTATGTTTGTTGCCTCTTCCGATATTATCACTTGTACTGATTAATTGTCATTCTTCAATGTGGTGGATGCTATTTGCTTTTATTTTACCGTACATTGTCGAAGGAGTTATAAAAACAATATCAAAAAGAAGAGTTTTATACAATCAGATTCCGTTGTATGTCATTACCATAATAATGCTGTGTATAGGATTAATAAACCCGTATGGATATAAATCAATTATATATATATTTACATCATTTGGTAACAAAGATATAAATAATAGTATTCTGGAAATGGGAGCCCCCGATGTAAAGACTTTAAATGGTGTGGTCTTTTTTATAATTCTTTCATTAGTGATTTTTATCTATATTCTAAACAAAAACGGAAAATCTCAAATAAGATATATATTACTTTCTATGGGAACGATTTTTCTTGCTTTAATGTCTGTAAAAAGTATTCCGTATTTTCTTATAGGAACATGTGTTCCGTTATCTTTTTTTTTAAAAAACAAAGCAGATAAATTGTTCTTTAACTATGGTTCCAAAAAATCTTTAACTTTAATTTCTGTATTTTTAATATCAATTATTACTGCTTCCATTTATGTAATAGTTAGTGATTATGATGCTTTAAAAGATTATCCGGAAACATACAGAGCAATCGATTTCTTATCAGAAAACACAGAAAAAAATAAGGTTATTTTATACACGAGTTTTTATGATGGAGGATATGCCGAGTACAATGGGTTCAGTTCTTATATAGATGCTCGAGCAGAAGTTTTTTTAAAATCAAATAATAAGCGGAAAGATATTTTTGGTGAATATATATCATTGCAAAAAGGAAATATTCATTATAAGGATTTTTTGAATGATTATCCTTTTACACATATACTTGTTACTGATACCGATGTATTAAATGTATATTTATCAAAAGACGATGATTACAAAATTATATACAAAGATAAACAATGTAAAATTTTTACACCAAATAAATAGTTAGGAGATATGAAAAATGACGGAATTTACATTTGAAAGTCAAGGGACAATGACTTATTTGGTTTATGCCATTAGTGAAGAAGATACAGTGGACACTATGTGCCTTGGAATGTTGACAAATAACAAAATTCCCGGCTTGGCACCGGCGATTTTCACTCAAATGGACGCAACAAAATATATTAAATACAATGTTTCTGCCAAGATTTCTGTTAAACAGTTTTTTGAGGGTGCTGTTAATAAAAAGCGTCTGCTTGGTGTTTTTAACGGAATCGTTGATGCAATGCTTTCGGCAGAAGATTATATGATTGATACAAACTCAATATTGCTTGATCTTAATTATATTTTTGCAGATGTTTCTACATGTGAAACTGTTTTAGTTTGTCTTCCTATCAGCGAGCAAAGTTTATGTGGCGATTTGGCGAACTTCTTTAAGTCAATAATGTTTAGCACGCAATTTGATCAGACAGAAAACTGTGATCATGTAGCAAAAATTATAAATTATTTGAATAGCACACCGGTCTTTTCACTTAATGATTTTAAGGCAGTATTGGATTCTCTCAAAGGAACGGCAAACACAGTGGCTCAATCAACTGTTCAGTCAACGGTTCAACCCAAGGCCCAGCCCGCTCAACAAAAGGTAGTTCAGACAAATGCTGTTCAACAATCGACTACACAGCAAACACCACAACAAGTTACAGTGAAACAGTCCGTACAGCAAACCTCTCAACAAAAGCCTAATGTGGATCAACAACCGATTAAATCAAATGTTGAAGTTCCACCGGCGCAAACCGCTTCATCACAACCGAAAACAACAGATAAACAGATTTCGTTTTTTTATTTATTGCAACACTATAACAAAGAAAACAAAGAATTATATGATGCACAAAAGGCAGCAAAAAAAGGTGGCAAGGGACAGGCAAACGTACCTGTTGTTTCGACACAACCACAAAAGCAATCTCAAAATCCCGGCTTCGCTGTTCCCGGTGCTTCATCAAATTCCGGATTTGCTATACCGGGGCAAAAGACTCCTTCTGAAAAAACACAACAGTCTCAGGTGCAACCAGTGCAAAATCAAGCGGGTAATCAGCAGCCAAAGGCACAACAATCTACCCAACCTACATATTCAACACCTACACAGCCGGCTTATGCAGCCCCTTTGCAACCGCAGGGTAGTTCTGCAAGCTATGGTGAAACCACAGTTCTTGGTGGCGGCGGAAAAATCGGCGAAACAACTGTGCTTGGTGCCACTTCAGCCGAAGTTCAGGTTCAGCCTCATCTTATCAGAACGAAAAACAATGAGCGTATCAATCTTAACAAGCCGGTATTCAGAATTGGTAAAGAGAAGAGCTATGTTGATTATTTTGTAAGTGATAATTCTGCCGTAAGCAGAAGCCATTGCAATATTATTTCCCGTGACGGACAGTATTTTATTGTCGATACGAACTCAACCAATCATACATATGTAAATGGCGGAATGATTCAAAGTAATGTTGAGACTCAGTTGTCACATGGGACCAAAATTCGTTTAGCAAATGAGGATTTTGAGTTCAATCTTTATTAACTGCAATGAGGTGAATTTGTAATGCAAATGCAAAAATCTCCTTTGAGAATAATGAAAATCTTATCAATTTTTATTCTTGTATTATTTGTTGCATTAAGTGCTTTTAATTGCATTACAGTTTATGAAGAAAGTTGCAATCATTCTCAATTGCCTTTAGGGGACAATTCTTCTGTTTATGAACCGACAATTAGCGAATCTGAACATAATAATCAATTGTTAAAAGTGTCGATTATTAGCATTATTGAGGTTGTATTGATTATTTTTTCTTGTTATAAATCATGTATAGTTGTTGCGATATTTGAGCTTCTTTTAACAATAGGCACACTTTGTACGGGCTATATTTGTGAATTGTTTATACCGATAGTCGGTTCAATGCCGCAATATTCAGTGTCATTTGAAATTTCATCAATTGGATATTTTGTCCTTTGCATTGCAATTTTGAATTTGGCAATGGCAGTCACCTTACAAGTAAATAACAGAAAAAATAAATATAAAGAAGCGGAAAGTGATTTTGGCACGCAACTCGATTACACAATACAGAATTAAGTACTTTTAGTTGTGCTTGATGTGTCGGGTTTGTTGCAATGCTTGGTATTCCAAAATACGGAGGAATAAAGAATGAATTTTATTGTTTCAGGTAACACAGATATAGGATTGACCAAATCAACAAATCAGGACAGTCTTTCTGTCAAGGTTGTGAATACCAAACAAGGAAGAATGGTATTTGCAATTTTGTGCGACGGAATGGGCGGTCTTGATAAAGGAGAAGTTGCTTCTGCATCGGTCATTCGTGCTTTTGATAATTGGCTGATGACCGAATTGCCGGTTCTTTGTGAATCGCCTATTGAAGATTCTGCAATACGGTCACAGTGGGAAAATATCGTTACCGAGCAAAACAATAAAATCAAAGCGTACGGAGCAGGACAGGGTGTCAAACTCGGTACGACCGTTACGGCAATGCTTTTGACACAAACACGGTACTATGTCATCAATGTCGGCGATACGAGAGCGTATGAACTATATGACGGCATCAGACAAATCACGAATGACCAAACATTTGTTGCCCGTGAAGTCGCACTTGGTAATATGACCGAAGAACAAGCACATACAGACGAAAGAAGAAGTGTGCTTCTTCAATGTGTCGGCGCTTCCGATGAGGTTTATCCCGATATGTTTTTCGGTGATTGCCAGACAAACGCTGTGTATATGCTTTGCTGTGACGGTTTCAGACATGAAATCACTTCTGAAGAAATTTATGACAGGTTTCAGCCGGACAAGTTGCTTGATGAATCTGCTATGAATCAAGCATCGAGTGAATTGATTGAATTAAACAAACAAAGACAAGAACGGGACAACATTACGGTTGCACTGATAAGGACATTCTGAAGGAGGGATAGACATGCTTGAGATAGGTTCTCTTGTTGACGGCAAGTATAAAATACTGAATAAAGTCGGTCAAGGCGGTATGAGCGTTGTCTATCTCGCCATGAACGAAAAAGCAAATAAACAGTGGGCGGTCAAAGAAGTCCGCAAAGACGGCGTGCTTGATTTTGAGTCCGTGAAACAAGGGCTTGTCGCCGAAACGGATATTCTGAAAAAGCTTAATCATCCGAATTTGCCGAGCATTATTGATGTTATTGATACCGATGAATCGTTCATTATTATCATGGACTACATTCAGGGAAACTCCCTGAATAAAGCACTAGATGAATTCGGGGCACAACCTCAGGAAAATGTAATTGAATGGGCAAAGCAATTATGCGATGTGCTCGGATATTTGCATAGTCGTCAGCCCGCAATTATTTACCGTGATATGAAACCGGCAAATATTATGCTGAAACCGGACGGAAATGTAACATTGATTGACTTCGGTACGGCACGAGAATTCAAAGAAAAGAATCTTGCCGATACGACTTGTTTGGGTACTGTCGGTTATGCTGCACCGGAACAGTTCGGCGGTATGGGGCAAACGGATGCCAGGACAGATATCTATTGTTTGGGTGCAACATTATATCATCTTGTTACCGGTATGAATCCGTGTGAGCCTCCTTACGAAATTAAACCGATTCGAGAGATTAATCCTACATTATCTAGTGGACTTGAAAGAATCATTCAAAAATGTACGCAGCGGGATCCCAATGACAGATATCAATCTGCTGCTGAGCTTATGTATGCTCTGGAGCATTACAATGAAATAGACGACATATACAGAAAAAAGCAGAAGAAAAAGCTTTGGAAGTTTTTGACTCCATCTATACTTACATTTGTGTTTGCGGCAGTTTCGGTTTGGGGATATGTATCAGCCGAAAACAAGAAAAAAGAAAACTATGACTTTATTCTTGCAAATGCATCTTCCGTTGATGATTATTACGAGGCTATTGTTACCGACCCCACAAGAACGGATGCGTACCTCGGCACGGACGACCACGACGGTCTTATTAAGTTCTTGATCAATGACGGCGAACTGACTTCGGAAGAGAATGGTTCACTTTCCAAACTCAGAGGCGGTCTTGATGACACCAATATGAGTGGTTACTCAACAACCGTCAAAGTACTCGATGAACTTGAAAAAGCAGATCCAAAAGGCTACTCGGATGTTTGCTATGAAATTGGTGAAGCATACCTTTTCTATTACAATATAAGTGTTGAAAAAGATAAATATGCCGCAGCTGCGACTTGGTTTCAGTACGCCCAGGAGGATTATCCTATTGCAAAAATGTACTGCGACATATCCAATTGCCTGCAAAACATATCCAAGTATTCCAAAGCCGGGCAACTTGCTAAATTGAATGAAGAATACGGGAATTTGTGGGAACAGATAATTGCTCTTAACACAAATGCGATGAATAAGTTCTCTGATGATACAGAAGGTCTTGACCTGAAACTCAGAGTATGGAATGAAATCGTAAATATGATCAGGAATAATTCAAAAGAACTTTGCGAGGTAAAATCGCAAAAAGATGTTATAAATCTAATTAACGATATTTCAGAAAACAGTTCAAAAATTACGAATATATTCCTTCAGGAAAGCATTAAGACACTTAATGGTAACATTGACGAGACAGTTAAAAAAGTCAATTCAATCAAAAAAACCGAGGGATAAGGGGGCACTGAATAATGACATATGATATTTACAGATACATATTTTTTGGCGGTGCCGGTCTTGCGGGTTTATGTTTGATTATTGCCGTGATTTTGTTCTTTCTGCTGGGAATACCGAGTGTTATTGGTGATTTGACAGGTTCAACGGCACGAAAAGCAATTGAAAGCATACGAAATCAAAATGAAAACAGCGGGGATAAAACCTATAAATCAAGTGCGGTTAACCGTGAACGTGGAAAGCTGACAGATAAAATCAGCGCCACAGGCTCATTGATAAAAGAGCCGACCGATATGATGGGCGGAGCAATGGCAACCGGCAAAATCGGGACGGAACAGCTTTCGGCTGATGCTCAGAAAGCATACGAAACGACTGTCCTTGATGGAAATAACGGAAACGAAACAACGGTATTGAATGCAAATAACTCGGGCGAGACAACCGTTCTTGACCAACACGCTGATGAAGTAATTTCAGATGATTCTGTTGCGTTTGCCGTCGAATACGAGATCACATTCATTCATACGGATGAAGTGATTGCATGAGGCGGCGCATATGAGTACGATTTTAAAAAGATATAGACTGTATTTGCTGATAACATTGGTTTCTTTTCTTCTGTCCGCCGGTGCTTTACTTGCGATCCCGATAATGGAAAAGTTATCAGATGAAGGACAGAAATTGGCGGTAATTATTTTGGGTTTATTATTTTGGCTCGGGCTCATAGTCGGGATTGTTTTGACGTTTTTCACAAATACGGCAATGAGAAAAATGAGAATCAAAGCGTATTCGACGGGTAGGTTAGAGAGACCTTCATTGCCCGGAATGTTGGTGTTTTCAAATGATATTACCCACTTTGTTTTTTACGGTATATGTATTTTAGGAATAGCATTCCTTATTACGGACTTGATTTTCAGATGGTTGCCTAAAAACACGATGTTCCCGATTCTCTCTGTTACATATATTGCATTTGTAATACATAGCATCATAGACGGTAAAAATTATAAGACCTATAAAACGATAAAGGAAGGTATGCACAATGACTAAAGGAAGAACAACGAGGATATCTGAACGCATATTGGCGACGGTTCTTGCATTTGTAATGCTTGTATCCCTCGTCCCGATCAGCGTGTTTGCGGCATCTCCCAGCACACTGACGACAGATATCGGGGAAAAGAGCTTTGTTGTGGGAACACCTACGGAGTTTACATTCACAACAAAAGCTAATGATGACATTAACACTCTTGTGAAAGGTAGCTTTGTCTTCAGCGATCCCACAGCAATTGAGAAACTTGAATACAAGGAAAACAATGATGGGAATTGGTATGAGTTTTACGGAGAATTCGGACTTGATTCGGGTTTCCCCATGTCCGATGCGACCAGCGAATTCCGTGTGACCTTTAAAAAGGTCGGTGTATTCACTGTCAGCGCATACATAAAAACGGCTTCGGACGGAACAACTCTTTGCTCTGCTGAAAACATTCCCGTAACGGTTAACGGCAGAAGCACTCTTACCACCAATATAGAAGATAAGACTTTTGTTGTCGGCGAGACGACCGAATTTGAGTTTACCACGATGGCAAATGAGGATGCGGGAATCATGGTTCTTGGTTCATTTGAGTTCAGCAATCCCGAAGCATTGGATAAGCTTGAATACAAAGAGTCAACAAACGGTGAATGGTACGAGTTCTACGGAGATTTTGGCCTCGATACCGGATTTTCTTTTACGGATAATGTAACAAGTTATTTTCGTGCTACCTTCAAAACGGCGGGAACCTACACACTTCATTCCTGCATTAAGAGAGCCGGTGACGGTGGAGAAATCCTTTGCTTTAAAGATTCAAGCGTTGTTGTAAAAGAACGTGCCGAGATGAGTTATACAAAGGATGCTATTGAGATAAAGTATAGTGATACCGATAAGACGAACGACACTCTTTCAGATGATGTTTCCGGAGCAGAATACACCTACGAATCAAACAATGAAAGTGTTGTAAAAGTGAATGCTGCCGGTATTCTTACGCCTGTCGGCATCGGAGAAGCGACAATTACTGCAACGAGAGTTGAAACTGTAAGTTATGTCCCTGCTTCTGCATCTTATACTGTAACGGTTGTTAAAGGCGACCAGGATGAACTTGTTTGGGCAAATACAACTCCCAAACAAATCAAGTGGAATGCCCCCGATGGGTTTACCAACACTGTGACCGGAGGTTCCGGAGGCGGTGCGGTTTCTTATGAATCAGATAATACCGATGTGGCGGAAGTGGATGCGGACACCGGTGTTCTTACACTTAAAAAGCCCGGCACTGTAAAAATTACTGCAACTAAGGCGGGCGGCACTCTGTATGAAGACGAGACTTCGTCTTATACTCTTACCGTAGTCAAGTCCGAGCAGGAGGCTCTTGCCTTTGCAGAAGCAAATCCAGACGCCATTTATGTCGGCGATGAGTATACAAATGCTGCAACCGGAGGTTCTTCGGATCAAACAATTGAGTATGAAATCTCCGACGATACGATCGCAACCGTTGACGCAAACGGTAAAGTAAAAGCACTTAAAGTTCCCACGGGGGAAGATTATGCTGCTGTTACGGTTACGGCTTCTCTTGCAGGAAATGACTATTATGATGATGCAACAGATGTAACATACACTATCACAATATACCGTGCTCCTCAAAAGACACCGCTTGTCTTTGAAAAAGGTGTTTCGGGTCAAAAAATCAAATACGGTGCCGAGTACACCAATGCTGTAAGCGGCGGCGATACAACTCCCGTTACATATTCGTCTTCAGATAACACCGTAGCAACTGTTGATGCAAACGGAAAGGTCACCGCTTTGAAGGCGGGAACGGTTACCATTACCGCAAAAGTGCCGCAGTCAGAAGAATATCAGGCACAGACCTTGTCTTATGAGCTCGTTATTGAACTTGCCGAGCAAACGGTTTCCTTTGAAAAAGGCAATACCGGTATTCCGGCGATCACATACGGCGATTCTTATCAGAACAAAGCAACGGCAACAACCGATATTACATATTCTTCTTCTGACGAAGATGTTGCAACTGTTGATGCAAACGGAAACCTTGTAATCAAAAAATCCGGCACGATCACCGTTACTGCGACTGCCGGTGAAACCGAGCAATATGAAGAAACTACCGATTCATATACCATTACTATCAACAAGGCAAAGCAGACAATTTCGTTTGAAAAAGGCGCTACTGTTGAAGTAGTATTTAACGACAACGAGAATAAGTTTGTCAATCCCGCATCTTCTGTTCCAACAACAGGTGACGAAGATGATAAAAAGGATATAGAAGTTCTTTACAGTGTAGCAAGCGGAAGTGAATTTATTGTTGACGGCACTTTTGATTCGGCAACAGGTGCTTTTGAAATCAAGGGTGCAGGTACGGTTATCGTCACCGTATCTTTCACGGCAAACGAACGCTATGCTGCCAATATGGCTTCTTATACCGTAGTCGTCAAGAAAGACGAGCAAAGTATCGCTTTTGAAAAAGACACATATGATATGATCAACGGTGACAGCAGTTTTGTTGCACCGACCGCATCTGAACAGGGAACACTGTTCGGCACCGAAAATATCGTTTATTCAATTGATAAAAACGATGACGGCGTTGTAAGTGCTATTGATGCTGCCACGGGAGCATTAACATTCACAAATAAAACCGGTGAGGTTACCGTACTCGCAACAAAGTCGGCGGACAGCAATTATAACAAAACAACTGCAACCTATGTTCTTACTGTTAAAGATGCCGAAATTGGAGAAAATGTGTTCCATACGATTATCGGCGAGAAAATTGATTCGGAATCCGAATGGTATACCGGCAATGTTTCCATTAAAGTTGCCGATGGATATCTGATCAGCTATGCCGAAGACATAAATTCGGCTGATTGGAAAGCTACTTTGGAAAACGCCGTTACAGTTGACGGAGTTCATGATGTTACCTTCTATGTGCGTCACATTGAAACCGGTAAGATCTATGAAGCACAGACTGTAACGATTAAGAAAGATGCGACAGTTCCTACTGCTGAAATCAAGCACGAAAATTTGACCGGTTGGGACAAAGTCCTTTCAATTATCACGCTTGGACTTTGGGAACCCTCCGAGATGAAATTTACGGTTGATTATGGAGATGCTTCCTCCGGTGTTAAAGATGAAAATGTCAAATATATCGTTGTTGAGGATGACACCGACATTATGAGTGAAGCCGAGCTTGATGCGGTTGATAATTGGGAATCGTACAATAAAGACACCGGCATCTCTGTAGCAAAAGACAAAAAGTTCGTAGTATATACCAAGGTTACCGATAATGCCGGTCAGCATATCTATGCGACTACAAATGGTATCGTCTTTGACAGAACCGCTGTTCCCGACAATAATGTTAAACTTGATATTGTAACGAATAACAGCAGCGGATACTATGATAAAGATGTTGAAATCAATGTAACGGTAGAGGATGCACAGCCATCATCGGGTATTAAGAGTGTTTCTTATGAAGTAAAGAACGGTGAAACCCAAACTCAAACCGGGACTTTGTTCCAGTTTGACATCGAGGATCCTACTTATGCACAGCTTGTTCCCTCGTGGGATTCCGCTGATGCCAATAAGAATATTCTTGTTGATTCTTCTAAGAACAACAGCGATAATATCAAAGTCATTGTAACTGTTATTGACAATGCAGGCAATGAAACCAAAAAAGAGATTTCTTTGAAAATCTGCATCAATAAGCCCACCATTGATGTGTCGTATTTCAATGATCCCGAGCCGGTCGATACACATGAAAATGTCGCATACTATGATGCAAACCGTAAGGCAAAGATCGTAATTACAGAAAGAACCTCCGTGTTCGATGCATCGGACGCTCCGGTTGTGACCGTCACCGAGACTAAGGGTGATACCGCACAAGGGAAGACCTACGAGGTTGTTGATTGGACAACTACCGCAGGCGAAACACCTGATGAAGCAACTCATACATATTTGGTTTATTTCAACGGTAGTGCAAACTATGAGTTTTCCGTAAATTATACGGATATTTTTGGAAACAACCTTACGCACACTTCAAACAAGTTTGTTGTTGACCATGAAAAGCCGACTGCGAAAGTTACCGTTGCAGAAGATAATACATGGACAAAGCTTCTTGAAACGCTGACCTTCGGTTTGTGGAAGAATGAGCAGGTTACGGTTACCGCTGATTCTGATGATGCTACAAGCCCGATCAAGAAGCTTGAAATGTACAGAACCGACTCGACGGAGATTTTGAATTCCACGCAGTTGGATAACCTCTATGCAGAAGGCAAATTCGTCACTTATGCACCGCTGACGGTTTCGGAAGATGCGAAATTCGTCGTTTATATCCGAGTTGAGGATTATGCCGGTCATTATGATTATATTTGCTCTGACGGCTTTGTAGTTGATACCACCGATTCCGTTATCACTCTGACACCGGAAGAAACAACACTTTCACACAATGACATCCCTCTCTATAACGGTGATGTGAAGGTTCGCATTGATGTTGCCGAGAAGAAAGATGACTCGTATTCGGGTATCAAGGAGGTTAAGTATTGGGTAACCTGCGATGGAACAACTACGCAGGAAAAAGCACTTTACACCTTTGATTACGATATGAGCGATTATGTGGAAGAAGGCGAGGATGTCCCGACTTACTCCGAATTGCTCCACGAGTTTACCGAGACCGTTACTATTGATTCCAAAAAGAACAATAGTTGTAATGTAGTACTTAATGTCAAGGTGACCGATAACGCAGGTAATGAGGATACCAAGTCCGTAAAGGTTGATATTGATGTTACCGATCCTACCATTAAGGTTGAGTATGACAACAACTCCCCTTATAAGACTGTCGGTGAGAGAGGATACTATCCTGCAAACAGAACGGCAACAATCGTTATCAGCGAAAGAACCGGGCACTTTGAAGCCGACAAAGCAACTGCCGGTATTAAAATCAAGGCGGTCGATTCAAAGGGTGAGCCTATTGTTGTTGACGAAAAAAAGTTAGAAGTCAATGCGGACGGATATTTAAAAGATATTTCAAAGTTGTTTGGAACACTTGAATGGATTCCCAATGAAGGACAAACTCCCGATCAGGCAACACATACACTTGTTTTGCCGTACAGTTATGATGCAAATTATACATTTGCCATCAGTTATAAGGATCTTGCCGGAAACATCAATGAAGAAGTTGATACCTCCGAGCAGAAGACACCCTATGAATTTACTGTTGATAAGGTCGATCCTACCGCAACAATTATGGCAAATGCACATAGCTGGGACAAACTTCTTGAAGTTTTGACTTTCGGTTTGTATGACAGAATCGGGGTAGATATATCCGCAACGAGCGATGATGTAACTAGTCCCATCGAGTCTGTCAAGTATTGCAAAACCGATGCAACATCTATTCTCAGTGATACGGATTTGAACGCAGTTACTTCCTGGACCGATATTACCGAAAATCCCACATTAGATATTACCGAGGATGAAAAATTCGTTGTATATTTAAAGGTTACGGATTACGCAGGAAACTATCTGTATATCAATGCGGACGGTTATATCGTTGATAAAACAAAAGCTCGTGTGACATTGACTCCTGAAAAGACGGAACTTTCTCACAACGGTGTTCCGCTCTACAACGAAGATGTGGATGTCCTTATCAATGTTGTAGAAAAGAAAGATGAGTCATATTCGGGCATTAATGAAGTCAAGTATTGGGTTACCTGTGACGGGATAACAACGCAGGAGGAAGTACTGTACACCTTTGACTACGATATGAGCAACTATGTGGCAGAAAGTGAAAATGTACCTACCTATTCCGAACTGCTTCATGAGTTTGCGAAGACCGTTACTATCAGTTCTGTGGAAAACAACAGTTGTGATGTTGTTCTCTATGTTGAAGTTACTGACAACGCCGGAAATGTTGCGACAGAGTCTGTAAAGGTTGATATTGACATCACTAAGCCGACCATTGATATAAGCTATGACAACAATTCTCCCCGAAAAACAGTTGGTAATAGAGGATACTACCCTGCAAACAGAACAGCAACAATAGTTATTACCGAAAGAACCGGACACTTTGAAGCAGACAAAGCAACTGCCGGTATTAAAATCAAGGCGGTTGATTCAAAGGGTGAACCTATTGTTATTGACAAAAAGAAGTTAGAAATTAATGCGGACGGATATTTAAAAGACATTTCAAAGATGTTTAAAAACCTTGAATGGATTTCTAACATAGGGCAAACTCCCGATGATGCTACGCATACACTTGTTTTGCCGTATGTATATGATGCAAACTACACCTTTGAAATCAGTTATGAAGATTTAGCTGGCAATGCGAATGAGCCTGTTGACTCCGGCTCATCGAAAACCCCGTATGAGTTTACGGTGGATAAGGTACAACCTACAGGTACGGTCAAGGCTGGCGAATGGAATCCGTGGGATAAACTTATTGAAACTCTGACCTTCGGCTTGTGGAGCAGAGACACCGTTTCGGTTACAGCTACCAGAGACGATGCGACAAGCCCGATCGAGTCATGGGATTACTACAAAACTTCCGATACAAAGGCAAAAACAGTATCTGACCTGAAGAATTTGGCATCCACTGATTGGAAGCCGTATGCTGATTTCAGTGTTTCACCGGATGAACAGTTTACCGTTTATATCAGAATCGTTGATTTCGCAGGAAATACGACTTATATCAGCACAGACGGTGTGATTGTTGATCATACAGCACCGATTGTTGAAAAAGTGGCACCTGAAATCACATTGACGGCTGAACAGCAACCTGCAAACGGAATTTATAATAAGGATGTCAGAGTTGCGGTAAAGGTTGTAGATCCGACGATTAACGGAACATACTCCGGATTAAAGGAAGTCCGCTATGAAGTTTACAGCCTTAACACATTGACTCAGGGAACCGGAATTGATGAAGATAACGGTATTCTCTACAGCTTCACTAAAGAACATCCTACACAGTCTGAACTGTATCCGGTATATGAGAAGGATGCTGCAATCCTTGTAAGCTCTGCAAAGAATAACAGTAACGAAGTTTTGGTAAAGGTTTTTGCCACCGATAATTCGGGCAATACGAACCAGGCGGAGCTGAAGCTTAAGATCGATATCACCGCACCGATGATTGATGTCAGCTACGATAACAATGACGGTGATACCGCATTTGCAGATGCCACGACCGATGCTTTCTTTAAGGCAAACCGTACGGCAACGATTGTTATTTCCGAACGCAATTTCAATGCTGATAAGGTCGTTGTGAAGATCACGAATTCAGATGGAATCATTCCGGAACTTTCCGGCTGGAAGACGGTGAACGGAACAGGTAACGGAGACGGTACAACACATACAGCGACCGTAACCTATTCCGCAGACGGTGATTACACCTTCGATATTTCATATATCGACCAAGCAGATAATGCAAATAAGCCGGTTACATATAACGGACTTGCACCGCAAAAATTCACGGTGGATAAGACATTGCCGACATTTACTGTTGTGTATGACAATAACGATGCACAGAACGGTAATTACTACAAAGCACAGCGAATTGCCACTATCACGGTAAATGAGCATAACTTTGAAACTTCCAGAATTAAGATTACATTGGCGGCAACAGATAACGGTGCAAATTCTGCATTGCCGGTAGTAAGCAATTGGACATCAAGCGGTGATGTTCACACAGCAACGATATCTTATGCGAATGATTCACTCTATACCTTTGATTTCAATTATACCGATAAAGCAGGTAATGCAACGGCAGATATTGAGGCACAGACCTTCTATGTTGACAAGACCAACCCTGCGGTTTCCATTACGAAGATCGTTGATGAATCCGCCAACAATGATGAGGGCAATATCGGCTATGTGATTACGGCGACAGATACCAACTTTGATGTATTCACACCTGTTCTTACGGCTGTTGTAAAAGAAGGAAACGAATTCAAGACCAAGAAACTTGATATCGGTGCTCTTTCGGATACGACAAACGGTAAGGTGTATACCGTTACCAATATTGAAAATGACGGTATTTACAGAATTACAAGCACCGTTGTGGATAAGGCAGGAAACGCCTATTCCGAGGTTTCTCTTGTGAAAGCGGACGGATCGACTTATACTGTAAATCGTTCGGGTGATGACACTCTCTTGACATTCTCCGTCAACAGAGGCGGTTCTACATTTGAACTGAACAAGAATACGGTTGAATTGCTTGAAAAATACTATGTTCAGAATGTAAAGGACGATATTGTTGTCGTTGAAACAAATGCCGATCCTCTCAAGGAGTACAAGGTTACCTTGAACGGCAAGGACCTTTCCGAAAATCAATATAAGGTTGACCATGCCGGTGGCGGAGAACAATGGGATAAGTACACCTATACGATTGATAAATCTCTGTTTGAGGCAGAAGGCGAGTACACGGTAGTCGTATCTTCAAAGGATAAGGCGACAAACGATGCATTCAGCGATGTCAAGGATGCCGGCATTAAGTTTGTTGTTGACCGTACAGCTCCTGTTGTCACCGTTACAGGCCTTGCAAAGGACGGAAGATATCAGACCGACAAGCAAATGGTTACGGTTGTTCCGACCGATGACGGCGGTGCACTTAAATCCATTGTCGTGACCTTGGTCGACAGAGACGGAAAAGCAGTGAGTGAGCTTTTGAATCTCTCCGATGAGGACTTTACAAAAGCACTCGAAGACGGAAACGGTCAGTTGACATTTGAGGTTTCGGAAGGACTGTATCAGAACATCAGAATTGTGTGCGATGATATGGCAGATTTCGGAACAGATGACAACATCATTTACGATGAGACCATAACAAATGTATCGGTAGCATCCAGTGCGTTCCTGATCTTCTGGGCGAACAAACCTCTCCGTTGGGGTTCAATCGGCGGAGTTGTTGCCCTTTCTGGTGCGATTGCGGCACTTACAATAATCAAAAAACGCAAAAAAAGTGTAATTTCAAAGTAAGTTAAATAAAGATTTGCCACCTGTTCTTTTTAACCGAAGAGCAGGTGGCATTTTTGTGTACTCTCAATCAAAAACGGCCGACATGAAAAAACGGTAAATTATTACATGATACAGTGTACTAATATTATCGACTTGCGTTTTGACAAGACGATATGTTTATGATAATATAAAATGCAGTTTTAGATTATCGTAATAATGAGGTGCAAAAAATGGCATATATTACGCGTGAAATTGAAAGAAAATTTGAAAAAATGAATGGCTATTTCAAAGCAATTCTTGTAACGGGTGCAAGGCAGGTCGGCAAAACCACTATGATGAAGCATTTGGCAGAGGGAACAAATCGAACTTATGTTACTCTCGACAATGCAAGAGCAAGAGAATTGGCCAAAAACGATCCGGTATTGTTTTTTCAAACATATAAACCTCCGATTTTGATTGATGAGGTTCAAAAGGTACCGGAATTGTTTGCGCAAATTAAAATTATGTGTGACGAAAGCGAAGATACGGGGCTGTTTTGGCTTACCGGTTCCCAACAATAAAAGATGATGAAAAGCATAAGAGAAACTCTTGCCGGCAGACTTTGTATTTTGAAACTTTACAGTCTTTCTCAAAGAGAAAAAAGCAATGTGATTTTTGACACTGAGCTTGATTTTTCGCTTGAAACTTTGCAAAGCCGTCAAAAACAGACACCGAAAATGATGTTACGGCTGTTTTCAAACACATATGTGAAGGCGGGATGCCGCAGGTATACGGTGTAGATGATGAAATGTGTTTGGTAAACGGACGGTGCTGTTATCTGAATTTTTAGAAGATTGGTTTTACAATATTCAATGTGGCAAAATCAGTTCGGCTTGCAAAATGAACATGGAGCATACCTTGAAACAGTGGATTATGCCGTTTGTAGGAGATATTGAACTGAATCAGTGCAATACAGAATATATCGACCAATTACTCGAAAAAGCATCAACGCTAACGACCACATCGGCCGAAAAAGCAAGGGAAGTATTAAGCATCGCTTTTAATTATGCCTATCAAAACAACCTGATTGACAAGAATCCGGTTAAACAGGCAAAAAACTTATCTTAAAACTTTTAAAATTAAATAAACGGACAGTAGCCGTAACCTAAGTTGGACCCGAGATACATTTTTAAAAACTATTGACATTTTGTTTTTGTTTTGATAAAATGTATATATATTAATTATTTATTGTTAATTATTATTTATTAATTATTAAAGGAGCGTTTAAAATGTCCAAAAAAATTATTTCATTGGTTCTTTGCATTCTGCTTATCATTTCTGCAGCTTCTATTACTGCGTCTGCAGCTGCAGTTAATACTCCGCAAAATGCATATTCAATCAGTCTTAACAAAAGCAAGTCATTCACATTCAAATATGGGTATCCGGCTCATGATTGGCACGACTCATTGGTTAGCGAAACCGAAGTTTATTATGTTTTTTCACCCTCTTCAACCGGATATTATGAATTTGAAGCAACAGGATACGAAAAAGACAAATATGTCACAGGCAAAACACCTAGTGTTGCTTTAACCGTTGTTGACAGCACCGGAAAAAGTGTATGTTCCGCATATACAAGCGATTATTCATTAATTACCAAAAAGGCTGCTAAACTTTATAAGGGCGAAAAGTATTTTATTGATTTTTGCAATTTTTCAATAACAAATTTAACTTCTTACAACGATTATGATTGGGGCTATGCCGAACAAACATTATCGCTTACTGTAAGACCGCATAAGCACGAGTATGATGTAACAAAATATAAATATTCTACATATAACCATGCATTCTTTGATTGTAGATACTGTGACTATTATTACAGCGGCAATTTCTATAAACCGAAAACATTAAGTCTTTCAAAAACATCATATGTTTATGACGGAAAAGTAAAGAAACCGACTGTTACGGTTAAAGATAGCAACGGCAAGAAAATCTCTTCATCATATTATAATGTCAAATATTCATCAGGTAGAAAATCTGTCGGTAAATATACCGTAAAAGTCACTTTTAAGAAAGATTACGAAGGATTCAGTTCACTTAAAAAGACATTTACAATCGTTCCGAAGGGAACTTCAATAAGCAGTTTAACCGCTAAGAGTAAGGGCTTTACCGCTAAATGGAAGAAACAAACCTCTCAAACCTCCGGTTATCAGCTTCAGTATTCCAAATCCAGTAGCTTTAAGAGTGCAAAATCAGTAAATATATCTGCAAAAACCACTTCTAAAAAAGTTACAAAACTTACGAAAAATAAAAAATACTATGTAAGAATTCGCACATATAAAACCGTAAGCGGAAGCAAGTATTATTCTGCTTGGAGTTCAAAGAAAAGTGTTAAAACAAAGTAATAACATATAATTTTTCCCGACAAATTCCCAACTGGGTTTTTGTCGGGTTTTTTTATTAAAATTATGTTTTTACCGTAAACACAAATTACGGCAAACAAATAAATTTACTATTTTATTTTTATAAGATTTTTGTTATAATAAATATAATTATAGTTTTATAAGTGAGGTGATGGGAATGGACAAATTTATACTCAATTCCGATTATAAGCCGACGGGAGACCAACCGCAAGCAATAGACACGCTTGTTAAAAGCATTGAAGACGGCAATAGGGAACAGGTACTGCTTGGTGTTACCGGTTCGGGCAAAACCTTTACGATGGCAAATGTAATAGAGCGTGTCAACCGTCCGACATTAGTTTTAGCACACAATAAAACCCTCGCCGCACAGCTTTGCAGCGAATTTAAAGAATTTTTTCCCGATAATGCGGTTGAATATTTTGTTTCCTACTATGACTATTATCAACCGGAGGCGTATATTCCGGGGACTGACACATATATAGAAAAGGACTCTTCGATAAACGATGAGATAGACAAACTTCGCCATAGTGCAACATGCGCATTATCTGAGCGGAGAGATGTTATTATCGTTGCATCTGTTTCTTGCATTTATTCGCTTGGTAATCCTATTGATTATCGTAATATGGTTATTTCTCTTCGAACAGGAATGGAAAAAAACAGAGAAGACCTTATTAAAAAACTTGTTGATTTACAGTACGAAAGAAACGATGTTAACTTTGTTCGTAATAAATTCAGGGTTAGAGGCGACATAGTCGACGTTTATCCTGCGTATTCCTATGAAAACGCAATACGAATTGAATTTTTTGGCGACGAAATTGACCGAATTTGCGAGATAAATACTTTAACAGGTGAGGTTAAGTCGATACTAAACCATGTCGCCATTTATCCGGCTTCGCATTATATTGTCCCTCAAGACAAACTTGAAGATGCGCTTAATGAATTAAAAGGCGAAATGGAAGACAGGGTAAAATTCTTTAACGAAAACGGCAAACTAATTGAGGCGCAAAGAATAAGACAGAGAACCGAGTATGATATCGAAATGCTGAGAGAAGTTGGAACATGCAAAGGCGTTGAAAACTATTCGAGAGTATTATCGAGGCGCCCTGCAGGAAGTGTTCCGTCAACATTGCTTGATTATTTCCCCGATGATTTTTTGCTTTTCGTTGACGAATCTCATGTAACTCTTCCGCAGGTTAGAGGAATGTTTGGCGGAGATAGGGGAAGAAAAGAAAATCTTGTTGAATATGGTTTTCGTCTGCCTTCTGCATTTGATAACCGTCCGTTAAATTTTGATGAATTTTACGGTCATATAAATCAAGCGGTTTATGTTTCTGCAACACCATCGGATTTTGAAAAGGAACACGCATCGGTTATCGCCGAGCAGGTAATAAGACCTACGGGACTTCTTGACCCTAAAATTATTGTTAAACCATCTGAGGGGCAAATTGATGACCTTGTTACAGAAATAAATATCAGAACTGTTCGCAAAGAAAGAGTTTTAGTTACAACTCTTACTAAAAAAATGGCGGAGGACCTTACCGAATATCTTGAAAACTTGGGTGTTAAGGTTCGTTATATGCATTATGATATTGACACTATCGAAAGAATGGAAATAATTAGAGATTTGCGGCTCGGTGAATTTGATGTACTTGTCGGAATCAACCTTTTAAGAGAGGGCCTTGATATTCCGGAAGTATCACTTGTTGCAATTCTTGATGCAGATAAGGAAGGTTTTCTTAGAAGCGAAACTTCGCTCGTTCAAACAATTGGCAGAGCGGCAAGAAATGCCGACGGCACCGTAATTATGTATGCTGATACGGTAACGGCTTCGATGGAAAAGGCAATAACCGAAACCGAACGCCGAAGAACAATTCAGCAAAAATATAATACAGAGCACGGAATTAAGCCAAAGACGGTTATTAAAGATGTTAGGGATATTATTGAAATCGGAAGTAAGGTTGAAAATGATAAACCGGATTATAAATTATCCAAACTTGAAAGAGAAGACCTTATTAAACGGCTTACAAAAGAAATGCAACAGGCGGCTAAGATACTCGAATTTGAACATGCTGCTATGCTCAGAGACAGAATAAATAAGTTGCGCACAAGAAAATAAAGAGCGGAAAATCCCGCTCTTTATAATTGCATTCGTTAATTTAGCACAATAAAGTGATAAAGCGACGGTTGATAATTTGATGTTTTTTATGCAAATGTTACAAAGTTAAAAAAATTTGAAAAAAACGCTTTACAACTTTATCGAAGTGAAGTATAATAAGACCATCAAATTAAAACCCGCAAGGGAAAAGGAGAAATTAAAAATGAAAAAAATTATCGCAGTATTACTCTCAATTGCAATGTTACTTTGTTTTGCAGGTTGTGCAGCAAAGAAAACCGAATCAAAATCAAAAGCAGAAACATTAACAATTATCAATGAAGAACTTGGTGCAGAACAATATGGTATCGCTTTCCGTAATGGCGATGACGAAACCTGTAAGTATATTGATGCCGCAGTTCAAGAACTTGTTAAAAACGGAAAGTATAAAGAAATAGCCGATAAGTATCCTGATATTGTTGACAACCTTCTTTTCTTAAATGGTGAATCAAAAGCAACATTTGATGAAACTGTTGATGTTAAGAAAGCCGAAAAGAGAACATTCACAATGGGTATTGACCCCGAATATAATCCTTTTAGTTACATGGGCGATAACGGTGAATATACCGGATTTGATGTTGAAATTTGTAAAGCCGCATGTGAAGTTCTCGGTTGGGAATTTAAGGTATTCGGCGTAAACTGGGATCAAAAGTTGGTTCAGCTTGATGCAAAAGAATGCGATTGCGTATGGTCTGGTATGACTATCCTTGATTCTATGACCGAAGCAGGCTATGTAATTTCCGCTCCTTACTACTACAACACACAGGTTCTTGTTGTTAAGACCGATGGCGGAATTAAATCTTCAAAAGACCTCAAAGATAAGGTTGTTGCAGTTCAGCTTGGTACCTCAGGTGAATCATTGCTCAATGAGGACTTAAAGGATCTTAAAGATACATTTAAAGAATTAGTTACTTGCGACAGTTTCTTAAAATGCTTTACCGAACTTGAAGGCAATGCAGTTGACGCAGTATTTGTTGACTATCCCGTTGCAAAAGCTTATGTAGCTGGTAAATAATAATTTTTCATAATTTTCCATAAGGTTTAAGCCTCCTATTATTATAGGGGGCTTAAACCGCAATTTGCTTTTTTGAAATGAGGTTTCGTTTTGAGTTTACAAACAATGATAATTCAAATGAGTCAAGGACTCGGAAAGACTTGTGCAATATTTTTTCTGACTTTAATTTTTTCCTTGCCCCTCGGCATAATAATCGCTCTGCTTAGAATGAGCAAAAATAAAATAGTATCAAAAATAACACAGTTTATTGTTTCGGTTCTTCGGGGAACTCCGCTTATGCTTCAACTTCTTGCTGTTACATACGGCCCCTATTATATTTTCGGAGTAAGTGTTTCGAGGAACAAACTTATTCCTGTTGTTGTCGCCTTTGCCATAAATTATGCTGCCTATTTTTCGGAAATTTACCGTGGCGGAATTGAATCTATCTCGATTGGTCAGCACGAAGCTGCTACTATTTTAGGTTATTCAAAATTTCAAACTTTTGTAAGAATTATTCTTCCGCAGGTAATAAGAAGAATACTTCCGAGCATTACAAACGAAATCGTAACTCTTGTTAAAGATACTTCTATTGCATTTACAGTTTCATATCAGGAAATGTTTACAATAGGTAAGCAAATTGCAAATTCTCAAACAAGTTTTACTCCTTTTTTGGTAGCAGGTGTATTCTATTATATTTTCAACGCAATTGTCGGTTTTGTTATGGGCCGAGTTGAAAAGTCTATGAGCTATTATCAACAGTAGGAGATAAAATATGAATGTTTTAACAATAAATAATATAAAAAAATCCTTCGGAGATAACGAGGTATTAAAGGATATTTCACTTGCTGTCAATAAGGGCGAGGTTGTTTCGATTATCGGCCCCTCGGGCGGTGGAAAATCAACCCTTTTGAGATGCGCAACGCTACTCGAAACGGTTGACGACGGCATTATTTCCTATATGGGCGATGATGTTACATATATTGATGCAAAAGGAAAACTTTGCTATAAAAAAGACCTTAATAAATTCAGAAAAGTTTTTGGTCTTGTTTTTCAGAATTTTAATTTGTTCCCGCATTACAGTGTTCTTAAAAATATAACCGATGCGCCTATTAAAGTTTTGAAAAGGGATAAAAATGAGGTTGTTTCTGAGGCGATGGCGCTTCTCAAAAAAATGGGACTTGAAGGTAAAGAAAATCTATATCCTTGCGAACTTTCAGGAGGTATGCAGCAAAGAGTTTCGATAGTAAGAGCTCTTGCAATGAAACCCGAAATTTTGTTTTTTGACGAGCCGACCAGCGCTCTTGACCCAGAACTTACAGGCGAGGTATTAAAGGTAATAAAACAACTTGCCGACGAAAAAATGACAATGGTTATTGTTACCCATGAAATGGCTTTTGCAAAGGCCGTTTCCGATAGAGTTATTTTTATGGATGGCGGGGTAATAGTCGAGCAGGGTAAACCCGAAGATTTGTTTGAAAATACAATGAACGAAAGGACAAAGCAATTTTTGCAGAATTATAATAAATGACGATTGAATATTATATTCTAAATCCGACCGGTAATATTACGGCACTTGTAATTGATAACGGAATTGATAAAAAATATTATACTCAAATATCGGATATTATTATGAAAGAAAATAATAGGATTGAACAGGTGGGTTTTATAGATTTTCGCAAAAAAACACCGTATTTATGTATGGCGGGTGGTGAGTTTTGCGGTAATGCAACTATGTCTGCTGCCGTTTTATATTCGCATATCAACTGCGATAATTGCGCTGATACAGCGATAAAAGTTTTCGGTTGCAAAAACGAAATCTCTGTTAAATCCCAAAAAACCGATGATGCCTATTATTGTAAAATAAACCTTGAAAAGCCAAAATCAATATATAATTATAACTTTGATGTTAACGGTAAAACATTTAATTTGCCCGTTGTTGAATTTGAGGGTATATCGCATATCATAACCGAAAACAGCGTTAGCAAAAATGATGCTGAGATTTTGCTTAAAACCTATGCAGTAAAGCTAAATTTATCAGCATTGGGAATTATGATTTTCAATTCAAAAACTAACGAAATAACCCCGATAGTTTATGTTAAATCCTGCGAAACTTTATTCTATGAAAATTCTTGTGCCAGTGGAAGTTGCGCCCTTTGCGCATATTTAACCGCTAACTCTGATAGCAAAACGGAAATTGAAATTATTCAACCGGGCGGAGTTTTGAAAACAATTTCGTCTTCAAAGGCAAAATATGTTGAGTTATACGAAAAAGTTTCAATTATTTCGCATCAATTTACTGAGATAACAGTATAAAAATCTGCTTTTTGCATTTCTGCGCTATTTATTTTTTTGAAAAAAGAAAGGTGATTATCATGACAGATAAAAAAATAAGCGAAAATGATATAGAAAATTTATTTAAGATTTTAATTAGACTAAAAACTGTTGATGATTGTAAAAATCTTTTTGATGATTTATGTACAAAAAAGGAAGTAGAACAGATGGCGGGTAGAATTAAAGCCGCAAAACTCCTTATGGAAGATAAAACATATAATCAGGTAATTCAAGAAACGAATATTTCATCTGCAACGCTTAGCCGAGTTTCTAAATGTATTCAATACGGAAACGGCTATAACAAGTTTATAAAGTAGTGTTTGATTA
Source organism: Clostridia bacterium (assembly GCA_024404145.1). Classification (GTDB taxonomy): domain Bacteria; phylum Bacillota; class Clostridia; order Oscillospirales; family Acutalibacteraceae; genus UBA737. Next base: position 23,688 of record JAKSQK010000007.1, on the reverse strand, counting down.
TTTTTTTGTTTTATGCTAAAATGTACTTATGATTAAAGTTTGGAGATGATAACATGAATAGAATAATAAATAGATTGAAATATTTTATTCTTGATTTTATTCTTGCTGATATTGCGGTAATTACAACCGCTGCTTTTACTTTTAATTTAGACATCTTATTTTCTAATCGAATAATTCCTTTTATTTTTCTGATAGGATTTCCGAACTTTTTAATTGCAATGCTTTATTTGCTTAGAGTTTATTATATTCTTTGGGAATTTACAGATATGTTTTCCTATATAAGAATATTGTTTTCTTCTTTTGCTTCGGCATCAGTATTATATCTTGTTTCTTTGGCGATTAATGAAATAGCCTTTGATTTTTATCCCTATGAAGCATTGCTCCTTGCCTTATTAACTTTTTCATTAATTTCTGTTTTCAGAGCTCATGTTGCAAAAAGAAGAAAGAAATTAAAGGCAAAAAAAGACGGTATTGTAGGAAATATTATGATTATCGGCGCCGGTTCGGCAGGTAATTTAATAATAAATGATATTCGTAACAGTTCCGAAAAGAAAAAATATTCCATTAAATGCCTTATTGATGATGACCCACTTAAAAAGAGCTCGATTATCAATGGAATTGAAGTTATCGGCGGTTCTAATGAAATTGTTTCTGCGGCAAAGCAATATAGAATTGATACAATTATTTTTGCTATACCGACTTGTCCTTCCAGCAAAAAATCCGCAATTCTCAATATTTGTCAGAAAACCGGCTGTAAGGTTAGAGTTTTGCCTTCATATTATCAGTTGCTCAATGATGATAATGTTAACGCCGCAACGCTCAGAGATGTGCAAATTGAGGACCTTCTCGGAAGAGACCCTATCGATATAAAGGTCGAAAGTGTTCTACAATATGTTAGTGATAATGTTGTTCTTGTAACCGGCGGCGGCGGTTCAATCGGCAGCGAATTATGCCGTCAAATTTCTTGCCATAATCCAAAAAAACTGATTATTTTTGATATTTACGAGAACAATGCTTACGATATTCAAAACGAACTTTTGAGAGACCATCCTGAACTTGACTTAGAAGTTTTAATCGGCTCGGTAAGGGATATAAACCGTCTTGACGCAATTTTTGAAAAATACAAACCTCAGCTTGTTTTTCATGCTGCGGCGCATAAGCATGTTCCTTTGATGGAAGACAGTCCCAACGAATCAATAAAAAACAATGTTTTCGGTACATATAATGTTGCCGACTGCGCTGATAGATTCGGAGTAAAACGATTTGTATTGATTTCAACCGATAAAGCCGTTAATCCTACTAATATTATGGGTGCTAGTAAACGAATTTGCGAAATGGTTGTTCAATATTTTAATTCTCGCTCAAAAACTGAATTTGTAGCAGTTCGTTTCGGTAATGTTTTAGGTTCCAACGGTTCGGTTATTCCGCTTTTCAAGAAACAAATTGAAGAGGGCGGTCCCGTTACCGTTACCGATGCTAATATTATTCGTTATTTTATGACTATACCCGAAGCCGTGTCTCTCGTTTTACAAGCCGGTGCTACTGCAAAAGGCGGAGAGATATTTGTTCTCGATATGGGCGAACCGGTTAAGATAATTGATTTGGCTGAAAACTTAATCAGACTTTCCGGTCTTGAACCATATACCGATATTAAAATTGAATTTATCGGTCTTCGTCCCGGAGAAAAAATGTATGAGGAAAAACTTCTTGCTGAAGAAGGTTTAATGCGAACTGAAAACCGCCTTATACATATCGGCAGACCGATTATGTTTGATGAAAAAGAATTCCTTTCTATTCTTACACAGTTAAAAGATAATATGGCTAATGATAACGCCGATATAAGGGCTATCGTTAGGACACTTGTTCCGACTTATTCCTATAATGAATAAAAAAATGCGGTTGTTACTTAAACAACCGCATTAAACTATTTTGTTAACTTATCAATTATGATTTTATAAATTTCGTTTGGATTATCCAAAAAACGCTCTTTTATTGCCGATGACTGATTTTCGTCGGATAATAACAGCTTTATGCTCAGCAAAGGAAGCTCTCCGTCTAACACCGAACAAACTATATATGGAACACCGTTTTCGTATTCTATCTTAAAATCGGTTTGCTTTGCGTTTTTAAGGCGGGATAACATTCGGACTGTCAGCGCAAATGCACGGTCTTTAACGGTAAGCGAGAGGGATGTTTTAAGACTATTTGCCGTATCAATACCTTTTTCGGTAACTGTATAGCTGTCATCTTCTTTGTCGGCAAGTAAAATATGCCCGTTTTTTGCAAGATAGACTATTGCATCGCTAACTTCAAATGCGTTTGCAATACCTTCAAAATGCAATTCGTTTACAAGCAAACTTGACGGTACTGGTTCGCCTATTGAATTAAGAATATAACATATTAAAATTCGAATTTCGGTTGAATTAAACAGACCGCCGAGTTTTACACCGGCAGATACAGCGTTATTTTCCAAAAAAGTATCCATCCTTATATTTAATAAATATATTATATCATTTTTGAAAAATCTTTCAAGTTAATTTTTTAGAATTGTAAAAATATTGTAACTGTTAAAATTAGTTAAAAAGTATTATAATGTTTTAAGCACGGAGGTGTTTTTGTGAATAACTATTTTGATAACGAATATGAAGACATCAGTTCCAAAAGTCAGGAAACGCTTGACCTCAACAGTTTTTCATCAAAAGAAACATCAAATAAAAGTAAAAGAAAAAAATCATCAATTGCAAAAAAACAGCAGGTTTTCAAAACACTGCTGACACTGTTTTTGGTTGGTGTAATCGTTGTCAGCGTTGTTGTCAGCGTGTTTTTGGTTTATGCCTTCACATCTGTTGACGGCACTATGACCGAAAACCTCGACGAATTAAAATTGAATTTTACAACAACTATTTATACAAAGAACAAAAATAATGAAGAGTTTAGCGAATACCAGAGGTTACATGGCGAGTTCAACAGAATTTGGGTCGGTTATGATCCTCAACTTGCCAAATCAAAAAGTGAAGAATATTACGGTATTCCGCAAAATCTTGTTAATGCATTTGTTGCAATAGAGGATAAACGCTTTTATTCTCATTATGGTGTTGACTGGAAAAGAACCGCCTCGGCTTTTGCAAATATGTTTTTGCATTTTTATTCTTCAAATCAGGGCGGTTCCACAATTACTCAGCAGTTAGTTAAAAACCTAACTAGTGATAACGAGCAGAAGGCAAGTCGTAAAATAAGAGAAATAATGAGAGCGAGGTATCTCGAAAGCCACTATGCCAAAGACACGATAATTGAATGTTATCTCAATACCATTGCGATGGGACACGGTCTTTACGGTGTTGGAGTTGCTTCAAATTATTATTTCGATAAAGAGGTTAAAGACCTTACAATTGCCGAATGTGCAACATTGGCGGCAATAACAAAAAGCCCTTCATATTATGCTCCCGATGACCAACCCGAAAACAATAAAATTCGCAAAGAAACTGTTTTAAGCGAAATGCTTTCTCAAAATCTTATAACGGAAGAGGAGTATAATAACGCATTGACCGAAGAGGTCAAAATTATTGCTGATAAAGATAACCTTAATGAAACAGATATAAACTCATACTTTGTTGATGCGCTCATTCGTCAGGTTACAAAAGATATTGCTAAAAAATATAATTATGACGAAAGCCATGCGGCATCTCTATTTTATAACGGCGGTTATAAAATTTATTCTACTCTTGACCCATCTATTCAAAAGAGTGTTGAAAAAACATTCAATGATGCTGAAAAATACGGTATCAAAGGAAGAGACGGCAAAAAACTTCAGGGCTCCTTTACGATAATGGATTATAAAGGCCATGTTCTCGGAATGGCAGGGGGCATCGGCAAAAAAACCGTAAACCTCGGTATGTCGGGATTTAACAGAGCAACCGATGCCGTGCGTCAACCCGGTTCAACTATGAAACCCATTGCCGCTTATGCTCCTTCCATCGAAAATAATCTTATAAACTATTCTTCGATAGTTAACGATAAGAAGACAAATTATGGAAAGTGGAAACCTGTAAACTGGTACAAGGGGTATTGGGGTAATATTACGGTGCAGTATGCACTCGAACGCTCTGTAAATACTATCCCCGTATATCTTGTCAATCTTATGTCTCCACAGGCGTCATTTGATTTTCTGACACAAAAGCTTGGCATTACCACGCTTACGAATGAAGATGTAAATCTTTCTCCGCTCGGAATGGGCGGTACAAACGGCGGTCTTACAACTCTTGAATCGGCTGCCGCATATGCGATATTCGGCAACGGCGGTTTATATTATCAGCCGAAACTGTATTATAAAGTTTTAGACCAACATGATAATGTTGTGCTTGATGCCGAAAACGAACCTACTATTGCAATAAGCGAAGATACGGCAACTGTAATGAATCGGCTTTTGCAGGGTGTAGTTTACGGCTCTAACGGTACCGGCAGAGGCGCTTCCGGTTATATTCCGAATTTGAGAATATATGCAAAAACGGGTACCTCAAATGATTCGAAAGACTTGTGGTTTGTTGGCGGAACGCCATACTATGTTGCTTCTTGCTGGTGCGGTTACGATAAACAGCAAGATATTCCTCAAAGTACTATCGCTCTTAAAATGTGGGGCGCCGTTATGTCGGAAGTACATAAAGGATTAAAGTCAAAATCTTTTGATACAAGCGATTATGCCGTTCCATACTATTACTGCCGTTCAAGCGGTCAACTCGCTACTTCTTCTTGTCCGAATAAAGCGCTCGGCTGGTATAGGCAGTCGGGAATTCCGCAGGTTTGCAAAACTCATAGCGGAACTGCCGTATCAAAACCCGAAATATCTTCGGATAATTCGACCGTTAAAAAACAAACAAAAAAGAAAGCAACCGAAAGTAATAAAGCAACATCAACTACCGAAAACTAAAAATTATTAACATCCCCTTAGAATTTTTCATATTATTTTAGGGGCGGTTTTATGAATAAATCGGTTAAAACTATTCTGATTTCCTGGTTTTGCTTGATAATGGCGGTTTTAATGTTGTTGGCCGTTTTGTTTTTCAAGGTAAGACCTATCGCAATTGATTATGCGATAAGCAATGCAGAAGGGCGTTTGCTCTCTTTTGCCGACAATGCGATAATCGGTATTTTATCGGATAAAAATTATACATATCAAAACATATCGGTAATAAACCGTGATTCTGCTAATAATATAACGGGAATAGAACTTAATTCAAATATGGTCTCAATTATTAAAAGCAAAATTTCCCGTTATATTTCTTCAAGAATTTCCGGCGAATGTTTTGAAAAAGTTTCAATTCCTATCGGAACCTTGATTTCAAGTGATTTTTTCTATGGCTTGGGTCCGAGGATTAAGTTTGGTTTTCAGTTTTTTGAAGGCATTTCGGTAAAAATTGAAAACAAATTTGTTGATTGTGGTATAAATCAGGTTATGCATCAAATCGTTTTGAAAATTAAGCTAACCGGTACGGTTATAACTCTTGGCAAAAGTAAAAGTTTTGAAACGGGAACTTCTGCTGTTATCGCTCAAACCGTAATTGTAGGTAAAGTTCCCCAAACATATCTCAATGTAACAAAATAAAAAAACAGGAGTAAATATGGAATTTAAGGAAGCTAAAAAACGAATTAAAGAACTTACAAAAACAATTAAATACCATAATGATTTATACTATAATCAGGATTCTCCCGTTTTGGAAGATTTTGAGTATGATGCATTAACTCGGGAATTACGGGAACTTGAAAAGGAATATCCCGAACTGATTTCAAAAGATTCTCCGACTCAAAATGTTGGCGGAGTTGCCCTTAAATTGTTTTCTCCTGTTGAACATTCGGTTCGTATGGAAAGTTTGCAAGATGTATTCAGTTTTGGCGAACTTAAAGATTTTTTTGAGCGAATTAACAGAAAAGATATTTTCTTTTCCGTTGAACCGAAAATTGACGGTTTATCGGTTTCCCTTGAATACGAAAACGGAAAATTTATCAGGGGTTCAACTCGTGGCGACGGTAATATTGGTGAAGATGTTACGGCTAATCTACTTCAAATTAAATCAATCCCAAAAATAATCGAATATAAAGGCACTCTTGAAGTACGAGGCGAAGTTTATATGCCGAAGGACAGTTTTTTGAAGCTTGTAGAACGGCAGGAACTTATGGGCGAACAACCGGCAAAGAATCCAAGAAATGCCGCTGCCGGCTCACTAAGGCAAAAAAATTCGGCTGTTACTGCTTCGAGAAATCTTGATATATTTGTTTTTAACATACAAAGATGCGAAAAGCATTTTAATTCTCATATTGATTCGCTGAATTTTATTAAAGCTTTAGGGTTCAATGTTCTCCCGACCTATCTCAAAGTTTCTACCTATAACGAAGCAATAAGCGAAATTGAAAGAATTGGCGAAAATAGGGGCGGTTTTTCTTACGATATCGACGGTGCCGTAATAAAAGTTGATGATATTTCTCTAAGAGCAGAACTCGGCAGTACGGCAAAATATCCTAAATGGGCAGTTGCCTATAAATATCCGCCCGAGGAAAAAGAAACTGTTTTAAGAAGTATTGAAATAAATGTCGGAAGAACCGGAGCTTTAACGCCAACGGCAGTCTTCGACCCGATTTTTTTAGCAGGTACAACTGTTTCAAGAGCCGTTCTTCATAATGAAGACTTTATTTCTTCAAAAAGTATAGCAGTCGGAGATACGATTATTGTCAGAAAAGCAGGGGAAATTATCCCCGAAGTTTTGGGTGTTAAAACGCATTGCGGTGCCGATACATTCAAAATGCCGAAAATTTGTCCTTCCTGCGGTTCTCCCGTTTTCAGAGAAGAAGGCGAAGCGGTAATTAGGTGTACTAATGCTGAATGTCCTGCGCAACTTTTAAGGCATCTTATTCATTTTACATCAAGAGATGCAATGGATATTGAAGGATTAGGCCCTGCCGTTCTTGAACAATTGTTAAGCGCCGATTTAATTCATAATATTGTTGATATTTATAAACTTGATTTCGGCGAAATATTAAAACTTGACAGAACGGGAGAAAAAACCGTTAACAATTTGTTTTCCGCAATAGAGAAATCAAAAGAAAACGATTTATCAAAGCTGATATTTGCTTTCGGAATTCGTCATATCGGCTCGAAAGCCGCCAAACTTCTTTCGGATAAGTTTGGCTCAATTGATAAAATATTATCTGCAACTCTTGATGATATAAAGTCGATAGACGGTTTCGGAGATGTTATGGCTCTTTCGGCGTTCGATTTCTTTTCTCTTTGCGAAACTAAGAAAACAATAAATGAATTAAAGTCGTTAGGAGTAAATACCGAAAGCACTTCGGTTATTAAAGATGACCGATTTGGCGGTTTGACATTTGTTTTGACCGGAACACTTCCAACTCTTAAAAGAAATGATGCCGCACAAATTATTGAATCTTTCGGCGGCAATGTTTCATCTTCCGTATCCAAAAAGACTAATTATGTTTTAGCCGGAGATGAAGCGGGAAGTAAACTTGAAAAAGCCGTCAACCTCGGTATTAAAGTAATTGACGAAGCAGAGTTTTTCGAAATGATTAAATAGTTTTGAATAATTAAACACCCTTTTTGTAATGATAACAAAAAGGGTGTGTTTATTTTGCAAATAAATAATAAAGAATATTCAGAAATTGTTGAACTGCGGTCAGTAAAATCACCTAAAACCCGTGATTTTGTCCTATCGTTTGTTATAGGCGGTTTAATATGCGTTGTAGGAGAACTGCTTCTAAAAATATTTGAGCGGCTAAACATCTCTCCTGACATAATAGCAATGTTAGTTCCTTCAACGCTCATTTTTATTTCAGCAGTACTGACAGGGCTTAAACTTTATGAAAAAATAGCAAAATATGCAGGTGCCGGTACACTTGTTCCGATAACCGGTTTTGCAAATGCAGTTGTTTCTCCTGCCATTGAATTCAAAAATGAAGGTCATGTTCTCGGAATAGGCGCAAAGATTTTTACAATTGCCGGTCCCGTTATTCTTTTTGGTACTGTTTCAAGCGTTATCTACGGAATAGTTTATTATATAATTAAGGTAGGATTATAATGAGTAAGAATATAAATAATACAATAATTCTTCGAAACAAACCGTCGGTTATAGGGTATGCCTCGGTTGTCGGTAAACATGAAAAAGAGGGGCCGATAGGAGATGAGTTCGACTGTTTTGATAAAGACCCGAGGTTTGGCGAAGATTCTTTTGAAAAAGCAGAAAGCAGAATGCAAAAAATCGCAGTAGAAACTGCGCTTAAAAAGGCAAATATTAACGAAACCGATATAGATTTGGTCTTTGCCGGAGATTTGCTTAATCAATGTATAGGAAGCACATTTGGAATAAGAAATATGCAAATTCCGTTTATAGGAGTATACGGCGCATGTTCAACAATGGCATTATCGTTAGGACTTGCCGCAATTTTTGTTGACAGCGGTCTATCTGAAAAAACCGTAGCCGTAACATCATCTCATTTTTGCTCTGCCGAAAGGCAATATCGGTTTCCTCTCGAATATGGTGCAATACGACCGCAAACGGCTCAAAGAACCGTAACAGGCGCCGGAGCTACTGTTATCGGAACCGAAGCCAACAGACCATTTATAAACTCAGTAACATTCGGAAAAATTGTTGATTTAGGTGTTAAAGATTCTAATAATATGGGTGCCGCCATGGCGCCGAGTGCCGCTGAAACTATTAAAGATTTTTTTAATAATACTGATACCGTTGCTGAGGATTATGATATTATCTATACGGGTGATTTAGGATATATCGGAACTAATATTTTATATGACCTATTGCTTAAAGAAAACATTGACATAAGATGCCGACATAACGATTGCGGACTCAAAATATATGACAGAAACCGCCAGGATGTTCATTCCGGCGGTTCGGGTTGTGGTTGCAGTGCAACAGTATTAAATTCTTATATAATGCATAGGTTGGAAGATAAAACTCTAAAAAATATATTATTTATTTCAACCGGCGCATTACTTTCGCCGACAAGTGTTTTGCAAGGCGAAAGTATTCCCGGTATATCCCATCTAATAAATATTAAATGCAATTAAATTATTTCACCGATGCAATAGTTGAGAAATGCATCGGTTATTTTTACATTTTTAATCTGACCGATTAAATTTTCGTCGGATTTAACCTTAATTCTGATGTAATTCTCTGTGTATCCGACCGCAAATTCCGATTCGGGGGATTCGAACAAAACCGACATTGTTTTTCCAATATGTTTTTTGTTGAAGTTTTTTTCGCTTTCTGCCGATAAATCAGTCATCATTTTTGCCCGTTTTTCTTTTTCGGAATTCGTAACCTGCATATTTAGGTTTGCGGCTATAGTTCCGCTTCTTTTTGAATATGGGAAAATATGCGCTCTTGAAAAACCGATTTTTTTAACGAATTCAAAACTTTTTTTGAATTCTTCTTGTGTTTCTCCCGCAAATCCAACCATAATATCGGTAGTAATTGAAGAATCTGGGAAAATATCTCTTATTCTGTTAATCAAATCCTCATAAAAAGCGCTATCATATTTTCTGTTCATTCTTTTAAGTGTTTCATCGCATCCCGATTGAAGAGATAAATGAAATTGCGGACAAAATTTGGGTTGCGATTCAAGTCGGTAGAGCATATCATTTGTTATATGGTCCGGCTCTAACGAACCAAGGCGAACACGCATAATCCCGTCAACATCGCATACCGAATTAACTGCATCGCATAAATCAAAGTTTTCGCCTTTTCCAAAAGCCGATAGGTTGATACCTACAAGAACAATCTCCTTAAAACCTTTCGTCGATAAAATTTCGGCTTCTTTTTTTATACTTAAAAGACTTCTTGAACGAACTCTGCCTCTTGCATATGGAATAATACAGTAAGAACAAAATCTATCGCAACCGTCTTCAATTTTCATATAAGCTCTTGTTCTGTCCGAAAAATCGGTGGCAAAAGAAGTATTATATTTATCATCTTTTTTATGTTCAAAATAATAAAATGACCTTTTTCTATTCTCGACAAAATCAAAAACATATTTTGAAATACTCGAAAAATCTTTATTTCCGAGAATTATATCTGCTTCTTTAATTTGTTTTGATTCATTCGGAAACGCCTGAACCATACAACCGGTTAAAACGATAATTGCGTTCATATTTTCTTTGCGTGATTTTCGAACTAACTGACGGGTTTTTCTATCACTTTCGGCAGTAACCGAACAAGAATTTATTACAATTACATCGGGTTTTTTGCTTTTGTCGGAAGTAAAACCGTCTTTAATAAATATTTCTCTCATAATCTGCGTTTCATACTGATTGACTTTACATCCGAGTGTATGGAATATTACATTCATAATTTACCTTCTAAAATTTAATAGAATTATTATATTATAAAATCAAATAATTTTCAAGATTTCTTGACAAGAGATAATATTTAGTGGTAAAATTCCTAAAAGGATTTAGGTGATGTTATGTCAAAAATTTATAATTCAATTGACGAACTTGTCGGCAATACTCCTTTAATGGAGCTTAAAAACATTGAAAACTATTTTGGCCTAAAATCAAAAATATTTGCAAAACTCGAGTATTTTAACCCTGTCGGCTCAATAAAAGACAGGGTAGCGCTATGTATGATAAATGAAGCCGAAAAGTCGGGAAAAATAAATAAAGATACAGTTATTATTGAGCCGACTTCCGGAAATACCGGTATAGGTCTTTCTGCAATTTGCGCTTCAAGAGGATATAAAATTATTATCGTAATGCCTGAAAATATGTCTAATGAAAGAAAACTGCTTATGAAAGCTTTCGGCGCTCAGTTATATTTAACCGATGCTAACCAAGGTATGTCCGGAGCCATAAAAAAAGCAGAAGAATTGTCAAAAGAAATTTCTAACAGTATTATCGCAGGACAGTTTATAAATCCTGCTAATCCCAAGGCGCATTATGATACAACCGGTCCCGAAATCTTTAATGATTTATGCGGAAAAATTGATTTTCTTGTTGCAGGTGTTGGAACGGGTGGAACGATAACCGGAACTGCCAAATACCTTAAAGAGAAGATAAATAATATTAAAGTTGTAGGCGTTGAACCGAAAACATCGGCGGTTTTATCAGGCGAACCAGCAGGAAAACACGGTTTACAAGGAATAGGCGCCGGATTTATCCCGAAAATTCTTGATGTTGATGTAATAGATGAAATTTCGAAAGTTTCGGATAATGATGCTTACGATATCGGCAGACTTATTGCAAAAAAAGAAGGGTTGCTTGTCGGCATTTCTTCGGGAGCCGCACTTTTCTCTGCAATAGAACTTGGCAAAAAGTTTGAAAATGAAGGGAAAAACATTGTTGTTATTTTACCTGATTCCGGCGAAAGATATCTTTCAACGGCAATGTTTAATGAGAACGAATGAGCGAAAGATTTTTAAGAAATGAAATGTTATTCGGTTGCGAAAATGTCAGTAAACTTAAAACAAAGAAGGTAATCGTATTCGGCATAGGCGGAGTCGGAGGGTATATTGTTGAAGCTCTGGCAAGGTCGGGTGTCGGATTTATTGATATTGTAGATAATGATACGGTTGCATTATCAAATATAAACAGACAAATTCTCGCTCTTGAAAGTACGGTAGGAAATTATAAAGTTCAAATTTGCAAAGCGAGGATTTTGGATATAAATCCCGACTGCACTGTAAATACATATAAAAAATTCTTTTTGCCCGAAAATTCAAATGAGTTTGACTTTTCAAAATATGATTACATAATTGATGCGGTAGATACCGTATCAGCCAAAATAGAACTTGCCGACTGCGCAAAAAAAGCAAATGTACCGATAATTTCTTCTATGGGTACGGCAAATAAAATTGACCCGACAAAATTCGAGGTTGAAGATATTTTCAAAACTTCTGTGGACCCACTTGCCCGTATTATGCGTTCGGAACTTAAAAAGAAAAACATTGATTCCTTAAAGGTTGTTTATTCCAAAGAAATGCCGATTAAAAATAATAAAAATAATACCCCTGCATCAAATTCTTTCGTACCTCCTGTTGCGGGATTTATAATAGCAGGGGAGGTTATAAAAGATTTAATGAGGGGTTAATGTTATAATTCGTCAATTCCGATTATTGTAATTTTGTCTTTATTAACTGTAAAATGTATATCATAATCTGAAAAAAGCATACTGTATTCTTTTTTATCATCGTCTTGATATGCGGGTCTTGGGTCATCGCAAATACAGTCGATAACAGTTTGCCGTTTTTCGTTTGGTATCTTTTCGAGCAAATCTCCGCCGCCTGATATTGTTAGGCGGTGGTTTTTATTTTCTTCTGAATACCCGCCAACTGCATCTAAGTTTATATCAGTATAAGGAATATACGGTTTAATATCATATATCGGCGTCTTATCAAGCAAATCTACGCCGGAAACAATTATACTTGAATCATTGTTGATTTTTTCTATTTTTACCGAAGATAAACCGATATTATTCGGTCTGAAAGGCGATCTTGTTGCAAAAACGCCTAATCTTTTGTTTCCGCCAAGTCTCGGCGGTCTTACGGTTGGTTTGAACTTATCACTGTGCGAAAGTGAAAAATCAAACAGAAGCCAAATATGAGAAAATTCTTCAAGGCCTCGTACCGCCTCTTTTGTGTTATACGGTTTGTAAAGTTCGATTTTACCAATAGCGGTTTTAACTCTTCCGCTTTGCCTTGGAATTCCGAATTTTTCCTTAAAGTCTGTGTGAATTATACCAATGGGTGTTAATTTTCTATCTTTCATATTTACTCCGTTTTTTATTTTAATATACTATCATTTTATCAAAAAAACAATAGTTATAGCAACTTTTTAAGTTTTTTAAGCGCTGCTGTTTCAATTCTCGAAACATAACTTCTTGATATTCCGAGCATTTTTGCTATTTCTTTTTGGGTATATTCGTCTTCTCCGTTAATTCCGTAACGCATATTTAATATTTTTTGTTCTCTTTCATCAAGTACAACCCCGAAAACCTTTTTAAGTTCTTCGACTTTTGATTTTGTTTCGATTTCGTTTTCAATATCGGTACTGTCGGCTATTATATCGATTAAAGTTAAGGTGTTTCCGTCTTTATCGGTATCAATGGTATCATTTATAAAAACATCATGATTCGATTTTTTACTTGCTCTGAAATACATCAATATTTCATTTTCGATGCACTTTGAAACATAGGTAGTCAGTTTTATCTTTTTATCCGGATTAAATGAAGAAACACCTTTTATCAAACCTATAGTACCGATGGAAATTAAATCGTCTTGGTCATAACCCACCGTATAATATTTTTTTACAATGTGAGCTACAAGTCTTAAATTATGTTTAATAAGTTTATCTCTTGCGTTTTTATTACCTTTTAGGTTTTCGAGTATCAGTTTATCTTCTTCTTTTTTATTGAGCGGCGGGGGAAATGATAAATTGTTACCTACATGAAGAGCAAATTGAAGTATCGAGAAAAATAAATCAATAAAAGTTTTTAATATCATATAATCACACCTTTGATTTGGATTATGATATTGTATTAAAATTTGACATTATTTAGAATTGATGATAAAATAAGTAAAAATAAAATTACCTAAGGATATAAGTATGGATAATTTAATGCTAAAGGTTGAAAATGTTTCAAAACAATATAGATTAGGTCAAATCGGCGGAACAACACTTAGAGAAGAACTTCAAAGATTTGGCGCTAAGATGTTTCATAAAGAAGACCCCACGAAAAAAATCGGCGCAAGAAGTTATGCAGTCGGTCAAACATTTAATGCGCTTTCTAATATTTCGTTTGAAATTAAGCAGGGCGAAAGGGTTGGTATTATCGGCCATAACGGCGCCGGAAAATCCACCTTGCTCAAACTTATATCCCGTGTTACTGCGCCTACGGAAGGTTTTATCGGTATAAACGGAAGAGTAGCATCAATGCTTGAAGTAGGAACAGGATTCCACAGAGAGTTGACGGGCCGTGAAAATATATATATCAACGGCGCTATTCTCGGTATGAAAAAATCCGAAATTGATGAAAAAATTGACGATATAATTGAGTTTTCCGAATGCAGCCAGTTTATAGATACGCCTGTTAAAAGATATTCTTCCGGAATGTATGTTAAACTCGGATTTTCGGTTGCCGCCCATCTTAATTCGGAAATTCTTATTATGGACGAGGTTTTGGCAGTTGGAGATATTGCATTCCAAAAAAAATGTCTTGATAAAATGAATGATGTTTCAAGGGCGCAAGGAAAAACCATTCTATATGTTAGCCATAATATGAATACGATAAAACAGTTATGCGACAGATGTATTGTTCTTGACCACGGCGAAATTATTTTTGACGGTGCCGTTGACGAAGCCGTAAAGATTTATCTTTCAATCAAAAGGTCAACCGAAAGCGTTATTGAACTTAATTATTTACCGAGATTTCGCCGATTTAATTTCGGTCATTTAAGAATGAAAACATTTGAAACAAATAACGAAAGTGGAATTTATAATTACGGTTCTGATTTTTCCGGCAAACTTACCGTTGAGCCGGACAGAGACCTTGAAGATATAATTATGATGGCTGTTGTTAGCTGTAACGGCCAAAGTGTTATGACTTGCGAAACAAAACTTTCTTATAAGTTCAAAAAAGGTGTATCGGAAACAATACCGTTTTCATTTTCTCTCGGTCATTTGGCACCTGCAACATATTCATTAAGAATGTTCTTGACCCGCCGAGATGGCTACGGAAGCGAAAAATATGTTGACCGCCTTCTTGATTTTTATACATTCGATATAATTGAGCCGGAATCCTTCCGTGATAATAAAAATTGGACTAATGCGGTTAACGGTTACTTTGTCGGCGAAGAGATAAGAATTAGCAAAGAATAATATCATAATATTTATTATCACCTCATAAAATGTAATAACATTTTATGAGGTGATATAATGAATGATATCCGTTCTAGGGCACTGACTCTTGGGGAATATATTATTTCAACCGGTTCTACCGTCAGAGCAACGGCAAAGGTTTTCAAAGTATCCAAATCCACTGTACATAAAGATGTTACGGAAAGACTTTCCCGTGATAATCCGATGATGTATCGCTGCGTTAAAGAGGTACTGGAAAAAAACAAAATGGAAAGGCATATCCGTGGCGGAATGGCAACTAAACTAAAATACAAAGTAAAGTGAAAAGAAGTGTCAAAATGAAAGTTCTTGTTATTAACAGCAGTCCGAGAGCAAACGGAAATACCTCTATTGCTCTTAATGAAGTTATTATAACATTAAATGAAAATGGAATCGAAACTGAATTGTTGAATATCGGCACAGATTCGATTAGAGGTTGCATAGCTTGTAAATCATGCGTAAAAACGGGAAAATGCGTTTTTGATGATGCGGTAAACGATGCAAAGGCAAAATTCAAAAATTGCGACGGACTTCTTGTCGGAACACCGGTTTATTATGCATCAGCAAATGCAACGCTAATTGCGTTTTTAGACAGGTTGTTTACTATCTCGGATTTTGATAAAACAATGAAGGTGGGCGCCGGAATTGCGGTTGCAAGACGAGGCGGTATTTCCTCAACATTTGATGAATTAAATAAATATTTTACCATTTGCGGTATGCCGGTTGTTTCAAGCCAATATTGGAACGGTGTTCACGGTCAAATTGAGGGCGAGGCAAAACTTGATGCCGAAGGTCTTCAAACAATGCGAACATTAGGTAATAATATGGCATTTCTTATTAAGTCTATAAAACTTGGTATTGATAAATACGGTTTGCCTATAAAAGAAGAAAAGATTATTACCAACTTTATAAAATAAAAATTAGTCTCTGCTTTTACAGCAGGGACTAATTTTTTAAGGATTACATTTAAGGCAGGGAACATATCCTGAGTCAATCAGGTTTTCTCTGTCTTTTGTTTTATGAAGATTTTCTGACTTTATCTTTTTGCCAAAAGAACAGGTCGATTTATGAAACTTTTTCGAATTCTTATTTGCAAAATAAACGCCATCAAATTTTTCTTCCGATTTCTTTTGTTTTGCTTTGTATGTTTTTGAGACAAAACCGCTCGATTTATCTATATCACTTTCTGTTTTTTCTTCTACTTGCGAAACGATATTGCTTGTTAATTTATAATCATCTAAACCATTTTCGGTTTCTTCGTTTATAATGATTTCTTCTGCTTTATTATTGACTTTACTGTTTTTTGAATTGCAAGAACATAGAAAAACTAAAATTATAAGAAAAATTACAGCTATTCTTTTCAAAATAATTACCTGCTGAAAATTTTGTTTATGAGCTTTAATATTTCACAGAAGACAAGTAAAGAAAGTGATAAAGTTACCGACATCATTAAATTTTTGAATGGCAAAACTTTTAGTCCGAATACGGCTCCCGCAGGAGTTAAAACAAGGAAGAAGATTATGAACATCATCAACATTGTTGAAATAAACAAAAAGTCATTAAATTTGAATTTTGATTTGAATATACTTGTTGTTGTTTTGATGTTGAATGTATGAAGCGTTTCGGATAAACCAAGAGTGAAAAATGACATAGTAAGCGCCAAATTATAATCTCTCGTTTTATTGCCGATAACAAAGGATACGAATGCAATGAATGTAATATATGATGCTTGTAAAATAGTGTTAATAAGCGTTTTGTTATCGAATATTCTTCCGCTTAATGCTAAGGGATGATTATTCATAACAGTATCCTCGGCTTTAAGAGTAGCCAAAGCGATAACGGGAGAACAGTCGGTAAGCAGATTTATCCATAAAAGCTGAACGGCGGAAATAGGAGGCTTTTTGAAAACAATAAGCGATATAAGATAAAATGCTATTTCGGCTAAATTACAACTTAATAAAAATGCAACCGATTTTTGAATGTTTGCAAATAGTCCTCGGCTTTCTTTAATTGCATTTACAATTGAATCAAAATGACTGTTTTTAATAATTATATCGGCATTGGCTCTTATAACATCGGTTCCGAGTTTTCCCATAGCACAGCCGATGTCGGCATTTGCAAGAGCTCTGATATCCTTAAAATCATCTCCGGTTATAGTTACAATTTCTCCGTTTTGCTGTAAAGCAGAAATAATACGGAGTTTATCGTCGGGATTTACCCTTGCAAATACAGAATATTTTCCTATATTTTTTATTAGTTCTTCATCGTCAATTTCGGCAAGTTGGGCGCCGGTAATTGCTTCAAATCCGTCTTTGAGAATTCCGCTTCTTCTCGCAACTGCATAGGCAGTTGTAAGATTATCGCCGGTTATCATAATCGTTCTAATACCGGCAAATTCTGTTGCTTTAATCGCATTTATTGTTTGTTCACGAAGCGGGTCTTCAAGACCGATTAAGCCGACAAAAGTTAAGTTGCATTCAATTTCTTCCGAAGAAGGATTTGAGGGTATTTCTTCGAGTTGTTTAATGCCGACACAAACAATTCTTAATGCGTCTTTCGCAAACTGCTCATTTACTTCAAGCAGTAACTTTTTGTCGATATTATTAAATTTATCTGCCAAGTTCTCGGTAGCGCCTTTTACAACTGCATAAGGTTTACCATCGATAAGTATTATACTTGCAGTAGTTTTCCTTACGGAATCAAATGGAAGTAAACCTACTCTCGGAAAAAGATTATCGAGTTCTTCCGAAGAGATACCGCAATGCTCAATACAAGCATTATTTATTGAACTTTCGGTCGAATCGTTTTCGATGGTTGAACAGCAAGAGGCAAATCTTAAAATGTTTTTACTGTTTTCGCTTAAAGGTTCATCATCAATTTTTATAATATTTTCACCGTCGAATAAACGGTTAAGACTCATTGTGTTTTTAGTTATAATTCCTGTTTTATCGGAACAAATTACTGTTGTTTTTCCGAGAACTTCAAGTGCCCTTACTTTTTTAATAATAATTTCTTCATGAATTATTCTTTCAATTCCAAGAGCAATGGCGATGGTTGAAATAGCAGGTAAACCTTCAGGAATTGCCGAAACGGCAAGAGCCATTGAATTAAGAAGAGCAGTAATTGTTGTAGTTGCAAAGCCGTAATTTTTGAAATTTATCAAAACTTGAATTGCAAAAACAACAGTACAAATAATTAAAATAGCGATATTAATGAGTTTTGAGCTTGAATTTAGGCGGGAAGTAATAGGCAAAGTGTCGTTACCCGACTGTTGATTCAAAGAAGAATTATGACCTATTTCCGTAAACAGTCCCGTTTCAACAACAACTGCTTTCGCCGTACCATATATGGCGGTTGTTCCCGAATATACCATATTAGTTCTGTATGAAACATCGGTAATTTCATCGTAAATATCATCGGCTTTTTTATTGCTCGGAATATCCTCGCCTGTCAGTATATATTCATTGCAGGAAAAACTGTTTGTTTCAATTAGTCTTGCATCGGCAGGGATATAATCTCCGCCTTTAATCAGAATAATGTCGCCCGGAACTAAATCTTCGGCATAAATTTCTTTTTCTATACCGTCTCTTAAAACCCTTGCAATAGGATTTGTAATGCTTCTAAGGTTATTTATCGCCAAATCGCTTTTATACATTTGATATGCGCTTATCAGAGCGTTAAGAAGGACAATAAGAATAATAAGCAACGGCGAATATATGTCGCCTTTATCATAAATTATTGAAAAAATAAAAGATAAAATTGAAATTGCAGAAAGAATATAAACATGCTTATCTTTAAGTTGCAGTAAAAACATTTCAAAAATAGAGGGCTTTTTAATGTTTTTAATAACATTTTTACCGTACTTTTTTAATCGGTTTTCGGCAACGCCGTTTGAAAGACCTTTATCCGCATTAACTTCAAGTTCATTTAGAACTGAATTTATATCAGAACTATGCCAAATCATCTGTTATACCTCACACTTTTAATTCAGATTTTATCGAGGAATCGTAATACTTTTTAATTATCGGTAATACATCTTTGCTTAAAAAATCATCAACCTGAGAAATGCTTCTGCCTATGAAGTTGGCAGGGGAGAGAGTAGCAGTAATTTCTTCTTTATTAAGCGGAATCGCATCATCATTTGCTAACAATTCAATTAAATTATTGTCTTTTCCTTCTTGTTTTACTCGTTTTGCCGCTTCTTGAGAATATACCCTGATAATTTCATGAAGCGCCTGACGGTCGCCGCCTCGTTTTACCGACTCCATCATAATATTTTCGGTAGCCATAAACGGCAATTTTTCAAAAACTCTTTTTTCAATGACTTTTTCGTTAACAACAAGATTTTCCGTAACATTAAGATAGATGTTAAGAATTGCATCGGTTGCCAAAAATGCCTCAGAAACGGCAATTCTTTTATTTGCGCTGTCATCAAGAGTTCTTTCAAACCATTGAGTTGAAGATGTTATTGCGGTATTTTGAAGGTCGCAAATTACATATCTTGAAAGAGCTGATATGCGTTCGCATCTCATAGGATTTCGCTTGTAAGGCATAGCCGAAGAGCCGATTTGAGATTTTTCAAACGGTTCTTCCATTTCTTCAAATGATTGAAGAATCCGCATATCGTTCGAAAATTTATATGCACTTTGAGCAATACCTGAAAGCGCCGATAATACATAATAGTCGGTTTTTCTTGAATATGTTTGGCCGGAAACCGGAACACATTCGCTAAATCCCATATATTCGGCAATTAGTTCGTCGGCTTTTTTTACCTTGGCTTCGTCGTTATTAAAGAGTTCCATAAAACTTGCCTGAGTACCCGTTGTACCCTTTGAGCCGAGCAATTTTAGATTTTCAAACTGAAACTCAATATTGGCAACATCGTTTAATAATTCATTTATCCATAATGTTGCGCGTTTTCCAACCGTTGTAAGTTGAGCAGGTTGTAAATGGGTATAAGCAAGGCAGGGAAGAGCTTTGTATTTCTGCGCAAAATCAGAAAGATTTTTTATTACTGAAACCGTTTTATTAAGAATAAGACGCAAACCTTCTCTCATAATAACGATATCTGCATTATCGCCAACATAGCAAGAGGTAGCGCCGAGATGAATAATCGGCTTTGCTTTTGGGCACTGAACACCGTAGGCATAAACATGGCTCATTACATCATGTCGTACCTCATGCTCTCTTGCAACTGCAACATCATAATTGATATCTTCGGCAAATTTTTCAAGTTCGTTTATTTGCTCGTCAGTAATATTAAGACCTAATTCTTTTTCGGCTTTTGCAAGAGCTATCCATAATTTTCGCCAGGTTTTGAACTTAAAATCCTCAGAAAAAATATACTGCATATTGCTACTTGCATATCTTGTTGACAAAGGGGAAACATAAGAGTTTTTATTTTCCATTGTTTTTTCACCTTATTTATTATATAATAACACTTAATGATAATAACATTAAAAGCCAAAAATGTCAATTGCTGTAATCAAAAGGAGAAGTATATGGGCACAATAATAAATGTTATCGGAATATTAGCCGCAGGTCTTTTCGGCTGGTTTTTCGGCAAATATATAAATGAATCAGTAAAAAAATCGCTAACCGTAACATGCGGTATCGGAGTTATCTTCGTAAGTGTTTCAGGCGCTATGGAAGGAATGCTTAAATTAAAAGACGGAAAACTTGTTTCATTTAACGGAATGATGCTTGTTATTTGTCTTATTATCGGAACTGTAATAGGAGAAATATTGGATATTGACGGCGCATTTCAAAAATTTGGCGAATGGCTTAAACTAAAATCTAAAAATGAAAACGACAAAAGTTTTGTCGATGCGTTTATAACCGCTTCTTTTACTGTTTGCATCGGTGCGATGGCTATTGTCGGCTCAATTAAAGATGGAATAAGCGGAGATTTCACCATACTTTTAACAAAAACAATACTTGATTTTATTATTATTGCCGTTATGACATCATCACTCGGAAAGGGCGCTGTATTTTCGGCAATACCCGTTGCAATATTACAGGGAAGCGTAACAATACTCGGTATGCTGATAAAACAAAATATTTCACCAAGCATTATTTTTAATATATCTTTAATAGGTTCAGCGCTTATATTTACAGTCGGCTTAAATCTTGTTTTCGATAAAAAAATAAAAGTAGCAAATATGCTACCCGCTTTAATACCTGCTGTTATTTTTGGATTATTATAATTGCAATATTGACAATATTTTAACAATGTTTTGCCGATATCACAAAAAATTATAAAAAAGACCGTTAAATATTTAACAATGTCATTGACATTATAATTTTCAATGAATATAATGGTAAATATGCAATTTTAGGAGGTAATTTTATGGCAAGAGTTTATAATTTTAGTGCAGGACCTTCAATGCTTCCGGAGGAAGTTTTGAAGACAGCTGCTGAAGAAATGTTTGATTATGCAGGTTCGGGACAGTCTGTTATGGAAATGTCCCATCGTTCAAAGGAATATCAAGCAATTATTGATCAAGCAGAAGCAGATTTAAGAGAAATAATGAATATTCCCGATAATTACGATGTTTTGTTTTTGCAGGGCGGTGGCTCAACGCAATTTGCAATGGTTGCTCTTAATTTAATGAATAAGAATAACAAAGCAGATTATATTATTACCGGTCAGTGGGCAAATAAAGCATACAAAGAGGCGGCTCGTTACGGTAAAGCACGTGCAGTTGCATCAAGTGCCGATAAAACATATTCTTATATTCCGAAAACTACAAAAGACGATTTTGATAAAGATGCCGACTATGTTTATATTTGTATGAATAATACAATTTACGGTACAAAATTTCCTGAGTTGCCGGATACCGGAGATATTCCGCTTGTTGCAGATATTTCGAGTTGCGCATTATCTGAACCCATTGATGTTTCAAAGTTTGGCTTACTTTTTGCAGGTGCTCAGAAAAACATAGCTCCCGCCGGTGTAACAATAGTTATTGTTCGTAAAGATTTAGTTGGCAATGCTATGGATTTCACTCCGACAATGCTTGATTACAAAACCCATGCCGATAACGGTTCTATGTTTAATACTCCGCCTTGTTACTGCATTTATCTTGCAGGTCTTACATTTAAGTGGATTAAAAAAATGGGCGGTCTTGAAAAAATGAAGGAATTGAACGAAAAGAAGGCAAAAGTTCTTTACGATTTCCTTGACAACAGCAAACTCTTTAAGGGAACCGTTGTTGCCGAAGACCGTTCGCTCATGAATGTTCCTTTTGTTACAGGCAACGAAGAACTTGACGCTAAGTTCGTAGCCGAAGCAAAGAAAGCAGGTTTTGTTAATATTAAGGGCCATAGAACGGTTGGCGGTATGCGTGCTTCCATTTATAATGCTATGCCGATTGAGGGCGTTCAGAAGCTTGTTGATTTTATGAAAAAATTTGAAGAGGAAAATTTATAATGTTTAAGATAAAGACTTATAATAAAATATCAAAAATCGGTTTATCTGTTTTCGATGAAAAATATACTATCGGTGATGAAGTTGAAAATCCCGATGGTGCTATTGTCCGTTCTGCCGCTCTCCACGATGTAGAATTTCCAAACAGCTTAAAGGCAATAGCCCGTGCAGGAGCCGGAACTAATAATATTCCCATTGAGCGTTGCAGTGAGCAGGGAATTGTTGTTTTTAATACTCCCGGTGCTAATGCTAATG
This sequence comes from Clostridia bacterium, assembly GCA_024404145.1. GTDB lineage: Bacteria > Bacillota > Clostridia > Oscillospirales > Acutalibacteraceae > UBA737. The sequence continues at coordinate 1,093 of JAKSQK010000007.1, read as the reverse complement.
CCGTTAAGGAACTTGTTATCGCAGGTTTGCTTATTAGTTCAAGAAAGGTAATTCCCGCAATAGAATGGGCAAAAACCTTAAAGGGACAGGGCGATGAAGTTGGAAAACTTGTTGAAAAAGGCAAGAGCGCCTTTGCAGGTCCCGAACTTTTAGGCAAAAAGCTCGGTATCATCGGTCTTGGAGCTATCGGTGTTTTAGTTGCAAATGCGGCTAATTCTCTTGGTATGAAGGTTTACGGTTACGATCCGTATTTATCTGTTAATCATGCTTGGAATTTGACTAAAAATGCAGTTCATGCCCTTGATATTAAAGAGATTTATGAGCAGTGCGACTACATAACGGTTCATGTTCCTCTTAACGATACAACAAAGGGCATTATCAATTCAAAGTCAATTTCAAAAATGAAAGATGGCGTAAGAATACTAAACTTTGCCCGTGCAGGTCTTGTTAATTCTGAGGATATGATTTCGGCATTAGAATCCGGAAAAGTAGCATCTTATGTTGTTGATTTTCCGACCGACGAAATGTTAGATGTTGACGGCGTTATTGCAATTCCGCATCTTGGCGCTTCGACTCCTGAATCGGAAGATAACTGCGCTGAAATGGCAGCAAATGAGTTAATACAATATATTGAAAACGGAAATATTACAAATTCGGTAAATCTTCCTGATATTTCAATGCCCAGAAGCGGAAAAACTAGAGTTTGCATTATTCATAAAAACATTCCGAATATGCTTAATATGATAACTTCAATCGTTTCTGAAAACGGCGTAAACATTGAAAATATGCTAAATAAATCTCGCGGCGAATATGCATATACGATGCTTGATGTTTCTGATATAAATAATTCTGTTTCGGATAAAATTGAAGCCATAGAGGGTATTATCAGAGTTAGAATTATTTAATAACCCTTTAATTAGTAAAAAAAATGTAGCCGTATCGTAAAGATACGGCTATTTTAATTAAAAAATCGTATATTTTTTTGATTTTTTTCTTGACATTATACCCCTATGTTGATATAATATATAAGCTGTCTTGATTCATTAGCTCAGTTGGCAGAGCACTTGACTTTTAATCAAGGTGTCCGGGGTTC
>JAKSQK010000006.1 GCA_024404145.1 Clostridia bacterium | reverse complement strand
ATTCTTTCGGGAGTTTCTTTTGGCTCTAAGGGTGCAAAGGGCTCTAAAATATAATTACGGACAGTGATTTTTTATGACCGATTTTTTACTTAAAATTTTTGTAAAAGATTATAAAAATACCGCCGACAAAAAGGTTAGGGAAAACTACGGAACACTTGGAAGTTTTGTCGGTATTTTATGCAATATTTTGCTTTGCGCCATTAAGATAACCGCCGGACTTTTGGCAAAAAGTATGTCCATCATCGCCGACGGGCTTAACAACCTCTCGGATATGGGCTCCTCGGTAATAACGATGATAGGTTTCAAACTTTCGAACAAACCCGCCGACAGAGACCACCCTTTCGGGCACGGAAGAATGGAATATATGTCCGCATTTATCGTTTCGGTTCTTATTCTTATCGTCGGCTTTGAGCTTGGCTCAAGTTCTGTAAAAGCGCTCATCTACGGCGAAGAAGCGCCCCGATATACCGTTTTGTCGCTCGTTATTTTGGCTGTTTCGGCAATAATAAAACTCTGGATGTATATCTTTAACAAAAAACTCGGCAAAACAATTTCCTCTGATGCTCTTTTAGCAACCGCACAAGACAGTATAAACGATGCAATTACAACCTCGGCTATCCTCGTTTCAACTTTGGTTTCTTTCTTTGTTAAGAATTTGCCCTTTAATCTTGATGCCGTTATGGCATTGTTCGTTGCCTTATTTATCCTCTGGTCGGGTATCAATTCGGCGAAAGAGACACTGGCGAGTCTGCTCGGCAAAGCCCCCGACAAACAACTCATCGAAGATATCGAAAAAACCGTTATGACCTTTGACGGTTTCTTAGGAATTCACGATATGATAGTTCACGACTACGGTCCCGGAAGGCAGTTTGCGTCGCTTCATATTGAAGTTCCGCAGAATGTTGATATCGTTGAATGCCATGAGAAAATCGACCTATGCGAAAAGGTGGTATTTGAAAAAACAGGTGTTGAACTCGTTATTCATATGGACCCTATCGACATTGACAACGAAGAAGTAAACTCTACAAAGCAGTCCATAGCAGAAGCGGTTAAGGAAATAGATGAACGGCTTACCATTCATGACTTTCGTATGACACCTACCGCCCATCAAAGAACAAATCTCATATTTGATGTTGTGCTTCCCGCTGATTCGAGAATGACCGACGAAGAACTTATCTCCGCCATAGGCGAAAAGGCAAAGAAAATAAATAAAACTTTTGTCTGCGTTATTACGATTGACAGAGATTTTACAGGCATAATGTAAAAAATGCTTGTATTTTTTCAACATTGTGATATAATTGACAATACAACAAAATATGTGCTATATGATGTTTGCAGGAAATGCGGACTTTTCGCAGCCGAAGGAGTAACACTCTCAGGCGTTCTTAGGAATGAGGACTGTAAACTGATGGAACTTTGGAGAACCCGACTGAAAAAGGTCGGTGCCGAAGGGGCAAAGCGGTTTATTTCGCTAATCTCTCAGGCAAAAGGACAAAGCTATTGATTTCCCTTTCGGAATTATTGTGTTTTTTAAGGTGCCATCAAAAAAATGGCACCTTTTATTATTTTAGGAGGATTTATATGGAAGCGTTTCTAAAAGCATTGGAAAATGTAAACGGCGCTGTCAATACTTTTGTTTGGGTTAAGATAGGTCTTGTAATTCTTATCGGTGCCGGTATTTTGATGACCGCCGTTACAAAGTTTTTCCAGATTTCTCATCTTGGACATTGGTGGAAAAATACTGTTGGAAGTATGTTTAAGAAAAGCGTTATTGGTCATACGGATGACAAATCTTCGATTTCTCCGTTTCAGGCGCTTTGTACCGCCCTTGCCGCTACGGTGGGAACGGGAAATATTGCCGGTGTTTCCGCCGCTATTTGCATAGGCGGTGCCGGTGCGGTTTTCTGGATGTGGGTTGCCGCATTCTTCGGAATGATGACAAACTATTCAGAAAATGTTTTGGGTATATATTACCGCAGAAAAAACAAAAGCAACGAATGGTCCGGCGGTGCTATGTACTACCTTAAAGACGGTTTGGGCTCTAAAAAAGGTTGCAAAACTTTGGGTGCCGTTTTGGCAGTTTTGTTCTCCTGCTTTGCCATTCTCGCATCGTTCGGCATCGGCTCTATGGGTCAGGTAAATAAAATTGTACTGAATGTCAGCGCCGCTTTCGATATTAAGGCGCTTTCTGATATAAAAATAGGTTTCCTTAACGGCGCATCTTTATATAATGTATCTATCGGCGTTGTCATTATGATACTTACCGCTTTAATCGTTCTCGGCGGACTTAAAAGAATAGCGGCGTTTGCCGAAAAGGTAGTTCCGTTTATGGTTATCGCCTTTATTCTCGGCTCACTTACAATAATAGGCGTAAACTATGCAAATATTCTTCCCGCCTTTAAGGCAATTTTCGTTACGGCATTTAAGCCGACGGCAGCCGCAGGAGGTACAATAGGTTATCTCGTAAGTGTTGTCATAACTCAGGGCTTTAAGCGTGGCGTTTTCTCAAACGAAGCCGGTCTCGGCTCCTCGGTTATGGTACATTCAAACTCAAATGTAAAAGAACCCGTTAAGCAGGGTATGTGGGGAATATTCGAGGTGTTTGCCGATACAATGGTTGTTTGCACAACTACCGCTCTTGTCGTTCTTACTTCCGGCCTTTACAACCTCAAAACCGGAGAATTGGCAGCCGGTCTTGAAGATTCAACCCTCGTCGGCTCGGTATTTAACAGCGTTTTCAGCTGGGGAAATATCGGACAAAAGTTTATCGCCGTAGCAATGTTCATTTTTGCTTTTACAACCGTTCTCGGTTGGTCGCATTACGGCGCAAAAGCTTGGGAATATCTCTTCGGCGAAAAGAGTGTTGTCGTATTTAAGATAATACATATCTGTACCATCTTCTTCGGCGCTGTTTTATCTTCATCTCTCGCTTGGGATATCTCGGATACTTTCAACGGTCTTATGATGATTCCGAACCTCATCGGCGTTGTAACCCTTTGTCCGCTCGTTGCAAAAATAACTTCAAACTATGTAAAGCGAAAAATCCGCAAACAAAATATTAAACCGATTTTATCCTACGATGATGAAATTCAGGCAAAATCCGAAGAGGAAGTTATGGCTGAAATTTGATAATAAAAAAGCTACGGAAAATTTTCCGTAGCTTTTTTTATTTGTCAAGATTATTAAGTTTGTAAGAAAGTGTCATTAAACTGTCGTTTATATGTACATTCTCTACTTGAACTTCAGGGTAATTAAGAGAAATATCGTAATGGCTGAAATTCCAAAATCCTTTTATCCCGAGTCTTACAAGTTGCTCGGATATTACCTTTGCGCCCTCTTTCGGTATGCAAAGAACGGCAACTTCCGGCTTGTTTTCTCGGCAAAATTCGTCTAAATCCCTTATGTTTCTTATCGGCGTGTTTTTAATCATCTGACCGATAAGCGACTCCTTTTGCTCAAAATATCCGATTATTTGAAAACCGAACAAATTGAAATTTATATGCTGAGCAACCGCTCTTCCTAAGTTGCCAACACCGATAAGAACGGCTTTATGCATCTTATTCAGACCTAAAATCGCACCTATTTCGCTTTGCAAAATATCAACATTATATCCGTATCCCTGCTGACCGAATTCTCCAAAACAGTTGAAATCCTGCCTTACCTGACTTGCAGTAAGCCCCATTCTTCGGCTTAACTCTCCCGATGAAATTCTTGTAAACCCTTTGGATTTAAGTTCGCCCAAAAATCTGTAATATCGGGGAAGTCGGCGAATTACAGGGTTTGAAATATTAGCTTTTCCCATTGTGTACCTCAAACTTTTTCATATTTTTAACAATCTTATATTAAAACTTTGAGAAAAAAATGTCAAGTTATTTCAAAATATTCTTGACAATTATTTTTGTTTTTGTCATAATAATAGTAATGATTTCTATTTTTGGAGGCAGCATGAAAAATTATTCAAGACAGCGAGAAGCTGTTTCAAAAGTCTTAAAGGCATCAAAATCCCATCCGAGTGCCGCTGCTATTTACGATGAGGTTAAAAAAATCGTGCCCAGCATAAGTCTTGGAACGGTTTACAGAAATCTTGACAACCTCAAACAAAACGGCGATATTATCAGCGTTTCGGTAGGCGACGGAACCGAAAGGTACGACGGCGATATTTCGCCCCATATTCATCTTATATGCCGAAACTGCAAAAACATAATAGATATTCATATTAAAGAAGATTTCGGAAAAAAGTTTGCAACTGAGTGCGGTTTTTCGCCTGACAGCAGTGTTTATACCGTTTACGGGCTTTGCAACAACTGTGCTCAGAAGTGATAAATATTATTTTTAATTGGAGGAAAATATAATGAAAAAGTATGTTTGCTTGGTATGCGGATATGTTTATGAGGGCGAAGAAGCACCTGCCGAATGCCCGATTTGCCATGCTCCCGCATCAAAATTTCAAGAAAAGTCCGGCGAAATGAGTTGGGCAGCAGAACATGTTATCGGCGTTGCAAAGGGCGTTGATAAGCGTATTATTGACGGTCTTCGTGAAAACTTCAACGGTGAATGCTGTGAAGTGGGTATGTATCTTGCAATGTCAAGAGCCGCCCATAGAGAAGGTTATCCCGAAATCGGTCTTTACTGGGAAAAGGCAGCTCTTGAAGAGGCAGAACATGCCGCAAAGTTTGCCGAAATGTTAGGCGAAGTAGTATCGGAAAGCACAAAAGAGAACTTAAAAGTTCGTGTTGAAGCCGAAAACGGCGCAACAATGGGCAAAACCGAACTCGCAAAACTCGCAAAAGAGTTAGGCCTTGATGCAATTCACGACACCGTTCACGAAATGGCCCGTGATGAAGCACGTCACGGCAAAGCATTTGAGGGTTTACTTAACAGATATTTTAAGTAATAATTCAAGAACAAAAATTTATTAACAGCACAGTCAAACGGCCCCCTTGCCTAAAGGGGGCTGTCTTTTTGCATCTGCAAAAAGACTGGGGGATTTCACTCCACCTTTTGCTGCGACATAATTGGTCAATTTGTTCACAGTAAACCGAAAGAGTATCCCTCCGTCACGAGCAAATCTCGTGCCACCTCCCTTTAGGCAAGGGAGGCTTCAGTTACTGTTCTTCATTTAATCTTTGCTTAACTATATTGTCAATATATTCGCATACTTCACGAAAGTTTTTGTTTACATAATTATTCGGTATTCTGATAACGGTTAAATTTCTTTCTTCGATTTTTTCAGTTCGTATTTTATCTTTATTTAGTTCACTTTCGGTATAATGCCGACTTCCGTCAAGTTCAATAACTGTTCTTGCAGTATGACAATAAAAATCTGCGATATAATTATCAATGACCTTTTGTCTTAAAAATCTTATCGGATAATTACGCAAAAAGTCATACCATAAATGCCGTTCTTCTTTTGTCATATTTTTCCGCAAAACCTTTGCATTTGCCGTAAGTTCTTTGTTGTGCTTTCGTTCCATACCATCACCGCAGTTGTTATATCAAACATTAGGATGACAAACAACATACAAAATAATCATTGACTGCAGAAATTTTGATTATTCAGTTATCAATGCTTAGTAAAATTTTCGCGCAAGGTTTTTCGTGCATCAAAAAGTAAAAATTTGAGACGAATAAAATACTAATGACATTTTAAACAAGGTGTTAAGCCTGAACTTTCAGCCACCGATAGAGTTGTTTCTTTAACAGATTTTGCATTAGAAAGACCGTTGCAGTTTTTACTGGAATGATATTTTTTACCCGTTTTAGTAATATAGACAGTTTGATTATTTTTATTTTTGTTGTTTGTAACATCAGTGGCTTTTTGCACACTGTTACTCTTCTTATTTGTGGCGCTGTTGGTACTTTTTTTGTTTTCTGAGATTTTACTGTTATAAGAATTTTCATTTTTGCTAATAGTGTTTTTATTGTTTTTTGCTTCAACATTACTTTTTGAACTTGTGTCTGTATCTTGTGGTGCGGAATTATCTGTAACAGTTTTCTCGTTTGTTTTGCTAATAGTATTTTTATTGTTTTTTGCTTCAACATTACTTTTTGAACTTGTGTCTGTATCTTGTGGTGCGGAGCTATCTGTAACAGTTTTATCGTTTGTTTCGCTTACAATTGTTTTTGATATGCTACCTTCGGATTTTGTTTGGACATCATTTGTTGGTGTAACTATCACCCCTGCGAGAAACAAAGCAATAGATAATACAATTGTAAACGTTTTTCTTAATTTTAATTTGTTCCTTATTTCTATAATAGGATTTAGCGGCAATATAATAATGCCTCCCAATACTAAAAATAAAGCACCCAAATATCCTTTATTAGCCAATGTTCCGATTGCCGTTAAAATAAACCCAGAGGCACAAATCCATCTAAAAACAGTAATTGTATTTTTCATATAGGTTCCCTCCAAAAAAATAAAAAAGTGTGCCAACCAAAGTCAGCACACCGAAAAATGCAGACCTCGTTTGTTGTCACACAAAATCAATCAAAAAGGATAACTCTCCCTAAATCAACTGATACAGAAATCTGCATTTTTACCAAATTTAGTATCAGTTGAAAAGGGCACAATATCCCTATATAAAAATAGAGAGTCTTTTCCCTTTTAACTTCATTGATTAAATTTGTGTGACAAACATATTATAGCACAAATTTCTAAAAAACACCATATTTTTATATTTGGTTGCCTTTTGGTGCGAATCGGGGTGCGATTTTTTGCGTATGATTTGCTACGCACTGTATTTATGCGGGTTTCAAGAAATAGACTCGTGATGAAGCACGTCACGGTAAGGCATTTGAGGGTTTACTTAACAGATATTTTAAGTAATAATTCAAGAACAAAAATTTATTAACAGCACAGTCAAACGGCCCCCTTGCCTAAAGGGGGCTGTCTTTTTGCATCTGCAAAAAGACTGGGGGATTTCACTCCACCTTTTGCTGCGACATAATTGGTCAATTTGTTCACAGTAAACCGAAAGAGTATCCCTCCGTCACGAGCAAATCTCGTGCCACCTCCCTTTAGGCAAGGGAGGCTTCAGTTACTGTTCTTCATTTAATCTTTGCTTAACTATATTGTCAATATATTCGCATACTTCACGAAAGTTTTTGTTTACATAATTATTCGGTATTCTGATAACGGTTAAATTTCTTTCTTCGATTTTTTCTGTTCTTATTTTATCTTTATTTAGTTCACTTTCGGTATAATGCTGACTTCCGTCAAGTTCAATAACAAGCCGTGCTTTGTGGCAATAAAAATCAACAATAAATCCGTCAATTACCCTTTGACGAAAAAATTTTATTTCATAAGTCCTTAGAAAATCATACCACAAATGCCGTTCTTCTTTTGTCATATTTTTTCGTAATGCTCTTGCATTTCCCGTAAGTTCTTTATTGTGCTTCCGTTCCATGCCATCACCGCAGTTATTATATCGAAAATAGTTACCGCAAACAACATACAAAATAATCATTGCCAAAACAACCTATATCGGCAACCGTCCTTTTCAAGTCTTGCCGTCAGAATATTCATAACAGACTTAAAACGCGAGAATTAAAACTGCAAAAAAGAAGAACCTCAACTACGCATAATGCGCAGTCGAGGTTCTCGACTGGTCGAGGTGACAAGACTTGAACTTGCGGCCTCTGCGTCCCGAACGCAGCGCTCTACCAAACTGAGCCACACCTCGAAATATTTATTTGCAACTCTAACATTATATATAATAATTACAGAAATGTCAAGTTGTTATTGGCGAATAAATATTGAAATGTTTACTGTTATATGGTATATTATGATTATCAAATCATTCGGAGGAAAATATGCTTTATTCTAAAACTGTTAAAAAAACACTTTGTATAGGTATTTCGGTTTGTCTTGGTATTTTAATGCTTTCGGGTTGCGGCGAAAATTGGGAAGAGGTTAAAGAAACAACCGATTCCTCCTCAAAATCTTCTGCCGAACAAAACGAATTTACAACCGAATATACCGCTACCGACACTGCAACGATAGAGATAAAAGACTACGGTACCATAAAAGTTGCGCTTGATGCAAAAAATGCCCCGATAACGGTTGAAAACTTCAAAAATCTTGCAAACAGCGGTTTTTATAACGGCTTAACGCTTCATAGAATTATGGCAGGATTTATGATGCAGGGCGGCGACCCGCAGGGTACCGGAATGGGCGGCAGCGACAAAACCATAAAAGGCGAATTCAGAAACAACGGTGTTAACAACCCGCTTTCGCATACAAGAGGCGCTATTTCAATGGCGAGAAACAGCCAAAGTATGGACAGCGCAAGTTCTCAGTTCTTCATATGTCATTCCGATTCGACATTCCTTGACGGAAGTTATGCTTGTTTCGGCTATGTTACCGAAGGAATTGAAGTTGTTGATTCGATTTGCGCCGATGCAAAACCTGTTGACGACAACGGAACAATACCAAAAGAAAATCAACCTATAATAACTAAAATTACCATCGGCTGATAACAAAACAGTATGGGGGCGGCATAAAACCGCCCCCATAATTAAATTATAAGCGCATTAAAACAATAATTGCAGACCATAATACACAAAACAGAGAAAATCCTTTCGCATATGTTTATCACCGAAAGCAAATATTTTTTTAACAAAAATGTTTTTAATATTGACATTCCTTAAGAGCGGGTTTATAATGGCGAATAATGAACTCGTTCATAAAGGAGGGCCGTAATGCCGAAAATAATCAAAAATCTTCAAAAGGAAATTTTATATAAAAGCAGGTTGTTCCTTAAAGAGCACGGTTTTGAAAACTTCACCGTAAGAGCCGTTGCAAACGAATGTAACATTGCCGTCGGTACGATATATAACTACTACCCTTCAAAAGAAAGTTTGATAGCAAATATTATGCTCGACGGTTGGAAAGAGCAAATAGAAATGATAAAAAGCAAAACCGAAAGGTCATTTAACTGTACATACAGCTTAAAAATCATTTTCGGTTATTTATATGAATACCAAAAAAACTACAAATCTACCTGGGCAAATCTTGTTAACTCGGCGGATATCGAAAACGAGCATAGAGCAATATTGTTTGAAGAACTATCAGAACTTATACATTCGACATTTCTATATTTCGGAGTTAATATGAGTCCCGACCCTACGGCTTTTGTTACCGAGATTTTACTCTTTGAAACAACAAAGGAAAATATCGAATACGACGACATAGCGCCGTTTATCGAAAGAATAATAAAGCTATAAAAAATGCGGACCGAAAAATTTTCGGTTCGCATTTTTTGCAAAATATAAATAAAAACAAAGCGGTTTTACATATACCATAAATCGTTATTGCCGGTTGAAACGGCAACAGCGCCCGAATCAAGCGCCGAGAAGACTTCGCTTTTTGTATCAATAAGTCCCCCTGCTATAATCGGTATTTTCATACTCGATAATCGCTTTATAATCTTAAAAGCAATTCCGGGCATAACCTCGATAAACTCGGGGTTTGCATTTTTTACCGACTCGACAACACTCAAAATTCCCTGAGAATCAAGCGCAAATATGCGCTGAACGGTAGGCAGGTTTTTATCCTTTGCGGCACGGATAAGTCCCGTTTTTGTACTGATTATACCGTCGGCTCCGCATTTGCTCAAAAATTCTATTCCTGCGCTGTCCTTTCCTATTCCCTCGGCAAGGTCGATATGAACAAAAACTTTTTTATCCTTTTGATGGGCTTTTTCTATCTGCTCGGGAACCGAAAGAATGTTTGCATTAAGCAGAAAAATCACTTTGCAAGGCGAATCAAGCGCCTTAAAAAACATATCATTTTTTACCGCCGAAACAATAGGAGAATCTGTTAAAATCTCATATATTTTTTTACTCATTACCACACCCGCCTTCTTTAATATATTAAGTTTTTTCGGCTTTTTTGTCAAGTTTCTCTTGACAATACGGCTTATGAAGTTATATTATAATTACAGAAAAATAAATATTGTCCGAAAAAGATATGGAGAATCGGGAGATAGAGGCATCGAAAGATACCTTTATTTGCCGTTTTTTTATGCTTTTTTAAGGGAGAGGGGAAAATTATGGCTAATAACACAAGTATAGTTGACTGGAAAACAATTACCGATTTTGTAACCGATGCTTTTGTCGGTTACGGAATCCCGAGAGAAGATGCAGAAATCTGCGCCGATGTTCTTTTAGAGTCTGATAAAAGAGGCATTGAATCCCACGGTGTTAACCGATTCAAACCGATTTATCTCGACCGTATAAGAGACGGCATTCAAAATCCCGTTACAAACTATGAAATTATAAAAGAAACACCGACAACTGCCGTTGTTGACGGTCATGACGGAATGGGTCAGGTTATCGGTTATAAATCGATGGAACTTGCCATCAAGAAAGCAAAAGAATACGGTATGGGTATGGTAGTTGTAAGAAATTCCTGCCACTACGGTATCGCAGGTTATTACGGAACAATGGCTACCAAAAACGGTTGCATCGGCATTACAGGTACAAACGCCCGTCCATCGGTTGCTCCGACCTTCGGTGTTGAGGGTATGTTCGGTACCAACCCGCTTACAATAGGTATTCCTACCGATGAAGATTTTGACTTTCTTATAGACTGCGCAACTTCAATAACCCAAAACGGTAAAGTTGAATACTACGAGAGAATAGCACATGATGTTCCGAAAGGTACTATCGTCGGTCTTGACGGAGAGCCGGTTGAGGGCAATGCAGGTGCTGCTCTTAAAATGATAAGAAACGGAACCGCCGCTCTCGCAACCCTCGGCGGTATAGGAGAAGCACTCGGCGGTTATAAAGGTTACGGTTATGCTTTGGCGGTTGAACTTCTTTCTGCCGCTTTGCAGGATGGTAATTACGGAAAAGCCCTCGACGGAAAAGACGAAAACGGAAACAAATCGCCCTATCATCTCGGCCATTTCTTCATTGCTATTGATACAGACCATTTTTTAGGTGAAGATGTTTGCCGTAAAAAAGCCGGTGATATTATCCGCTCTATAAGGGCGTCTAAGAAAGCCCCCGGCGCCGAAAAAATTTACTCGGCAGGAGAAAAGGAGCATATGGTTCGCCTTGCCCGTAAAGACGGTGTTCCGATTAACGAATCGGTACAAAAAGAAATTTGCGAAGTCAGAGACAGTTTAGGTCTTAATAAATATAAATTCCCTTGGGAGGAATAAAAAATGGACATCAGACAGGAATCGCTTAAAAAGCACTACGAATGGAACGGAAAAATCGAGGTTGTATCAAGAGTTCCCGTAAATTCAAGAGAGGATTTATCGTTGGCATATACCCCCGGTGTTGCCGAGCCATGCCTTGAAATAAATAAGGATACGGACAAATCTTTCGAACTTACAAGACGAAACAACCTTGTTGCCGTAATAACCGACGGTACTGCCATTTTAGGTCTTGGAGATATAGGCCCCGAAGCAGGTATGCCGGTTATGGAAGGCAAATGCGCTCTTTTCAAAGCATTTGCCGATGTTGACGCTTTTCCGCTCTGCATAAAATCAAAAGATGTTGACGAAATTGTAAGAACTATATATCTCCTTTCGGGTTCGTTTGGCGGAATAAATCTTGAAGATATTTCGGCTCCCCGTTGTTTTGAAATTGAAAAAAGATTAAAAGAAATATGCGATATCCCGATTTTCCACGACGACCAGCACGGCACTGCCATCGTTGTTGCAGCGGCACTGATAAATGCGCTTAAACTTGTTAAGAAAAATATCGGCGAGGTTAAGGTTGTAATAAACGGCGCCGGTTCTGCCGGAATTGCGATAGGAAAGCACCTTATGAATATCGGCGTTAAAAACCTTACATTCTGCGATAGGTTCGGAATTATTTGCGAGGGCGATGAAAACAATAATCCGGCGCAGGAAGAAATTGCAAAGGTTACAAATCTCGAACATAAAAAAGGCGCTCTTGCCGATGCGCTTTGCGGTGCCGATGTATTTATCGGTGTTTCGGCCCCCAACCTCGTTAACGAGGAAATGGTAAAATCTATGGCAAACGATGCAATTATGTTCCCGATGGCAAATCCGACTCCCGAAATTATGCCCGACATTGCTAAAAAAGCAGGTGCAAGGGTTGTAGGAACCGGCCGCTCGGATTTTCCGAATCAAATCAACAATGTTTTGGCTTTTCCGGGAATTTTCCGCGGCGCTCTTGATTGCAGAGCTACCTGCATAAATGAGGAAATGAAGGTTGCAACATCTTATGCTCTCGCCTCGCTTATCCCCGATGACGAAATAACCGAGGAAAACATTATCGCTCCCGCTCTTGACAAGAGGGTTGCCGAAGTGGTTGCCGAAGCGGTTATTAAAACTGCCCGAGAAACAGGCGTTGCAAGAATTTAATTTCTAAATAAAGCAAAAGACCTTACTTTGAAGTAAGGTCTTTTTTATTACCAGTCTATTTTGTTTTCATCTAAAATCTTTTTGAATTCTTCTATCGGCATCGGAAGGGTAAACTCGGCATTTATTGCCTTTGTTATTTTTTCTTCTTCGCCGTCGTTATGGCGCTTACGGATTTCGGTTACGGTTCCCTTTTGCGCATAACAACTGATTTCAACAATATGCTTTTCGGGGTCGGCATCTCTTATGGTAGTCCAGCCGTCATTATTCCATGCTATCGGTTTTGATTTTTTCATAAAAAATTCTCCTTTTTTCGAAATTTTTATTTATAAACAAATAATAGCACATTTTTTCATATATGTAAAGAAAATGTTACTGCAAAAAAAGCAAAATAAAAGCGGAAAATTTTGGCATAAACGGGCAAATGATATTTTTATTTGGTTTTGCTGTTTTTTTGCAATATATATTTAATTTGCGCTAAATTTAAGATATTCTCTATTGTTTAATTGCAGTAAGTATGTTATAATTTAACTTGAAATTCAGTATTTGAAAACTTAAAAGCCGAGCCGTTATTATCTTTCGATATTTCGGTATCTCGTCGGCGAAATCGTCTCATTTTTTTGAATATCATCCCAAAATAATTCGGCGAGGAAAATCCGCATTCTGCCGATATTTCACGAATGCTTTTTTTGCTTGTTAACAAAAGTTATTTTGCCTTCAAAAGTCTTATCCTAATAAGATATTCAATCGGGGTAAATCCGGTTGAATTTTTGAATTCATAATTAAGCGTTGATTTAGATATAAAGAATTCTTTTGAAATTTTGTCGAGTGTAATGTTTTCACGGTAGTTGCCGTACATATATGATATTATTTTAATAATATCCGACGGCATTTGCTTATTTCGATTTGTAAATTTTTTATCAATTTTACAGGTGATTTTACTAAGTGAATAAATAAGATAAGAAAACAAAGTTTCCTTTATATATTTTGCATTTTTTGTATCATCAATGTTTATAATCGCTTCAAAAATTCGCAAAGTTTCCCTGTTTTCGCCTTCATTTAACTTTATAACAAGCAATTTTAAGTCGTTTAAGGTTTTTTGCTGATATGGGTTAAGGCCGTTGGGCGATACGATAATGTTATACCTTGTAAAAGTACCTCCCTCGGTTTTATGATAAACATTCGGGGGAATAACGATTATCGTCGGACTGCTTATCTCATACATATTGTTGTTTTACTACATTTTATATTGTAATTCAATATATATTTTAATAAAAACAGAAAGGGTTTGGTAATATTGAAATATGCAGAGGATTGTGTCGGTGATGTAAAAATCGCTTACATCGGCGGCGGTTAACGAGGTTGGGCTTGGACCTTTATGAGCGAACTTGTATTACAAAATCAAGTTAGCGGCGATGTTTATCTTTACGATATAGATTTGGATGCTGCAAAAAAGAACGAAATCATCGGCAACAAATTTAATGATTCAAAAGATTGCAACGCAAAATGGAATTACAAAGCCGTTGAAACAATCGGCGAAGCTTTGAAAGGTGCCGTTGTTGAAACGAATGTTATTTTCAGAACAGGAAATATAAAACCCGTTTTGGCAGGTCCCATTCCGAAAGAGATATATCCACTTGTTTCCCGAGTATGCGGTGAACAAGAAGCCCTTAACGAAGCCATTGCCGAGAGAGATGTTGAAAAAATATTTGAAGTGTTCTCAAACGATGCTCTTGTAACCTGCAACCTTAAAGATGCAAGAAAATTATTTGAAGAAATGCTTGAAAATACGAAAGAATATTTAACAATGTATAAATTTTAAGGAGACGACTTATTATGAACCAAAAACTTCGCCGATATATAACCGAAAATTTTCCAAAAACAATTCGTTATAATCCCGATAACAACGGAACTCTTATCGGACTTCCAAAGCCCTACAATGTTCCGAGCATTACCGACCATTTTCAGGAAATGTACTATTGGGATACGTATTTCCTAAACCGAGGTCTTATTATTGACGGCAATGCCGAACAGGCAAAAAACAATGCCGAAAATATGTTTTTTCTTATTGAAAAATACGGCTTTATGCCAAACGGAAACAGATTCTTTTATTTGCATAATTCCCAACCGCCGTTTTTGTCGATGATGGTTGACGATATTTTTGCAGCAACAAAGGATACAAAGTGGCTTAAAAAAGCTTTCGATGTTCTTCTTAAAGAATATGACTTTTGGATGACACGGCGCTTATCGCCCATCGGTCTTAATATGTATAAAGGCGAAATTGAAATGGCGATAAACGAGGGTATGTATAAGGGTTTCCTTGACAGAATAGGCAGTCGCCCCGAAAGCATCACCGACGAAAAACTTTCTATGCAATATGTTTCCATTTGCGAAAGCGGATGGGATATAAACCCCCGTTTTGATTTCAGGGTTGAAGATTTTTGCTCGGTTGAACTCAACGCTCTTATGTTTGCCTTCGAAATGAATATGGCAAAATTTACCGATATTCTCGGTTTCGATAACAGCAAAATCTGGACAGACAAAGCCGAAAAACGAAAAGCGCTTATGACAAAATATATGCTTAAAGACGGTATTTTCTACGATTACGATTTTACAAATGATAAAATAAGCGACAAGTTTACCTGCGCCAGTATTTATCCGATGACAGTCGGTATGCTTTCAAAAGAACAGGCAGAAATTCTCAAAGACAATATCCCCCGCCTTGAAACCGAATTCGGTCTTGCCGTAACCGAAAAAATGTACGATGCCGATAAATATTCGTTCCAGTGGCAGTATCCTAACGGTTGGGCGCCGATGTACAGTCTTGCAATAAATGCTCTCGATAAGTACGGCTATACCGCAGATGCAAAAAGAATTGCTCAAAAATATGTTGACCTTATCGAAAGAAACTTCGAAAAGACCAATAATCTTTGGGAAAAATACAATGTTGTTACGGGTGGCATTGATGTTGAGGACGAAAGTTCCGACGGCCATAAAACAATGCCGCCGATGATGGGTTGGACAGCAGGAGTTTATATAGAGGCCTCCGCTTATTTGGAAACGAGGTAAAATCATCAGGGCTTTTTATCGAAGCCCTGATTATGACTGCTGATTTAATGCCGAGGAATAAAAAACAGTTAAATATCCAAACGGCAGTAAAGATTTTATCCTCATAGATTTGCTCAGCGACAATTTCCATTGTAGCGGCAACGGAATGTACCCTGCCGCCGGATATGAATTCTTTTAATTGGTAGTGGAAAAAATGAAAACAATTTTGGATTTAGGAGTAAAAAAATAATGGGAAATTTGTTTATTTTTGGAGATAGTTATTCAACTTTTTCGGGATATATTCCCGAAAACAATAAATGTTATTATCCAAAAACATTGAACGACGGAAGAATATTGGTGGCAAATGTTGAGGATACCTGGTGGCATCAATTTGTTTCAAAAACTAATTCTAATTTGTTATGTAATGACTCTTGGGACGGCTCGACAGTTTCTAAAAGCGGATATAACGGAATAGCAACCGATGATTCTCCTTTCATTATCCGTGCAGAAAAGTATTTGAAAAACGGAATGTACAACCAACAAAAAGTTGATACAATAATTGTATTCGGCGGTACAAACGATAACTGGGCAAATGCGCCTATCGGAGATTACAAGTTTTCAGATTGGAATGAAAAGGACTTTGAGGCATTTTTGCCTTCATATTGCTATTTGATTTCTTATTTGAAGAAAGAAATGCCTGATACACGCATTATAACTATTATAAATACAGAACTCAAAGACGAAGTGTCGGATGGAATTAAAGAAATTTCCAAACATTATAATGTTGAATTTATTGAATTGAAAAATATTAAAAAAATCTGCGGTCATCCCGATGAAGAAGGAATGCGCCAAATTGCAAATCAAATAATTGAAAATTTGTAAAATAATCAAAGGAAAAATAATGAAAGTAATAACTTTTGAGCAGAAAATCAAGCAAAAATGCTATTGAATTTGCTGTTGCCGCATCGGCTCATAAAACATAGCATTGAGGGCGACTTTAACCGTGTTTCTGTTTCGAAAATTGAAAAACTTGCCGCCGGTAACGGTTCCGGAAGAGTTCAAAGATAATATTAAGCAGACATATCTTGCATTTTTTAACAATGCTTTTTCTTGTTGAAAACATACTTAAAAAATTTTGATAATATGCCTTGCTTAAAAATTTCGGAAAAAATGTTTTAATAAAAAACAGCTTTAACCTAAAACGGTTAAAGCTGTTTTTTTATCGTTTTTTATACTGTTAAATCATACCGAAATTTTACTGTTGTCTATACCAGTCGTTCTTTTCTATCGGGTTTTGCGCAACAAATTCTTCAAGAGTCATATCGTCATAAATTATGCCCTTTATAACCTTTGAAGCATATTTAAGGTCGTAATAAACAACCGAGCCGAAACGGCCCTTCGGAGAAGGCATAAGGAAGTTCATCTTTGAAGAATTCTGCGGTATTCTGTACTGTTCAAAAGTAGGTCTTGAAAGTAAGAACTTAACACCGATTCCCATAATCTGCGATTTCGAAAGCGATGTTTCAAGATACGGCAATGTTGCATTCATCAATTTAATGTATGCGCTCTTTTTTAGATTTTTAACCTTATTAAAGAGTTGCTCCATAACATATCTTTGACGGTCGGTTCTGCCGTAATCGTCGTTTGTTCCGAAAATATTACGGCAATATCTCATTCTCGAATAAGCAACGGCTTGAATTCCGTTTAGATGTTGTTTGCCGTATTCTGTTACACGGTATTTATTATAATCAATTTTCTTATGTTTGCAGATTTCTTTTATATAGTCGTTAATACCGTGGTTATTTCTTCCCGTTATGGTAATTTCCTGATATGTCAGCTCAATATCAACACCGCCGACAGCATCAATAATATCGGCAAGACCGTAAAAGTTTATCGTTGCATATTCGGAGATATCAAGACCGAAGTTTTTGTTGATGGTTTTGATGGCAAGTTCGGGTCCGCCCCAACTATATGCCGCATTCATCTTAAAATATGTTGTTTCGTTTTCTCTTTCGATGGGCACCAAACTATCTCGCATTAAGGAAATAAGCTTTATCTTTTTTGTTTTCTTATTTATGCTCATTACCATCATGGTATCGGAATTGCCTTTATAGTTTGCATCGGTTGTAACAGTTCTGCTATCAACGCCAAACAAAGCAACATTGACAACATTTTTATCAATAACGCCCTCAAATCCCAAATCTTCCGGATTGCCGGTTATATCGTTATAGTTATATTTAAGTCCTATAAGCATAAATGCCACTGAGCCGATAATAATAACCGACAATGCTATGCAAAGTGTTATAAGAAACACTAATTTTCTCTTTCTGTTTTTAACTCTCATTATATACCTTCTTCATCCATACATACAAAATCTTATACTCCACTGCCTTTAAGACAACCGATAATAGATTTGAAAATTATTTTCCAGTCAACCAGAAAACTTTGGTCTTCAATATACTGAATATCCATTTTCATCCAGTCGCTGAATTTGATTTTGTTTCTGTTTGGCTCTATTTGCCAATAACAGCTTAGCCCCGGTGTAACGCATAAACGCTGTTTTTCGTAATCGGTGTATTTTTTAACCTCATTCGGAAGGGCAGGTCTTGGACCGACTATACTCATTTCGCCCTTTATTATATTGATAAGCTGAGGCAATTCATCAATGTTGTATTTTCTTAAAACTTTACCGAAACGGGTTATTCTCGGGTCATGTTCTATCTTAAACGCAGGACCATCCATCTCGTTTTTTCCCTTTAATTCCGCCAATCTTTTTTCGGCGTCGGGATACATAGACCTGAATTTATACATTTTGAATTCTTTTCCGTTTTTTCCTATTCTTCTTTGCGGAAAAAACGGCCCGGCACCCGGACTATCCAAAGGAATAATTATCGCCACAACTAAAATCAAAGGCGACAGAATCAGAAGAGCCAATGCCGAAAAAAAGATATCCTGAAATCTTTTGAAAAACAAATAAACTTTTTTCTTTTGACTTATTTTAACAGAACAGGAAGGAATACCTTCCGGCGTTTCCTTTTTTGAACTATCCATAATTTTCCCCTTTTGAACAAAGTTTCATTCTTGCTAAAATGATATATTTTACAAATAGTATTTACACTTTTCTTCAAAACTTATTATTTAGCATATTTATCCGCTTCGGTGAAAATGCAACCGAGTATATTTACTCCGTTTTTATTCAACTCTTCAACTGCTTGTCTTGCATATTTTTTCGCGGTATGTTTTCGGGAAATAACAAAAATCGCACCGTCGCAGAGTTTTGAAATATAAAGGGTGTCGGCTCCGGATAACATTGCTCTCTCGTCAATTAAAATAACATCGTAGTGTTTTCTGAGCATTTTGATAGTTTCTCTTGTTTTATCAAGAGATATGACCGTTGAAGGCTTTTCAAAAGCATAGCCCGAACAAATAAAATCAATATTCTTATAGCCGCTCGGCTTAACGATTTCTTCAAGCGTTAAAGTATCGTTGGTTAGATATTCGATTAAATCTTGGTTATTTTCTTTATTAAAAGCCCGATGAAGGCAGGGATGTTCAAAGTTCATATCAATAAGGAGAACTTTCTTGTTTGCCTCGGCAAGAGAAATAGCCATATTAAGAAGCACCGTAGTTTTACCGTCCCCCGGAACTGCGGAGCAAATTTGAATAACCTGAGATTTTGAATCAAGTATTAAGTCAAGAGAAATCGCCGCTTTTCTAAAAGAATCTGCGGCGGGGCTATTCGGAGATTTGGCAGTAATTATTCTGAATTTTTTGGCGTTTTGTTTAAGAGTTTTATGTTTATTCATAGCGCCGTTACTTCCTCTCTTCAAAATCGTATTTGAAAACCGTTGAAATAACGGGCATATTCAAATCTGTTTCTATCTCTGCGGGATCTTTATATCTGTCGTCATTTATCCATTTAATGCCTACAAATAATACCGCCAAAACACAGCCGACTATAAGAGCGTATAACATATTGTGTTTGATTTCAGAAGGGGCTTTTGCCTCGCTCGGAGAACTGAGAATTGATAAGCTTTCTTCAAACATAGGATATTGAGATAATCCGTCCTCGGCTTTTGAATTGGCAACATCTATCGAGACTTTCATAATCTCTGTCAAAACTTCTTGGGCTGTTTTGGGATCTTCGCTTTTATAGGAAAGATTGATTATAAGCTTATCGGCGGAAGACGAAAGACTTTCTTTTATAGTATCGGTAGGTATTCCGGTTTTTTCGGAAACTTGGTTAATAACTATATCCTGCTTAATAAATAAAGCAAAAGTTCCGGCAATATTTGCGGAAAAAGAATATTTTTCGGGGGAATTATCGTTTGCGGTTCCCGAACACATTGCCGCCATACTGCTCGTTGAGGTATAAGTTTTCTTTTGTGTTGCCGAAAAAGCAATGCCGAAAATCAAAGATACAATTACTATCGCAATAACGGCTTTGATATTTATTTTGAATACTTTAAATATTTTCAAAAAGTCAATTACATCTTCCGATGAATTTTTTTCATATTGTTGCAAACAAACTTCCTCCGTATCAAATAAGAATAAAAAGCAGAGTTTACTTGCTATGAGTCATACTCCTGATGAAGTATATCACAAAAGAATAAAAAAGTAAAGCAAAATATACCTTATTTTTTCCTTTTTTAAACTGCCGAAACGGCAAAAGATTTTTGCCGTTTCGGTTTATGTTGTTTATTATGAGAAAACTTTTTTCAAATCCTTAGGGCATCTCTCAAAAGCATCGGAACTTATTTCCGCCGAAGCAGCCGCCCATACGGATTTTAAGAGAACGCAACGGTAAAATGCGCGTTCTTTTATTTTTGTTGCGCTCAAAGGCAGGGTAATGCTTTCGAGGTTAAAACAACTGTCAAATGCAGAGCGGCCGATAGATTTTATTCCCTCGGGCAAAGATATGTTTTTAAGTTTATAGCATTCGGCAAATGCTCTGTCGCCGATGGAGGTTACATCATTTCCGACAACGATATTCTTTATATCCTTTGCGTAATCTCTCCAAGGCGCAAAATAAAGTGTTTCGCCCGTAACTTCGTCAACAAGCGGGAAATCGTACATATCTCCATAACCGTTTATGTAAAGCGTATTGGTGTTTTTGTCATAGGAGTGAGTGAGATTTTTTCCGCATTCAAGATTTAGGTTTTCAAACTCGTTAAACCATTCTCCGTCGTCAAACTTTGAATCGTCGGTATAGATTGCGAAAACATCTTTATTGTACGGCATAACCGAGTAATTGTTGCCTTCGAAAGTAAATTCGGGCAAAAGGTTATAATACTTGTCCGCCTCGGTCAGCATAACATTTGTAAAATATGCTTTACCGCCGTCGGTATTGTTTAACTGTAATGTTATTTCGGCTTTGCCGTTTTGTACAACGGCATCGTCGGGCAAAGTAAATACCGACTCCATTATAAACCTTGCGGCATCATAGTCAGTTTCAAGAGTCATATATCTGTATTCGGTTTCTCCGATGTCGTTTACGGCAAGATATTTAATCTGCGGAGTCGTTCCGACCGAGTTCATAGCAAGATACTTCATTGACAAAATATATTCCTTTGAATCATCGACTGTGAGCGTTGTTTTATATTCGCTGTCGGTTTCGGTTCCGTTTGAATATACCATTGTTTCGGGGATTCTCCAATTAGAGAAGAAATCCTGCGGTTGCTCAACAACCCTCTGCTTTCCGAGGTCGCCGTGGTATTCCCAAAGTTTTGTTCCACAGGCAAAATCGCCGTCTAAAAACAGGTTTCCGCTTATTCTTTCGCCTTTTGAGTTAAGTTCGTAAATTCCGAAGTTGCCCCAAAATCCCGAAGAATCTTTGCGCATATAAAAACGGATAATCATATCGTTGTTTCCGTATAAGCGCATACTGTTTGCCGTTGTAAACTTTTTGGAAACATGGAAGGCGCTCGTTCTTGGGTCGGTACTTGCGGCAGACGGGTTATATGCCGTTTCGGTTACGGTCCATTCGGAATCCGCCATACTGTCGTTTGTAAACTCGCCGCTTACCATTCTGAACTGCGAAGCGGTAGTATAAGGTTTCATATCCGAAGCATAATCAGTTAAAAGATAATCGTAACAAAATTCGTATCTTGTTGCCGGTTTATACATCGGCTGGATAAACATTCCCGACCAGTCGGAAGAATTTTGGAGATAGAGCATATTCGGTTTATAATCTCCGTTTTTGCTGAAAAAGAAATCGGGAATATCGCCGAATACTAACTTATAATATGTACTCGAATCGCTGACTTCCCAACCCGGAGTAAATGTTTCTCCGCCGAAATCGCCCTTAGAAAAAATGTTTTCTCCAACTGTATTTCCGATGCCGTTTACTTCGTATAACTCAAAGTTTGCAGCATAACCGCTTACGAAAGCACCGCAGAAATTAAATGTAAATCTGAAATTATCGGAAGCGGAGGAAAGGTCGGTTGGCATTGTAATATCATAGGTTTCTTTATATTCCGTATTTGAAACGGTTTTTGCTATAAACGAAGCGCTCGAACAATCGGTAAAAGAAGCGCTGGTTCCTTTCTTATATTCGAAAGATGCGCCAAGTTTATAACTTGCGATATTAGTTCCGCTTTGAACATATTTCGCATTAAACGAAAGTCGGTATTTTTTGCCTTTTGAAAGCGAAAATGCCTGACGGATATAAGCCGTTTTAGGTCTGCCGTCATTGGCCGATTTTGCGGTTGCGCTATCATCATTCTTTCCGGCAAAACCTATCATTTTTGCCGAAGTTTTAACGAATGTTAAATTCGAAACGGCAACGAACTTTGAAGAGCCGATGCTTCCTTCAAGCATCCATTTGCCTTCGCTTACCGAATCGCCGAAAGAAACAAACGAACTCGTTGTAAAATCGCCGAAAGTTCCGTTTGTAATGAGGTTGTCGGTTTCGTCCGATGCGCCTAATTCATTAAGCATAAAATTAGCCAAAATTCCTTTAACGCCCGAACTGATTTCAACTCCTATTCTTGCGTTTTTTGTAAGTCTTAAAGAATCGGGAGCCGTAAAATCGCAAATAGTATTATAAACATCGTTTTGGTTGCTTATATAATCAAGATAAACCTTTTCTTTGCTTCCCAAAGAATCAATATACTCGATAAACGGTTTGGCTTCGGCAGCCGACACATATTTACTGTTAAAACTCAAACGGTATTTTTTTGAGTTTTTAAGGGTTACAAAGGTAGATATTGTTCCGTTTGCAGAGTCAAGGTCAAGTCCCATAGGCGCCGAAAAATATTTTTCGGGTATGTCGGAAACGGAAAGATTATCGCCCATTTTTATCCAAGTGTTAGTAGGCGCAGTTAAGGGAGAAGTTGAACTTGAATAACTGCTGTCGGAATAATCGCCCAAAGAATAATTCTTGGAAAAATCGGTTGTTTTATCGGTTATTGGGGCGATTATATTTTGAGCTCCCGAATAAACCGAAGACGAAAGCGAAGAATCGTTAACCCTTACAAGTTCAGGGTCGGCGATGGCAAAAGATGCTTTGTTTGCTTCATATCCGCCACCGATATGCTCACTGTTTCCGATAACGAGAAGGGCATTGTTTCCGTTGTTCGGCTCAATATAGAAGAACGGCAAATGGTCGTTTCGCTGAGCGCAGGGTTGAGGGCGCCAAATTGAAATAATTGCCGAATAAACAAGTGTTTGCTCATCATAACTTTGCGTTATTATTTCGGTATCGCTGTCTTTTGTGGCACCGCCTAATTGTCCCTCTCTCCTTGGAAGGTATATGGAAACCTTCGGAAAATCGGCATTTTTAAGTTTCATTTTACAGGTAAATCTGAAATATGCCGTTCCGAGATATCCTCTGACTTTCAGAGGAATTGCAACATAATTCGGGTCTTTGCTTTCTCCGTTTACGGTTATCATTTTATTGGTTTTTGAAATATCGTCGCCGATTTCGTTAGTTCCTCGGCAGTCGGAGAATTTTTTATTGCCGCAACTGTTACAGGTCCAGTATTCTATTGTTGAATCGGTTGCGCTATGATACGAAAGAGTATGCGAATAAGAGCCGTTTGTCTGCTTTTGCGCCATACATTTCGATACATTTTCCGACCAAATAAGGTCGGTTGCGCCATCAACACTCCATACCTTATGCGAAGTAGCCAAACAGTCGTATTTAAGGTATTTTTCGGCATTTTCTTCTTCGCTGTAACCTGAATTTGACATTCTCGAAAAAGCATGATAATAATGGGTTGATGTTGTATCAATGTTTTCGGCAACAAGAGGCGGAGTAATATCCGAAGCGATAGGTGTTGCGGTTGCAGAAAGCGTTCTCGGTGAGCGAGAATCGGTATTTATAAGGTCAACCTTTATATCGGTTATCGCAAAAGAACTGTTAAAAGATGTTATATCGTAAATATCGTTATCAATTTCATGCTCGGCGTTACCTATCGTTAAATATTCGGTATGACCGGCAGCCGTTTCCTGATCGCTCGAACAGGTGTACATTCTTACATATCCGACATACTCTCCGGTCGTAGCATTATATTTTGCCGCCGCAGTAGAAGGACAGTTTGATTCTTTGCTGTCGGTTCCTACATTGTCGCAGTATGTTCCGTGAGCACCGGTATCGTATTTATCCTTACCGTAAATTCTGCCGAGTATCGGGGCGCCGCTGCCCTCTAACCGTCTTGCTTTCATAGTAACTTTAAGATATACATTGCCGTCGGCGCAGAAGTTTCCTGCGCTTTGTTTATACTGGTCAATGTTTACGGGAATAACGAGGTTAGCGCAACGGTTTGCGGCACTTTTGTCGTGGGTGCCTTCGGAAAAGCCCTCTCGGTTTGCATCGATGATAATCATTTTTTTATTCAAATCATCGACTACCGCAAAGCCCATATCATTACTGTTTTTAAGTTTAATAAAGTTTACACCGCTATAATAACTGTTCGTATAGTACTCTCTTGTATAATCGGTTTCGCTGTGTTTTACAAAGTTTTGAGCATTATATGAAGCATCAAAATAATCGGAGGGAACTCTTATGGAATTTATAAGATATTCCGATGTATCAATATGCCAACAGTTCTTTTTCGCATTTGCAAATGTATCAGGTCTGCCGTATTCGTCCCACCACATTTGATAGCTTCCGGCAAAATCAATATGTGTACTGTCAAAACCGTTTATGAGATTATCGCCGTATGTTGCCGAGCCGTTATAGGCATAAAGTTTCGGCTCGGTCATAATAAAGGAGTTGTCAAAATCATATTCATCTATGTTAAGACTTAAACTTCCTTCTGCCTTTGCGCCGGTTGCGTTTTGGAATTTTCTTTCGCTGTTGCCTATCGTCAGCCAACCGTAAACTCCGCCGGGGCCCTGCTTTGTATACGAGTCGATAACCGGCTTGAAAATTACCTCGCAAAGACCGGTCGAGGCATCGTAACTGTATTTACAGTTGCTATTGGGATTTGTTTTGTTTTTACCGTTATAAACATTTGAGGGCATTGCATAGGTTGCGCCGCCGCTTCCTGAATATTTGTTGTATTTTATATACCCTACAATAGGGCTTGAACCGCTCAACATTTTTGCCTTAAAGGTCAATTTGAAGTATGTATTACTGTCAAAATCGGCGCCGTTTAAGGTTGCTTTTGTTGCGGTTAGGGGATAAAAAATGTTTGCTACTCTGTTATTTGTTGTTCCCGATTTGCCGATAAAAACGGCATCGGTAGTGTCTATTAGTTGTTCTGCAATTATTCTTGTCGGAACTGCCGTTACCGAAAAAATAAGAACTACCGCCAAGACTAATGATAAAATCTTATTCTTTTTCATAGCTTTTCCTCCCCCTTCTTTATCAGTTTACCCATGTTACGGATTTAGGTGTTTTTTCAAATCTGTTAACGCAGTTTCTGAGATCGGTTATACCCGTTGCATAAGACATATACTGATAGTTTATACATTCATTATAAAGGTTTCTGCCATGGAAATAGGTGTTGTTTGTTATATTCCACTGGCCGTTGTTATTAGCATCTTTATCCTTAAACTGCCAATAAACCATATAGCTGTCTGCCATATCAAAAATATTATTTGATATTACATTATTTGTTGAATTCGGAAGCGCCCTTCTCCAAACCATAATATGATTTCCCATATGGTCAGGTCGCTGTCTGCCCCAGCCGTAACCTGCAAATCGGCTTATATTATCGGATATATTTATATTCTGAAATCTTGCCGTTGTAAGATTATCGTGTTCCGTTCCGTCCATATCGGTATTTGAATGCCAAAATTCAAAAGAATAGGTCGAATATTCAACAAGATTATTTCTGTAAGTTATGTTTTTATATAAATCGTTGTTTGCCTTGTTGCGCAAAAATCCCGCTTCGTAACTGTTGTCGCCCTGAAAGGTAAGCGCAGCATCATAAATCTGATATACCCAACAGTTTTCAACGAGATGGCCGTCAACACCGTTCCAAACCTGAATGGCGTTTCCGTATCTCAAATTTCCCGACTGAACAGAACCGCCGATAAATCCCATTTCGCAGTTTGTTATTTTTGAGCCGTTGCAGTCGCATAAATCAACACCGTGTTTTCCGACATATTTAAGGCGGATATTATCTATGATAACATTTTCGGCCCTGTCAACATCTATGCCGTCCTTTGTTGTCGGGATTTCGATATCGCCGAAAACATTACCCGGATTTCCTCTGTCAAGATAGAAATATAATGTATGTCCCGACCTGTCGAAATAATAGTCGCCGTTGCTTTCAACCGCAACAACTCCGCCGAATTGCTTTTTGCCGACTAATGCGCCGTGATTACAAACAACCTGACCGACATCGTTATCGGAAATAGTTGCTTTCCAAACATATTTTTTTCTGCTCGGAGTCCAAAAATCTTTTGAAGCATAGTTATACGGCGAACCGAAAAAGGTCGGCTTTTCTCCGACTCCGTAACTTCCGTAGGTTACTCCGTTTGCACAGGCAAGTGGCGAAGATAACCGCCATAATCCGCCTCGCTCGAAAAGCACCGCATCACCCGCTCTTAAATTTGAGCCCGATATTGCATTTGCGCTTAATGTTTTAACGGCTTTTTCGGGAGAAGTTCCATTGTTTGAGTCGTTTCCGTCAGGCGAAACATAGTATTTTGTTCCCGTAATATTGTAAATTTCAGCGGTGTTTTTTGCGTTTATTACCGCATTTCTGAGTTCAAGCGCTTCGTTATCGGAATTTGATTTAACCTTTTTTGCCGAAGAATCCCAGTTTGTCGATAAAGTAGGGGGCGCTTTTGCCATAATCGGCTCGGGAGTTACCGCCAATTCAAGCAATTTATATTTAAGTTTTACAAAATCGAGCAGATTAAAATATCCATCGGTATTAAGGTCGGAAACATCTAAATCCTTATAATCGTCAACCAGCAAATCGTAGGTGATAGCGGTTAAATCATGGGAATTTATCTGTTTATCCGCCGAAATATCGCCAAGCGCCTTGAAATCGTAGCCATTCTTTTTTGCAAAGGTCAAGCCGTAACCATTATAACTTCCGAGGAAAATCAATTTCCCGTTGCCGATAAATGCCGAGTCATCTATAAATGTTACACTATCCGCAACATATACAATGCCGACAACCGCACAGCCGTAAAGTGCATTCTTTCCGATGCTTTTTACACCATCGGCAAAAATCACTCTGTTTATATCCTTATCTTTCCATGATACGCTGTCGGGAGTAAGTTCCGGCATATCGCCGTTTCCCGAAAATTTTAAGATTTTACTTTCCGAATCATAGGAAACGGATATACTTCCCGCCGACCAAAACTCTTCTTCGGCTCTGACGATGTTCGCCATGTTAAACACAACGGCAAGTATCACTGAGAGGATAAGGGATATTGCTCTTTTTTTCACTGCCTTCATTGTTTTCACTCCTATTCGTTTCAAATATTTATATTAAAGAATTTAAGTTTTCAAGTTCTAAGGTCAACTTTTCCCATTCGCTCATCAGAATATCAAGTTCCGTTTGAGCATTTTCGATAAGTTCTCCTATTTCGGCAAGTTTTAAGTAATCCGAACTGTTTTCGGGATAATCGAGTTCCGCTTTGAGCCCGTCAATTTCTTCCTCTTTTAAGGCGATTTTTTCTTCGAGGTGGCCTATTTTGATTTTGAGTTTGTTAGACTGCTTTAACGGTGTTATTTTTTTAGCTTTCTTTTCAGTCTTTTGAGATTTTTCTATCGTATTTTCTGCCGAAAATCCGTTTTGTTTCGATTTTTCATAGCTTTCAAAATCGTGGGGGTAGAATGTAACGGTTTTGTCATCGTTAAAAATCAGCAGGGAATCGCAAACCTGTTTTATGAAATATCGGTCATGCGAAACGCAAATAAGACTTCCCGTATATTCTTTTAGCATATTCCCAAGCGCTTCTTTGCCTACTATATCGGTATGATTTGTCGGCTCATCAAGAATTAAAAAATTCGGTTTTTTCTTGAAGAGTTTACATAATGCGAGGCGGACTCTTTCTCCGCCCGAAAGAACACTGAGTTTTTTGAAAACGGTATCGCCCGAAAACAGAAATGCGCCGAGGTCGGAACGAATCTCGGTATCGGTAAGATAAGGAAATGCTTCACGGTAGTCTTCAAAAAGGGTTTTTTCGCTCTTGCGCTCCGCCATTTGCTGGTCGAAATATCCTTTGATTACATTTGTTCCGAATCGAAATTCGCCCGAAAGCGCAGGAGTTAAGCCCATTAGTGTTTTAAGAAATGTACTTTTTCCGAGCCCGTTTGCACCTATTATGCCGACCTTACAGTTCTTTTTAAGTTCGAAATTCAGCGTTGACAAAACTTCGTCATATCCGATGGCAAGGTCCTTGACAAAAAGAACATCGCCTCCGCTTTCTTGCTTCGGCGTTAAATCAGAATAAAACGCCTTTAAGTCGAACCGCTCAGGCGGCTCAACTAAATCCATTCTTTCGATATATTTTAATTTTGACTGAACCATTTTTGCCTTGGTCGCCTTATATCTGAACCGCTCTGCCAAATCGTTTAGTCTTTCAATTTCTTTTTGCTGTTTTTCGTATTCTTTAAGCTGTTTTAAGTAAAGTTCTTTTTTTGTTTCGGTAAATTTTGAATAGTTGCCATGATATTTTTTGATTTTTTTATGCTCAATATCGTATACAACATCTACCGTTTTATCGAGGAACATTCGGTCATGCGATACGATTATAACGGCATACGGATAGTTTCTTATATATTCTTCAAGCCATTCGGCGGCGTTTATATCAAGATGGTTGGTCGGCTCGTCTAAAAGAAGCAGGTCGGGCTTTGAAAGCAGAAGTTTCATAAAAGCGATTTTTGTTCTCTGTCCGCCCGAAAATTCGCTCAGTTTTTTTGCTTTGTCCTCTTTTGTAAAACCGAAATTTTTTATTACACTTTCATAGTCTTTTTGAAAATAATATCCGCCTAATAAACGGTATCTTTCGGTTAGTTCTTCAAACTCCTCCGCCTTTTTTTCCGATGAATCGGCTTCCATCTCTTTTTGAAGAACGCTAAGGCGCTCATTTATGGCATTTATCTTATAAAATGCTTTAAGAAGTTCATTACCCATAGTTTCCGAATCATCTTCAAAAGCGATTTGCGAAAGGGTGCCTATTTCTAAATCTTTATCCTTTGAAATATCGCCGTTTTCTATTTCGTATTCACCGGAAATTGCTTTAAGCAGGGTTGTTTTTCCCGAGCCGTTTCTTCCTACAACGGCAATTTTTTCTCCGGTATGAATTTCAAAACGAATATCCTCCAAAACGGTTTTTTCGCCGAACGAAACATTACCGCCGTTTATACAAAAATACATCTTTATCTCCGAATATAATATCCCTATTTTATCTTATTATAATACTTATATATAAATAATTCAATAAAAAAATCGCTCTGCCGTTTTATGGACAGAGCGATGCTGTTATCTTATGAGTTCTACTGCTTCTTTAAGATTTTTAACCGGTATAAGTTCTATGCCGTTTGGAATGCTGTTAAGCGCCTTATAAGAGCTTTTGGGCAAAACGCATTTTGTGAACCCTAAGGACTTTGCCTCATTTATTCTTGAAAGAATTCTCGGAACATTTCTTATTTCTCCCGAAAGTCCTACTTCGCCGAATGCGATAAGGTTTTCTTCTATCGGAATATCTCTGAGGCCGGAAACAAGCGCCATACAAACCGCCAAATCGGCAGACGGCTCATCAAGATGAAGACCGCCTACGATATTTAAGTATGTATCAAGATTTGAAAAATAGAGTCCGAGCCGTTTTTCAAGAACCGCCAAAAGCATATTAAGGCGGTTGAAATCATAACCGTTTGACATTCTTCTCGGGTTGCCGAAACCGGTTGTCGTAACAAGCCCCTGAATTTCGGAAAGTATAGGTCTTGTTCCCTCCATAACGCAGGTTATACAACCGCCTGAAACATTGTTAACCCTGCCCGAAAGAAGCATTGCCGAGGGGTTTTCTACTGCTTGAAGCCCTTTTTCGGTCATCTCGAAAACACCTATCTCGTTTGTAGAGCCGAAGCGGTTTTTAATGGCCCTTAAAATTCTGTAAGACTGATTTCTCTCTCCCTCGAAATATAAAACGGTATCAACTATATGTTCAAGCACCTTAGGCCCTGCAATATCTCCGCCTTTATTGACATGGCCGACAATAAAAATCGGAATATTGAGCGCTTTTCCCGTTCTAAGCAACATATTTGTCGATTCTCTTACCTGTACCAAACTTCCGACCGAGGAGGAAATTTCTTCTATCTGCATAGTCTGAATGGAGTCTATCATAACAAGGTCGGGCTTTTGCGATTTAATAAATTCGCATACCGAGAGCGTATCGGTATTTGAAACAACCGTAACATTTTCTCCCGAAACACCGAGTCTTAAAGCCCTGAGCTTTATCTGACTCGGAGATTCTTCGCCCGAAACATAAAGGATATTAAGTTTGCCTTCGAAAGATTTGCAAACCTGCAAAAGAATTGTCGATTTTCCAATGCCGGGGTCGCCCGAAAGCAAAACAACGCTTCCCCTTACTATTCCTCCGCCAAGCACTCTGTCAAATTCGGAAATATCGGTAACAAACCTTTCCTCGTCAGATGCGGTTATCGAAAAAAGAGATTTTGCCTCTTTTATGCCCAAATTTGCATTTTGAGAGGATTTGTTTTGGTTTTTTGAAACCGAAAGATGCTCTTCAAGGGTATTCCAAGCATTGCAAGAGGGGCATTGTCCCATCCATTTCGGCGATTCATATCCGCATTCGTTGCATACGAAAACGGTTTTTTGTTTCGACGGCATTATTTATCACTTCCGAAAAAATTTATTATTCCTTCCGATATTGAAAAGGCAATTTTTGACTGAAAATCATCGCTTTTAAGATTTATCAAATCGTTTTTGTTGCTTAAAAACCCGCACTCAACGATTATGGCGGGAGTTTTTGCATTATAAAGAAGGTATGTACTGCTGTTTGCTTTTTTGATTACTCTTTTGTTTTCGGGCTGCAAAAGCGAAATTATCGACTCTCTTACACTGTTTGCAAGAACCGCAGATTTTTGAAAATTATCCGAATAAAAAATCTGCGCTCCACTTGCGGCGCTCGTTGTAAACTTGTTAAGATGAATGCTCACGAAAACGGCATCTTTATTTTCGCTCATAACTAAAAGACGGTTTTGCATATCGCTCACTTTTTTTGAATGAATATGCTCACCCGTATCGTTTATCGCTTCATCGGACTCCCTTGTCATAATAACCTTAATACCGTTAAGCAACAAATTGTTTTTAAGTTTTTTTGCAATTTTAAGGTTTATATCCTTTTCGCTTGTTCCGTCCATAGCAACGGCTCCGCCGTCAAACCCGCCATGACCGGCATCTACAATAACAACCCTTTGGTTTTCAACATCTGCCGAAGAGCTTATTGCCTCCTTTGTAAAGGACAAAAAGGAAGAAAGGCATAAAATAAATATAAAAAATAACTGCGGAATAAGTTTTTTTATTATTTCTTTCAAAAGGCAAAACCCCACTTGTATTTATAAGAAATAATATTCTTATCGCTTTGAGGTTATACCTTAAAAGTTATTTCATAATTAAAAAACTTCCGTACTGAAAAGGGCGGAAGTTTTTTCGTTTTTTAGTAATACGGCTTATAGTAAATTTTACTCTACAGTTAAGATATCCGAAAATCCCGTTATATCAAAAACTTCGTTTATTTCATCGCAAACATTTTTGATTACCATTGAAGCGCCGTTCTTGTTTGCGTTCTTTTGAGCGGAAAGCAAAACTCTGAGTCCTGCCGATGATATGTAGGCAAGATTTTCGAAATCAAGCACAAGTTCTTTAACACCTTCGGTATTGGCGTTTAACTCTGCTTCGAGGTCGGGCGCAGTTGTGGTATCAAGTCTTCCCGAAAGTTCAACCGTAAGTTTTTCTCCGTCCTTAATTTTGTTGATTTCCATTTAATTTTCCTCCTTAATATTTACATCAATTTGATTGTAAGGTATTTTAATATTTTTTGCTGCTAATTCCTTTTGAATGACAAAAATTGCTTTTCGCCTTAAATCAGGTTTCCTTTGCGGGTTGCAGTAAAACTTAAATCGGTAAATAACCGCCGATTCTCCGAAATTCTGCGTTCCCTCAAAGGAGCAGTTTTTCATACCGTCAATTGCCTTTATTTTCAGCGCTGTTTCGCTGAGAATACCGTGTATTTTCTCGGCATCTTCGTCATAAGAAAGGGGCAAATCGAAAACCGAACAGTCGTTAACCTTAACTATTTCGGATATGTTGCGGTTTGAAACGGTTATAAGCGATTTGTCGTCCAAAATTTCTATTTTCGTTGCCGAAAGCGAAAAACCGACAACAACGCCCTCTTTGCCCAAATATTCTACCACATCGCCTACCGAGAAAAATTTATCGGATACGATATGAAATCCCATGATAACATCTTTGAGCAAATCTTGAAGGGCAAGACCGATAAGCGCACTTGCAAGACCGAGACCGGCAATAACCGAGCCCAAATTGATACCGTTAATCTGCGATACCGCAAGGAGCGCAAAAACAACAATAAGCGTTCTTGCAAAAGCAACAAGTTTTCTTACGATGACATTCTTCGGGTCTTTAATATTTTTTGTTTTGCCGACCGCTTTTTTGCGGACACTTCCGAGCAAAACAAACAAAACCGAAAAAGCAGCCAAAACAATTATGCTGACTATTACCTTTTCATAGGACATCGTTAACAAAAAGCGTTTCATATTTGATTATCAAACACCTTTCCGACAAGAATTACATATTCCTTGTAGGCATCGGTATAAGAAAGGTCGGACAGCAAGTCGGCTATCGTTTTGTAATACCAATGCTGGATTTTGGGGTCTTTCTGATGAAAATTTTCCCACATTTTCGGGCCTTTTTCTTTATAAATTCTATAAAAAGAGCGAATGTTTGAAAGTTTATCGCCGAGCCACATTTTTTTAACTTCTATATCCTTTGTATTTGAGAGCATTAAAAGGGACTCTTCTTTTCTCTCTACCCATGTTTCGCTGGGGGGCTTGGGCGAAAGACGGTCTTCGCTGTCGCTTTGAACGAGCGCCGCAACCCTCGGCCCAAATTTTTCTCTTATTTCTTTGGGGTCAACACCGCAGTCTTCAACCGTATCGTGAAGAACACCTGCCGCCATTGTTTCAAGGTCATCTGTAACGGTTGCTATGATATTCGCAACCTCCATCGGATGGAGAATATACGGGGTTTTGCCGCTTTTTCTTGTTTGACCTTCATGCGCCTTTGTGGCAAAAATTATCGCTTCTTCGAGAACATTCATTTTCAAATTCCTTCAACTGTTTTTTCGATCGTTAAAATGTTGGTTTTGTTTTCATAACGGTAGTCTACATTATCCATCGTCTTTTTTACCATAAATATTCCAAGACCGCCGATACTTCTTTCCTCAGCGGAAAGAGTTATGTCGGGGTCTTCTCTTTCAAGAGGATTATAGGGAATGCCGTTATCCTCGAATTTAATAAGAATCGCCTTTGGATTTTCTTTTATTTCAAGCGATACCGTAACAGGGCCGTCTGCTTCCCCATAGGCAAATTTGGCTATGTTGCTGTAAATCTCATCAACGGCAACATTTATCTGAATTATCGTCTTCATCGGACAATTTATAATTTCAAGTTGTTCCTCGACAAATTCGGTTACGGCAGAAATATCTTCAATGTTTGCTCTGTTAAATTTTATCTGTTTCATCAAAGTTTCTCCCTCCAAATTTATTATTTGAAACAATTATACCACATTTTTACCGCAAATAAAAGTTTTTTATTAAAAATACATATTTTTGTAAAAAACTGTTGACAAAGTACTATGTTTAGTGGGATAATAATATGAACATATATAGATTTGGTGTGGTTATATGCGAGTAATAACCGGCTCGGCAAGAGGCAGAAGGCTTCAAACCGTTCCCGGAAACGATATTGTAAGGCCAACTTCCGAAAAAGTTAAAGAGGCAGTTTTCAGTTCTATTCAGTTTGATATTGAAGGCAGAAGGATTTTAGACCTTTTTGCCGGCAGCGGTCAAATGGGTATAGAAGCGCTAAGCCGAGGTGCCTTAAATGCGCATTTTGTTGATAATTCCGATGTTTCTCTTTCGGTTGTAAAGCAAAATCTTAAAGGTACTCCTTTTGAAGATGATGCAATTATCGTTAAATCGGATTATAAAAGTTTTCTTGCGAAAACAAAAGAAACCTTTGATATCGCTTTTCTCGACCCGCCTTACGGCAGAGGAATTTTAGAAGACGCCTTAAATCTTACAAGCGAAAAAATGAGCGATTTCGGCATTATCGTTTGCGAACATCCCCGAGAGGAAACTCTTCCTGCCGTTTCGGGAAAATTTTCTGTTCAAAGGGAATATAAGTTCGGTAAAATCTGCGTTACGGTTTATAAAAAGGGGGAAACTTAATTGGATAAAAGAATTGCAATTTGTCCCGGAAGTTTCGACCCCATTACAATAGGCCATATTGATATAATCAAAAGGGCGGCGGCGATGTTTGATAAAATCATAATCGTCGTTATGAAAAACATCAATAAAACCGGTTCTTTTTCCCCCGAGGAACGAAAAGAATTTATCGTTAAATCGGTTGCCGATATTCCTAATGTTGAGGTCGATATATATGGCGGTCTTCTCGCCGATTATGCGGCGCAGAAAAATGCCTGTGCCATTATAAAGGGTCTTCGCGCCATGTCGGATTTCGAATATGAATTTCAGATGGCGCTGACTAATAAAAAGCTTAACCCGAATGTTGAAACCATTTTTCTTACGACAAGTACGGAAAATATGTATCTGAGTTCGAGCATGGTTAAGCAAATCGCAAGTATGGGCGGCGATATTTCGGACTTTGTTCCGCCTGTTATACTTGACGAAATTACAACGCGATTGAAGAAAGATTAAATAAACGGAGGACAAAAAAATGACACTTGATGAATTACTTGAACAATTTGACGAGGTGCTTGACAGCGGGATTAAAATTCCCGGCAAAAAGACCGTTGTTGATATCGAAAAGCTTCGTGCCGTTGTTGATGACATTCGTCTCAATATTCCGAGCGAAATCAAACAGGCAAGAGGTATTGTTGCCGACCGTACCGAAATTATTACAACAGCCAAGCGTGAAGCCGACAGCATTATCCGCAACGCCGACGAACGCGCAAAAGCTATGGTAGCAGAGCAGGAAATTGTTAAACTTGCGCAGGAAAAGGCAACCGAGATTATCTCTAATGCCCAAACTAAATGCCGTGATATGAAAAAGGCCGCTCAGGACTTTGTTGACGACATTATGAAGAGGACTGATGAAGGTCTTACCGCTAACCTTGCCGAAGTTCGCAAAACAAGAGCCGCTTTGCATAGCCAACCACCCGTTAATAAGGAATAATTTTTAGCAAAAGATAAACCCCTGTCTTCCGACAGGGGTTATTTTTTTGCCTTTTCATAACTTTTATACTCAAAGGGTTTTAACCGTTTCCAAAAGATAGTCGGCAAACTCTTTGCAGGTTGCCTTGTCCTTTTCGCCTGTTACAACGACCTTTTTTTCGGTTTCTGTGCAAATTTTAAGCGCACGGTTAAGCAGTTCTGCCTGTTTCTTAAATCCGATATGGTTAAGCATCATTTCGGTCGCCTTAAACATACTGGTCGGGTTGGCATATTCTCCGATACCTTGCTCTATCATTCGGGGAGCAGAGCCGTGAATCGGCTCAAACATTGCGTATTTATCGCCGATGTTTGCGCTTCCCGCCGTTCCGACACCGCCCTGAATTTGGGCGGCCTCGTCGGTAATAATATCGCCGTAAAGGTTAGGCATAAGAAAAACCTCGAACTGATTTCTTATAGCGGGATTTACAAGGTTTGCCGTCATAATATCAATATACCATTCCTCGACATTTATGTCGGGGTATTCTTTTGCAACTTCATGGCATATTTCCGAAAATTTGCCGTCGGTTTTTTTCATAATGTTCGCCTTTGTAACGATGGCAACATTTTTCTTGCCGTTGTTCTTTGCAAACTCAAATGCAGCTCGGGCAATTCTCCTCGTACCTGCGTTTGTCGTTACCTTAAAATCAAAAGCAAGTGTATTCGGAATTTCAACTCCCTTGGAGCCCAAAACATACTCGCCCTCGGTATTTTCTCTGAAAAAAGTCCAGTCGATATTTTCGCTCGGCACACATACGGGGCGAACATTTGCATAAAGGTCGAGTTCTCTTCGCATTGCAACATTTGCGCTTTCGAGAGTTCCGCCTTTAAGGGTTGTTGTCGGCGCCTTCAAAATAACATTGCAAGACTTTATTTCATTCAAAACATCATCGGGAATTGCTTTGTTTTTGGCAATTCGGTTTTCTATCGTTAGCCCTTCGATGATTTTAAGTTCAACTCTTCCGCTTTCGATTTCATCTTCAAGCAAAAACCTGAGCAGACGGTCGGACTCTGCCGAAATTATAGGGCCTATACCGTCGCCCTTGCAAATACCGATAACGATTTTTGGGAGTTTTGTATAGTCGGTAGTCGCATCGGCGTTTTCCATTCTCTGCTGTCTTTCTATCTGTTCGGTCAAGAGAGTTCTAAACTGATTAACCGCATTATCTATATATCCGTTCATTTCAATTCTCCTTGGTAAATGCCAAAAGTCCACCGGCTTTCAGTATGCTCTTTTGGCGGTCGGTAAACTCGCATAAAAGCGGAATTTCTTCGCCGTTTGTTATGTTTTTAAGTACCGCCTCTCCGTTATCCATGCTTTCGTATATATTACGGAGTTCCAAACTGTCGCCCTCGGCGATTTTTTCATAATCATCGGGGTTTTTGAAGGTAAGGGGCATAATTCCTGCGTTTATGAGATTTGCAACATGAATTCTCGCAAAACTCTTTGTTATTACCGCCCTTACTCCCAAATACATGGGAACAAGCGCCGCATGTTCTCTTGAAGAGCCCTGACCGTAGTTTATTCCGCCGACAACTATGCTTTCTCCGAGCGCCTTTGCCCTTTCGGGGAACTTCTTATCGCAAACGCCGAAACAGAACTGAGAAAGATGCGGGATATTTGAACGGTAGGGGAGGATTTTTGCTCCCGCCGGCATAATATGGTCGGTTGTGATATTATCTCCTACTTTAAGCGAAACCTTTGCGCAAAGATTATCCGAAACTTTTTTCGAACTCGGGAACGGTTTTATGTTGGGGCCTCTTAAAATATCGACCTTTTCGCATAATTCTTCGGTTTCGGGGTCTAAAACTGCCGTATCGTTTATTTTGAAAGAGTCGGGCATATTGATTTTCGGCATTTCGCCTAAAAGTCTCGGGTCGGTAATCTCGCCCGTAAGAGCAGCGGCAACCGCCGTTTCAGGCGAAACAAGATATACTCCGGCATCGGCTGTTCCGCTTCTGCCTTCGAAATTTCGGTTAAATGTTCTAAGAGATACACCGGCAGAATTCGGAGAAAATCCCATTCCGATACAAGGTCCGCAAGTGCATTCGAGAAGTCTTGCGCCCGATGCCAAAATATCGCCTAACGCTTGGCAGTCGGAAAGCATGGTGAGAACCTGTTTAGAGCCGGGTGAAACGGATAAACTTACCGAAGGTTTTATGGTTTTGCCTTTAAGAAGCGCTGCAACCTTTAACATATCAAGAAGCGAAGAGTTGGTACAAGAACCGATGCAAACCTGATCTACCTTGGTTCCTTTAAGCGAAGAAACCTCTACAACATTATCGGGGCTGTGCGGACAGGCAATTAACGGTACAAGCGTATCAAGATTTATTTCTATTGTTTTATCGTAAACCGCATCTGCATCGCTTTGAAGTTCAACAAAATCTTTTTCTCTGCCCTGCGCTTTCAAAAACTGTCTTGTAATATCATCAGAGGGGAAAATAGATGTTGTACAGCCGAGTTCGGTTCCCATATTTGTAATGGTTGCCCTTTCGGGAACAGATAAAGTTTTTATTCCCTCTCCGCCCCATTCGATTATGGCTCCTACTCCGCCTTTTACCGACAAAATCCGCAGAATTTCAAGCGAAATATCCTTTGCCGAAACAAAGGGTTTTAGTTTGCCCGTAAGATTAACCTTATACATTTTGGGCATTGTTATATAGTATGCTCCGCCGCCCATCGCAACCGCAACATCAAGTCCACCGGCACCCATTGCAAGCATTCCTATTCCGCCGCCCGTTGGGGTATGGCTGTCGGAACCGATAAGGGTTTTTCCGGGTATTCCGAAGCGTTCAAGATGAACCTGATGGCAAATTCCGTTGCCCGGACGGGAGAAATAAATACCGTGCTTTTCGGCAACCGACTGTATGTAACGGTGGTCGTCGGCATTTTCAAATCCCGACTGCAAGGTATTATGGTCGATATAAGCGACGCTCTTTTCGGTCTTAACTCTTTTAAGTCCCATCGTTTCAAATTCAAGGTATGCCATCGTACCGGTTGCGTCCTGAGTTAAGGTCTGGTCGATTTTAAGCGCAATTTCCTTTCCGGCCGTCATTTCTCCGCTTATTAAATGGCTTTTTATTATTTTCTGTGCTATTGTATATCCCATTATTTTTACGCCTTCTTTGTAGAATTATAAGCATTTTTTATATGCTTAACTGATAAATCAAATGCCTTTTGGCCGTCGCCCGATTCTATTGCTTCTAAAATCGCCTTGTGCTCAGCAACCGAACGCTCGGCTCTTGACGGCTTGGAAACAGAAGCTTTTCTGTATTTCTGGATTTTATTATGTAACGGCAAAAGTATTTCGATAAAAACATTTCTTCCGCTCATTTTATAAATAAGTTCGTGGAACTTATTATCCATAAGTTTGATGTGGTCGGGGTCTTTCTTTGAAACATAGTATTCTTGAAGTTCAACTGTTTCTCTTAACTGCTCTAACAGTTCTTTATCTTGTTTTTCGGCAACGCTTTTGCAAACAAGACCTTCAAGTTGAGTTCTTATAAGGAAAATGTCTTCGAGGTCATCTTCTGATATTCCGATAACAACTACGCCTTTTCCCGTTTCCTCAATAAGATGCTCCTGTTCAAGACGGCGAAGCGCTTCTCTTATCGGAGTTCGGCTTACGCCTAATTCGGCGCTCAAATGAGATTCGGTTAAAATATCGCCTCTCGCATAAACTCCGCTTAAAATATCTTTTTCTATATGCTCAAAAACCTGATCGGCAAGTGAAACGGTCTTATGCTCCATTAAAGATTACCTCCTTCAAATTTTCCGCCCGAAAATTCGCTCAGTTTTTCTTCAATTTCGGTTCTCGAAAGGGTTGTCTGTCTACCGCCCTCGTATTCTATATCAATCCATTCCTTGATTTTTTTAACAAGTTCGCTTTTCTTATCGACCTCTTTGTCGCCTTTAAGCCCGTAGTTTTGGTTTATCCAGTAAGCAATTCCGGCAAGTCCCGAAGTTTTGCCGAGCATAACGGCGGCGGGGCGGTTAAGGATTTTCTCGGTATCAAAAATATTGTAAATTTCTTGGTCTTTTAAGAGACCGTCGGCATGAATACCGGCTCTTGTTACATTGAAATTTCTGCCGACAAAAGGAGTCATCGGAGGTATTTCATAACCTATGTCCTTCTTAAAATATTCTGCAATTTCGGTAATGACCGTCGGGTCCATTCCGTCAAAAGAACCTCTTAAAGAGGCATATTCCATTACCATTGCTTCAAGCGGAACATTTCCCGTTCTTTCTCCTATTCCGAGAAGTGAACAGTTTACTGCCGATGCGCCGTAAATCCAAGCGGTAGAGGCATTGGTAACCGCCTTATAAAAATCGTTATGACCGTGCCATTCAAGCATTTCGCTCGGAACATCGGAATACTGCTGTAAACCGTATATTATTCCCGGAACACTCCTCGGAAGCGCAACTTCCGGATAGGGAACACCGTAGCCCATTGTATCACAGGCACGGATTCTTACAGGTATTTTGGCTTCTCTCGACATTTTCATAAGTTCGTTTACAAAAGGAACTACAAAACCGTAAAAATCGGCTCTTGTTATGTCTTCCAAATGGCAACGGGGCATAACTCCTGCCTCAAATGCCTCGGCTACCGCCGATAAGTACATATCCATCGCCTGTTGTCTTGAAACCTTTAATTTCTTAAAAATATGATAATCGCTGCAAGAAACTAAAATTCCCGTTTCCCTTATTCCGAGGTCCTTAACAAGCTTAAAGTCTTCCTTATTCGCCCTTATCCAAGTTGTAATTTCGGGAAATTTAAGCCCCAACTCCTGACATTTGGCTATGGCTTCTCTGTCTTTCTTGCTGTAAACGAAAAACTCGGTTTGGCGGATAATTCCATAGGGACCGCCGAGGCGGGACATATATTTATAAAGGTTTACTATCTGCTCAACCGAATAGGGCTCAACCGACTGCTGACCGTCTCTTAAAGAGGTATCGGTTATCCAAATATCCTTAGGCATTCCTATCGGTACACGGCGATGGTTGAAAGCAACCCTCGGCACATCTTCATAACTGTAAAAATCTCTGTAAAGATTAGGGTCTTTTACATCCTGCAAAGAGTATTTATAACTGTCTTGTTCAAGCAAATTACTCTTATTTGACAATTCAAGCATAAAAGAACTTCCTTTCTAACTGCAAAAAACGGTATAATTGCATACAATTTTGTGAGTGTATGCAATTATACCAATATATTTGTGTTCTGTCAAGTAGTTTTGC
Organism: Clostridia bacterium; assembly: GCA_024404145.1. Taxonomy (GTDB): domain Bacteria; phylum Bacillota; class Clostridia; order Oscillospirales; family Acutalibacteraceae; genus UBA737. The sequence goes on along the minus strand of JAKSQK010000006.1, from coordinate 35,830 downwards.
AGATATTTTCCGCTATTTCCGAAAATATTTTCGCAACCGAACAGTCGGTATTTCCGTCTGACATTACAATGGCGATATATTTTGGATTTTCATAGGGGAAAAATCCGCAAAACCAACTGTTTGTTATTTCGGTTTTGTCTTTTTTGTATCTTCCGGTTTGTGCCGTTGCTGTTTTACCGGCAACGGTTACATTTTTGCTTTTTGCCTCAATGCCCGTTCCTTTATCTACTACGGCTTTAAGGCATTTTTTAAGATATTCGGCATCTTGTTTTTCCATAACCTTTGTTTTTTTCGCCGTGTTATATGGCGTTTGTCTGCCTTGGCTTACGGTTGCCTCAACTATTGAGGGCGTAATATAATACCCTTCGTTTGCTATGCTCATATAAAGATTAAGCATTGATACGGGGCTTAACATCAAATCTCCCTGACCTATCGAAAAATTTGCGATTTGCGCACTGTTTTTAAGATTTTCAAGTCTTGTCAGGTTGCCGGCATCGGCATAATAATTATCGGCAAGTTTTATTTTATTGCCGAAACTTAAAACGGTTGCCTTATTATATATGCTGTCGGCGCCCGTTTTTATGCCTAAATTGTAGAAAAAGGTATTGCAAGAAAAGGCAATGGCGTCTGATAGGCCGACATATCCGTGCCCCCTTTTTTTATGGCAGGAAAAATCTCGGTCGATTATTCGGGTTTTACCCTTGCAGTTAAACTGAAAATTTTTGTTTCCTTTTTCGGTTGCCGCCGCCGCAACGCAGAGCTTAAAAATCGAGCCGACCGAAAAAGCGGTTGTTATTCGGTTAAGCAGCGGAGAATTTTTTTCTGATAAACTTCCGCTTATATTCGAAAGCGAAAAAGCAGGTTTGCTTACCGCCGCCCTTATTTTTCCGCTTTTGGCATCGCTTATGACAACGGCTCCTTCTTTCAGATTTCTTGCCGCCTTTTGAGCGATTTCCTGAATATTCAAATCAACCGTCAGTCTTACTCCCGAAAAAATTTTTGATAAATCGTTGTTAAATTTCGGCTTATTTCCGTATAAAAGTTTGCCCTTTGCATCGGTTTCGTATAAAACCTCAACACCGTCTTCAATAAAAAGCTCATTATCGTATGCCTTTTCTATTCCGCAAATACCGTGTCCCGAAAAATCGGTATATCCTATAATATGTTCGGCAACAAAATTATCGGCATCGGTTGAATAAACCTCGCTTGAAACGATTTGTTCGCAATTAACTTTTCCTTTGGGCTTTGCTACCGCAACATTATTTTCCCGAAGCGTTTGCAAAACCCGTTCTTTTTCTTCGCCCGATAAAAAGTTCGGTACATCCATAATGGCTTCGGGGGTTGGCGGAATTGCAACATATATTTCCCGTTTGTTGTTGGTAAGCGGTATCATATTCGTATCGTAAACCGTTCCCCTCGCTTTTGCAACCTTTATCCTATGATATGACTGATTTGTCTGCATCAGGGCATATTCTTTTCCTGATGTTATAACCGAAATGCGCAGTACTGAAAAGAGCGAAAAACAGATAAACATAAAAAAGGCATAGCCGCATCTTTTTTCGAAGATTTTTTTACTGTTTGTATGTTTGAACATAAAAACACCTCGGTATTTATAATTACCGAGGTGAAATATTTTTATTCAGCTTTCATTCTGAGCATCGAGCCCGATTTTATCGGTCTTTCAAACGGAATTTTAATTATCTGCATCGGGTGGGGTGCACTTTCTATTCGGTTGCCGTCTTGGTCAAAAAGAGCATCGGTTTCAACCGTAAACGGAACGCTTCCCGCTTCAAGACAGTTGAGTTTTGTTCCGGACAAAAATTTGTTTTTCAAAACGGCGGTTACCATGCCGTTTTCATATCCGTTTACAACGGCGGCAAGGGCATAATCTCTTATATATCCCGCATCTTTATAGGTCTGCGCATTCTCCGGTCTGCCGAAATAAAAGCCGGTTGAATATGCCCTATGGCTTATGGTATTAAGTTCCTCCGTTACCCACGACGGAACTTGCCATTCGCCTTTGCAGTTTTTAAGACTGTCAAGGGCGCCTCTGTATGCGTTGGCGGTTACGGCAACATAGTATTCCGTTTTTGCCCTTCCTTCTATTTTCAAACTCGAAATTCCTACATCTCGCATTTTATCAAGATACGGCGCCATACACATATCGTTGGCATTGAGAATATAAGTACCTTTATCGGTTTCGGTTATATCAAAATACTGCCCGGGCCTTGTCTGCTCCATAAGGGAATAACTCCATCGGCAGGGTTGGGCGCAGTCGCCTCGGTTTGCGTCTCTTCCGGTCATATAACTCGAAAGCAGACATCTCGAAGAAAACGAAACACACATAGCGCCATGGGCAAATGCTTCAAGTTCGAGTTTGCTTGGCGTTTTATCCCTGATTTTTGCAATTTCTTCAAGCGATAACTCCCTTGCAAGAACAACCCTTTTTGCGCCCATATTATAAAATTCGGTTGCGGTTATATGGTTAACCGTTCCAGACTGTACCGAAATATGGAGTTCGCATTTGGGGGCATATTTTTTAACAAGCGAAATCGTGCCTAAATCGGAAGCGATTATTGCATCAGCGCCGATATCGTTAAGCGCCGTAAGATATTCGGGCAGACGCTCAATTTCGTCGATATGCGGAATAGTATTACAGGCAACATGAACCCGAGCGCCGTTTTTATGCGCATAGTCTATGCCTTCTTTCAGTTCGGTCAAATCGAAATTGTTTGATGCCGTTCTCATTCCGAATTCTTTTCCCGCAAGATAAACCGCATCGGCACCGAATTGCACCGCCGTTTTAAGTCGGGTTAAATCACCGGCAGGGCAAAGAAGTTCGGGAACTGTTTTTTCAGTCTTCATAAATCCAGTTGTTCTCCGCTTTAAGTTTTGCAATAATACTGTTGTGTTCTTCAAGTGTTTTTTTGTAATAGAAATTCATTTTTTTATCGGTAACGAAATAGAAATAATCGAAATTTTTTGTCGGGGAAACGGCGGCTTTAACCGAGAAAATTCCGGGCGAACAAAGCGGCCCTACGGGAAGTCCCTCGCATTCGTAGGTGTTATACCTGCCGGAGCCGTATGGATATTTTCTTGTCGGCGAGGAGCCGAGGGTTTTGAAATTTTCGCTTTCAAGACGGTTAATAAAAACCGCAGCAACATTTGCCATTTCATCTTTGCTGTCGTTTGATTCAAGCTCAATTATCGAAGCGAGGGATAATATTTCGTGGAGAGAGTAATCTTTTTTGCCTATCTTCATTCCGTTAATATCTATCTTTGCCTCTTTGAGTTTTTTATCCATTGTAGAAAGCATTTTATCAACCGCCAAATAGGCGCATTCTTTTGAATCGTAATTATAGAAATTATAGGTATCGGGGAACAAATAGCCCTCGAATCTGTAATGAACGCTGTTAACGGGAATGTTTCTTATAAAATCATACTCGAAATTGCCGTTTTGCAGCGCATCGTAAAAATCGGTTTTTTCGCAAACCTTCTTTTTCTCCAAAAGATTCGCAATGTCATCAACGGTAAATCCCTCAACAACCGTAACGGTAACGCTTTCGGCTTCTGCGCCCTCGGTCATAAGCATATTTGCAATTCCCTCATATCCGAGTTCGCTGTCAAAATTATAAACGCCGTATTTGTATTGACTGTCGTAGCCTTTGATTTTAGAATACACTCTAAAAAGAAGCGGAATTTTAACCGCTCCCGTTTCTCCCAAACGGTCGGCAATAACAGCGCTCGGCGAACCTTTTTCTATCTCTACCGAGCAATTTCCGCCTCTACCAAAACCTATTCCCAAATAGTCGGCACCTGCATATATTGCGCCGAATGCTATGGCAAGAGAAACAACGACTATCGACACCACAAGAATAACCGTTTTAAGCGCTTTTTTAGAACCGCTCGGCTTTTTTTCGGGTATTACGGGCTTTTGTTCTTCTTTTATTTCAAATCCGTTTTCTATCTTAAAATCGTCTATGTTAAAATTGTCCATTTTAATCACCATTTCTTTTATGAGACACCGTGCGATAAAAATTCGCCGAAACGGTTGTTTTTATCGCACCTTTTCGGTTGCTTTGCAAAAAAGCGGAAAACAGGCGCCTTTATAATCGGATAGCGCAAATTTTCGCACTATTCTCCAAACCGCATTGCCTTTCTTATGTTTTCGGCCGTTTCCTTATCGGTTAAAGCCGAAAGAAGCTCAAAGCCGAACTGGAAAGCCGCACCGGCGCCAAAAGCGGTTATGATATTGCCGTCTTTTTCAACCGGCTCTTGCGTTACCTCGGCGCCGATTAAATCTTTATCGAAACTTGAAAAACAGGTCGCTTTTTTGCCCTTCAAAATACCCTTATGTCCCAAAATGCTCGGCGCCGCACAAATAGCGCCGATTATTTTGCCTTTTTCGTTTGCAAAATCAATAAACTGCGAAACCTTTGCGTTTTTTTCGAGGTTAACCGTTCCGGGCATACCTCCGGGCAAAATTATTGCGTCGATTTTTTCGGTAGGTTTAACGCTTTTTATGGTTTTATCGCAAACGAATGTAACCTTATGTGAACTTGTTATCTTTTTTCCGCTTACGCCAACGGTTATTACCTTCTGTTTTGCTCTCCTTAAAATATCTATCGGAGCCATCGCTTCAAGTTCTTCAAATCCGTCGGCTAAAAATACATATACCATTTTATAAAACCTTCATTACTTCCTCTAAAATATCTTTTGCTATATCCTGAACACTTCTCGCCTCGCCGTTTTTTGCGCAGGAAATAACCGTCCAATCGGAATAGTTTGCGGTGAAGTTTGCCGCTTCCCTGCATTTTGAAAGGTAGGAGGTATCGCTTTCGTGAATATCCTTTTTTTCTTCATCGCCGTTATATCTTTGCGAAAGAAGTTTTTGCGAAACCTCTATCGGCATATCAAGAAAAATTACCTTGTCGGGCTTTGGAATCGAAACTTTGTTATATTCGAAATCGTAAAGCCAGTCGAGAAAATCTTTCCATTCTTCTTTTTTTAGTTTTGATGTTTGATGAACGGCGTTTGATGTTGTATATCTTCCCGAAATTATTATCCCGCCGTTATTATAGTATTCGCCCCAGTTTTTCTTAAAAGAGGCGAAACGGTCAACGGTATAAAATACGGAAGAAGCATAAGCGTTAACATCATCGGGCTTTGTTCCGAACTGACCGCCTAAATACATCTTTACAAGCGCACTTGAATCGCTTTCATAATCGGGGAAAGAAACACTTTTGCAGTCTATCCCTCTTTCTTTAAGCGCTTTCGGAAGAAGTTCCAGTTGGGTTGATTTTCCGCTTCCGTCAAGGCCTTCTATTACAATAAGTTTACCCATTGTTTTTTAGTCCTTCGTAAAATTCTCTCATTTCTTTTGCTTTTCCGCAGGTCATTTTGCCCTCGGGACAAGCGCCGACAACACAAGACGGCCCTGCGTTTTTGAAAAGGTTGGGGGCAACTTTGGAAACTTCTTTAAGCATTAGGTCGGCGACTTCCTTTATCTCCCATTGCGCACGGTTGCAGCAACGATGATGAAAAAAGTTCATAAGAGTTCTTGCGTTCATCGTTACAACGATTTTTGTTTCACAGGCATTCGGAAGAACAAACCTTGCATCTTCTATTGCCTTTTTTTCTGCCATTCTCGAAGCGGTTTTCGGGTCAAACCCTTGCGCCGAAAAGGTTTTTTCGTGCTTTTCTTTAAGCGCGGCGGCAATTTTATCGTATGCCTTTTGGTCGGCATCCATTGTTTCCTTAAAAAGTTTAAGCGCCGTTTCGTCCTTTGCTATCTCGGGAGGAACTATATATTCAAACTGTCCCTCGGTTACATATCGCTGACTCTTTTGGCTGTAAGACGCAATTCGATGGCGGACAAGCTGATGCGTACAAGCCCTGCTTATACCCTCTATTCCGAAGGTAAAACTTACATGTTCAATAGGGCTCTCGTGTCCCATATCGGCAAGCATTTTTACAAAAGAACTGATTTTTTCCTCAGTCAGTCCGTCCCGCAAATCTTCTATGCCGCTTGAACTGTAACAAAGTTTTGCGGCAAACGCAACGGTGCGTTCCGGATCGGGTGTATGAGCTAAAAGCGAAACCTTAGGCATAATAATCCCCCAAATTACAAATATTATTTTTTATTATATCAAATTTTGATGATTTAGGCAATAAATTTAACAAAAATATTTAACTATCCGTATTTTTTTACATATAAATAAAAAAAGTTAAAATTTTATCAAAAAAACTCTTTTTATGTAACCGAAAATGTGATATTATATAAGTAACATAATTTTCGGAGGGGTAAAGGATGTCAAATATTGATTTCAAACACACGCCTTACGGTGATCTCGCCATCGTAAGCATGAGAGGTTGCGAGGATATTTCTTCAAAGGTTGATTATTATCTCAAACAATGGAGAAACATTCCCGAAGACGAGAGTTTTGTTGTTGGAGCGAACTGTCCCCGTTTTGGAACAGGCGAAGCAAAAGCCGTTTTGAATCACACCGCCCGTGGTCTTGATGCTTTTATTATTTGCGATTGCTTTAATTACAATGTAACTTATAAAATGTACGGTCAGACCGTTCCCATGAGTCCTGACGATCATTTTCAGGATTTGAAGCGTGTTATCGCCGCTTTCGGCGGTAAAGCAAGAAGAATTACCGTTATTATGCCGATGCTTTACGAAGGCAGACAGCACAGAAGAACGGCAAGAGAATCTATGGACTGCGCTATGGCATTGCAGGAACTCATTGCAATGGGCGTTAAAAACATCATAACCTTTGATGCTCACGACCCGAGAGTTAACAACGCAATTCCGCTTGACGGTTTTGATAATGTACAGGCCGCCTATCAGATGATTAAAGCCCTCTTAAAGTCGGTTTCCGATGTAAATCTCGATAAAGAGCATACAATGATCGTTTCTCCCGACGAAGGCGGTATGGGAAGATGTATTTATTATTCCTCTGTTTTGGGACTCGACCTCGGTATGTTCTACAAAAGAAGAAACTACTCGGTTGTCGTTAACGGCAGAAACCCGATAGAAGCCCATGAATTTTTGGGCAACGATATAAGAGGCAAAGACCTCATTTTAGTTGACGACATGATTTCTTCGGGCGATTCAATGCTCGACATCGCCAAAAAACTCAAAGAAAAAGGCGCAAAGAGAATTTTCGTGTTCTCAACCTTCGGTCTTTTTGTTGAAGGTCTTGATAAGTTTGATGAATACTATAAGAACGGTCTTATAGACAAAGTATTTACAACAAACCTCATCTATCAAACACCCGAACTTTTGGCAAAAGAGTGGTATGTTAATGTAAATATGGCAAAATATATTGCCCTTCTTATCGACACCCTTAACAATGACAATTCCATAAGCACCCTTTTAGACCCCGCCGACAGAATTAAAAAGGTTGTTGCAAAATACAACGAAAAATAAAAAATAATAAATAAAAACGCCTCATTTCTGAGGCGTTTTTATTTATTGTTTTTTACCGGTATGAACATATTTAAGCAATGTTTCTTTTGTCATTCCGGTTATTCCGAGTTGTTCAAGACTGCGTTCTTCTTTGCGCCAGTCTTTTTCGTGAACAACATTTATTATGTCGATAAATCCGTTTGTAAGGGGCATATCAACTCCCAAAAGTTCGCCTATTGCCGCCCATATCGTTTGCGAATATCGATGATGTAATGATAGATGGATCTATCCCTGATTTTGAGTAAATGAAAGAAAACGCCGGATTCAGCAGCTTTGCAATAACCGGAGATAAAACTATCATACCGACCATCGTTAATATTAGCGGACCTAAAAGTTCTAATCCTTTTTCAAACTCTTTGCCTATTCCGAATTTGTTGCATATTAAAGCGGCGGCGCATCATACCCTTAAATTAGGGGGAAGCGCCATGAAAAACTTTAATAAAATCAGTCTTGTGCTCATAAATATTTCCTGTCTTATTGTTTTATCTTTCGGATTTTATAGGTTTTTTCTTGCGCAAAATTTTGCGAAGAAAAATGTTTTCGATATAAATGCAGCGGCAACTACCGATTATGAAGCAACTTCTGTAAAAAATGAGAAAGCCGATACGGCTCCCGCCAAAAAAGCCGTTGCCGTTGATTCAAAATCGGTTGTAAAGGGGAAAATTTCGGAAAAATATATTTCGCCTTATACAGCAAATACCTCTTATAAAAACATCTATCTCAAAAATTCAACCGACCTTAACATAAACCTTAAATCTCTTTATGAGAGCAAACTCGGGTTTGATATTAAAAGCGGTTCGAATCCTCAGGTACTTATTCTCCATACCCACGCAACCGAAACATATTTGAAAAAAGATAAAAAGTTTTATACGAATGCGGATAAAGAGCGAACAACTGACAACAATTATAATATGGTTGCGATAGGTGAAATCGTTGCAAAATCGCTGAACAGAAACGGCATAAAAACTGTTCACAGCAAAGTTCAACACGATTATCCTTCATATAACGAGAGTTACGGTAATGCCGCAAATACCATCTGTTCGTATCTGAAAAAATACCCGAGCATAAAGGTTGTTATTGATTTGCACCGTGATTCCGTTTCAGGCGAAGACGGCGAACGGGTTAAGCTCACAAAAGAAATAAACGGCAAAAAAGCGGCGCAGGTTATGCTCGTTATGGGCTCACAGTCGGGCGATACGAAAAATTTTCCGAAATATAAAGAAAATCTGAAACTTGCAACTAAAATTCAGGCAACGCTTGAATCTATGTATAAAGGTCTTGCAAGGTCTATTCTTTTAATGCCCAGAAATTATAACGAAAGTTTGTCGACCGGTTCGGTGCTTATTGAAGTCGGAACCGATGCAAATACTTTTGAGGAGGCGTCATATTCGGCAGAGCTTTTGGGCAAAGCGCTGTCAAAATTGTTTAAGAAGTTATGAAAAGAAGTCTGAAAGCATTTTTTTCGTCGTTTTCTTTAACGGCGGTTATTATCGGTTGCATTGTTTTCGGCGGCTTTTTTGTCGCAAAATCCTATGAAACAATGGTTTATACCTCTTTCGGTATTAAAAAATCCGCTATCGAACGGCTCGATAACGGAATAAGAATTCTTGATTTTGAAATTTATTTCTGAAAATTTTGAAGTTCTTGGTTGAGTCTTGAAACGGGAAGCCCAACAACATTAAAATAATCTCCGTTTATCGACTCTACAAGAAGCGACCCGAAGCCCTGTATGCCGTAGGCACCCGCTTTATCAACCGGTTCGCCCGTTTTGATATAATCGGCTATCCGATTATCGTCAAGGGTTAAAAACTTAACCCTCGTTTCTACCGAAAACGACCTTTTTTCTTGACCGCAAACTATTGCGCAACCCGTAATAACGGTATGCGTTTTGCCCGAAAGTCTTTTAAGCATTTTTTCGGCGTCAAATCGGTCTTTCGGTTTGCCGAGCATTTCGCCGTCTGAAAAAACGGCTGTATCGGCGCCGATAACGACGGCGTCTTTATTGCTCTTTGCAACCGCTTCCGCTTTTTGAAGAGCCAAATATTCGGGGCGCTTTTCTATCGGTATTTCATCGGGGCAAAACTCTTTGATGTCCGCTGTAACAATAGCAAAATCTTTGCATATATAAGCAAAAAGTTCTTTTCTCCTCGGAGAGCCGGACGCTAAAATATACTTCACTTTAATCACCGAAAACTATTTTAGCATAAATTTATTAAAATTACAATTAAACCCCGATAGATTAGCAAAATCTATCGGGGTTGTTTATTAAACTTTATGCCATTTGGTTGCCTAAAAACTTCGCCGCAACATTTATTAAATGCAAATCGGATTCCTTCGCTTTGGTTGTTTCGCTGTTTTCAACAAGTACAACCGCTCCCCCTAAATCTCCCGAGGAAATAATAGGCGAAACTGCGCAAATCTTGTTCGGCAGTCCTTCGAGCGCCGTAACATCATTCGAGTTTTCGTTAACATAAACTGAGCGGTTTTCGATTATATCCCGTAAATCTTTTGTAATTGTCTTTTCAAGTGTTTCTCGCTTTGAAATACCTGCAACCGAAACACAGCGGTCTCTGTCGCAAATCAAAACCGAAAGTCTTGTTTCCCCGAGCAATGCGTCTGCGTATTCCGTAGCAAAATTAGAAAGTTCGCCTATCGGCGAATACTTCTTAAAAATAACCTCTCCGCCTATGTCGGTGTAAATTTCCAACGGGTCGCCCTCACGAATACGCATGGTTCTTCTGATTTCTTTTGGAATCACTACCCTGCCGAGGTCATCTATCCTGCGAACTATTCCTGTTGCTTTCATTTTTATCCATCTCCGTAAAAATTTTCTGTTCAAATCATATTGTTTTCAAAATTTTTGCAGATATTCTTTTTACTGACGCTTTTTTAATGTTTCGCTGTTTTGTTTGTGAAAATTTTGGCATCAAAGTCCCTTCTTTTGGACAGTAAAATATGATAAAATAAGTTTGCAATAGAAAAATACAAATAAATTCGGAGGGACAAAGATGACAAGCAAACGCAAAACGATAATAATAATTTCGGCGGTGATTATATTTATGTTGCTCCTTGCCGCCGCTTCCTGGTTTTTCCAAAACAAATATACCGTAAACACATATAACAATGCTTTGCAGTTAATTGACAATGATTCTTATAAGACGGCAAAAACAGAACTTGAAAAAATAGTCGAGTTTGATTATAAAGATACCGATGATTTAATCAAACTGTGTGAAGCACATATTTCTTATGATGACGGATGCTGCGGTGTTTATTGGGATATAGAAAATTTAGAATTTAAATATCAAACAAAAGAACGGCTCGCTTTGTATTCTGAAAAGAACGAAATGAAACAGCCGATCCTCGCCGATTCTTTCTTAGTTACGAATGATTCGAAGATCCCCGCGGGCTACGAAAACGGCATCCATATGTTCGGTTCCTACACGGCGTTCAATCTCAACAGCGCCCTTTACTGCTGGAACGGCGGCGCTCCCGAGATCTACGTTTACTTTAAGACCGACGCGGCGGCATTGCGGTCGGAGCTCTTGCGACCGTACTCGTCATGGCGCTCGTCAGAAGGCAAAAGAAAGAGCCCGCCGAAGCGTGACCGTTCCGGAAGGACCGCCCCCTGCACCTGAATCTCTGTGGCGGCGTCTTTTTGACAGTTCGATGAACGTGTATCTGTTTATCCTTTATCTCTTCATAGAACCTCGTCTTTGATAACTTTATATCGAGTATCGATAACTGACTTAAGTTTTCGATACTCGATTTTCTTTTGTGCGGGGTGAATTGAACACGGTTTTCTGTGTATCGGGCAGATTTATTAAGTCTGCTCGTTTTTTTGCCGGGCGGCAGCGGTGTCGTGAGGAAATTCAACCGCGACGCCGCGTCGGGTATCGAGTCTGTGGTTTCCGCTTTTGTTTCGTAGCCGCAAGAATCCGAGCTACACCCATAACAGCGTTTAATTTTGTTTTAAAAAAACAATTCTTTTATTGCATTTTGTCCGCGAATGGTGTACAATTACATCATAATAATTTTTAGTATTGAGGGTATGATTATGCAAAACACTATGTGGGCACTTGTCAAAGACCGTCCGGAAGAGGGACTTACTATGAAGAAGGTAGAGATACCCGAAGTAGGTCACGGAGAGGTTAAAATCAAAATACATAAAACTGCGATATGCGGTACAGATGTTCATATCTGGCTTTGGAATGAATGGGCACAGGAAACGATTAAACTCGGCACTACCGCGGGACACGAATATGTGGGCGAAATCGTCGAGATAGGCGAAGGCGTTGAAAACTTAAAAATAGGTGAAACCGTTTCCGGCGAAGGGCATATCGTTTGCGGTCACTGCCGCAACTGCCGTGCGGGCAACGGTCATCTATGCAAATTTACAAAGGGCGTAGGCGTAAACCGAAACGGCGCGTTCGCCGAATATCTTGTTATACCGGCGACCAACGTTATTAAAACTTCACCGAAAATTCCCGAAGAGTTATATTCTATTTTCGATCCGTTCGGGAACGCCGCGCATACCGCGCTTTCATTTCCCACTCTGAGTGAGGATGTACTGATAACCGGCGCGGGTCCTATAGGAATTATGGCGGCGGGTATTGCCAAGTTTTCAGGTGCGCGGCATGTGGTGATAACCGATGTGAACGATTATCGCCTTGAACTTGCAAAAAAATTCGGCGTTATAACCGTTAACACAGCCAAAGAGGACTTAAAAAAAGTTATGAAAGACCTCGGTATCGTTGAGGGCTTTGATGTGGGTATGGAAATGAGCGGTAACAGATTTGCGCTCGCACAGCTTATTGATTCCATGGTGACCGGCGGTCGAATCGCGCTTCTCGGTATTCAGAACCGCAATCTGACGGAAATCCCGATAAACACAATTATTTGGAACGGACTTAAAATAAAAGGCATTTACGGGCGCGAAATGTATGAAACATGGTATAAAATGGCGGCGTTGGTTGAAGCCGGATTTCCTCTTGATAAAATCATAACCCACAGATTTGATATTAAAGATTATAAAAAAGGCTTCGAAGCAATGATTTCCGGAAAATCCGGGAAAGTCATACTCGACTGGAGCAAAGTAAATGAGATAAAGGAGAATTGTTATGAATAAGAATGATGCGTTATCTTTTTATCGCAAGTCCCTCACCGAAATTGAAGCGGCGGGAGTAAAAAAGAACGAGCGGATTATTACTACGCCGCAGTCCGCACATATTTTTGCGGACGGTAAAGAGCTGCTTAACATGTGCGCCAACAACTATCTGGGTCTTGCTGACAACAAAGAACTTATTGAAGCGTCTAAAAAGGCTTATGATGAATACGGCTACGGTCTGGCGTCCGTTCGTTTTATATGCGGAACACAGAATATACATAAGAAACTTGAAGAAAAGGTATCCGAATTTTTCGGCACCGATGATACAATCCTTTACTCTTCGTGCTTTGACGCCAACGGTGGTCTTTTTGAAACGCTTCTCGGCAAAGACGATGCCGTCATATCTGACGAACTCAATCACGCTTCGATAATAGACGGAGTCCGCCTTTGCAAAGCCGCCAGATACCGTTACAAAAACAACGATATGGCGGATCTTGAAGCAAAACTTATCGAGGCGGACGAAAACGGCGCCGGAATAAAGCTTATTGCAACAGACGGTGTATTCTCCATGGACGGTATAATAGCCGACTTAAAGGGCGTATGCGATCTGGCTGATAAATACGGCGCACTTGTAATGATAGATGATTCGCACGCTTCCGGATTTGTGGGTAAAACAGGAAGAGGCGCCGCGGAGTATTGCGGCGTGCTTGACAGGATAGATATAATTACCGGCACTTTCGGCAAGGCGCTCGGCGGTGCTTCCGGCGGATTTACAACCGGTCGTCAGGCGATAATTGACCTGCTTCGCCAACGCAGTCGTCCGTATCTTTTTTCTAATACTCTTGCGCCGGCGGTCGCCGCGGGGACCATTGCGGCTCTTGATATGTTAAGCCGCGATACATCGCGCCGTGATTATCTTGAAAGCATAGTCGCTGACTATCGCAAGGCATTGGTTGATGAGGGATTTGATGTAATCCCCGGAACACATCCTTGCGTGCCTGTTATGTTTTACGATGAGCATCTGGCAGCTAAAATGGCTGAAAAGTTATATGAACTCGGTATTTATGCGGTATCCTTCACATATCCGGTGGTTCCGAAGGGTAAAGCGCGCATCCGCACCCAGGTTTCAGCCGCACACACAAAGGAAGATCTTGAGTTTGCCGTTAAATGCTTTGTTGAAGCTCGACGCCAAATAGAAGGCAAATAATAATGTGGGGGTATTGATTATGAGCAAATTAAAACGCACACCGCTTTACGATATTCATGTTTCGGCGGGCGGTACCATGGTTGATTTCGGCGGATGGGAAATGCCTGTTCAATATCCTACCGGCATCGTTGCCGAGCACCTTTACACCCGTAGTGATTGCAGTCTTTTTGACGTATCGCATATGGGCAGAATTTTGGTTGAAGGTACGGAAAGACTCAAGTATCTGCAGTATGTTCTTACCAGTAATGTTGAGGCGCTTACTTTGAATTCGGCGCAATACTGTATAATACCGAATGAAAATGGCGGCGCCGTAGACGACGCGTATCTTTATATGTTCAGTGAAGATAAATACCTGCTTGTGGTAAACGCCTCAAATAAGGATAAAGACCTTGCGCATTTGTTGCCGATTGCCGAAAAATTCGATGTAAAATTAACCGACATATCTGATGAGTACGCTGCTATTGCCGTACAAGGACCTTTAAGCAGAAATCTTTTAGAGGAGCTTGCCGGCGGAGAACTTACCGCACCTAAGAAAAACGCTTGCGCTACGGTAAGTTTAGAAGGTCACACAGCCAGACTGGCAACCACGGGTTATACCGGTGAGCCGATAGGGTATGAGGTTTATATGAAAAACGATGACGCCGTATGGCTCTGGAACCGACTTGCCGGCATGGGTGCAAAACCCGCAGGGCTTGGCGCGCGTGATACATTAAGACTTGAAGCATCGATGCCTTTATACGGTCATGAAATGGGAACAGATCCTTCCGGCAAGGAAATGCCGATATATGCCGTGCCCCTGGCAAAATTTGCCGTTAGTTTTTCTGAAAATAAGGGAGATTTTATCGGTAAAGAAGCTTTGAGCAAGCAGTTTGAAGCATATACCCGCATTATAAACAAAGATTTCAGCGATATAACTGTTTTGCCTAAACGCATTATGCCGGTTTGTCTTATTGACCGCGGCGTTATTCGTGGCGGTATGACGGTATATAAGGACGGCGAGGAAGCAGGCTGGATAACTTCCGGCACGATGATCCCGTATTTTGATTTTGAGGATGAATTTGAAACAAGCAAAGTAGGAAAACGATCTATCGGTCTTGCGTACCTTTCTTCGCCGATTCAGCGAGGCGAGTTTGTTGAAGTGGATATACGGGGCAGCCGTCTTAAAGCGGTAATTCCGCAAACTCATATGAGTGCCAAGAATCCGCCCTATGTTCATCCCGTTGTTTGGAAAGAAGCCAAATAATAAACAATCGATTAAATAACGATGTAATAATTAAAACACATTAAACGGAGGTATTTTTATGAATTTTCCAAAGGAATTAAAGTATTCAAAGGACCATGAGTGGGTAAAAACCGAAGGCGAAACCGCAATTATCGGTATTTCCGATTTTGCGCAGGACGCTCTGGGTGATATAGTTTTCGTCAATTTGCCTGAAGCGGGCGATGAAGTTGTCGCAGGTGAAGTGTTTGGTGATCTGGAATCGGTTAAGGCGGTCTCGGATATGTTGTCGCCCGTTTCCGGTACAGTTGCGGCTGTAAATGAAGAACTGGCAGACACTCCCGAAATCCTCAACAACGATCCGTACGGAGCTTGGATAATAAAGGTTGAAGGCATAACCGATATTGAGGACCTTATGGACGCTGACGCTTACGCCGAGTTCTGCAAGGAGGATTAGTATATGGGAAGTTATGTGCCTTCCACAGATAAGGAACGGCAACAGATGTTAAACGCCATAGGGCTCGGTAGTTTCAGTGAATTGTATAAAGACGTTCCGGGTGAAATGTACTTAAGCGATGGATTAAATCTGCCCGCCGGTATGAGTGAGCTTGAAGTGCGTCGCAAAATCTCGGCCATGGCGGATAAAAACACAGTGTTTAAAACTATACTCCGCGGTGCCGGCGCGTATGATCATGTAATACCGAGTATTGTTTCATATATCCCTGCTAAAGAAGAGTTTTTGACCGCATATACACCGTATCAGGCGGAAATGAGTCAGGGCATTTTACAATCAATATTTGAGTATCAAACCATGATGTGCGAGCTCACCGGAATGGATGTTTCAAACGCTTCGGTTTATGACGGCGCGACCGCCGCCGCTGAAGCCGTTGCCATGTGCCGGGACCGTAAGCGGACGGTAACGCTGATTTCAGGCGCTTCACATCCCGACACAATTCAGACGGTGAAGACCTACTGTTACGGTAAAAACAGCGAATTAAAGATTGTGCCGGTTAAAGACGGCAAAACAGATATTGATGCGCTTAAAAAAATGCTTACCGACGATGTTGCCGGCGTTTACATTCAGCAACCCAACTTTTTCGGCCTTTTTGAAAACGCAGAAGAGATAGGCGAAGCGTTACATACGGCAGGCGCCGCATATATAATGGGGTGCAATCCCGTTGCGCTCGGCATAATGAAAACGCCGCGGGAATGCGGCGCCGATATAGCTGTCGGCGAGGCTCAGCCGCTTGGTTTGCCGCTTGGCTTCGGCGGTCCTTATCTCGGGTATATGACCTCAACTGATAAATATATGCGTAAACTGCCGGGTCGTATTGTGGGCGAAACGGTTGACGCAAGGGGTAATAAAGCGTATGTTTTGTCTTTGCAGGCGCGTGAGCAGCATATCCGTCGCGAAAAGGCAAGCTCAAATATTTGTTCCAACGAGGCATTATGCGCTTTTACTGCCGGATTATATCTCTCTGTTATGGGTGCAAAAGGTTTGGCGGATGTTGCGACTCAGTCTATGAGCAAGGCTCATTATCTCGCAGCTCAGCTGTGTAAACTTCCCGGTGTTTCTCTTAAATTCAGCGGCGGGTTTTTCCATGAATTTGTAACTGTTATTCCCAAAGCCGACGAGGTATTATCCGCGCTTGAATCAAACGGCATTCTCGGCGGACTGAATATTGACGGCGATATACTGTGGTGCGCTACCGAAAAGGTATCAAAAGCAGAACTCGATAAAGCCGTTTCAATAGTAAAGGAGGTGCTGGCATAATGAAACTGGTATTTGAAAAGAGCATATCCGGTCGGGGATGTTCGATATTGCCGGCATGCGATGTAGAAACCGTATCTCTTCCTGCAAATCTTTCACGCGGGGAACCTCCTGTGCTTCCTGAAATGGCGGAGGTTGATATTTCACGCCATTATACCGAATTGTGCGGTAATGTTCACGGAGTGAACTCCGGATTTTATCCGCTGGGTTCATGCACAATGAAATACAATCCGCGAATAGACGAGGAAATGGCGGCACTGCCGGGATTCACATCGGTTCATCCGCTGGCTCCTTCCGATACGGTTAAAGGATGCAAAGAAGTTTTTGATACGGCTAAGAAGTATCTTTTAGAAATCTTTGGTATGGACGACTGTACATTTCAGCCCACAGCCGGCGCTCACGGTGAATTTACCGGTGTTATGCTTATAAAGAAGTATCACGAAAGCCGCGGCGACGCGGACAAGCGCACAAAAATCATTGTTCCCGATTCGGCTCACGGCACAAATCCCGCAACCGCGAGTATGTGCGGATATACTGTTGTAAATGTACCTTCCGCATCTGACGGATGCGTAGACCTTGAAGCATTAAAAGAAGTTTTAGGGGAAGATACAGCGGGTCTTATGCTTACAAACCCCAATACTGTGGGGATATTTGATAAAAACATTCTTGAAATCACACGACTTGTCCATGAGGCCGGAGGGCTTTGCTATTATGACGGTGCAAACTTAAATGCAATTATGGGTATTGTTCGTCCCGGCGATATGGGATTTGACTGTATTCATTCAAATCTTCATAAAACATTTGCAACTCCTCACGGTGGGGGCGGTCCCGGTGCGGGCGTAGTGGGTTGCAAGGACTTTCTTGCAAAGTTTTTGCCTAAATCCGCTCTGATGGACGGCGAGGATGCCTTGCAGGTTCGTTCATTTTCGGGCAACTTTTTAGTCGTGGTTAAGGCGCTCGCTTATATTATGACGCTCGGAAAAGAAGGCATTGCGGAGGCGGCGCAAAACGCCGTGCTTAATGCGAATTATTTAATGAGCAGGATAAAGGGTACTTTTAAGCCCGCGTTTGACAGGATATGTATGCACGAATTTGTGCTTGATTTAAGCCGGTATAAAGAAGAAACCGGCGTGTCTGCGCTTGATGTTGCAAAAACGCTTATAGATTACGGAATGCATCCGCCGACAATGTACTTCCCGCTTATCGTTCACGAGGCGCTTATGCTTGAACCTACCGAAACCGAAAGCAAAGAGAATCTTGATAAGGCGGCAGAAGTGTTCCGTAAATTGTATAAGTTGGGATTTGATAATCCCGAATATATGAAAGCTGCCCCTCATCACGCACAGACGGCCCGTCCCGATGAGGTACAGGCGGCAAGAAACCCCGTGCTTCGTTGGAGTAAAAATGATTAATTCGCTTTATGTGTACCGCACGGACTGCAAAGACCCGTTTATCAATCTTGCCAGAGAAGAGGTATTGCTGAAATCGGGCCCTTCCGACGGGGTACTGCTCTATTTATGGCAAAATGAAAAAACGGTTGTGATAGGCAGAAATCAGAATGCTTTTAAGGAATGCCGTGTGTCACTGCTCAAAGAAGAAGGCGGTCGCCTTGCGCGGCGGCTTTCGGGAGGCGGCGCGGTATTTCACGACAGCGGAAATCTCAATTTTACCTTTATTCTGCCGCGGGAAGATTTTGATATCAAGCGGCAAACGGATGTTATATGCCGTGCCTGCCGTAGTTTTGGTATAGACGCGGTGGTTTCAGGACGAAACGATCTTGAAATCGACGGAAGAAAATTTTCCGGAAACGCTTTTTATAAAAGCGGCGACCGGGCATATCATCACGGCACGCTTCTCATAAATGCCGATATGAATCTTGTCGGCAGATATTTGAATCCCCCGAAGGCCAAACTGAAAGCAAAAGGCGTTGATTCCGTACATTCAAGAATAATAAACCTTTTTGACGTTGCGCCGGAAATAACCAAAGCGGCTTTGTGCCGCGAACTTGTTTGTTCGGCGGAAAATGTCTACGGATTCTCAGCGAAAGAGTTTATTTTTACACCCGATATGGAAAACGAGGTTGCGAGTAAGACAAATTATTATGCAAGTGATGACTGGCGTTTCGGCTCTGATACAACCGCAACATTTTGTTGTGAGGAAACATTCGGTTGGGGTACCGTTACATTCGAGTTTCAGATTGATTACGGGCTGATTGCCCGCATTCGGGTATTTACGGACGCGATGGATTGGGAAATTCCGGCGCAGATAGAATCTGCGCTCAGCGGTAAAAGATTTACCGGTACTGACATTAAAGAAGGCCTGATTTCAGCTGAAATAGACGCCCGCATTAAAAATGATTTGTGTAAAATGCTTGAAAAACAGGAGATATAATATATGGACTATCAACTTATCGTAATAGGAGCCGGACCGGGCGGATATGTTGCCGCACTGCGCGCCGCAAAGCTGGGGCTTAAAGTCGCCGTTGTGGAAAACCGTGAGCCGGGCGGAACTTGCCTTAACAGAGGATGCGTACCCACTAAGACTTTGCTCCATTCATCACGGATTTACAGTGATGTTTCAGGAGGAGAGAACATAGGCATAACCGCCGACGGCATAAAAATAGACATAGCAGCGGTTTTTGCGCGAAAACGGTCAATATGTGAAAAACTTTCTGCCGGAATTGAAGCAATGTTTAAGAGTGCAAAAGTAGATTTGCTTCGCGGTACCGGCAAAATCAGTGCTCCGGGAGAAGTTGAAGTTTTAAGCGGTGAAAAGGTTTGTAAATACACCTGTGAAAATATTTTGGTCGCCACCGGCTCCGTACCCGCAAAACCGCCGATTCCCGGTCTTGATCTTCCGGGCGTCTATACTTCCGATGAGCTGCTTGAGGGCAGCGATCGTTTGTTCAAATCAATAGTAATAATCGGCGGCGGTGTTATCGGCGTTGAATTTGCGAATTTTTACAATGATTTAGGGTGCGATGTGACCGTTATTGAGGGTATGGATAGGTTACTGCCGATAGCGGACAAGGAAATCAGCCAGAATCTTTCGATGATTTTCAAAAAACGAGGCATTAAAATTTATGTGAATTCCATGGTGGAATGTATTGAAAACGGTTCTCATGGCATTTCTGTCAAATTCAAATCAAAGGATGCGGCGGGAGAAGCCGTAGGTGAAGCGGTTTTGTGTGCTATAGGCCGTAAACCGTTTTTTGACGGGCTGTTTGCCGATAAGTTGATTCCTGAAACGGATGGAAACAGAATAAAAGTCGATGAAAATTATCAAACCTCAATACCCGGAATTTTTGCAATCGGCGATGTGTCATCAAAAATTCAACTGGCGCATTATGCTTCCGCCCAGGGAACGGCTTTTGCCGATATGCTTTGCGGAAGGCATAATGATACGGATATGAATGTGGTTCCGAGTTGTATTTACTGCCGTCCTGAAATCGCATCGGTGGGAATGACCGAGGCACAATGCAAAGACGCTGACATTCCTGTAAAAACAGGTAAAGCCACAATGTTCGGTAATGCCAAAACGGTGATTGCAAACGGCGATCGCGCCTTTATGAAAGTAGTGGCACACGCAAATACGCATAAGGTGCTCGGCGCTCAGTTTATGTGTGAAAATGCAACCGATATGATTTCGCAGATTTCCGAAGCTGTTGCAAACGGGATGACCGCCGAACAGTTGATGTATGCTATGCGTCCGCATCCGACATTTGAGGAAAGTCTTTCGGACGCATTAACGGATCTTATCAATAAGCTTAAAGGTTAGTTATTGTATCAATTTCAAATTACAGAGGAAAAATATGGGCACTGCAGTTTTTACTGTTATGGAAATAATCGGCACTGTTGCGTTCGCAATCTCCGGTTCGTTAATAGCGGCAAGGTATGAACTTGATCTCTTCGGCGTTGTACTTGTCGGATGTGTTACGGCGGTTTGCGGCGGTATGCTCAGGGATATACTTTTAGGTCAACTTCCACCGGCTGTTTTTTCGGCGGTTCGGCTGATAGTTTTCGTCATAGTAAAAGATACAAACATCGCTTTCGCAAATCATTGCCTGATTGCGTTCTATGCAATTTGTTTTTTACATTTTTATGTTTTGTTTTGGGTGAATGTTTTCTATTAAAAATAAAAAGCAAAGTGTTTTTCCAAAAACACTTTGCTTAAAAAATATTTATAAATAATAGGATTAAAGGGATTATTATTCAAACGGAATAGTCGGTTATAATATGTTTGAGTCCCCTATAAAATTACACTACTCTCAAACCGAAAGGGAACTGTTGACGGCAATTGCAGAGTTTGAGTCCCCTATAAAATTACACTACTCTCAAACAGATAAAGGTCTCAATCTTGACGATAGTTTGTTTGAGTCCCCTATAAAATTACACTACAGTGAATATCAAATATCCACACGAACGAAAATTTAAGAGTCAAGGCAGTCTGAATTGTGTAGAAAAACGGGTAGTAAACGAGCATCCGGCAGACATTTTGGTGCACAAACCAATTTGTCTGCCGGATATTTTATTTGCAAATCTTTTTGATTATTTCGTAAACCCAAGCGGTGACGGGTTTGGCTTCTTCGAGCATTTGGACTTTTTGATTTTCGTTCACATAAGTTTTAAGATGCTCAATGATCTGTTCGGTTACATTCTCCTTGCCGAGAGCTTTTATTGCCTGAATAAAGACTGCGGTGGTATAGGAAACTTTTGATATTTCCTTGTTTGCTCTGTGCCTGAATTTAATAACAGAATCGTCATAGGTGTATACTTTGTACGGGCCGTCTGTCACATAAACCCATTCACCCGACCATTGTTGTGAAATCTGCAATATATCAAGTGCCGTTTCACCGCAGGGTATGATCGTCCAACCGTAATTTCGGGCAAGAGCGTGTGCGATATCATCAGGCGACGGTGTAATCGGACTGTTCGACCTCTCATAAACACCGGGCTTATAATACACGCCGAACATAATCTTTTTCAGCAGTCCTTCTTCTGCAAGACGGATCAGAATGATATTAACAGTAGTCTTTTCGGTAATGTCAATAAAGTCAACCGACACGAAAACCGAACCGCCTTCCGCCGATTCAATTCTTGTTCGTATTTGGTCTGTATAGTTAGGTCTTCTCATAACATTTGCCTTTCAGAGAATAATATCAAGAATATTATACATTATTTTTTACATAAGTCAAGCATTATATATCTTATTTCTTACAAGCATAAATAAAAATGTATATTATTTCTAACAAATGAACTTTCCATTTTCGTCACGAAAATCTGTGAATTAAAATTTTGCTTCGTGACGAAAACCGGCAGCCGCAATTTTGCAGACGAAAATTTTACATTTACGGTCTTATATTTTCTTCTGAATAATTGACTTTTCATTGGTTTTCGGATATAATATAAGCACCACATTTTTCTTTGGCATAAAAACTTTATAGGAATTTTTGGCATAGGTTAACTATGTCTTATTCTGCTTCTGCATCTCATATTTTGGCTTAATATAGGGATAACTATTGATAGACACACGCTCGATCTGCGTGTTCTGTCTAAGTATCCCTCAAAAGATATTGAGATGAGCCGAAGAAAAGTGTGGTAACTTTTGATCGGGCGTGTTCTATATTTGCCGTCGGTCGAAAGGTCGGCGGCATCTCATTTTTTGTCGTTACCGCACAAAATAAAGTTTACCCTTAATGAGAATGAGCCGCTAAAAGCATTGGTTCGCTTTATGGCGGCTTAACTTATTGGGGGTATTTTTTATGTCAGAAAAGACTTGTTGCTTTATCGGACACAGGAATGTGGAGGACACGGAAGAACTGCGGCAAAAGATACGGGAAACGGTCGAAAAACTGATAAATGATGAGGGCGTAACTCTCTTTTTATTCGGGAGTCGGAGTGACTTTGATTCGATCTGCCACGATGTTGTAACCGAGTTGCAGGAAATCTATCCCGATATCAAAAGAATTGCCTACACCTGCCGTCATGAAACTGCCACGATGAAAGAGGACAAAGCAGAGGAAGAACGGATATGGAGTAGCATTCTGAAACGCCCGGTACATATCCGTGATTACGATGCAGAATACGAACACCCGACAAAATACACATCCGGCAAAGCAAGTTATGTAGAACGCAATCAGGCAATGATAAACGACAGCGATTTCTGTGTGTTTTACTTCGATGATACATACAAGCCGTCACGCAGAAAATACGGAAACAGTTATCTTACAGATTATCAACCCAAAAGCGGAACAGCCATTGCCTACGCTTATGCCGTGCAGAAGAAAAAGCAAATATATAACCTCTATGAAAAAATATGTTGAATTATTAAAGATGAATAGCATAGGAAAATCACACAAACAATTAATAATATATACATTTTTGAAATACTTATTTTCTCTTATGAATAATTGACTTTTGTACTGATTTGTTATATAATATACTTACCACATTTCTTTTCATCCCGTTGAGGATTTTCTAATCAATAGCATAACTATAATTATTTTTGCTATCCTACTCGAATACTGATTCGTTCAGGGGACATAATTCAGGTAGAATTATGTCCAATCGCCTTTTACAAAGTGCCCTGACGGTATCGAGTAGGAGTGAAAAGAAGTGTGGTAACTTTCGATTGCGACATATTCTATATTTGCCGTCGGTCGAAAGGTCGGCGGCATCTTATTTATTTCATAAAGCGAATCATTATAAATAAAAATTAGATAATGTTTTTGGTGAGTCAAGATGAAAAACAATTCCCCAATAGCCGTAATTACAACAGCAATCATATTGTTTACTGTTACAGCGTCTCTTTTTATCATCCCTAGAATTAAGAAAGATAACCATTCTGAGGATATTTGCGAACATAAATATCAAATAATCAGCCAAACTCAACCGGATGAGTTTAATCCAGGATTAACAAACTATAAATGTTCAAAATGTGGTGACGAAAAAGCGAAAAGAGTAAAATCCACCAGTGTGTTGCCGCAAATATTTTTTAATGGCTCAATAGTCGGCATTGACAAAGATAGTGAAGTTCTTGTAAAAGCTGAATATTTTGATAAAGACAAAACATTTCAAACATTTGCCACTATGAAATATCAAGGGCATACATCTATGCTGTATAATAAAAAGAATTATACAGTAAAGTTTTACAATGATGAAAACAAAAAAGAAAAAAATAAGGTTTCATTTCATGGATGGAAAGAGAGCAATAAATTTTGTTTAAAAGCTAATTATATTGACTTTTCTCAATCAAGAAACATTGTATCAGCTAATATTTGGAGTGATGTTGTCGCAACACGAAAAAGCATTGATAAGAATATTGAAAAACTACAGAATTACGGTTCTATTGATGGTTATCCCGTTATGGTGTTCATAAATGACGAATATCAAGGCATTTATACCATGAATATTCCTAAAGACGATGATACCTACGACATAGGAAATGATCCGGGCGAAGCACTTTTCGTTATTAACTCTGCAAACTCTGCGGCATCGCATTTTAAGTCAACTCTTTCCGAAGATGACAGAAAGTCGATTTTTGATTTAGAGTATTGCTATGGAGAAAACGAAAATAATACCGAGTGGGCATATCAAAGTTTAAATAATCTGATTTCTTTTGTGAAAGAAAACGATGGAGATTTATTCAAAGCAGGCATTGACAAATACCTTGATATTGACTCTGCGATTGACTATTTGCTTACAACATATTATTTAGGACTTACGGACAATTTTGCAAAAAATGCCTTGTTGCTCACATATAACGGTGAAAAGTGGATTTTTTCACTTTACGATATGGATACAGCATTCGGACTTGCTTTTGATGGAACGGGCTTTTTTAATCCAGATTATCAAATCCCACAAAAAACACAGAGTGGCAAATTTTCGTCTTCAACCGATAGCCTTTTATGGGATAAATTGCTTCAAAATTTCTATACGGAAATATGTGAAAGATATACGGATTTGCGACATACCGTTCTTCAAAATGACAGCGTTGTTAAGCGGTATGATGATTTTATTAAATCCATTCCACAAAAATACTATGAAAAAGACCTTGAAATATGGGGAGAAATACCGCTCCATAACGAAAACAATATTGAGCAAATGTATAAATACCTTGAAAAGCGGTCAGCATTACTTGATGACTTTTTTGCGATTAAATAAGGAGGCATAAAGATGAAATCGAAATTTAAAACCATTATGGCAACGGTATTGTGTTATCTTATATTACTGTCTTCCGTTCCTATGTCGGTCTTTACTGTATATGCAGAAGAAATACCTCTCTCCGGTAACGGTACTGAACAATTTCCGTATTTGATACATACAGCAGAGGAATTCTCGTATGTTATGAGGACTTACGGAAAGTCTGCAAATGCATTTATTTCCCTTGAAAATGATATCGAAATAACCGATTTTACCCCAGATGTTTTTGCTGCGAAATTTGATGGTAATTATCATACGATTTTTTCTGACATTCACTTTGCCACTACAAACAATGGCGTAATTAATAAATTGGTATATGAGAACAGCAATCCATACACCAATAGTACATATGACGGTGTCGCTGCACTTTGCACCGTGAATAACGGAACCATTTCAAACACTATTGTAACCGCACAAATAACAAACTCTTGGAATGCGGCTATTATTGCGTATAGAGGAACCGGAAGTATTTTGAATTGTGCGGCATTGGGCAGTGTTACAACTTATGATTCGGATGGAAGCACCGCGGTAGGAATCGCCTACTCACAAGGTAAAATCGCAAATTGTTATGTTGCAGCTACAATATCCGCATCAGGTCACAGTCGTTACGGTGCAAGTCATGAATATCCGATTTCTTATTCGGCATATACCGATACTTATTTTGATAAGACTTTGTATACTGATGTAGAAGAAAACGGATATTCAACAGAATTTATGAAATCCGAAGATTTCATTGATATTCTAAACAGCAATTCTCAAATAAACAGCACCGTTTGGGCAATGGATTCTGAAAATAAAAATAACGGATATCCGGTTTTAAAGAATGCTTTTAATGCTGATATTGCTTCTTCTAAAACAAACTATCTTATAGTCGAGGCAGAAGATATTGAGCTTTATTTTGAAGACGGCATTGAAGTATATTACACTTTGGATGGAAGTGAACCAAACACTTCATCCATAAGATATACAACCCCTATTGAAATTGCAAATGATGTTATTATTACTGCAAAAGGATATAAAAATGGGTTGTCCGGGAATTCCACAACCTTCTGTTACGGGAAAGTTGATGGCGACGGATCGGCTGAAAAACCATATCTTATAGATTGTGAAGCTGATTTTAGAGCAATTGCAGAACTGCCCCAGTATGCTCATTACTCGTTGACTGCCGATATTAATCTAACAAATAATCTCTCAACATTTGGAGACTTTTACGGTGTTTTTGAGGGAAACGGTCATACGGTAAACAATTTGTTTTCTGTTGCTAATTCTTATATTTATGGTTTGTTTCAAAACAATTACGGTGTAATCGAAAATTTGAATTTAAAAAATTTCGGAAAAGGATTGTATTCCAACGGTGCGATTGCATTCAAAAACTATGGCGTTATCAGTGGTTGTACTTATCAGGGCAATCTTTTTGGTAAGAGTGAACGAACAGAGTACAATTACGATCGTTATCAAAATTCTGCTCCTTATTATTATGGTTTAGGTGGTTTTGTTGCTTTTAATTATGGTGTAATAAATAATTCGGAATTTATAGGGAATCTAAATGTTCAAGTCGGCAATACTGTAGGTGGATTCGTCGGGATTAACGATGGCTCCATTGAAAACTGTTTATTTGAAGGAAGCATCGATGTAGAAGACACTTTTTTCGGGGCATCATACCAAACCAGTAATGTAATTTCCGGATTTACTGGATATAATACCACTCACGGAACGATTATAAATTCAACCGCAAAAACGAATCAAATAAAAGCAACCGTTTCTTCTTATACCGGTACAAATATTTATACCTTTTGTAAAGGAACGGACAGTGTTGAGAATTGTTTGGATTTATTCAATTCTGCGGGACTTTCTATTTTCTACAGTTATCTTGAATGGGGTACTGTGAATAAAATCGAACAGAATTTAATTGGTACAGGATATTCTGAGGATAATCATCAACATCACTATACACTGAATATGACAAAGCCGACTTGTACCGAAAAAGGCAACTCGGCATTTGCGTGTGACGGTTGCGATGATAAATTTGAATATGAAGATATTCCCGCATTGGGACACAATTATATTGAAGAAACCGTACCGCCAACATATGAGACAGAAGGTTATACAATCAGAACCTGTTCAAGATGCGATTTGAATGAAAAAACAGATATTGTTCCTCAGTTAGTTAGTTCAAACGGCACTTGCGGAGAAAACATGACCTATTCACTTGATACCGGCACGGGGATTTTGTCTATTAGAGGTACCGGAACTATGACAAATTATTCCACCTCAAATCAAGCACCATGGTATAACAGCAAAGATTTAATAAAAAAGATTATCATAGAAAACGGTGTAACCTCAATCGGTGCCTATGCATTTTATGATTTCCCGAATTTGGAAACTGTTGAAGTTTCTGCAAGTGTTAAATCCTTTGGAACAAATTGTTTTTACTATTACAACTCCTCAGGCAAAAAATCACCTCTTAACAGAACTTGTTTTAGCGGTACATTGAATGATTGGGCAACCATTGATTTTTCGGGAAGCGCCAATCCTACTATGCATTCGCAAAACCTGTTTATTGGTGGTCAAGAAATAACGGAGCTTGTTTTTGCTGAAGGATTAACGGAAATCAAATCAAACACTTTTAACAATCTGAAAAATATTGTAAAGGTTATAATACCGGATACTGTCGAGACAATTCAGAGGAATGCTTTCTATAACTGTATCGCTTTAACGGAATTAACAATGCCATGCTCTGCCGAAATTTGCTCGGACGATTATTCGTTTTATAATTGCTCAAATATCGAAAAATTAACCTTAACAAAGGGTACTGGCACAATGCAGAATTATGCATACAATAAAACTCCTTGGTATGATTCAAGAAGTAATTTTTCGGCTTTGGTTTTGAGTGACGGTATTACCAATATCAGCGATATGGCGTTTTTCGGTTGTTCAAATCTTGAATATATTACTTTTCCAATCAATTCATATACCGTTGGTTCAAGAGCATTTGAAGGAACAAAATGGATAAAAAATCAAGCATCTGCAGACGGATTATACATAGTTGACGGAATACTGCTGGATGCTCCAACCGCTTCCGGCGATGTCATTATACCAAACGGCGTAACAGAAATTGCAGATTATGCCTTGTACGGGTACGGTAACATCACTTCCGTTATTATCCCGGATAGTGTAGTGAAAATCGGCGATTACGCTTTCGGTCAAAGTATTAAAAAGCTGACAATCCCTTGCTCCTTTAACAATTATACAGAAAAAGCTTTTGAAAAATGTACGGGACTTACCGAGCTTGTTATGACAAAAGGCACCGGAACAATGCCGAGTTTTTCTGCAACACATTTATATACTCCGTGGTATTATAGTGCAAATACCCTAAAAAATATCATTTTGGAAGATGGTATAACAAATATCGGAAGGTCGGTATTCAGTGGGCTTACAAAATTAACAGATATCAGTATTCCAAATACAGTAATTTCGATTGAAAATTCCGCATTCAGCGGTGACTCGTCTCTCGAAAAATTGCTTTTGCCAAATTCGGTGCTTAACATAAATACGGGGGCATTTAATAACTGTACAGCACTGAAAGAACTGACTATGCCCTGCTCTGCCGTAATTGCCGAATACACAACTACTTTTGGAAACTGTACAAAAATCGAAAAAATAACACTGACAAAAGGTACCGGTACAATGCCGAGTTTTGGGGGCAATTACAAGTGTACTCCATGGTACATAAGCCGAGTTAATCTAAAAGAATTGAACATTGAAGACGGTATTGTAAACATAGGCTCAAATATGTTCTTTGGAAATACTTCCATTTCAACATTATCTTTACCGAATTCCATTACACAAATAGGTTCATCGGCATTTTACGGTTGCACGAATTTAAAAAACATCGAGATACCCGAAAATGTTATCGCTATTGGCATTGGTGCATTTAATGGATGTACTTCTTTGAAAACCATTGTAATTCCTGACAAAGTGACTATTCTTGAAGCAAGTACATTTAGTGGTTGTACAGGGCTTGAGAATGTTAAATTGTCTAAAAATCTTGAAAGCATCAATGCCGGATGCTTTAGCAGTTGCGGATTAACCGATATTTTTATTCCCGTCACGGTAAATAATATCGGAAGCACATCATTTGTGAATTGTAATTTATTAAAAACTGCTTATATATTGAACAAAGACTGCAAAATATTTGCCGGAGCAACGGTTTTTCCGACTACTGCAACTATATACGGACTCTCCGGTTCAACTGCGGAAAATTATGCTACAAAATACAAAAGAAATTTTGTTGAAATTTACGGTGCTTGTCCCGAGTGTTCATCTTGTGACTTGAACAGAACGATTGTTGAACCTACATGCACAAAGCAAGGATTTACTGAGTATAAGTGCAACGCTTGTTTGCATCAATTTATTTCCGATTATGTAGTTGCAACCGGTCACACGATTGTTATTGATGAAGCAGTTGAACCGACATGCACTCATACCGGTTTGACAAAAGGCAGCCATTGTGCTGATTGTGGTGTTGTGCTTGAAGCACAGAATCTTGTACCAACTGTAAGCACTGCTCACATAATCGTAAGCGACAATTCAATTGATCCAACCTGTACTGAAAAAGGAATTACAGAGGGTGCACACTGCTCTGAGTGCGGCAAGGTATTTGTGGCTCAAAAGTATGTTGATGAATTAGGACACAATTACGAATCTGTAATAACAAAAAAAGCAACTTGCAAAGAGACAGGCATTCTAACTTATACTTGTACAAGATGCCAAAAACAGTACACAGAAACAATCCCCAAAAATGCACATACCGAAGTTATTGACGAAGCAATAAGTGCCACATGTACTAAAGAAGGAAAAACACAAGGTTCTCATTGTTCTGAGTGCGGTACGGTGATCATCGCTCAGAAGACGATACCTGCATTAGGGCATAGTTTCAGTTCCGAATGGATAATTGATTCTAATAATCATTGGCATATATGTATAAACTGCGGTACTGCGGTTTCAAATAAAGCGGCTCATGTTTTCGATAACGCCTGTGACACGGATTGCAATATCTGCGGTTCAACGAGAACCACAACCCACAATTATGAAACCAAGTATGATGTATCAAATCACTGGCAGGAATGTAGCGTTTGCCACAACAAGATAAACGAAGCGAGCCATATCTTTGATAATGCTTGCGATATCGATTGCAACATTTGCGGCAAGATTCGTACAGTAGATAACCATGTTTACGATAATGCTTGCGATGTGGATTGTAACATCTGCGGTCACATTCGTGCTGTAGGAAACCATATTTACGACAATGATTGTGATGCAACATGTAATATTTGCGGATATGTTAGGAGCATAATTCATAGTTATCAAGATTTATGGAGCAAAGACGAAACGCATCATTGGCACGAATGTTCCGTATGCCATATCAAAACAGACATCGCCGAACATACATATGATGACGATTGCGATACAACTTGTAATTATTGTGGATATATTCGTGCCGTTGATCCATCAACAAAATTGATCAAAGATATACAAGCAGAGAAGATAACACTTATAGAAAACATCAACGGTTACAGGGATAATCAAAGCGGTCGTTTCGTTTATTCGTTACCCGAATACAAAAATATAACTGTAACATTGAATGATGGTACTACTCTGAACATGGATAAGGACTCATGTGCATTCATAATTGACTCACAGTATTGTTATATCCAATATGCTGATGACACTTCATCATGGTCTGCCGGACATACCTATACTGTACCAGCAAGACTGTGTGATGAGGAATTTGATATTGAGGTTGAAATAATCGAAAACCCTTATACAAAATTGACGATCGAGCAAACCGATGATTTTTATCTCGTTTTTGAGAAAAAAGATGGCACAATTGAAAAACAGCATGTCATTTCGCTTGATTCCCGTTGCGGCGATCAAGGTATGATTGGCGGCATATTAAAGACGGACAAATGCGAATTTCCATTGGTTAAATTTTATTACTATGCACCCAATAACGGTTATGCGGTTTATGAAAAAGATGTATATGTTAAGATCGGGGATCTAATCAGTAATACTATTGATGATTGTTATTGGCTTAAAGCACAATCGTTGGCACATTCCTATATTTCCGCAACATCTATGTACCGTTGGTATGAAAAGTATTACAACAACCGCATCTTCAATGGGTACAGCATAAACAATTACGAACTTGATGCCGTTATTACAATAGCATCGTTCGCTTTGGTTCGTGAATATGCTTCGGAATATAAAGAGGTTGACGGAAGATGGTATTTCTGCGTAAACAAATATGATGTCGAATATGCTTTGCAGTATATGTTTGGCTTAACAAATATTGATTTTACAAAATACAGCATGTATGATGCAAATCATCCCGATCAGATTATGATTTTAGGAGAAGGATGGGGATCTGGACCAAGCCAAACTGTACTTGAACATAAAAACGGAAAATGGAATTTAACATATAAAGAATTAGAAGTGATTTTTCCGTATGATTATATTCAGTTTGAATTAGACGACACATTTACCATTACATCCATAGAATTTGTTAACGATACCGATGCCGCAGCAGATACGGAGATTATAATTGAAAATCAAAAATCTCTTATCGGAAATGAAATTACACTATCCGTTGATATAAGCAATAATGTTGGCATTGCTTATTTGAAATTAATTCTTGAATATGATACAAATGCTCTCGAACTGGTTTCAACTTCAAATACAGGACTATTGCAAGGAAGTTATACTGAATCACAGGCAATAAACGAAACGCCATACATCTTGCAATGGATGGATGCAAACGATTCAACAGGTGACGGTACAATGGTTTATTTGACATTTAAAGTCAAAGACAATGCTGAAACCGGAAGCCATTGTATTTCACTGCGTGTTGAAGAAGCATATAATTCAACCTTTGATGATGTTGACTTGTTTATCAAAAACGGAACAATTATGGTTTGTGACTATTTGGTCGGAGATCTAAACGGAGACGGAGAAATTAACGGAAAAGACGGAATTCTGTGTTCTCAGGCACTTGCAGGATGGGATATACAGTATTCTCCAGATGCAGCCGATGTGAACGGAGATGGAGAATTCAACGGTAAAGATGGTATACTACTTTCACAGTATCTTGCCGGATGGAATGTTATTCTCGGATAAGGAGGCAAAAATATGAATAGATTGAACATAAAAATTATTGCTATATTAACGGCGATTTGCTGCTTGATAATTTCCTTACCTGTGTATGCAATTACCGAAGAAAACGAAAATCCCAAGATAATATTATCTTCCGATACCGGTGTTCCTGGCGATGAAGTAACCGTAAGCGTTTCAATCTCCTGTAATCCCGGGATTGCATATTTGAAATTATACATTAATTATGATTCATCTTTGCAGTTGCAAGCAGCCGAAAATAAAAATCTATTATTAGGTACATTTACCACAAGTGAAACAACAGCAGTAAAACCGTATGTTTTACAATGGATGAATGCTTCGAATTCAAACGGGAACGGTATTATTGCAAACATCACCTTTAAAATTTCAGAACATGCAACTTGTGGAGACAAAACTTTAAAAATCTCTGTTGCTGAATGTTATAATGCTTCACTAAAAGATGTCAGTATGACATCAGTAAACGGTATTGTAACTGTTTCTCAAAAAACTTGTTTCCATACAAATACAATGCTTACTGGTAAAACCGAAGCTACCTGCTGTGAAGATGGTTACACCGGTGATACATATTGTTCTGACTGCAACATAAAAATTGCAAGCGGTACTGTCATTCCGGCAACCGGAAATCATACCGATGCAGATGGTAAATGGGAAACAGACGATACAAGCCATTGGCACACCTGCTATTTTGGCACGAAATTCGATGTTAAAAACCATAGCGGCGGTACTGCAACTTGCAAGGATAAAGCCATATGTTCTGCATGCAATCAAACCTACAGTGATTATGGTAGCCATAGTTATACTGTTCAGATTAAAACATCGGAAACATTAAAATCAGCCGGAACCTGCAAAGAGGAAGCAATCTATTACTATTCCTGCTCGGTTTGCGGAGAGTGTGAGCACAATGACAGTCATACATTTTTAGGTGATAAGGACATTCATGCCCATACAGGCGAAACTGAAATCAAAGATGTAAAAGAAGCGACTTGCTGTGAAAATGGCTACACCGGAGATACATACTGTAAAGATTGCAATACAAAAATCGAAAGTGGTTCTATAATTTCGGCAACCGGAAATCATACTGATGCAGATGGCAAATGGGAAACAGACGGAACCAAACATTGGCACACTTGTTATCACGGTACAACTTCTGATGAAGCAGTGCATTTTGGCGGCACGGCTACTTGCAAAGCAAAAGCGGTTTGCAAAGACTGCGGCGTTGAGTACGGCGATTATGCCGCACATCAGTTGACCAAACATGACCGAGTAGAGCCGACATTCGAGAATGACGGAAATATTGAATATTGGACTTGTGACGAATGCGGCAAGTATTTCAGCGATGCAGAAGGCAAAAATGAAATAAATGCACAAGATACCGTAATCGGCAAATTGACAATTAAAAAGCTCACCTATCTTGACGGTGAAGTTTTGATCGAAGTTCCGTCAAACGTCGTATCAGGCGATTTTGAAATCACAGTTGATAAAATTGTTCCACCTCCGGCAGAGATTGTTGAAAAGGTAAAAGACACTTACGGCGAATCCTCAGAAGTATTAGCATATTACGAAATTCGTTTGTTTGACGGAATCGGAGCACGGATTTACAACTTGAATAACGAAATCACCGTAAAATCCAAACTCCCGGAAAAATATCAGACGGGATATGTTATTAAAATAAATCAAGAAGATGATGATGGCAATCTTGTTGAGATGCAATCTTGGCGTGAAGGCGAATTTATCTGCTATAAGACAAATTGGCTCGAAAAGTATTAATGAATGTCAAACTAAAAAAGTGAAAATTTACTATTTTTCGATTTTCGATTGACAAATCAATAAAATCTGCATATAATATAGTTGTGGGTGTATCTCAGCCCTAAATGAGAGATTTACTAAGCGAACTTCTCTTGGTTCTTTCAAGAAAGTTAACAGCGAGCGTTTCGCTGCTCCGAATGCGAAAGTTAACAAGGAGGGTAAGCTTCACTGCTTACCCTCTTTATTTTCAGGTGATTGAATGGACAGTATAAAACTTTATGAAATTGATAATGACTACATAAATTATCTTTCTGCTTTTGCTCCTCATTTGTTTTTGAATAAAAAGCCAGGACAGAGCAATGAAAGGAAATATATTGGTATCGTTTTTGAAATAAACGGTTACGATTATTTTGCCCCGCTTTCATCCTTTAAGGACAAGCACCGCAAAATGAAAGATGGCATTGATTTCTTGAAAGTGAAAGACT
The DNA here is from genome assembly GCA_024404145.1 of Clostridia bacterium. Lineage (GTDB taxonomy): Bacteria > Bacillota > Clostridia > Oscillospirales > Acutalibacteraceae > UBA737. The sequence goes on along the minus strand of JAKSQK010000006.1, from coordinate 1,429 downwards.
ATGCCGTTATCAATCTTAATAATATGTTCCCGGCTCCTGAAAGTACAAGAAAATATGTGAACATTTCCGCTGAAAAAGATCCTCACTACCGTGCATTGCTTCTTGCAGAGTACCGATATATTAAATCCATTCAGGATAAGATCCGTAAGAATGCACAGGCACTGTATAAGATCAAACTGAAAGACGGGGAATCAACTGCCCTTGCCAAGCGTTGCAATGATTTTGTGGTGTTGGAAAAAGCAAGTAAAGAATATAAGAACTAAAATGATAGCGAGGATGAAATGTCCTCGCTATTTGATTTGAAATAAAATTTTCAAAAAATTTTTTCTGCCCCGTGCGACCTACACGGAACTGTATAACCCTACATAACTCTATATAACTTTCAACCGCCCAAAAACCGTTGAAAACACTGCATTTTCGAGGTATTGACAAGCTAAAAAGAGTGTGCTACACTATGCTTGCAGATGGAAAATCTGCGTGAAAACTGAATAAAAGCGTTTAGAAAATTTCAGCCGATATCATCCGTAGTTTTTGAAGATTATTTTATGCATTGTGTTTGCGGATTCAATGTAAACGTAAAGGTCTTTGAAGATTACTGATGGTATCGGCTATTTTTTATCTCTTTGTTTTTGCTCTTGCCGCCTCAATATTAGAGTAGGATAGGCAGGTAAAATATAACCAAATCTTGAGCAAACGAAGGAGAGAGTTCAAAATGGTAAAACAGTAGGAACGGAAGTCAGACGGTCGCACGAGAAAGCAGTAAAATTTTCGACCGGAGCAGGATTCGTTATCACTTGTAGATAACGAAAAAAGAACAGTCGTTGAGGCAGGTCAATTCCTCAAAGACAGTAAACCATGTACGAGAGATGCACCAGATTGAGTGACCATTTTTCGGAAGGAAACCTGAAAAACTTATGTGTTTCGTAGGTACGGGACACAACGCCGGATGCCGCTATTGCCTCGGTATGCCGGAAGTAAGACCAAACGAGAAGGCATCAGTCATAGCTTATACGGTAAGTGGCACCGTAAACGAGAAAACCGGCTGAAACAGGCAATCCGCACCTCATCTGCGGCGTAGAGTAAGCAAAATAGTGTTTTACGGAAAGATGAGAACATCGGTTGTTCTGTGACCGCCGCCACAGTAATGTGGGAAGTGCAAATGCACATTGCAGACGGTAAAGTTTTCGTTAGAAACTCAAATCGGAAGTCGTAATTGCCCGACAAGCCGTGGAAAGCAAACGAGTAAGCTTATCAGCCAAAAATTATACGGTATCATTCGTTAAGATTACTGTAGGGATTTTAACGAATAGCAGTGTATTCTTACCGTAAGGAAAAAGTAATTAAAGTTTATACGGTAAGTGGCACCGTAAACGAGAAAACCGGCTGAAACAGGCAATCCGCACCTCATCTGCGGCGTAGAGTAAGCAAA
>JAKSQK010000005.1 GCA_024404145.1 Clostridia bacterium | reverse complement strand
ATTCTTTTCCGCAAAGTTTTATTTTTACATCATGCGTTCCGATACCCCACTGGTTGTCAGCGGACTGGTCGTCAATTATTCCATAATCGCCAAATCCGAGGTCATCTATGGCTTCCCAAAAAGAATCATAGGTTTTTATTTCTCCGTTTTTGAAGTTGACGGTTAATTTTAGATTATCATAATCATTAGTATTATATCTAAAATACTCAACCCAGTCGTCTTCTACCAAGTCTTCAGTCATATATCCATCTGCCTTTTCTACAAAATCTCTTGTAAATTTAGCGGATATGCTCTTTATCGGGTTTTCGATTATATTATATTTTGCGATACATTCTTTTCCGCAAAGTTTTATTTTTACATCATGCGTTCCGATACCCCACTGATTGTCAGCGGACTGGTCGTCAATTATATCATAACCGCCAAATCCGATATCTTCTTTGGCTTCCCAAGGAGAATCATAGGTTTTTATTTCTCCGTTTTTGAAGTTTACGGTTAACTTCAAATCAGAGCCAACATCATACTCAAAATATTTACCTTCATCAAAATAATCCCAACCGTCTGCCTTTTCTACAAAATCTCTTGTAAATTTAGCGGATATGCTCTTTATCGGGTTTTCGATTATATTATATTTTGCGATACATTCTTTTCCGCAAAGTTTTATTTTTACATCATGCGTTCCGATACCCCACTGGTTGTCAGCGGACTGGTCATCGATTATTTCATAATCGCCAAATTCGAGGTCATCCCTGGCTTCCCAAAGAGAATCATAGGTTTTTATTTCTCCGTTTTTGAAGTTTACGGTTAATTTTAGATTATCATAAGTATTATATCTAAAATACTCAACCCAGTCGTCTTCTACCCAGTCTTCATTCATATATCCGTCTATATTTTCTATAAAATCTTTTGTATATTCTGCGGATATTGAATCGATATCAGTTGTTTCATATGCAACAACAGAAATTGCGCCGAGCGGCATACATGGAAAAATCATTATAAGCGCTAAAATAAGGGATAAAATCTTTGTTTTTTTCATAGTCTTACTCCTAAATTTTTTTATTATATGCAAACTTCTTGTTGCTTCCTTATTTTACTAAATTTTTATACTTTTGTCAATAAAATGTCATTACGGCAAAAAATTAGCCCCCTACCGACAGGTAGGGGGGATTTACAGCAATTTATATATTTTATTCGCCCTGCGGAAAATCAAAGGTTCCGCCGTTATTATCGGGGAATTTCGGTGTTTCAGAAGTTGAAAATCCTTTTTCGGTTAACGAATAACTAGATTCGCCGACATTGGCTTTAAGTTTAATTTTATAATCCTTTGATTTTCCTTTGGAATTCTGTATTTTAAGAACTATTGTATCCCCTGCCGAACTTTCCTCAATAACATCTAAAATAATATCGGCGCGGGTTATTTCTTTGCCGTTTACATGCGTAACTATATCGCCCTTTTGCGCCTTTCCGTATAGGTCGCTGTCGCTACTTACAGAAGCAATATAAAGGCCTACCGATTTATAATCGCCCGTTTGCTTTGTAATTGAAGTAACCTCTTGATAGGTTATTCCGAGTTTTGCTCTGCTTTTAACCTTTCCGTTTTCGGAAAGTTCGGTTACAACCCTTTTCATAGTTGTTGTAGGAATGGCAAAACCGAGCGAATCATACTCAACACCGGCAAGTTTTGACGATGTTATTCCGACAATTTGACCGTACATATTTACAAGAGCACCGCCCGAACTTCCGGGATTTATGGCGCTATCGGTTTGAATAAGGGTTGCGGAGTAATTTGAGGTTGTTTGCATTCTCCTTTTAGTATGCGAAATTATGCCCTTTGTTATAGAAGAATCTGCGACCGCATCACTCGGTCTGCCGATTGCAACAACATTTTCGCCGAAGTTAAGTTCCTTTGAGTTTCCAAAATCGGGAACACTGAATCCGCCACCGTTTTTTATCTTTAACAGCGCCAAATCGCTTATTGTATCCCCTGCAACATAATCGGCATCGTATTCATTGCCGTTATAATCATAAATTTTGAACATAGGCGCCGCTATCTCGCTGTAAATATGGTCATTCGTAACAATATATCCATCTTTTGAGTAGATAACTCCCGATGCCTGTGCTGCCGAACCTGATTTATTATAAACGGTAATTCCTACAACCGACTTATTGACCTTATTATATACTTCGGCGGCAGTCATCTCATCGCTTGATTTAGGTTTGGAAGAAAGAGAAAGCGATATTTTTCTGAAAGCCGAATCGGCGGTTCCGTTTTTACCGAAAAAGTAACCTGCGGCGCAAGAAGCGGTCATCAAAATAACTACTGCCATAATTCCCGCAAAAACTTTAAGTCCCTTAGACATCGGCTTATAGTCCTTTATCGGAGTAACGGGCGGTATATCCACCTTTTCAAAATCATAAACGGCATTTATCGGCTCATCTGCAAAGGGCTCTGCGCCTTCGTGATTTGCGCTCTCGCTATCTTGAACAGGCGAAAAATCAGTCTGTTCTGAATTATCCGAATATTCAGTTTCATAAGCGGCCGTAACTTCTGTTTCTTCGGCAGTTTCTTGAACAATATTCTGCCCTTCGGTTTCATTCTCGGTCAAGTTTTCATTTTCAAAGTTTTCCATATTCTATCTCCTGTCATTTTTCGGCAAGGTAAACGCAAAGGTTGTTTTCTCGTTTTCGGTACTTGAAACCCAAATCTTACCGCCATGCTTATTTATTATTGTTTTAACTATATAAAGCCCGAGCCCCGTACTGTTTTTATTCTCGGAACGGGATTTATCGGTTTTGTAAAACCGCTCAAAAACATAAGGTATATCGGCGCTTTTTATTCCGATACCCGAATTGGTAACGGAAAATTCGAGCTTTTCGGAACTGTTTTTAACAGCAAAAGAAATTCTGCCGTTTATTTCGGTGAATTTTATCGCATTGTCAATAAGGTTATAAACTACTCTGTATATCAAATCCTTATCGGCGAAAACACTTATACTCATAACACCGTCAAGACCTATTATATCTATATTTTTTGCTTCAATTCGCTGTTCTTGACTTAGTACTATACTCAAAAGGAGTTCCTTAAAATCAAAATTTTCAGGTTTTAACTTAAACTCATCTGATTCTATTCTCGAAATACTGAGCATTGACTCAACCATACGGGAAAGGCGCTTTATTTCTTCCGATACAAGCGAAAGATAATGCTTTTCCTTTTCAGGTTCTATCGTTCCGTCTATTATGCCGTCGATAAATCCGCCGATAGTAGTCATCGGAGTTTTAAGCTCGTGAGATACATCGGCAACAAAACTTTTTCGCATATTTTCAAGTCTTGAAAGCGAATTTGTCATCTGATTAAAAGAAACGGCAAGTTCGCCTATTTCATCATCGCTCGTTACGGGAATTCGCTTTGAAAAGTCGCCGTTTGCCATCGACTTCGCCGCAACCGACATAAGTTTTAACGGTCTTGTCAGTTTATAGGTTATGATATAGAGCGCAACAAACATAATGCAAAGAGGAATAATCGCACTAAGCAAATATATTTTGCCGATACTCGAAAACATAGATTTAAGCCCTGTTATAGGCGAGGCGGCAATTACCATACCTATCAAACTGCCGTCTACGGCGGTTATGGGCGACGAGGAAACATAATGCGGTTCCTTATAAACGCCTAAACTCGTTATTTCTCCCTTTTTTTCCTTTAATGCGCCCGAAAAGTATCTTTTATCAACCATTTTTTCGGTATGATGACAATGCCCCGTATTAAGCCAATCTTCACAAGAGCAAATTTTAACTACACCGTAGTTGTCGGTTATAAAAAGGTCGTAATCCGAAACATCGGAAAGGTTTTTCATTATATAATAAATACCCTTTTGCGATTCAAAACCCGATATACTGTTCCTGTTTTCCTTATAAAATGACGAAATTGTATCACAGGAAGTTTGTAACGATTCATACTTTGTTTCGGAAATATACTGATAATAAACCACCGTCATTATCATCATAATAACGGTAAGACTGCAAACAACAAGCGTTCCAGTTGCCAAAAAATACTTTGTAAAAAGTTTTTGCTTCAACTTTTGCCCTTCCTTTCAGAAAACGGCTTTAATTACTTTGATTTGACCTCGAATTTATATCCGACACCCCAAACGGTGCGAAGCGACCATTCATCAGATACATTCTCAAGTTTTTCACGAAGCCGCTTAACATGAACATCAACCGTTCTCGAATCGCCGTAATAATCAAAACCCCAAACCTCATCAAGCAACTGGTCTCTTGTATAAACCCTATTAGGATTACTCGCAAGATGATATATTAGTTCAAGTTCCTTAGGCGGAGTATCAATTTGTTTGCCATTGACTATAAGAACAAAATTAGTCATATTTATTATAAGTTTATCGTATTTTACTTCCTGCGTTTTGTTTTTTGAATTATCGGTAGTTCTTCTCAGTACCGCCTTTATCCTCGCAATAACCTCTTTTGTATCAAAGGGTTTGCTTATATAATCATCGGCGCCGAGTTCAAGACCTAAAATCTTATCAAAGATTTCTCCCTTTGCCGTAAGCATAATAATCGGAACATCGGAAGTTTTTCTTAACTCTCTGCATACCTGCCAACCGTCAAGTTTAGGCATCATAACATCGAGCAATATTAAATTCGGCTTAAAACTTTCGTTTAACTCTATCGCTTCTTCGCCGTCGTTGGCAATGGCGATATCAAAGCCGTCCTTTTGAAGATATAAACGCAATAATTCACATATATTGCGGTCATCATCTACAATTAAAACTTTTGCATCAGGCATATTCTCACTTCCCACATGTATTATACTATAACAATTTTATTAAGAAAATGTTAATAAGAAAAAAATGTTATGTAAATAATAAAAGAAAACCGCCAAAAGGCGGTTTTATCTTTTAATGAATATATTTATTCAGCGTCTTCCGCAGGAGCAGCAGCTTCCTCTTCCTTCATCTTTGCAAAACATTCGCTGCAATAAATCGGACGGTCATCGCGCGGAACAAACGGAACACGAGCTACACCGCCACAAGCATTACAAACAGCTTCATGCATCTCTCTCGGAGCTCTGCTTGCCTGTTTGCGCTTATCACGGCACGGCTTACAACGCTGCGGTTCATTCTCGAATCCTTTTTCCTCATAAAATTCCTGTTCTCTTGCTGTGAAGATAAATTCTTCGCCACATTCTTTACAAACTAAGGTCTTGTCCTCAAACATTTTGGTACCTCTCTCTTTTTCGTATATGTTTGTTATTAGCCCTGACCGGAATTGCACCGATATCTTTGATTTCAACGCTCTTCTTTTTAAGCTACAACGGGCCATATAAAAGCAGTTATTTCTGCTTTTTGATTTTGTTTCTTATTCTTGATAACGAATTATCGACCGATTTAAGCGAAATACCAAGCTTTTCGGAAATATCCGCATAGGTATTACCCTCTAAAAACAACGATAAAACATTATATTCCATTTCCGAAAGCTCGGAAAAAATATTTTCTTTAAGGGAATTGTAACTCTCCTTATTTATGTAAATATCCTCGGGATTTTCATCCCCCGCTAAATCGACATCTTCAATAGGCATAAGCATATCGGGGGGGATCCGCTTTTTTCGGCCTACGGTTCTTACCGCACTTATCATTGCCCTCTCAATACAAACCGAAACAAAGGTAGAAAACTTTGAAAGGCGCTCATCAAACATCTTAACCGCACTGAAAATTCCCATAAAACCTTCAGCTATCAAATCATCGGTTTCGATGCCTTGCCCCTCGAAAGATTTTGCCTTTTTAATAATAAGGGGCATATACCTATCCGTAAGAACTTGAAGATACTCATATTTACCGTTTGAAATTTTGGAAATTATTTCATTATCTGACAAATTTTCGCTTTTTTCAACAAAATTAATTCCCATTTGCACCTCAAAACAGTTGAAAATACATAAACAGTTTCTTTAATGATAATGTTAAAAATCATTTTTGTCAAGTTTTTTTGAAAAAATCGGCAAAAATGACAAAATTTCTATGAAATAATTGACAAGTCAAGCAAATATATATACAATATATACATATTATAATTTACGGAGATGCAAAAGGTTAAATGAACGATGTTAAGCAATTTTTTGAAATTTGGAAGGAAAAAGCAGTAAAAGACGGCGATTTAATTCACGAACTCTGCGCCATGGAAAACAATGATAACGAAATGACCGAAGCTTTTTATACTAACCTCGAATTCGGTACGGCGGGGCTTAGAGGTATTATCGGAGCCGGAACTAACCGCCTTAATGTTTATACCATAGGAAAAGCTTCTCAGGGTCTTGCCGCTTATATAAACTCAATAAACAATAACGGTAGCGTTGCCATTGCTTATGACAGCCGAATTAAATCTGACCTTTTTGCAAAAACCGCAGCAGAAGTTTTTGCCGCAAACGGTGTTAAAGTTTATATTTATAAAGAACTAATGCCTACTCCGATGCTCTCCTTTGCCGTAAGATATCTTAAATGCGATGCCGGTGTTGTTGTAACGGCGAGTCATAATCCTTCAAAATACAACGGTTACAAAGCATACGACAGTACCGGTTGCCAGTTATGTCCCGAAGCCGCCGATTTTGTTCTTGACATTATGAATAAGGTTGATACATTTGAGGGCGTTAAGTCCTTGGATTTTGACGAGGGCATAAAATCGGGAAAAATTGAATATATAAGCGATGATGTATATAATGCTTTTCTTGACAGTATAGAAAATGTAAGAGTTTCAAAAGATTTAGACCTTTCAAACCTCAGCGTTATTTACTCTCCGCTTCACGGTACGGGAAACAAACCGGTTAGAGATATTCTTAAAAGAATAGGTGTAAGCAATGTAACGGTTGTTAAATCCGAAGAATTGCCAAACGGCAACTTCCCTACCTGCCCCTATCCTAATCCCGAAACCCCCGATGCCTTTGTTGAAGCAAAAAAAATCGCCGAAAATAATCCTGCAGATATTTTAATCGCAACCGACCCCGACTGCGACCGTGTTGGAATTGCGGTAAGAAACAATGGCGAATATACCTTATTTTCGGGCAACGATGTCGGTGTTTTAATGCTCAATTACATTCTTTCAAGAAGAAAAGCGCTTGGAACACTGCCTCAAAACCCCATAACTGTTAAAACCATAGTTACAACAGAACTTGTTAAAAACATTGCAAATAAATACGGTTGCAAAGTTATAGAGGTTTTAACCGGATTTAAGTTTATCGGAGAACAGATAACCCTTCTTGCTGATAATAATGAATCCAACCGCTATGTTTTGGGATTTGAAGAAAGTTACGGTTATCTTGCAGGAGACCACGCAAGAGATAAAGATGCCGTAGTAGCATCTATGCTTATCTGCGAAATGGCGGCATATTATAAATCCATCGGGAAAAACCTCGCAGAAGTTTTAGAAGATATATATAATGAATTCGGCTTTTGCTACTGTGTTCAGAAAAGTTTCACCTTTGAGGGTATAACCGGTATGGCAAAAATCGCTTCGATTATGGATAATTTAAGAAACAATGTTCCGAAAAGTATCAGCGATATAAAGGTTAGCGTTTTCAAAGATTTCGGTATTTCGGTTTCAACCGATTTTGATAGCGGCGAAAAAACCGAAATTGAACTACCCAAATCAAATGTTTTGGGGTTCTATCTTGAAGACGGCAGTTCCGTTATTGTAAGACCTTCCGGAACCGAGCCGAAAATTAAAATTTATATAGGCGCCATTGCCGAAACAGACAAAAAGGCAACCGAAAAACGCGCAACTCTTTTAAGCTATGGAACAAAACTTTTAGGAGTTTAAGAAAGCAAAACAGCAAAAAAGGCAGTCCGAAAAATTCGGACTGCCTTTTATTTATTTGTAATAATAATTAAAGTTCAGATGTACAATGAGGGCAACGGGTTGCTTCTAAATCAATTTCGCTCTTGCAATAAGGACAGGTCTTTGTTGTAACAGCCGGTACCTCTTCATCCTTCTTTTTTAGATCTGAAAGTTTATTTATTGCTTTAAGAAGAAGGAATAATACGAGCGCAATAATTACAAAATTGATTACTGCTGAAATAAATGCAGAAATAAACGCTGCTATTTCCGGCCAAGTGTAAAGTCCTTTATGAGCGCCGGTAGCCAAATCGAGAATAGGTTGGATAAAGTTTGCAGTGAGAGCGGTTACGATTGCGGTAAAAGCGCCGCCGATAATCATACCTATTGCCAGATCAACAACATTACCTTTAAGGGCAAATGCTTTGAATTCTTCGAGAAACTTTTTCATTTGAATTTCCACCTTTTTATTTTAATTTTCTTTATTATAACATACTTTTTTTGATAAATAAAGACATATTTCTTTGTTTTTTTATCCATTTTTTTTGGATATTTTATCGCTTTTTGTCGATAAAAATAGCAAAATATTAGAAAAAATCTAAAAATATCGTGAAAAAATACTTGAATTATGATGAATATTATGGTAAGATATGGAAAACAATAAAAGTTTTGGGAGGAAAATAAAATGCAAAAAAGATTAAAAGTTATGGTCGCCGATAATTCAACAGAGCTCGGACAAGTTTTTGAAAAAGCTTTCAAAAGTTACGGTATGGAGGTTGAACTCTGCGATAAAGACGGAGTTAAACTTCTTGAAGGGATAAACGCAAAAAAGCCCGATGTTGTTTTAGCTGATGTTTTTATGCCTAATCTTGATATTCTGGGAGTATTATCCCGCCTTAAAGAAAGCGGCCCCGAAAACAAGCCGATGGTAATGGCAATGTCAAGTTTTGATAACAGTCGGCTCGAAAAGGAAACGCTTAATGCGGGGGCTTCGTTCTATTTCCTTAAACCGTTTGATATTGATACATTGGCAAAGAGGATAATTCAACTTTCAGACTGGAAAAATGACAAAGAACCCGTTGTTCTTAAAAACAACATCTTAACGGACAACGACCTGCAACTGATGATAACCGAAATTATTCATCAGATAGGAGTTCCGGCGCATATTAAAGGTTATCAGTATCTAAGAGAAGCAATTATGCTTTCAATTAAAGATAGAGAGATGATAAATTCGGTAACAAAACTCCTCTACCCCACCGTTGCAAAACATAACGGAACAACATCTTCAAGGGTTGAAAGGGCCATTCGCCATGCCATTGAAGTTGCTTGGGACAGAGGAGATATAGATACATTAAATTCATATTTCGGATTTACGGTGCAAAACGACCGAGGAAAACCGACAAACAGCGAATTTATCGCAATGATAGCCGATAAACTTAGTTTGCAGTTATCAAGAAGCGAATTATGCCCCGCCTAATTATCGTTTTCAGAAAAGAATTCCAAAACGGTTTTTTCGTAGCCCTCTTTATCAACAAGATAACTTTCGCCGTGTTTAGCGCCCGGAACAACAAAAAGCTTCTTGGGGGCAACACATGCTTTATAATTATCATAGGTCATACTAATAGGAACAAAAGTATCTTCGGTACCGTGGATAAAAAGTATCGGCACTTTATTTGTTTTAAGTGCATCGATAGTTGAGTAATCCTTGGTGCCGAAATTTATTTTTTCTTTGCAGAAATTATTAACCTGATTTTCTTTGATGGAATACGGAAAATGGAGGGTTGTTTTTGCAACATGCCTAAATATTTCGTTGGCAGAGGTATATCCGCAGTCGGCAATAATACCCGAAACTTTGCCTTGAAGGTCAAATCCCGATGCCATCATAACGGTTGCGGCGCCCATTGAAATACCGAGCAGATATATGGGCAGTTCGTTTGAGTTTTGCTTTAACCAGTCTATCCAGTTAAGACAGTCGTATCGCTCTATCATACCAAAGCCCATATATTCTCCGCCGCTGTTGCCCTGACCTCTCTGCTCAATGTAAAGAACATCGCAGTTATTATCACGCAAAAAGTCAGCCGATGCGCCGAAATCCTTTGACCAAGTTGAGCGCCAACCATGCATAGCAAGAACTACCCTTTTCGGATTATCGCAGGAAAAATAATGACCGATAAGTTTTGTGCCGTCGTCCGCCTCAATTTCAATTAACTTTGTCGGTTGATTTTCAAGTTTTTCAATAAGCGGGACAACGCTTTTGAATGTATCCTCAGAAAAAAAGTCGTCGATTTTATTATCGGCAATAGTTTTTATGGGCTTTGGAGCGTTGCGGTCAAGCGCCTCGCCGACAAGCGCTTTTGTAAGTTTTTTTGAAACAACGGTTGCCGTAACGGTTGCCGCAGTTACTGCGCCCAAGCCAAAAAACAGTTTATCTAATCCTTTTTTCATATAAACGCATCTCCATTTCTTTTATTCTATTATAACATATATATACGAAAATTTCAAAAAAATCCCCGATTTCTCGGGGATTTTTATTATGCATTAACCGTAGGAGTTTGAGTTGAATACTTAAATTTCTTTATATTAAAGCGTTTTGTTGCCGATTTATTTTCGGTTACCTTTAATGAATCTTGGAAAGTTTTCATATCTTTATTAAACTCTTCGTCTTTCAAATCGTGAATGATTTGTTTATTTAGGGCATCCTGTTGGTCGGTCGCTTTTGCCAAATCTCTCTTTATAACAATTGTAAGAGAAATATCGGTTTTAATATATTTGATTTCATCAACGCTCATCTTTTTAATTGTATCAAAGTTCTCGTTTTCATAATCGGTTTTTGATGAACCTATAACGCTTGTATATGATTCCTGCTTTTGCTCATCTGTAATGTTGTTAAAACTCTCATAGATATCTTTAAAGGTTGATTTGTTGTTTTTTAGCGCCTTCTCAAATTCTTCAAACTGCTTCTTTGCGGCATCTTTTTCGGAATCTTCGGCAGTAGAAATATCCTTAGTTAAAATATCGGCATAAGCATAATTTTCTTTCTTATATTTTTCGATATCGGCAGAAGCAACTTCCTTTTTTCCGCCCTTATCGTAAATGAAATCGAAATATGCGTCAGCATAGTATGCATCCTTAAAATACTCGGTAAATGTTTCTTTGCTGACACCGTTATTTTCAAAAGATTCGCTCATTGTTGACCAATAATAAGAAATATAGGCATCGGCGTTTGCTAATTCCTCTTCGGAAATTTTAAGGTTGTTTTCCTTTGCCTTAATCTTAAATGAAGCCAACTCTTTAAGCTTTGTTAAGGCATTATCCTTAACATAGGTAACAAAGTCTTTATCTTCAAGTTTTTGGCTGAAATAATAGTTCTCTTTTGAAGTATCAATACTGTCATCGGTTTGAGCTTTTGTATCAATTTCTTGACGGGCGGACATATCCGACTCAATAAGAGCGCAAAGATAATATCCCGAAGTAAAACTCAAATCGCCTATTTTTATGGCAACCTCGTTCGGCTTATGGCATCCGCAAAAAGAAAGAGCCAAAACCGCTATTAAAATAAACGCAATAGATTTTTTAATTATATTCATCTTTTTTCCTCCGCATAAAAGCAATTTTATAACTTGATTATATAACAAATTATACCAAAAGTCTACTAATTTTATTATTGTTAACAGTTTTATAATATTTTGCTTAACTTTTTAACCGTTTCGATATGTGTATGACCTGCTTTCAGTTTGATTATATAAGCAGTATCACCCGTAACAGCAAGTGTAAAAGCATTGCCGAAAAAATCAGAAAGTTTAACAACAACTTCTTCTCTTATTTTATCGGTTTTGAGAATCACTGTGCCGTTTCCGCTTGAAATTTCGGTTATTTTTGCCTTTGATGCTTTGTTTCTTAAAAGCGCAACATCTATAAGACCGATAACCGACTTAGGCGGTTCTCCGAAGCGGTCGCACAATTCATCTAAAACATCGCTGACATCACTTTCTGTTTTGATATCGGCAATTCTTTTATATATGCCGAGTCTTGAAGGAAGCGATTCGATATAATTTTCGGGAATATGAGCCGAAATATTAAGGTCAACGGTGCATTCAATTTCGTTTTTATCTTCTATTCCGTTTTCTTCATTCACGGCATCATTGAGCAGTCTTAAATACATATCATAGCCGACCGCTTCCATATTTCCGTGCTGTTCGCCGCCTAAAATACTACCTGCGCCCCTTATTTCAAGGTCTCTAAGCGCAATCTTAAATCCGGAGCCGAACTCGGTAAACTCTCTTATCGCTTCAAGCCGTTTTTGCGCCGTTTCGTTTATAACTCTGCCCCGCTTAAAACAAAAATAGGCGTATGCTCTTCTCGGCGACCTTCCTACCCTTCCTCTTATCTGATGAAGTTGCGAAAGTCCCATTCGGTCGGCATTCTCTATTATTAGTGTATTAACATTAGGAACATCGACACCCGTTTCGATAATCGTTGTGCAAACAAGAATATCTATCTCATGGTCAATAAGTTGCCGCCATACCTCGCTCAACTCATCTTCGCCCATCTGCCCATGGGCAATACCTATTCTCGCTTCGGGCAATTTTTCTTTTAGTCTTGCAGCGCAGGAAACTATGCTTTCAACCTTATTGTGCAGATAATATACCTGCCCGTCTCTTCTGAGTTCTCGGTTTATGGCATCAGTCAACAGACCGTCATTTTGCTCTAAAACATAGGTTTGAACGGGATATCTGTCTGCCGGAGCTTCATCTATAGTTGACATATCTCTTAGCCCCGACATCGCCATATTTAGAGTTCTCGGTATCGGAGTTGCGCTTAAAGTTAAAATATCAACATAAGGATATAACTCTTTGAGTCTTTCTTTTTGAGCAACGCCGAAGCGCTGTTCTTCATCAATAATAACAAGCCCCAAATCTCTGAATTTAACATCTTTCGATATAAGTCTATGGGTTCCGATTACCATATCAACCGTTCCGTGTTTGAGCCCCGAAATAATTTTTTCCTGCTGTTTTTTTGAAACATAGCGGTTAAGCAGTTTTATTTCAAGCGGAAAGTTGCCGATTCGGCTGACCGTTGTATTAAAATGTTGCATAGCAAGAATGGTTGTCGGAACAAGCATAGCGCATTGTTTCCCCTCGCTTATGCACTTAAACGCCGCTCTGAGCGCAACCTCAGTTTTACCGAAACCGACATCTCCGCAAAGAAGTCTATCCATCGGGATATCCCTTTGCATATCCTTCTTTATTTCATTTATTGAGCGGATTTGGTCTTCGGTTTCTTCGTATTCGAACCGCCTTTCGAAATCGTTTTGCAAATCGGTATCAGGCCCGAAAGCATACCCCTTTGTTGCCATTCGCTTTGCATAAAGAGCCGTTAACTGTTTTGCCATATTCTTGACAGCAGATTTAACCCGACTTCTCGTTCTGTTCCAAGCATCGTTGCCGAGTTTGTTGAGTTTTATGCCGGATTCGTCCGATGAGCCGATATATTTCGCAACTAAATCAAGTTGCGTAACCGGAACATAGAGGGTATCGCTTCCGGCATACCGTATTTTAATATAGTCCTTTGTTATGCCTTTATTTGTTATTTGATTTATACCCTCGAAAATACCGATACCGTGAGTTGTATGAACAACATAATCGCCGCTTTTAAGTTCATCGAGCGACCCGATTTCTTTGCCGTTTTTAGGCGTTTTCCTGCGCTTTTGCTTTTCGGCTAAAACAAACCTATGAGTAATCAGCATAAATTTGCTCATCGGTATTTCAAATCCTGCCGAAAGAGCGCCCGTTGTAACGAAAACTCCGCTTTCGGCGATTTTACCGTCAAGCGCAGTTGTTGCCTTTATTCCCTTTTCGTTCAGTTCTTCCGCAAGAACGGTCGCCGCCTTCTTTTCTCCGGCTAAAACAACAACCGTTCCCTTTATATTATTCATAAAAGCAATATCATCTGCTAAAACCGAAACATCGCCACTCCACGGAGATATTCTCTTAAAATCAAAATTAAATATACCTTTAAGCGGAATAGAATAAGTATTTTTCGGAAAACTCTCTAAAAACAGAGCATCTGATATTTTATTGAAAAGTTGCGCTTTTTTCAGATATAAATCAGCGGTTTTTGAAAAAATCATACCCTGTTCTAATAGCGATTTTATATCCTCGTTATGCCTGAATTCGATGTTTTTGAGCCGTTCCGAAATATTCCCCGATTCGCAAACTATCTTTATTATATCATCTTCAAAATAATCGAAAACCGTTGCGCATTTTTCGTAAATTATCGGCAGATAAGTGTCGGTAAGCACCGGCAAACCGTCTTCAAGAGCGGTAATATCATTTTCGATTTTTTCTCTTTGTTTATCGGTTAATTTTTTAGTTGATTTTACTGTTTTTTTAAGCTTTTTTGCTAATTCTTCGCCTGAAAACGGGATTTCACTCGCAGGATAAACCGAAAAACCGCCGATAGCATCGGTTCTCCTTTGCGTTAGGGCATCATATTCCGAAATACTGTCGATTTCGTCGCCCCAAAGTTCAATTCTAACGGGCATTTTCCGGTTTACGGGGAAAATATCTATTATTCCGCCTCTAACAGAAAACTGTCCTTTAGCTTCGGTAAGTTCTGTTTTTTTATAACAAGCCGAAATTAGTTTTTTTGATAATTCTTCTATATTGAGTTTATCGTTTGATTTTATTTCAAATTTGTTTTTTGACAATACTTCTTTCGGAGAAGTGAGTTCAATAGCCGAGTCAACCGATAAAGTAAGCACGGAAAAATCCCCGTCAATTATTTTTGACAGGGTGTCTGTTCGCCGATATTCATAATCTTTTGAATAACCGACAAGACTTGTTAAATTGTAGTCCCGAAGCGGAAGATTTATCGCTTTTATCCCGAAAGAATTAAGGTCGCCGCACATTGTTACAGCCGATGCTTCATCAGGTGTTAAAATCAAAACCTTCTTTGCCGTATCAAAAGCAATTGAAGCCGAAACCAAAACCTTATGAATTTGCGATAAACCCGAAGCAGCAAGTGGAAAATTACCAGATTTAACATCGGATAACAACCGGTTATATTCTGCTTCTTTGTTTAATATATTCTTAAAAAATTCCATACTATTTGCTGTATTTATTCATTGCGGAATCAATACCGTTTTCGATAATCTCATAAACTGCCTTTCGGGCATTGCCGAGAGCATCGTTAAATGTTTCCCATTTTTCTTTTGGTATTTTGCCGAGAACATATTTTTTAAGGTCATATTCGGGATTTGGCTTTTTATCGACCCCGATTTTAATTCGCATAATTTCTTCGGTTCCCAAAAGTTCAATTATATCTTTTATGCCGTTATGACCGCCGGCAGAGCCCTTTCTTCTTATGCGGATATTCCCTATATCGAGCGAAATATCATCAAACAAAACAATAATTCTGTTGTTTGGTATTTTATAAAACGAGACGATTTTTGAAACGGCTCTTCCCGAATTATTCATAAATGTTTGCGGTTTTGCAAGTAAAACACGGCTCTTCCCGATATTACATTCGCCGATAAGCGCCTCAAATTTGTTTTTGTTAAGAACGGCGCCTGAACTTTCGCATATATTATCCATAGCCAAAAATCCCGCATTATGACGGGTTTTTTCGTATGTAAGTCCGGGATTTCCGAGACCTACAACGAGATAATCATAGCCGAATTTGTTTTTTCCGAAAAACATCTTTATCACCGTTTATCATATTATCATATAGTATTCCCTTTTTCAAGACAAATCATTTTTTCGACACATTTTTATATAAATTTCTAACATACTTATACAAAAAATGCACCGAAATAATACTATAATCTTTATGGGGGGCATAAAAATGATAATATATGCTGATGTTTTAATTCTGCTCAATACCGTTGTTGATTATTTTCTGATTAAAATTACGGCAATGTTTATTAAAGAGGATATTTCTTTTTTAAGACTTTTGTTTTCATCTCTTATCGGCGGAGTTTCCTCTGTTTACATATTCTTGCCCTCATCAAGTATTTTAATCGAAATTCCGGTTAAGATTTTAATTTCTCTTGTTCTTTCGCTTTCGGCATTCGGTTTTATGAGTATCAAAAGGTATCTCAGAAACACTCTTTTTCTTTTTGCAGTTACATATCTTTTCGGCGGGATAATGATTGCCGTTTGGCTTTTGTTTAAGCCGAATAATATGATTATAAACAATTCCGTATTATATATAAATATTTCCCCTGTTATTTTGATAATTTCAAGCTGTGCATACTATTTTGCGGTTATGCTTTTCCGATATTTTTTAAGAAAGAACGGTATATCCGCTCAAAACTGCAAAATCAAAATCAAACTCGGCGAAAGCGAAAAGCAAATAAACGGAATTGTTGATACGGGCAACTCCCTTACCGATATTTTCGGCATTTCCGAAATAATTATCGTTTCAAAAAAAACAGCGCTCGATTTCCTTAAATTCAAAAATGATACGGAAAGGAAAAAAAGATACAGAGCCATTCCCGTAAAAACGGTAAGTGGAACTGCAATTATAGACGGATACCGAATAGACAAAGCGATTATAAATACCGATAACGAAACAAAAAGCATTAAAAGCCCCATACTCGCCGTTTCAAACACAAATCTTGACGGCGAATGGGACGCAATAATAAATCCTAAATCAATAGCATGAAACCTATACCGAAGATGCTTCTAAAAAAATGGTGATTATTATGATGAAACTTCTTAAAAATTTAATTAAAAAAATTTTCGGGAAATCAAATTATTACATAAACGGCCCCGAAAGTTTACCGCCCCCGCTAAACCCGAAAAAAGAGCAAGAATTACTCGAAAACAAAGATGAAAAAGCAAAAGAACTTCTAATAGTTCATAATTTGCGTCTTGTAGTATATATCGCCAAAAAGTTTGATTCTTCGGGCGTTAACATAGAAGACCTTATTTCAATAGGTACCATAGGGCTTATAAAAGCGGTTAACACCTTTTGCATCGACAAAAACATTAAACTTGCAACCTATGCTTCAAGATGTATAGAAAACGAAATTTTGATGTATCTGAGAAAAATATCGTCAAGAAAAAGTGAAATTTCGATAGACGAACCGCTCAACACCGACTGGGACGGCAATGAACTTTTGCTTTCAGATGTTTTGGGAAGCGACGGCGACGAAATAAGCATTAAAATCGAACAGGAAGACGAGCGGAAAATGCTTATTTCTTTCGTTAACGCTTTGGTCCCGAGAGAAAAACAGATAATGGAAATGCGCTTCGGTATGGGCGGATATAAAGAATATACCCAAAAAGAGGTTGCCGATACACTCGGTATTTCACAGTCATACATTTCTCGGCTCGAAAAAAGGATAATAGGAAAACTGAAAAAGCAAATTGAAAAAGCGGGATAAAAAAATAAGCCAATCAGTCGATTGGCTTATAGTTTTTTTTAACAATATCAAAAAGTTCTTTAATTCGCTCGTTTTCCTGCGATAAATACAAATACCCGAATAATGCTTCAAGTCCCGTTGCGGTATGATACTCCTGCTTTGTTGCATTTTTAGGCGAAGAATTTGTATGAAAATTTCTTCCCCTTTTGAAAACCGATATTTCCTTTTCGGTTAAAAACGGCTCGATTATTGCAAATATTTTTGTTTGCGCAGGTGCCGAAACCCATTTAACCGATTCCTTATGAAGTTCCCCCGAAGGTCTGTTTATTTCGGCTAAATGAGCCCTGACTAACAGTCCGTAAACCGCATCGCCGACAAAACACAAAACCGAGGGGCTTAAATTATCCGTATTATCCATATCATTTACCACTAATCCACATAATCGAATTCAACATCGTAAACACTAACGGTGTCGCCCTCTTTAACACCCGAATTCCTTAAAGCATCAATAATACCGCTTGAACGCAAAACCCGTTCAAAATACTGCAAAGATTCGTAGTCGTCAGGGTCAACCGTATTCATAACATCAAGAAGCCATGGCGCATCTTCGACAAAAAAGACACCGTCGCAGCAACGAATGTTAAATGTCCGTTTCTTTTGAACGGTATAGTCAACATGAGGTTTCGGTTCTGCCTCATATTTAATCATCGGAGGAAGTTTTGCAAGTTCTGCCGCAACGCAGTCGATTACCTGCTTTGTTCCCTCTGCGATAGCCGCCATAACGGGAAAAAATTTATATCCTTTATTCTCAAAATATTCCCGCAGTTTTTCAATATCTTCGTCTTCAATTAAATCGCATTTATTTGCAACAACTATTTGCGGTCGCTTTATAAGTTCGCCGCTGAAAACTGCAAGTTCTTTATTTATCTTTTCAAAATCTTCTTTTGGGTCTCTGCCTTCGCTGCCTGAGGCATCTATTATATGAAGGAGCATTCTGCATCTTTCAACATGACGCAAAAATTCGTGTCCTAATCCGACACCCTCACCGGCACCCTCAATAAGTCCCGGAATATCTGCCATAACAAATGAAGAACCCTCGCCCATTCTGACAACACCCAAAACGGGAGTTAGCGTTGTAAAATGATAGTTGGCGATTTTCGGTTTTGCTTCGCTAACAACCGAAATAAAGGTAGATTTTCCGACATTCGGAAAACCGATAAGCCCTACATCAGCCAAAAGTTTAAGTTCTAATACAACATCAAGTTCTTCTCCGGGATTTCCGTTTTTGGCAAATCGGGGAACCTGCCTTGTACTTGTTGCAAAATGGATATTTCCCCAACCGCCGTTGCCGCCTTTGGCAACAAGATATTCCTCGTTATCCGAAACATCGGCGATAATCCTGCCCGTTTCGGCATCTTTAACTACCGTTCCTCTCGGAACAAATATAACAAGATTTTTTGCGCTCTTTCCGGTACAGCGGGAAGCACCGCCGTTTTCACCGTTTTCGGCGGCATATTTCCTTTTATATCTGAAATCGGCAAGAGTTGAAAGATTATCATCAACCTTAAAGATAATATCTCCGCCTCTTCCGCCGTCTCCGCCGTCAGGTCCACCTGCCGCAACATATTTTTCTCTATGGAAAGAAACGGCTCCGTTACCGCCGTTTCCTGCTTTAAGATGAATTTTTGCTATATCAACAAACATCAGTTTTCCTCAAAAAAGTCATCATCAAAAGATGGCTCTCCTATTTCAAGATTTTCAAATATATTATTCGCTTTTTCTATATCTTCTTTATCAACATAGATATTTATTTCGGTGCGAAATCCGCCAAATCCCATTTTCATACTGCCCGACAAATCCGATTCGTCGGTTGTAAAAAGAATATTATTATTTTTAAGCGCATCGCAAAAAATTTCGGCTAATATCGGGTCGGATATACTTTGCGCAAGTTCCGGACTCTCTATTACTATATCGGGCGCCTCTTCAACTGCGTCTTTATTTTCAAAAACACACTCATCTTGGGCGAGTTCCGCTCCGCAGATGGGGCAAAGTTCATCGCCGTCTTCGCATTGGAAGGCACAAACATGGCAAATTTTCATATGAATCACATCCTAAAATATGACTTAAAAAAACCGGACAGCAAAAAAGAATTGCCGCCCGGAATTACTTTTTATAAAATTACTGCTCTGCGTAAATACTAACCTGCTTACGGTCCTTACCTACACGCTCAAATTTAACCTTACCGTCAATAAGAGCAAAGAGAGTATCGTCCGAGCCACGGCCGACATTGTTACCGGCATGGATATGGGTTCCTCTCTGGCGAACGAGAATGTTGCCGGCAAGAACAAACTGACCGTCGGCGCGTTTAACACCAAGACGCTTTGATTCAGAATCACGGCCGTTCTTGGTTGAGCCCATTCCCTTTTTATGAGCAAATAATTGAATGTTAATTTTAAGCATTACGTTCTACACCTCCGTAGTTGTAGTTATTCTACTGTCGTACTGTTTTGAAAGTTCCGAAATATGAAGTCTTAAACCTTCAAGCACCTTTCGGGAAGACTCGGAAATATCCTTCACGATAATTCTCATAAATCCATCGGAAATCTCGGAATCATACCTATCCCCGATTACTTCGGAAACAGTATTTACCGCCATATATGCCGCACTTGAAACGGCGCTGCATACAATCTTTCCGTCAATATCTTTACAAGATTCGGTGCTATGACCGCTGATTTCAAAACCGAATAAACCCGATTTATCAGCGAAAAATACTACCTTGGTCATAATTAGCCGATTTCGGTAATTTGTACCTTGGTATAGGGTTGTCTATGACCCATTTTGCGCGAACTGCTCTTTTTCGGCTTATAAGTAAAGATATTTATCTTCTTGCCTTTGCCGTTCTTCAAAACGGTACCCTTAACGAAAGCATCTTTAACATAAGGTTTACCAACTTTTAATGTTCTGTTGCTAACTGCAACAACCTTATCAAAAGTGATTTCCTCATCAACTTCACAAGCTAATTTCTCGACATAGATAACATCGCCGTTTTCTACACGATACTGCTTGCCGCCTGTTTCGATAATTGCGTACATCCTTTTTTACACCTGCCATAATTTACAGTCTCGCTACTGATAGGCGCATACCTAAAAATAGGCATAACTTTACAAGCCCACAATATGCGGCCTAAACAGTTTACCACAACAGTATATAAATGTCAAGATTTTTTTAATCCTTTTTAGGTATTATTTCTTTATAAAGTTTAACATATTTATTTGCCGATGCACTCCAACCGTTATTACATTCCATTGCCCTTTTTCTGAGCATATCAAATCCTTCTTGGTTGCCAAAACCCGCAACGGCTCTCCAAACGGCATTTTGCATATCATGAGCATTATAACTTGAAAAAGTAAAGCCGTTGCCTTCGCCGTTTCCGCTATCGGTTACGGTATCGTTAAGACCGCCCGTTTCCCTTACAATAGGTATTGTTCCGTATCTCAAAGCAACAAGCTGCGCCAAACCGCACGGCTCACTTTTACTCGGCATAAGGAAAAAGTCGGCGGAAGCATATATTTTATGTGCCAAAGCATTATCAAAACCGAGTTTAACGGCAACCTTTTCGGGATATTTTTTGCTCATTTCATAGAAGAATGTTTCAAACTCCCATTCGCCGCTTCCGAGAATTACAAACTGTAAATCAGCATTAAGCAACTCCTCAAAAACGCATTTAACAAGGTCTATTCCCTTATGGCTTACAAGACGGGTAACCATTCCGAAAAGCGGAGCATCGTTAACGGGAAGTCCCATCTCTTCTTTTAGTTTTGCCTTATTTACCTCTTTGTCCTTTAATGTTTCCAATGAATAATTTTTATAGATAAACTTATCGGTTTCGGGGTTATATACATCGGTATCAATTCCGTTAACTATACCCGTTAACTTATAAGTAAACTCCTTCAAAATCATATCGAGCCCGTGAGAATAATAGGGGTCTAATATTTCTCTTGAATAGGTAGGAGAAACGGTAGTAATCTTATCGGAGCACTGAATGGCGCCCTTCATAAGATTTACGCAACCTTCATATTCAACGATACTTTCCCTGCCCTCAGGAAGGCCCAAAACATCGCCGTAAAGTTCCATTCCGTATTTACCCTGATACTGAATATTATGAATTGTAAATACGGTTTTTATATCGGCATAGTACGGGTCTTTTGAGTACATTTCGGTAAGATATACCGGAATCATTGCCGTTTGCCAGTCGTTGCAGTGGATTATCTCGGGCTTAAATCCGATATGCTTTATTACCTCCAAAACGGCGCGGGAAAAGAACGCAAAGCGCTCCGCATCGTCATAATATCCGTAAAGCCCGTCCCTTTTGAAATAGTACTGATTATCTATGAAATAGTAGATAACGCCGTTCATATGGGCTTCAAAAACACCGCAGTACTGCCTTCGCCAAGAAACAGGTACGGTAATATTCGTAATAAAGGTCATCTTTTCCTTCATTTCGGGTTGAATAGTATCATACAAAGGCATAATAACCCTTGCGCCTACCATTCTTTTTCTAAGCGCCTTAGGAAGAGCGCCCGAAACATCGGCAAGTCCGCCCGATTTTGCAAAGGGCTCTGCCTCGCTTGTTGCAAACAGTATTTTCATATCTTTCTCCGTTATTATAAAACTTGATTTTTCTTAACTATAAATGCTTTATGCTTGGTGCCTTTTATCGGTGTATTTGCAGTTATAACCGAATTTTTATCGGCAACGACATATCGGACAACCGCATTTTCGCCGACCTCAACACCCTGCATCAAAATCGAATTTTCAACCTTGGCGCCTTTATGAACTCTTACGCCTCTGAACAGTACCGAATTTTTGACCGTTCCTTCGATAATACAACCATCGGCGACAAGACTTTCCTTAACATCGGAAAAAATACCGTATCTCGTTGGCATATCATCTCTCGTTTTGGTAAAAACAGGACGCTCCTTATTAAATAAATCCTTTCGTACATCTTCTGAAAACAGTTTCATATTGCTTTCAAAGAAGGATTTTCTCGAATCTATAACGGCGGCGAATCCTTTATGCTCAAATCCGTAAATGCGATAATTGTTTTTGTTCTCCGAGATAAGCGTTAAAAAAGCATCTTCGCTCTTTTTTGATTTTGAAAACTCGGCAAAATTCAAAAACACCGATTTTTTGAATATGGCAGTTCCTAACGAATAGTTTCCGCTTTCCGAAGAACGGTTTGCCTTTACGGCGCCGACTATTTTGCCGTTTTTAATATCAAATTTAATTGTATTCTTAAATTTATCGGCACATTCTGCTTTGCGGTAGAACAATGTTATATCGGCATCTTTTTCTATATGATAAGCAATAAAAGCGCCGATATCAAAATTGGCAACCGTTCCGGATTCGCAAACGATAACATATTCCGAATTCAAGCGGGATACAAATTCCGCAGCTCTTTTAGATATATCTGCAAAACCGTTTAACTGACTTTCGCCGGTTATAAACGGCGGAATGATACGAAGACCGCCTCTTTTACGGTCAAGGTCCCAGTATAATCCGCTTCCGACATGGTCCATAAGCGAACGGTAATTTTCCTTTGTAATAATACCTATATCCGATATACCGGCGTTTGAGAGATTTGAAAGAGCAAAATCTATAAGGCGGTATCTTCCGCCGAAAGGCAGAGAAGACATTGACCGATTTTCAGTCAACTCCTTTAATGCTATATCGTTGGAGTTTGAAAAAATTACCGCTGAAACTGCGTTTGCCCTCATATTATCTCACCTTCTTTGACATTCTCGGTTATCATCTGTTTTGCGCCGACCTTTGCGCCTTTACCTATTGTTAAACCTTCGCCGACTACGGCAATTCCCCATTCATCGGCATTATTATAATACGGTTCTTCGCCGACCGAAGCATTTTCCTCAACCGTTACATTTTCGGCAATGATGGAATACTTTACAACAGCGCCTTTCTTTACTACGGCGCCCGGCATTACAAGAGAATATTCTACCGTTGCCCCCTCTTCTATTCTGACATTCTCATAGAGAATCGAATAGTCGATTTTTCCCGAAACAAAACAGCCCTCGGTTATAAGCGAATTTTCAACCTTAGCCGAATCGGTTATATGATGCGGCGGAAGAGCGCTCGTTCTTGAATAAATTTTCCAGTTGGGATCGGATAGATTAAGATGAATTTTAGGGTTAAGCAAATCGAGATTTGCGTCCCAAAGCGAATCAACCGTTCCTACATCTTTCCAATAATCGGTAAAACGGTAAACCATAAGTTTTTCGCCGTTATTAAGCATTGCGGGAATAACATCTTTGCCGAAATCATTTGAAGAATTTTTATTGTTTTCGTCTTCGATTAAATACTTTTTAAGTTTATCGAACGAAAAAACATATATACCCATTGAAGCCAAATTGCTCTTGGGCTCTTTCGGCTTTTCCTCAAACTCATATATAGTATCATCGGGATTTGTATTCATAATACCGAATCTCGATGCCTCATCATAAGGCACCTGCATAACCGAAATAGTACATGCCGAGCCCGAATTCTGATGCTGATTTATCATCTTGGAATAGTCCATTTTATATATATGGTCGCCGGATAAAACTATAACGAATTTAGGGTTATATCTTTCTATGAACCCTAAATTTTGATATATTGCATTTGCAGTTCCCTTATACCAGTCGCCACCCTTTTGACCCTGATACGGCGGCAGGATATGAACTCCGCCGTTAGACCTGTCAAGGTCCCACGGCTTTCCCGAGCCGATATAGTCGTTAAGTTCAAGCGGTTTGTACTGCGTTAAAATTCCAACGGTATCTATGCCGGAATTTATACAGTTTGAAAGCGGAAAATCAATAATTCTGTATTTTCCGCCGTAAGGAACGGCAGGTTTTGCAAGTTTTCCGGTTAAAACACCGAGTCTGCTTCCCTGACCGCCGGCAAGTAACATAGCAACACATTTTTTGTTTGTCATAAAAATTCTACTATCCTTCTGAATTTATTTTTTACCCTTCGGTGCCTTATAATAGGTAACCGACATCGCAGGTACTTTTATTTCTATTGAATTATCATATCCGTGCATCGGTATCTCCTCGCTTTTATAGGTTTGAAGTTCATCGGTTTTTCCGCCGAACTTCGAATAATCGCTGCAAAATACCGGCCTGTAATTCCCCTTTCTCGGAACACCGATACGGTAATTTTCTCTCGCTACGGGTACAAAATTGCAAACACATATAATCTCGTTGCCCGATTTATCCATTCTCCTGAATGCGATAATACTTTGCTCGTTATCATCGTTGGCAATCCAAGAAAATCCCTCCCAAGAATAATCTATTTCGTAAAGAGGAGAACTTTTCTTATAAAAGGCATTGAGTTCTTTAACATACTTTTGCATATTTTTATGGGTGTCATATTCAAGCAAAAACCAGTCAAGCGGCTGTTCGTAATTCCATTCGATAAACTGCGCAAATTCTTGCCCCATAAACAAAAGTTTCTTGCCGGGATGCGCCATCATATATGCATAAAATGCACGAAGATTATCAAACTTGCTTTCATATTCTCCCGGCATTTTATTTATCATAGAGCATTTGCCGTGAACTATCTCATCATGGGAAATCGGCAAACAGAAGTTTTCGGAAAAAGCATAGAAAAATGAAAAAGTCAAGCAGTCGTGATTATGTTTTCTGAAAAGCGGGTCAAGCGACATATACCGAAGCATATCGTTCATCCAGCCCATATTCCACTTGAAATTAAAACCGAGTCCGCCATCGTGAGGCGGTTTTGTAACAAGCGGCCATGCGGTTGATTCCTCGGCTATCATCATAACCTTGGGGTTGGCATTAAATACCGCAATATTTATTTGTTTAAGCAATTCAACCGCTTCAAGATTTTCCCTTGTGCCGTAGGCATTCGGAATCCATTCGCCGTCTTTTCTGCCATAATCAAGATAAAGCATAGATGCTACTGCATCAACCCTAAGACCGTCTATATGAAATTCTTTTATCCAAAAACAAGCGCTCGAAACCAAAAAACTCATAACCTGAGGTTTTCCGTAATCAAAAACGCAGGTTCCCCATTCCTTATGTTCGCCCTTTCTCGGGTCTTCATATTCGTAACAGGCAGTCCCGTCAAAGCGGTAAAGCCCGAACTCGTCTTTCGGGAAATGCGCCGGAACCCAGTCGAGAATAACGCCTATTCCGTTTTCGTGCATTATATCAACAAACTCTTTGAAATCATCGGGAGTTCCGTATCTTGAAGTCGGAGCAAAATATCCCGTAACCTGATAACCCCAAGAACCCTCAAAAGGATGCTCGGTAACAGGCATTAACTCTATATGGGTATATCCCATTTTTTTAACATAAGCCGAAAGCTTTTTCGCAAGTGTTACATAATCGAATCGGTTGCCGTTTTCAAAGCAGTTCCAAGAACCGATATGAACTTCATATATGTTAACGGGAGATTCATAGATGTTCTTTTCTTTTATGGAACTTCTATATTCTTTATCTCGCCAAATATGCTTTTTATCCTTATAAATCTTTGAAGCATTATGAGGAGCCGTTTCGAAATGACGGGCAAACGGGTCGCTTTTAAGGGTAACCTTACCGTCATAAGATGTTATGGCATACTTATATATATCATAATCCGATATGCCGCATATCTCGGTTTCGAAAACTCCGCTTTCGCTTCCGCACATTATGTTTTTTGAAATATCCCAGTTGTTGAAATTTCCTACTACACTTACGGACTTTGCATTCGGCGCCCATACCCTGAATGTCGCTTTTTTGCCCTTTAAGAAAGAGCCGAGGTATTTATATAAATCGGCTTTAATATATGAACCGAAATTGTCAAAATAGGCGTTCAACCTTTAATCCCCCTTAGTTTTGATACATTCTCTTATAATTATATCAGTATTTTTTATTATTTTCAATTGATTTTTTATCAAAAATCGGCAAGAAGCGAAAATGTTTTATTCTATTTTTTGTGCAACATATACAAAAATCTGGCGTTTTTCAGTTATAATGAATTTAATGCTCTGTTTTATTATATCCAATAACCGAATTTGTACTCACAAGCACCGTTTCTTCGCCTATCACAACAATATCTTCAAAAGGAATGACGATATCCTTCTCTCTGCCTAAAAGTCCTAAAAATCTCAAATTGCCGAAAATAATAATTGAAATGAGTTTTCCGCTTTCGGTATCAAGTTCGATATCGCCTATATATCCGAGAACATAGCCGTCTTTAACGCAAACAACCTGTTTATTTTTAAGCTCATCTATTCTGCATCGCAATTAAAACCACCTCAAACAATTATATGAAAAACGAAAAACTTAAATAACAAAAAGGCGGTACAAAAACAAAAAAGGCACCAAGATAAATCTCGGTACCTTTAAGGTGAAATTAAAAAAACAAACTATTCTTCTTCGGGAATTTCGAGCCCCAAATCCCTTCGTTTTTCGATATCTTCGCCGGGATGTTCTTTATAATATGGGTCGATAATAAATGTTTTTATGCTGTCAAATGTACAAAACTGAATAAGTAAAAATCTGAATGCGGGGAAAGTAAGTATTGCGACCAAAAGTTCTATAAGAATAACGCCATAACTGTTTATAAGCCAAACAAGACCTAAATTTATTCCGTAAACAATAAGCAAAACTATACCGCATAAAAAGTTTTTGGGGAGATTTATAAAGGCAAATTTGAAACTGTTTGCATAAAGTTGTTTAAGCGAAAAGCTGAATGTTATCATAAGGGTCCAGATAAAGAAGTTCATAAAGGTAAAGATTATGAATATCGCAAGGCATATTCCAAGCCCTACAACCGCAAATTTTCCGCTTGATGTATAGTAAAACCTAAATGCAAAGAAGAGTAAAAAATACGAAACTGTATTTATAACCGAAACGGCAGTCGCCTGTTTCCAGTTTTTCTTTACCGTATCGAAAAAATCGGAAACCATAAAAGAATGTTTGTCCCTTGCAACATTTCTTGTAACATTCGTAATTCCGACATTTGCAAGGCCGTTAGTTATAATCGGAATCGACAGCAAAAGATATACTGCATTTACCGAAATAAACTTCCAAATATTCCTGAAAAATGTTTCAAAAAATACGATGAACCTTTTCTTTTTAGGGGCATCTTTTTCGATGCCGGGACCCTCTTTTTCATAATTAAAAAGCCCAAAAAAACCTGCCATTTTTACACCTTTTTCTTCTTATAGATTATTTTTTCAAGAATTAAAATATCCTTATATCCGAGATAGTAAGAAAGAAACGCCACTATCGGAACGGCAAAAAGCGAAAGGAAAATTAACAAAAACTGCCAAACCGAAAGACCGCTTAAAACAAGCGTATCGCCGATAATCGCTTTTAGTATTTGGAAGATATAAAAATGAGGCAGAGTAAAGAGAGATACCGTAATATTGCTCTTAAATGCCAGTCCTAAAACCGCAATTACAACAAATAAAATAAAACTCGGTATCATAGCAACAAGACCGATTTTAAGCCCCTTAAACTTATCGGCTTTTATATGGCCGAAATTTGAAAGGTTATTATCCGCATTACCGAGCGAAAAGAGTTTATTATAAATAAAAATAAAAAGCATAATAACCGATATACTCTGCGAAGTAACATTGTTTATCACGGCGCCTTTGCCCGTAAGTTTGCTGATTTCGGTTGCCTTCCTAATTGAATAACCTTTTGCGGTATATTCGTTTATAAGGGTATCTTCCCCGTCGGCATAGTAATATGTATATTTATCTACCTGCTTTCCTTCCTTATCTGTAACAAAAGCCGTATATCCGATATCATCGGTAAAAACGGCGGTGCATAAAACTCCGATAGACGCCGTAACTATCAAACTCATAACGGCAACGACGAGCACCCTTAAAAAAACCGATGCTCCGTTTTTCAAAATGTCCTTCATTTAACAATTATTCCTTTCCGAAATGGCAGAAAACTAAAATTCTTTATCAATTATACCCGAAAATCCCATTAAAAGCAAGAATTACTGCATCACAAAACAAACTTAAACAGAACAAACAGCGCCGCACCGATTAAAAGCGCACCGCCCGATGATAGAATAACAACCTTTTTTCTAAGTTCTTTCCGCTTTATTCTCAGTCTTAAAGTATTATCTGACTCTATATCAAAATTAAGGAAAGTTCCGATTTCATCGGTTGCTTTTTGGAGTGTTTTTGCGCCGAGAGAAGAAAACTTCGGCGAAACATAAAAAACTATTCTTTCAAAAACTTCGCTGCCTGTATTGTTTATCTCGATTATGCTTTTGTTAACTCCCTTTACCATAAAATACCGTCCTTAAATCTTTTTATATATTTTTGGACGAAATTAAAAATTATATTCAGTTTCACTACTAAAATTTATCGACATTATTCTTTCGGAATTTCACCGTTAAGAAAAGCAACGATTCTTTCAACCGCAGTTTTAGAATCGCCCCAGTCGGCATCTTTTCCCGCCGAACTTCTGTAATCGTACATCATACAGTATTTAGATATATCCTCGCAAAGTTTTTCGGTATATTGCGCTGTAATCTTAGTTATACTCGAACAAAACTCTTTATAATATTTAGGCATATTTTTCTTATTGGCGCCGTTTATCAACAGTTCATAATGCGGCATACAAAACTGTGGCTGAGCATCAAAAAGGTTTCTGAAATCCCTTTCTTTTTCGTAACAACGGTATATTGTATCTATCATATGTTCAAAGCCCCAGTCCATTTTATCGCATATAAAACAACTGTCGCTTAACTTTTCGATTTTCCCCGCTTTTTTATTTGCGCCGTTTAAGAAATTCTTTTCGAAAATCTTTGAGTTAACCTCTTTTATATGAGTTTCAAGCATAAGCGCTAATTGAAGACGGCCTCTCCTGTTCATCATTTTATTAAGATGTTCGGTACAAAATCCCTTTTTGTTTGTTTCAATTCTTACATCGGGCTCCATCATCGCATCGCCTAAAATATAGTTGAGAATTTTCTCCTCAACGGTATGGCGCATTCTGCATATGGGACAGCCGTCCTTTACCTCAAAAACTTCCGATACCGGTATGGTACAAATATCATCCCGCATAAATCATTCTCCTAAAAAGTAATTCCGCTTGATATTATATCATAAAAAATATATAATAACAATATATTATGGGGTGATATTACGAACGGTATTTCATATCAAAACGGAAATGTTTATATAAAAAATGCAAAAAATTTCGACCTTTTGATGACGCTTGACTGCGGTCAATCATTCAGATGGGTAAAAAAAGACAACGGCTGGGTCGGCGTTGCTTTTAACAAAAAACTTGTAATCAAAGAGGAAAAAGGCACTATTATTTTAGAAAACACTTCAAAAGAGGATTTTCTTAATATCTGGTATGATTATTTTGATTTAGGCCGAGATTATGCAAAAATAATCGAAGAAATAAAATCAGATGCCATATTAAATAAAGCTTCCGCTTTCGGCAGCGGAATCAGAATTCTAAATCAAGAACCTTTTGAAACGCTTTGCTCGTTCATCATTTCGCAAAACAACAATATCCCGAGAATTAAGGGTATTATAGAACGGCTTTGCAAGAAATACGGCGAAAAAATCGAGAACGATTTATATGCCTTCCCTACCGCCGAAGTCTTATCCCGTTTAAGCGTTGAAGACCTTGCCGATATCAGAATGGGATTCAGGGCAAAGTACATAATTGATGCCGCAAACAAGGTTTATAACGGCGAAGTCAACCTAAATAATCTTTACGGCGCCGATACCGATTTTGCAAGGCAGGAACTTATGAAGATAAAAGGCGTAGGCCCCAAAGTTGCCGACTGTACTCTGCTTTTTTCGCTCAAACATTTTAAGGCGTTTCCGAAAGATGTTTGGATTAAAAGAGCGATGGAAATTCTTTTCCCCGAAGGGCTTCCGAAATGTGCAGAAGAATACGGCGGTATAGTACAGCAGTATATTTTCTTCTATTCGAGAAGCGGAAATTTGAATATATAAAAGAAGAGAACTGATAAAAAATCAGTTCTCTTCTTTTTCGTTTTTAATTTTGTTTTTTATTATACCGTAAATCATCAATACGATTATTGCCGCAAAACCGGCAATTGCAACATCTATAAATATCGTAATAAACAAGGATATCCCCGAATCCGACTTTTCTTCATTAACCGAAAATGAATCAAGAATTTTAAGGTTTTGTTTATCTAATTCTTTGCCTTCGGATAAAAACGAAATGTTATACAATTTTCCGTTTGCAACGGTTATAAACTGCGTTGCGGTAAATTCTCCGCCGCTATCGTTTTTTCTGACCGAAATTTTTATGAATTTTTTGGAATTACGGTTTTCTATAACAAATGCAAGTTTTATATCCTTAACAAGCTCTTTTCCGAGCTTTTTGATATCGTTATCGCTATATGCCGAAAGATTTTCGGTTTTAACCGAAAAGTCATCTTTCTTTTCGGAAACTATTATCTGCGATTTGTTATCTTGGCTAATTGCCAAAAGTTCGATACCGTTATCGCTGTAATAATCTTGAAGTTTTTCTTCTTCCATACCGAGTTTTTTTGACAGTTCGGCTTTCGATTCATCAGCATAAACGGCGGTATAACTTTTGGGAATTTTAACGGTAAAATCTCTATTTGCCGCAAAAGCCGAAAAGGAGAATACAAAAATGAGCAGTATTAAGGTTAAAAGAAAAGTGATTTTTTTCAAATCCCCACACCCTATTTTATATTATTTTGCTTTTTCGAAGCAGTAAGTGTATTTTTCATAAGCATTGCGATAGTCATAGGCCCTACACCGCCCGGAACGGGAGTAATGTATGATGCTTTTTCGGAAACTTCCTCAAAACAAACATCGCCGCAAAGTTTTCCGTTTTCTCTGTTCATTCCGACATCAATTACAACGGCGCCGTCTTTTACCATATCCGCCTTAACAAAATTTGCTTTGCCGACCGCCGATACTAAAATATCAGCTTTTTTTGTAACTTCCGCCAAATCTTTTGTTCTCGAATGGCAGGTTGTAACGGTTCCGTTTTGATGCAAAAGGAGCATACTCATAGGTTTGCCTACAATATTAGACCTACCGATTACAACACAAGTTTTGCCCGAAATTTCAATATTATAATATTTAAGCATTTCCATTATTCCGGCGGGTGTACAAGGGACAAAATCATAGTCGCCTATCATAATTCTGCCGACATTTGAAGGATGAAACGCATCAACATCTTTCTCGGGCGAAATTGCATTTATAACGGTTTTTTCATCAATATTATTTGGAAGCGGTAACTGACAAAGAATTCCGTTTATGCTCTTTTCGTTGTTAAGAACATCAATAAGCTCTAAAAGTTCCTTTGTTGTTGCGGTTTCGGGCAAAAGGTATTCTTCCGATATAATGCCTAAATCTTCACATGCCTTTTTCTTGTTGGCAACATAGATTTTTGATGCGGGGTCTTCGCCGACTAATATAACCGCAAGACCGACACTTATTCCCTTTGATTTAAGTTCTTTGACTTCTTGTTTTGTTTCTTCTTTAACCGCCGCCGAAACGGATTTTCCGTCAATTATCTTCATTGCTTTCGGTCTCCTTATTTTCTTGCTCTGTTACTATCATCGGAACATAGTTGCCCTCGTTTTTATCGCCGTTGTATTTTTTAAGGAAAACATATAATAAAACAGCCGAAGCAATACAAACCACAACAGACAAAAGGCAAGAAACTTTAAGTCTGCCTATCATCAGACTGTCGGTTCTTAAAAGTTCGATTATTGCCCTTCCGAAACCGTACCAAACACAGTACATTAAAACAACCTGACCCGAAAATTTTCGGTTTTTGCTAAACTTATTTATTATAAAAAATCCTATTATGCACCAAACCGATTCATATAAAAAACAGGGGTGCGCAAGGGCTTGAGGGTCATATCCATTCAGCAGGAAATCAGAGCGCACATTTTCACTCGTCATACCCCACCAACTACTGTTCGTAGGGCCTCCGAATGCTTCTTGATTAACAAAATTGCCCCATCTTCCAATTGCTTGTCCGATAAGGAAGCCGAGCGCCGCCAAATCAAACATATCAAGAACTTTAACCCGCCTTATTTTACACATAATAAGTCCGCAAACGAAGGCACCCATTACGGCGCCGTATATTGCAAGACCCGAAAATCCCGAATTTCCGAAACCGAAAAAATCAGAAAAACTTTCAAGTTTTTCGCCGTCAAAAATAAGATAATATGTACGGGCGCAAAGTATGGATATAGGCGTTGTTACCAAGATAACATCAAGAACTCTGTCTATATCAAGATTAAATCTTTTGTAGTTTTTGTAGGCAAAAATAAGAGCCAAAACAAAACCCGTTGCAATTATTATGCCATACCAATAAATATCCCAGCCGTTTCCTATGGGAAGCGTAAAGGCAATGGGATTAAGTTTTAAGTGTATTCCGAAAATAGTTACTTCTTGCATAAACTCACTCCAAAGGATTTACCACCGATAAAACCGATAGGTCATCATCAAAAATATCAAGCCGTTTATAAACATCATCAAGCGTTACGGATTTAAGAAGTTTTATTTCTTCTAAAATATCATAATCGAAAACAGCGCCCTCGGTTAGGTTCATACAAATTCCTCTGACCGAGTTGTACTGACGGATAGCATCGCCGTAAAGTCCGCATTTAACGGCAGAAAACAGTTTTTTATCAATTCCGTTTTTTCTAAGTCGCTTTATTTCATCTTTTATCGCCTTTTCAACCGCTTTCGGGTTGTCGGATTCGCCGTCAAACATAACACAGGCATAATTATAACCGTTAAAGTATTCATAAGAAAACTCATCATTTATAAGCCCGTTATTTATCAATTCTTCGTAAAGAGGAGAACATTCTCCGCATAATATTTCAAGAAGCAAAGATACGCAAACCTTTGATTTAAGCCGTCTGAACGGCGAAGTGATTTT
This sequence comes from Clostridia bacterium, assembly GCA_024404145.1. Classification (GTDB taxonomy): domain Bacteria; phylum Bacillota; class Clostridia; order Oscillospirales; family Acutalibacteraceae; genus UBA737. The sequence continues at coordinate 52,126 of JAKSQK010000005.1, read as the reverse complement.
CTGCTTGAATCCAAGGCAGAAAATGGGATTTGCAACCGAAAGTTTTTGCTCAACAAAAGGGTTTTTTATGCTTTGCGGTTCTGAGCCGAAAAATCTTTCTATCTCAATTTTAGGTTTATCCGCAATCATTTTTTTGCAAATTTCAAGTACTCTTTCGGTATCAACATTTCCCACAACGCAAACAAACATATTGCTAGGATTATAAAATGTTTCGTAACATTTATAGAGAAGGTCGGCATTTATTTGGGCGATAGATTCAACCGTTCCGGCAATGTCGATTTTAATGGGATGATTATGATACATATTTTCGAGCATATTAAATGTTACTCGCCAACTCGGACTGTCATCATACATTCTTATTTCCTGACCGATAATTCCCTGCTCTTTTCTTACCGTTTCCTCGGTAAAATAAGGATGGCCTACAAAATCAAGCAATATTTCAAGATTTTCGTAAACTCTGTCGGAACAGGAAAAAAGATAGCAGGTTCTGTCAAATGAAGTAAAGGCGTTGGCGGACGCCCCCGTTTTTGCAAAGCGGTCGAAAGCATCGCCTTCCTCGCTTTCAAAAAGTTTATGTTCAAGATAATGGGCTATGCCGTCGGGAACCTTTATCGGCTCACCGCCGTTTACCGAAAAGCAGTTGTCAATAGAGCCGTATTTTGTACCGTAAATCGCATGGCAGGAATTATACTGAGGTTTCTCAAAAACATAAACCGTAACCCCCGACGGAAGAACCGCTTTAACATACGATTCGCCTATCGAACTTTCAAAAATTTCTCTTTTCATCACTTTTCATCCTCCGGCAACAGCAAAAATACAGTATGAAGTTTTATGCCGTTTGCGGCTTTTATTATTTCGTCCTTTGTAACCGCTTTAACCTTTTCGGAATATTCCTCGGGTGTAATAAGTTGCTTGTCAAAAATTCTTGTTGAATACCATGATTCCAAACCTTCACTGCTGTCATTATAGCGGTTTAGCGAATCCGAAAGTGCCAAAACCGATGAATTTATTTCGTCATCGGTTATATTGCCTTCTTTAAGCATTTTTAGCTGTTCCAAAACCGCTTCTTGCGTTTTTTCGGCATTTTTGGCTTCTATTCCGCTTTCAACCGTTACAAGCCCTTTAACCCTAACCGAACGGGCACTGCAATAATAACATAAACTCATTTTTTCTCTGACATTTGAAAATAGTTTCGAATACGGGCCGCCGCCGAAAATATCGGCAGCAACAAATGAATCGGCAACGCATGGGTCTGAAAACTCTTTATCAAGACTGAATCCCATAACGAGTTTACCCTGATTAACCTCGCTTTTCTCGGTAATTATTTTAACCTCTTTCGCCTCTTCGGTCTTTTTAGTATTGTAAATATCGGTTATATTATTTCTTTCAACCGCCGAAAATCTTTCGGCAATATCATCGAAAAGACCGTTCGGCATATTATCGGCAATAACATTTACTCTTACGAATGCTTTGGTCAAAATCTCCTGCCAAGCGGCAAATAAACTTTTGCCGTTTATCTTTTCAACATCTTCTACCGTTCCGCATTTCGGGATACCATAAGCATCGTTTTTATACATTTCGCTTATAAGGCGGTTTTTGGCATAAATCCTTTTTTCGGAAAATTCACCTTTTATATGTTCTATTGCCTTGCGCTTTTCCCTTTCAACATCGCTTTCACAAAAAGCCCCATTTATAATCTTCGGCTCAAAAATCAAACTGCATAAAAGTTTAATGGCTTCGGCGGTTAAAACCTCGCCGTCAAGCGCATATTTATCGCCTATAACCGAAATAGACATTTTAAGAAGCTGATAATCACCTGTTTTTTCAGCCGATGCCGTAAGTTCGGCACCGTATAACTTGCTTAATTTGAAGTTGAGTTTTCTGAAATCGGAATAGTCTTTGCTGCAAGTTGTCATAACAAACGGAAGCAGAGCAAACAACGCTGCTTTCTCTTTTTCAAGCGGTAAATAGAAATTAAATGAAACAAGGGTTGTTTTGAAACGGGAATTTTTTATAAACAAACCCTCTGTACCTTTTGAAATTTCAAATTTTGTAACCGACATTTCTTTCCTCCCGAAAACTGCAATTATTTATAATATTATAACATATATTTATTCATTTTGCATTATTTTTTTACCGCTTTATACGACAAAAAATATATTGACAAAAATCGCAAAATTTACCTATTATAATCTCTTGTTATTTTCATAAAATACTATTGCAAACGCCGATACGATATATAAGGGGTGAAAAAAGTGGCAAAACAACCTATAAAAAAGTCCCTTGACCGTTTGAAGATGGAAGCCGCTAATGAAGTAGGCGTAAACTTAAAAGACGGTTATAATGGGAACCTCACTTCTAAACAGGCAGGTTCTGTTGGCGGTCAGATGGTTAAAAAGATGATTGAAGCATACGGGAACAAACAAAAGTAAAGGATTGTCTTTAATAAAACGCCTATCGGCAACTCCGATAGGCGTTTTTAAGAAAAAATGTTTATTATCTTAGAATTTTGGCATAATAATAGTATTCTATTGAGATACAGAGGTGAAAAAATGTTTGATAAAATTTGTCTCATACTTTCAATTATCGGTTCGCTGAACTGGGGGCTTGTAGGTCTGTTTCAGTTTGACCTTGTTGCCTGGATTTTCGGCGGAAGCGATGCTATTCTCGCAAGAATTATCTATACCGTAATTGCCCTTGCAGGTATTTGGTGTATCTCCCTTCTCTTCAAAAACGACGACGAAGTTGTTACAGCGCATTAAAAAAGGAGCCCTCGGGCTCCTTTTATTTTTCATAAGATTTATCAATGGCTATCAATTCTTGAAGACTGTCGATTTCCATGGTATCTTCTTCCAAACATTCACGAATGCTTATTTCATATTCGTCCCTATGGAGTTTATGGATTACATCTTCCCAGAACATCATTCTGCCTTCAACAGTATCCATAGCCGCCGAAACATGACCTGCATATTTTTTGCCGTCTTGCTCATTTATATAATAAATTCCAACCTGCTTATAGCAGTTTTCGGCGCCCTTGACATGGTCATAAACAAATCCGTTTTCATCTACCAAAACCGTCCAGTCATCGCATTTTTCGGCTTTAATTCCCAAAACATTAGATGAATACTGATATTTTTTTATGAGTTTGGGGTTTGCCAAAACCAAGTCTGACTCAAACAAATAGGCATTATTTATATATTCTCTTGCGGCATAAGCAGAAGAAATATTATTACATTCATTATAAATTTCGTTATCAATAAAATGAATATTCGGATATTTTTCTTTAAGTTCATCAAAAACTGCCGCCAAATACCCTCTTACTACATATATTTCTTCAATACCTGCCTCTAAACAAGCATCAATAAGCGTATCAATAATACGCTTACTTTTTACTCTTATGAGCGGTTTTGGAATAGTATCGGTAAGCGGTCTTAACCGTTCGCCACGACCGGCGGCAAACAGCACCGCCCTTTTAACCCTATATGGTTCTAGCTCCGAAAATCCTTTTTTGGTTATGTTTCCGTTTTTTACAAGGCCTTTATTTTCTAATGATTTTACAGTCTCGCCGTCTTTAATCTTGCCGGTTTCGAGAATGAAAATCAAGCTTTCAAATTCGCATTTTTTCAAATTCATACACATAATCCTTATAATATTTCAAGAATGCAAAAGTATTATACTATATGAATGTAATTATATCAAGCCAAACTTTTCCAAAAAGTTTTTTCTCTCATTAACGATATCGGAAAACTTCTCGTTGTTGCCCGAAATTGTTTTCGGGTGTTTGCCGAAAATAACCATAATAATCCTGTAAGTCCAAGCAATAGGCAAAAGATAGGGTCTTCGGTCAACAAATGAGTATTTTTTAATAAATCTGATGTCATTATATCTTGGAAAAACAACTCGGATTTTAGAAACAAATCGCTTAAAAGAACTATAATCTTCTTTTAATATTTCGTTTTGTATAGCGGTATTATGCCTATTAGCATCGTCATGAAAACCGAAAATTCCGTTTGCAAATATTTTTTCGGTTGCCGTTTCAACAAATTCATCTTCAAGTTTTGGTAATTTGAAACCGTAAGGCGAATTACTGTCTTTACTAAACCAAATACAAGTGAGTTTTGCACAGACCTGCGCAAACTTAAATAAATCGAGATATTTAAGGTTATCAACTATATAATTCCAGTCAAGATTTGCTTTTTTTGCGGTAACATAAAGGTCGATAAACTGCCTAAATCCTGCGCCTTTATGAATCAAATGCTTTTTAAGATGAAGAACAAGAAATATGAAATGAAAACTCTCGTCAAGTTTTACTTCGCTTGTATTTTCCATAGGAAGAGTCAACTTCCATGCATCATCGCCGAAGGTAATATCTTCCTTATTATTTGCGATTTCATCATAAAGCAAATGGTCATGGATTTCGAACATCATTCCGTTTTTCTTATATATGCTTTCAAATTCGGTTGACTGATGATATGAAAATCCGAGTTTTTTAAGCGCTTTATCTGCCTTTTTGAGTTTTTCTGTCGGAATAATTATATCGCTATCACCCATTGTTCTGTTATTTGGATTTGGATAATATTTCGCCGTATTAAGACCCTTAACGGAAAAGAACGGGATATTCTCTTTTGAAAAACTTTCGGCAATTTGAGCATAAAGCGCAGTCCGTTTTTTATAATATACAAGTTCCTTTGCGCTTGAAGTAAACATTGCATCTTTAACAACATCATCGCTGATAAAAGATGATGCCTGATTAAAAATAATACCGGTAATCTGATGCTTTCTTGAAAGTTGATAAATATTCTGCCAGTTCAGATTTTCGTTGCAGACAGATTTATCAAAATTCAGATAATCCTTAACGAAATTCAAAAAATATTTTTTTTCATTGGAAATCATAACATTCCGTCCTTTAATGAAATTATAATCTCGAAGCAATTTTCAAACGGTATTTTCTTATAACATAGAGCGGTAAATAAATTCGCATCTTAAACAATGCAAGTGAAATTTTTACAGACTTTGATTCAGAGGCGTTCTTTATACCGTTTAGATTTATTATTTTATCTTTTCTTATTTGTCTTATATCTTTCAAAAATAATCGGTATTTTCCCTTCATAACGGCATTATCTATGCAAACGAAAATACATTCCCTAAGGGTTGCCATAAGCCGTTCATTATCAAAAGATATCTGCCTTTCTTCGAGATAATCATTCAGGAAATAATAAAGATTTTTACAAAGGAACCATTTATTTTTTCTATATCGGTTGCTTAAAGAATTATTTACACATCTATAATGGTAAAACGGTTTGTTAACAACCGCTATCGTATCGACCTTATCGGTATATAAAAGGTTGAAAACAACATCTTCGGAATAAAAAATCTCTTCATGCTTAAAATAGGATTCTTCTATCAATTCCCTCTTATAAAGCTTAAAGCATAAAAATCTCGGTAGATTTATTCCGCCCTTTTTAGTACCTATAAAGGGCTGAATATATTTTTGCGTTATATCTTCATTTTTTATTACCGTTCCGTCTTCAAAAGGCAAGAGGAATTTTGCTTGAATTCCCCTATAATTCGTATAATAACCGCACATAACAACATCGGCATCGTTTTTTTCGGCGCTGTCATAAAGAGATTCTGCCATTTCGGGTTCAATATAATCATCGCCGTCGATAAACAAAAGGTATTTTCCGTTTGCCTTTTTGAAACCTGAAAGACGGGCTTCCGACGGTCCTCCGTTAATTTTATGAATAACGGTTATTCTATCGTCTTTTTTTGCAAAACCGTCGCAAATTTCCGCAGTTTTGTCGGTTGAACCGTCGTCAACTAAAATGATTTCAATATCTTTTTCGGTTTGATTCAATATGCTGATAATACATTCTTCCGCATAAGCTTCAATATTGTATAAAGGTACTACAAAAGATATTTTAACCATTTTTTCACCTCCGATTTTTTGTGAAAAATACTAAAAATCAATTCTTTCAAGATGCTCGTTTTTTACCCAAACGGGCGTTCCTGCATCTTCTTCATCTAAAACCCATGCCTCGGTTGTATATAAATTCTTAAAAATGTATTCTTTTTCGGCGATTATACTTTCCGAAGCGGGATAGTTTTCTATGTTTTCTCTTTTTTCGGGGCAGTAAATCTTAACATTTTTGCCCTTTGCAACATTTACTACCGCATTATGAACTCTTATATGCTCTTCATGGCCGTATTCTCCGTTTTCATTATGGGTAGCGATAATTTTGAAGTTCTTAATATTGAGAACGGTTTTGACCTGTTTTTCGAGCAGGTTTGCCCTTTCTTCTCTCGAACGAAGCGGATATGCCCTGTATCTTACCCCATACTGTTTCATAACCTTAAAAAAGCAAGGCAGTCTTCTAAACGAATAACCCGTTGTCATAAGACAAACATAGGGTTTGTTTTCTTTGATAAACTGATGGAAAAACAAAGTATCATCGTCGGGGTGGGCAACAAAAAGCACACTTTCGGTTTCGGGTTTTGAGAATATATCTCTTAAACTCCAAAAGCAAAGACATATTCTGCAAAAAATCAAGCCCGAAAGATAATATAACTTATGTAAAACTTCTCTCATATTTTTAATCCTTTTTTTATCGCTTTATCTGCTTTTGATAACAAGAAAGCGAGTGGCAGAGAAATTGCAACCGTTAAGACCGTCCATAAAATATTGTTATCAATAAATCGGCGCAAAACAAGATATACAAGTCCGTGTATCAAATAAAGTTCCAAAGAAAATCCGCCGATAAACGACCATAATTTACCCGAAATTTTTATTTTATTAAAAATCAAAACGATAATCAAACAGAAGAAAACAGTTGATACCATTCTGCAATAATCATAAAGACCTATAAATCTCGGCAGGTAACTGAATCCCAAAAACATTACTATACTGCCAAAAAGCGCAAACCAATAATACTTTTTAAGTATATCATCAATTTTTCCTTTGTTTTGCGCAAACAGTATTCCTATGAAAAACGCATAGTTCGACATATACCAATAGTTTTTATAGCGCATTATTATAAGAAGCGCAGTCAGTATAGTCTGCAAAACGAAAACAGATAGTATTGCAACCGCTTTATTCTTTTCGCCTAATACCTTGAAAGATACGAAAAAGATAATATATAAAACGATTTGAACGGGGATATACCATGAGTTTTCGGCTATTGTAATTCTGAAAACAAAGTCGCCTATTATAAGATGATAAACCGAATAAATAACCGAAACGAGTATGAAAACCAAAAATAAATAAAGTATTCTTTTTTTCCAAAAACCTTTAAGGTATTCTTTGCCCTTTTTATTATAGGAAAACATAAGACCGTATCCCGATAGGAAAAAGAAAACGGCAACGATTAAATATCCCATATGTATCATAAAGGGGAAAAATCTGCCTTCAAGAGTTTTTTCCGCCATATGATGTAAAACGATGGCTACTGCCATTATGCCTCTTAACGAAAGAGTGTTTTCGATAGACAAAGATTCGGACATATTCTTTTGAGGCCTTATAAACACAGCAACCGATAACAAAAATGCAAATAATATAGCGTCCATTATCTGCCTCCCGTATAGAAGTTAAAGGAATTAAATTTAATAAAACAGTTTTTATATTTTGGGGGTTTACAATACTAATCTTTAATCTTGGAATTGATAAACTTAAACGCCGGTTTCTCGATAAATTTAATTCTTAAATAATCAATTGCCGAGCATACAATAAAGATACCCATAACACTGCAAACGGCATGAATCGGCATATACTTGGAAGAATAAACTCCTACATTATTTAATACATCCTCCCAAAGCCACTTTCTCATTAAATTGCTACTTGCATGAATAAGAAATACACCGAATGTTGTTGAAGCAACCGCATTTATAAATCGGCTCTGTTTTATTTCTAAATTTTTGAAGAACAAAAATCCTGTGATTCCGTTTGTTACGGCAAAAATTGCATTTGTATCGCTCATAAAGAAATATGATAAATTCATATTTAATTTTTTGCCGATAAAAGCTAACGCAATAACCGAAAGCAAAGAAAGAAGAACAGATGTTAAAAACATAAGACCGCAAAGTTTTTTATTATTAAATAAATCTTTTGGATAAAGTCTTATGTATGAAGCTATGAAGTATATAACCATATACCATGAAAAATAATTCATTTGAACACTGAATTTGATTATATTTCCGAAGAAAACATAAACAAAACAAGATAACAAAATCAGTCTAATATGCTGTTTTTCATTTAGATTTCTGATCAATGCATTCAAAAAAGGAATTGCCAAAAAGAATACTAAATATGTTCCTGTAAAATTACCTGCTATTTCTCTTGTGGGTATTATTGCGTCTAACAAAGCGAAAAGAGAAATTTTTGTATAACCGGTAATGCAAAAAATCAAATAAATACCTATCTTATAAAACATAACTTCAAGCAAAAGTTTTAAGAACTTTTTAAGAGTTATATTTGATTTACACATAAAATATCCGGTTATCATTACAAAACAATTTATTCCTGTTTTTCCGAATGCGCCAAAGCATAATAAAAACAGCGAACGCCAAGAAGTATAATTAGAAAAAATGAGCCCTTCGGAACCTCCGAGTCCCGAATTTACGACATAATGATGGGCAATAATAAATAGCATTGTAACGATTCTGAACAACTCTAAATTAGAATCGCGCTCTTTTTTTAATCCTGTTTTTTCCACTTTTTCTCTCCTAAATAAATGGAATATTATAAATCTTAGTTTTCTTCCAAATGTTACTTATAGGTTTGCCTATAAACTGCAATACCGAAGTGGTAATCAAAGAAAGAATGTAAACGCCCAGTACAAAAATCAGAAAAACAAAGATAAATCCTATGGGGCTTTGCTTAAAGACATTTTCAGCGCTGATAAAGGTTGCTACACAAGCATCAACAAAACTGTGAATTAAAAAAGTACCGTAAGTTTTCTTTCCCGCAAAGGATACGGCAGAATTGTATCTCATATTCATATTCAAAAACAGAACGAAAAGGGATATAGCAGAAGCAACTACGAAAATACTGTCATAATATAACGAAACTTTTGAAAAGGGACGAGATACAAAATAACCGATTGATGTAATTGCAGAGGATATTAGTAAAACAAAAAGAAAGACCGTTTTATCTTTGCTTTTGGGAGTATAATGCAATTTGAAATACCCGCCGATAATATAAAACATAGAAAAATTTACGATGTTAAAACCCATTGATGTTCCTGTTCTGCTGGTAAAGAACACACTGCTGATATCATCTATCTTTGCGAAAGAAGCATACATATTTATTATCGTAGACCAAACAGAAACCAACAAAAACATAATGATAATCAGTCTCTTATATTCTTTCTTACTTAATGAAATTAACAGTTTATTGATATAAGGAGAAAGAATATATATACCGCAGAATAAATAGAAATAATAGTTTTTAACTAAAAATACAAAGTTAAAATTAAAAGTTTTATCTACTAATATCTGTTTGACGAAAAATGCTATTTCCTGAATGTTGCTATAAACAAATGTCATAAAAAACAATGACACAACTTTGCCCAAGCATTGCTTTTTTGAACTGACTGAAAAATAGCCGGAAATAACAAAAAACAACGGGACAGCTGTTACAGACAAAGAAAACAAAACCCTATAAACTATTTGCGTATAAAGAGGCATGGATAACAAAAATCCATTTTCTCCGGAAATATAGATGTAAAAATGGTTATAAACTACAAGTATTGCGCAAATTGTTCGCAACAAATCCATATTGCCTAATCTTTTTTCGCTTTTTGCCGAAGACTGTACTAATGTAGCAGACATACTATCACCCTAATCCAAAATAATATCACATATTTTATCGACAGTTTCGAGAGATAAATCGGCATAAAGCGGTAATGTTAAAACCCTATCGGCAATATATTTTGCAACGGGAGTATCGTTAACATCGAATCCTTTTTGCCCCTCGAAACACTCGAAAGAATTGGTAAGCGGATAAAAATACTTTCTTGCAATAATATCGTTTTGCTTTAACTTTTCAAAAATCTCATCACGAGTATATTTATAATCATCAAAAACAACGGGAAAATAAGCATAATTGGAAGTTACATTTTCCTGCAACGCCCAAGTTTTTATACCTTTTACGCCTGAAAGACGGTTTAGATAATGCTCAACAACCTTTTTGCGCTTTGAGATTTCGCCGCCGATATGCCTCAGATTACAAATACCCATTGCAGCGGCAAATTCATTCATTTTTGCGTTTCCGCCGACAAATTTCACCGATTCGGGCCCGTGAACACCGAAGTTTTTAAGGTCGTTTAGAACTTCCGAAAGACTGCTGTCTTTATATGTAACGGCGCCGCCCTCAATAGTATTGAAAACTTTTGTGGCATGAAAACTGAACATTGAAGCATCGCCAAAATTGGCCGCACTTATTCCCTTATATTTAACGCCGAAAGCATGGGCAGCATCGTATATAACTTTTAAGTTATGCTTATCGGCTATTGCCTTTATTTTTTCAACATCGCAGATATTTCCGTAAACATGAACGGGCAAAATTGCAACGGTTTTATCGGTAATCAAATCCTCAATTTTGGAAGCATCTATTGTATAATCATCTTTATTTACATCACAAAAAACGGGGGTCAGTCCGTTTCTTACTATCGCATGGGTAGTTGATGCAAATGTAAAAGGCGAAGTAATAATTTCGCTGTTTTTAGCAAAACCGAATGCTGCGATAATATTTTCAAGCGCTAAATGGCCGTTAACATAAAGTGTTATATTATCCGCTTTCAAATACGAAAGCAAGTCCGATTCCAACTGTTTATGCTTTACTCCCATATTTGTAAGCCAATGGCTATCCCATAATTCTTTGATTTCTTCGCAGTATTCGCCGAAATCCGGCATTGAAGAACGGGTTACATTGATAGGCATATTATATCCCCTTATTAAGAATTTGTCTTATTCCTTTTGAAAAATTTACGCAAAACTTCATTTACCTTAGGGCCAACCATTCCCCAAATATAAAAGAAAGAGGGGTTTTTGAAGATTACAGATGTTGAAACATAAATAATTCCGCCGAGAGGTATCTGAATAATAAGCGTTAAAATGCTGTTAAGATGCAAAAAGTTAACCGAATAAACGCATAAAGCCATAAATACTGCCTTTAATATATTAGGGCAAATATCTTTTATTTGCTCTAAATATCTGTATTTAAGCAGTTTTTTATTCGGCCATGAGTTGATAACCTGATTCATAATACTTGCAACAAGAGCGCTGTAAGCCATTGCAAGTGGACCAAACGGGAAAGATATTAAAAGCAGGGTTATTCCCACAACCTTTTTAATGATTTCAAGTTTCAAAAACAAATCGCTTCTGCCGAGCGCCTTTATGGCATTTAAGTTTGCGGTATGTATCGGAGAGAACATAAATGTAAAGCAAAAAATATATATATAAGGAATTGTAGGCAGCCATTTTTCCGTAAGAACCAAGGTTACAAATGACTTTGAAACTGCCGCAAATCCCATAAGAACAGGCGCTAAAAGATAGGTTGAAACGGTTATTGAGCGCTTTGTCATCGCTTTAAGCCCCTCAACGCTATCCTGCTCTTTTGACATCATCGGGAATAAAACGGAATTTATTGAAGAATTTATATTTCCTATCAAAAAGCTCGGATATGTACGGCCCTGATTATAATATGCCAAGTCGGCTTCCGAATATTTTTTTCCGATAAGCAACGACCTGATATTGTCGTAAATTTCGGTAAGTAAACCCGATGCCAGCATTTTCCAACCGAAAGAATAAAGACCTTTAAGGCGCTTAAATGAGAAAGAAAGTTGCGGTCTCCATTTAACCGTAATCCAAAGAACCAAAGTATCAATGGTAAGGTTAACGAGATGTTGCGCAATAATTGCCCAAGCGCCAAAACCTAAATAAGCCAAGATTATGCCGACTACTCCGGCGGTTATTGTTCCGCCGAGCGTTGCATAGAAAAACTTTTTGAATATCATTTGCTTTGAAACATAAGCTTGTTGCAAATTTTTAACACCCGAAAGAATGAGTACAAGACCTAAAACACGGGTATATTTTGTAAAATCGGGATTATTATAGAATTTTGCAATAAGCGGAGCCGCAAAGAAAAGCCCGATATAAAGCACGGTACAGACGAACATATTTGTAAAAAATACCGTTGAAAAATCTATATTATCGGCATTCTTTTTTTGGATAAGCGCATTTCCGAGACCGCTGTCAACAAACACTTGTAAAATAGCAATAAATACATTGATAAGCGATACCGTTCCGAATGCTTCCGGCGCCAAAAGTCTTGCCAAAACAATTCCGACAACCGTTGCAACCATTTGGGCGCAGGTTCTTTCGAAAAAGCGCCAAAAGAAATTCTTAGAAAACTCTTCTCTTTTTCCCATTGATAATTAACCTCTTTAATAAACTTGCTTATTTTTTAATAATCTTTCTGTATATAAACGCAGTACTGAAACAAATTGCGTTTACAAAAATATCCCATTTTGTTGCAATAGGTTTATTGCTGCTTGATTTTTCTTTTAATATATATAAAGGATTATACTCTTTCTTCCCTAACAAATAATCCGAACCCGCTTTTGCGATTTGAACATATTCATCATTTGAGCAGGTAATAATTTTTTCAAGAAACGGAAAAATCGGACTGCCGGAATCTTCCCTTAAAGTAGACTTTGCCTCGTGCATAAAACCGTAGGTTTCGCAATTATATGTATTATGCCTTGCAATTAGAGTAGGCAGAGCTATGATAGCGGAAGATGTTGCGCAACCGGCAAGAGAAACCGCAGCCTGACTGTTTTTATGAAGCGATTCAAGTTCTTCGATATTAAGCGTTCCCGTCAGTTCAATAGCACTCTTTGCATTTTCCGATAAGGTTTCAAGCTCATTTAAGAGTTGCGCCTTTGAGTCGCCGTCGCCTACGATAAAAAGTTTTGTTTGCGGATATTTATTATGTATTGCTTCAAATTCTTTAAGCAAACCTACCAAGAACGCCTTATGCGGAAAATCAAATCTCGAACAGGCAACAATATCAAATCTCTTTTTGCGCTCTTCTGCCTTCGCTTTGAGTTCTTCTTCGGTTAGCGGATAATACTTTGTATTTCTCTTTAAGCATTTTTCCGTTGTTGTATTAATGCCTAAATTATATCTTTCATCATAATAAACGAGTTGTTTCTTATCAAAAGCTCTTAAACTATCCGTTTTTGCAAGTTTAACCGCAATTTTTTCGGATAATTTTTTTCTTCTTTTCTTAAAATATGAAAACTGCTCTTTTCGGTCTTCGGGATAGGCAGATGCGCCGAAAAAATTCATAAGAATAAAGAAATGGTCGAAAGATTTGCAGTTGTATTTCTTTCTGAAATATTCTCCCCAAATATAGTTTTCCTGATTAAAACTAACCATTGTAACCATATCCGCTTTGGAGATATTAAGTTTCGGATGGCCTAAACCGAAAAAATACAGTTTAGGTTTATAATAAACCTTTTCGATATTTTCATTTTCCGAAACATCTCTGAAAACCGAATTTTTAACATTTTCAGGGGCCGTAATCCATATAACTCGGTTGCCGTCTTTAAGTGCTTCAAGCATTAAAATATGAAGATACTTTTCAACGCCGCCCATACCGAGTCCGGCATAGTTTACTATAAGTACTTTATCCAAATATTTCACCTTAATAAATAATTTTATTATTACCGACAACGGTTACGCCGTCGGGTAAATCTTTTGTAACAACGGCACCTGCGCCGACAGTAACATTATTGCCGATAGTTATATCGCCGAGAATTGTTGAATTAGCGCCGAAAACACAGTTATCTCCGCATTTTGCGTGTCTTCTTCCGTTTGGATTTTTCTCGCTCGGGCTGTATTTTGCGCCAAATACAACATTGGGAAATATTGTACAGTTCTTTCCCAAAACGGTTGTACTGCCAACCGTAATACCAACACAATGGGGAATGTATAATCCTTCCCCTATTGTTGCTTGTGGGTAAACCTCGCAACCGTATTTTTTGATATTGGAATTATGTATTTTCATAGCGATAAACTTAGAAAGAAAGTTCCCTTGATGGTACATTTTGTTGGCTTTGATTATTCTTTTAAGAGCTTTTCTGTTTGTGCCCTCAATGATTTTTTCTTCCCAAACATCAATTAAGAAAGATTTAATACCCATTTAATTTTTCTCTCAGAACGGTTGAACTTGTACCGTCGGTATGCGGTAAAAAGACAAGCTCAATGCCCTTTTCTTTCATTTCTTTTTCAGTTTCAACCCAGCGCTTATTGCCCTTCCAGTCATCGCCGATGAAAATTTTATCGAAATGAACTTTTTTTAGTATTTCGTTTTTATCCAATGTATTACATTCGATAACTTCATCAACATATTTTATGGAAGATACTATATCCATACGCTCTGCTAACGGAACAATTACCGATTTGTTTTTATACTGCTTTACCAAATCATCGGAGTTTACTCCGACTATTAAATAATCGCAATATTTTTTAGCATTTCTGAAAATATTCAAATGTCCTATATGAAACATATCGTATGTTCCCTGAGTATATCCGATAATCAATTTACATACCCACTTCTTTTTTAATTTTTTCAAAATCTAATTTACTGCAAGTAAATGCTTTAACCCCGTGGTCAGTCCGTTTTTCGGGCGGAGGCGGATTCATATAATTCTTTCCGTATAACTGTTCAAGAATCATTTCGGGATATTCTTCGGCCCAAACATATGTATTCTCAAACGGCATTTTCTTTGGAGTTCCGAATGCTTTTTTGGGATATGTTGCCTTAGTATAATGGTAGGCGGCTCCCCAATTAACAAGATAATCTCCGCTCTTTTTTTCTGCCGTCAGTGTTTTTAAGAGTAATTTATCTATTGTCTTAATCGGCAGCAAAAAAGAAAAGAAACCAAGCAGTATTCCCTTTGCAAAGGATTTCGAATGAAAATCGCCCTGCTCTGATTTTGTAACCTTATACATTTTTATATGATATAAACTCGATTTAACAAAATTTTGAATACTGCGGAAGAGTTTTCTGTTTGGATTTGTTTCGTCAAGTTCAAATATATCAATAGATAACTCGGTATATTTGCCGTTGTCGTCTAAAAAGCAAACCTTTGCAAATTCTTGATAAAAAAGCGGGTCGTTTTCCCTTGTTCTTATAACGATGGGACTGGGCAATAACCTTTCGCAAAGAGTTACGAATTTTTGATAATCTTTGCGGAAAATCATTAAATCTATATCGTCATCCCAAGGTATCATACCTTTATGCCTTACCGCACCAAGACAGGTTCCGCCACTTGCATAAATGGGAATATCATTTTCTTCTGTTATTTTATAAATGTTTTTCAAAAGATAAAGCAAATATATTTTTGCATCATTTTTATCAAGAAGTTCCGTATTAACCATAAAAAATCCTTTTACTTTAATATACTGTTAAATAATTTGATAAACTTTTCTGTCCACACATCGAGCGAATACTTTTCGGTTATGAGTTTTCGGTTATGCTCTTGCTCATTCTTAGTAACCGAATGTTCCATACATTCGTTTATTGCCCTTATGAGGTCATTCGCATTTCCGCTTTCAAAACGGTAAACGCCCTTCATCTCGTCTGCCCAGTTTGTGCCGGGGATATCGGAATAAACAGACGGCAACCCCGAATATAATGCTTCAAGCAGACAGAACGAAAAGCCCTCTCGCCGACTCGAAGATATCATTATATCCGCCCTGTTATAAATTTCCGAAACATTCTCGGTCGGCTCTAATAATTCCGCCCATGAGGGAATATTGTTGCCGTAACGGCTTTCGGTATATTTATAAGTCAGTTCCTGCGCAGAAATAAGGAGTTTGCATTTTGTTTCGTCTTTATTTATTACCTCTAACGCATCAAATACCAAATCAAGCCCTTTAACATAAGGATTATATCCGAAAACAATGAGGTTTTTAATTGGGGTTTTATTAAAATTCGGCTCGTCCTTTTTTATAAGTTTATCAATAGCCGCCGCATTCGGTATCGAAATACACTTGTTTTTAAGATTAAGAGTATTAAGCGTATCGGCGCCGGGGTTTGAAACGGCAACTGAATAAACATTTTTGTTGCTTAAAATTCGGTATTTTCCGAAATATTTAATCCTTTTTGATTTTACCGATAAATTCGGCTCCATTTCCATATGCCAAACAATAGGAAGTTTAAGTGCCGCAAAATGAGCCGCTAAATCCCAACCGCCCATTCTCGAATAAATAAGCTTAACATTCTCCGATAACAGTATTTTTCTTATTTCTTTTACATTACTTAATGAATTAGGTTTATACTCTAAAAAATACACCTTATCGGCAAAGCCGATTACCTGCTGAATCCAAGAAAAATCTTTAACTTTTCTTTGAAAAATATAAACCGTTTTATAACCGTTATCTTTTATTTTCTTGTCAAGCGCTTTAATTGAAGCAATGAAATTTCCGCCGTACGGGCCATCATAACTTGTAATAATTGCAATAGCATTATTCATTAGTTATCAACCTTTCAAACATTTTTTCAACTGCCTTTGTCGTATTTTGCGTACTGAACTCTTTACCCCTTGCCAATGCCTTAACTGAATAATCTTTATATTTTTCACCGATTACCATATCTTTTATGCCGTTATATATTCCCTCTTCGCTGTTATCGGTTACAATTCCGTATTCATTATTGTTTCCAAGCAACTCATAAGCACCCGAACAATTTGTCGATACAACCGCAGTTCCGACAACAAGCGCTTCCGTAACAGCGGTTGAAAAACCTTCTTTTCTCGAAGAGCATACATATAAATCCGCCTGTTTTACATACTTATAAGGATTTTCCTTGAAACCCAAAAAAGTTACAAAATCCGAAGCGCCGTTTTGCTTGGCTATTTTTTCGAGTTCGTCTTGTTGCTCTCCTATTCCGAGCAAATACAAATGCAAAATATTATTTAGTTCCTTATTTAGTTTTGCGATAACGGGTATAAGTCGGTCATAGCCCTTTGAGGGCACCATTTTTGCAACCGAAATAAGATTTATCTTATCCTTATTAAATTTGATATCATCTATTATTTCGTTGCTTTTTTCGATAATCTGTTCGGTTTCGTTAACATTATATAAAACTTCTATATTTTCGAATTTTTTATTTGCTGCCTTTTCGAATGCCTCTTTTACGGTTTCGGAAACACAGATTATATCATCAAATTTCGAATACTCTCTTGCCGCTTCATCGTTTGAAGAAAATGAAGTTTTTATGCTGGGCATTTCTATATGTATCCATGCAACTTTTTTGGTTTTTTCATCGGTGCAACCCGATAAAACTCTTGTTGCATTTCCTTCGAGAAAGGCGGCAACAATATCATATTTATCCTTAACAAAAAAACGGTAAAGCCATTTTGGGGGAATTTTCTTTATGATATGCGAATTACCCCGAAATTCAAAAGGAAGACCTTTTATATATGTAACATCGTTTTTTATATTCTTTATATGAACGCCTTTATTAAAAAGAGTTTTAACCGTTACATCATATTTTGTTTTATCAAGATTATTTGCAAGGTTAACAAGAACCTTTTCGGCTCCGCCGTGTTTCAAATCCTGAATAAGGAATAAAACTTTTGTCTTTGGCTTCATAATAATCACCGTTTCTTTCAAAAGCGACTGAGGTTGGCGCTTTAATAAAGCGCAATTTAATTATGCTCTTATGCCGAGGGTTGTACTTCTGTACGGCAAACCTCCGTAGATAAAATACATTTGATAAATAAAATAAATCAAGAAAAATATATAAAAAAGTCCCTTAAAATACTTTGACCCTTTGGGCAAAACATAATTGAATAAGTATGGATAAAGAACCATAAGAAATACAATAAAATATGCTGCAATTCTTGTAACAACCAAGGCGTTATAGAATATTGCGAAAACATATAATAAAGAGTTAACAAGACTCATATTAACCGAAAAATTAAGAATCGGGTCGTCAAGCTCTTTGATTTTTTCACGGAAAAGATATGAAAGAACTGTGGGGATAACCATAACGACCGACCTTACGGGGTTTGCGCCGTTTGTTTGAAGCGACCTGCCGTATGCCGAATAGGATGTTCCCGCAGTTGCATCAGTAACCAAGTCTGCCGTAAATGATTTCGGCAATAAAAGCAAAACAACACAAAAAGCGATAATTACGGTAGTATAGTTACTCCAAGGTTTAATCTTATACAAAACTATCGCCGATAACATAACCAAAGACGATGGGTGGAAAAGCGACGCTACTCCTACAAGTATAACATAATGGACAACTTTTTCTCTTACAAGATATTTTGCCGCATAAAAACAAATGGCGATAGCGATAAGCTGTCTTGCACCGTTGAAAAAATACTCGAAACAACCGCTTAAAATATAGAAAGAAATAGAAACGCCAAGGTCGATAGAGAATTCTGCAAGTCCCGCAGCCAACGGAATAACCGTAATTGTTGCAACAAATAAAAGCCATACAGTCGGGTTGGTTGAAACAAATGCTTTGAAAAATCTTCTCAAAAACTCCATTAAATAAGTTGAAGAAAATGAGGGGAACTCAAAAGTGGTAGGAGTTATTCGGTATCTGTAAATATAATTTGCAGTATCGCCGACACCGCCCGTTCTGAATCCAACAAAAAACCACAAAGCAAATAGTGTTATCAACACATAAATAACGCTGTATATTTGTTTTTCATAAACGCCGTTTTTCGTTTGAATAACGCTTTTTTTCGTATTGTTTTTATACATAAACGAAAAGAACATAGCCCAAATATATATTATCCAATAAATAACCATCTAAAATTTAACCTTTCAAAAAAAACTATTTTAGTTTTCTGTTAACATAGCGAATATATTTTCTAAGCGCAAACCGTTATTTTGATAATCACTACGGTTTAGATTTTCAAATATACATAAACTCGCATTGTTTTTGCATTTTTAATCTCTTTTAAGATGTTTTTATAATTTTGTTTACACCGACTACCGTTGCGTTTGGCGGTACATCTTTTGTTACTACGGCACCGGCACCGATTTTTGCACCTTCGCCAACTGTAATTCTACCTAAAATAACACAATTTGCACCAAGCATTGCACCTTTTTTAATCGTTGCATGACCACGCTCTCCATTATGGTCAAATCTACTGCCGATTACAACACCTGACATTATTAAAACATCATCTTCAATTACTGCCGAATATCCTATAACTATTCCCGTAGCATGAGGAATGCGAACATTTTCGCCAATTTTTGCATGGCAATCAATATCACATGGATAAATAATACGAATAAGTGAAGAAAAAAATCTTGACAAGAATTCACCGTGCTTTTTCCTATTTAGCAAAGAAATGCGGCGAACGGCTCTTTCATAACAATAATAGTATCCTATCATCTTAACCTCCCGATATTAAAAAACAATTGACTATTACTTTAATAAACAAGAAAACAAAACTATTTCAGTTTTCTGTTAACATAGCGAATATATTTTTCAAGTGCAAACCCTAACGGATAAAAAAGAACCGTTCTTATTTTATATGGCGAATTTTTAAGCCAGTCCTTATCCTTTGCAATTCTACATTCAGCAATATAGTGCGCAATTGTTTTTATCCTGTCCCGTCTGCTTTTAGTTCTCGTCATACGGAGGATTTTCCCTGCGGCGAAACCTCTGGGGCTTTGTAAATACTGCTTAAAAATCGTATTTGAAGAACCGTCAATTTGATAATCGACAAGGCATACAACCTTATCCATTAAAAGCATATCATAGTTATCGGCAACCAAAGTATATTTATAGCCGAGAGCCACTAATTTTTCGCCCTCAAATTCGGGATAAGGCGCAACCGAATTTATAATTTCGGTTCGGTAAATGAATTTTTTATCGCCGGTGCAGTGATATTTTGAATAAACATCTTCGGTAGATGCGATTTTAACGCCCTTAGGCAAACGGGTACCTAAAACATTGCCATCAAAATCGCTGTCAAGAGCAACTATTCCGGCAACATCTTTTGAACCGTTTTCTTTCCAAAAATTCAATATATCTTCAACTGCCGTTTCGGGCATTCCGTCATCAGAATCAATACAAACATTAAGCTCGGTTTTTATCTTCTCGTATGCTAAATTATGAGCCGTATGCATACCGCCGTTCTTTTTATAATAATACTCAATTTCAAATCCGTTATCGGCAGTCTGCCATTTTTTAACAAGCTCTGCGGTATTGTCGGTTGAGCCGTCATCAATAACCATCCAAATAAAATCCTTACATGTTTGTTCGCAAAGACTTTTGTATGTTCGCTCAATCGTATGTGCCCTGTTATAAGCAGGGGTAAAAACTGTTATTTTTGCCATACTGATTCCCTTTCAAGAGATTAAATCTAAATAAAAATTCTGCAAATACAAAGCAGTTTTTTTAACATCATATCCGGCATTTGCAACCTCTTTATGAGTATCTTTCCGCTCATATTCAAGATTAAGTATCTGCTCTGCCCATAATTTCGGATTATCAAGCGGAAGATATCTGCAATCACCTAAAATATTTGTATCTTCTGAAACTCGGTCGCTGAAAAAACAAGGAAGTGCTGATGCCTGTGCCTCTATTGAAACAACGGGCAAACCTTCCGAAAATGACGGAAGAATAAATACATCCATTCCCTGCATCAGACGGTTAACATCGCTTCTTATTCCGGTTAAAATTATATTATCTTGAAGGTTGTTTTCTTTGATGCTCTCTTCTATTTTGGTATGAAGTTCGCCTTCGCCGACCCATAAAAGTTTGGCATTCGGACTTTTAGCGCAAATTTCCTTCATAATTGCTATAATCCCGAAGGGATTTTTAACCGACTGCATACTTCCTACCGTTCCAACCGTTATATCATCGCCTAAGTTAAACTCGCTTTTAACTTCTTTGCGCAAAGAAGGGTTATATGAATAGAGTTCAGTATCTATCGCATTGTTAATAACGGTAAATTGTTTATGCGGAAAAAGCCACTTGCCCGACTCCTCGTTACACGCAAAACAATAATCGGAATGTTTTTCCGTTTGCATAACAATATGCATTTTTAGTTTTCTGTATAAACCGTTTCTATTTGGCTGCGCACAATGAGAATGAGCAACGGTTTTGCAACCGAATTTATGTGCAACCGAAAAATAAATAGGCGAAATTGAAAAGAAATGTCCGTGGATTATCTTATGTTCAGAATGGTTTTTCAAATGATTTTTCCACCATCTCGTATATTGAAAATGGGTTTTTGCGCTATATCTCGGCGCCTCGAAAATTTTTCCTCCGAGCGAAATAATTTCGTCTTCAAAGCTGCCTTTTTTTGAGGAATGTTTTACAAAATCAAACTGAACTTTACTTCTGTCAATATTGCGGTAAAGGTTCATACACATTGACTCTGCACCGCCTCGGTCGAGCGATGAAAAAACACAAAGAACTCTTATGGGTTCTTTATCGTTTGGATTATTTTCTGCCATTTCTAATCTCCTTGATTATCTTTTCTGTTTGCTCTCCGAAAGGACCTTTTCCGTGTATCATCTGAGAAGCCCATATACCTTGTCCCATAATATTTGCCTCAATAAGAACGGGATTATTATCCTTATCAAGCGTAAAATCCCAAGAAACAATGTTTGTAGCAGGCATATTTGACTGCACCTTATAAGCGGCGGCAATTATTTCTTTCATATTAGGCAATATGTAACCTTCAAATTTAATGTTACTGTCTGGATGAGAGGTATATTTTTTGCTGTTGTCGCCGTAGCCGAGAAGATATGCTTCTTTGCTTAAACTTCCGTCATCGGTTACACCGATACAAAGTCCGCCGGCATGAACATTATCAACAAGCTTTCCTTTTCGACCTATTCTGAAAAACAGAGGTACATGGTAAATCTCACCGTCAACAATATAAGTAGTTATTCTTACAGTATTGATAGAACTATCGTTTAATGCCGAAAATACAGGGTTTTGTTCGATTTTCTTTTGAATAATAAAATGTTCGCCGTATGAATCGATAATATTTTCAATTTCTTTATCGGTTTTATCGGATAAAGAATCAAAAAACAAAATACCCTGCCCCGAGCTTGAACCGGAAGTCGGTTTGATGACCGAATTTTCGGTATTTTTCAAAATATCAATTAGTGTTTTTTTATCTATCGGTTTTCTATCACAACCGAAATAACGGTTGCCGGTACAGCCACCGACAGTTTCGGGGACAACACAGCCACAGTTTTTTGATAACAATTCAACCATAAACTTATCATCAAGACATCTCGCATAACGCCTGTCGTTTAATGTTGTTTCAATAAGGGTTGTATACATTTTTTCAGGAATATAATTGATACAGAATTTGCCCGATGATGCTTCATAAAGACGATGCCATTTATCGGAGATTTTTTTGCCGTATATTCTTTTCCAATAAGCATCAAACTCCGCCTTTTGCTCCTTGGTCCATTTAACAGTATTATAAAATTTTCGTTTGGAAAAAATGGCGACATCTTCGGCTATTGCCGTTTTTAGTTTAATAAATGCAAATTTTCTGTTATCAAAAGATACCAGTATTTTTTTATACAAATTGCTTAACATCCTTATACTCCTTAAAAATATTATACCATCAAATAATATTATTTTTTATCAACCTGAATTTACCGCTCGGCTCTTTTTCTATTTCATCAACTGTATGTATTCGAATTTCCATTTTTTCGCCAAGCGAATAATGAAGTTTATCCTCGATTATTTTATTCATTGAAACATCATAGTTTTCATCTGTTTCGAGGTAAACATCAACGGCGGTAAGTTCGTTTTGAACAAACTGCATTGCCTTCATACAGTTTGAAAATTCACTGCTGACAAGGGACATATATATCGAAGTAAACTTTCCGTTTTCGGGCGAAAGTATATAATCAAGCGAACGGCCTTCTATGCGGTCAACAATAGGCATACCGCAACCGCATTCACAGTCTTTTTCTTCCGATAAAAACGCTCTGTCGCCGATATCGTATCTTATAAGCGGAGTGCCGTGAGTTTCAAAACAGGTTACGAGCATTCTGCCATCTTCCGAAAACTCAATTATTCCCGTATCCATACAGTAATGAAGTTTTCCGCATTTACATTCGGTTATGAACGGCGCACCCTCGCTCGAAGCATACTGGTCCCTAACAGGACAGTTAAATGCTTTTTCAATTACCTCTCGGTAATGTGGTAATAATGTTTCGGCGGTCGGGAATATGGCGACGGGAGTAAAGGTCAACGAAACATTATTATCAATAATATATTTTGCCAATTCATACATTGCCGAAGGATATCCGTCAAGCGAATCGGGTTTATAAATATTAAGATTATCAACATAATATTTGCAATTATCCGACTTGCAGTGATACCCCGAATAAATCCTCTGTTTTATCGAGAGATTATCGCGCCAAAAAATGTTGTTTTTTGAGTTTGGCGGAACAATTTTAGAAGAATTAAAACTTGCTCTTTTCATTTTACCGGCAATAAATCCATGCTTTTGCTTAAAGGCGTCAAGATATGCCATACGGCGCTCGAGGTCCTCGCCCAAATAATAAAACTTCATGGATTTTCCGGTAGTTCCGCTCGTATTACTTACTACCGCATCGCTCAAAGGAATAGCATACATTTTATCAATATTTTGCCTTACTGTTTCCTTTTCGAGAACGGGAAGCAGGGTGATATCCTTTGAGTTTATTACCTTTTCGATATCAATGTCCTTATAAAAATCCTTATAAAACGGACTGTTATTAACGGCAAATCTTAAAAGCTCCGAAAAGCGCTCCCATTGATAATTTTGAAGAGAGTTAAGGTCGGAATAATCTCTGCCGTTAAACTCGTTAAGCGCATCTTTATATGCCTTACCGTATCTTTCTTTTTTATAAATATAGCCCTGTACCGTTGTCATGATATTTTGAAAAAATACAGGAGATGAATTATATATTTTAGTAAAATCCATATAACCTACCATCAACCGTCGTTATAGTTGCAACCTAATTCATCATGCATCTTTTTATGATACCACTTTCTAATAGGTTTGATTTTTCTTGCAACTCTGTAAGCAAATGCTTTGAAAGCAACGGGAATTGCCTTAATATAAGCTGAAAACGGTATCTTTCGTCCCGATTTTTTTATATCTTTAACAAGAATGGCATCAAGATTTCCTTCGACAGTACCGTCGAATTTTTTGCCGATAAGCAAAGCCATACAAGAACTGAAATTATTGTAAAAATAATCGAGGTCGAATGCATTTTTATATTTATCCAAAACTCCGAGAGAATAGAAAGCCGCCATTGTACGAATACATTTTTCGCACCTACAACAGTTTTCCGCCTCGCTGTTACAAACATTAAGCAAATCGTATGAATCTTCAAAATGAGAAATATATTCTTGCTTTTCAGTTCTTTCACAGTCGCAACCGGTGCTGTAAAGGGTCATTCCCTCAACCGCAAAATTTTCAAGATTAAAAATATCAAAATACGAACTGGCGATAGGATTTATCTTAAAACTTCCAACGGTTTCACCTGCTGAATAATAATATTTTCCGAATAATTTTTGAAGCGCCAAAACTGCCGACACCGAACGGAATGTATGAATATAGTTAAAACTCATTCTTGCATGTTCGCTGACATTTGAATCAACCGTAACGAATTTAAGCCCGCGTTTTGCGCCGAAACTTCTGAATTTTTCAACTCTATGGCGGAAAGTCTCGTCGGCCTTTTCTCCGCCGTAAGAGCCGGTCGCTCCGACCTTAAAAAATGTAAGATGGGTTAAGCGGAAGGATTCTTCCCTATTTTCTAAATGTTTGCATACAGAATAAAAAGAATCTACTCCGGCAGAAAATCCGGTTCCGACACCGTTTCCTACAACATAATTTGTTGAATCAAGAGATTCCGGAATAATTTTTATCAAACTGTAATAATTAGAAAATTTACTTAAAGCGGGAATATAATAATTAGTTAATTGATAAAACAATCTTTCAGATATCGGTGCAGATATTTCAATATCATGTTTGAATGCCATAGCATAAGGAAGAAAAGCAAGTAAAAACGCATCTGCTCTTTCAAAACACAAATATTTTGAAAACTCTTGCTCAACTTCATACCAAATTTCTTCATCTTTACCGTCATAATTTACTATTGCACAAAGTCTTGTTGCACCGTTTTCCGTTTCGGATAAATACGGTTTTCCGATTTTTATCATACTTTTGACTCCTTTTTCACATAATGAAAACTTAATAATGATTAAGTTAACTTAACGATTTTGAAAATCATTGATTCTTTTATCAATTATTTGACCGTTTTCCATACATTTTGCATTTTTTAATATGTTATTTTCTTTGCCTTCAACCAACAAATCAATATATTTTGCAACTTCAACAGAAATTGCTTTTGATGTTGTTTTGTACACCAAACTCGGGGTATGGTCAACAACATAATGAAATACTCCGTCAACATAATAATAAGGATTTTCTATTGTCGTAGGTATGCTTGATTCGATAGCACCTGCCCTATCGCAACTTATATCAATTATCATGCTGTTTTTTTTCATTTTTTTCAAATCTTCCCGATAAATGAGATGGTCTTTTCTGTAAACATCCCAAAGCAAAGCATTTACTATAACATCATATTTTGAAAATTCATCTCTGAACAACGATTCAACATTTCGGGAATAAATGGTAACATCGGCGCCCAAAAGCGTTAAAATCCTTAACGCACCGGAAGAAACATTGCCCCTTCCTATCAAAGCAACTTTTGAGCCCTTCGGCATAAGCCCAAAGCATTGAAAAGCATGCATTATTGCGGCTTCTCCCGCAATTTCATTATTTCTCCAAAAAACATGCCTTCCCCTATCATGCATATCTTCCCAGCAATATGCCGAAAGTTTATTGTTAATCAAAATATCGGTGATATCTCGGTTTTGAACAGCATGTACCCAGCCGAAAAGGGTTTGATTTTTCAGTTCGTTCAAGTATCCGGCATCACCTATTTTCGGGTCGCAAATAATGGGCTTTGAAAGAACTGTTTTTCTATCGACAATATGCGCCCCCATTTTTTCATAGTCCGAATCGCTATAACCCAAAACATCTCCGTAACCTTTTTCGAAATACAAACAGTTTACATTTTTTATATTTGCCAAATGTTCCGGAATTAGGGCTCTTCTGTTTTCGTTTTCTTTATCGTTGATTGGAAAACCGATGCAATTCATTATATCTGCCTCCTATGGTGATTTGGTAATAATTAAATCTGTTTTATGTAAATCTTCAACCGCTTTCGGAATAACCGAAATTCAAAACGGTATCAAAAATTCGCTTAATATTTAACCTAATAGTATTTTTTTCAAATTATCAAAAACCTTTTCCATATCTTTTCGGTTTCCGATAGTTACTCTGAAACAGTTCTTTAATGTTTCGCTTTGATTTACATCACGAACAAAAATATTATTTTCGGCTAAACGCTCTACAATTTTATCCTTTATTTGAACATCAGCGCATTTTATGAGCACAAAATTTCCGTTGCTGTGATATACTTTAACGCGCGAATCCAAACTATTGATTTCTTCTGTAAACCACTTTTTTGCAGAATTTACTTCTTCTACATATTTCCACATATAATCAACATCGGATAATGCAGCTATTACGGCATTTTGAGTAAATGTTGTTATATTTTTCGGATTCCTGATTCTTGAAATATCTTTTATATTCTCTTTCGATGAAACGAGATATCCAAAACGGAAATTAGCAAGTGCAAAAGCTTTCGACATAGTATGAGTTACCAATAAATTGTCATACTCTGTTACATAAGAATTAACGCTTACCTTTGAAAATTCCGAATATGCTTCGTCAATAAGAAACATCGTATCGGGAAATGCGGTAAGTAAATTCTTGATTTGGTCGGGTGTTACCAATGTTCCGGTAGGATTATTCGGATTACAAATATAAACGAGCGATGGGTTTATCCGCTCAATGTCGGAAGAAAATTTGTTAAAATCGAACTCAAATTTATCGGTAAGCTCCGAAAAATAAAGTTTTGCCCCGTTTACTTCGGCTGTTAACCTGAAATTATCATAAGAGGGCCAAAGAATTAAAACCGGATCTCCGATACTGATATAAAGCTTTGCTATATATTCATGCAACGAGTCAGAACTTGCAAAGTATTGAATATTATCGACCGGCATACCGACATAATCGCTTAATTTTGATAAAAGTTTTTCATTATAGGTTGAAGGATATAAATTGAAAAAATTATCCTGAGATAACAGGTTGTTAAGCGCCTCTTTTACCTTAGGAGAAGGCGGACAGGTAGATTCATTCCAGTCCAGCTTCAAAATGTCATTCCTCTTTTTCGGCTCAACATTCCAAATTTTATGACTTGCTAACTTATAGGGTTTAAGGTTGCGTAAATATTTATTTATGTATTTCATATTCAGTGCCATATCACTTTCGCATTTATTTCTTCTACCCAAACGGGTATTTTATCATTGTATTTTTCTTTATTCAAAACGGCAATTCGCTCATCGCAGTATTGAAACAACGGTAAATCCGAATCGGAATCGGAAAAACAGACCTTATAATCAAAGTTATCAAAATCTTTTATCCTTTTAACTTTTTCTTGTTCTATGCAGTCTTTACCAATACAATGGCCCGTAAAAACATCATCTTTGAATTCAAATTCAGTTGCAAACAAATGATTTATTCCGTAATCTTTACAAAAATACTTCAAATATATTTCATATCCGGCGCTGACAATAACAACCGTATCATCTGAATTTTGAAAGTCATTCAGTTCTTGAATTGTTTGGGCTATTAAATTCGACTTGACTATTTGATTATAAAACATTTCCGCTTTTGCTTCTAATTCCGAGCAAGTTATACCCTTTAATGCAAGTAAACGCATCTGCTTATAAAAAGACATGTCGGGGAAAAATAATTGCAAAATTCTTCTGATTTTCAGTTTTGCAATAATTTTAATTTTTATCCGCATTCTTTTTGCCTTTTTAGGATAATCTTTTAAGACAAATTCAACAAAAGCATTTGCCGTTTGCATATTGACAAGAGTATCACAAAAATCAAAAAATATTACTTTTTCCATAATAAACACTTATCGAGCTTTTCAAGCGGCAAATCAAATTTATCGCCCAATTCTCTGTCAAAAGACAACGGCTTTATCGGACAGGCAGGATCGCCTAATGTTACTTCGCCAACGAGAGGATGTTCTTCTCCCTCGTATAAGTCTATCCTCGCAAAAACTAAATCTTTCGATAATGTTCTTGCCAATTCTTTCATCTCTTCAAAATGTTTTGGCTTTGGCACGGAATCTGCGGTTGGGTGGTCAATAAGAGATACATCTATCTTATTCCAATCCATATCGAAAAAAGTTCTCGGATAGTTAAAGTTTTCAAAGTCTCTTGTAGTGGTATGCAATAACAAAGGTTCGCCGTTAAAACAGTAAAATTTATAATCTTGCAAATCGTCTTTATCAAAATCACTCATAAATTTTTCAGCAATAACACGGGGTTTTGCCGACCAATATACCCTATTGTAACTATTTAATCTGGTATTTCTCGGTTTGAACCATTTATTGATTTCGGAAAATGCTTTTTCTTTATCAAGCGATGCTTTGTCTTTTACCGCAAACATATTAGCGCCGGAGCAGGAAATAGTCGATTTGATAAAGAATTCATTTGGCAAATCATCCCAATCTCTTTTAACCTCGTCAATATTATTCCAAACTTTATAAGCGGGAATAGTGTAACCGTCTTTGCCTAATTTTTCTTTTATATAACTCTTAAATTCATATTTATCAACGGCTTTTGAATTTTTTGAATTGTCATATAAAACTGTATAAGTGAGAATTTTCTCTGCAAAACTCTTCGGATGGTATATATCAAAAGTATAGCCGTTTCTCTTCTTATATGAGCGCATAGCTTTAAGCGCAACAAATGTCAGCGGCCAATGATTCATTGAAGGTATTATGTAATAAAGCACGGTCTTAATTTTTTCAATAATCATTACAAATTCTCCTTATACCACTCGATTGCTTCGTTAAGTCCCGTTGCAAAATCGTACTGCGGGTCGTAACCGAGTAGTTTTTTAGCTTTACTGATATCAGCGTTACTATGCTTGATATCGCCTTTTCTGTCGGGGCCGAAATTCGGCTCGATTTCCTTATTGAGCGCCTTTGTTAAGGTATAGTAGATATCAATTAAATATTCTCTTCCGCCAAAAGCAACATTAAATGCTTGTCCCGAAGCTTCGTCCGGGGCAAGACATGCCTTTAAGTTTGCCTCGATTACATTTTCAATATATGTAAAATCTCTTGACTGTCTGCCGTCGCCGTTTATTGTCGGCTGTTCATCGTTTAAGAGCATTTTAATAAATTTCGGAATTACGGCAGCATAAGCGCCGTTCGGGTCCTGCCTTCTGCCGAAAACATTAAAATATCTGAGACCTACCGTTTTAAGCCCGTAATGCATTGAATACTGCTTTGCCCATTCCTCATCGCAACGCTTTGTCAGCGCATAAGGCGACAAAAGATTTCCTTCAATGCCCTCGGTTTTAGGAAGGTTCGGCTCGTCGCCGTAAACCGATGAACTCGAAGCATAAACAAAGGTTTTAACCCCTTGCTGACGGGAGGCCTCCATCATATTAAGTGTACCCTGAATATTATTGGCACAGTAGAAAAGAGGCATTTCAATAGAACGGGGAACGCTTCCCCAAGCGGCTTCGTTCATAACATAATCGACACCCTCACATGCCTTCATACAGGTATCGAAATCCTTAATATCGCCCTTTATAAACTCATAGTTAGGATTATCGGCAAACATATCTACATTTTTCTGCTTTCCTGTTGAAAGGTCATCAAGGCAACGAACTTTATAGCCCATTTTAAGAAGCGCCTCGCATATATTAGAGCCGATAAAACCTGCTCCGCCCGTTACTAAAAACAAAGAATCTTTTGGAAATTTTAGTTCTTGATATTTCATTTATTTTTCCTTCGTATCATAATCTGAAATAGCGATATCCGAGTGCTTTAAGCTCATCCTTATTGCGAACACCCTTAACATCGACTATAACATTTCTTGAATTATCCTTATCGGCAAACATCTTTGCGATATCATCATTTGTAAGCGCCTTAAATTCGTTATGAGCAACTGCGATAATAAGGCAGTCCAAATTGTTAAGTTCCTCAATCGGAACTAAATCCACACCGTAGAATTTTTTAGCATCGGGCGCATCTGCAACGGGGTCGCAAACGATAGGTTTAATGCCGTATTCACCGAGTTCTTTGAGAATATCGTTTACCTTTGAATTACGGGTATCGGGGCAGTCTTCCTTAAAGGTTATACCAAGACAACCGACTCTTGCCGTTTTAATGGATTTATTGGCAGCTATCAGTTGCTTTACGGTTTGCTCGGCAACATATTTGCCCATATCGTCGTTTATCCTTCTGCCCGAAAGTATAATTTGAGAATGATAGCCGAACTGTTCTGCACGGTAGGTAAGATAATACGGGTCTATACCGATGCAATGACCTCCTACAAGACCCGGCTTAAACGGAAGGAAGTTCCATTTTGTTCCGGCTGCTTCCAAAACTTCAAGCGTATCTATTCCCATTTTATTAAAAATAATAGAAAGTTCGTTCATAAAAGCAATGTTAATATCGCGCTGACTGTTTTCGATAACCTTTGCGGCTTCGGCAACCTTTATACAGGAAGCTTTATGAACACCTGCTTCAACTACGATTTTATAAACATTTGCTATTTCTTCGAGCGATTCGGCATCCATACCCGAAACTATCTTCTTTATAGTTGTAAGTCTATGAACTTTATCGCCCGGATTTATTCTTTCGGGGCTATATCCTACCTTAAAGTCAACTCCGCATTTAAGACCCGACTCTTTTTCCAAAATCGGAATACAGGTTTCCTCCGTAACACCCGGATAAACGGTTGATTCATATACAACTATCGAACCTTTTGTAAGGTTTCTGCCGACAATTTCGGAAGAGCCGATAACCGGAGTTAAATCGGGGGTTGTATCATCGTTTACGGGCGTCGGAACGGCAACTATTATAAACTTTGCCTCTTTAAGTTTTGATTCGTCCGAAGTCCAGCAAACATTACAGGATTTTATTGCTTCATCTCCGACTTCGAGCGTAGGGTCGGTTCCGTTCTTATATGCCTCAACCTTTGCTTTGTTGATATCAAAGCCGATAACATCAACATGCTTTGAAAACTCAACTGCAATAGGCATTCCGACATAACCAAGACCTACCAAAGCAACCTTTTCTTCTCTTTTTACAATTTTTTCATAAAGCGACATTATAACAAACTCCTATCAAATCGGTTTTTTTATATTATTTATTTCATCAATATAAGCATCTATTACGATACTTCTATCGAATTCTTTTTCAACTTTTTTACGGCCGTTAAGCCCCATCTGTTTTTTCTCATCTAACGAAAGAACGATAAACTTTTCCATCGCTTTCGCCAAACTTTCATAACTTTTAACTTCGCAACCGAAACCGGTTATGCCCTCATCAAAAGTTTCTATGCAACCGGGAACTCTCGATGCTATAACCGGTCTGCCGGTTGAAGCTGATTCAAGCAAAACATTTGCAAGTCCCTCATGGTAAGATGGTAAGACGGTACAATGTGAATTTTTAATAAATTCGTGAACCTGCTTTTGTTGACCGTGATATGTAATAAATCCGCTTTCGGCTTTTTCCTCTAAAACAGCCGAATAATCCTCATCGCAACCGCCTACAATATCAAGCGATACATTTGGATATTTGGCGCTTATAACATCAAAAGCATCAAGCAACTCGCCTATTCCCTTATCTTTCATAATCCTTCCGATAAACAAAAACCTTATTCCTTCGGCATCGCTCTCGTATTCCTCTAAATTATGGTTGGAGAGGTTTACGCCTGAGCCGGGAATTAAACGGGTTTTTCCGGAAACGATTTTTTTATCCTCAAAAAGCTTTTTGTTGTTCTCATTTTGAAAGAAAACACAACTCGCCTTTTTAAGACCTATCTTATATAGCGTTGTCGATATAAAACCCAAAAGTCCGCCGTTTTCTATCGAAGTTCCAAGCCCCGTAACATTCGCTATATACGGGATTTTGAGACTGCTCGAAGCAATTCCGCCGTAAACATTGGGCTTTATCGTATAGGATAAAACAACATCGGGTTTTAACGATTTGAGTATTTTTTTATATCTTATTATTTGATTAAAATCGGCTATCGGATTTATTCCTCTGCGATTAAACTCAAACGGAATGAATTTACAGCCGATTTTTTTAAGTTCCTCAATAAACTCGCCATCGGGCAAAACTATATAAACTTCATTATCTTTGCAAAGTTCTTCTATAAGTTCTTTTCTGAATTTATAAAGCCCCATAGCAAAGTTAGCCAAAACAACTATCTTCATTTTCCCAACCTTTCAGCAGGTACTCCGACATAGGTCTCGCCGATCATAATATCTTTTACTACTACGGCACCCGCACCGATAAGACAGTTTTCGCAGATATTCGTATTATTCTTTATACATGCGCCGATACCTACCCATGTTGATTTGCCTATATGCACTGTTCCGCCGAGTTTTGCGCCAACCGATATATGAGCAAAATCCCCTATTTCGTTATCATGCTCAACAACGGCAGAAGTGTTTATTATACAATGCTTTCCGATTTTTGCATCGGCATTTATTACGGCATTCGGCATAACAACCGTTCCCTCGCCTATTTCGGCAGAAGGAGAAATAATTGCCGAAGGATGAATGGCGGTATAATATCTGCATTTGTTTTTGCTTATTTGTTCTCTTACTTCGGCATTTCCTATTGCAATAACAAAATAACAGTCTTTGTATTTTTCATAATCGCTTACCGCACCAAGAACTTTATCGGCGGGTTTATCGTCTAAAAAACCGACAAGATTATCGCCGTTTAGTTTTACTATATCGGCAACAACATTTCCGTGTCCGCCGGCGCCGATTATAATAACATCTTTTTTCATACCGTTATCTCCTGTTTAACTTGGTTGCCCGTAAACTCTTCCATCGTTTCGGAAGAATCAGACGATATTCCCTCTTGTTTTATAAATGCCTTAAATACAGTTTGAAGAATAATCTTTGCATCAAGCATAAATGTAACATTTTCCGTATATGTAACATCCATTTTGAATTTTTCTTCCCAAGAAACAGTATTTCTGCCGTTAACCTGAGCATATCCCGAAAGTCCGGGTCTGACATCATGTCTATGATGCTGTTCCTCGTTATAAAGCGGTAAATATTTTACAAGAAGCGGTCTCGGCCCTACAACCGACATATCGCCTTTTAGAATATTAAATGCTTCGGGAAGCTCATCAAGCGATGTTGCTCTCAAAAATCTGCCGAACTTGGTAAGGCGAATGCTATCGGGCAAAAGTTCTCCGTTTTCGTCTTTTTTATCGGTCATCGTTCTGAACTTATAGAGATTAAAAATTTTTTCATCTTTACCGGGGCGTTCCTGCTTAAATAAAATCGGTTTTCCGAGTTTTATTCTAACCAAAAATGCAACGATTAAATATAGCCATGAAAAAACTATTATTGCCATAAGAGCACAGCAAATATCCAATATTCTTTTTACATACTTGGCATAAAAACTTGAAGTTGCCCTCTTTTTTTCCTCTTTCTTTTTAACCTGATTAGTCAAACAATATATCCCCTATCATTCAAAACAAGCTCTGATTACTTCAATAATCCTGTCTTGCTGTTCTTTGGTCATCTTATTATCACTCGGCAGACAGCAGCCCCTATCGAAAATATCAGCACCAACATCGAAAACTCCGCCCGATATATATGCGTTTGTCATAGCCCTTCCGTTACCCGATTTCGTAACAAAATCATGCAAACGGTACATCGGTTGCATATGCATAGGTTTCCAAATCGGTCTGCCTTCTGCGTTTATCGTTGCCAACGCCTCTAAAATCTCGGTAGGACAACTCTTGCCCTTTTCGGGATTATAAAGCGCTTTGCTGTCATCTCTGACCTGTTTGCACATCGCATTTTTATCAATGATAAGCGACGACAGCCAATAGTTTGGTTCGGTTCCGTCAACTATCGGGTTCATCTTTACGGGCAAACCTTTAAGTCCCTCTTTATATCTTTCGTAAACTGCTTTCTTTTGAGCGATATGCTCTTCAAGATATGGATACTGACCTCTTACGGCACCTGCAATAAAGTTAGACATACGGTAGTTATATCCAACCTGCTCATGCTGATACCACGGCGCATTTTCTCTTGACTGGGTACTCCATTTTCGGGCTTGATTTGCATCTTCCAAACTGTTAGTTAAAAGACAACCGCCCGATGTTCCCGTTATAATCTTGTTTCCGTTATAACTTATTGCCGAATAATCACCGAACGAACCGCATTGTTTACCATCAATAGTAGCACCCATCGCCTCGGCGGCATCTTCTACTAAAAGCGCTCCGTGTTTTTCACAAATACGCTTGATTTCGTCCATTCTTCCGGGGAAGCCGTAAAGCTCGGCGCTTACTACAAGTTTAACATCGGGATGAAGTTCAAATGCCTTTTCGAGCGCATCGGCATCCATATTCCAACTATTGGCATCAGTATCTATAAAAACAGGAATACCGCCCTCATATACAACGGGATTGAGGGTGGCATCAAATGTCATATCCGAGCAAAAAACCTTTTTGCCTTCAAGGGCGCCATGGCTTATTGCCGGTTTACCGTATAATTTTTCACCTGCAAGTTTTATGCAAAGATGGAGCGCCGAAGTGCAGTTGCACAAACCGACGGCATATTTCACCTCGGCTTTTTCAGCAGCGATTTTTTCAACCTCATTAAGATTTTCTCCCGCTGTTGTCATCCAGTTTTTATCGTAAGCATCTTTTATGTATTCCAACATTTCCGGATGAGGAGTAGGAGTTGCAAGCCAAACTTTATCTTCAAATTTTTCAAATTTTTTAACAAAATCGAAAGCCAAAATCATCCATCCCTTTTTTTATTTATTTATATATACATAAAAATTAAAGCAAATTATTTGTTATAATATAATAACACAATATACCACAAAAATCAACCGATTTTTGATAAAAAAACGAAAATCATTACGATTTTTCGAACAAAAAACGGCAACCGCTTCTAAAAACGGTTGCCGCCATTACTTTATGCTTTTATTCCGTAAACATAAAACTTTGCGCCGCTGTTAAGAATTGAACCTGAATCAATATCTATCCACAGCCAAGTAGTTAAATTACTTTGAGAGTCTGCGTATTTTACGGGAAATTCTTTAAGCGGGAACGATGCCTGTCCCAAATTTGCAAATCCGCCGTTTTCGCTAACAAAATGACTGCCCTCTATAACATTAAATCCGTTCTTTTTGGTGAACGAAATGAAGGCATGTTGCGTTATCGCAGTATTTTTCTGAAAATAGGCATAAGTTTTTCCGATTTTGTTAAAGTTTATGCCGATATAATGCTCATCTGAAATATCGTTTATTATGCAGTTATCCATCAAAACAGATGCCGCTTTCAGGTTTAGCGGATTACCGTTTGAATCCTGCGAAAAGAAATATCTTGAAGTTGAACCGTCATGCGTTATTTCGCCTAAAAGTTCCCATTTTTCCAAACTTCCGCCCGAACCGCTCGAACTTATAACATTATTTTCGTCGATAGTAATATTATCTCCTGCAATAAGTTTATCCTGCTTTTCAGCATCCTTCGTATCGATATAAAGCGTTAAATCTGCTATCGCCGAACCGAGCGCAGTTCCGCTTTGAGGATTAGGGCTTTCAAAGTCATAAACGGAGTCAACCGTAGGAATAAGATTATCAACCTGCCCTTTGGTATAGTAATTAACTAAACTTTGATGCTCGGTCAGATACCCCTTGTCTTCCACCCATATTTTTTCGGCATAATCGGTTAAACTCTGGTGTTCCTGCAAAGCCGTATCCGCTTTGGCAAGACTCGATTTAACACCGCTTGAAAGGTCGCTTTTCGGGATGCCGTTCGACGGTTTTTCATATGCGCCGACATCATTTGCGGTTAAAGAAATATCGTTTTCGAGCGGTTTTTCGTTTATTTTTACCGTTTTTTTAACATATACCGCATCGGATTCAGTTTTCGAATAGGCATTTACGGGAGTAACCCATTTTGTATCATAATCTTCATTTGATGCCTTTGCCAAAATCTGATTTTCGGTACCGCCCGAAACTACTCCGACACCGTCAAATTCTCCGCTGTCCGCCCTTTCTTCGACCGCTTCGGCAACCTCTTTTGCATAGTTTGCAATGCCGAGCATCTGCGTCCAAGATGACGGCGTAGGGTCAGACGGAATATTTTTGTTTTCGTTGCTTTCTTCTACCGTTACCGGCTCCGATGAAGATGTTATAACGGTATTGTTTTTTTGCGCAAAGACCGAAACAAAAAAACTTGTTGCTTTGATTACCTCTTGCGGTACATAGCAGGTATTATTGCCGAGATACATACTGTTTCCTTCGCAGAGCGCAACTAAATATTTTTCGCCGTTATGCTCGAAAACCGCCGTTTTTTCTGCACCGTCCCAATATTCGTCAAAATTAAAATGGATTTTAAGAAATCTTACGCTGTCCTCGACTATGCCGACATATTCGAGCGTCATCTGCTGACACTCAAAACTGGCTTCAATCATTTGTTCTCCTTTCCAAATAGAAAAATCTATTTATCTTTGCTGTGCGCTATAATGATTATAAGCCCGAAATTTGCGACATTCGACGACAAAAAACCGACGCTTTTTTAACAAGCGCCGGTTTTATAGCCAAAAACTTAAATTGTATCCATAAATACCCTTTCAATTCGGCTGAATAATACAATTCCGATAAAGAAGAAGGTTATACTGAATGCCCAACTTAT
Source organism: Clostridia bacterium (assembly GCA_024404145.1). GTDB lineage: Bacteria > Bacillota > Clostridia > Oscillospirales > Acutalibacteraceae > UBA737. The sequence goes on along the minus strand of JAKSQK010000005.1, from coordinate 15,201 downwards.
AAGGTAATACCCGATGTTAAAATACCCTACTCCCAAAACTGCATATCTGAATGTTGTTATTATTGAGGTTACGGGATTAAGCAAATAAATTGATGCATATTTTTGCGGAATGAGTCTTAAACCGTATGCTATCGGGGTTGCATAATGCCAAAGCGAAAGCCCGAATCCGACAAGCATACTGAGATCACGGTATTTGGTCGTAACCGAGGAAATAATTATTCCGCAACCTACCGATAAAACTATCAGCTGAATTATTACAAGCGGTATCATAAGAAGCATGGGCGAAACCCTTATGCTCGTTCCGCCTTTTATCAGAAAATAAGTCCAAAATCCAAAAAGCATAACAAGTTGAATTCCAAAGGAAATCAAGCCGGAAAAAGCCGTTGAAATCGGGGTTACAAGTCTTGGGTAATATACCTTTCCCATCGTTCCTTTATTGGCTAAAAATGTACTTGAAGTTGCGCTTAAAGTACCCGCAAAATACTGCCAACAAATGTTTCCCGACATATAAAAAACAAAGTTCGGAATATTATATTTTCCCGCAACATCGGCGGTTGTCAGTTTTGCTAAATTTCCGAAAATTACGGTAAAAACAATGGTTGTAAGCAACGGCTGAATTATCGCCCAAAGCGGCCCTAAAACAGTTTGCTTATAACGGGATTTGAAATCACGCTTTACAAAAAGAAAAATAAGGTCTTTATATTCAAAAGTTTCCCTAATATGCAAATCAAACAATTTATGTTTAGAAGTTATTTCGGTCTTAAAAGTTTTTTCTGCCATAACATCTTTCCTTTAATTTAATCTAAAATATATCATAACATATTTTCATATACAAATCAATAAAAAAAGGAGTTCTGCCGTTTGCAGAACTCCAAAACTGTTTGTTATTTTAATTTTTCTCTTACTACCGAAATCTGATTTTCAACCGATTTTATGCCCGTTCCGCCAAAGCTTATGCGCTTATTTACGCATTCGGTAAGGTCAATGGCGTCATAAAGGTCGCTTTCAAATAATCTGCTCTTTTCTTTATACTTTTCAAGCGGATAATTTTCGAGAATATAACCGTTTTCCATACAGTCGGCAACAATTTTACCCGAAATTTTATAGGCATTTCTGAAACTTTCGCCTTTTTTTACAAGATAATCGGCAAGGTCGGTTGCATTTATAAAACCCTTTTGCGCCGCTTTGAGCATATTTTCGGGTATTGTTTTTAAGGTTTTTATCATTCCGATAAAGATTTTTATGCACATTTTAACGGTATCAACGGCATCAAAAACACCCTCTTTATCCTCTTGCATATCTTTATTATAAGCAAGTGGTATGCCTTTAAGGGTGGTCAGCAAAGCCATTAAATCTCCGTAAACTCTGCCCGTTTTACCCCGAACAAGTTCAGCCATATCGGGGTTCTTTTTCTGTGGCATTATAGAGGAACCGGTTGTATAAGCATCGTCAAGAGTTATAAACTTAAACTCCCAGCTCGACCAAAGAATAATCTCTTCGGAAAATCTTGATAAATGCATCATAATTGCCGAAATATCGAAAAGAATTTCCAAAACAAAATCTCTGTCCGAAACACCGTCTATAGAATTAAGACAGGGCCCTTCAAACCCTAATTTTTCCGCCTCGAAAAACCTATCCGTATTATAGGTTGTTCCTGCCAGTGCGCAAGAGCCGATAGGCGAAATATTAAGCCGTTTTTTCGCATCTGCCAACCTTTCGATATCTCTTAAAAACATCATGGCATAAGCCATAATCTGATGGCCGAATGTTATCGGCTGCGCCCTTTGAAGATGGGTATAACCGGGCATAATTATCCCTTTATTTTCTTCCGCCTTATCGCAAATAATTCCGATAAATTCTTTAAGTAAATCGGATATTTCGTCGATTTCTTTCCTCATATTAAGGCGCAAATCAAGAGCAACCTGATCGTTTCGGCTTCTTGCGGTATGAAGTTTCTTGCCTAATTCGCCTAAGCGGCCCGTAAGTTCGGCTTCGATAAACATATGGATATCTTCGCATGAATAATCTATTTTCAAAGTTCCGTTTTCGATATCGCTTAAAATGCCTTCAAGTCCCTCGATTATTTTTTCGGCTTCGTCTTGGGCTATAATACCCTTATTTGAAAGCATTTCGGCATGAACCATACTGCCTTTTATATCCTCGGCATACATACGGCTGTCAAAACCGATAGAAGAGTTGAAATCATCGGCTAAACTATCGGTTATACCGCTTGTAACACCTTCCCACATTTTTGCCATTTATTTATCCTTCTTATTTTTCTTATCAACAAGCGCCTGAACTTTAATAGGTAGACCGTAAAGATTTATAAATCCTGCGGAATCTTTTTGGTCGTAATCGCTTTCGCCGAAGGTTGCAATTTCTTCGCTGTAAAGCGAATAATCACTCCAAACCCCCGCCTTTATAATATTGCCTTTGTAAAGTTTCAGTCTTACTTTTCCCGTAACCGTTTCCTGAGTTTTATCAACGAATGCCGAAAGGGCTTCTCTCAGCGGAGTAAACCACTGACCGTTATAAACAAGTTCGGCAAAGGTTATGGATAATTTTTGCTTTTCATGCATTGTAAGTTTATCAAGACAAATACTTTCAAGAGCTTCATGCGCCTTATAAAGAATTGTACCTCCGGGAGTTTCGTAAACGCCCCTGCATTTCATTCCGACAAGTCTGTTTTCAACGATATCTATTATTCCGATACCGTTTTTGCCGCCGAGTTCGTTGAGTTTTAGAATAATCTCTTTTGCGGTCATCTTTTTACCGTCAAGCTTTGTAGGAACGCCTTTTTCAAATTCAAGCTCTATATAAGTCGGCTCATCGGGAGCGTCAATAGGCGATACGCCCATTTCCAAAAAGCCCTTCTTTTCATACATCGGCTCGTTTCCGGTATCTTCAAGGTCAAGACCCTCATGGGATAAATGCCATAGGTTTTTATCCTTTGAATAGTTTGTTTCTCTGTTTATTTTAAGAGGTATATTATGGGCTTCGGCATAGTCGATTTCTTCATCTCTCGACTTGATATCCCATTCTCTCCAAGGCGCAATAATAGGCATTTCGGGCGCAAAATGCTTTATCGCAAGTTCAAAACGAACCTGATCATTGCCCTTTCCGGTACAACCGTGGCAAATGGCATCTGCTTTTTCCTTTATTGCAATATCAACAAGTCCCTTTGCTATACAGGGCCTTGCATGTGAAGTTCCGAGCAGATAATCCTCGTAGTATGCACCCGCCTTCATGGTCGGAATTATAAAATCATCAACATATTCATCGGTTTGGTCAAGAACATAGAGTTTTGAAGCGCCAGTTTTAAGCGCTTTTTCTTCAAGACCTTCAAGCTCCTCCGCCTGACCGACATTTCCCGAAACCGCAACAACCTCACAGTTATTATAGTTTTCTTTAAGCCAGGGAATGATAATCGAAGTATCAAGCCCACCGGAATATGCAAGAATAACCTTTTTTATGCACTCTTTTTTCATAAAATTACCCTCTTTTTGAATATTTATGCAGTATATGATACACCTAAAAAGAGCATTTGTCAATATTAAAAACAAAAAAATAAAAGCGGGACTGCAAACACAATCCCGCCTTATATATTAAATGTACATCGGACTCACCAATTAAATATAGTTTGAAATCAATAAATTTTGTACATCGGACTCACCTTATAATAATATCGTTAGAAAAGAAATTTAAGTAATTTTCGGACTCACCTCTTTCGGTTTATTTAAGATTACTTTCCGGTGGAGTATCTTTCATTTTTATCCACACCTTTCTTTTCTATTTTAATTATAATACATTATTTACAATTTGTCAAGCAAAATGTTAAAAAAATTATACAATTTTGATAAATTGCTTTTTTCGATTTTTTTAGCGGTTTTCCAACAATTTCATTTAATTTTTTTGCTTAAAACTATTGCATATACAATGAGATTTTGTTATAATATATCTTTGGATTAAAGGTTTAGAAGGGAAAGAAAAATATTGAAAGTAGGATTTGATAACGAAAAATACATTCAGTTGCAATCGCAGAACATAAGAGACAGAATTGCTATGTTCGGCGATAAGCTATATATGGAATTCGGCGGAAAGTTATTTGATGATTACCATGCTTCAAGGGTTTTACCCGGATTTGCTCCAGATTCAAAGGTCAAAATGCTTTTGGAACTTAAAGACGATGCCGAAATAATCATCGCCATAAATGCCGATGCCATCGAAAAGAACAAGCGCAGGGGCGACCTCGGCATTACTTACGACCTTGATACGCTTCGTCTGATAGATGCATTTAGAGGTATCGGTCTTTATGTCGGCAGTGTTGTAATTACAAGATTTACAGGTCAACCGTCTGCAATAGCTTTTGAAAACCGCCTTAACAGTTTAGGTATCAAAACCTACCGTCATTATCCGATAGCGGAATATCCTTCTAATATCCCGCTTATTGTCAGCGAAGAAGGTTTCGGAAAGAATGATTATATCGAAACTTCAAGAAAACTCGTTGTTATAACCGCCCCCGGCCCCGGAAGCGGAAAAATGGCAACCTGCCTTTCCCAACTTTATCATGAGCATAAAAGAGGAATTACAGCAGGATATGCAAAATTTGAAACCTTCCCGATTTGGAGTATTCCGCTTAAACATCCCGTAAATGTTGCCTACGAAGCCGCAACCGCCGACCTTAATGATGTTAATATGATAGACCCGTTCCATCTCGAAGCTTATGGCAAGACTACCGTTAACTATAACAGAGATATCGAAATATTCCCCGTTCTTAATGCTATGATGGAAGGAATTCTCGGCGAATCGCCATATAAAAGCCCTACCGATATGGGTGTAAATATGGCAGGTTTTGCAATATGCGATGACCAGATTTGCAAAGAGGCCGCAAACAAAGAAATTATCCGCAGATATTATACTGCTCTTGATAATGTAAGACAGGGTTTGGGAGAACAGTCGGAAGTTACAAAAATTGAACTTCTGATGAATCAGTTAAAGATAAGTATAAACGACCGTCCGGTTATCAGTGCCGCCAACAAAAAGGCCGAAGAAACCGGCGCGCCCGCCTCTGCTATCGAACTTGACAATGGCAAGATTATTACCGGAAAAACCTCTTCCCTTTTAGGTTCCTCTTCTTCAATGCTTCTTAATGCGTTGAAAGAAGTTGCCGGTATACCCGACGATATAAACCTCTTATCGCCAACGATTATCGAGCCGGTTCAAAAAATGAAAACCGAAATACTCGGTAACCATAATCCTCGCCTTCATATCGACGAAGTTTTAATTGCCCTTTCGATTTGCGCTGCTACTAACGACCTTGCAAAAAAAGCGCTTGACAGTCTTTCAAAACTCAAAGGTCTTGAAGCCCATTCAACCGTTATCCTCGCAAGGGTTGATGAGCAAACTTTCAGAAAACTCGGTGTTAATATGACCTGCGAACCGAAGTACCAGACAAAGAAACTCTATCATTCATAAAATAACGGGAACATCTTTCGATGTTCCCTTAATATTTCCTTTGAAAGAAGTAATGACTTTGAACTATACATTTCTACTTGCATTAGCGTTAATACTTTTATTCACAAAACTTTTCGGACTTATAACCGCAAAGGTGCATTTGCCTCAGGTTGTTGGCGCTCTTGTTGCCGGTGTTTTATTGGGGCCGAGCTGTCTCGGAATTCTCCAAGAAAGCGATTTTCTTGTTAAAACCGCCGAAATAGGCGTTATTATGCTTATGTTTATCGCCGGTATTGATACCGACATAAACGAGCTCAAAAATACAGGACTTGCCGCTTGTTTAATAGCCATTATGGGTGTTTTTGTTCCCATTCTGTTCTGCGGCGGAATTTATCTTTTATTCTTTGCCGAAACTCTCAAATTTGCATCGCTTATGAAAGCGGCATTTATCGGAGTTGTTTTTTCCGCAACAAGTGTCAGCATAACGGTTGAAACGCTTAACGAAATGGGAAAATTAAAAACAAAGGTCGGAACAACTCTCCTTTCGGCAGCGATAATAGACGATATTATCGGAATAGTTGTTTTAAGTGTTTTAACGGGTGTCGGAGATACTTCGGTCAAGCCGGGAATTGTTATACTTAAAATACTGCTTTTCTTCGTTTTTGCGGTTGTTGTAGGATTTATTGTTTATAACATTTTTAAGAGGATATCGGTAAATCATGCAAACACAAGACGACTTGCTGTATGGGCACTTGCTTTCTGTTTTTTAATGGCATTTTGCGCAGAGCATTTTTTCGGCGTTGCAGATATAACCGGCGCATATTTTGCCGGTGTTATCCTTTGTAACCTTACCGACACCAGACAGTTTGTTGCCAAAAAAGTTACGGTTGCATCATATGTACTCTTCTCCCCCGTTTTCTTTGCGGGTATAGGCCTTAAAACAAACATTGCCGGTATTACTCCAAAAATCGTAATTTTTGCCGTTCTTCTTATTTTGGGGGCTGTTGCTTCTAAAATAATCGGCTGCGGAGTTGCGGCAAAAATATGTAAAATGGACTGGTCGGATTCGCTTAAAATCGGTGTTGGAATGGTAGCAAGAGGAGAGGTTGCTTTGATGGTTGCGCAAAAAGGAATTACCGCCGGTTACATAAGCGAAAAACTTCTTCCGGCAATTGTTTTATGCGTTGTTTTCGTCGCCCTCTCAACGCCTGTAATGCTTAAATTTTGTTACAAAAACAAAGCAAAATCGGAATAATTATTTAATCTCGCACCCCTTATAATAATGGAGTAAAATTTCTTTATAATTACTGCCGTTTTTTGCCATATAGTCGGCACCGTTCTGACTCATTCCAACCCCATGGCCATAGCCGTAAACCGTAAATATCATCTTGTCTTTTTTTACCGAAACATCAAAACAGCATGAACGAAGACCGTATTTTTCCGCAATTTTTGAAGAATCTATCTTTTTATCTTCTGATACAAGAAAATCGGTTCTTCCGTTTTGGCTTTTTTCAGATTTTAAGCCCTTTATGTTTTGAATGGCAAAATCCTTTATAAAAGTATCGGTTTTAACCGAAACCTCAGTTTTATATTTTTCTGCAAGTTTATCAAAAGAACTGTCTTGCGAAACAAGATAAGGAATTTCGCTACCCCAAACCTCTTTTGAACTGAGCGTTTTTCCGCAGGAAACAGAATGGTAAACCGCAAGTGCCGTTTGACCGTTATAAATCAACTTCTGACCTAATACCTCATCTATTATTTTTTGTAGTTTTTCTTTGTTTTTTTGGTAGTTTTTGCCCCAATTTTTCTTTATTTCCTCGTCCGATTTGTAGCATTGGTCTTTCTTATAATCATCGGTTAAATCATAATCTTTTTTGCTTTTTTCCTTTTTCCTCAAAGCATAAGTATAAGAAGCTACCGCCTGAGCTTTCAGCGCCTCTTCATGATAACTTATCGGCATTTCCGATGCAACACAGCCGAATACATAATCTTTTGCTTCAAGCTCAACCGTCTTATTTGTTTTTGTTATTAAAACTTTGAACTTATTATCCCGACTGTTTTCATAAAAGGTATCATTGTTAACCGCCATAACGGCGGTTTTATTTTTTTTATCGGTATTTTTAACCGACAGTGGCAATACAAGACAGATGAAAAATATGATTAAGAACCCAAAAATAAACTTTTTCATAATATTACCTTTTCCTTATTGTTTTCTATTGACTTTTTACCATAAATTAGATATTATATATATAATATTATATAATAATTATTTTGCGTATTTCACATATAATCGAGGTTAACTTATGAAAACTAAATATTATTTTTCCATACTTTACCTGATAGCTACGATTTCGGTTCTTCTCAGAACTGTTCAGATTTTTCAGTCGTCAGATGTTCGAACCGGCTTTTTCGTAAGCAGCAAACCGTTGTTTTTGTCGTTTCTTTTATTTTTACTGACAATAGTTTTCGGCGGTTTTGCTTTCAAAATAAAGCGATGTCCGCTAAAAATGCCGAGGGTTAATACGGGCATTTCCGTATCGTCTTTTTTAGTTGGTGTTTGTATGTTCGTAAGGGCTTTTTCGCTCTACACAAAAATCGGCGGTTTTTCATTTTCTCAAATTTTTAATATTATTGTCATCGCAGTAAATATTATAGTCGGTGTGTTTTTCCTCTTATATTCTGCCAAAAAATTCGTATATTTCCATATCAAAAGGATTTTTTATATCGCTCCCCTTATTTACTGGATTATCTTAATGATTTATTCCTATGTAAGAATTTCAAAAACGCCGATTATTTCTGAAAATGCTTTAATGATTTTGGCAACCACCTCAACAACAGTTTTCATGCTCTACTTTGCTAAAATCGCAAATAATATTAATTCAAACAGCAAAAGACCTAAACTGCTTATGCTTTTGGGATTTTTGTCCGCTACTTTTTGCGAAACATTTGCGATACCGCAACTTATCGCCATCGTTGCCGGAAAACAGTCTGTTCTTCATAACGACTTTTCGTTTATGCTCGTTTTCGTTTCAACCGGTATATTTGTTTTGACATTTTTGAATGCTTTTTTTGCAAACAGTAATCTCATCAAAAGAAAAAGAAATAACGATGAAAGCGCAAGAGTCTTGCCTACCGAACTATCCCCAAAAAATAAATTTTAATAATAAATAGTCCGATTTTTCGCCATATCCTAGGATATAATATAAAGTAAGCTATGAATTAAAACGGAAGTGTTAGTTTGGAAAAATTTGTTATAAACGGCGGTTTCCCTCTTAAAGGTACTGTTAATATAAGCGGCGCAAAAAATGCGGCGGTAGCTATTATCCCCGCTGTTTTGCTATGCGATGAGACATGTATAATAGAAAATCTGCCTGAAATATCCGATGTTTCATCTTCATTAAATGCGTTGAAATCGCTTGGCGCCGAAATAAAAGCAATAGATAAAAATACCGTTCAGATTGACCCGAGAAGTGTCAACTCTTTTGTTGTTTCAAAGGAAATAGCCGAGGGTATGCGTGCTTCGAGCTATTTCTTAGGTGCCCTGCTCGGCAGAAACAATAAAGCAAGGGTTTCGCCTCCCGGCGGTTGCAATTTCGGAGTAAGACCTATTGACCAACATATTAAAGGTTTTGAAGCACTTGGCGCAAAGGTTACCATAGAAAACGGAATGGTAGATGCCCGTGCTTTCAAGCTTAAAGGATGTTCGGTATATCTTGATGTTGTTTCGGTAGGTGCTACAATAAATATTATGTTAGCGGCAACAAAAGCCGAAGGGCTTACCATAATTGAAAATGCCGCAAGAGAACCGCATATCGTTGACCTTGCTAACTTCCTAAACTCTATGGGTGCAAATATTATGGGCGCCGGTACCGGTGTTATCAAAATCCGTGGTGTATCAAACTTAAACGGCGCAAATTACAGTATTATTCCCGACCAGATAGAAGCGGGAACATATATGGTTGCCGCCGCCGCTACAATGGGCGATGTTCTTATCAACAATGTAACTCCAAAACATTTGGAATCTATCATTGCAAAACTTATTGAAGTCGGTGCCGAGATTACCGAAAACGATGAATCGGTACGGGTTAAAATGACTTCAAAGCCCAAAAAATGCAATATAAAAACTATGCCGCATCCGGGATTTCCTACGGATATGCAGCCGCAGTTTGCAACCCTTTTAACTGTCGCCGACGGTACAAGCATTGTAACCGAAGGCGTTTGGGATAACCGTTTCCGATATGTTGAACAACTTGTACTTATGGGTGCAGATATCCAGCTTGACGGAAAGTCCGCTGTTGTTACGGGCGTAAATAAACTGAACGGCGCTCCCGTTAAGTCGGTTGACCTTCGGGCAGGTGCCGCAATGATTATTGCCGGTCTTATGGCAAACGGACAGACAACAGTAGAAGATATTGAGCATATCGACAGAGGATACGAAAGATTTGCTGAAAAACTTACGGCTCTTGGCGCCGATATCAAACGAATTGACGACCATAACGAATTTGGAATTCAAAAAAATGCCTGATATTATCAGTGTGGCAATTTTTTTGCCACACTATATTTTTATGAAAAAGGAGTGGAACTTATGTCAAGGATTTGTCCGCTTTTCAGCGGTTCAAAAGCAAACTGCACCTATATCTCGGTAGATGGCGGAAGTTTTTTAGTAGATATGGGTTGCTCATATAAGTCATTCCTTTTGGCGCTTGAAAAAATCGGCGGAGATTTAAGCGAAATCAGAGGAATTTTTATTACCCACGAACATTACGACCATATTGCAGGGCTAAAAACATTTCTTAAAAACAACAATATTCCGCTCTTTGCCTCAAATGAAACGCTTCATGCTTTGGCGAGAATAGACTCTTTGCCGAGCCGATGCGATGCTATTGGTTTAGACGGTACCGAAATTGAGATAGGAAGCACCGTTGTTTCAAGATTTGCAACAAGCCACGACTGTATCGGTTCGAGCGGATATTCTTTTACGGCTCAAAACGGTGCAAAAGTATCTGTATGCACAGATACGGGGATTTTAACCGAAGATACGGTAAATAATCTTTTGGGCTCGAATATTTGTCTTATAGAATCAAACCACGATATAACTATGCTCAAAAACGGAATATATCCGCCCTATCTTAAAGCGAGAATTTTGTCCGATAAAGGCCATCTTTCCAACACAACCTGCGCTGAGTTCTTGCCCCGACTTTTAGAAAGCGGTACCAACCGTTTTATCTTAGGTCATTTAAGCCAAAACAACAACACTCCTCTGTTAGCGCTTAATACTGCCAAAACTTCCCTTGCCGTAAAGGGCGCAAAAATAAACAGCGATTATTTGCTCAGCACCGCAAATCCTAATAATAATGAGGTTATACCGTTTTGATTAAGATTAAAATTATTGCTCTCGGAAAATTAAAGGAACAATATCTCAAAAATGCTTGGAGCGAATACGAAAAACGGCTTTCAAGATTTTGCGATTTGGAAATTACGGAACTTTCGCCCTTCTCTTTGCCCGATAATCCTTCGGCATCGCAAATTGAAAGTGCTTTATCTTTTGAAGCGGAAATGATAGAAAAGAAAATACCAAAAGATTATTATACATTTGCGCTTATGGTTGAAGGGAAAGATATTTCAAGCGAAGAATTTGCCGAAAAAATAAGTGATTTATCAAATTTCGGTAAAAATATATGTTTTATTATCGGAAGTTCCTATGGGTTATCGCAAAAAATAAAAGAGAAAGCCGATTTTAAGCTTTCTCTTTCAAAGATGACATTTCCGCATCAATTATTCAGGATTATACTATTAGAACAGATTTACAGGGGCTTTATGATAAATGAGGGCTCAACCTATCATAAATAAAAGTTTTATATGATAAAAAACCGTCTGCCGAATTCGGCAGACGGTTTATTATTGCAAAAATATTATTTGCCGTAAAGCTCAACCAATTTTTCAAGATGAGCTCGACGCTCTTTTGCAGTTTCAGCTGCAACATCAAAGAGTTCTTCTGCTCTTTCGGGGAATGAGCGGGTAAGAGAAGAATAACGAGCTTCGCCCAAGATGAATTCCTTATAGTCGGTTGTAGCAGGTTTGCTGTCAAGACTAAACGGAGATTTGCCTTCGGCTTTGAGAGCAGGATTATAACGGAAGAGGTCCCAATAACCGCAGTCAACGGCTTTCTTCATTTCGCTCTGGCAGTTAACCATACCGCCCTTAATCGAATGCATTTCGCAAGGAGCATAACCGATGATAAGCGAAGGACCGTTGTATGCTTCGGCTTCCTTAATTGCTTTGAGGGTCTGATTTTGGTCAGCGCCCATAGCGATTTGAGCAACATAGATATATCCGTAAGACATTGCAATTTCGGCAAGAGATTTCTTAGCGATTGCTTTACCGGCGGCTGCAAACTGAGCAACCTGACCGATATTTGATGCCTTAGATGCCTGACCGCCTGTATTAGAGTAAACTTCGGTATCAAATACCATAACATTTACATCTTTACCACTTGCAAGAACATGGTCAAGACCGCCAAATCCGATATCGTAAGCCCAACCGTCTCCACCGAAAATCCAAACGGATTTCTTTGAGAGATATTCGCTGTTATTAAGAACATCGTTGCACTTTTCGCACATAGGTCCGGCTTTCTTGATAGCGGCAACTAAATCGCTTGAAGCTTTTGCGTTTGCTTCACCGTCATTAAGTGTTGCAAGATATGTTTCACCTGCTGCCTTAACTTCGGCTGCTGCCTTATCGGAAGCAACTATTCCCTTAACATCATCAATAAGACGCTCACGAATAGCATTTTGACCTAAATACATACCGTAGCCATGCTCGGCATTATCCTCGAAGAGCGAGTTAGCCCAAGCAGGACCATGTCCTTCGGCATTAGTTGTATAAGGAGATGTAGCGGCAGGACCGCCCCAAATTGAAGAACAACCGGTTGCATTTGAAATATACATTCTGTCGCCGAAGAGCTGTGTAATAAGACGGGCATAAGATGTTTCTGCACAACCTGCGCAAGAGCCGGAGAATTCGAGCAACGGCTTCTTAAACTGAGAAGAAATGATGTTAGCGCTTGAGGCAACATCTGCCTTTTCGGTTACATTCGCAACGCAGTAATCAAATGATGCCTGTTCGCCAAGCTGACCTTCCTGAGGAGCCATTTTAAGAGAATTTGTAGGACAAACGCCAACACAAACTCCGCAACCCATACAATCGAGAGGAGATACAGTCATTGTATAAGCATAGCCCTTATTTGTAACAAGTTTTTCTTTTGTTGCAACTTTAAGGGTTGAGGGTGCCTTTGCCTTTTCGTCGTTACTGAGAGCAAACGGACGAATAGTAGCATGAGGACAAACGAATGAACACTTGTTACATCCTATACATGTATCATTATTCCATTCCGGTACCATAACGGCAACGCCACGCTTTTCATAAGCCGAAGCGCCCTGTTCGAATGTACCGTCGGCATAGTCTTCAAATGCCGAAACAGGAAGAGAATCGCCGTCCATAAGGCCAACCGGCTTCATAACGGAATCTACCATCTTAGCAAGTTTAGCAGGACCTTCGGTCTTTGCGGCATCTGCCTTATCGGTAGCGTTAGCCCAACTGCTCGGAACATCTATCTTAACATAAGCTGTTGCACCGGCATCAATGGCATTCTCGTTCATCTTAACGATTTCGATACCCTTCTTCATAAACTTCTGAGCTTTTTCCTTCATATAGCCGATAGCTTCTTCACGGGGAAGAACTTCGGAAAGAGCAAAGAAAGCGGACTGCAAAACGGTATTGGTACGCTTACCAAGACCGATTTTAGCAGCAAGGTCGATAGCGTTAACTGTATAAAGTTGAATATTATTTTTAGCAATGTATCTCTTGGCTTCGGCAGGCATATGCTCGTCGAGTTCCTCAGGAGTCCACTGGCAGTTGATGAGGAATACACCGCCCGGTTTAACATCGTTAACCATCTTATAACCCTTAACAACATAAGAGGGGTTATGACAAGCAACGAAGTCTGCCTTATTTATGTAATAAGGGCTCTTTATCGGCTTATCGCCAAAACGCAAGTGAGAAATGGTGATACCGCCGGTTTTCTTTGAGTCATACTGGAAATATGCCTGAACATATTTGTCGGTATGGTCGCCGATGATTTTGATAGAGTCTTTATTAGCGCCAACAGTACCGTCGCCGCCCAAGCCCCAGAACTTGCATTCTTTTGTGCCTTCGGCTGCGGTATTCGGAGCTTCTTCTTCGGCAAGTGAAAGATTTGTAACATCATCAACAATACCGATAGTAAACTGATTCTTCGGAGCATCCTTTTTGAGTTCGTTATATACAGCGAAAACAGATGAAGGAGGAGTATCCTTAGAACCGAGACCGTATCTTCCGCCGATTACAACATCAATATGTCTTCCGGTTTGAGCGAGAGCGCCGACAACATCCATATAAAGAGGTTCGCCGAGAGCACCGGGCTCTTTTGTACGGTCAAGAACTGCTATCTTCTTTGTTGTAGCGGGAATTGCTTCAACAAGCTTTTCTGCGCTGAAAGGACGGTAAAGGCGAACCTTTACAAGACCTACCTTTTCGCCGTTAGCGGTTAAATAATCTATAACTTCTTCTGCAACATCGCAGATAGAGCCCATAGCGATTATTACACGCTCAGCATCGGGAGCGCCGTAATAGTTAAAGAGTTTATAGTCTGTGCCGAGTTTTGCGTTAACCTTATCCATATATTCTTCAACAATTGAAGGCATTGCATCGTAATACTTATTACATGCCTCTCTATGCTGGAAGAAAATATCGCCGTTTTCATGAGAACCACGCATAACGGGGCGCTCAGGGTTAAGCGCTCTCTTACGGAATGCCTCAACAGCATCCATATCGCACATTTCTTTAAGGTCATCATAATCCCATACCTGAATTTTCTGAATTTCATGAGAGGTACGGAAACCATCGAAGAAGTTGATGAACGGAACTCTTCCCTTGATGGAAGCCAAATGAGCAACGGCGCCCAAATCCATAACTTCCTGCGGATTTGTTTCGGCAAGCATAGCAAAACCGGTTTGACGACATGCATATACATCCGAATGATCGCCGAAAATGTTAAGAGCATGACTTGCTACGCAACGAGCAGATACATGGAATACGCAAGGAAGCAATTCACCTGCGATTTTGTACATATTCGGAATCATAAGTAAAAGACCCTGAGAAGCGGTGTAGGTTGTGGTAAGCGCACCGGCTGCAAGTGAACCGTGAACAGTACCAGAAGCACCTGCTTCCGACTGCATCTCGGCAACCTTAACGGTTGTGCCAAAGATATTCTTTAAGCCCTGTGCAGACCACTGGTCAACATAGTCAGCCATCGGGCTGGATGGCGTTATCGGATAAATTCCGGCAACTTCGGTAAACGCATAAGAAACATGAGCCGCAGCGTTGTTACCATCCATAGTCTTGAATTTTCTGGACATTAAATATTCCTCCAAAATAATATTATTATGCGAGAGAAAACCAAACATAATTTAGGACATTCTCATACTCTTATATCATAACACTTTTATAAACATTTGTAAACTAAATTTTTGCATTTTTTCGCTTTTACCCCTTGACTTTTCACATTTTTTTGTAGAAAAATCTCCCTTTCGTATATTTGAAAGGGAGATTTATTTAACTTTATCGAAAATATTCTTGTTTTTACCCGTAAAATAGATTATTTTTTCTTTGTTGTAACGGTTTTATAACTACTCCAAGACGAATAGTATT
>JAKSQK010000004.1 GCA_024404145.1 Clostridia bacterium | reverse complement strand
AATACTATTCGTCTTGGAGTAGTTATAAAACCGTTACAACAAAGAAAAAATAATCATTTAATTAAAGACCCGCAGTCTGCGGGTCTTTAATTGTTTTTCAAAATAAAAAAATATGAAAATTTAAGGCAAAATTCTAATAATTGTTACTTGAAATAACTGTATTCGGTGTGATACAATAAAGTCAACATATTATGAGGAGATTTTTCAATGTCATTAGTTAAGAAATCATTGAGTATTATTATTGCTTTACTTATAGCCATTTCGGTTGTAAGTATCGGCGTTTATGCCGAAACGCCCGATTTGATTATAACAAATCCCGCAAAATCATCTGTAATTGTAACGCAAAGTGAGTTTTTGATAAGGGGCAAATGCCTTCCGAATACAGATGTTCATATAAGCGGAAAAGAATTAAGCGAAAATATAACCTGCGATGAAGAGGGCAACTTTTCGTTTAATGCCAACTCGTTAAGACTCGGCGTTAACAAGTTTATTTTTACTTTCGAAGAGGATTATTCCGTTGTTTCGATAGATTATGACCCGGATTACAGAAATCTTTCCGTAACCTCTCCCGAAAGCAACAGTTTTGAAACAACGGCTTCTTCTTATACATTCAAGGGAACTTGCAGGAACAACTCAACGGTGCTTATAAACGAAAAAAAGGTTGTTTGCGACAGCATGGGCAATTTTTCCTATAAGTACAGTCTTTCATACGGCGAAAATAAGATTAAGGTTCAGTACAACGAACAGGCCTTTTCTTATACAATAAATCGCAGATATGTTGTTATAAAAAGTTATACCCATAAAAGCGGAAAAACTTATAAAAGCGGGGCTACCTTTACCGTTAAGGTAAATGCAAAAGCAAAAGCAAATGTTACCGCAACCCTAAACGGAAAAACTATAACTCTTAATGCAGGAACTGCCAAAGACGGTTTTGCCGACTATACCGGCAAGTTTACCTTGACCAATAAAAATCTCTATAAGCAAAACTACGGCGCCATAACCTACAAAGCAACCTATTCTAAATACAGCGAAAGTTTTACTACAAAACCGATTTTTGTTAATAGAAACGAAAGTTTGATAAAGAACTATAATGTTGCAACTATAGATTTATTTGAAGCTGAAACCTTTAACGGCAATACAACTAACGACCTTTCGAGACCTACAAACTCATATTTAATCAATGGCAGTACCGATTATTGCAAAAAGAAATATCAGGAAACAAAGGATAATACTTTTGTTGAATGGGCATACGGCAAGAGAACTTATTACAGAAAACCGAAAAAACCCAGCAAAACAAAAGAATTAGTTGTTGTAACTAAAAAGACAACCGGTAAACTTCCCGACCACAACGATATTTCGGTTGCTTCAACCAAAATTTCAAATAACCATACCATTATGACCTTTAATAGCGACTTTAAGGCGCCTCATTCGATATATTTAGGCCCTCAAAGTTATGTTAATGCTTCGGCGCAGGATTATAGGATAACTTCGGCTACTTATACATATGTCGATATTACTT
Organism: Clostridia bacterium; assembly: GCA_024404145.1. Lineage (GTDB taxonomy): Bacteria > Bacillota > Clostridia > Oscillospirales > Acutalibacteraceae > UBA737. The sequence continues at coordinate 101,246 of JAKSQK010000004.1, read as the reverse complement.
TTCATAATTCATCAACTTTTACCGGCTCTGCAAATATAAATCTTAAAAATAATCCTTTATTCAAATCTTATAAAGTTACAAGAAAGACAACGGGTTATATTTTGCGCCTATACCTTAAAAATAAGGGCTATTTTTACGGATTTAATGCCGCATATAATTCAAAAGGTCAGTTGGTAATTGAGTTTTTGAATCCCCAAAAAGCAAAATCGGTTAATCAAAATACTTCTTCAAAAAATGCAAAAGAGTATTATGGCGCCGATTTAAGCGGAATAAAGGTATTTATTGATGTCGGACATGGCGGTATAGATTCCGGCGCAGTCGGCTCAGGATATTATGAAAAGAAAGCAAATTTGAATTTGGCAAATAAACTTAAAAAAGAACTGACTTCGCTTGGCGCTACCGTAGTTATGAGCAGAACAAGCGATGCAACGGTTACTTATGACGATAGGTGTATCGCTCTTCAAAAGGCAAAAGCCGACCTGTGCATATCAATTCATCATGATTCAAACAATTCAAAATCGCTCAGAGGTTGCGGAGTTTTCTATTTTGATGCTTTTTCAAAAAATGCGGCAAATAAGATTTACAGCAATGTTAAATCCTCAAAACAATATACAAAAACAAATCTGAAATGGCATTACTTCTTTTTGGCGAGAGAAACCTGCTGTCCCGTTGTTTTAACCGAAAACGGATATATGTCAAATGCAAGTGATTTGAAAATAATAAAGAACGATTCCCAAAATACGAAAAAAGCAAAAACACTTACAAAGGGAATAGTCAGCTATTTCAAATCGGTAAAATAGAAGTTTTATTTTGGAGAAATATATGAAAAATGTTATTCTTGTGGGTATGCCCGGTTGCGGAAAGAGTACCTGCGGTGTGCTTGTTGCAAAAATACTTTGCAAAGATTTTACAGATACCGACCTTTTGTTGCAAAATAACGAAAAAATGCCACTTCAAGATATAATCAATATAAAAGGCAACGATTATTTTGCATTGGCCGAAGAAAAAGCAATTTGCAATTCAAACTTTGAAAATATGGTTCTTGCAACCGGCGGAAGTGTTGTTTATTCTCAAAACTCTATGGAACATTTGAAGAAAAATGCTTTGATAATTTATCTTGAAATTTCATTCGAAACAATGATTAAGCGGATAGAGAATATCGAGAGCAGGGGAATAGTGCTTAAAAGCGGTGAAACGCTTGAAGATATGTATATGAGCCGTATTCCTCTCTATGAAAAATATGCCGATGTTAAGATTGATTGCAATAACGGTGATATTGAAAAAACCGTTTCTCAAATTGTTTCATGCATAAAATAACCGCAAACACCCTCCCGAAATTTCGGGAGGGTGTTTTATATGCTCTGTATTCAGTTAAAATCCCGTAAAGGATTCATTTCCCAGAAAAGACCACTTTTGCCTTTATGACAAAAGTGGTTTTTACATAGCAGAACAACAACTATCATAGATGAATATACGGTCGGGTACAAAAACAAAAATTTTAGCACCGACCGTATTCTCGTATTGGGTGTCGAGGTTCTCGAATAATGGAACAACAACTATCATAGATGAATATACGGTCGGGTACAAAAACAAAAATTTTAGCACCGACCGTATTCTCGTATTGGGTGTCGAGGTTCTCGACTGGTGGAGCTTAGGGGATTCGAACCCCTGACCCCCACACTGCCAGTGTGGTGCGCTACCAACTGCGCTAAAACCCCATATATTTGCAAATTTTATGAAGTTATGATAACATATAAATATCATTTTTGCAAGTATTTTGTTTAGCATAAAATAATTTCATAAAACTCTTGACAAATACCGCTGTTTGATATATAATAATTGACGCATCCAAAGACAGCAGGTGGCGAAAGCCGTAAGTTTAACGCCTGCCGAGGTTAGCGTGAAATTGAATTTTTTAATTTGTATTTTCATGTCTGTCCGTTCTTTGGCGGACTTTTTTCTTTTTTCGGAGGTGAAAAAATTGCCTAACGCAAAAGTTTTGGAACAAAAACAGCAAATCGTTAAAGAACTTACCGATAAGATTAACGGCTCCATAGCAGGAGTAATCGTTGATTATAAAGGTATAAGTGTTGCTGACGATACCGGTCTTCGTAAAGAACTCCGTGAAGCTGATGTTGATTACTTCGTAGTTAAGAATACTCTTCTCCACCGTGCGCTGGAAGGCACAGGTCTTGAAGATATGCGTTCTGTTCTCGAAGGAACAACCGCTATCGCTCTTTCAAAAGAGGACCATACTGCTGCCGCAAGAATTCTTTCAAAGTTTGCTGATGGCCATGAGAACTTTTCTATTAAGACAGGTTTCTTAGAGGGCAAGATAGTTGACAATGAAACAATTGATGCTTTGGCAAAATTACCAACAAGAGATGTACTTCTCGCAACCGTTCTCGGTGCATTCCAGGCGCCGATTGCAGCATTCGCTCGTGCCGTACAGGCCATAGTTGATAAGGGCGATGCTCCTGCAAATGCAGAATAATTAAAAAACAAAACAAATCAATTTATTGGAGGAAAAGAAAATGGCATCTGAAAAGATTACAGCTATGATTGAAGAATTAAAGACTCTTACAGTTCTCGAACTTTCAGAACTCGTAAAAGCAGTAGAAGAGGAATTTGGCGTATCCGCAGCAGCAGCAGTTGCAGTAGCAGCTCCGGCAGCAGGTGGCGCAGCAGCAGAAGAGAAGAGCGAATTTGATGTTGTTCTCGCAGAAGCTGGTGCAGAAAAGATTAAGGTTATCAAGGTAGTTCGTGAAATTACCGGTCTTGGTCTTGCTGATGCAAAGGCAATGGTTGATGGCGCTCCCAAAACTCTTAAAGAAGCAGTTTCTAAGGAAGACGCTGACGCTATGAAAGCAAAACTTGAAGAAGTTGGAGCAAAGGTTGAACTTAAATAATTTAAGTTTAAAATTAAGGCGCACTCATTTGTTTGAGTGCGCTTATTTTATTATCGTTATACTTGACATTAGTTTGAAATAGTGATATAATCGCCATAACATAAAAGAAAGGAAAGCATAGCTTATGAGTTTGAATGCTTAGTATGCTTTTCCAAACCGATAACAGCAAAAAATGTTTGTGTGCTTTTAAGTGAGCTTGGGAGTATTTGATACCCTCGGCTTTTTTGTTATTTAATTATCTTGCAGAAACGGAAGCGATTTTTTGATAGAGCTTAAAGCCGTATCGAAAACTTTTGAAACAAAAGAAGGCAATGTAAACGCCGTAAATAATGTTTCGATAAAAGTCGAAAAAGGCGACATTTTCGGAATAATCGGTCTGTCGGGGGCGGGTAAATCAACGCTTGTTCGCTGTATAAACCGTCTTGAATCGCCGAATTCGGGCGAAGTTTTGTTTGAGGGGGTTAACTTGGCAGACCTTTCAAATAAGGAACTCAGGAATATCAGACATTCTATTTCGATGATTTTTCAGGGATTTAATCTTTTATCCCAAAGAACAGCGCTTAAAAACATCTGTTATCCGCTTGAAATTACAGGTGTTCCAAAGCAAAAGGCGAGGGAAAAAGCGAGGGAACTCTTAAAGATAGTTGACCTTGAAAGCAAAGAAAATGCCTATCCTTCACAGTTGTCGGGAGGGCAGAAACAGAGGGTTGCCATAGCCCGAGCACTCGCAACCGACCCGAAAGTTTTGCTCTGCGATGAGGCAACTTCGGCTCTTGACCCCAATACTACAACCTCAATTCTCGACCTTCTTGCCAAAATAAACCGAGAACTCGGAGTTACGATTATCATAATAACTCACGAAATGCGAGTTGTTGAGCAAATCTGCAATAAGGTTGCGGTATTAGAGAACGGAAATTTAGTCGAGCAGGGACTAGTCAGCGATGTTTTCCGTTCGCCTAAATCGAGTGTTGCAAAGGAACTTGTTTTACCGAGAGCAAAGGCAACCGAAGAAATTGTAAAGGGCAAAAAAATCCGTCTTGTGTTTGACGGACAGTCGGCTTTTGAGCCGATTATTTCAAACCTTACCATTGAATGCGGAACGGCGGTAAATATTATTGCCGCCGATACGAAGGATATTTCGGGCAAAGCAGTAGGGCAGATGCTTATTCAAATGCCCGATGAAACAAATGCCGAGGAAAGAATTCTTTCATACCTCGATAGGCATAGTATTTCATACGAGGTGATAAACGATGATTGAGTTTCTAAAATCTCTGTTTGCCAATGGTATGGGCAATACATATTTTGAGGCGGTTGTTACAACCCTGAAAATAACCTTGATAGGAACAGGACTTGCATATATTATCGGCGCACCGCTCGGCATACTGCTTTACGGCACTTCAAAGGGCAACTTGTTTCCAAACAAGCCTGTTAATGCCATAGTAGGATTTGTTGTGAATATTTTAAGGTCGGTGCCATTTGTAATACTCCTTGTTATGACACAGCCGATTGCCAAAGCCATTGTCGGCTCTAAAATCGGCGATAATGCTTTTATCGTATATTTGGTAATTGCGGCGGCGCCTTTTGTTGCAAGAATGATAGAATCTTCCTTCAAAGAGGTTGACGGCGGAGTTATTGAAGCGGCTCAGTCTATGGGCTCAACAAATTTACAGATTATTTTCAAGGTTATTATTCCCGAGGCAAAACCGTCGCTTATTATCGGCTCGGCAATTGCCGTTACAACCATTCTCGGTTATACTCCGATGACATATCTGGTTGCCGGAGGCGGACTCGGTCAAATTGCCATTCAGTACGGATTATATCGTTTTGATTCGCAGATAATGTATATTTCGTCGCTTTTGCTTATAATTTTAGTTCAAATTTTGCAAGAAGTTTTGAATACCATAGCAAAACGATGTGATAAAAGAATAAGAAATGGTTAAAGGAGAAAAAGAAAATGAAAAAGTCAGTAGCAATAGTTTTGGCAGTTTTAACTGCTGTTTCTCTACTTGCAGGATGCGGCAAAAAGGAAGATTCCAAGAAAATTACAGTAGCCGCAAGTACAACTCCTCATGCTGAAATCTTAGAGCAATGCAAAGATGTTCTCAAAGAAGAAGGATATGAGTTGGTTGTAAAAACTATGGACGACTATGTTGTTCCGAATACCGCAACCGAAAGCGGAGATGTTGATGCAAACTATTTTCAGCATCAGCCGTATCTTGACCAGTTCAACGAGGAAAACAAAACCCATTTGGTATCGGTTTATAAGGTTCATTATGAGCCCTACGGTATATATGCCGGAACATCAAAAACCTTAAAAGACATTCCCGACGGCGGTAAAATAGCCGTTCCCAACGATGCAACAAATGAAGCCAGAGCATTGATGCTTCTTGACGCTCAGGGACTTATTAAACTCAAAGACAATACAAATCTTACTGCAACAAAGAACGATATTGTAGAAAATCCGCATAACTACGACATTAAAGAGATGGAAGCCGCTTTGCTTCCGACAGTTCTTGATGAAGTTTCCGTTGCCGTTATCAACGGTAACTATGCGATAAGTGCCGGTCTTAAAGTTGCAAACGCTCTTGCAACCGAAGATGTTAAGTCAACTGCGGCTCAAACCTATGCAAACATCATCGTTGTTAAAGAAGGTAACGAAAATAACGATGCTGTTAAGGCGCTTGTTAAGGCAATAGGCAGCGATAAAATCCGTGATTATATAAACAATACCTATGCCGGTGCCGTTGTGCCGATGTTTTAATTAAAATAATTTTTTTTGCAGAGTAGATATTAAAGCGTAAAGTGCTAATCGGACGGGGAGTTGCCGTTTAGACGAAGAATATTTTTTATTCACGGTTTTAATATCGCATCCCGCTGCCGAATAAGAATAGGTTTATTAAATCTCCTATTATTCGACAAGACGGATGATAGGAGGTTTTTTATGAAAAAATATACAGTTAAATTATGTTTAAGCGCTGTTTTTACGGCGATGTTTGTTGTTCTTGACTATTATGCCGATGCTATAAGTAAATTATTGAGCGGTACGATAAAAATATCTTTAAGCGGTTTACCGATAATTATTGTTGCCGTTGTTTTCGGTCCCTTATGGGGCGGTGCAGTCGGCTTGGTGGGCTCTCTTGTAAGTCAAATGCTATCCTACGGTTTTACCGCAACAACGGTTTTTTGGGTTCTTCCCGCTACCCTTAGAGGTATAGTTGCAGGACTGTTGTTTATTATGTTAAAGAAAAGCATAAAACCACATATTTTGGCGATAAATACCGTTATTTCTTCACTTGTTGTTACGGCTTTTAATACCCTCGCTATGTATATAGACGCAAAGGTTTATAAATACCCCGTTGTGCTTTTCGGAGCAGCGCTTGTTAACAGAATTGTGATAGCCGTTATTACTGCCGTTATATTTGCGGTTTTAGTACCGCCCATTGTAATTCTTATTAAAAAAATTATCAAGGAATAAAAAACCCCGTCTGCATTTTTTCTTTATGCAGACGGGTCTTTTTTTATTCAACTGTAACGGATTTTGCAAGGTTTCTCGGTTTATCAATGTCAAGTCCCTTATGATAAGAAACATAATAGGAATAAATTTGGAACGGTATAACCTCAAGCGAGGCAATAAGCCGTTTGTCGATTTTCGGAATATAAATCATTTCATCTGATTCTTTTTCAAAATCGGTATCTCCGTTTTGAGTGCAGGTTATAACAAATGCGCCACGCGCCTTTACCTCTTTAATGTTGCTGAGCGTCTTATCGGTTAAATCCTTATAACAAGACAGAGCAATTACGGTTACACCGTCTTCAATGAGCGAAATAGTGCCGTGTTTGAGTTCTCCTGCGGCATATGCCTCAGAATGAATATAGGATATCTCTTTTAGTTTAAGAGAGGCTTCAAGAGAAATGGCATAATCGAGGTTTCTGCCGATAAAGAAGAGGGAAGAAGTATTGACCTGCTTTTTTGCCATTTCTTTAAGTTTATCTTTTTGAAGTAAAACTTCCTCGATTTTTTCGGGGATAGATTTAACTTCTTGTAAGAAGTCGGCAATTTCGCTGTCTTTCATTGTTCCAAGCGCCTTAGCGCACCAAGCGGCAAAAAGATACATAACGGCTACCTGAGTACTGTATCCTTTTGTTGTTGCAACGGCAATTTCAGGACCTGCCCAGGTATAAATAACATCATCTGATGCTTTCGCAATAGAACTGCCTACGACATTTACAACAGATATTGTATGCGAACCGAGTCGTTTTGCTTCGTTTAAGGCGGCAAGGGTGTCGGCGGTTTCACCCGACTGACTGATAACTATTGTAAGTGTTTTTTCATCTACGATGGGGTTTCTGTATCTGAATTCACTTGCAAGTTCAACATCGCAGGGAATTCTCGCCATATCTTCTATAACATATTTGCCGACCATTCCGGCATGGTAAGCAGAGCCACATGCGACAATAAATATCTTGTTTATCAAAGTGAGTTTTTCGGCAGTTAGTTTGAAATCTTCAAAAACAACATTTCCGTTTTTAATTCTGCCGTTTACGGTTTGACTGACGGATTTTGGCTGTTCAAATATTTCTTTCATCATAAAATGTTCAAATCCGCCTTTTTCGGCAGCCGAAACATCCCAAGTTATCTTTGAAATGGATTTATTTATTTCGTTTGCATCGCTGTCGAAAAAAGTAGCGCCGTTAGGAGTAAGAAAAGCAAATTCGCCGTCTTCAAGATAAACTATATCTTTGGTAACCGATGCAATGGCGGTAACATCTGATGCGATTATATTCGAATTTTTGGAAAGACCGATAATAAGCGGACTGAATTTTTTTGCGGCAATAAGCGTATCGGGATAATCTTTGCATATAATTCCGAGAGCGAACGAACCTTCCAACATACTAAGCACCTTTTTTAAGGTGGATTTAATATCGCCATTATAATATTTTGCGAGTAAATGCGGAACAACTTCGGTATCTGTTTCGCTTACGAATTTAACGCCCTCGCTTTTCAGTTCCTCTTTGAGAGCAACATAGTTTTCAATAATACCGTTATGAACAACGGCAAAAAGACCGTTTTCGCTCGAATGCGGATGAGCATTTTCAATAGACGGAACGCCATGGGTCGCCCATCTTGTATGACCTATTCCGATATTACCGATAACGGTATTGCCGTTTTCGGTTTTGTCTTTTAGAGATTTAATTCTGCCAACTGTTTTTTGGATATCAAAATTGCCGTCGCCAAGTACCGCAATTCCCGCAGAATCATAACCTCTGTATTCAAGCTTTTGAAGACCGTCTAACAAAAAAGCAGCAGCATTATTTTTGCCTGTAAAACCTACTATTCCGCACATCTTTTATCTTCCTTTTTTATATCGTTTTTTATAATTATGTAACGCAGTAGTTTACATTATACTTGAATATCCCTAATTGTCAATAAACCGCAGGTTGCAACTTTTGTTATAATCAGCGGTTGACATTAAAGTATTGCGCTTATAGTAAGTGATTTTTTTATTTCATTATATATAGATTCCGCATCATTTATGGGCAACGGATTCTTTCCGTTTCCGACTTCAACCGTAAATCCGGGTCGGTTAAATTCCTTAATAAACCAGTCCTTAAAACCACCGCCCGATGCAATATCAATAGGGTAATCAAGCAAGTAACCGGATGTTGAAGCAAATATTTCCGCCATTTGCCTTGAATGAGGCGGATTTTTATCTTTGTATGTCCAATATATAACTCTGCCCTGAGAATGAAGGGCGGTTGCATGTCGGATTTTTCGGGTTTTACATAGATTTACAAGCGCAAGAGTTTCCGGCTCACTCATTTTTTGCCGTCCTCCGAATCTTGAAGCAGAAGGGAAGTGGATTCCCATTTCTTCCTCTTTTGCTTTTAGTTTTTCCCAAGAAGCATCGAAATTATGATTTATATCAACTCCTCTGAAATTTGCATTAAAATGCTCAAAATCACCTTTACACATTCTGTTTATTTCTTTAAGATTTTCGCCACAGGCGGTTTTTCCGTTTATTGAAATTTCGCAACCGTCGGGGTTAACTCTGGGGACAATAATTATGCCGCTTTCTTTTATCAGTTCATTTGTTTTAAGGCCGCAAAGAGGCAAATTTGTTTCGATAGAACGGCATATATCTTCGAGCCACATTAAAACAATATTTGTTGTTATATGCTCACTGCCGTGTACGGCAGCGCAATATAGCGCATAATCATCGGTTTTGCCTATAATGAGCGACGGAATGTCCCGCCCTCTGATACTTTTTCCTATTGACATTTTATTTAGAAAAGTGTATCTTTTACAAAGTAGGTCAATACTTTTAATAAATGCAGAATAGTCATAGTTTACTGATTTTATTATTTTTTCCATAATATTCCACCGCCTTTATACTAAAATATATTACGAAAGATTTGATTTAATGAATTTAGAAGAAAAAACCATTAAAAGTGAAGAGCGCTATAAGGGTAGAATAATGGGGCTTTTAGTCGATACCGTTACGCTTCCCGACGGTCAAACGGCAACAAGGGAGATAGTAACGCATAACGGCGGAGTCGGCGTTATCGCAGAAGATAATGAAGGTAATATTTATCTTGTAAATCAGTATAGATACCCTTATCATAGAGTAACCCTCGAAATTCCGGCAGGAAAGCGGGATAGTTTAGATGAAGAGCCGATAGTTTGCGGAAAAAGGGAACTTAAAGAAGAAACCGGAGCTACTGCTAAAAACTTTATACCGCTCGGTTCACTTTATCCTACACCGGGATATTGCGCTGAAATAATCTGGCTTTTTGCTGCAACTGATTTGGAGTTCGGAAGCCAAAATCTTGATAGCGATGAGTTTTTGAATGTTAAAAAAATACCCTTCAAAAAAGCTCTCGAAATGGTACTTAACGATGAAATTAAGGACTCAAAAACCCAAATCGCCATTCTAAAATATAATGAGTATAAAAAAGCAAACGGATTAAACTAATTGACATTTTTGGAAAGATATGTTAATATAATTAACGAGGGAGTAGCAGACATTATTTTAATGTAGCATGTCAACAATCTCGGCCGTATGGTCTGGCTTGCTTTGAATTGCGAGACTCATAGTATAACTTATCAGTCGTACTTTGAGTGTATTTATATTTTTTCGGGTACGATAATATCGTATCCGTTTTTATTTAGGAGAGAATTATGGAACTGTTTTTAATTATTCTTTTGTTTGTTATCGGTATAGTTTTGGTCGTAAAAGGCGGAGATTATTTTGTTGATGCTTCGTCTTGGATTGCCGAAGTCAGCGGAATACCGAAACTCATAATCGGAGCAACCGTTGTAAGTATCGCAACAACGCTTCCCGAAATGCTCGTATCTGTAATGGCGGCAAGAGACAGTCTTTTTGAGCCCAACCCCGTAAATGCGCAGGGACTTGTTGATATCTCAATAGGCAATGCCATAGGAAGTGTTACGGCAAATATCGGTCTTATTATGGCAATTTCTCTCATCTGTATGCCTTCGGTTATAAACCGAAAAGACTATATGTTAAAGTCGCTTATTATGTTGGTCGCCTCGGCGATAATCGTCGTTTGCGGTTTTATAGGAAAGGTAAGTATTCTTTTCTCGGTAGTCTTGCTTTTAATATTTATATTTTTCTTTACCGATAATATTATTTCGGCAAAAAAGGCGGTAAGTCTCAGCAAAACCGAAAAAAGAGACGAAAGCATAACCGAAAAGAAAACCGTTATTGTAAATATTATTAAATTTGTTTTCGGAGCCGCAGGAATCGTTATAGGCGCAAGACTTCTTGTTGATAACGGCAGCGAACTTGCAAGAATTATAGGAATTAAAGAAAGAATAATAGGCGTATCGCTCATCGCCGTAGGTACTTCGCTTCCCGAACTTATTACAACAATTACCGCCATTTCCAAAAAGCAGTCAGAATTGTCGGTCGGAAATATAATAGGCGCAAATATTATGGATTTAACCTTAATTATGCCTTTGTCCTCGGTAATTTCGGGCAGACCGCTTAATATAACAAACATCTCGGCAATGATAGATTTGCCTGCATGTCTTCTTGTCGGAATTATAGCAATAGTACCCGCATTGCTGTTTAAGAAATTTTCCCGTTTTCAAGGAATAGCACTTCTGACGGTTTATATTGCCTATGTAATTGTAACTTGTTTTGTAATTGCCTGATTTTTTTTAATATTTGCTTGACATAATCAAAGTATTGTTATATAATATCACTGTTGCAAATTTTGGGGAATTGTGTAACGGTAGCACGACAGACTCTGACTCTGTTTGTTGGGGTTCGAATCCCTATTCCCCAGCCAGAAAAAAGCATCCTTCGGGATGCTTTTTTCAACGAAATAAATCCCTCCTCGGGATTTGTGAAATGCGCTTCGCGCGTGAAATACGCCTTCGGCGTGTGAAATGCCTGCGGGCGTGAGGGATTTATTTCATTTCACATCCGAGCAAAGCGAGGATATTTCACAATGGCGCAAGCCATTATTTCACATCGGCGAAGCCGATATTTCACTTGAAAAAGTTTGATATTTTTGCTATCCTTAAATTAGAAAGGTGGCGTTCGCTTTGACTGAGTCAAAATTGCGGGATTTATCTATGGATTTTGCTGTTGAAGTGTTGCAACTGTGCGACAGTATCAAGGGACATTTTTCTCTCACAAATCAACTTGAACGCTCGGCAACTTCCATCGGTGCAAACATTCACGAAGCAAATTATGCGCAAAGCAAGGCTGATTTTGTGGCAAAGCTCCAAATCGCCTTAAAAGAGTGTTATGAGACAGAATACTGGTTGGAATTATTTGTAAAGTCCGATTTGCTTGACCGTGAAAATGCAAAGAAGATATACAACGATTGCGGCACAATACGAAGAATGTTGATTTCCTCCATCAATACCGCAAAGGAAAACAAATGAAAGTTGCTGTAATTACGCACTATGATTTATTGGTTGATAAAGGTAACGATCCGGTTTGCAATCCGGAGCCGTTGAAACAATATATGGACAAATGGGACGGACAAGATTTCATTGATGCACTGCAATTTGATAAAACAAAATCTTTTTGAAATCGGTGTCGGAACTGCTTACTATTGACTTTTTTGAAAATATAGTATATGATATGTAGTAGTGGAATGTTTAGTATACAAAGGAGATAATTTATGTCAAAAGAACAATTATGTGCCGGCAACTGTGGCAAAATGATAAAAACAGGGTTATTTTCAAGTGATTCATATATTGTTGACGGAAAGTTTTATTGCTTTGATTGTATGAAAAAATTGCCCAAATATGTTGGCAAAGAATGCTATCAGTGTGCCTACTATGGAATTGATGACAATTATGACGGATTTTGTAAAAAAGACAGCAATAAATATGTAGATCGCAATAAAAAAGCTTGCGAGCAATACGAAACAAAATAATACTTATATTATATGAGATTTTTCAACACATAATCAGTATTTTCGATTGCAAAAAGGCAGGTATCCTCTAACCGTAATTGTACTGTTTGTTTGCGCTAAACAGGTAAAGCATATATTGCAGAAACAACTTCGCAACCATCCCGGTTTTTCAACGAAATAAATCCCTTACGGGATTTGTGAAATGCGCTTCGCGCGTGAAATACGCCTTCGGCGTGTGAAATGCCTGCGGGCGTGAGGGATTTATTTCATTTCACATCCGAGCAAAGCGAGGATATTTCACAATTTGCGAAGCAAATTATTTCACATCGGCATAAGCCGATATTTCACTCGTTTTCCCGCGGGTTCAACACCATCCACCGATTTGTCGAAAATATCTTTTTCGTAGCCCAATCACAAAAATCGACAAATCTCGACAGAGGTTTGTCGATTTTAATTTTTACCTCTTTTTTGCTAAATAAAAAATGACCGACATACAACAGTATGTCGGTCATTTTTGAAACTAAAAATAATTATTTGTTAAGTGCTTCTTGAACAGCAACCGCACAAGCAACGGTCATACCGACCATCGGGTTGTTGCCCGCACCTATAAGTCCCATCATCTCAACATGAGCGGGAACAGAAGAAGAACCTGCAAACTGAGCATCAGAGTGCATTCTTCCCATAGTATCGGTCATTCCGTAGCTAGACGGACCGGCAGCCATATTATCGGGGTGAAGAGTTCTTCCGGTACCGCCGCCCGAAGCAACCGAGAAGTAACTTACGCCGTTTTCAATACACCATTTCTTGTATGTACCTGCAACGGGATGCTGGAAACGGGTCGGGTTAGTAGAGTTACCGGTAATCGAAACGCCGACATTTTCAAGTCTCATAATAGCAACGCCCTCGGGAACATTATCGGCACCGTAGCATTTAACATCGGCACGAGCGCCCTTTGAGAATGCTTTTGTTTCGGTAACCGTAACTTCTTCTTTATAGGGGTCAAACTTTGTTTCGCAATATGTAAAGCCGTTAATTCTTGAAATGATATAAGCAGCATCTTTACCAAGACCGTTAAGAATAACACGAAGCGGTTTAACACGAACTTTATTTGCGTTAAGAGCGATTTTAATTGCACCTTCGGCAGCGGCAAATGATTCATGACCTGCAAGGAAACAGAAACATTCTGTTTCTTCGGAAAGAAGCATTTTGCCTAAATTTCCGTGTCCTAAACCAACTTTGCGGTTTTCGGCAACCGAGCCGGGAATACAAAAGCTTTGAAGACCGATACCGATATTAGCGGCAGCGGTAGCAGCCGATTTATCACCGGTCTTTTCAGCGGCTTTGATAGCGATGGCAGAGCCAACTGTATAAGCCCATTTTGCGTTTTCAAAGCATATTGGCTGAGTTTCTCCAACGATGGTATAAGGGTCGATTCCTGCTTTATCGCAGATTTCCTTACATTCGTCAATAGAGGAGATACCGTAATCTTTAAGAGCGGCAAGGATTTTGCCCTCGCGTCTTTCATATCCTTCAAATGTAGCCATTATTTCGTACCTCCTTATTCTTTGCGCGGGTCGATATATTTAACGGCGCCGTCTTCTTTATTAAATCTGCCGTAATGACCCATTGATTTTTCGTAAGCTTCATTCGGTTCCATACCCTTCTTTATAAAGTCGGTCATTTTGCCGAGCGAAACGAATTCATAGCCGATTACTTCGTTGTTTTCGTCGAGCGCCATTCTTGTACAATAACCTTCGGTCATTTCAAGGTAGCGAACGCCTTTTTCCTTGGTACCGTACATAGTACCAACCATTGAGCGAGAACCTTTACCTAAATCTTCCATACCTGCGCCGATAACAAGACCGTCGTCAGAGAAAGCAGACTGGCTTCTGCCGTAAACTATCTGCAAGAAAAGTTCACGCATAGCAGTATTGATGGCATCGCAAACAAGGTCGGTATTAAGAGCTTCCAAAACGGTTTTGCCGGGGAGAATTTCAGCAGCCATAGCAGCCGAATGAGTCATACCCGAACAACCTATTGTTTCAACGAGAGCTTCTTCGATGATACCGCCCTTAACATTAAGGGAAAGCTTACAAGCACCCTGTTGAGGAGCGCACCAACCGACACCGTGAGTGTAAGCAGAGATGTCTTTAATTTCCTTTGCTTCTATCCATTTGCCTTCTTCCGGAATGGGAGCGGGGCCATGATGAGGACCCTTGGCAACAGGACACATGTTTTTAACTTCTTCTGAAATTGTCATACATATACTCCTTATATTGTATTTGGGTTTTACCATACAAAGACATTATATCAAATTTTTTCTGAGAACTCAATACCTAATTCGACAAAAAATTAACAAAAAATTCCCGTTCGTCATACGGGAATTTTAGGTACTCTTTCAGAAACGGCGCAAACCGTTTCATAATTTATCGTTCCGCAAAGATTTGAAAGTTCCTCAACGGGCAAATTTTTACCGAAAAGCTCAACTTCGTCGCCAACCGAAACATTTTCTATATCTGTTATATCAATAGACATCTGGTCCATACAAATTCTGCCTACTATCGGCGCCTTTTTGCCGTTTATCAGAACATAACCTTTATTGGATAAAAGTCGGTTGTATCCGTCGGCATAACCGACCGAAAGGGTGGCAATTTTGCGGTCTTTATCCGCCTTATATGTTCTGCCGTAATTAACGGTTTCGCCCTCTTTAATCGTTTTTATCATCGAAACTACTGTTTTAAGTGTCATAACGGGGATAAAATCTTGTTTTAGGTTTAGCTTGTCGGAGGGGGTAAGTCCGTAAAGAATAATTCCCGCTCTGCACATATCAAGATGTTTGTCGTCATCAAGGCATAAAGCGGCGGAATTTGAACAGTGAACGGTAGCAGGGTTAAGACCTGCTTTTTTCATTTTTTCAACGCCTTTTACAAAGCGGTTAAACTGTTCGTTTGTAAAACCGTCTTCTTCCTTTGGTGAGCGGTCGGAAACGGCGAAATGGGTGAAAATGCCGTCAAAAATCAAATTATCGAGTTTTGAGGAAAAAATCGCATCGTCAATGCCCGAAAGATTATCGTTTCGGCAGTCAAAACCGATTCTGCCCATACCGGTATCAAGCTTAATATGGATTTTAACTTTTACATTTTCTTTTTTAGCGGTATCAGACAGTTTTTCGGCATATTCTTTTGAAAAAACACATTGTGTAATATCGTACTCAGCAAGATATTTTGCCATATTTTCGGGGGTGTAACCTAAAATCAAAATAGGTTTTTTTATTCCCATATCCCGAAGTTCAACGGCTTCAATGATGTTTGAAACGGCAAAGCTGTCGGCACCCGCTTTATCTAAAATCGGCGCAATAATATCAACATTATGGCCATAGGCATTTGCTTTTACAACAGCCATAACTTTACTGCTTTTTGCGGTGTTTTTTATTATCTCAAAATTATGCTTCAAGGCACTTAAATCTATCTCTGCCCAAGTTCTTAAAAGAAAATCCAAAATAAAACCCTCTTTACAATTAAACATTAAAGCGGAATAAAACGATATCTCCGTCGTTCATAATATATTCTTTTCCTTCGCTTCTTACAAGACCTTTTTCTTTTGCAACGACCATATTGCCGTCGCATTTGTTTATAAAGTCATCGTATGATACAACCTCTGCTCGGATAAAACCACGCTCAAAATCACTATGTATTTTGCCGGCGGCGGCGGGAGCTTTTGTGCCTTTTTCGATAGTCCATGCTCTGACTTCCGGCTTTCCTGCCGTAAGATAAGAAATAAGACCTAAAAGGGCATAGCATTTTTGAATCATACGGTCAAGCCCTGAGCGTTCAAGCCCGATTTCTTCGAGGAACATCATTTTTTCGTCTTCTTCAAGACTTGAAATTTCGGCTTCCATTGCGGCGCAAATCGGAAGAATTTCCGCCTTTTCTTTTTCAGCAATTTGCTTTACGGCATTATAGTTTTTATTATCCTCAATGCCGTTTGTAAAATCGTCTTCGCTCATATTACAAGCGTAAATAACGGGTTTTGCCGAAAGAAGGGAAGTTGTATTCAAAACTTCCTGCTCGGTATCGTTGTTTATTTCAACAGAACGGGCAGGCAGTCCGCTTTCAAGATGGGCGATAAGGCGCTTGATAAAATCGACTTCAACCTGAAAAGACTTATCACCTTTTAGAGCTTTCTGGGCTTTATCAAGCCGTCTTGTAGCAATTTCGATATCCGAAAAAATCAGTTCTAGGTTGATGGTTTCTATATCACGCAAAGGGTCAACCGAGCCCTCAACATGAATAATATCAGTGCTTTCAAAACACCTTACAACATGAACTATTGCATCAACTTCTCTAATGTTCGATAAAAATTTATTTCCGAGACCTTCGCCCTTTGAAGCGCCCTTAACAAGACCTGCAATATCTA
Organism: Clostridia bacterium; assembly: GCA_024404145.1. GTDB lineage: Bacteria > Bacillota > Clostridia > Oscillospirales > Acutalibacteraceae > UBA737. The sequence goes on along the minus strand of JAKSQK010000004.1, from coordinate 84,522 downwards.
CAAATTCAATAACGGCGGGGGTAAATTTATCGGGGTTATAAATTTCGGCTAATTTTTCAAGTCGGGGGTCGGGAACGCTTACCATACCAACATTCGGCTCGATGGTGCAAAACGGATAGTTTGCCGACTGAGCTCCTGCATTTGTTATGGCATTAAATAATGTTGACTTTCCGACATTCGGAAGTCCTACCATACCGAGTTTCATAAAATCACCATACCTTAAAAGGGTCTATTTTCCTTATAATTATATAAACTTTGAGCAAACATATCAAGAAAAAATTGTAATAAAATAATTATTTGTATCTTAATACTTATAATTACTTGCAATTTTTTTGCCGTTGGTTTATAATAACTATGTTTAATTTTTTGTAAAAATCAAAGGATGATAAGTTTATGGAATGGACTTCACTGAATGATTTAAGGGAGAAATATTTGTCGTTTTTTGAATCGAAGGGGCATTTGCGTCTTAAAAGCTTTTCGCTTGTTCCCGATAACGATAAATCTCTCTTGCTGATAAATTCCGGAATGGCGCCGATGAAGAAGTATTTTACGGGGGAAGTTACTCCGCCGAAGAATAGGGTTACAACCTGCCAAAAATGTATCAGAACACCCGACCTTGAAAGGGTTGGGCATACCGCAAGGCACGGTACGTATTTTGAAATGCTCGGCAATTTTTCCTTCGGTGATTACTTCAAAAACGAGGCAATTCCGTGGGCTTGGGAGTTCTTAACGAAAACTCTCGAAATCCCCGAGGATTTGCTCTGGCCGAGTGTTTATGAAGAGGACGAGGAATCTTATGCTTTATGGCGAGATGTTATAGGCGTTAAAGAGGAGCATATTGTTCGTCTCGGAAAAGAGGATAACTTCTGGGAACATGGTACCGGCCCGTGCGGTCCATGCAGCGAAATTTATTTTGACCGTGGCGAAAAGTACGGTTGTGGCTCTCCCGACTGTAAGCCGGGTTGCGACTGCGACCGCTATATGGAAATATGGAACAATGTTTTCTCTCAGTTTAATAACATGGGAGACGGTACATATACCGAACTTAAACATAAAAATATTGATACCGGTATGGGACTTGAACGACTTGCCTGTATTATGCAGGGTGTCGATAATATGTTTGAGGTTGATACCGTTCGCAACATACTTAATAAGGTTTGCGAAATTTCGGGCAAGGAATACGGCAAAGATAAAAACACCGATATTTCAATAAGAGCCATAACCGACCATGCGAGGGCATCAACATTTATGATAAGCGACGGTATAATCCCTTCAAACGAGGGCAGAGGATATGTTTTGCGCCGTCTGATAAGAAGGGCTGCAAGGCATGGTAAACTTATCGGTATTAACCGAACTTTCCTTACCGAAATGTGCGATGCGGTTATAAAGGAAAACTATAAGGGATATCCCGAACTCGAAGAAAAGAAAGAACTTATCAAAAAGGTTATTGCCAACGAAGAAGCAAGTTTCAATAAGACAATAGACCAAGGTCTTAAATTGCTTGAAGGGCTTATGGAAAAATCCGATATGCTTTCGGGAGAAGATGCCTTTAAGCTTTATGATACCTATGGTTTCCCGCTTGATTTAACAAAGGATATTTTGGCTGAAAAAGGAAAAACTCTCGATGAAGACGGCTTTAACAAACTGATGAAAGAGCAAAGAGAACTTGCCCGTTCATCGAGAAAAGCGTCTGACGGTGAAAGCTGGTCGAGTAACGGAATCAGTTTCGATAATATTGAAAAAACCGATTTTTTGGGATATTCCGATAATTCCTGCGAAGCTAAGGTTATAGATATAGTAATAAACGGCGAACACACCGATATTGCACACAAGGGCGATAAAGCCATAGTTGTTCTCGACAAAACCGTTTTCTACGGTGAAGGCGGCGGACAAGTCGGCGACAAGGGTGTTCTCGAAAACAAAAACGCAAAATTCGAATGTTCGGACACCAAAAAAACAAGCGGCGGTGTTTTCTATCATATCGGAAATATTGCCGATGGCGAGTTAAAGACAGGGGATATTGTAAAAGCAACTGTTGATACTGATAGAAGAGAAGCCATAAAGAGAAATCATACAGCTGCGCATTTACTTCAAGCCGCTTTGCGTAAGGTACTCGGAAATCATGTTGAACAAGCAGGTCAGCTTGTAAACGATACTGCCGTTCGTTTTGACTTTACTCATTTTTCGGCTTTAACGGCAGAAGAAATTGCAAAGGTTGAAAATATTGTAAATGTCGAAATTCTTAATGCAACTGCCGTAATAAGCAAAGAAATGCCGATAGAAGAGGCAAAGAAACTCGGTGCTATGGCATTATTCGGCGAAAAATACGGCGATGTTGTAAGGGTTGTATCGGTTGGCGATGTTTCGGTTGAATTTTGTGGCGGTACTCATGTTGATAATGCGGGAAAGATAGGTCTTTTCCATATCGTTTCGGAAAGCGGAATAGCCGCCGGAGTAAGAAGAATTGAAGCATATACGGGCTTTAATTCGCTTAATCTGCTTAACCATTATATCGAACTTATCGGTAAAACGGCAACGGTTATCAAATGCGGAAATGCCGAAGAATTATCCGAAAAAGCGGCAGCTTTAAGCGATAAATTGAAAGCAACCGAAAAAGAACTTGAAGCATTAAAATCAAAACTTGCAAGTGGAAAAACCGATGACATTATCAAAAATGCCGTCAATGTCGGCGATATAAAACTTGCAACCGCCAAGTTGAACGGTGTTTCACCCGACGATATGAGAAAAATGCTCGATAATGTTAAGGGTAATAATCCCGATACCGTTGTTGTTTTGGCAGGTCTTAACAATGAAAAGGTTACATTCTGTGTTGCCTGTGGTAAAGAAGCCGTAGAAAAAGGAGCAATGGCAGGAAACATAGTAAAGCAAATTGCTCAGATATGCGGCGGTAACGGTGGCGGAAAGCCCGATTTTGCCATGGCGGGTGGTAAAGATGTTTCAAAGGTAGATGAAGCACTCGCAAAAGCAGAGGAAATACTCAAAGGAACGGTGAACTGATATGGAAGATTGTTTATTTTGCAAAATAATTGACGGTGAAATTCCTTCAAAAAAAGTATATGAAGATGAATATGTATATGCTTTTTTGGATATTGACCCAAAGGCACCGTTTCATGCGGTTTTTGTTCCGAAAAAACATATAAAATCCCCCGCAGATATAAATGCCGAAAACAGTTTGTATGTTGCAAAAATATATGAGGCAATTTCTGCGGTGGCAAAAAGCGAAAATTTGGAAAACGGTTTCAGAGTTGTCGCAAACTGCGGAAAAGACGGCGGTCAAACGGTCGGACATCTTCATTTTCATTTACTTGCCCGTCGCTATTTGCAGTGGCCTCCGGGATAAATTGAGCAAGTCAGTAATAAAAATTTAGATAGAGGAAAAGTATTATGTCAGAATTTTATACGATGAAAATTGCGGGTCTTGAAAGAAATCTTGAAAAATTTCCGGTTAGCGACACCCTTGAAATCGGCGCTTTTATTATTTTCGGCGATGTTGAACTAACGGTTGAGGGCTCGAAAGAACTTCTTAAAAAGGTTCCCGAATTTGATGTTATTTTAACTCCGGAAGCTAAAAGTATTCCAATTGCCTATGAAATGTCCCGTCAGTCAGGAAAGCCCTATGTTGTTGCGAGAAAAGGCAAAAAGGTTTATATGAAAAATCCGCTTGAAGTTACGGTAAATTCAATAACAACCCAGCATGAGCAACGCCTTATCTTAGGCCAAGCCGAAGTGGATATGATGAAAGGTAAAAAAGTACTTATAGTTGACGATGTTATAAGCACGGGCGAATCGCTTAAAGCTATCCGTGAACTTGTGAAAAAGACAGGTGCTACAGAGGCGGCTTCATGCGCCTTTTTAGCCGAAGGCGATGCGGCAGAGAGAACCGATATCATATTCCTCGAAAAATTGCCGCTTTTCTTTAAGTGATGAAAACGAATCTATCAAAACTCAAGTTTATTACTTCGATGGTGATTTTCGGAACCATAGGCCTTTTTGTTCGTATGATTCCGTTTCCGTCATCGGTAATTTCAATGTGCCGCGGCTTGTTTGGTGCGGCATTTTTGATTATTTTTATCTTTCTTTCAAAAAAAGAATTTTCTTTTCTTTCTGTAAAGAAAAATTTAAGCTATCTTGTTTTGTCGGGCGGTTTAATCGGTTTTAACTGGATTTTGCTTTTTGAGAGTTATAAATATACTACAATAGCAAAGGCAACACTTTGCTATTATATGGCACCGATTTTTATAATAATTATTTCGCCGTTTGTTTTCGGAGAAAAAATAACGCTTAAAAAAGCGGGGTGCGTTTTAGCATCATTTGTCGGAATGCTTTTTGTATCGGGTGTTTTTGAAGAAAAAAAGCCGAGCGGCGGCGAAGTCAAGGGGATTTTATTGGGCATTTTTTCTGCCGTTATTTATGCGGTAATTATTGCCCTTAACAAAAAACTCAAAGAAATCGGCTCGTTTGAAAAAACGGTGGCGCAACTTTTAACCTGCGGGTTAGTTATGTTCGTTTATTCGTTTTTTTCGGGCAATTTTTCCGAAATTAAGTTTACAGCAGTAGGAATAACCGTTATGGCTTTTGTATGCCTTGTTCATACGGGTATTGCATATTTGCTTTATTTCGGCTCAATGGAAAAAATCAAAGCCCAAAGCATCGCAATAATGAGTTATATAGACCCAGTTGTTGCGGTATTGCTTTCGGCGGTCATTTTAGGAGAAAAACTCAGCCCGTTTGGAATTATCGGCGCTGTTTTAATAATATTTTCAGCCGTTTTGGCATAGAAAAGGGAAAAAATGTTTATTTACGAAATGCATCAGCATACAAAAGGTTGCAGTCTTTGCGGAAATGTTACGCCCAAAGAAATGGTAAACTCAATAAAAGAAAGCGGTTTTGCGGGAGTAGTTATCACAAACCATTTTTATCACGGAAATACCGCTATCGACAGGACTCTTCCTTGGGAAGAATTTTGCAAAAAATATGAAGAAGAATACCTGATTTCAAAAGAAGAGGGAGAAAAAATCGGCATTGATGTTATCTACGGTCTTGAAGAAGCGGTGGGCGACGGCAAAGAGGTTTTGCTGTACGGTATATCACCGGATTTGATAGCAAAATATCCCGAATTTCGTGAAATAAACCTTAAAAGGTTAAGCGAAGTTGTAAGGGAAGACGGCGGTCTTGTTATTCAAGCTCACCCGTATAGGCAAAGAAATTGGATAACAAATATCGATAATATGTTAGATGTTAACTGCCTTGACGGTTACGAAGGCCATAACCTTAATAATACAAAAGAAGAAAACGAAAAAGCCGTTGCTCTGGCAGAAAAAAACGGGCTTTTAATAACCGCCGGCAGTGATAATCATTCGTACAGAGCCGAGGGCAGATTCGGAATTTCCTGTTCTCATAGAATAAAAAACGAAAAAGAGTTGGCGCAGGTTCTTAAAAACGGCGACTACAAACTTCATTACAGTTATGATTAAATAAATTGACAATAATACTGTTTTTTGGTAAAATAATATGAACATCTATTATTAGGAGATGATTTTACGGTTACGAGTATGACCGGCTTCGGAAGAGCCAAAAAAAGCTTTAACGGTTTCGATGTAACAGTAGAAATAAAATCGGTAAATCACCGATATTTTGAATTTTCAAGCAGGGTACCGAGGGTTTATATGTTCCTCGATGAAAAACTGAAATCCTGTCTTCAAGAAAGAATTTCGAGGGGTAAGGTTGAGGCAGCCGTTTCAATTGAAGATACGAGCGGAAATTCGCTTTCTCTCCAAGTAAACAAAGATTATGCCGATGCTTATATTTGCGCTTTGAGGGAACTCGGAAAGCAGTATCACTTGAAGGACGATTTGAAATTATCTTCGCTTGTTTCAAACAGCGAAATACTGATACCAAAACGCAACGAAATTGATGAAAAAGAGCTAACTGATGCCGTTTTGGAAACGGCAAAAGAGGCGCTTGATGTTTTTGTTGATATGCGCGCTGCCGAAGGAAATCGACTTGTTGCCGATGTAACTTCGAGGGCAAATACAATTCTTGATAAAGTTTCATTTGTTGAAAAGCGGTCGCCCGAAACGGTTAAAGAATATAGGGAAAAGATAGAGCAAAAAATAAAAGAACTAATCGGCGATGTTCAAATTGATGAGCAAAGAATTTTAACAGAAACTGCAATTTTTGCTGATAAAATCGCAGTTGCCGAAGAAACGGTAAGACTAAGAAGTCATATAAAAGAAATGTTTGCTCTTTTCGAAAACGGCGGAGCGATAGGCAGAAAAATTGATTTTATCGTTCAGGAAATGAACAGAGAAGCTAATACAATCGGTTCAAAAGCATCTGATATGGAAATTGCAAAAACGGTTGTTGATATAAAAGCGGAAATTGAAAAAATAAGAGAGCAGATACAAAATATTGAATAAATGGAAGGCAAAAATATATGAAACTTGTTAATATTGGTTTTGGAAATATGGTTTCGGCAAACCGTATGGTTGCGATAGTCAGCCCCGAATCTGCTCCCATAAAAAGAATTATTCAGGATGCAAAAGAAAAGGGAACGCTTATTGATGCAACTCACGGCAGAAGAACAAGAGCCGTTGTCATAACCGACAGCGACCATATTATTCTGACATATTTGCAGTCTGAAACACTTGCAAACAGAATTCTTGATGACGGAACATTTGAAGACGACGGTGAAGATGATGAATAAAGGAAATCTTTTTATAATATCCGGCCCTTCGGGATCGGGAAAAGATACGGTTTTAGCCAAAGTTTTTGAAGAATGTCCTAAACTTAAATTTTCAATTTCAACTATAACAAGACCTATGCGAGAGGGCGAAAAACCCGACGGTAAATATCGTTTCGTTTCGGTTGAAGAATTTGAAAATATGATAAAAAACGATATGTTGCTTGAATATAACAATTTTGTCGGCAATTATTACGGAACGCCGAGGAAATATGTTGAGGATAATCTTAACGGCGGATACGATGTTTTGGTTGAAGTCGATGTCAACGGCGCAAAACTCATAAGAGAAAAGATGCCCGAAGCAATTTCTCTGTTTATTTGTCCGCCGTCTTTTGAAGTGTTAAAAGCGAGGTTGTCGGGCAGGGGAACCGAATCGGCAGAACTCGTTGAAAAGCGCCTTGAAGCGGCGCTCGGCGAAATTTCCCGAGCAAAAGAGTTTGATTATGTGATAATCAACGACAAATTAGAAGATGCTGTAAGAGATGTCGTTTCGGTGATTAAATGTTCAAATCTTAAAGTCTCAAAAAAACTCGACTTTATTGATGAAATTATAAAAAAATAATATTTAGGAGATATATACTATGCTTAACGAAAATTTAGGAAAACTTATCGAGAATTACGATAACCGCTATCGCCTTGTAACCGACATTGCGAAATGTGCGCGAAAAGTATCAAAAAAAGCAGAAAATGACGGTGAAATTCTCATTGAAAAGCCGGTAAGTATTGCCATCAATAAACTTGCCGCCGAAAAAGATTTAACTTAAATTCAGAACTTAAAAAAACAAAAAAGGAGGTATGGCTTATGGAGCTTAAAACGGTCAGCGTTGTTTTGGACGGTGCGGTCGGCTCTTATGATAAGCCATACTCTTATTTTGTGCCGAAAGAACTTGAAAGTAAGGCGAAAAAAGGTTCAAGAGTTACCGTTCCTTTCGGAAACGGAAACATAAAAAAGCAGGGCCTTATAATAGAAGAGAGCAAACTCGAATACTGCGAAAAAATTAAATATATCATTGATGTCAACGATAATTCTCCCATTTTAGATGAGGAGATGTTGTCGTTATGCCTTTTTATGAAAGAAAGGTTTTTTTGCACATTTTTTGATGCCGTAAATACAATTCTCCCTGCCGGATATAAACTTCGGTTGGAGAATTTTTTTGCTGTTAACGGAGAATTTATCGGATACAACTGTCTTTCGGAAAAGGAAAAAGAAATATATGATTTTGTAAAAAAGAATGATTATGTTTCTCAAAAGAAAATTAAATCTGCCCTTTTGGCAACTGAAGAAGATTTGAATGAACTTGTTAAAAAAGAGGCGCTTTTTGTTTCAAAAGAGCCGATAAGAAGAATCGGCGATAAAACGGCAAAGTATGTTAGAATAACCGAAGAAGATTTTGATTCTTGCAAATTGACCGAAAGGCAAAGAGAAATTGCCGAAGCGGTCAGGAATATAGGTGCGGTAAGCGTAAAAGAACTCGTTTATTTTACAGGTGTTACAATGTCGGTAATAAATGCGCTCGAAAAGAAAAAAATTGTTGAAGTTTTCGATAAGCAGGTTTTCCGAATTCCTTTTAAGCCGAAAGATCGGGCTGATAACGAAATAATCCTAAACGAGGAACAGCAAAAAGCATTCAGCGATTTGCAAAAAAAATATAAATCGGGCAAAGAAAGTGTTTCGCTTATTTACGGTGTAACCGGAAGCGGAAAAACCAATGTTTATATGAAACTCTGCGAAAATGCCGTCAAAGATAATAAAGGTGTTATCGTAATGGTGCCTGAAATTGCGCTGACTCCTCAAATGATATCGCTCTTTTCCTCACGGTTCGGCAGTAAAATAGCGGTACTGCACAGCGCCATGTCGTTAGGGCAGAGAATGGACGAATATTCCCGCCTTAAAAACGGAACGGCAACTATTGCGATAGGAACAAGAAGCGCCGTTTTTGCGCCGGTTAAAAATTTGGGGCTTATTATTATAGATGAAGAACATGAGCATACATATAAATCCGAGCAAAGCCCGAGATACAATGCCAAAGATATTGCAAAATTCAGAGCCAATTACAATAAGTGTTTGCTTGTTTTATCTTCCGCAACGCCTTCGCTTGAAAGTTACAGTTATGCGCTTAGCGGAAGATACGGCCTTAACGAGTTAAATCATAGATATAACGGCGCAAAACTGCCCGATGTTACGGTAGTTGATATGCGAAATGAGATAAATGCAGGCAATAAATCAAATATCAGCCGATATTTGGCGCAAAAAACCGAAGAATGTCTTGAAAATAATAAACAGGCGATAATTCTTCTTAACCGAAGAGGACATAATACTCATATTTCCTGCCCTTCGTGCGGGTATATAGCGGTGTGTGAAAATTGCAGTGTTTCGCTGACTTATCATTCGGCAAATAAGCGGCTTATGTGCCATTACTGCGGTCATTCCGAGCCGATTTTTGATAAATGCCCCAAGTGTGGAAACGAATATTTGTCGTTTGGCGGGGTCGGAACTCAAAAGTTGGAAGAAGAACTTAAACTTTTGTTTCCAAAGGCGAGAATCGTTCGTCTTGATGCCGACAGTACTCTTTCAAAAGATGCTTTCAGCGAAAAACTGACGGCTTTTTCAAATAAAGAATATGATATTTTAATAGGAACCCAAATGGTAGCAAAAGGACTTGATTTTCCCGATGTAAATCTTGTAGGAGTTGTCGGCGCCGACAGAGCATTTTACAGCGATGATTATCGAGGATTTGAGAGAACTTTTTCTCTACTGACTCAGGTTATAGGCAGAGCAGGTAGAGCCGGAGACCAAGCCGAGGCGGTAATTCAAACACTAAATACCGAAGATGATGTTATAACACTTGCGGCAAATCAGGACTATAAATCTTTTTATAACGAAGAAATGTTAACGAGAAAACTTATGATTTATCCGCCGTTTTGCGATATTTGTATGGTTGCGTCGTCTTCTGCCGATAAAACTCTTGCGCAAGAAGCTGCAAACGAAATACTTAAAAATATAAAGAGCAATACGGAAAATGAGTATTCCGATGTTAAACTTATCATTTTAGGGCCGATGCCGGCGGCGGTTGTTAAGGTTAACGGCAAATACAGATACAGAATGATAATAAAATTCAAAAACTCAAAGCAGTCGAGAGAACTGATAAGAAAGTCGATAAACATTAAAAAGAAAAGAGACTTATCGGTTTTCGTTGATATTAACCCCGAAAACATATTATAAAAGGTGAAACAAATGGCAAAAAGAAACATAGTAAAATTAGGCGATGATATTTTAAGAAAGGTTTCGAGAACCCAACTTAATTTCGATGAAAAACTGCATCAAATACTTGATGATATGGCTGAAACGATGTACGAAGCCGAGGGCGTAGGTCTTGCGGCTCCGCAGGTTGGAATACTCAGAAGGTTTTGCATAATTGATGTTGGCGATGGGCTCATAGAACTCATAAATCCCGTTATCGAGAAAAGCGAGGGCACTCAAACGGGAGATGAGGGCTGTCTTTCAATACCGAAAACCTATGAAACGGTAACAAGACCGATGAAGGTAACCGTTCGTGCGCAGGACCGTAACGGCAATAATATAATTGTAAGCGGTGAGGGTCTGAAAGCGAGGGCATTCTGCCATGAAATAGACCATTTAGACGGTATTTTATTCATTGACCGAAAGGAAAAATTATAAATTATGCGTATTGTTTTTATGGGAACTCCCGACTATTCTCTTAAAACCCTCGAATATCTTGTTAAATCAAAGCATGAAGTTGTAGGTGTTTTTGCAAATCCCGATAAACCGGTCGGAAGAAAGCAGATTTTAACCGCACCGCCTACCAAGGTTTTTGCAATAGAAAACAACATTCCCGTTTTTCAGCCCAAAACACTGAGGGACGGCGAGGCACTGAAAATTCTCAAAGAACTTGACCCCGATGTTATTGTTGTTGTGGCTTATGGCAAAATTTTGCCGAAAGAGATACTTGAATTTCCGAAATACGGCTGTATTAACGGCCATGCTTCAATTCTCCCGAGGCACCGTGGCGCTTCGCCAATTCAGTGGGCGATAGTAAGCGGCGACAAAAAAACCGGTGTTACAATTATGTATATGGACGAGGGAATGGATACCGGAGATATAATAGGAATTTCCGAAACCGATATAGGCGAAAATGAAACCGCCGAGGAGTTGTTTGAAAGGTTATCTGATATTTCAGCAAAAACTATGCTTAAAGTTCTCGGCAATATTGAAAACAAAACCGCAAAAAGAATAAAACAAAACGAAAGCGAGGCAACCTATGCCCCGATAATAAAAAAGGAAATGGCGCACCTTGATTTCAACGAAGATGCCGAAACTCTTTTTTGCAAGGTTAAAGGTTTTTATTCTTGGCCGTGCGCATATATTGTTTTAGGCGGAAAAAGGGTAAAAATTATATCATCAAAACCTGTTACGGGCGGAAATTTCGAGAACGGAACGGTTATTGAAAATGATGGCAGATTAGTAATATCCGCCGCAAATAAAACCGCTCTTGAACTAATATCCGTTCAGCCCGAAGGTTCAAAACCCATGACGGCAAAAACTTTGCTTAACGGCCATAAAATTGAAATCGGAACCAAGGTAGAATAATATGACTTTAAGTATTTCGAGAAAAATAGCAATAGAGGTTTTAATAGCTGTATTAAAAGATAAAGCATATTCAAATATTGCCGTTTCTTCCGCTTTTTCAAATCATAATATAAGCGGAAAAGATAAGGCACTTGCAACGGCGCTTGTTTACGGTGTTCTCGATAGAAAACTAACGATAGATTATGTTATTTCAAACTATGTTAAAACCCCCGTTTCCCGCATTAAACCGATAACCCTTAATGCTATCAGAATTGCGATTTATCAAATAATGTTTATGGATAAAATCCCCGATAGCGCAGCGGTTAACGAGTCGGTAAATATTGTTAAATCTTCAAAAGAAAAGTTCAACGCTTCCTTTGTAAACGGTGTTTTGCGTTCATATTTAAGAGAACCTGTTTCATTGCCCGAGGGAAACGATGCCGCCTCTCTTAGCATAAGATATTCCTGTCCGCCTTCGATAATAGGCAGTTTTATTGACGATTACGGAACAAAAACCGCTGTAAATCTTTTGGAGCAGTCGCTTAAAAGACCGCCGATAACTTTAAGAATAAACACCCTTAAAACCGATAAGTCTTCTTTGATAGATAGTTTGAATGGCGAGGGTGTTACGGTTAAAGATAACGGCAAAAACAATGCCCTTGATATTCTTTCGGGCTTTGATTTTAAGAACAGCAAAACTTATAACAGCGGACTTTTCCATATCGAAGATTCTGCATCTCAGAAGGTTATCGAAAGTATCGGCATTACCGAAAATATGCGGATTTTGGATATCTGTTCGGCGCCCGGCGGAAAAGCGTTTACAATGGCGCAACTTATGAATAATACGGGCGAAATCGTCGCTTGTGATTTATATGAACATAGGGTAAATCTTATAAGAAGCGGTGCAAAGCGACTTGGTATTACCAATATTAATGCCATAGAAAATGATGCCTCTGTTTTTTGCGAAAATCTCGGAATGTTTGATGTTGTTCTATGCGATGTTCCTTGCTCGGGACTTGGAGTTATAAGAAGAAAACCCGAGATAAAATATAAGGAAGTATCAAAAAAAGAATTCGAAAAACTAACCGAAATTCAAGCAAAAATACTTGATGTTGCTTCCCGATATGTTAAATCGGGCGGAAAACTCGTATATTCTACATGCACCCTGAAAAATGCCGAAAATAGGGGACAAATAACGGCTTTTCTTGACAAACACAGTGGTTTTGATGTAAAATATAACGATGAATTTATGCCTCATATTGACGGTACAGACGGATTTTACTGTGCCATCCTTATAAAGAACAGGTGATATTATTCCTAAAAAAATTGATATTTGCTCTCTCTATGATTTTGAAATTGAAGAGTTGATTTCAAAGTTCGGCGAACCGAAATATAGAGCAAAGCAGGTCATTAAATGGCTTCGAAACGGTGTAGACGGTTTTGAAGATATGAAGAATATACCGATTTTACTTCGTCAAAAGCTCGAAGAAGAATGCTTTATTGCGAATGTTAAAATTGCAAAAAAACTTGTTTCAAAAATTGACGGTACGGTCAAGTATCTATATGAATTATATGACGGAGAGTATATTGAGTCGGTTCTGATGAAATATGAACACGGATATACCGTTTGTGTTTCAACGCAGGTCGGTTGCCGAATGGGCTGTAAATTTTGCGCATCGGGTCTTTTCGGGCTAACGAGAAATCTCTCGGCATCTGAAATTTTGGCTCAAATCACAACGGCAGCCAAAGACAATAATATTAGGGTTTCAAATGTTGTTATGATGGGTATGGGCGAACCGCTTGATAATTTCGAAAACACCGAAAGGTTTTTGAAACTTGTAACTCATGAAGACGGTTTAGGTATAGGTTTAAGACATATATCGCTCTCAACATCGGGGCTTGTATCGGGCATTAAAAAACTCTCCGAACTAAATCTCCCGATAACATTGTCTGTTTCTTTACATGCGCCGTCAGATGAAATCAGAAATAAAACAATGCCGATAAACAAAAAATGGAATATAGAGAAACTTCTTGATGCTTGTAGGGAATATCAAAAAATAACAACAAGGAGAATTTCTTTTGAATATGCTCTTATAGAAGGCATAAACGATTCAAAGGAATGTGCCGATTTGTTGGCAAAAAGACTTGAAGGCATAATGTGCCATGTAAATCTTATACCGGCAAATCCGGTTAAGGAAAATACATTCAAAAAACCGAATATTGATGCAATAAGGAAATTTGCAAAATATTTGGAGGCAAAAGGTGTTAACGCAACGATTAGGAGAACTCTCGGCGCCGATATCAACGCCTCTTGCGGACAACTCAGAAAAAAGGAGGGACATTTATAATGCAGATTTTTGCGTGTACCGATAAGGGACTTAAAAGGGAAACTAATCAGGACGCATATTTTACCGGCTATTTAAGCGACGGTTCTGCCGTTGCCATCGTTTGCGACGGTATGGGCGGAGCAAGAGCCGGAAATATTGCAAGTACAACGGCGACAAAAATGATTTTTGATTATATTTCAAATTCTTATTCAAATAAACTTAATAGGGAAGCGCTGATGAAACTTATAAGAAATGCCGTTCTTTCGGCAAACATAAGTATCTATAATATGTCCCAAAAGAATGAGGAGTTAAACGGTATGGGAACAACGGTGGTTGTTCTCGTTATCAGAAACGGATTTGCATTTATCTGCCATGCAGGTGATAGCAGAGCATATCTCATAAATGATAAAATATCCCAGATAACAAAAGACCATTCGGTTGTTCAAACACTTGTCGAAGATGGAAAACTAACCCCCGAAGAAGCGAAAGTTCATCCCAAGAAAAATGTCATCACAAGGGCGCTCGGTGTTGAAGAATCGGTTATTCCCGATAGTTACGAGTTACCGATAAATATAGGCGATACAATTCTTCTCTGCACAGACGGTCTTTCAAATTATGTTGATGAAAGCGAAATTTTTTCGCTTATAAGTACCAAAGAAGATACAACCCAAAAACTTATAGAAAAAGCAAATTCAGCCGGCGGAGGAGATAATATTACCGCCATTACCGTAACTTTGTAATTGAAAGGAAACAGATTATGGATAAATATGTTGGCAAACGCCTTGACGGCAGATACGAAATTCAGGAAATAATCGGTGTTGGCGGAATGGCTGTTGTTTATAAAGCCCACGACAATGTCGAAGACCGTATAGTAGCAATTAAAATTTTGAAAGATGAATTTGTTTCAAACGATGAGTTTGTACGCAGATTTAAGAACGAATCAAAAGCGATAGCAATGCTTTCTCATCCTAATATCGTTAAGGTGTTTGATGTAAGTTTCGGCGATTTAATTCAGTATATCGTTATGGAATATATCGACGGTATAACCCTTAAAGAATATATTGAGCATGAGGGCAGTTTGCGTTGGATGGATGCTGCAAGATTTACCATTCAAATATTAAAAGGACTTCAACATGCCCATGATAAAGGAATAGTTCACAGAGATGTTAAACCGCAGAACATTATGGTTTTATCTGACGGTTCAATTAAAGTAACCGATTTCGGTATTGCCCGTTTTTCAAGAAGTGAACAAAGAACTATAACCGATAAAGCAATAGGTTCGGTACATTATATAAGCCCCGAACAGGCAAAAGGCGAAAGAACAGATGAAAAAACCGATGTTTACTCGGTAGGTGTTATGCTGTATGAGATGATAACGGGTCAGCTTCCGTTTGAAGCCGAGTCGGCAGTCAGCGTTGCCATTATGCAACTCCAAAGAGACCCGAAACTTCCTACCGAAATAAATCCATCTATTCCGCTCGGTCTTGAACAGATAACCATGCATGCGATGCAGAAAATAACCGAAAAACGCTATCAGTCTGCCGCCGAAATGTTATGCGACCTCGAACAGTTCAAAAAGGACCCCGATGCCTTGTTTGAATATTCTTATTTTGTTGATGATTCTCCGACAAAATTTGTCGGCACTAATGTTTCGTCTGCAACTCCCGCATCTGCTGATGTTGATGAAGAAAAACCGAAAACCGAAGAAGAGAAGAGTACGGCAATACCGATTTTAACGGGAATTGCGGCAGCGTTAATTGTTGCGATAATTGCTCTTGCTTTTGTTTTCGTTCCCAAACTCTTCACAAAAACGGGTAAAGAAATAAAATGCCCGAATTTTGTTAATATGAGCGAAAGCGATGTTAAAAACAGCGATTTTTATGATACTTTTGATATTGATTTCGAATATAATCAAAACGATGATTTTGCATTGGGACTTGTATATGAGCAGTCGGTAAAAGAAGGCAAAATGCTCAAAGAGGGCGCCAAAATCACCCTAACGGTAAGCCAGGGCACCGTAACGGTAAAGGTCCCCGATGTTTACGGCAAAACCGAAACCTATGCTATTTCCGAGCTGAAAGCGAAGGGATTTGCATATAAGGTTGAGAAAATTGCCGACGATGATATAGATGAAGGTCTTGTTATCAGTACCGACCCCAAGCGCACTACAACCGTTAAAGAGGGAACGGAGATAACCTTATTTGTAAGCAGCGGAAGCGAAACAAAACTTGTTTCTGTTCCCGATGTTAAAGGAATCAAGGCCGCTTCTGCCGAAAAGCTGATTAAAGATGAGGGACTTATTCCCGTTGCGGAAACCCGTTCGCTTACCCCGAAAGATAAGGAATATATCGCAAGTGGATATGTTATTTCGCAAGAACCTGCTGCAACAAAAACCGAATCGGTTGCAAAGGGAAGCGAGGTAAAATACTATGTCAGCGACGGTACCATTAAACTTAATGTTTCGGTTGACTATAAAGAAGGATATATTTCTGAAGGCGCATTTACAATGTCTTTATGGACAATCGACGGCGTTATGATTGCCGAAAGCGAAAAACTTGATTCTGCGTTTACCAAAGCATATACATTTAAGGATGTTAAGTTCAGCGATAAATCCGCTTATGCGGTTGTAAGGTTCTGCGAAGCAAACAGCAATAATTATATTGATTACCGTGATATAAAAATTGACGTTATGAACGGCAAAATCACAACCGTTAAAAATTATGCAAAGCCGGTTATTGAAGAGCAATAATTATGGTCGGAAGAATTATTAAAGCGATTTCATCGTTTTATTATATTGAAGATAAAAACAGAATTATTGAATGCAAAGCAAGGGGAAATTTCCGTCAAACGGGAGTTTCCCCCGTTGTCGGTGATTTTGCGGAATTTTCATTAGTTGATGAAAGCCACGGTGTTATAGAAAAAATCAAAGAAAGAAAAAACTGCTTATCAAGGCCCTTGATTGCAAATATTGATAAAATACTTATCGTTTCTTCATATTCCTGTCCTGCTCCGGATACGCTTATTATCGACCGCTTAACGGCGGTTTCGGAATATTATAATATTGAACCGATTATTGTTTTCAATAAATGCGATACGGGAGATTTTGAAATTTTCGAAAAAATATACCGCAATTCGGGATATAAAACATTTACTGTTTCTGCAACCGAAAATATAGGAATAGAAGAATTAAAGCAAGAAATCGGCGATAGTGTATGTGCATTTGCCGGTAATTCGGGTGTTGGAAAATCAAGTCTTATAAATGCTCTTGCAGGATTAAAACTTGAAACAAGCGAGGTTTCCCGAAAATTAGGCCGAGGTAGGCATACAACCCGCCATACCGTTCTTTATAAAACCGAACGGGGCGGATATATTGCCGATACGCCGGGCTTTTCTTCATTTGAATCAAAAAACAGCGAATATGATTTTAAGATTCATCTTGCCGAATGTTTTCCGGAATTCAGGAAGTATTTGGGCAGTTGCCGTTTTGTAAACTGTACGCATACCTGCGAAAAAGAATGCGCAGTATTAGAGGCATTAAATGAAGGCAAAATAGAAAAAACAAGGCATAAAAGTTATTTGAGTTTTTTTGAGGAATTAAAAGACCTTAAAGAATGGCAAAAACAGTAAACCTGCGCTATGAAAAGACCTATATTTCTAACCGCCGTTTTAATCTGTTTTTCGTTAGTTGCCTATAAATATCTCGGGTTCTATTTTTTCCTTTGCATTATAGCTTTAATGGGTGCCGTATGTTGCTTGAATTTAGAAAAATTATCCCATATCATTATTTCGATTTTTATTTTTTCCCTGCTTATAATAAGCGTTTTCGGTGTAAATACAAAAACGGAAAATTCAATTAAATATTCGGGCGAAAATTACACCCTCAGTTTAATTGCAGTTTCAGATGAAACCGTTTCGGAAAATTCGAAACATATAACCGTAAAAACCGACCGTAATAATGGAATTTTATCCGATACGAAGTTCAATTTATATTATTACGGCATCGACCTTTACAGCGGACAAAAAATAACGGCAAAGGTTTATTTTTTTAGGTTCCATAAGGAGAAAAACTATTCGCTTTATAACGGCGAATACGGTAATTTATGGCTTGTTGATACGCCCTCTTTTAACGGACAAGACCGATTTTATTATTATACCGGTAAAATAAGAGGTTATATTTCCAAAACATTTTCCGATGTTTTGCCGAAAAACTGCTTTTCTACGGTAATTTCAGTGCTTTTAGGCGATAAAAGCCAACTTCAAAAAGGATTCTACGAAAATGTTAAAAGAGCGGGAGTTTCGCATATTATGGCGGTATCGGGACTTCATCTTACCGTAATCCTCGGATTTATTTTCTTTATTCTGGGCAAATTTATAAAGAATAGATATCTGAAATTTTTTGCGAGTGGATTTTTTATTTTCTTTATCGCCGCTTTATGCGGATTTACGCCCTCGATTTTAAGGGCGGGACTTATGTTTTTGATATTCGCTTTTGCACCGCTTGTTAAACGGGATACCGATGTGTTAAGCGTTATTTCATTTGCGGCAATTATTATTTTAATTGCTTCTCCTATGGCTTTGTTTAACGCATCATTTCAAATGTCGGTACTTGCAATAATATCCATAATCTATGTTATGCCGTTTTACTGCGACAAACTGTTTGCGGTTATGCCCGAAAGCAAAATGCTTAAAGCGTTTGTAACACTTATAATGGCAAGTGTTTTTGCAAACATATTTACCATGCCCGTTGCAATTTATAACTTCAAATCGTTTTCTGCCGTTTCGGTAATAACAAATATATTCATTTCGGCTCCGACAACATTTTTGATACAGCTTTCTTTGGCTTTGTTGATTTTGGCATTTTTCCCCGTTGTTTCGGATGTCTTAATCCTTTTAATAAAATATATTACAATGTATATAAATTCGGTTGTCAATTATTTCGGAAGTCTTAAATATGCGGCATTTAATGTGCCTTCTTATTTTTGCATTTTCCCTTTAATTGCAATATTACTGCTGGTTTTTTTCAAGATTTTTTCGGAAAGGAGAGCAAAGCCCGATGGCAATACTCGGTGAAGAAACTTTACAAAGCGAGATTAAATCAAAAAAACTTAAAAAGTTGTATCTTATTTTCGGAAACGACGGTTATCTTAAACAGTACTACTGCGAAAAAATAAGTGCCATTGCTTGTGGCGGCGACCCTTTCTTTAATCTTCAAAAATTTGAGGCAACTTCAAATTTGCAGGATGTTTACGATGCGGTAAAGCAATATCCTATGATGGCAGACAGCAAGTTTGTTTCGCTTAGCGATTTTGATTTTGCAAAATGCGATGCGAAAGATTTTGAAAAACTCAAATCTATTATTACCGAGGTTGAAGACGGTTGCATTTTCGCTCTCGTTTTTGATGCGGTTGATTTTGATGCCAAAAGAAACGACAGAGCAAAAAAACTGATATCCCTAATCGAAAAGCAGGGCGGAGAAGCGGTTTTGCTCGACCATAGAACGGTACCGAAACTGGCCGCAATGTTATCAAACGGAGCCAATAAAAGAGGTTGTATTTTAAGCGACTCCGATGCAAAATATATGATAGAAAAATCTGGCGACGATATAAACATTTTAAGAAACGAAATAGAAAAACTATGCGCTTTTGTTAAAGAGGGTAAAATAACTCGGGAAATAATTGATAATGTTTGTACGAAAACGGTTGATTCCTCGCTTTACGACTTCGCAACATATATTATTTCGGGGGATATAGAATCGGCATTAAAACTACTTGACGATTTGTTCTTTATGAGGGTTGAAGCGCTTTCGATTTTGTCTTCCGTTTCGTTTGTTTACATAGATATTTTAAGACTTTTTGAGGCGCAGAAGTCAGGTGTTTCGATGAATGCCGTTGCAGAAGATTTTGATTATGGAAACCGAAAATTTGTTTTAACAAAAACTCTGCCTAAACTCAAAAAATTCGATAAACAAAGTTTGCTTAAAAGTTTCAGTATAATTACAGATGCCGATAAAGCGCTAAAAAGTTTTTCTTCCGATGACCGCCTGATACTCGAAAAAATGACGGTAGATTTAATTGCTGTTATTCGGGGGTGAAAAACGGTTTGATTAGAATAAATGAGGCAGTAATCGTTGAAGGAAAATACGATAAAATCAAACTATCTAACTTTATAGACGCAACAATTATTCCAACCAACGGTTTTTCGGTTTTTAAGGATAAAGAAAAGCGAAAACTTATTAAATTGTTATCCGATAAAAAAGGTCTTGTAGTTATTACCGATTCGGATAGCGCAGGTATGATGATTCGTTCCTATCTTAAAAAAATTTGCGGAGAAGATAAAATAAAAAATGTTTATATTCCGCAAATTATCGGCAAAGAAAAGAGAAAAGCAGTCGCATCAAAAGAAGGATATCTGGGTGTTGAAGGTCTTAGTGAGCAAATAATTACCGATGCGCTCGAAAGGTCGGGAGTTATCGGAGAAGCATATATCAAAACAAAGAAAATAACTAAACAGGACCTTTTTGCTTTGGGACTTTCGGGTGGCATAAACAGCAACCTTTTAAGAGAGAGTTTTGCTTCTTTTTCGGGACTGCCGAAAGGTATGTCTTCAAGCGCATTTTTAGATTCACTTAACGCTGTTTATAACTATAATGAATTTGTGGGAGCTGTGGAAAAATGGCAGTCAGAAGGGGACAAAAGATAAAATTACTTTATATTATCGATATACTCAAAAAGTATTCCGATGAAGACCATCCGATAAGCGCCGTCGCAATATGCGATGAACTCTTAAAACTCGGTGTAACTGCGGAACGCAAGGCGATTTACGATGATATAGAGCAACTAACGGACTACGGTTTTGATATCATTAAAACGAGGGTGCCTAAACCCGGATATTTTTTGGCTTCAAGGGAGTTTGAAACCCCCGAAATTTATCTTTTGGGCGATGCTGTCAGAACGGCAAAATTCATAACACCGAAAAAGTCAAGAGAGTTAGTCTCAAAACTTCAAAATATGCTTTCCGTTTATCAAACGGCAGGTATTGAAAGCGGAATTTTTATAGACTCTGATTCAAAATGCTCTAATGAAGAAATATATTATAATATTGATGCAATTTCGAGGGCGATAAAGGATAAAAAGAAAATAAAGTTTAACTACGGCGTCAGAACCCTTACTGAAGACAGGCAGATAAAAACGGCTTATAAAGAAAGAATAATAAGTCCGTATGCCCAAACTTGGCAGGACGACCACTATTATCTTATAGGTAATTATGAAAAGTACGATAATCTTGTCCATTTTAGGATAGACCGTATAAGAGCCACCGAGATACTTGACGAAGAGGCAAGGCCTTTTAGTCAAGTAAGTGATTATACCGACTGTTTTGATGTTGCGGATTATACCAAAAGGTTGTTCAGTATGTATGGCGGAAAGAAAGAGGATGTTGATTTCCGTTGCAAAAAAGAGTTGCTCGAACAAATTACCGACCGTTTCGGCGATAAAATTTTCATAAGGAATGTAACAAAAACGCATTTCAGTTTTACGGCAAAAGCCGTTGTAAGCGATGCATTTATCACATTTGTTCTCAATTACGGCGACGGTATTGAGGTTGAAAAACCCGAGTATCTTCGCAATATGATAAAGGCACGAACAGAAAAGATACTTAAAATATACGAATAAAACAAAAAATCCCGCTGAAAATTTCAGCGGGATTTTTAATATTTCTATACCGAAGCATTCAAACCCGAACCAGCCCAAAAGGGCAGTTTTTAGGCGTCTTTCGGCTCATTGTCGCACATAGGCGACAGCCTTATGTACTTCGCTTCACCAAAATTCGCTCAAAAAACGGCACCTTTTGGGTCGAAGAATTTTGTAATTTAAGAATTTTTTGTTGTGCGAGGCACAAAACACAGTAAATCCTGACGGATTTACGAGTATTTTAACGAAGCACAGCGGAAAATTATTATTCCAAAATCTGATTCGGGTTTGAATGCTTCGGTATGGCAAAAATTTATTGAAAAATAAGTAGTTTAGTGGTAAAATTATAATGATATATTGTATGGTGGTGTTTTAGTGTCTTATAAGAAATGGGTTGTAGGAACCCCCGATAGAGAATTTGCAAAGCAAATGGCCTTTGAACTTGATATAGACCCCTTTACTGCGCTTATTGCCAACAGCCGCGGCATAGATGATTATGCTGAACTGGAATACTTTTTAAGCAACGAACCGCTTTTGTCTTCACCGAGAGAAATGAAAGATATAGATAAAGCGGCCGATGTAATAAACGAAGCGATTAACAGCGGTATTAAAATTGCAATTTTCGGCGATTACGACTGCGACGGTGTTATGGCAACCGCCATAATGTATAAATATCTTGTTTCAAGAAATGCCGATGTTATTACATATATTCCCGACAGAATAAACGAAGGTTACGGAATGAATTGCTCCGCTATTGATGTTTTGAATTCAAAGGGAGTTAAACTAATAATAACGGTTGATAACGGAATTGCCGCAAATAAAGAAATATCCTATGCCGCAAGTCTTGGTATCGTAACGGTGGTAAGCGACCATCATCTGCCGCCGAGCGAATTGCCGGACGCTTCTGCCGTTGTTGACCCGCATAGGTTGGACTGTCCCAGTTCCTTTAAGGAAATTTGCGGTGCGCAGGTTGCATTTAACCTTATATGCGTAATAGAAGATAAAGAACCCGAGGAAATGCTTGATAAATATGCAGATTTGCTTTCTATTGCCATAATCGGTGATTTTATGCCGCTTATAGGAGAAAACCGTTCAATAGTTAAATACGGTATAAATCAAATAAAGCGAAACAGCAATACGGGCATCTCAACCGTTTTGTCATTAGCCGGAATTGACCGTAATTTGCTCGACAGTTCCAAAATTTCATTCGGTATTGCCCCGAGGATAAATGCCGCCGGAAGAATGGGAAGTGCCGAGAGGGCGCTGAATCTTGTTACCGAAACCAATATTTCGGCCGTTTTATCTATTGCCAACGAAATTGAATCTGATAATATTTCAAGGCAAAAAATCGAAAAAGATATACTTCAAGCGGCTATTAAAACAATAGAAGATAATGGGTATAAGCATAATAGGGTTATTGTAGTATCGGGTGAGGGCTATCATCTCGGTGTTATCGGAATAGTTGCGGCAAGAATTTGCGAAAAGTACGGCAGACCCGCTATCGTTTTAAGCAGCGACGGCGATATGGCGCACGGTTCCGGCAGAAGTATTGGCGGTTTTCATATTTATAATGCTTTGTCCGCTGTATCTGAATGTCTTGTAAAATTCGGCGGTCATGAACTTGCTGCCGGAGTAAGTCTTGAACCCCGAAACATAGATAATTTCCGTAACGCAATTAACGACTATGCTCTTGCTGTCGATAGGGCAGTTCCTATGCTTCATCTTGATTTCAGAATAAACCCGAGCGCATTGTCGCTCGAAATGGTTGATGCCATCAAATGTTTAGAGCCGTTCGGAAATAATAATCCAACCCCTGTTTTCGGGGCATTCGGAGTAAAAATTGAAAGAATATCACCCATAGGACAGGGAAAACATCTAAAACTTGTTTTATCAAAAAACGGAAATTCTTTTATGGCGCTTTTGTTTGGAAAAACGCTTGATAAATTTCCGTTTTGCATAGGCGATACGGTTGATATTGCGGTTAATATTGATAAAAATTTCTATAAAAACGAAGAAACTCTTTCGGTAATCATCAAAGCAATTCGTTTAAGCGGTATTGAAGACGATGATTTGTTCAATGAAGTTTTTGCGGTTGATGACTATATTTCAAACGGTACAATAAAAAGTATTCTCTTGCCATCAAGAGAGGATATAGGTCTTGTTTATAATAAAATCAAAGCCGAAACCGTAAGCGAAGATAAACTTATAACCGCTTTTTTGAAAACCGTTGGATTTGCAAAAACAAATATCGCCCTAATTATTCTTACTGAACTTGGGCTAATAAAGAACGAAAGCGGTAATTTATCGCTCTTAACGGCACAAAAAACTGATTTAATGAACTCTAAAACATATAAAAGACTTTGTGAAGCTGGTGAGAAATAATGACCGAAAACGAAATTCGAGATAAAAATGAATTAGTTGCTCTTTTGCTTTCTCAAAAATCAAATTATGATATTAAAATGATAGAAAAGGCCTATGATTTATGCGTTAAGTCGCATAGCGGTCAAAAGCGTTTTACAAACGAGGATTATTATATTCACCCCTTCAATGTTGCAAAAATAATTGTCGGTATGGGTATGGATTCTGCCTCGATAATGGCGGCTCTTTTGCACGATGTTGTAGAAGATACGGATACAACAATTGAAGAAATTGAAAAGATGTTCGGAAAAGAAGTTGCCCTTCTTGTTGACGGAGTAACAAAAATCGGTCGTCTTTCATTTTCAACAAAAGAACAGCAACAAGCCGAAAATTTAAGAAAAATGCTTATTGCGATGGGTAAAGATATAAGGGTAATCATAATAAAACTTGCCGATAGACTTCATAATATGCGAACTCTCGATGCAATGCCCGATTATAAGCAGCGGGAAAAAGCAGTTGAAACGCTTGAAGTTTTCGCACCTATTGCGCACAGACTCGGAATAAGGCCCGTTAAAGAAGAACTTGAAGATTTGGCAATAAAGCATTTGGACCCCATTGCGTATTCTGAAATCGAACAGCTTTTGCAAACAAGAAAACAACAGCGAGAGCAAATCCTCGATGATGTTAAGCAGAAAATTGAAGAATATTTAAGAAAAGAAATGCCAAATGTTGATTTTGCATTTCAAGGCCGTGTTAAATCGGTTCACGGAATATACAGAAAAATGTTCTTGCAGGGCAAGGATTTTGACGAAATATACGATGTTTATGCTATAAGAATTATTACCGATACGGTTGCCGACTGTTACAATGTTCTAGGAATTATGCACGATATTTTTCAACCTATTCCAAACAGGTTTAAGGATTATATAGCTACTCCTAAGCCGAATATGTATCAGTCGCTTCATACAACCGTAATAAGCCGAGACGGTCTTACATTTGAAATACAAATAAGAACATTTGATATGCATCATACGGCAGAATTCGGAATTGCGGCGCATTGGAAGTATAAAGAGGGAATATCATCAAACGATGATAAACTCGAAAACCGACTTGCATGGATAAGGCAAATTCTTGAAGCGCAGGATACATCTGAGGATTCTTCGGAACTGCTTCAAACTATCAAGGTTGATTTATCGCAGGAAGATATTTTTGCCGTAACGCCGAATGGTGATGTAATAAGTTTGCCGGTCGGCTCAACGGTTGTCGATTTTGCATTTATGATTCATTCCGCCGTAGGAACAAGAATGGTCGGCGCAAAGGCAGACGGTAAGATAGTTCCGATAAATCACGAAATTAAAACCGGAGAAGTTATCGAGATATTAACTACAAATCAGGCGGGACACGGCCCGAGCAGAGACTGGATGAGTATTGCCGTAACAAATCAGGCAAAATCGAAGATAAGGGCTTGGTTTAAGAAGGAAAGGCGCCCTGAGAATATCGAAGAAGGCAAAGATTCTTTTGATAAAGAGTTAAGGCGTATCGGTATAAACGTTTCCGAAGAAGAGTATGAGGCAATAGTCGGCGAAGTTGCAAAGAGATACCATTTTCCGAACAATGATGACTTTTTTGCCGCAATAGGATACGGCGGTATTCTTCTTTCAAAAATAATGCCGAGAATAAGGGACGATTATTTCAAAAAAGTTCAGGCATCAAAACCGATTCAGGTTGTCGAGATTCCAGAGAAACAATCTTCAACCGGCGGTGTTGTAGTTGAAGGAATAGATAACTGCCTTATTAAACTCTCAAAATGTTGCGCCCCGCTTCCGGGAGATGAAATTATCGGTTTTATAACTCGGGGACACGGTGTTTCCATTCACAAGAGGGACTGCACTAATGTTCCGAAGGATATTTCAAAAAGCGAAGAACCTAAAAGATGGATTTCGGCGCATTGGAATACGAAGAAAACAAATAAATTCACATCAACTTTGCAAATTGATTCGATAGACCGAGATAACCTTATTGTTGATATTATGAATGTAATAAGCAATATGAGAATTTCGCTCAATTCAATAAATGCAAAACAGGCAAAAGGCGGAAATTGCAAGATTATTATAACAATTTCCTGCGAAAGTGTTGAGCATCTGAAAAGTATTATAAATCATTTGGAAAAAATCAGCGGAGTATTCAGTGTTGAAAGGATAGGACAATGAAAGCGGTAATTCAAAGGGTTTTGGAGTCGTCGGTTTCGATTGACGGAAAAATTGTAGGCAGTTCTGAAAACGGATTAATGATTTTGTTTTGCGCTATGGAAAATGATACGGAAGAAGATATTGATTTACTTGCAAAAAAGGTGTCTTTACTCCGCATTTTTGAAGACGACGAGGGCAAAATGAATAAATCTATAATTGATGTCGGCGGTGAAGTTTTGTGTATTTCGCAGTTTACTCTTGCTGCCGATACCAAAAAGGGAAACAGACCTTCATTTATTAAGGCATTAAAACCCGAACTTGCTTCAAAATACTATGATGATTTTTGCGATAAACTCAAAGAAAACGGAATAAATACCGTTAGTAAAGGCGTTTTCGGTGCCGATATGAAGGTAAGTCTTGTAAACGACGGACCCGTAACGATAATTCTCGATACCGATATATGGAAGAATAAAAATGCAGATTGAAAGAGTTGTTTTGGGTGAAATTTCGGTTAATTGTTATTTAATCTCAACCGAAAAATCCGCCATAATAATCGACCCCGGTTTCAGAAGTGAAAAGGTTTTTGACTTTCTTAAAAAAAATAAGGATAAAAAAACCGCCGTTCTTTTAACCCATGCGCATTTTGACCATATCGGTATGGCAGGGGAAATCGTTGATAGGTATAATGTTTCGGTCGGAATAGGAAAAAATGATGCTTCGGCGCTTCAAGATAACTATCTCAATTTATCTTCTTTTTTCGGAGTTGAGTTTAAGCCGTTTTCAGCCGATATGTTGTTAGGAGATAACGACGAAATAACAGTAGGCGATATTACGGTTAAGGTTTTTGAAACATCGGGGCATACCGTAGGCGGAGTATGCTATCTTATCGGCGATAATTTGTTTAGCGGCGATACATTGTTTCTTGAAAGTTACGGCAGAACAGATTTTCCCGGCGGAAATATCGAAAAAATCAAAGAGTCTATTGATAGAATATTAGACGAAAATGATGAAAATGTAACTGTTTATACGGGACATGGCAACCCGACAACTATCAAACATGAAAGAGAATATAACCCTTTAAGGTTAAGAAAAAAACAATGATTATTTCAAATTTCGGAAACAATTTTGATTATGAACTTGAAAAATTATCCCGTCTTTTTTTGCCGTTTGAAAGAATAGATGTTGTAAAAGAAATGCGAAAGGAAGAAAGTTTTGCCGTTACAAAGACCGATTTTTGCGATAACGGTTGTAAAATTTCCGCCTTCTTATCGCTTGACGGTAAAACAAGTCAAAAGGAAACTTTTTTAGATGCAAATACCGATAATTTTATCAAGCGTTGCGAACTTGAACTTGCATCAAATCTCTTTTTTTGTTTTGTCGAAATTGTTAAATACAAACCCGAATGGGGAATACTTACCGGCGTAAGACCGGCAAGACTTTTTATTGAAACGGTTAAAAAAATGGGCTATGACGGTGCTACACGATATTTTTCCAATGTACTGAAAGTCGGCGACAATAAAATTTCGTTGCTTAAAGAAACCGCCGAAAGCGAGGATAAGATTATTTCTCTTTCAAAAGACCGTTCTTTCAGTCTTTATGTTTCGATACCGTTTTGCCCTACGAGATGTTCTTATTGCTCATTTGTATCCCATTCTGTCGATAAAGCAACCGATATTATCCCCGAATATATCGACTGTTTATGCAGGGAAATAAAATATGTCGGCGATATCGTTAAAGAAAAAAATCTTTGTCTTGAAACGGTTTATATCGGCGGCGGAACGCCTACAACATTATCAGTCGAACAACTTGATACTATTATTAAAACCGTAAAATTGAATTTTGATTTGTCAAACTGTCGGGAGTTTACCGTTGAAGCGGGAAGGCCCGATACAATAACAAAAGAAAAACTTGTTTTGCTCAAAAATTCGGGTGTTTCCAGAATAAGTATCAACCCGCAAACGCTTAACGACAGCGTTTTGAATGCAATAGGAAGAAAGCATACCGAAAAACAGTTTTTCGATAGTTTTGCTCTTGCCAGAGAATGCGGATTTGATAATATAAATACCGACCTTATTGCAGGACTTCCAACGGATAATTACGATAGCTTTTGCAAAACAATAGATAAAATAATAGATTTATCGCCTGAAAATGTTACGGTGCATTCTCTCTCGATGAAAAGAGCATCAACCCTTACTGCGGTAGGATTTTCTCATGAAATTGATTCGGGTATTGCGGCAACAAAGATGGTTGAATATGCCAGAAAATCGCTGACTGACAATAAAATTTTTCCGTACTATATGTATAGGCAGAGCAAAACGGTGGGAAATCTCGAAAATGTAGGTTATTCCAAAAAGGGTTTTGAGGGACTTTATAATGTTTATATTATGGACGAAACGCATACTGTAATCGCCTGTGGCGCATCTGCGGCAACTAAACTTAAAAATCCTTTGTCGGGCAAAATAGAAAGGATATTCAATTACAAATATCCTTATGAATACATCTCTGATTTTGATGAGCAAATTGAAAGAAAAAAGCGAATATACTCGTTTTATTCTTTCTTGTAAAATCATATATTTTATGGTATAATATCCATACGACTTATGGTTTCAAAAATTAAAATATCAGCATTTTTTGCTGATAAATATAAAGGCGCTTGTTGCCTCTTGAAAGGAAATGGTAATAACAATGGAAAGAGATTTTTTTGACAATGCTTTTGATAAGGCAAAATCAGCATTTGAGGTTGCTTACAAGAAAACCGGCGAGGTTTTAAGTACTGAAAAACTTAAATTCAATGTTTCAACATTGAAATCGAAAAGAGAAAAACTTTTTGCAAAACTCGGCAAAAATTATTTTTTGAGCTTGGAAAATTTCGAGCAGTTAAATGAAGACGATAGGTCTATATGCGACGAAATAGTCCAAATCAACGAAAAGATTGATGAGCTAAACAACGAAATCAACTATGCGAAATCAAACCGTATTTGTCCTTCTTGCGGTGCCGTAATAGATGAAACTGCCGTTTTTTGCAGTAAATGCGGCGAAAAATTAGTTTTCGATTCTTCGGAGGAATAATATGTGTGCATATAAAAAAATAGGAATTGTTGTTGCGGATGAAATGGAATTCAAACCGCTTTACGAATACTTTACAAAGAACGGCGCCGAAGAAACGCTTGAATTTTCAAGAAAAACTTTGAGATTTAAGGTAAACTCAACCGATTGTGTTGCCGTATTTTGCGGAATTGGAAAGGTAAATGCCGCCGCCATTACCGCAAAACTCATCTCTGACGGATGCGATTGTATTATGAATTACGGTTTATCGGGCGGTATCGGCAATTCAACTATCGGCAAATTTGCCATTCCCGATTCATTTATGGAGCACGATTTTGATTTAACTCCTCTCGGCTATAAACTTTGCGAAAAACCTTGCCAGGAGTATATCTACTATACAGACGACAAAATCATAGAAGATATTAAGAAGGTTTTGCCACAAGCAGTTGTCGGTGCCGCCGTTTGCGGAGATAGATTTATTTCCAAAAAGGAAGATGCGGATTTTTTCCAAAACAACTATAACGCCAAAACCTGCGATATGGAAACTGCCGCTATCGCTTCGGTATGCGATATGGCAAAAATACCGCTTTATTGCATCAGAAGAGTTTCTGACGGTGCTGATGAAAATGTTGAGCAATACCGTGATATGAATATAAACAGCGGTGATGTTTTGTTCGATAATTTCTATCGTTTATTAGACAGTATTTCTTAACGGTGATAGTATGTCTTCAAAATCAGAAACTAAACAACAGAGTTTTTTACATGGGTCGATAATTTTAATAGTTGCAACTGTTCTTGCAAAAATTATAGGTGCCGTTTACAGAATACCGCTAACGAATATTTTAGGTTCAAGCGGTATGGGATATTATTCTACTGCCTATGATTTATATGTTCCGATGTATTCTATTGCAATGGCGGGTCTGCCTATTGCGATATCAAGGATAGTTGCGGAATACTCTGCAAAATCGAGATATAAAGATGTTACGAAAACGCTTCGTGCAGCGCAGTTGATTTTTTTAGTTACCGGCGGAACAGGTTTTGTTCTAATGGTATTACTTGCGTTTTTGCTTACAGGCGCATTTTCGCTTAACATTTTCGGTTTAACGCTTAACCTTCAAACTTTTAATTCCGGTGCGCTTTCTGGAATACTTGCCATTGCGCCATCACTTGCTTTTTGTTGCATTATGTCGGCATACCGAGGATATTTTGAAGGTCTCGGAAATATGACGCCAACGGGCATCAGCGAAATATTAGAAGCGCTCGGAAAACTTGTTTTCGGGTTTACTTTGGCATCGATTATTCTTAAAACCACCAATAATTATTCACTTGCGGCAGCAGGTGCTCTTGTCGGAATAACGCTCGGAGAAGCGCTCAGTACGCTGTTTCTTTTGATAAGATATAGGTTGTATAAATGGAAAGATATTTCGAAAACTCTCTATCTTTCTTCGCCCGAGCCCATAGGATTTAAGAGCCAAATTAAGGGCATAATCATTATTGCAATACCAATTGTTTTAGGTTCGCTTGTCAATAATATTACAAGTCTTATAGATGTTGTTATGGTGCAAAAACAGTTGTCCAATGCAGTATCAAAAGCCCCCGAATATTTTGCCGCAACATTTACTAATTTGATAAATTATGAAAAGTCTGCCAACAGCGCTTTTGATATGGCAAAAGATTTACCTAATTCGCTTTACGGTTGCCATAGGGGATTTGCATTTTCAATTTATAATTTAATTCCCGTTTTGACATCAACTCTCGGTGTCAGCGCAATTCCGGTTTTGGCAAAGGCGTGGATAAGAAAAGACCCTGCCGAGATAAAATCAAATATAGAAACAATTATCAGAACAGTTGCTATTATTGCGCTTCCTTGCGGTGCAGGTATTTTTGCGCTTTCTTACGGAATTCTTTCGTTGCTTTACAGCAACGAAGCCGCCATTGCAATAGCGGCTCCAAACCTTCGTATTTTAGGGGTTTGCGCAGTATTTGCCGGTATAAATGCTCCTCTTGTAAATATGCTTCAAGCAATAGGAAAAGAGAAAATTCCGCTAAAAAATATTGCAGTAGGCGCAGTAGTAAAAATCGTTATAAACTATTGCCTTGTCGGAATTCCTTCGGTTAACATCGTAGGTGTACCCATAGGAACAACGCTTTGTTACGGATATATTTGCATTGCAAATTTTGTTTCGATTATAAAGTATTCGGGTGTAAAACCGAATTATAGGTCTGTTCTCATAAAACCTGTCGTTGCAGGTGTTATATGCGGTATATCGGCATATATTTGCTATTTTGTTTTGAATTCATATTTCTTCTCGGTTTCTTTATCAACCGTTATTTCGATAGCATTTGCAGCAATTATTTACCTGATAATGATTTCGCTCTTAAAGGTAATAGAACCGTCGGATATTTTATCGCTTCCAATGGGCGATAAGGTGCTTTTGGTAGCCCAAAAACTAAAAATTGTACGAAAATCTTGATAAAAAATAAAAAAATTTCAATATTTTAACAAAAATATGTTGATTTTTCCTTCAATTTATGGTAAAAGTATATTTGGTAGATAAAATACCATCATTTGTAAAATGTTTTGCGAAAGCAAATCTTAAAAAAATTAGGAGGTTCATATTATGAACAAGACAGAACTAGTTGCAAAAGTTGCTGATAAAGCAGGTCTTTCCAAAAAGGACGCTGATAAGGCAGTAGCTGCAGTTTTCGATTCAATCGTTGCTGCTCTTAAAAAGAATGATAAGGTTGCGCTCATCGGCTTCGGTACATTCGAAGTTCGTACTCGTGCTGCAAGAAACGGTATCAATCCGCTTACTAAAGCTCCTATCAAGATTGCTGCTTCTAAGAGCCCGGTATTCAAAGCCGGTAAGGCATTCAAGGACGCTGTTAAATAATTATCGTCTATTCTTAGCCGTCCGTTAATCGGGCGGCTTTTTTATTTGGAGAAAATAATGCGACTTGATAAATATTTGAAGGTTTCAAGAATAATCAAAAGAAGAACGATAGCAAACGAGGCCTGTGATGCAGGGAGAGTAACTGTTAACGGAAAAACTGCCAGAGCATCTTATGATGTAAAGATAGGCGATAGGGTGGAAATATCCTTCGGCTCATCTCCTGTTAAATTCGAAGTTTTGGCGGTAAATGAAACCGTTAAAAAGGACGATGCTTCGCTTCTTTACAGAATAATTGAATAACTAATGCCCCTTATAAATATATTTGTTTATAAGGGGTGTTTTTATGTCTGAAAAGCATTTTGATAATCATACAGCGGTTATAAGCAACAGAAGTTCTGTTGATATGAGCGGAATAAAATCGGTTATATCCTTTGACGATGAATCTATACTTCTTGACGGTTTTGAGAGCAAAATAACCATTAAAGGCGAAAATCTGTCAATTTCAAGTTTTAATGATGAACTCGGGGATTTTAAGGCGACGGGAATAATCCATGGGGTAATATATCTTTCGGGCAGTAAGTCTGACGGCGGATTTTTTTCGAGATTATTAAAGTAAATGTGGGAAATAAGCAATTCAGGTCAACTGCTCAATATATTTATTTCTTTTACGGTCGGAATGATATTTTCGATTATATATTCGTTTGTAAAAGCGATAAAAGAAAAGATAAAATCAAAAACTAAAAAAGAGATGGCGGATATACTCTTTTTAGTTTTTTATTCGTTTTGCAATATTCTTTTGTTGTTTGCTCTCACAAACGGAATGGTGAGATACTATATATTCGGTTTTCAGATACTCGGTTTTGCAGTTGCAAACCTTATTTTTTCGAAATTTATTTTATTTATTTTTTCAAAGATTATTTCGTATTTTTGCCTTCTTTACCGCCTGATTTTTTATTACTTGCAAAAAATAAGCGAAAAAACAGTAAAAAACTGCTTAAAATGGGCTTTCTTTTCAAAAAAACTCTTGAAAAATATATATAGTTTGTTATATACTTATTTTTGTAAGTATAAGGTTAAAAAGAAGTGATTGTTTTTGGCTCGGAAAAAGAAAAAACATAGTGTTCTTATTCGTTTGTTGGTGATAGCCGTTTCGGTATTTATGATTGCCAAACTTTATGGCCTTTGGAACGATTTGAATACTAAGCAAAACGAACTTAATTCGCTTACAAATCAGTATGAAACCAAGAAAGCCGATGTTGAAGAATTGAAAGATTTGCTCAATAACGGCTCTAAAAAGCAGATGATAGAAAAAGCGGCAAGGCAAAGACTTGGATTTGTCTATTCAAACGAAGAAATATTTGTTGATATTTCAGGCAATTGATTTTGAAGGAGTTACAATTCATTTATGCAGTTAAAAGTAGGGGAAATTGTTGAGGGGAAAGTAGTATCGGTCAAAGATTATGGTGTTTTTGTAAGTATTGGCGAAGAACTTTCGGGTATGGTGCATATATCCGAGGTTGCGAACGATTATGTTAACAATATTAACGATTTTATAAAGCTTGGCGATATTGTAAAAGCCAAGGTAATAAATATCGGCGAGGATAATAAGATTTCGCTCAGCATAAAGAAAGCTACTCCAAAACCGCAAAAGACATATAATCCTAAATTTGGTGAAAATCGAAAAGCAGGGAAACCCAACCCCAATTTTGAATGGGCTCCCCAAAAAACAGAACCCGCTTCTTTTGAAGAAATGATGAACAAGTTTAAGGCATCAAGCGATGAAAAGTTTTCTGACTTGAAGAGAAAAAATCCCGAAGTTCGCCGTTCAAAACGCGGAGCAAATAACAGATAGAATATTAGGCGTTTCATCTCAACTCGGTGAAACCGCCTTTTGTTTTTGAAAAGATGTGATTAAGATTAAAGAAATAGATGTTAAAAAAATAACCGAAACGGTAAAAGATTTATGCATTACGGCAAATAAAACTTTACCGAGCGATATCGAAGAAAAAATCTATTTTTGCAGTAATTGCGAAAAGAATTCACTTGCAAAAAGTGTTTTATCCGATATTGAAAATAATTTGAAAGCCGCCAAAGATATGAATCTTCCGATATGTCAAGATACCGGTATGGCGGTTGTCTTTCTTGATATCGGTCAAGATGTGCATCTTGTCGGCGGTAATCTTTCTGATGCCGTAAATCTTGGTGTTAAACTTGGATATGAGCAAGGGCTTTTGAGAAAATCGGTTGTAAACGACCCGCTTTTAAGGGTCAATACCGATGATAATACTCCTGCTGTAATACATACAAGAATTGTTGAGGGCGACTGTGTTACCGTTACGGTTGCGCCAAAGGGATTTGGCAGCGAAAATATGAGCGGAATTTCAATGCTTAAACCTGCTGTCGGAAAAGAGGGTGTTGTAAATGCCATTCTCGAAACAGTTAAAAAAGCATCGAATAATCCATGCCCTCCCATTGTTGTCGGCGTTGGTATCGGTGGCGATTTTGAACAATGCGCATTACTTTCAAAAATTGCTCTTTGCCGAGATATAAATATTAGAAACAGCAACAGTTTTTATGCCGATTTGGAAAAAGAGTTATTAGATAAAATAAACAGTCTTGATATAGGACCGCAAGGATTCGGCGGCGATACTACCGCTTTGGCGGTAAATATCGAAACTGCGCCAACTCATATTGCCGGGTTGCCGGTTGCGGTGAATATAGGTTGCTTTGTTACAAGACATGCGACTGCGGTAATAGAATAATGAACGAAATAATTAAATTGATAGCGCCTTGCATTTTCGGTATTGAAAGCATTGCCGCCGAAGAATTTAAGCGAATGGGCTTTGACGATGTTGTAACCGAAAACGGCAGAGTTTTGCTTTCGGGCGATTATAATATGGTAGCAAGGGCAAATATAAACTCTCGTTTTGCTGAGAGAATTTTAATAAATATGGGGCAATTTACCGCAACATCTTTTGCCGAGCTTTTCGATAATGTTAAAGCATTGCCTTTTGAAAACTTTATCGGAAAGGATGATTCTTTCCCCGTAACGGGCTCTACGATTGATTCCGCTTTGCATAGTTTGCCCGACTGTCAGAAAATAATAAAGAAAGCCATAGTTTCAAGACTTTCTTCAAAATACGGAATATCTTGGTTTTCCGAAACAGGCCCCGAATATAAAATAAAGTTTACCATTCTAAAAGATAATGTTACGGTTATGATTGATACTTCGGGAGAAGGTCTTCATAAAAGGGGATACAGGAGAAAATCAAACGATGCTCCGCTTAAAGAAACTCTTGCGGCGGCTATGTGCGACCTTGCGAGAATTTATCCCGATACAAAATTTTTCGACCCCTTTTGCGGAAGCGGAACGCTTTTAATCGAATCTGCCATGATGGCTGCCAAAATCGCTCCGGGACTTCGCAGATTTTTTGCCGCCGAAAGATTTAATTCTATACCAAAAAATGTTTGGCAAGAGGAGAGAATGAGGGCGCAAGACCTTATTCTTCATAATATTGACTTCACGGCAACCGGTTTTGATATTGATAAGAACTGCGTTGATTTGACACTTGAAAATGCCAAAAAAGCCGGTGTTGAAAAATATGTTAAAGCGGCAACGGGCGATATAAAAGACTTTGTTTTGCCCGATGAAAGATGCCTTGTTATAACAAACCCGCCTTACGGAGAACGGCTTCTTGATGTAAAACAAGCGGAATCCCTTTATAAAACAATGGGCGAAAGATTTATTTTGGAAAAGGGCAAAAAATTCTTTATAATAAGCCCCCACGATGAATTTGAAAAACATTTTGGCTCTTCGGCGGATAAGCGCAGAAAATTATATAACGGAATGATTAAATGTCAGTTATTTATGTATTTTAAGCATAACGAAGCATTCAAACCCAAATCAGCCCAAAAGGGCGATTTTTAGGCGTCTTTCGGCTCATTGTCGCACATAGGCGGACAGCCTTATATGCTTCGGTATAAGTAATAGGAGAAGAAAATGAAACATATATTCTTTATAAATCCAACGGCAGGTAAAGGAAATTTGCAGGAGCGGATAATAAAAAGCATAAAAAAATATTTTGTTAACCGTCTTAACGATTTCGAAATATACATAACAAAATGTAAAGGCGATGCCGAAATTGTTGCAAAAAAAATCGCCAAAACAAAAGAAGAAGTTTGCATTTATGCCTGTGGCGGCGAGGGAACTTTTTACGAGATACTCAATGGAGTTGTAGGATTTGATAATGTATCTCTCGGTGTAATCCCTTGTGGCTCCGCAAATGACTTTTTGAAATACTTTAACAGCAAAGAAACATTTTTTGATATTTCTTCTCAAATTGACGGCGAAAAAGTTGCTATGGATATAATAAAGGCGGGGGACCGATACTGCTTTAACGGTTGCTCGGTTGGTATGGACGCCATAGTTGCAAGAGATATGTCGCTTTTCAAAAACTGGCCGTTAGTTTCTGGAAAAATGTCATATAAACTTGCCATAGCAAAATCGTTTTTATCAAAAATAGGTATTAAAATCAAGTTGAGCATAGACGATAAAATTCCTCAGGTTAAAACCTGCCTTTTCGCCGTTATTGCAAACGGCCCGTTTTACGGCGGAGGATATATGGCGGCGCCGAAAGCAGTTCCAAATGACGGAAAACTCAATTTTACAATGGTTGATATTATTTCAAAACTCCGTGTTCCGAGTTTTCTTAAAAAATATGAAAAAGGCGATATTTTCGACCTTGATTATTGCAGTTTGTGCGACTGTTCTTCAATGTCATTTGACAGCGATACACCGATTCCCGTTAATCTTGACGGAGAAATCATCGAAACTAAATCAATGCGTTTTGAAATTGTTAAAAGCGCTGTTAAGTTCATCATTCCAAAGGGAGTAAAAGCCAAATTGTTAACAAATTTTTAAGTTTTTTGACTTTCCTTGACTTTTAGAAAAAATGGTTTATAATACTAATGTAAACAAAAGTTGGTAATAATAGTTTTATTTGATTTAGGAGGAATATTTATGACTATAAAACCACTTGCAGATAATGTTGTTATCAAATCCGTTAAGGCGGAGGAAACAACAAAAAGCGGAATTGTTCTTACATCAACCGCAAAGGAAAAACCGCAAATTGCCGAAGTTATCGCAGTAGGCCCCGGCGGTTTAGTTGACGGAAAAGAAGTCAGAATGGATGTTAAGGTCGGCGATAAAGTTATTGCCGCAAAGTATTCCGGAACTGAAGTTAAACTCGATGATGAAGAATATACAATTCTTCATATCGGCGATATTTTAGGTATAGTAGAATAAGGAGTAGTGTTTTATGGCTAAGAATATTATTTTCGGTGAAGAAGCAAGAAAATCTCTTCAAACCGGTGTTGATAAACTTGCAAATGCTGTTAAGGTTACATTGGGACCCAAGGGCAGAAATGTTGTTTTGGATAAAAAATACGGCTCTCCGCTTATTACTAACGATGGCGTAACCATCGCTAAGGAAATTGAACTTGAAGACCCGTTTGAAAATATGGGAGCTCAGCTTGTTAAAGAGGTTTCGGTTAAAACAAACGATGCCGCCGGCGACGGTACTACAACGGCAACTGTTTTAGCTCAGGCACTTATTAACGAGGGTATGAAAAATGTTGCCGCCGGTGCTAATCCGATGGTAGTTAAAAAAGGAATAACAACGGCTGTTGATACTGCAATAAAAACCATTATTGATAATTCAAATAAGGTTACGGGCTCTGATGATATTGCTCGTGTTGCAACGGTATCTTCGGGCGATGAAGTTATCGGAAAACTCATAGCCGAAGCTATGGAAAAGGTTACGGCAGACGGTGTTATAACCGTTGAAGAATCTAAGACCGCCGAAACATACTCGGAGGTTGTTGAGGGTATGCAGTTTGACAGGGGCTATATCACCCCGTATATGGTAACGGATTCGGATAAAATGGAAGCTGTTATCGACGATGCTTATCTCTTAATTACCGATAAAAAGATATCTAATATTCAAGAAATTTTACCGCTTCTTGAACAAATTGTTCAGTCGGGCAAGAAACTTGTTATTATTGCTGAGGATATTGAGGGCGAAGCGCTTTCAACCCTTATCGTAAATAAACTCAGAGGCACATTCACTTGCGTTGCCGTTAAAGCCCCCGGTTTCGGCGACAGAAGAAAAGAAATGCTTCGTGATATTGCTATTCTTACCGGCGGTCAGGTTATTTCGGAAGAATTAGGTTTAGACCTTAAAGAAACATCTATTGAACAACTCGGCCGTGCAAGACAGGTTAAAATCACAAAAGAAAACACCATCATCGTTGACGGTGCAGGAGATAAAAATGAAATTGCCGACAGGGTTGCCCAAATCAAGAATGAGATTAAGGCAACAACTTCGGATTTTGACCGTGAAAAGTTAAACGAGCGCCTTGCAAAATTATCGGGCGGAGTTGCAGTAATAAAGGTCGGCGCCGCAACCGAAATTGAAATGAAGGATAAGAAACTCAGAATTGAAGATGCTCTTTCCGCAACAAAAGCCGCAGTTGAAGAAGGAATTGTTGCAGGTGGCGGAGTTGCCCTTATAAATGCAATACCCGCCGTTGAAGAACTTTACAGCAAAGCAGATGGCGATATAAAGACCGGCATAAGCATTGTTTTGAAAGCGCTTGAAGCTCCGCTTCGCCAAATTGCCGTAAATGCCGGTATAGAGGGCTCTGTAATAATTGATAAGATTATTTCGAGCAACAAGGTTAATTACGGATTTGATGCCTACAATGAAACATATACCGATATGATTAAAGCCGGTATAGTAGACCCGACAAAGGTTACCCGTTCGGCTCTTTTGAATGCCGCAAGTGTCGCTTCGATGGTTCTTACAACCGAGAGTTTGGTTGCAGAATCAAAAGAAGATGCCGCTGCCGCTAATGCGGCCGCCGCCGCAGCTGCTGCCGCACAGGGCGGAATGTACTGATAATTAAACGCAAAAAACCTCAGACAAGATCTTGTCTGAGGTTTTTTATTTATTTAACGCTTTTAAGTTCGGTTAGTTTCGTTTTTGTCGGAACATAATTCTTAATATATTCAAGAATTTCCTTCGGGTTGTCGGAAACGAACCAAAGGTTGCGGTTTTTAGGTGTCATAAACTTTTCGTTTATGGTATGCTCAAACATTTCAATAAGTTTATTATAAAAACCGTTGATGTTATAAACCGCAATGGGCTTTTCGTGTTTATCAAGTTGTTTGAGGGTGAAAATTTCAAAAAATTCATCCATAGTTCCAACCGAACCCGGAGTTACAATAAAAGCATCTGAGCGATTTTCCAAAAGTTCTTTTCTTTCCCGCATAGTTTCGGTATATATAAACTCTGTGCAATTATCATATAAAGAACCGTCAACCTTGAAAAAAGCAGGGGAAATGCCGATAACATTGCCGTTTTTACTTCGGGCGCCTCTTGCAACTGCACCCATCATTCCTCCGGCACCACCGCCGTAAACTACCGTATCGCCGTTTTCGGCAATCATTTGCCCGAGTTTTTCGCCGTTTTCGGTATATATTTTATCTATTGCATTTGATGATGCTCCGTAAACGCAAATATTCATAAATTATTCTCCTTTATATCATAGTTTTTTCCGTTAAGTACGGCGCTTATGAGTTTATCGCCAAAGTATTCAAGACGAAGCGAAAAGAAGGGAGTAGAATCATTTTCGATGAGTTTAAGAAATATTTTATCGCCCTGCCAAATAGGAAGAGTTAACAGTTCTTTCTTATCTACCCATTCGAGATTTCCTTCGTTGCATTCTTTTATTTTGCCCGAAAACTCTTTACAGGTAAATATATGCATATATTCGGTTTCCCATTCGTTTGAAACGAATGTAACGATACCTCGGTAAAGCGAATTGCAAACCGTTAAACCGGTTTCTTCAAAAACTTCTCGGGCATTGCATTGCTCGGGACTTTCTTTATCCTCAAATTTACCCCCGATACCGACCCATTTATCTTTGTTTAGGTCGTTATCCTTTTTAACCCGATGAAGCATAAGATATTTTCCGTCTTTTTCAATATGGCAAAGGGTTGTATTTCTCAT
The DNA here is from genome assembly GCA_024404145.1 of Clostridia bacterium. Classification (GTDB taxonomy): domain Bacteria; phylum Bacillota; class Clostridia; order Oscillospirales; family Acutalibacteraceae; genus UBA737. The sequence goes on along the minus strand of JAKSQK010000004.1, from coordinate 44,598 downwards.
TTTGTTTCCTCTGTTGTTTCGTTTTGCAAAGCTTCTTTTTCTTCGATTTGAGCTACGATATCGGCAAGTTTTTCAACAGAATAGCCGTTAACGAAAAATGTGTTGGCATTATTGTTTTCGTAATCGAAAATATTGTTATACTGAATTTTTTCGTAGTCTTGCAGCAGTTCGGTGTATTTAGACGATTCAGACCATTTATAATAATTATTATCCTTGTCGATATAACCTACCGTATCAATAACGGGAATTGTTTTTGACAGGTTAATAAGGTATTTATTATATTTGGTTAGTTTAACACCTGCAATATCAAGAACATAGGAAGAAAGGTAGTTAACGCTCAGTTTATCTATATTTTTTTCTTTGATATCGTAGTTTGCCCAAATAATAAAGGGAGTTACATGGCGGTTTTGGTCTTGTTCGATAGTAAGTTTTGATAAATCGTCAACACCGATTACCTCAGAAATAAACTTTGTTTCGATAGACGGCTGATGGTCGCCGAACATACAAATAACGGTCGGCTCATCAACCTTTTTGAAGTAATTTATAAGTTCCTTAAAAGCAAGGTCGCTTTTTTTAATAAGCGATAAATAATTCGTTGTTTTAACATATTCATTTTTTGTTGAGGTTATCTTGATATTAGGCGAAAAATTAGAAGCGGTAGTTGTATATCCGCCGTGGTTTTGCATGGTAACATTAAAGCAGAAAAACGGTTTTGATTTATCCCGATTTTCAAAATCATCAATTAAAACCTTATAATTGTATGAATCGCTGATATATTGCCTTATAAGCATCTTCTTTTGCGAAGGATAATTCTTGTTGATAAGGTATTGAAGATAATCGGGGTCGGAACTGTTGTTCATATAATCGTCCATAATGGAAATATCAATAAGGTCTTCAAGACTCTTAAAAGAATCAAATCCCATAAATTTATAAACGCTTACTCTGTTCCAACCGCTCTCGTAATAAGGATGAAAAGCCATAGAAGAATACCCTTGCGAGATAAGAGTAGAGGTCATGGAGGCGATAGGATTTTTAATATAAAGCATATATGCGTTGCTTCCGGGAGGTAAAAACGAAGTTGAATGACCCGTTAAGAATTCAAATTCCGTATTAGAAGTTCCGGCGCCGATTACGGGTACATAAAGGTTACCCTTGACGGTGTTTTTCTTTAAGGAACGGATAAACGGCATATAGTCCTTATTGGTCTTAAAATCGCCCAAAACTTTCAAATCGGAGAGCGATTCGTTCATAATGCAAATGATATTCGGCTTTTTTTCATCAGAGGAAGGTTTTTCCTTTTCAACCTCTTTTGAAACATAGTTTCCGACATCGTTCGAGTTATAACCGTTCGGAACCGACATATAAAGATATTTAGTGTTGCAAATGAAGTTATAAACAAAACCGTAATTTCGGTATCCTCTTGACTGATTCCAGAAATCGGGCTGAATTCCGGCATTTGTGAAAATCGGCGTAAAATAAAAAGTGAATATAACAACAGAAAAGAAAACGCCGGTAAATATCCTCGAAATGAGGCGGGTTAGAAGTTTGAATTTCGGAGTAGACACCTTAACACCTATTGTCATAATAAGGATAAACATAAGCGTTGCGAGGATAATTATATCGGTCGGGGTATAGTCGTAAGTATTGCCGACATTGATAGCGGTGGTAATGCTTAAAAAATCCATTGGAATAAACGGAGTTCCTCTGAAAGCGCTTATATAGGAATGGGCGAGAGCAAATCCATAAATTACGGGTGTTATCGAAAGAATCGATATTTTAAGACTTCCGGAAATTGCAAAAACAAAGAAATAAAGCAGGAGAATAACGGTATAGTTTGCCAAAAAGCCGAGGTAAGTCATATCGTAAACCCAGATACTGTTCAGGCATTCACTCATAGTCATAGTAATAATTGGCATCAAAAGAAATAAGACAACAAAGAAAAATTTTCTTAATTTTTCCGATTTAATGTTAATCTTAAAAGCCATAACAAGACCGATTATGATAGGGGAAAAGGTTGCTACCGAGAGCAAAAACCATTTTTTCGAATAATCCTGATTTACAAAAGAACCGTTAAAAATAACGATAAAAACCGTTAAAACAACGGTGGAAACTATTCCGGTCATTCTTGAAGCTTTTGATGAAGTGAGATAAAAATTATTTTTCAAGAAGTTATTAAACTTTATAAAAGCAGTTTTTATGTTTTTTTCGACCTTTATAAAAGGCGGAATAAATTTTGATATAAAACTCATTAAAGCATACGCCTTTCTGAATATAAAATCTAAAATATATTATAACATAATTATCCAAAAAAACAACTAATAAATATTATAAAAAAACATTGAAGTAAATGTCAATATATGTTATAATAACTATAATTATTTATATGGGTGGTAAAATGCGAATTTTTGGAATTGATCCCGGGTATGCGATTGTCGGATACGGCATTATTGAATATAACGGATTGCATTTTTCGGTTGTGTCTTACGGCGCCGTTACAACCGAAGCGAAAACCGAGTTTTCTTCCCGTCTTAATGCTATATATTCCGATTTATTGACCTTGTTTCAAAAATATAAGCCCGACTGTGTATCAATAGAAAAACTGTTTTTTAATACAAATACCACAACCGCCATTGATGTTGCACAGGCGAGGGGGGTTATTCTTCTCGCTGCAAAACATGCCGGTATACCCGTTTTTGAATATACTCCGCTTCAGGTTAAACAGGCGATAACAGGTTACGGAAGAGCGGAAAAACGGCAGGTTATGGAGATGGTAAAAAGTTTTTTATCGCTTCAAAAAATCCCGAAACCCGATGATACTGCCGATGCTCTTGCCCTTGCAATTTGCCACGGTCATTCTTCGGGAAGTTTATTCGGGAAATTAAACAAAGGAGAAATCAAATGATAGCATCGTTAAACGGAAAACTCATTATCAAAGAGCAAAACTATGTTGTTGTCGAATGCGGTGGAATAGGTTTTCGGTGTGCCATAACTTATTCAACCTACAATTCGCTCGGAAATATCGGAGAAAATGTATTCCTTTATACTCATCTTGCCGTCAGGGAAGATGCGATGGACCTTTTCGGTTTTTCCAAAAAAGAAGAACTTGAAGCATTTAAGCTTATTACTTCAGTAAGCGGTGTAGGTACCAAAATAGGTATTGCTATTCTTTCGGAGTTTTCGGCTGATAAAGTTACCTTGTTTATTGCAACGGGCGATGCCAAATCTTTGACTGCCGCATCGGGTGTCGGCTTAAAACTTGCTCAAAGGATTATTCTTGAACTTAAAGATAAAATCGGTTCGGTTTCTGCTATCGGACAAATGGAAGAATTAAAATCAATAGGAAATGCTTCGGTTAATACAAACTCAAAGGAAGCCATAGAAGCCCTTGTTTTGCTCGGTTATACTCAAAGCGAGGCAACTCTTGCCGTCGGTAAACTTGACCCGACGCTTCCTACCGACGAGTTAATTAAATCGGGGCTTCGTGCGCTTTCGAGGGGGTTATAAAGAATGATAGAAGAAATGGATTTTGAAAATCGAATTGTTTCCCCCGAATATAATTATACCGATTCGGATACGGAAGTATCTCTAAGGCCTAAAACTCTTGATGAATATATAGGTCAGGATAAGGTTAAAGATGCGCTTACCGTTTATATAAAAGCGGCGAAAATGAGAAAGGAATCGCTTGACCATTGTTTGCTATACGGCCCTCCGGGACTCGGTAAAACAACCCTTGCGGGAATTATCGCAAAAGAAATGGGAGTGAATTTGAGGGTAACATCGGGTCCTGCTATTGAAAAACAGGGCGATTTACTTGCAATTCTGACCTCACTTAACGAAGGCGATGTTTTGTTTATTGATGAAATACACCGTCTTTCAAGAAATATAGAAGAAGTTTTATATCCTGCTATGGAGGATTTTTCGCTTGATATTATTCTTGGAAAAGGTCCTTCCGCCCGTTCTATAAGACTTGATGTTCCGCATTTTACTTTAATTGGCGCAACAACCCGTTCCGGTCAACTAACGGCGCCTCTCAGAGACAGATTCGGAGTTTTACTCCGTCTTGAAATGTATACTCCCGAGCAACTTGCAAAAATTGTTATCCGTTCTTCTAATATCCTCGGTATTGAGATAGATACGGAAGGCGCTTTGGAAATTGCTTCAAGGTCTAGGGGAACTCCGAGAATTGCCAACCGACTTTTAAGAAGGGTTAGAGATATAGCTCAGGTTGAGTTTGACGGCAAAATAACATTAGATGTTGCAAGGAATGCTCTTTCGAGGTTTGAAATTGACGAATTGGGACTTGACGATTTCGACCGCAAAATGCTTTCCGTTATTGTTAATAATTACGGTGGTGGTCCGGTTGGGCTCGAAACTCTTTCCGCCGCAGTCGGCGAGGAAAGCGTTACTATCGAAGATGTTTATGAGCCGTATCTTATTCAAATCGGTTTTCTTGCGAGAACTCCGAGAGGTAGATGCGTAACCTCCGCTGCATACGACCATTTAGGAATTAAACCTAATTCTGATTCTGCGCAAACATCACTTTTATAAAGGATAAACTATGAGAACGGTTCAAGATTTTTCGGATTATGAGTTGATAGATGCCGACAACGGCGAACGCCTTGAAAGATGGAAAGATATTATTCTTATCCGTCCCGACCCGCAAATAATTTGGTCGGGCAAAAGGAAAAACAAACTTTGGAACGAGGCCAACGCAATATATCATCGTTCTAATTCGGGCGGTGGATATTGGGAAAAGTTAAAGAATGTTCCGGATGTTTGGAATGTTTCGTATAATGATTTGACCTTTCGCCTTAAACCTATGGGGTTTAAGCATACCGGTCTTTTTCCCGAACAGGCGGTAAATTGGAAACTTGCCGAAGATTTAATAAAAAATTCAAACAGGGAAATATCCGTATTAAATCTCTTTGCATATACGGGTGGCGCAACCGTTGCCTGTCTTAAAGCGGGGGCAAGTGTTACCCATGTTGATGCTTCAAAAGGTATGGTAAACTGGGCAAAAGAAAACGCAAATGTCAGCGGTGTCATCGGCGGAAATGTCAGATGGCTTGTTGATGACTGTATGAAATTTGTTGCCCGAGAAATAAGGCGAGGTAAAAAATACGATGCCGTTATTATGGACCCGCCGTCTTACGGCAGAGGCCCTAACGGTGAGGTTTGGAAACTCGAACAGCAGATTTCCGATTTACTTAAAAATGTTTCTAAGATTATGTCTTATAAACCTCTGTTTTTCTTCTTAAACTCATATACGGGCGGTTTATCGCCGACAATACTTAATTTTATGGTTAAGCAATATTTCGATGTAAAACCCGAAGATACACTGTTTACCGAAGAAATAGGGCTTAACATAACCGAAAAGGATATTGCTTTGCCTTGCGGGGCAACTACGGTTTGGATAAGAAATGAATAATATTATTGATGTTAAAAATGTTACATTTGAATATACCGGCGGAGAACGAATAAAAACTGTTATCAGAGATTTTGATATTTCTTTTGCCAGAGGTAGTTTTACGGTTATTTTAGGGCATAACGGCTCAGGAAAATCAACCCTTGCAAAACTGCTTAACGGTTTATATAAACCTGCTGTCGGCGATGTTTTTGTCGACGGAATAAATACAAAAGACGAAAAAAACGAAATTGAAATTAAAAGACGAGTAGGAATGGTCTTCCAAAACCCCGATAATCAGCTTTTGGCTTCTATTGTTGAAGATGATGTTGCTTTCGGCCCCGAAAATCTCGGAATTGAACCCGAGAAAATAAGGGAAAGGGTAGATAATGCGCTAAAAACTGTCGATATGTATGATTATAGGAAAAAATCTCCGCATCATCTTTCGGGCGGTCAAAAGCAGAGAATTGCCATTGCCGGAATTATCGCAATGGAACCCGAGTGTATTGTTTTAGATGAACCTACCGCAATGCTTGACCCAAAAGGCAGAAAAGAAATTATAGATACAATAGAAAGGTTGAACCGAGAAAAGGGAATAACGATTATTCTGATAACCCATTTTATGGAAGAGGCGCAAAATGCCGACCGTGTTATTGTTATGGATAACGGCAAAATTGTTGCCGATGATATCCCTGCAAATATTTTCAAAAATGCAGAAATGCTTAAATCGGTAGGTCTTGATGTTCCTCAGACAACCGATTTGCTTATAAGATTAAATAACAGCGGTTTAGCTGTTGATACAAATGCTATTTCTATTGAAGAGGCAGCCGAAAAAATAGCAACGGCGCTTCATTCGGAGGGAATTTAATTGGCACCTATATTAGAGGTAAAAAACTTAACGCATACCTATGACGCTTCAACACCTTTTAGGTTTGATGCGGTAAACGATGTGTCTTTTTCGGTTGAGGAAGGCGAAATAGTAGGTATTATCGGGCATACCGGCTCGGGTAAATCAACCCTTGTCCAGCATCTTAACGGCCTTCTTAAACCCACCTCGGGCAATATTTTGTTTAACGGCAAAGATATCTGGGAAAATCCGAAAGCCATTAAGAATATAAGGGCAAATATCGGGCTTGTTTTTCAGTATCCCGAGTACCAGCTTTTTGAGGAAACGGTTTATAAGGACATAGCTTTCGGTCCCCAAAATATGGGACTTTTAGGCGAAGACTTAAAAACCCGAGTTACGGAAACCTGCCAACTATTAGATATTGATTTTGATTATTTGGAAAAATCTCCATTTGATTTATCGGGCGGAGAAAAGCGTCGGGTTGCCATAGCGGGAGTTATGGCAATGCGTCCGGAGGTTATCATTTTTGATGAGCCGATAGCCGGTCTTGACCCTATGGGTAGAAAAAATGTAATTAAAATGATAGAAAATTACAGAAATTCTTTTAATGCTACCGTTTTGATAATTTCGCATAATATGGAGGATATGGCGCAAATTGCGGATAGACTTATTGTTATGAATAAGGGAAAACTTGCAAAATTCGATACAACCGAAAATGTTTTCTCCGATGCAAAATTTCTTTCCGATATAGGTCTTGGTGTTCCTGCTGTAACTAAAATAATCGATTTATTAAAATCGAAAGGTTTTAATATTGAAGAAAATATTTTAACTATTGATGATGCTGTCGAAGCTCTTGTAAAACTAAAAAACGGAGGTAATACCTATGCTTAACGATATTACCTTCGGGCAGTATTTTGAAACTTCTTCAATAATTCATAAACTTGACGCAAGAATTAAAATGATACTGCTCATTCTTCAAATCGTTTTCATTTTTTTGGCAAATAACCTTATTTCGCTTTCGGTTGCTTTCGGATTTGTGCTTCTGATAATTTTGCTTTCGAAAGTACCGTTAAGAATGTATCTTAAAAATCTAAAAGCCATTCTGCCCATAATTCTTTTTACAGCAATTATCAACCTTTTCTACGGCAACGAAGGCAGAGAACTTTTCAGTTTTTGGAAAATTACCGTTACATCGGGCGGAGTTATCAATTCGATATTTTTGACAGCGAGAATAGTTCTTCTTATTATCATAAGCTCTGTTCTCACCTATACGACAACCCCGAATGACCTGACCGATGCTATTGAGCGGCTTCTTTCTCCGCTCAGATTTTTAGGGCTTAAAAATGCCGTTCATACTCTTGCGATGATGATGACTATTGCACTAAGATTTATTCCGACTCTTGTTGAAGAAACTCAAAAAATTATGAATGCCCAAAAGGCGAGAGGCGTTGATTTTGAAAACGGCAAATTAAAAGAAAGAATAAACGCTTTAATACCTATTCTTATTCCTCTTTTGATATCCTCGGTAAGACGCGCTTATGAACTTGCGGAAGCAATGGAATGTCGCTGTTATAACGGAGCCGAGGGCAGAAAAAGAATGAAACAGTTTAAGATAAGATATTATGATATTTTAAGCGCTTTAATTTCAGTTGTCTTTTGTTTGGGCATAATTTTTGTAAACTTTGTAACGGGGTGAAATTTTGAAGAGATATCTTTTGAAAATTTCCTATGACGGAACCGCATATCACGGTTGGCAGATACAACCGAATTCTATAACTGTTCAAGAAACAATACAAAATTCTCTAAAAACGGTTTTGGGAAAACAAACCGATGTTACGGGTTGCAGCAGAACCGATACAGGAGTTCATGCCAAAGAGTTTTACTGCCATCTTGACTGCGATGATAATATCCCTAAATCCGCCTTTTTAAGAGGGCTTAATTCTTGTTTGCCGAACGATATTGCGGTTGTAGATGCAACCGAAGTTCAAAGTGATTTTCATGCAAGATACAACGCAAAGGGCAAGAATTATATTTATAATTTCTATTACGGAGTTACAAATCCTTTTTATGATAGATATGCTTTAAGACTTGACAATGAAATCAATTTTAACCGAGTTGAAAAGTTTTGCGAAACGATTATCGGAGAGCACGATTTTTACGGTTTTTCTTCGTCGGGCAGGTCGGTAGAAGATACCGTAAGAACGGTCAGCGACTGCAAAATCTATAAAGACGACGATTTTTTAAGGTTTGATATAACCGCAAACGGATTTTTATATAATATGGTTCGTATAATCGTTGGAACTATGCTGGATGTATCAAGCGGACGGCTTGATACAAATATAGCAAACGAGATATTTGAAACAAAAAACAGGCAGTTAGGCGGAAATACCATCGCCGCCAAAGGTTTGTTTTTGAATAAAGTTTTTTATTAGTTATAGGTGGAATTTATGCCGAAATATCAAAAAAAGAAACATTCTAAACTATCTGTTCCATTACCTAAAATTAAAGCCGATAAAGATTTTGAAATAGTAACAAGTCAGCAAAGGAAAGCTTCAAATCCGAGAGTAATAAGAGGCAATAAGCCGAAAAGTAACCTAAAAATCAAGGTCTTTTTAGGCGCCGTTTCGTTGGCAATTATTCTTTTGATTATAACATTGTTTGCTTTTCCTGTCGGTATAATCGAAACTTTTAATAACTTTTCCGCATCAATCGGAAGCGGAGAATATCCTATTAAATTATCGGGCACAAAAATTATAAATGCCGTTGATAATGATAATTATTTTTATGCTCTTACCGATTTGAATTTATATACCGTTTCAAATTCGGGAAAGATTATTAATTCTGTAAACCACGGATATTCAAATCCCGTTATAAAGGTTTCAAAAACGAGAGTACTTATTTACGACCAAGGACAAAATGTATTTTCGGTTTTTACGGCAAATAAGCAGATTTTATCAAAAACCCTCAAAAAAGATATTTTATGTTCCGATATTTCCGATTCTGGTGTTTTTGCCATAGCAACGCTTTCGGATTCGTATGCTTCAACCGTTACGGTTTACAGCAAAAAAGCATCGCCGATATTTACTTGGAACTGCGCTAAGGGTACAATAAACGCCGTATCTGTTTCTCCAAACGGAAAACGAATAGCCGTTTCAACCATTGCCGCCGTTAACGGCGAACTCTCATCTAAAATTTATATCTTTTCGGTTAAAAAGACCGACCCTCAAAATACAATAGAATATGAAAATAAATCGGTTTATTCTTTGTCATCAAACAGTAAAGGTGTATTTTGTGTAACAAATAACGGTTATGACTTTTTCAAATGGTCAAACAGCAAAAAAATTGAAGAAAAAACCGATTTTAAGGTCGAATTTTTCCGCACTTCATCTTACGGCGCCATAAGTGTTTTTAACCGTGAAAACGACCGTGGCGACAACAAAATTCGAATTATCAAAAATAACGGCAAAAAGAAAAACGAATTTTCTTTTAAGGGAATTATCAGTGATATTAGACAAAACGGTTCTCATATCTTTATAATTAGCGAAGGCAGTTGTTACATATATAATCTTAAAGGCAAACTTGTTTCTTCTGCTAAGTTACAAAATGATTTCCACTTTATTATTCCTTCATCTTCAAGAACGGCAAATTTGATTTCTGATAATATAATTGAAAATAATGATATTAAATAGGTGATTAGTATGAGTATTTTTGTTGACTTATTGCTTTTGGTTATAATAATCCTAACCGCTTATATTTCTTCAAAATACGGTTTCATGCGAACTCTTATCGAAGTTGTCGGTTTTATTCTTATTGCAATTATTATAAATTCGGCAAGTATGCCTATTTCCGAAACAATATATGATAAGTTTGTTGCAAAATCTATTACCGATGCTTGTAATAATGTTGATTTTACCTCTGAAAATTCGGCGCAAAAGGTTTTTAATTCAATGCCGCCGTTTCTTGCAAAATCTTCAAGTATCTTCGGGTTTGATGAAAGCAATATAAAAACAAAAATCAACGATAACATTTCCGATAAGTTAGAGGAAACTAAAACAAAAATCTCGAAAAATGTTATAAGGCCGATTTTGATAAAACCTTTATCACTTGTTGTTTCGCTCGTAATGTTTTTGCTGCTTAACCCGATAGTACATTTTTTGGCAAAACTGATAAACGGGTTGTTGAGGGGCAAAATAGTGGGAGGTCTTAACGCAAAACTCGGTTTTGCAATAGGAATACCAAAAGGTATAATATATGCGGTAGTTTTACTGTTACTTTTAATATTTATCGTAAATATTTATCCAAAAGGTTTTTGGATATTTAATAAGGATGTTGTTTATAATTCTTTTACAGTTAAAATGTTTTCAAATTTTTTACCTGACAAAAGTATTTTATTAAAAGCATTGAAAGTTTAGTTCCATAAGGAGTTTTATGTTAAATGAAATTATGTTCAAAATGCAAAAAAAGACCGGCAGTTGTATTTTTATCAAATCCCGCAACGCCTAATTCAGAGCCCGAGGGCTTATGCCTTGTTTGCGCAAAAAGTTTAGGTATAAAACCGGTTGACGATATGCTCAAATCTATGAATATGACAGATGAAGATATCGAAATGATGAGTAATCAGTTTATGGAAATGATTATGCCAGAGGGCGAGGAGTTTTCAGATGAGGATTCGCTTGATATGGGAACTGCTCCGGCAATACCTTTCCTTAAAAACCTATTTGGCGGAAATGATGAAGCAAATACCGAAAATGAAGATACAAACAATTCGGCAAAAAAGAATGATAAACCTAAGAAAAAGCGCAGAAAATTTTTAGACCAATATTCTGAAAATCTTTCCGAAAAAGCAAGAAACGGAAAACTCGATGCGATAATCGGAAGAGATAAGGAACTAAACCGAACTATTCAGATACTTTCGAGGCGTTCTAAAAATAATCCGTGTCTTATAGGAGAGCCCGGTGTCGGTAAAACCGCTATCGCCGAAGGTTTGGCATTAAAAATTGCGGCAGGAGATGCTCCTGCAAGACTATTAGATAAAGAGATATATCTGCTCGATTTAACAAGTCTTGTTGCAGGAACACAATTCAGAGGTCAGTTTGAAAGCAGGGTAAAAGGGCTGATTTCCGAAGTTAAGGACGCCGGAAATGTAATACTCTTTATAGATGAAATTCATAATCTTGTCGGTGCAGGTGATTCCGCCGAGGGCTCGATGAATGCGGCTAATATCTTAAAACCTGCGCTTTCAAGGGGCGAAATTCAGGTAATAGGCGCTACAACTTTCAAGGAATACAGAAAGTATATTGAAAAAGATGCTGCGCTTGAACGCCGTTTCCAACCGATAACAGTTGAAGAACCATCAATAGATGATACTATTGATATTCTTTTAGGTGTTAAAGGTTATTATGAAGGGTATCATAATGTTAAAATACCCGATGAAATAGTTAAAAGCGCCGTTATTTTGAGCGAAAGATATATAACTGATAGATTTTTGCCCGATAAGGCGATAGACTTGCTTGACGAATCCTGCGCTTTTACTTCGCTTGAAAATAAAGCCATAGACGAACTTTATGTTGCTAACAAAAAGGTTGCCGATGCCTCGGCTGAACTTGATGAACTGACTTCCGACGGCGAGAATACCGATTATGAAAAACAGGCAATACTTAAATCTGAAATTGAAAAATATAAGGCGGTTGCAAACGGTTTATACGATGCTGCCGCAGATAATACGGTTACAGAAAAAGAACTTGCAAAAGTCATAGAAATCTGGACAGGTATTCCTGCTGCAAAAATTGAAGAAAACGATTATAAAAAACTCAAAACATTAAATGATAATCTCAATAAAAAGGTTATCGGACAAAACGAGGCAACTAAACTTGTAAGTGATGCCGTAAAGCGTTCGAGAATTCATATCGGCGGAAACAGAAGACCGGCATCGTTTATATTTGTAGGGCCGACGGGTGTAGGTAAAACCTATTTGGTAAAGGTTCTTTCCGAAGAACTCTTTAATACTCCCGAAACCTTAATAAGACTTGATATGTCCGAGTTTATGGAAAAGCATTCCGTTTCAAGAATAATCGGTGCCCCTCCGGGATATGTCGGATATGACGAGGCAGGTCAGTTAACCGAAAAGGTAAGAAGAAAACCTTATAGTGTTATCCTTTTTGATGAAATCGAAAAAGCGCACCCTGATGTTCTTAATATTCTGCTTCAAATTCTTGATGACGGAAGAATTACCGATGCACAAGGCAGAGTTGTAAACTTTCAAAATACGGTAATTGTTATGACTTCAAATGCCGGAAGTTCTAAAACCGAAAATTTATTGGGATTTGGAAAAACCGTTGCCGATGCTTCAAAAGAAAAGGCAATGAAGGCATTGAAGGAGTTTTTAAGACCTGAATTTATCGCAAGAATTGATGAGATAATTGTCTTTAACCCGCTCGATGATAAATCGCTCGAAAATATTGCAAAAATCGCTCTCGATGAGCTTAAAAAATCAATAGAAGAAAAACATATTGAATTTTCTTTTGATTCAAAGGTTTGCAAATTGATAGCCAAAAAAAGCGACGGTCGGTCAACGGGCGCCAGAGAAATAAGGAATATAATAAGGCGGGAAATTGAAGGCAAAATCGTCAATATTCTTATTGATAATCCAAATATATTAAAAATTAAACTCTCCGTAAAAGACGAAGAGTTCAAAATAGAAATTTAATGGGGTGTTTTTATGAAAATTTTAGTCGATTTGTTTACGGCATCGCTTGGAAAACTCGAATGGTACGATGTTTTTCTGAGAATTTTCGTTGCTGTTTTGGCAGGTGGATTTATAGGAAATGAGCGTGGTAAGCACGGAAGTGCAGCGGGACTCAGAACTCATATTTTGGTATGTATAGGTGCCTGTATTTCATCACTCACAAGTATTTTCGGTTCATTAAATCTCGGTTATACCGGCGATATTTACAGAATTGCCGCACAGGTTATTTCGGGAATCGGTTTTTTGGGTGCCGGTATGATTATTGTTAAAAATACGAGTATGATAACCGGTCTTACAACTGCGGCAGGTCTTTGGACAACCGGTGCCATCGGTATTGCAATAGGTTTCGGCTTTTATGTCGGCGCTATCATAGCAACCCTGTTTTGTGTGTTTACTGCGGCTTTTCTGACAAGGTTTGAGCGCCAAAGAAAAATGTCGGTTAATCTCTATGCCGAAATATCAGAGCCCAAGAAGGCAGGAGAAGTTTTCGATAAAGTTCATAAAATTTCGGAAGATGATGTTCTTATAGAAGTTGTCCCCGCAAAAAGCGGAATTGACGGTAATCTCGGATTCTTTATTACTATCGCAAACCGTGATGACTTTCAAGAACTGCGTGAACAAATCGAATCAATGGAAGCCGTTTCTTTTGTAATACCCGAATAATTTTGTAACCCTTTTGATATTGCAAAATATAATGTAATATCGGAGGGTGAACAATGCGAAAAAGAAGGCCTAATCGAGGAATTATTACCATAGCTTTCGCATTAGGACTGATACTTAGTTGCTTTTGCCCACCGAAATTTTTAATTGCAGTACTGGCCGTTTGGATAATTATTTTGGGAATATCTTGCTGCAAATGATTTTCGGAGGTAAATGTATGAAGGTTGTTGTTATTAAAAGTCCTAAAATTCTTGGTGGTTTTTTGCGAATGATATTTGGTATCAGCAAAGAAAAATAGATACATAAAAACTAAAACCACCCTTTTTGGGTGGTTTTGCTTTTGGAGAACAAGATGTATAAAACTGTGAACGAATATTATAAGGAAAAATACGGCTGTAAAATTTATAAACTGTCGATAAACGGCGGTTTTACCTGCCCTAACAGAGATGGAACCGTCGGAAATAAAGGTTGTATTTTTTGCAACGGAAGTTCCGATTTTGCCGAAGACTGCCGTCAGAATGTCAAGGAAGCATTGGAGAAGGCAAAGAAAAGGGTAGAGGCAAAATCAAAAAGCGGAAAATACATTGCATATTTTCAGTCGTTTACAAGTACATACGATACGGTAAGTAATTTAAAAAAAATGTACCTCGATGCAATTTCTCCCGAATACATTGTCGGAATAAATATTGCAACAAGGCCCGACTGCATTTCAGACGAGGTTTTGGAATTACTTGCCGAAATAAACAAAATTAAACCGCTCTGCGTGGAATTAGGTCTTCAAACCTCAAACCCCGAAACGGCAAAATATATAAGGCGAGGATATGAAAACGAAGTTTATATAAATGCGGTTAAAAGGTTAAAGCAACGAAATATTGAGGTTATAACTCATATTATAATCGGACTGCCTTTTGAAACAAAGGCAGATGCGGTAAATTCAACAAAATTTGCAGTTGATGCGGGAACAAAAGGTATAAAGTTTCATCTTTTGCATATATTAAAAAACACCGACCTCGAAAAAGAATACCTAAACGGAAAAATCAGGTGTTTAACACTTGAAGAATATACCGATATCCTTAAAAGTTCGATTAAAATTTTGCCTAAAAATGTCATTGTTCACCGAATAACCGGAGACGGCGCAAAATCACAACTTGTAGCACCTCTTTGGTCGGCAGATAAAAAAAGAGTACTTAACTTTTTGAATAAAAATTTACGGTTTTAATTTTTATATTTTAATAATAAACCCCTTGCTGAAATAATTTCAGTAAGGGGTTTTCAATTTCTTTATTTACTTAAATTTTTTTAATAAATATCGGTCCTTCTTCGCCGATTTCTCCCGTCGGTAAAAACCTGCCTTATTGGATGACACAAAATAGTAATTAAAGCGAAATTACAAGCTGAATATACTGATAATATTGTTTATGTTATTTTGCGAGGTTTTTAAGAGTATCGCCGCTAATTCGGTAGGTAGTCCAGTCCGACATAGGCGTTGCGCCTAAAGAAAGATAAAAATCTATGCTCGGTTTGTTCCAGTCAAGGCACCACCATTCGAGCCGCCCGCATCCACGCTCAATAGCGATGGAAGCAAGTTTTTTAAGAAGTGCTTTTCCGTAACCTTTGCCTCGGTAGTTCGGCTCAACATATAAATCTTCAAGATAAATGCCCGAACGGCCCAAAAATGTTGAAAAATTATGAAAAAACAGGGCAAAACCTACTTCTTTACCGTCTTCGAGAGCAAAGATAACCTCTGCTTTTCCTTTGTCAAAAATCCATTTTTCGAGTAAACTTTCGTCGGCGACAACCTCGTCTGACATTTTTTCATAGTCTGCAAGTTTTTTGATAAATCGCAAAATTAAAGCAGTATCGTTTCTTGTGGCATTTCTGAAGGTCAATTTTGTTTCCATAATTCATAACTCCGTATTTTATATCATAGATTTACGAGTATTTTAACGAAGCACAGCGGAAAATTATTATTCCAAAATCTGATTCGGGTTTAAATGCTTCGGTATAGTTAAAATATTAGCAAAATAAAGCCATATTAAAATTAGGGCTGTAATATCCTCTCTAAAATCAGCGCATCTAAAAGCTTATATGCGTTTTTTTGCCTTACAAATCGGATTTGTTATCTTTTAAGCGTTCTTAAATATGCTTTTTGTTCATCGTTTATGCGGTAACTTTCTATCGCTTTTTGAATCGTTTTATTATGGGTCCATATTTCTAAACGGTTCTCTTTTAAGTAAGGAATCGTTGCGTCCCACTGTTTTGCGAGTGCCGTTGCAAAGAACCAAGCCACCATCATTTTAGAGTAATAATCCTCTAAGCGCACACCAGACGGTATTTCAAGATATTTCGGTTTGAATTCGTCATCAAGAAAATGCGTCATCAACATTTCAATTCCAAAACGGCTTGTAAAGGTTTGATTATTTGCCGACCACTCGACGATTTTTTCAATGAGGCGGTCTTTGTTTTTTTTGAAACATTTAGGCGACATAATATCGCAAACTGCCCAGTTGTCAACATAGGGGAGAAAACTATCAACCTTCTTTACGCAGTCGTCATAGTCTTTGAGTTCCGATAAGATTAGCCCGTGGAGCATATTCTCATCATAATATTCATGCGGCAGTTCTTTAAGAAAATCGGCATAATTATTTGAATTATATAACTCTTTTGCAAGTTTTCTCACATTTGGAACACGAACACCGATAAATTTTTTTCTATCAATAGTTGGTGTCAATTTTGCTTGAAAGTCTGCATATTTTTTGTCGGATAATTCAAACAAACGGTCTTTAACGGCCATTTTACCACCTCCAAATGACTTTTATCAGTATAGCAAATTTTTGTTAATAAATCAAGGCGGCCGATATACCAAGTCTGCTTTTGTGCGAGTATCAATATATGATATTTTAACGGGGCAGGCATTAAATAAAAAACAAAGCTCAACCCGAATAGGTCCAAGCTTTGCTAGGGGGTTAAAATGCTTATATAAAACTTAAAAATCGGGGTAGAAACTTAAAATAAAAAACAAAGCTCAACCCGAAGAAGGTCAAGCTTTGCTTGTGGCTGGGGTGGCAGGATTTGAACCTACGAATGCAGCAGTCAAAGTGCTGTGTCTTACCACTTGACGACACCCCAATATTAAATTAAAAATCTTGGTAACAATATTTACCAAGACAATTTCAAACGAAAATAGAAAAAATAGAAAAAATGGGGTGGAAGATGGGACTTGAACCCACGGTCTCCGGTGCCACAAACCGGCGCTTTAACCAACTAAGCTACATCCACCATAGCCAAAAGATATTATACCAAGATGGCGACTGATTGTCAAGAAAAATGTTTATATATTTTTTAATAATAATTAACGATAATTTAACAATTTAATTTCTTTTTCGTATAAAATAGTATTTGTAGGATGGATTTTAGAATTAAGTTTTTATTGTTTTTATTTTTGAAAGAACGGTGATTTTGTGCAGAAATTTAACAATGACGATAATACCTATAATGAAAATGAAAATATCGGAGAAATATCGGGTTTTGACAGCGATTATAAAGATGGATTTTATTCTAAAACGCATTCGGAGATAATCAATGACGAAACTGATAGTTCTAATGCTTATAAGAATGAATATACTTCGGTTTCCGAGCCGTATCCTTTATATTCTCAAACCCCACCAACACCAAAATTCATAAAAAAAGAGAAAAAGAAATATGGCTTCGGCATACTGTTTCTTGCAATTATATTATCTGCGGTGATAGGATTCGGCGGAAGTATGTTGGCGATAAAATTTAGTGAAAACGGTGTATATGTAAACCCTGATTCACTGCCGAAAGTTGATAATTCTTCTTTGAACTCGGAAAATGTTTCTTCTGATTCAAGCAGGGTTGAAAAAGGTTCATCTGTTGCTCAGGCGGTTGCAAAGACTTGTACAAAAAGTGTTGTCGGAATCAGAACCACAACTTCGGTTATAAGTTTCTTCGGCGGAACGAGCGAAGCAACAGGCGAGGGCTCGGGAGTAATTTATACTGCTAACGGCTATATAATTACAAACTATCATGTTATTGAAAACGCCGTTATATCGTCGAATGCTTCAAAAATCGAGGTTTTCTTTGATAATGCAAATACAAACGGATATCAAGCATCGGTTATCGGATATAATATTGCTTCCGACCTTGCAGTTTTGAAGGTTAACGCAAACGGTCTTAAAAAAGCAAATCTAGGCAATTCGGACAACCTGACGGTCGGTCAATATGTAGTAACAATAGGTGCGCCCGGCGGTCTAGAATTTATGGGAAGTGTAACCTATGGAATTATCAGCGGATTAAACAGGGTTGTTTCAAGCGATTCAAATATAGGCCTTATTCAAACTGATGCCGCTATAAATCCCGGTAATTCGGGCGGTGCGCTGCTTGATAAAAACGGAAAGCTAATCGGTATCAACAGTTCAAAAATCGTTTCGGAAGAGTTTGAAGGAATGGGCTTTGCAATTCCGATAAATAAGGTAGTTGAAATTTGCAACAATATTATAACGAATAAAGATAAGAAAGAACCGTATGTCGGTATAACAATAAGCGAAAAATATACTGCCGAAGTTCTAAACGCATACGGCTATCCTTCGGGTGCCGTTGTTCTAAGCGTTGCAGAGGGCAGTACTGCCGAAAAATGCGGAATACAAAAAGGCGATATTATAACCGAGTTTAACGGCACTCAAATTTCCGAATATGATGTTTTCGAAAAAGTTCTTAAAAAATGTTCTCCCGATATGGCGGTACCGATAAAAATTTACCGTGGCGGAAGATATTATCAAACAAAGATTACAATAGATTCAAACTCATAAACCGTTTAGGGCGTGATTTTTTCACGCCCTTATTTATTTGACAAGAAATAAATGTTTTAGTATAATAAATACCATGAAAATAGGTAATTTAGAAATTAAAGGTTATGCCGCACTCGCTCCTATGGCAGGTGTTGCCGATAGGGCGATGCGAGAAATATGTTTGTCCCATGGGGCGGCTTATTCGGTTGGCGAACTTGTCAGCGCAAAAGGAATTTCTCTTTGCGATAAAAAATCGCTCGAATATCTATACCGCCCAAGCGGTGATTTTCCGAGCGCCATTCAGCTTTTCGGATATGAGCCCGAAATAATGGCTGTTGCGGCAATAAAAGCTCAGGAATCAAATCCCGATTTTATTGATATAAATATGGGTTGTCCTGCGCCTAAGGTTGCGGGAAACGGCGGCGGGAGCGCTTTAATGGGAGATATCCGCCTTGCCGAAAAAATCGTTAAAGCGGTTGTTGATGTTTCAAAGGTTCCCGTAACCGTTAAAATGCGGACAGGGCTTGACGAAAACTCTCTTAATGCCGCCGAACTTGCAAAGGCATGTGAGTTTGCCGGTTGCAGCGCCTTAACCGTTCACGGAAGAACAAAAAAACAAATGTATGCTCCGCCTGTCAATACTGATATGATAAGAAAAGTTAAGCAAAGTGTTAAAATTCCGATTATAGGAAACGGTGATGTAAAAGACGGCAAATCGGCTAAGGAGATGTACGAAAAAACGGGTTGTGATTTTGTTATGGTAGGCAGAGCCGCCTGTGGAAATCCGTTTGTTTTTGACGAAATAAATGCTTTTTTCGAAAATGTTGAGTATTATCCGCCGAGACTTGAAGAAAAACTTAAAGTTTTAATAGAACAGATTAAACTTATGCAGAAATACCGCTCAAAAAAAGTAGCGATGTTAGAAGCGAGGAAACATACCGCATGGTATTTAAGCGGAATAAAAGGTGCCGCTGCTTTAAGAAGAGAATGCGGAACTATAAGTTCTATTGAAGATGTCCGTTTAATATGCGAAAAAGCACTTGAATACAATAAGGATTTATGATACAATATCAAAGGTTTTTAATAATAGGAGATGTAATTTATGTCAGGACATTCTAAATGGAATAACATTAAGAGAAAAAAGGAAAAAACAGATGCTGCAAAGGCAAAAATCTTTACCAAAATGGGTAGAGAAATTGCCGTAATAGTTAAGCAGGGCGGTCCGAACCCGCAGGAGAACAGCCGTCTTAAAGATGCTATTGCCAAAGCAAAAGCGGCAAATGTTCCAAACGATAATATTGAAAGAATAATCAAAAAAGCCGCCGGTGAAAGCGGCGGTGCCGAATATGAAGAACTGATATATGAGGGCTACGGGCCAAACGGAGTTGCCGTTGTTGTTGAAACGCTTACCGATAACCGCAACCGTACCGCCGGAGATATCCGCCATTATTTTGATAAATGCGGCGGAAACTTAGGTCAATCCGGCTCGGTTATGTTTATGTTTGACCGCAAGGGCATTATAGATATTGAAGCCGAAGGTCATGATGAAGACGAAGTTATGGAGGCGGCTCTTGAAGCAGGTGCAGATGACTTTAACTTTGACGGCGATGTATTTGAAATTTCAACATCACCTAACGATTTGGGAACTGTTCGAGATGCTCTCGAAGAGAAGGGATATTCGTTTGTTTCGGCAGAAGTTCAGTTTGTTCCTCAAACAACAACCGCTATTGATGACCCCGAAATGGCGGAAAAAATGGAAAAACTAATTGATATGCTTGAAGAAAACGACGATGTTCAAGAGATTTGGCATAACTGGGAAATGCCCGAAGAATAATGTTTTGATAAAAAATATGGGTGCAACTTTTTTGTTGCACCCATAAAAATTAAATAAAAATACTTTTATATTCCTGACTTTGGGCAAGTGAAACATAATCGCTTCCCGAGACTATGATATGGTCAATAAGCCGAACATTTATCTGCTCTAAAATTTTTCGGAGAGAAACAGTAGCATCAATATCCGCTTTGCTCGGCAAAGCAAAACTTTTCGGATGGTTATGAGCGATTATTACGCAAGAGGCATTCTTTTCCAAAACATATTTTATTATGTTTCTTGTTGAAATGCTGACCTCGCCGATATCACCTTCGCTTAAAAATTTGAAGTCGATTATTTTACCTAATTGGTCGATGCAAACTATTCCCATCTGTTCCGTTGTAAGACCGTAAAACCTTGATAAAACATATTCATTGATGTTGTCGGGGTGAAGGGCATTAAAAATATTATCACTTTTTTGAAGTTCGATTTTTCTTGCGAGGGGAATTATCATTTTAAGAAGAGGTACATTGTTTTTTGTAAGTCCGTTAAATTTAATCAGTTCGTTAACAGGTGCTTCAAAAACGGCATCGAGGGTTTTATACTTGTTTATCAGTTCGTGCGCCAAGGGATTTGTGTCAGAACGGTTAATGCAAAAAAACAATAAGAGTTCGAGCCATTTATGGTCAGGAGTACTGCTATTGAAATTTCCGTCTAAGAACTCTTTTTTTAAGCGTTCTCTATGACCCGAATGAATGTTTTCGGCCATTTATAATCCCCCTAAAAGTCAAAACTATACAGTAATTATACATAAAAGTAATAATAAAATCAAGAAAGGATGATACATATTAAGAGCTTTTTAATTTCGAAAAACGATGCAGGTCAAAGAATAGATAAGTTTGTTACAAAAGTTTGCCCGAATTTGCCTTCGTCGTTGCTATATAAAAACCTTAGAACAAAAAATATAAAGTTGAATAGAAAAAAAGCAGAAATATCTACTCGCCTTAAAGAAGGCGATGTTGTTGATATGTATATTTCCGATGAATTTTTCTTAAAAAAAGCGCCGAATTATGATTTTTTATCATCTCCAAATAAACTAAATATCGTATATGAAGATGAGAATATCATCTTGGTTGATAAAAAGCAGGGTTTACTTGTGCATCCCGATAAAGGAGAATACCGAGATACTCTTATAGGCAGAATTCAGCATTATTTATATGAAAAAGGGGAGTATGACCCCGATGCTGAAAATAGTTTCAAACCCGCTCTTGCAAACAGAATAGACCGAAATACAGGCGGAATAGTAATTGCCTGTAAAAATTCGGAATCGCTTAGAATTATCTGCCAAAAGATTAAGAACAGAGAAATTGACAAGAGATATCTTTGCATAGTTCACGGCAAACCCGAGCCGAAATGCGCAACGCTTGAAGGATATCTCGAAAAAAACGAAGATAAGAACAAGGTTTATTTAAGCAAGAAAAAAAGCGATAATAATAAAACGATTAAAACGAGATACAAAACTTTGTGCAGTAAAAAAGGTTTTTCGTTGCTTGAAATCGAACTGTTAACCGGCAGAACTCATCAAATCAGAGCCCATATGGCCTCGATAGGTCATCCTCTTTTAGGCGACGGAAAATACGGAAAACTCGCAAATGATAAAAAAATGGGCTTCGATAAACAGGCGCTTTATTCTTATAAATTGAGCTTTTATTTTTCGAGCGATGCCGGAATACTGAACTACTTAAACGGAAAAACATTTACCGTCGGCGAAGTTTGGTTTGCAAAAGAAATGTTTTCAAAAACCGAACTTTAATTTTCATTAAGTTTTTTATACAGATTTATAATTTCATTTCTGAGCAGCAGGTTTTCCTGCTGCTTTAATTTTGGGTCGTTTTCAAGAAGATTAGCTGCCGCCATACCGCATAATTTGAGAATATCTCTATCGGCAAAAATATCGGCAATTCTAAGTTCGGGAAGACCGTGCTGTCTGTTCCCGAGAAAATCGCCGGGACCTCTTTGCGAAAGGTCTTCGTCGGCAATCTTAAATCCATCGTTGTTATTAACAATAACTTGAAGGCGTTTTTTTGTTTCGGTACCCTTGTTATCGGAAATAAGAATACAGGTTGACTTGTATTTTCCTCTGCCTATGCGACCTCTGAGCTGGTGAAGTTGCGAAAGTCCGAAACGCTCGGCATTTTCGATTATCATTATTGTTGCATTGGGAACATCAATTCCAACCTCGATAACTACCGTTGAAATCAAAAGGTCGATTTCGCCGCTTGAAAATGATTTCATAACGGCGTCTTTTTCCTTCGGTTTCATTTTCCCGTGCAAAAGACCGAGTTTATAATCCTTAAAAGAATCGTTTGATAACTTATCAAAATATTCCTTTGCGCTTTTTAGTTGTAAATCTTCGTTTTCTTCAACAAGAGGGCAAACGATATAACCCTGACGGCCTTCGTCAAGGTGTTTTTTAACATAGTTATAAACACGGCTGTGAAAAGAACTGTCAACTAAATATGTTTCAATTTCTTTTCTGCCTTTGGGGTATTCGTCAATAATGCTTATGTCGAGGTCGCCGTAAATAATAAGTCCTAATGTTCTCGGAATGGGTGTTGCCGACATAACGAGGGTATGAACGGAAGTGCTTTTTGAAGATAAGCATTGGCGCTGTTTAACGCCGAATCTATGCTGTTCATCGGTTATAACAAGCCCTAAATCATTAAATAAAGTGTCTTCGGTTAAAATTGCATGGGTTCCTATAACTATATCGTAATATCCATTTGCAATTTTTTCTTTTATATCCTTTTTGTTCTTTGCCGTAACAGAACCTGTCAGCAAACAAATTTTAATATCGGTATCAGATAGTATCTCGGAAATATTATCATAATGCTGTTTTGCCAAAACCTCGGTAGGCACCATCATCGCCGACTGATATTTATTCTTTGCCGTTATAAACATTAAAGCTGCGGCAACAGCGGTTTTACCGCTTCCGACATCGCCCTCAATAAGTCGGTTCATAGAATGACCGGATTTCATATCGGTAAGGCAATCCATAATTGCGTTTGACTGGGCGGCGGTAAGATTATAGGGTAATAGCGATAAAAATTCATCTAAATAACCGTCATCAATAACATATTGCGTTAAGCTTCGCTTTTTGCCTTTAAGAAGCATTAAGGCAGTTTGAAGAACAAATAATTCCTCGAAAACAAGGCGTTTTTTTGCTCTTTCAAGCGCTTGGGGCGATTTTGGGAAATGGATATTACTGATAGCATAATCCAAATCGCAAAGCTTATATTTTTCTCTTATGCTTTCGGGCAAAGGGTCGGCGCAAATATCCGCAGACATAGCCGTTTTTACAAGTTTTTGAATAGCGGTTGAAGACATTTTAGAAGAGGCGGGATATATGGGCTCAACCGAAACATTGCCTACCTCTCTTATTACGGGGGAGGACATTTGCGGAAAAAAGCCCGTTTCTTCTATTTTGCCTAAAAACAGGTATTCGCTGCCTAAATTAAGTTTTTTTGCCAAAAATTTTGCATTAAAAATCGAAATAGAAAGATAACCGCTTCCGTCGTAAACATTAAATTTGAAAATGGTCATATTTTTCCGTATGTAATTTTCAGAGATAGGAGTAACGATTTTTGCTTTTATACAAACTTTTCGGTCAGAATTACAGTCAGAAATTTTAGTTATAACCGAAAAATCCTCATAACTTCTCGGGTAATAACGCAAAAGGGCACCGACAGTATCGATGCCCAAA
Source organism: Clostridia bacterium (assembly GCA_024404145.1). GTDB lineage: Bacteria > Bacillota > Clostridia > Oscillospirales > Acutalibacteraceae > UBA737. The sequence continues at coordinate 20,561 of JAKSQK010000004.1, read as the reverse complement.
TTATAGAGAGTTTCGGCTCTTTTTTCGCCAACACCCTTTAAGTATCTTATATCACTCGAAAAGTTTAACATAATATCACTCTACCGAAATAATATAGTAATAAACGGGTTGATTACCCTTTATAAATGTAATTTCAACTTTGGAGCCGAATTTTTCGTTTAGCTGTTCTTGGAGAAGAACCGCATCGCTGTCGGAAACATCTTCACCGTAGATTACCGTAACAAATTCGCTTTGTTTTTTAATCATTTGCTTAACAAGTTTAACAGCCGATTTTTGAAGGTCAGTATCAACAAAGGAAATCTTACCTTCTATCATATTCAGAAGTTCGCCTTTTTTGATTTTGAACCCATCGAAATCCGAATCACGGGCGGCAAATGTAATTTGGCCCGTTGCGATTTTTTCGGCAGCTTTTTGCATATTTATTGTGTTGGTATTGTCGTCGTTTTCGGGGTCAAAAGCAAGACAGGCCGAAACACCCTGCGGAATAGTTCTTGTATGGATTACAATAACCTTACGGGTTGAAAGCGGGATAGTTTGCTCAGCCGCCATAATAATATTCTTGTTGTTAGGCAAAACATAAACGGTTTCAGCAGGGGTAGACTCAATAGCCCGAAGAATATCATCGGTGCTTGGATTCATTGTCTGACCGCCGCTGACAACGGTATCAACCATAAGCTCGGCAAATAAATCTTTAATGCCGTCTCCTGCGGCAACCGATACAAAACCGTAGGGTTTAGTAATATCAACCGACTTAATTTCCTCTTTGAGATCGGCAGTTTTTGCAGGACGGTTTTTTGCATTCTCGGCATCATGCTTTGCTCTTTCGTGCTGGTCCCTCATATTTTCAATTTTCAGATGAACGAGATTTCCGAAAGTTAAAGCATTTTCAATGGCATTTCCCGGATGGTCGGTATGAACATGAACCTTAATTATTTCCTCATCGTCAACTACAACAACGCAGTCGCCGATTGATTCAAGATATGAGCGAAGTTCGGCAGGTTCTTTATCGGAATCGGCATCACGGTTAACAATAAATTCTGTGCAGTAGGTGAAGGTTATATCTGCATCAAATTCACCGGCGGCATTTATCGAGTCGTTTTCGTTTGAATCGCTGTTTTCGGGAGTTTCCGAAACATCGGATTTAATAATTACACCATTTTCAAAAACCGACATCATACCGTCAAGAATTAAAACAAAACCTTGTCCGCCGGCATCAACAACACCGGCTTTTTTAAGTTGCGGTAAAAGTTCGGGAGTTTGCGCCAAAGCTTCTTTTGCACCGCTTATGGCATCTTCAAATACCTTTAAGCAATCATTACCGTTTTCAAAACTTTCGGTTGCTTTTTCACTTGCAATACGGGCGACGGTAAGAATAGTGCCTTCGGTCGGCTTCATAACTGCTTTGTAAGCCGCTTCAACACCAAACTTAAATGCATCGGCAATATTTTGGGGAGTTAAAAACTCATCATTTCCAATGCCTTTTGCAAAACCTCTGAAAAGAATAGAGGTTATAACACCGGAGTTGCCTCTTGCTCCTCGAAGCAGAGCAGATGCGTTTGCAGCAGCAACCTTTCCGGCGGTTTCGCCTTCAAGTTTTGATAATTCTCTTACAGAATTTGCAAGAGTCATCGACATATTCGTTCCGGTATCGCCGTCCGGCACCGGAAAAACATTAAGTTCATCAACCTTCTTACGATTGTTAGAAAGATTGTTTGAAGCAGAAATTATTGCATCTCGTAAAACGTTTCCGCTAAACAACATAAAACACTCCTTTGAAAGGGGAAATTATTCCTTAATACCGTCAATCTTAACAACGACACGGTTTACATCAATATCGGTTGTTTGCTTGACAACATATTTAACCTTTTCTGTAATACTATTTGCGGTTGCGCTGATATTGATGCCGTATATAACTTCAATATGGATTTCAACATCAATGGAATTTGCATCACCGCGGACGCTTATGCCGGTATCAGAGGGAGCGCCTTTTGAGATGAATTTTGATATTTTCTGACGGTTGTTACTCGGAACCATTCCGACAACACCGTAGCAAGAAGTAACTTCACTGCCGATAAGTTTTGTCAGATAAGCTTCGGAGATGGAAACTTTACCTAATACTGTTTCATAAGATATCATAAAAATCACCATTTCTTTCTTAAAGACACAAAATGCGATAAAATTCACCAAAACGGCGATTTTATATAGCATCTGTTTCGGTTGCCGAAAATAACGGCGGGAAACAGGCGTCTTTATAATTTACAGCGTTAAAATTCACGCTAACTCTCCTTATTCGGTTACATAATCTTCGATAGAATAATATATATCGCATTCGCAAGACTTAACGCCCGATTTAATATTATCCTTATAGAAGAATAATCCTTTTCGGTAGAGAATCGGAATTTGAGGCATTTCTGTTAGCAGGGTACTTGCAACATCGCTTAGAGAACATATCCCATTATAGAAGTTATTTATAACTTTTTTTGAGGTTGCCGTTATATTTTTTGCTTTTTTATTTTTTGTTTTGGTTTCGGTTTCCTTATCTTTGCTTTTATCGGTTTTTTGGACTTTTTCTTTTGGCGGTTTAACGCCGTATGCCATCTTACCGCCCTGCAAAACAAGTTCCGAAACATCAAAGTTTGGAAGAACGGACATTTCACCTAAATAAAGGTCAAAGGAATTGGATTTAAGAGATTTTTTATATTCTGAATATGATGCACTAACAACCTTTATTTCAATTCCTGCCGTTTTAAGCTGAGATTTAATAAGATTTGCAATAGCAACTTTATATCTGTTCTCTTTGCTTACAAGCAAACGCAAAACTAATCTTTTTCCTTTGCTGTTTGTATAGTATCCATCACTATCCGTATTATTATAACCTATTTTGTTCAAATTCTCAACTGTTATTTCATTATCGCTCGTAGGTTTTATCGACTGAACAGCTTTGATTTCGGAAATATTAGGGTTAAAATAACCGGAAGCGGGGGTGGCGTTGTTGAAGTAAACATTAGAACAAATAGCATTTCGGTCGATAGCAGAAGATATTGCATATCTCAAATATTTGCTTGAAAGTCCGGAAGACTGCTGGTTAACCCCCAAATAAACAAAATCATTAAGGTTTACTTCGGCTTTTTTACCGCTCATTCTGATAATATTATTACTCGACAAATCATTGTAATATAACTCGGTCGCGCCGATTTCAATATAGTGGGATATAGAATTGTTATCCGGTGCATTTATAAGGTTTATTTCTTTAATCGAAGATTTTTTGCCGAAAAAGTGTTTGTTTAATAAAAGTTTTTCATTTTTGAAATTTACATAGTATCTTCCGCAACCGATAGGCGGTAGGGCAACACCGTCTGAATTAGTTCTTTTTGTGCTTCCTTTTTTAATAATTGGAAAATCGAGAAGATTCTTAAAATAGGGGTCTTTTTTTGTCAGGTTAAATATAACGGTTTTAGAAGAATCGGAAGAAACCGATTTAACTTCATATAAATGCGAAGAATAAATGCTTTTACTGTTTTTTGCAAGATTATATGAGAAAATAACATCTTTGGCGGATAAAGTTGTTCCATCGGAAAAATTGGCATTCTTTAGAGTAACTGTACAGGTTTTTCCGCTTAATTTAACAGATTTCGCAACCCTTAAAATCGGCTTAAAATTGTTATCGGTTTTAACAAGCGGCTCAAAAACAAGTTTGCATAAATTTCGGTTGTTATCGGTAACGCAAGTGTAGGGATTTAATGAATCCGCTTTATTGTAGAGTAAATTTATAGGAATGGATTCTTTTTTTTCGGTTTTTTCGCTCTTTTTTTCGGTTGGACTGTTCTTTACATTTTCTTGACAGGCAGAAAATGAGAAAAGCATAACCAAAGCTAAAAACAGCGATAAAAATTTCTTAATCATAGTAATCACCATTTTTTATATACAAAAGCTTTCAATACTTAGCGTCATTCCGGTTTTATCATCTGTTTTAAAAAAACAGCCAGAAATTATGCAGTCGCTTTCAGAAAATATAAATTTATCCGATGTATTATCTTTAAGGCGAGAAATAATAATTTCTTTTTTAATACCGAGAACTGAATCTTTTGGGCCGGTCATACCAAGGTCTGTTATGTAACCCGTCTTTTTTGGTAAAATTTGCGCATCGGAGGTTTGAACATGGGTATGGGTTCCGAAAACCGCCGATACTTTTCCGTCAAGATAAAAGGCGAGGGCTCTTTTTTCGCTTGTCGCTTCGGCATGGAAATCAACAAATATGGCATTGGCACCGTCGCCTTTTGCTCGGTTCACCAATTCATCGGCAAAAAGAAACGGATTTTTTGCTTTAAGATTTTCAAGATATACTTTTCCGATAAGGTTAATAACGGCAAGAGAATATTTTCCCATATCGACGAGAACATATCCCGAGCCGTATTCGGAAGGAAGATTATGAGGTCTTAAAAGATAAGGGTTCTCATCTAAAAGTCTATGGAAATTTTGATGGCGGAGAGTGTGATTACCGCCCGTTATAACATCGGCACCGGCAGAGAATAAGAGCGATGCCGAATCGCTGTCGATTCCGTTGCCGAGGGCTGAATTTTCGCCGTTAACGATTATCGCGTCAGCATTATATTTTTTTTTGAGTTTTGGCAAATCAGTCAAACATTTTTGAACGCCCGAAGGAGAACAAACATCGCCGATACAAAGAATTCGCATAAACTTTTCCTTTTACTATAATTTAATAATACTATATTATCATAATTGTTCATTAAATTCAATCGAAAGTTAGTCGTTTTTCAAAATAAAAATTGAAAATCATAAGTGAGTAAACAAGAGAAAACGATAGAAAACAAGAGAAAACAAGAGATATTCATTTTTATTTTAATTTTTTGAAAAAATGTTGTTGACAATTGGGTTTTGCTATGTTATCATATTTGGGCTGATTAATGAACAAATATTTGGAGGTTTTGAATTATGTCAACATTTATGGCAAAACCTGCTGATGTTCAGCGTAAATGGTATATAGTAGATGCAGCTGATAAGCCGCTTGGCAGAACTGCTGTTAAGGTTGCCGATTTGCTCAGAGGCAAAGGCAAACCCGAATTTACTCCTCATGTTGATTGCGGCGACCATGTTGTTGTAATAAACGCTGAAAAGGCAGTACTTACAGGTAAAAAGTTAGAAAACAAAAATTATTATCGTCATACAGGTTATATCGGCGGTCTTAAAACGGTTAAGTATTCAAACCTTATGAAGACCCGTCCCGAACTTGCTATGGAACTCGCCGTTAAGGGTATGGTTCCCGATACAACTATCGGCAGAAAAGCTCTTACAAGACTTCATGTTTATGCAGGCGAGAAGTATGCTCAGGTTGCTCAAAAACCTGAAAAGATTGACTAAGAAGGGAGACAGAAACAATGTTTGAAGGAAAGCCATATTTTTACGGCACCGGCAGAAGAAAGAGTTCTGTCGCTCGTGTTCGTGTTTATAACGGTACCGGTAATGTAACAATTAACGGAAGAGATATTGATGATTATTTTGGTCTTGAAACCTTAAAGGTTATCGTTCGTCAGCCGCTTTCTCTTACTGAAACCGCTGATAAGTTTGACATCGTTTGCACCGTAACCGGTGGCGGTGTTACAGGTCAGGCAGGTGCTATAAGACACGGTATTTCCCGTGCACTTCTTCAGTTTGATGAAGAGCTTCGTCCGAGTCTTAAAAAGGCCGGTTTCTTAACAAGAGACCCTCGTATGAAAGAAAGAAAAAAATACGGTCTCAAAGGAGCTCGTCGCGCACCCCAGTTCTCAAAGAGATAATCTCAATTTTCATAAGAATTCAACCCCAGAAAGCAATGCCTTTCCGGGGTTTTTCTTTTTAATGATTTTTTTGGAGAAAAACAAAACTACTTTAAATAATAAAAAACGGAAGGTAAAAATTTTACCTTCCGTTTTATTTTGAAAACTTAAAGAACCTTGCTTAAAAAATCTTGGAGTCTTGGAGATTTTGGATTATTGAAAATGTCTTCCGGAGTACCTTCTTCGGCTACAACGCCTTCGTCGATAAACAAGACTCTGTCGGCAACCTCACGGGCAAATCCCATTTCATGGGTAACTATTACCATTGTCATACCCGACTCGGCAAGTTCCTTCATAACAGATAAAACTTCTCCGACCATTTCGGGGTCGAGGGCGGAAGTCGGCTCGTCAAATAGCATAACATCGGGGTTCATAGCAAGTGCACGAACAATGGCAACCCTTTGTTTCTGACCGCCCGAAAGTTGACTCGGATATGCGGTTGCTCTGTCATCAAGGCCTACCTTTTTAAGAAGTTCAATAGCATTTGCCTCGGCAGTTTCTTTTGAAAGTCCTAAAACCTTCATCGGCGCAATAGTAAGATTTTTAAGAATTGTCATATGCGGAAAAAGGTTAAACTGCTGGAAAACCATACCCATTTTTTGGCGGTGAACATCTATATTTACCTTTGAATCGGTTATATCGGTATCTTCAAAGAAAATATGGCCGTCGGTTGGCTGTTCGAGAAGATTAAGAGTTCTTAAAAATGTTGATTTTCCGGAACCCGAGGCACCTATGATAACAACAACTTCACCTTTTCTGATTTCATTGTTTATGCCTTTTAGCACCTTTATATCTCCGAAGGATTTGCATAAATTTTGAGTTTTTATGAGTATTTCATTATCAGTGATCACTCTTACGCAACCTCCTTTCGAGTCTTGTGAACAGCGTTGAAAGCAAAATTACCGTAGCAAGATATACGATTGCAACTGCAATAAGAGGGAAGAATGCTTCAAAGGTTCTGCCTCTTATAAGGTCTCCCGCTTTTGTTAAGTCCATAATTCCAACATAACCTGCAACCGATGTTTCTTTGAGAAGCGCAATAATTTCGTTAAGCAGGGTAGGCAAAACTACCTTAAACATCTGCGGTGTTATTATGTAAATCATAGTTTTAACATAATTGAAACCAAGACTTCTACCGGCTTCAAACTGACCGTTATCTATCGACATAATACCGCCACGGAATATTTCGGCAACATAAGCGCCTGAATTAAATCCGAAAGCAATAATTGCAACAAGCGTATCATTATTCTGACTTACGAGAATAATAAAATACCAAATCATAAGTTGAACTACAACCGGTATTCCCCTTATAACGGTTATATAAAGCTTACAAACATTATTAAGAAATTTGAAAAGCGTAACACCGAAACCTTTTTTAACCTTAAAACTATCGGCATTCTTATCGTATGATGATCTGACGGCAGCAACGATTAAACCTAAAAACAGGCCTATTATTATTGCGAATGCGGTTATGATAAGCGAGTTAATAAAGCCCTCTAACAACCATTTCCAATAACCGCCGTCAACAAAGCAAAGCATAAACTTTTCTTTTAATTCTTCAAAAAACACTAAATATATACCTCCAATACGGGAAATAGGGCGGAATATCGTTCCGCCCTTAAAATTAAGCTTATGAATTATTTTGCGCTTATGTACTTATCAATTATTGATTTAACAGTACCGTCATCTATTAAAGCATTAAGTGCTTCGTTAACCTTTGTTAAAAGCTCTTCATTATCCTTTGAAATTGCGATAGCATACTGTTCTTCAACCCAAGCACCGTCAAGAATTGTTAAGCCCTTATTTGATGCAACATAAGATTTTGCAGGTTCATTATCAATAATAACAGCATCAACTTTACCGGAAACAAGTGCTAAAACTGCTTCGTTACCTGTTTTGTAACGGATAATGTTTTCTTCGCCGTAACCGCCGTTTTCAGCAGTATCCGATGCATAAATATCACCGGTTGTATCTTGCTGAACACCGAACTTCATTGAACCGTCGCCTTTAAGGTCATCAAGAGATTTAATAGCAGAGTCTTCTTTAACAATAACCGTCTGAACACCTGTTGCATAAGAATCAGAGAAGTTAACGCTCTTCTTTCTCTCATCGGTAACGGTCATACCTGCCATACCCATATCAAACTTTCCGGTTTCAACACCACCGATGATTGAGCCGAACTCAACATCTTTAATTTCGAGTTCGAGGCCAAGCTGTTCAGCTATCTTTCCTGCAATTTCAACATCTATACCGGCAAAATCGTTTCCGTCCTTAAATTCGTAGGGAGGGAAAGAAGCGTTTGTTGCCATAACAAGTTTACCTTCGGTTGCAGTAAGAGCTTTTTCTTTACTGCCGCCGCAACCGGCAAAAGTTAAAACTGCAAGAGTTATTGCTAATACAGCGCAAATGATTTTCTTTAAGTTTTTCATAAAATCTACTCCTTTTGTTCGAATGAACTTTTTTGGTATGAACTGATTATAATGCATAAATATACATTTGTCAAGCAGATTTTCGCATAAATATTCAATAAAGTAATATAAAATTATAGACGGGATTTTATCAATTATGCACAAAAATGAATAATTTTAGCCAAAATTGATGCATATTTCAAAATAATATGCAAATTTTCGCGCATAATATTCATCAAAAAAATGAATCGAAACTTATAAAAAATTCATTTTTTATATCTTTAATCAGATTTATCGAGTTTTTATAGCAGATTATCGCCTGTTTGTCATCGTTTTCGGCAAGATAGTATTGCCCTTTGCTTATTTCATCTTTAACTTCGTCAATTCTTTCCTTATATACATAATGTGTCAGTCTTTTTATATTCGGCAGTTCCTTTTGCAGTTTTACAGCATTTTCAATATTGCCTTTTTGTATATGGCTTATACTTTTTTCGAGAATTTTAATTTGTTTGTTGCAGGTTTTGTTTATTACAAACAGACCGGAAAAATATATACCGAAAGAAAGCATTAAGAGAATTACGGCTGAAATTATTCTTTTCATATATCTTTATCCTTTTCTACGATATCATATTTCATATCTCGGTCAAGCGTCATAAGGAATATTTCGTTAAGCGTTTTGTTATTTTCTTTCAGAATTTCATTTATTGTTTCTCTTGTTGTTTGCAAACAGTCGATAGATTCTTTGATAATTTTACCGTCGGTAATAACGGGCAGGGGAAGGTGATTATCCTCTGGTTCTATCTTCAAATCTTTTTTAGAAACTTCGGTTATTTCATCTTTTTTCAAAACACTTAAATCACCGTTGACTTCAAGTATAGCATAAGCAACATCGCTGATATTGAAAACATCTTTACCTCGAAGCAGTTCAACCAAATCAAGAACTGTCATTCGAACATTCCTCATTGTTTGCTGGTCAATAATACCGTTTTTAATGATAACGGCGGATTTTCCGCTCATCAGTTTTCTTAAAGCACTGCTTTTCATCGCAAGGACTGAAACAATAATTTCGAGGAATACTAAAATAAAAATTGCTACAATACCAAGTAAAATCGGTTGATTTGTGTCTTGAAGCGGTATGGCGGCAATTTCGGAAATTAAAAGAGTTATAACAAGTTCGTTGGGTTGCATATCTCCGATTTGCCGTTTTCCCATCAGTCTTATCGCAAGAGTTACAACAATATATATAATTATTGTCCTTATAATAATCGAAATCATATTACCACCCATATTGTTATTGCCATCTTTTAGTTGCAATATTACCGATTAAATGCTATAATTAGCGTGAAATTATAAAGGCGCTTGTTTCCTGCCGTTTATACGGCAACCGAAACTGATGCTATATAAAAACTGCCTTTTTGGTGAATTTATATTGCATTATGTGTCTTTAAGAAAGAAATGGTGATTTTTATGGACGACCCTGGGAGTATAATACTCTATATTGTCCTGATTTTTTTCTGCGCATATTTTTCGGGCACTGAGATTTCTTTGGCTTCTGTTAATCGTATTCATATGATTAGTATGTCATCGAAAGGTGTTAAAGGAGCCGAAAATGTACTTAAAGTTCTCGATAATTTTGATGAAGCGCTTTCGGTTTTGCTTATAGGAAATAACATTGCAAGTATAGCAATAGCAACACTTTCGGTTGTGATTGCAACCGATTTGTTCGGAAAAGGTTCCGTTAGTATCACAACAGTATTAACTTCGTTTATCATTTTTCTTTTCGGAGAAATGCTTCCAAAAAGTTTTGCAAGTTCCTGCAACGAAAAATTTGCTTTGAAATCGGCGGGGATTTTACTTTTGCTTATGAAAATTTTTAAGCCGTTTTCATTTTTTCTTTCGAAAATAGGCAGTTTTGCGGTGAAGTTTTTCAAAAGTGATGAAGCGGAAGATGTTACCTTAACCGAAGAAGAACTTAATCATATAGTTGAAAATATTTCTCAAAATGAGAATTTTGATAAAGAAACGGGCGAACTTGTAAAATCGGCTTTGAGGTTTTCAAATTCAACCGTTCAAAATGTTTTGGTGCCGTGGGACGAAGTGCTTAAAATCCGTTCCAATATGAAAACAAAACAAATTCTTGAAATAATAAAATCAACGGGACATTCGAGAATACCCGTTGTTGACCGTAACGGTGATATTAAAGGAATACTTCAAATAAGAAAATTCCTTAAAGCATATATAAATAAAAAACAAAACATCGTTCTTGCAAGTGTTATTGATTATCCTTATTTTGCGAAAATCAACATTCCGCTTGATGACTTGCTGACTCAAATGAGCAATCATAAGCGTAACCTTGCAATTATTAAAAATCTTGACGGCGAAATAGCAGGTATTGTAACAGTTGAGGATATTTTAGAAGAACTTGTCGGAGAGATTTACGATGAAGATGAGAAAGCAGGTGTGCCGAATGCCTGATATTTTCTCATATATAAGTATTCCGATTCTTATTTTGTTTTCCGCATTCTTTTCTGCAAGTGAAATTGCCTTTGCAAGTGTAAATGCGGTACGGCTTAAATCTATAAATAAAAATGATGAATCTCTTGCAGTATTTTTGGCAACGAAAATCCACGAAGATTATCAAAAAATTCTAACCTCTATTGTTGTTGGTAATACGCTTGTAAATATCGCCGCATCGTCGGTTGCAACGGTTATAATCATATCGCTTTTCGGTCAAAAGAGAGCATATTTATCAACGGTAATTATGACGGTTATAGTCCTTATTTTCGGCGAGGTAGTTCCAAAGGTGGTAGCCAAGAGTATGCCCGAAAAATTTTCGGTTGCTTTTTCGATACCTCTTTATATTATTTCGTTTATTTTAAGGCCTTTAACATTTATTTTCATATTTATTATTAAAATTGTTTCAAAACTTTGGGAGAATAACAAAACCGATACCAATTCGGTTTCGGAAGACGATTTGGAGAACATTATCGAAATTGTCGAGGACGAAGGTGTACTCGATGAAGACCAGTGCGATTTACTTCAAAATGCTCTTGAATTTGATGATGTTTGCGCTTATGAAATCATAACTCCGAGAGTTGATATGGAAGCTATAAATATTCAAGCCCATTATGAAAACAACTATAAAAAGATATTAGCTTCAAACTTTTCGAGAATTCCAGTTTTTGAGGAAACACCCGACAATATAATAGGTATTCTTCATGTAAATCATTTTCTTAAAGAGTCTATTGATAAAGAAAAGGTAAGCATAAGAAATCTCATTCTTCCAACGGTATTTGTTCATAAAACCATGCCGCTTCCAGATGTTCTCGAAAAAATGAGGGAAGCAAAATGCCATTTAGCCGTTGTTCTCGATGAATACGGCGGAACAATGGGTATTATAACAATGGAAGATGTATTAGAACAGTTAGTCGGCGAGATTTTCGACGAAAACGATGATATTACTCCCGAATTTATTTGCATTGATGATTCCCATTTTGAGGCGATAGGCGATATGCGCCTTGTAGATTTCTTTGATGAATTTGATATTGATATTGAGGAAGATGAAGAGTTTGAAAACGATAACTCAACAGTAGGCGGATTTGTTACAACAATGCTTGAAGGCGAAACAAGTATCGGAAACGCATTTACCTACAAAAATCTTTTAATCTCGGTTTTGGAAGCCGACGAAAAACGGGTTGATCGAGTTTCCGCTGAAATTCTTGAAGAAATAGAAGAAGATTAAAAAAAGACTGTTACACAAACTTTTGTGTAACAGTCTTTGATATTTATGTTAAATTTATTTTGTACCGAAAATACGGTCTCCGGCATCTCCAAGACCCGGAACGATATAACAATGCTCGTTAAGATGGTCGTCAAGACCGGCGCAGTAAACCGGAACATCGGGGTGGGCTTCCGTAAATGCTTTAAGACCTTCGGGAGCAGCAATTATGCACATAAACTTAATTCTTTTCGGATTAAATTCTTTTATTCTCGAAACGGCGTCAATTGCGCTGCCGCCGGTTGCAAGCATCGGGTCGAGTAAGAAAACATCTCTGTCCTCTAAATCGGAAGGCAATTTGCAATAATAATCAACCGGTTTATGGGTTACCGGATCCCTATACATACCGATATGACCTATTCTGCAAGAGGGGATAAGACTTGTAATACCGTCAACCATTCCGAGACCTGCACGAAGAATGGGAACGATAGCCATTTTTCTTCCGTCTAACTGTTTTGCATTTGCAATATCGACAGGAGTTTTAACGCTAACATTTTTAAGTGGTAAATCTCTTGTTGCATCATAGCACATAAGCATTGCAATTTCGCTTATAAGTTCGCGGAATTGTTTTGTACCTGTTTTTTCATCACGAAGGATAGAGAGTTTGTGCTGGATAAGCGGGTGGTCCATAATAAATACATTTTTGTTCATTTTAATTCTCCTTAAAATTTTCAATTTCAGTAATTTTATCTATTCTCCTTTGATGGCGACCGCCCTCAAAGGAAGTATCAACAAACAAATCGGCAAGTTCAACAGCAGTTCCGACACCGATTACTCTGCCGCCCAAACAAAGCACATTTGAGTTATTATGCATTCTTGTATATTTAGCCGAAAAATGCTCACTACAAGCAGCTGCACGAATTCCTTTAACTTTGTTTGCGGCTATCGACATTCCTATACCTGTACCGCAAATGAGAATACCGAGTTCGTCATTTCCCGAGGTAACAGCAGAAGTAACTTTAACGGCAATATCGGGGTAGTCGACCGGTTTTTGCTCATAAATTCCGAAATCATCTACTTCAAATCCGCGCTCTCTAAGATGCTCTGCAACTGCGTTCTTGTGTTCAAGACCGCCATGGTCGCAACCAATGGCAATTTTCATAAAATTCATCCTTCTTTTGATTTTTTATTTTTAAGTTCTCTTTCTGCTTGGGGTAAACGAAGATAAACAGGAAGTAACTCGTTCGACAAAACGGTATTTTTATCGGAAAAATATTTTTCCGACATAATGCCGACGCCGACTGCCGACTGGTATTTTAGATTTTCACTTGCAAGTTTGATATTGCATAAATCTTCTTTGGCATTATTATAGAATATATCGGCACCGTCGCCGCAAATTACAACATTATCAGAAATATTTTTAATCTCTGTTTTTAACTCATCAAAAGAAATGGCTCTGTCATCACAAAGTCTTGATACTTTACCGTTTTTTATCTTAAATAAAGCATTGTAAAATTGATTACATCTTGCATCCATAACGGCGCAAACAGTAATATTCTCTTCTGAAAACATATATGCCATCGCTTCAAGAGTTGATACGCCGAGGCAGGGGAGATTGTCAGCCGCAGCAAGACCCTTAACGACGCTGATACCTATTCTTATTCCGGTAAAGGAACCAGGACCTGCTGCCACAGAAAAGCCCTCGATATCTTTAATTGACAACTTTGCAGATTTAAGGGTTGCATCTATCATCGGCATAAGTGTTTCGGAATGGGTCAATTTAACATTTACGAAACTGTTTGCAATTATTTTTCCATTTTCGATTACAGCAACACTTGCAGGAGAAGCAGAACATTCAACCGAAAGTATCTTCATTTTTTTCCTGCCTTTCATCTGTAATAATAATATTTCGGCTATTTTCACCGGTGCGTTCGATTATAATATATATTGTATTATCGCCAAGAGCAAAATCTATATTTTCACTCCATTCACAAGCGATAACTCCGTTTTCGTCGAGATAGTCAAAATAACCGGTAGAATATAAATCATCAAAAGTAGTTACACGGTACATATCAAAGTGGAAAATCGGTAATCTTCCACCTCGGTATTCGTTGATAAGCGCAAAAGTAGGGGAGGTAACATCACCGCTGTAATCAAGACCTCTTGCAAGACCTCTCATAAAACAAGTTTTACCCATTCCCAGTCCGCCGACGAAGGCGATAACCTCACCGCCAACAAGTTTTCGGGAAAATTTTTCGGCGATGTTTTCGGTTTCAATGTAAGAGTTGGAACAGTATTTTTTTAACATCTCCGAGCCCTTCTTTCTAAAAAAATATAATAACATATATACTATTTTGTGTCAATTAAAAATGGTCAAAAAAAGGCGAAAAAAATAAATTTGCAAATTTTCAAAGTGAATTAAATGATTTTTATGCTTTGGTATAGGAAAAATTTGAGAAAAATTTTTTCCAAAGTATTGCAATTACACAATTTCGTGCCATAATTGGTGAAAATAAATACAATATATAGTGTTTTATATAAATTTATTTGTAAAGGAGTTGGCAAGAATGGCGATAATTCGACAATGTGTTTTATCTTTATATCGCTCAGAGCGTAAACCGCCCTGTATTTCTTGTCTGCCTTTTTTCCACAATCGCAATAAATATGTATAAGCAAATCGTGATTTTGCAGGAGTATTTTGCTCTTTCGTAATTTCACGGTTTTTTGCAATATATAGCGATAAAACTAAAACTTCGAAAGGAACCGAACTTATGAACGAAAACGTAGAAAAGAAGCAGAATAACAAATTATTAAGAAATATCAAAACAAATTAAAAGCAGAGCAAACAGGATAAGATTATCCTATTTGCTCTGCTTTTTTTGAAAACAATATTTTGAGAATTTATTTTTTATTGTTTATTATTTCTTTTATCAAACTCGGTAAATGCACGATTGTTACGGAAATGACACCTATCAATAAAAGTGTAATAAAGTAAACAAGCCAACCGTGATTCAAATTTAAGATGGGCAGTCCGTCTATCGGTGGTTCTCTTAAAAAACAATAGTTGACACCGTAAGCAGAAAGAGCGCTGTTTAGATACAATAACGCCATTACGGTAATAACCAAATACTTCAAATTTCTTATGTATTCTTTAAGCCCAAATGTTACCTGCTTTGTTAAGACGAGATGTAGAGAATACCAGAATAAAGCGGCGTGATATCCAAAGTACTGATATGTTATTGCTTTATTTAAGTTTACGCCCTCTGACGGAATAAGCAATGCAAAAACAGGGGCAATCAATCCCACTACCACAACGGCGGTTTTAATATGTTCTCTGCTTTTATCATTTTTTGTTACAACGATATATAACATTGCAAATATCACAAGAGAGCATAAATGCAACGGAATATCAAAAGGGTCTAAAACAAAACCGCCGAAACGAGATGGGATTATATTACTGAAATCTTTAATTATTTCGCTTATACAGCATATTACAAAAAATATTACAGAGACTTTTCGGGATGATAATTTGAGTTTTGTCGTTATTAAGACACTTACTGCGACTGTAACGGCACAAACAATTAACAAAATAATATGATTTAATGAAAACATACTTTACCTCTCCTAATCCGTGCTAATATCGCTGCATTCAAAGCCTTTAACCTTTTTTAATGCTATTTTACACATAATAAATGATAATGTAAAGGAGAACAACACTCCGATTAGACAGGCGGGTATGTTTATTTTGTTTAAAAAATGTGTTGCATTGTTGTTAAATGAATCAAGTGACATCTTTCCGTTAATTGTTCCGACTGCCGTTCCAACGATTATTCCGATTATCGTTAAAATCAGTGTATCAATATAAAAATACTTTTCAACACTTTTTCTTTCGTAACCGTTTATCATTAGTATTATTATTTCGTTCTTTTTTTCACGCACAAACATTGTATATAAATTGAGGAGTATAAAAACAGCCAATAAAACAGATAACAGCAAATATACCGCAACAACGGCACGGGCAATAAGCAGAAAACTTTCAAACAAATTTTCTTGCGATACATAATAATCCTGTAAAGAGGTAATCCCTTCGATAGATGCAAAATCATTTTTGAAATCTTCAAATTCAACATTGTTTGATTCAATCAAAAATATGTTTGGCTCGTATTTTCTGTCCGCAAATTCATTTTCAAAGGTTTGTTTTGTCATAACAATTTGGTAATTCATCAAATAATAATCGTAAACGCCTTCTATCTTAAAATTATGCAAACAGCCAAGCGCATCGGTGAATTTCAGGGTATCTCCTTTTTTTGCGTTATTGCTTTCAGCATAAGCGATATTTACCCAAATTCCGTTTTGCGCCTTCTCTTCAGAATCACCGTCAATATTTCTTAAATGCAAAAAATCATAAAAATTCGGATTATCTACAACATAAACCGTAGTAAAGATATTTTCTTTGTTTTTAAGGGTTGTTGTTCCGAAAGTGTAAAGGGATTCGGTATATTTATAACCTTTGTTATCTAATGCATTTTCGATTTTTTCTTTACTCGCTTTTTCTTCAAATAAAATGGTTTTATCATAATTGGTTATATTCTTAAAGTTTATTCTTAAAGATTTATCCAAGTTTATATACATTGTAAGTGCGCTGACAATAAGTGCAGTGCTTCCTATTACGCCTATGATTGTTGCTATGACTCTCCGCTTGTTTTCAAAGCAACTTTTCGCTGCTGATTTGGTAAATGTGGAAAGCCCTCTGATTATGGGTAATTTTTCAATCCAATCGTAAGTTTTTTTGTTTTCCGATTCTTCCCCGACAAGCAAGATATGTGCTTTTTTTGAAGATAAATCGTAACATGCGATAAATACGGTTGCAAATACCAAAAACAGTATCAGCAGAAATATAAATATAACATTCGATATATTATAGTACGGTACAAATTCACCAAACATAAAAGACTGTTTGACAGAATTTACTGTAATAGGTTCTATTACAAAGTAGCCGACGGCAATTCCCACAACTACGCCGATAATTGCCGCAAGTTCGGAATAAATGATAAAAGGCAACAAAATTTTTCCCGTCGAAAATCCCTGCGCTTTTTTCATCCCTATTAAAACAGATTGGTCATGAACAATTCGGGACAGAGTGGAGTAGCAAACTAACAGAGAAATGATAATGAATAATGTTACAAGAGAATATTGCATTTTTATAAAAGTATCTCTTACGCATTTTAAGCCGAACAAACTTGCATTATGATTTCTTTCGGTAATGGTATACTGTTTTGATAAGATTTCTTTATCAATGTTAATATATTTGCTTGCCGTAGTATTTATTAAATCTTCAATTTTTGTTTTTATATCAGAGGATTTGTCGGTATATTCATCTGATAGGGTTTCCGTATCGTTTAATTTATCGGATTTAATATAAAATCCGAAATATTTACCGAAAACATCATTGTTAAATGATTCTTTGCTTAAATAGATAACCGAATTGACGTTTGCATAGGACGCAAAAGAAAAACCGTTTGTATCTTCATATTTTCCCATATAATCTGCGGTATCTATTATTGCGGTGATTTCAAATTCATCTGTCAATAATCCTACAGGGTTAACAAATTGGTTTGTTTCAAGCTTTAATTTATCACCCTTTTTTATTCCTTTTTGCTTTGCAAAGTGGGAATCAATAGCTGCTTCCCCGATTTTCGAGGGCAAATTTCCATCAACACGCAGAGGGGAATTTAATTCTTCTGTCAGTAATAGAACTTTTGCCTGATAAGGTTCATTATTTAATTTGAAAAATCTGAAAGTTTCGTGAAACGGTTCAATTTCATCTATATACTCGGATTTTGCCAGTTCTTTAACAATATCATCTGTAAATCCAATGTTTGACTGTACTTTGTAATTATACATATCCCCGTTATCGTACTCTTTTTGGATACATAACGAAATAGAATTTATTGTCCAATGTATACCCACAAACAAGGCAGATGCACAGGCAATAAATAATAAAATCGCCAAAAATGAAACAAAAGTATGTTTAATGTTATTAAATAATTCAATCCAAGCGGTTTTTTTCATAATTACCATTCCAATTCTTTTGCTTTAATCGGATTTTCATTTTCGATTGTCTTATAAACTATTCCGTTGCGTAGCTTTATTATGCGGTTTGCCATTTTTGTGATATTCTCGTTATGTGTTACTACAACTAAAGTTGTTCCGTTTTTTACTACATTTTCAAATACTTCTAATACTTCTTTACTTGTTTCGCAATCAAGCGCAGCCGTCGGTTCATCTGCAAGAATTAAAATCGGTTTTTTAATCAGCGCACGAGCTATTGAAACTCGCTGTTGCTGACCTCCGGACAACTGGGAAGGATATGATTTGATTTTATCCTCAAGACCTACCGATTTAAGCATTTCTTCTGAATCGGCAGGGGAATTAGTCAACTCGGCTATTATATCCAAATTCTGCTTTGCTGTTAAACTCGGCAAAAGATTATAGTTTTGAAAAATATAGCCAATATTATTGCGTCTATGTTTTGTTAATTCTTTTTCGGATAAATTGATTATTTCTTTGTTTTTGAATTTTATTGAGCCGGAATCTGCATTTACAAGTCCGCCGATAATGTTAAGAATAGTCGACTTTCCAGAGCCGGATTCACCTAAAATACAAATAAACTCGCCCTTAAAAATATCAAAATTTACACCCTTCAAAACGGGAGTATATATATCGCCCGACCGATATGTTTTATACAAATCTTTTATTGAAATTAAAATCTCTTTTTCCATTGATCTTCTCCGTTTTTTAATTTGAAGATTTTTTTGCATTATATCATATTTTATTATATGTTTCAACGGATTTTGACATTATAACCGTAAACCCGCAAATAATAAGGCGTTTTGTCGATTTTGTCAATTGACAAGCCAAGTATATTGTATTATAACATAATAAATATATTTAGTTGAGGAGTAAATCTTATGAAAACGACATCTGTAAAAAAATTGGCTTCGCTTCTTCAATCGTAATCTTTTCAATTGTTTTGCTCTTCGGAATCGCTTTTTTGACAATTTTTATGAAATTAAATAAGCCGGTGCCCGAAAACTATGTTGAAACCAAAGCAACCATCACAAGAATTGAGGAAGAATTGTTACCAGCATATGACGAATCTGACGGCATTGGTCCCGACGACTACGAACACCGTGTCTTTGTTGAATATACTTATAACGGAGAAACCTTTTCCGAAAAAGAATACGGCAATTATGATTCCTCAATGAAAAAAGGCGACGAGGTTTTGCTTTATGTTGATCCCGACCAACCGGATGCCATAGAAAAATTAGTCAAAGGTATAAATAACGGCGATAGAGAGCAGGTTTTACTTGGCGTTACCGGCTCGGGCAAAACCTTTACTATGACGAATGTAATTGCCAAAGTAAACCGCCCGACATTAGTTTTAGCACACAATAAAACCCTCGCCGCCCAGCTATGCTCCAAATTTAAAGAATTTTCCCCGATAATGCGGTTGAATATTTTGTATCTAACTTCCTATCCTATTGGCAAAACGCCCATTTTAAGCCGTTTTTTCGGGCTGAATAATGCTTTTTGGACTCAAAAAACTTAAAAAATCCTATGCACAAGTGACCTTGAGTGGAACATCAGTCCATACGGTTTTTTGTGTCCCATCAGTAGCGATTTTTCGCTGCTTTTTTTATTTGATTTTTGGTCTTTTTTTAGAGAAACAATACCGCATTTTTTGAAAATCCGTATTCATCTGAAACCCCAAATACGCAAATTTTATTCGTTGCTATATTTAATATTTCTAAAGAAATATTAAATAATCTTGAATTCGATTTTCAAGAAAAAATAAATTATCTTTCCTTCTTGATGACAAAAAATATAAGGTGCTTACTGATTTAAGTTCAGTAGGCACCTTTATTGTTTTCTTGAAAATTAATAATCACATTATGCAAATACTAAATGTGACTTAAATTTTAAGGAGGATTTTATGAAAAGTTACATTAAAGTATTTGCGTTTTTGTTTTTGGGATTATTGACATCTGTTTTAATCTATCCGTTTTTGCACGAACTAGGTCATGTTTTTGCAACAATATTGGTTGGAGTCGAATGTATGGAATTTCACTTGCTGCCGGCACCGTATGTATTGTGCGATATGTCAACAGCAGGAAACACGGATTTTTATATTGTTGGGTTTGCCGGCGTAGTATTCCCATTGATAATTGTGATCATACTGAGACTTTTGTGCAGGAAGAGCATCTACGTTGATTATCTTACTTTTGTCATCAAAGGAATCACTGTATTAGCGTGTTTGATTTCCTTGATATCAATCATTCTCATGAAATTTGGTTATGAATTTCAAGAAGACGATGTGATAAATGTATTGGTCAGAACAGAAGCTTCCGGAACGAAAAAATCAATAACGATATTATTTTTGTTGTTTTTAGTAATTGTAGTTTTAATAAAACTTATCAAGCAAAAAACATTGAGAAAAACTGTTGAATATATAATAAAAACTCCGAAAAATTCCGGAGCAAATATTGCGTAGAACTAAGAGTTCTATGTATAGTCAAGCAGGAACCCTTTGAGTGCAAG
>JAKSQK010000003.1 GCA_024404145.1 Clostridia bacterium | reverse complement strand
TTTCCGCTATCCCATTTATGGGTTGTTTTTCTTAAATATCTGCAAACATTACAGGTCGTATCGCAGGAATTGTCAAATATATGCTTTGTATTATCGGTTATGGTTCCGCAAAGCATTTGTTCCTTATCATATTCCGGTACAACTTCACGCATCGGCTCACCGTTTATATCAAGAATGGGTCTGCCGTTATCATCAAGCAGTATTTCCCCGTCCTTGACCTTCATAGCGATATAACTTACGGTATTTCCGTATTTTGCTATACCAATAATCAGTTTGCCTTCCTCTAAATCAAAAGAGGCAAAAACGCTGTCCTTTTTTGTATCAATGTTATACTGACGGATTCCGTTCGGTACCGAATAATAAACAGTATTACCTATGCCGAATGTTGTTTCATGATTATTTCCGAGCGTTTTTTTGCCGCCGTCAATAAGCCATTCGTAATCACAATTAAGAACAATGCTTTCGCTGCCGTTTATCGTACTTTTTACAAAATTTCCGTCTTTATTGAAGTAATACCAATAACCTTTATAATAATGCGGAAATGTAGTAAACTCAAAGTTATACGAATACTGCTGCCAAAATCCCTTTATTGAATTGGCGGCAGGATTATATGTTTTTCCATAAGGCGGATATACTTTAATTTCAACATCGTTTATGCCGATGGTTTTACCCTCTCTTTGCGCTTCTTCGGCTACCATTTCTCTCTTTTCGTTTTCACTTATGAGAAAATTTGTGTAAAGAAGTTGACCGCAGGTTTCGATAA
The DNA here is from genome assembly GCA_024404145.1 of Clostridia bacterium. Taxonomy (GTDB): domain Bacteria; phylum Bacillota; class Clostridia; order Oscillospirales; family Acutalibacteraceae; genus UBA737. The sequence goes on along the minus strand of JAKSQK010000003.1, from coordinate 104,322 downwards.
TCGTATCATCCCATGTTGCATCGAGATGATACCAACTGTTTCCGATTTTAACGATATTCCATTCGTGATTTATATCCGAATTTGTCGCAATACCGACTTCAAGCCCAAAATGAGTACCGACAATATTAAAAACATTGGAATAACTCTGGCAAACGCCGTATCCGAGAGCGACAATACCAAAGGCGGTATGCGAATAACTCTTTAACTCACGCTCTGCAAATTTCGCTTCTAACTCTTCCCGCTCTTCCTTATCCTTACAAGCGTTTATTTTTTCTTTTTCTTCCTCTTCTGATAAATAAGTTTCGCTATCATAAATACCGTTTTCGCTTAAATAATTATGAATTAAAAGAGCTTTTTCGGTATCGTTCATATCTTCAATACCGCAAGATATCAACTCTTTATAAATATTTTCAAGTTGCGAATTGAAAAATTCTATATTTTTCTTTATTTCGGAAGCTTCGTCCCTCAAAGAAAAAATAATGTTTATCGCCTTTTCTTCGGTGGCTTCAAACATTGTATTTGTTGTATAAAAAAGTTCGGGATGATGAGCAAAAATTCTGAAAGCTTCTTCTTCAAGTTGTTCAGCGGGTATATTTAATTCGCTTATATCAACAGATAATTTGCCATCAGTATAATTATCAACATTTGATATGTCGCTTTGCGGATATAGGTTTTTATTAAGAAGTAAATCGGATAGCGAAACAGTTGCCGAAACACCGGCGCCGCAAACTCCGACACTCGAAAGCATAACAATTGCCATAAAAACAGCTATTATTCTGAATAGTTGTTTTTTCATAAATATCCCCCCTTAAAAAAATATATATCCTAATATTATTTTAACTTACTTTTCACTTCTTTTCAAGAATTTTCTTCCAAAATCTCAATGCTATGTTCCCTTTCGAAAATTTCTTCGGGTAAAAGACACTCTATTCCCTCTTTTGTTTTTATGTTTTTATCGGTTCCTTCTCGGTCGGTTATTCCGCACCACGGCTCAATACATAAATACGGCGCATCGGGTACAGTCCAGATAAGAAGATACGGAAAATCCTTAAAGTTAACTCGGATTTTCTCTTTTGTTTTTTTGTTTTTAAGCACCAAACTATTAAAATCAATACGGTCAAATATAAGGGCATCAATATCAAAATAGCTGTATTTAAGCGGTAAAACTTTACCGTCTTTCAAAATAGGTTCTTTTTTGTATCCAAGCGTTCCGTCCTCACATAATATACAACTCGAAAGCGTTTTTTCCTCATCGAAAACAATTTCATAGTTTTCTATTCCCTCGGGGCAAGAATAGCCCTCATGCGCTCCCACCGAAAAATACATTTGCTGAGCGCTTTTGTTTACAACCGTATATTTAACCGTTAGTTTTTTATCGGTTAAAGTATATTTGATTTTGAATTCAAAATCAAAGGGATAATACTTTTTTGTTTCCTTGTTTTCGGTTAAAAGGAATGTTGCCGAATTATCATTCTTTTCGCAAACATCAAAAAGCATATTCTTTGCAAAACCGTGCTTCGGCATATTGTATTCTATGCCGTCAAAAAAATATGTATCGCCCTTCAACCCGCTGCAAATCGGAAACAAAACAGGCGATGATTCCGCCCAAAAAGTTTCGTCCCCCTGCCATATATATTCTCTTTCTCCGAATCTTAAACTTTTAAGTTCGGCTCCGTATCGGCTAAACATTGCAGTCAGGTCTTTATTTTTAATGGTTATCATATATAACTCCTTGACCTTTTTTTATAATTATACAATACAGTTTATTTCTTTTCAAGAAAATTGATATCTTGAAAAGGAAAAAACAATATGATAAAATTATTTTTATGATATTATTCCTAAAAGGGACAGTTTGAAATGGAAAAGAAAAAACAATTTTTCGGTATGCTTTGCGCTCTTGCGGCAAATATTATTTTCGGTTTCAGTTTTATTTTTTCAAAAATGGCACTTGCCGCCGCCCATCCGCTGATTATTTTAAGTTGCCGATTTACTCTTGCTTTTTTAATAATGAATATTTTAGTTTTATCGGGTGCAATTAAGGTAAATTTCAAAGGCAAAAACCTTAAAAAACTTTTGCTTATGAGTTTTGCGCAGCCGCTATGCTATTTTTTATTTGAACTATACGGACTTAAAATGGTATCCTCGGCACTTTCGGGGATAATCATTTCGTTAGTCCCTGTCGGAGTTATCATATATTCGGCGGTTTTCGGCAGGGAGAAGCCGAGCCCTTTGCAGTTTTTATGCACCGCCGTTTCGCTCATCGGTGTTACTGTTATAAGCATTATTTCGGATAACGGCGCAAAAAATAAATTGCTCGGTATCATTTTTTTAAGTGTTGCGGTAATAAGCGCCGTTGCATTTAACCTTTTAAGCCGAAACATCTCCTCAGAGTTTACCCCGTTTGAACGAACATATTTTATGTTTTTTATCGCTTTTATCGGATTTAATTTGATAACGGTTTTGTTCCTCGGCAAAAATTATCCTTTCGAGATAATGAGGGCGATTTCCTCAATTTCGTTCTTGACCGCCGTTTTCTACCTCGCCGCCGTTTCATCGGTTTCGGCATTTTTGCTTTATAATTATTCAACAACCCATATTTCGGCGGTAAAATCTTCTTCCTTTTCGAATATAATTACTGTTATTTCGGTTTTGGCGGGAGTTTTTATATTAAATGAGAATTTTAAGATTACCGAGATTTTATTATGTATCCCCGTTATACTCGGAGTATTAGGTGTTAACATATCAAAAAACAAAAAAACCGATGCTTAAAGCATCGGTTTTTTATACCTTTTTAACTATTTTTTTCTGCCTTATATCGTTGCCTATAAACTGCTTTGCGATATATTCGCCCATTATTCTTGAAGAAACACGGGGAGTATATTTATTTTCGATATCAAGCAGCGAAAGATTTGTATTTATTATGGTAGGTTTTGCCGCTAAAATTCTTGTATTTATTATGCTGTAAAAGACCGACTGGGTATAAGCCGAAACGAACTCGCTTCCGAGGTCATCAATAATAAGAAGGTCGCATGAAACGGCGTCTTTATATGTAGTATCGGTATGCTCGTTAAACCGCTCGGTTTCGATTTTTGAAAACAAATTGAAAGCCGAATCGTAATGAACAAAAAATCCCTTTTCGATTAGTTCGTTCATAATCGAAAGCGAAAGATGGGTTTTGCCGAGCCCCGTATTGCCGAAAAAAATCAAACTTTTACTGCTTTTGGGATTAAAATTTATGGTATATTCTTTAAGTTCCTTGAAAATCTTCGTCATTCTCTTTTTGGGATTTGCACCATCGGGCATGGAATCTTCATAATAATCGAGTTGAAATGTACCGAAACGGCAGTTTTCCATAGGGGCAAACTTTGAAGCGGAAGAGGAAAGAATATCGCTCACCATCTTTTTGATGCATTGGCAGGGTTTGCCCTCAAAAAATCCCGTATCTTTACAAATATCACATTCAAAAGCAAAAGGTTTTATACCTGCATTTTTTTCTATTTCGCTCTTTATTGCATTATATTTAACGGAATCTATTTTCAATTTTTCAACCTTTGCCGTATTGCCCGAAATTACAGATATGGCAATATCAGACCCAATTTTTTTAAGTTTTAATACGGCATCGGCATATTCTTCATTTTCTTTTTGGAGATTTTGAAGTTTGATATTATATTCGGATTCTCTTTTTATGAGACGGTTTTTCTTTTTTTCGATACATTGCAAATAAATGTTACTGTTATCCATAAGTCATCTCTCAATCATCGGAATTAAGCATTTGCTCATAAAGTTCAATATCGTAACCCGCATAACTGTACTTGCGGTCTTTTTGCGGTTTTTTGGCTTCTTTTTGAAGGGATTTTCTTATATCGGCAGGAGAAACAAGCCCTTGTTTATGCCAGTTTTCAATAACCTTTGCGCAGTATTCAAATATAAATTTTGATTTATTGTCAACGCAAACTTCATAGGCGATTTTCAAAATTTCGTCTTCAAGCATCCATTCGTTAAACCAGATATCAGAATATTTTGTTTCTTTTGCGCTCGGTTTTCTATGCTCAATACCAAAAGCATTTTCGGTTCTCTTCCAAGCGAGGTCGCATTTTATCTTTGCCGAAATAATCTTCTCGGCATCACCGACGGTTTTTACACAATTGTTTACCCAGTCAACCGCCGTTTTCTCAATAAAACGGATATTGAGTTTTTCTTCGTTAACGGCATATTGAAGCAAAAACAAAACAACCGAAACATCAAGTCCCAAATCATCGTAAATATAAAGAAGCGTACTTGATTCATTGGTCTTCAAGTTTCTGCCGAACTTCAACTGCGCTTCACGGAGAATGAAAGCAACATTTTGGTCTTCGAGACCTCTTTTTGCGACATCGGTTCTTGAAGGTTTAACATTTTTTGCAACCGATTTCGGAGAAACTGTATCGGTAGCAGGTTCTTTATCCTCATCTGAAAGCAAAATCCCGTTTTTAGCCCAGAATAAAAGCGCATCTTTAACATTGTTTTCGGAAATTTTAAGATTATTTGCGCATTTTATAGTGTCGAAACCGTCGCTTATATAACGGTAAAAATAAAGAATGACCTTTAATTCCTCTTGCGTTGCAAGATTTATGTATTCATCAACTATTTTTGAGGGCAAGGAAAATGCACCGCTGAATGCAGCAGGATTAAAAAAATAATTCATTTTCTTTGCCTCCTTTTTTTACTAATTTGTTGCGGTATCGGAAATAAGTCTTCCTACAACGAGGTATCTTTCGTTATCAACCGATGTGCAGGTGCTCAGAGTTATAAGCTTATCGTCATCTGCAACAGAAAGACCTTCAATTATATTCTTCGTAAATGTATTCGGGTTTTGGCAGGTTTTGATAAAATCGGCTCTTCCCTCTTCGGTAAAATAAGCATAAGAATTGAAAAGATGCCTATCGTCATGAATAAAAGCTGAAATAATTTCATATTTCAAAATATGCTCCGGAGTATAAATATAAATGTTGCGGTTCTTATTGAAAAATTCTTTGTTCTTGAACTTTTTAAGTTGACCGAACATTCTTCCGGTTCTCATATTATGACCGTAAATGATAGTATTAAAATCGCCGAAATCGTTGGAATTATAGCGCTGAACATATATGCTTCCTTCACGCAGTTTCTTGCGATACATATCATGGTCGAGATAAAAATCTTCCTCGGTTTCCATTCCGCTCATCAAAACGGGATAATCTATAATCGTTCCGTCAACCTTTATCCAGCCGATAACATCACCGTTATCCTTTTGCAATGCATCAAAATTTATCGGGTTTTCGGGAAGATTATTCGAAACAGAAGAAACGGTATTGTTTTTATATTTATCACTTTCATCGTTCTTTTTCGGAATATATCTGCCGATAATAACAACGGCGGTAATTAAAAATACCAAGACAAGCAAAATGAGAATGATTATTCTCATTTTTTTCTTTTTTTCTCCACAGTTTTCCATCATAAAAATCACCATTTTTTAATTGCCGTTAAGGAACCGGCAATATGCGTATTTTTCGTAAAATTTTAGGTCATCAACCTTTATTGTACTTATGAATTGCTTTGATTTCGGTTTTTCCGCCCATATACGGCTGTAATGCCTTCGGGATTTTAACCGAATAGTATTCACCGTCAAAACAGAGGTTGTTTTCAAGCAAAGCAATAAGCATTCTCGGAGGAGCAACAACGGTATTATTAAGGGTATGAGCCAAATATTTGTTGCCGTCTTTATCCTTTATCCTTATTCCGAGTCGTCTTGACTGCGCATCGCCGAGGTTAGAGCATGAGCAAACCTCAAAATATTTCTTCTGCTTAGGACTCCATGCCTCAACATCATAGGACTTAACCTTCAAATCGGCAAGGTCGCCCGAGCAACATTCAAGAGTTCTTACCGGAATATCAAGACTGCGGAATAACTCAACCGAATAACTCCACATTTTGCCGAACCATTCCATACTCTCTTCGGGTTTGCAAATTACTATCATTTCTTCCTTTTCAAACTGATGAATTCGGTAAATACCACGCTCTTCGATGCCGTGGGCTCCCTTTTCTTTGCGGAAGCAGGGAGAATAACTTGTCAGCGTAAGCGGAAGTTTTTCTTCGGGGGTTATCGTATCAATAAATTTGCCTATCATGGAATGTTCCGATGTTCCGATGAGATAAAGGTCTTCTCCCTCTATCTTATACATCATAGAATCCATTTCCTCAAAACTCATAACTCCCGTAACAACATTTGAACGAATCATAAACGGAGGAATATAGTAGGTAAATCCCTTATCTATCATAAAATCACGGGCATAAGCGGTAACGGCGGAATGCATACGGGCAATATCCCCGCAAAGATAATAAAATCCTTCACCGGCTACCCTTCCTGCCGCTTCTTTGTCTATACCGTCAAAAAGCCCCATAATATCGGTATGATAGGGAATTTCAAAATCGGGATTAGTTTGCTTTCCAAACTGCTCAACCTCAACATTTTCGCTGTCGTCTTTTCCGATAGGTACACTTTTATCAACAATGTTCGGGATTTTCATTTGAATTTCACGAACTTCGGTTTCAAGTTTGCTTTCCTTTTCTTCGAGGGCTTTGAGTTCTTCTGCCTGACGGGAAACCAGCTGTTTCTTTTCCTCGGCTTCTTCTCTTTTGCCCTGACCCATAAGCATACCGATTTCTTTACTTACCTTATTACGGTTGGCTCGAAGGTCGTTTGCCTTTGTATTTGTTTCGCATTTTTCCTTATAAAGAGCGATGACTTCGTCAACGAGCGGAAGTTTATCGTCCTTAAATTTTTTTCTTATGTTTTCCTTAACAACATCGGGATTTTCGCAGATAAATTTGATGTCTAACATTTATGAATTCCTCCAAAGAACTGAATAATCAGATAATAAATTATTATAACATATATTCACCCTTTTTGTAAAGAATAAAAAGGGGTGAAATATTATGAAAAAGAATAAAAAAATTGAAAAAGAAATAAGAATACAGTCTATCCACGGCCAACCGCACGACACATTTGATATGGTAAACAAGTACGGCACTTACGAAATACAGCCGACCGCCGACAGCGATAACGAATTTCCCCATATTTCGCAGGGAAATCCAAAAGAAAAAAGAAAAAATTAGTATCCCAAATTCTCATCAACCAAAATAACGCAAATTCTGTCTTTTTGCATTTGTTTTGCCGAAATAAGATAATTTCTGCAAATTCTTCTCTCGCAGTCGCAACCGTCGGTCATAGCGGGGTTTTCGCTCTTTTCGAGAGAAATACAATGTCCGAGTTTTCTGCAAGGATTATCAATATTAAGCCGCTCACAATTTTTTGGGGCGGCAATTTTTTTAACCCTTAAAAGCCCCTCATCAACATCTTTTACAATCTTATTTTTGCCGACAATCATAATAACTTTTTCAGGGCCGAATGCGATGGCGCTTATTCGGTTTGAATTACCGTCAACATTTATCAGTTCGCCATTTTCGGTTAAGGCATTTGCCGAACAAAAATAAAAATCAGCACCCGAAGTTTTTTTATAAACTTCCGACTGTTCTTCCTTTGTAATACCGCTTTTGCTTCGGTCAAGATAGTTATAATCCCCGTTTTTAAGAAGTTCGAAAACTCCCGTTTCTACCGCAGAAATACTGCCGCCGTTCGAAACAACGGCGCCCTTAAAGAGCATAGATTTAACTATTTCGAGCGCATCTTCTTTTGTTTTTGCGATTTTGCATTCGATATTATTTTTGTTGAGCGCTTTTACAATGTTTTCATACATAATCATCACTTCTTCAAATAAATTAGTAAAACCGAAATATCAGACGGGCTGACACCTGAAATTCTACTTGCCTGACCGATATTAGACGGTTTTATCTTGTTAAGTTTTTCCTTTGCTTCAAGGCGAAGACCGTAAACATCATCATAGTTTAGGTCTTCGGGGATTTTTTTGTTTTCAAGTCTTAAAGTTTCGTTTATTTGCGACTGCTGACGGACAATATATCCTTCATACTTTATCTCGATTTCCGCTTTTTCGCAAACATCTTCGGGAAGTATCGGTCTTTCCTTATCAAAGGGCGCTAAACTCTCATAGGAAAGTTGCGGTCTTTTAATAAGGTCTGCCAAACAAACACCGGTTGAAAGCGGAGTTGTACCCATACTTGAAAGCATTTCATTTATCTCTTCGCCGGGCGCTATGTATGTTTGGTTTATCCTTGCAATTTCGAGTTCTTTAAGCCGCTTTTTTTCGGTAAATTCGTTATATTCTTCCTCGCTTATCAAACCGAGTTCATAACCTATCGGCATCAAACGGTCATCGGCATTATCTTGACGCAAAAGCAGTCGGTATTCGCTTCTTGAAGTCATCATTCTGTAAGGGTCGGAACAACCCTTTGTAACAAGGTCATCAATAAGCGTTCCTATATAAGATGACGCTCTCGAAAGAATGAGCGGAGGTTCGCCTTTGACCTTTTTTGCCGCATTTATTCCGGCTATAAGACCTTGCGCCGCCGCTTCCTCATATCCCGAAGAACCGTTAAACTGACCTGCGCCGAACAGCCCCTCAAAATCCTTAAATTCGAGCGATGCTTTAAGCGCCGTCGGGTCTATGCAGTCATATTCGATAGCATAGGCATTTCTCATAACCTTAACATTTTCAAGTCCCTTTATGGTATGATAGAACTTTATCTGTACCTCCTCAGGAAGCGATGACGACATTCCTTGAAGATACATTTCTTCGGTATTTTCGCCACATGGCTCAATAAATAACTGATGCCGTTTTTTATCGGCAAAACGGACAATTTTATCCTCAATACTCGGGCAATATCTGGGGCCTACTCCTTCGATAACTCCGGCATAAAGCGGAGAACGGTGAATATTATCGAGGATAACCTTTTTGGTATCATCGTTTGTATATGCGATATGGCATACTACTTTATTTTGGGGCTTTTCCTTTGTTGAAAAGCTGAACGGAACGGTTTTTTGGTCGCCCTCTTGAAGTTCAAGTTCGGAAAAATCTATACTGCTTTTAAGTACCCTTGCAGGGGTTCCCGTCTTAAATCTTCTAAGCGGAATTCCGAGATTTTTAAGCGACTGCGAAAGTTTTGTTGCAGGAAAAAGACCGTCGGGTCCCGCTTCATAATTAACCTCGCCAACATATACTCTGCCGCCCAAAAATGTTCCGGTTGCAAATATAACCGTTTTAGAAGTAAAATCTGCTCCCAAAGATGTTATAAGATGCCATATGTTTTCCCTTTTTTCAACCGAAACGATTTCGGCTTGTTTGACATCTAATCCTTTTTGAAGCTCAACCGTATGCTTCATATATTCGCTGTATCTTCTTCGGTCTATCTGGGCGCGTAAAGAGTAAACGGCAGGGCCCTTGCCTCGGTTAAGCATTCGGCTTTGAAGGGTATTTTTGTCGGCGGCTTTTCCCATTTCACCGCCGAGAGCATCAAGCTCACGAACCAAATGTCCCTTTGCCGTTCCGCCTATTGACGGGTTGCAGGGCATATTTCCAACCCAGTCAAGCGTTATCGTAAACATTATTGTTTTAAGACCGAGTCTTGCCGCAACAAGAGCCGCTTCTATTCCGGCATGGCCACCGCCGATAACGGCAACATCATAATTATCCGCTTTATATTCGGGGATATTCAAATCAAATTCCTTCTTTTTAATTTATAAATCTATTTTCCAACACAAAAACGCTTGAATACTTCATCGGTTACCTCGTTTGTAACCCGCTTTCCCGTAAGTTCCAAAAGTGCCGACAAACAGTCATCTATCAAAACGCCTACGGCATCTATCGTTATACCGCTCAATAAACTTTTTTTGGCTTCGGCTATGCTTTCATACGCCCGTTTCGCACAGTTTCTCTGCCGTTCACTTATCAAAACCGCCTCATCGCCCGAAATTTTTCGGGAATTGACCGTCTTTTCTATTTCGCCGTAAAGCTTTTGTATTCCGCTGTTGTCCTTCGCCGAAATACTGACAGTGTTTTTACCCTCAAACAAACTCATATCGGCAACCGACTGTAAATCGTTTTTATTGAGAACGATTATTGCGTTGTTACCGAGAGCCGAAATAAGTTTTCGGTCGTCGTTGTCAAACGGTCTTGAAACATCAAAAACCGCCAAAACAAGCGCCGAATTGTTAAGCCGTTTTACCGAGCGCTCAACCCCCGCCTTTTCGACCGTATCCTCGGTAGAACGGATACCTGCCGTATCCGAAAGATTAAGGGTTATACCGTCAACCGTTACCGTGCTTTCAACAACATCTCTCGTTGTTCCGGCAACATCGGTTACTATCGAGCGGTCTTCTCGGCATAAAACATTCATAAGGGTAGATTTTCCGACATTCGGTTTGCCGACAATACAGGTATCAACACCCTCTCTTATAACCTTACCCGCATCATATGTTTCGAGGAGTTTCTTTATGTTTTCTTCGATTTTTTCCAATGTTTTTAGGAAAGTTGGAGTATCAAGCCCCTCTATTTCCTCGTCGGGATAATCGGCATAAACCGATATAGCGGCATCAAGTTTCAAAATTTCGGCAGTAATTTCTTCGATTTCTCTGCTTAAATTCCCTTCCTTTGCCATACGGGATATTTTAAGGGCAGTTTCGTTTTTTGCCGATATTATCTCCATAATACTTTCGGCACTCGCAAGGTCGAGTTTTCCGTTTAGATATGCTCTTTTGGTAAACTCGCCCGGACCTGCTAAATCGGCACCGTTTGAAAGCACTACCCGAAGGGCATCTCGGGCAACTAACTTACCGCCGTGAACAGAAAGTTCAACAACATTTTCGCCCGTAAAACTTTTTGGGGATGTAAAAACAAGCGCTACGGCATCGTCGATAACCTTATTATCCGAAACAATTTCGCCGTAGGCGGCGGAATAACCTTTAAGTGTTTCGAGTTTCTGCCCCGAAAAAGCACGAAAAGATTTATCGGCAATTTTTATCGCTTCATCGCCCGATATTCTGATAACGGCAATACCGCCCTCTCCCTGCGGAGTTGATATTGCGGCAACAGTTCTTTCAGACATAAGGCACACTCCCCCTTTTACTATCCTATCATTTTATCATAAATATACTCTATTTTCAAGAAGTCTTTTAAGACAAAATAAAACCGTACATTTTTAAGAATGTACGGCATTTTTTATTTCTTTTCTGTAAAATGATATTAAGAACGGAACCGATATCAAAAATGTACACAAATCTGCAAGTGGCTGTGCCATTTGAACTCCCGTTCTTCCTATAACGGTTGGCAAATAAAGAATTATCGGAACAAAGAAAATTCCCTGTCTGCACGAAGCCAAAAAGGTTGCTTTTACCTTAAATCCCAAACATTGATACATAACATTAACATAGGTTGAAAATGCCAAAAACGGCATTACGGCACAACAGTAATACAAAACATCTATACCTATCGAAACTACTTCCGAATCGTTGCTGAACCATGCCATAATCGGTTTTGCAAATACAAAAATCAAAACCGATAAAACAATACATATTCCCGTTCCGACATAGTTTGTAAACTTAAATGCCTTAAATGTTCTTTTTTTATCCCCTGCGCCGAAATTATAACCGGCAACAGGTTGAAATCCCTGCCCGAATCCCAAGACAAGATTTCGGACTAAAACATAAACTTTATTTGCTATCGTTATCGCAGAAACGGTTGCATCTCCGTAAACGACCGCCGAAACATTAAGCAGAGTTGTAGAAAGCGCACCCATACTCTGACGGAAAATCGTCGGAAGTCCGGTTGAGATTATCTCGCCGTAATCCTTTATGTTTTTACTTATAAACTTAAACTCTATTTTTACAACCGATTTTTTTGAAATGTACATATAGGCAAGAATAATAAAGCTCAGCGCTTGGCTTATCGCCGTAGCAACAGCGGCACCTTTCGTTCCCATATCAAGAATAAAAATAAAAATCGGGTCGAGAATAATATTAAGGATTCCGCCTATTGCCATTCCTGCCATCGCAAAAGCGACCTGACCGCCCGAACGCAAAACATTGTTAAGCACAAAGGTTGAACAGTTAAGCGGAGCGGCAAGTAATATGTAAGTAGCATAATCAACGGCATAAGGCATCATTGTAGCGGAAGAGCCGAGAATTTTAAGGAGTGGTTCCAAAAAGCATAAACCGCATACAGCAACAACGCTTCCGGCAAAAAACGAAACGGCAAAAGCGCTTGAAGCATACATATTTGCTTTATCGTTTTCCTTTTTTCCGAGCATTCTACTTGCAAGACTTCCGGCTCCCATTGAAAGACCGTAGCCCACTGCCTGAATAATCGCCATTATTGAGTAGACAACGCCTACCGCCGCCGAGGCAGATTTATTTATATTTGAAACAAAATATGTATCGGCAGTATTATAGATAACCGTTACCATCATACTTATAACCGCCGGTATCGCCATTTCCAAAATGAGTTTCGGGATAGGTAATGTCAACATTCTATTATACTGCTTTTCGGTATTATCCATAATTTCACCGCCTTTGCTTTTGTTCTATACTGACGACCCAAACCAGCCCAAAAGGGCGGTTTTCAGGCATCTTTCGGCTCATTGTCGCACATAGGGGCTATAAATAACATTAAAATCGACAATCCTCTTTCGAAGATTGTCGATTTCTATTGAAGCGTCAACGACCAAATACAAACTTACGGTTCGGCATAGCGACAAAACCGCCATACCGACTTTATTTTGAACTGGATGCCGAGCTTCTCGGCTGGTGGACCAACAGGGACTCGAACCCCGGACCGACCGGTTATGAGCCGGTTGCTCTAACCAACTGAGCTATTGGTCCATATTATTCCCCACCGAAAGAGGGGCAAAATCAATTATATCATAAATAGTTTTTTTGTCAACAAAAAATTGAAAAAATTTGCGAAAATTTCCTTGACAATTTTTTTATCCTATGCTATCATTAGATTTGCGAATTATTCGCAAATTAAGGGAGTGGTATATTGAATAAATATTCAACAAAACAGCGAAAAATTCTCCTCGATTTTCTCAGTTTGCATACCGATGAGCAGTTATCTGCAAAAGATATCGCATCGGAACTTGCAGATAAAAACATAAGTTTAAGCGCTGTTTACCGAAATATTTCGCAACTCGAAAGCGAGGGTGTATTAAAGCGCTTTTCAAAGCAGGGCTCCAGAAATATTTATTATCAATATACCGGTTCGAAATGCTGCCGTAATTTGCTTCATCTATCCTGCAAAAACTGCGGAAAAACATTTCATATGGAAGATTCGGGAACTTCCCGTCTTATTAACGAAGTTGAAAAAACAAACGGCTTCAAACTCGATAAAACTTCAACCGTTTTATACGGGCTTTGCGCCGAATGTGTAAAATAAATCAAGGAGTAAAATAATGAGAAAAATTATTTCCCTAATTATTGCGCTTTTAATTATTCCGTTATGCGTAACGGGTTGCGCAAAAGATAATTCAGACGAAAACTCGAAAAAACTGAACATCGTTGCAACGGTATTCCCGCAATACGACTGGACCAGAGAAATTTTGGGTGAAAAAGCAGAAAATGCAAATTTAACCTTGCTTCTTGATAACGGTGTTGACCTTCATAGTTATCAGCCGACCGCAAAAGATATAGTTACCGTTTCAAACAGCGATATCTTTATATATGTCGGCGGCGAATCGGACGAATGGGTAGACGATGTTCTCAAAGAGGCCTCAAATGAAAATTTGGTAAAGATAAACCTTATGGAATGCAAAGGCAATAATGTTCTCGAAGAAGAAACTGTTGAGGGCATGGAGGAAGAAGAACACGAGGAGCACGAAGGCGAAGAAGAAACCGAATACGACGAGCATGTTTGGCTTTCGCTTAAAAACGCAAAAAACTATACAAATATTATCGCCGATGAAATAGCAAAATTAGACCCCGAAAATGCAGATTACTATAAAGAAAATGCAAAATTATATGCCGAAAAGTTAGATAAACTTGACGGTGATTACGAAGCCGCCGTAAAAAACGGCACGAAAAAAACTCTCCTTTTTGCCGACCGTTTCCCGTTCAGATATATGACAAACGATTACGGGCTCAAATATTTTGCGGCATTCAAAGGTTGCTCGGCAGAAAGCGAAGCTTCATTCGAAACGATTTCCTTCCTTGCAAATAAGGTTAACGAACTGGGTCTTAATTCGGTTATAACCTTAAAAGGAAGCGATAATAAAATCGCCAAAACAGTTATAACAACATCAAAAAACAAAAACCTTGATATAGTAACCCTCGATTCAATGCAAACCACAACCTCAAAAGACGCAAATTCGGGTGAAACATATCTTAAAATAGCGACTGATAATCTAGAAAGTCTTAAAAAAGCATTATCATAAAGAAAGAAGAAATAAAAATGGCTCAGTTAACCTGCGATAAGGTAACGCTCGGATACGACGGTAAAGTTGTAAGGGAAAATGTTTCGTTTTCCGTAAAAAGCGGAGATTACCTTTGCATCATCGGTGAAAACGGCTCGGGAAAATCCACCCTTATGAAGACAATTTTAGGTCTTAAAGCGCCTATGTCGGGCAAAATTTCATACGGCGACGGTCTCAAAGAAAAAGAGATAGGATATTTACCGCAGCAAACCGATATTCAAAAGGATTTTCCTGCAAGTGTTTATGAAATTGTTTTATCCGGTTGCCTTTCAAAACTCGGTGCAAAACCGTTCTATACCAAAAAACAAAAAGATATGGCAAATTATCAAATTCACAGATTAGGACTTGATAATCTCAAAAAAAGATGTTACCGAGAACTATCAGGCGGTCAGCAACAAAGGGTTCTCCTCGCCCGTGCTTTATGCGCTACAAAAAAGATGATTTTGCTTGACGAACCCGTTTCGGGTCTTGACCCCAAAGTTACCGCCGATATGTATGAGCTTATTGATGCTCTTAATAAAAAAGACGGCATTACCGTTATTATGATTTCGCATGATATTAAATCGACCCTTACCTATGCTACTCATATTCTTCATGTCGGAAAAGATATATTCTTCGGCACAAAACAAGAGTATCTTAAAAGCGATTTTGCAAAGGTCTTTGCAAACAAAGGCGGTGAAGAATAATGGCTACAATATTTGAAACATTAAAACTTTATTTCACCTATCCTTTTGTACGGTATGCCCTGATAGTTGGCGTTTTGATAGCGCTTTGTTCTTCGCTTTTAGGCGTTACCCTCGTTCTTAAAAGATTTTCTTTTATTGGCGACGGTTTATCCCATGTTGCTTTCGGCGGTATGGCGATAGCATCTGTTCTTAAATTTACAAATGATATGCCGCTAACTCTTACCGTAACGGTTATAAGCGCCATTTTGCTTTTAATGAGCAGTAAAAACGCAAAAATAAAGGGAGATGCCGCTATTGCCATGGTATCTGTCGGCTCCCTTGCAATAGGTTATTTGCTTCTCAATATTTTTTCTCCCTCAGGAAACCTTTCGGGCGATGTTTGTTCAACCCTTTTCGGCTCAACCTCGATTTTAACACTTACCAAAACCGAAGTTTATCTATGCGCCGTTTTATCTGTTATCGTTGTTGCGGTTTTCGTTCTACTTTACAACCGAATTTTCGCCGTTACATTCGATGAAGATTTTTCAAATGCAACCGGAATAAATGCAAACCTTTATAATTTTGCAATAGCAATTATTATTGCTGTTATAATCGTTCTTGCGATGAATCTTGTTGGCTCACTTTTAATATCGGCGCTTGTTATATTCCCTTCGCTTTCAGCGATGCGCCTCTTTAAGAGCTTTAAGAGTGTTACGGTTTGTTCCGCCGTTCTTTCGGTTTTATGTTCGCTTTTAGGTATTTTAATTTCCATAGTTTTCGGAACACCGGTCGGCTCAACAATAGTTGCCGCCGATATAATTGCTTTCCTTGTTTGCTATATTATCGGATTACTCGTCGGAGGTAAAAAAATATGAAAAAAATACTATGTTTAATGCTTACAGTTTTCTTTTGTTTAGGTCTTGTCGCTTGTGGCGAAACAAAAGAAGTTGCAAAAAAATCGAGAGGTAACGGTGGCGTAGGTTTTACCGACCTTACTTCCGATAATTCGCAAAATTCATCTCCTGCCGATAGTAATACCGCTTCAAAAACAGAAGAAAAAACAACAAGCAAAACCGTTTCTTCAACCACTTCGGAAAAACCTAAAACATCGGCACCGACAAGCAAACCCGAAACGGCTAAAAAATCCGATAAAATTGATTTCGATATATCAAACTTCAATTTCACGATGGCATTTTCGCAAATTTCCGAAATGAAACAAAATAAAAGTAAATACTTGGGAAAACGAATTAAAGTTAAGGGTATTTTCGAGGGCGAAGAAGCGCCGTCAAGAAATTATTACTACTGCATTGTTAAAGATACAACCGCTTGTTGCAGCGAAGTTCTTGAATTTGTTTTAAGAGATACTTCCCTTACCTATCCGAAAGACTATCCGAAATCTCAGTCGGAAATTGTTGTCGACGGTATTTTCCATTCATATAAAGAAGGCACCGATGAGTTTTTTGAACTCACCGATGCGGTCATTTCAAAATAATAATCCTGAAATAAAAATCCCTTCTCTTTTGAGAAGGGATTTTTTTAGTTTGATTTAACAAAATTCGGTTCGTAGGTAATAAATTGCGTTTTTGCAAAATTATCCGAAAGAATTTTGCAAAGCGGTTTTATGCAAACATTTTCAGTTGCATAATGCCCTGCATCAAAGAGCGAAATATTATTGTTTTTTGCTTCAACAAACTGATTATACTTAACATCGGCGGTTATAAGGGCATCAAAGCCGTTCTTTATAACATCGCCTATAAAGTTTCCGCCCGAGCCAGAGCATATAAGCAGTTTTTTAATGGGTCTGCCCTCGACATATCTGACAGAAAATCCCAAAATAAGACGGAGTTTTTCGGCTAATAAATTTGCATTTTCTATATCGGTTTCGGCATAGTTTAACAAGTAGCCGTCGTCTGCCTTGAATTTTCTGACATTGAAAATCGGCAAAAGCGAACATAAAATATCGTTTACTCCGTTTTCGGCAACATCAAAATTTGTATGAACCGATATAACCGAAATATTATTTCTTATGAGATTCATAACAACGCTTTCGCCCGTAACGGTTTTAAGGGCATCAAAAATAACGGGATGATGGGTAACAATAAGGTTTGCTCCCGATTTTACGGCTTCATTTACCGCCGACATATCCGCATCAAGACATACCAAAACCTTTTTAACGGTATCGTTTTTATCGCCGACCAAAAGACCGACATTGTCGAAATCACAGGCGCTCTCGAACGGGTATTTATTTTTAAGAAATTCTAAAATATCATTTACTTTAATCATAATTTTTTTGAAAACGAGTCTTTAAGGCCGACCGTTCTGTTAAATATTATATTGTTTTCTTCGGAATCTTTATCAACGCAAAAATATCCCTGACGCATAAACTGGAATGTATCGCCTACCTTAGCGCTTAGCAAATCCGCATCTATCTTGCAGTTGTCAAGAACCGTAAGCGATTCGGGATTAAGGTTATCGGCAAAAGAAGAAACACCGTCTTCGTCGGAAGGATTTTCAACGCTGAAAAGGCGGTCATAAAGGCGAATTGTCGCAGTAGCGCAAAAATCAGCGCTAACCCAGTGGAGTGTGCCCTTAACCTTTCGCTTATCGGGAGTTTCTCCGCCTCTGCTTTCGGGGTCGTATGTGCAGTGAACTACCGTAATATTGCCGTTTTCATCGGTTTCGCAAGAGGAATATTTGATATAATAAGCACCCTTTAAGCGAACTTCTTTTTCGGGGCAAAGTCTGAAATATTTTCCGGGCGGATTAAGAGAAAAGTCGTCCTGTTCTATAAATATTTCACGGCTGAATTTAACCGTTTTTTTGCCTTTTTCGGGTTTATTCGGGTTGATATCGACCTCTATATCTTCGGTTTTTCCCTCAGGATAGTTATCAATTACAACCTTTAACGGACGAAGTACCGCCATAGCCCTATCGGCATTCTCGTTAAGATAATCCCTTACGCAGGATTCCAAAAGCGCATAATCAATAATGCTGTATGCTTTTGAAACACCGATTTTATCGACAAATGCCCTAACGGCCTTTGACGGATATCCCCTTCTCCGCATACCGCATATTGTTGCCATTCTCGGGTCGTCCCAACCCGAAACCAAGCCGTCGTTTACAAGTTTTAAGCATTTGCGTTTGCTTGTCAGAGTATAGTTGACATTCATTCTTGCAAACTCGATTTGTCTCGGCGGAGTTTCGATTTCCAAAACCTTTAAAAACCAGTCGTAAAGCGGTCTGTGATTTTCAAATTCAAGAGAGCAAAGAGAATGGGTTACTCCCTCTCTCGCATCTGAGAGCGGATGCGCAAAATCATACATCGGATAAACGCACCATTTATCTCCCGTTCTGTGATGGGTTGCTTTTAATACACGGTAGATAATCGGGTCTCGCATATTGATATTTGAAGATGCCATATCAATTTTTGCCCTCAAAACCATTTTGCCTTCTTCTATCTTGCCCTCGGTCATTTCCGCAAAAAGCTTTTTTGTTTCATTGATGGGTCGGTTTCTGTATGGACTTTCAATTCCGGCTTCGGTTAAGGTTCCCCTCATTTCCCTTATTTCATCGGGGGTTGATTCATCAATATATGCAAGACCTTTATCTATAAGTTTTAAGGCGCATTCATAGATAAAATCAAAATAATCGGAAGCATAATAAATATTATCCCACTTAAAGCCGAGCCATTCGATATCTTCTTTTATAGCGTCAACATATTCAACATCTTCTTTGGTAGGGTTGGTATCATCAAGGCGAAGATTACATTTACCGCCGTATTTTTCGGCGGTTCCGAAATCTATGCAAATTGCCTTCGCATGACCGATATGAAGATATCCGTTGGGTTCGGGCGGAAAACGGGTTTGCACCTTTTTATAAACGCCTTCCTTCAAATCTTCATCTATAAAATCGTGGATAAAATTTGAAGGTTTAACATCATTTGTCAATAATTCTTCCATTATAATCACAAAACCTTTATCGTATTTTCAATGCGCTTAAAACATTCTTCTTTTCCCAAAACCTGCATTATACTGCATAAATCGGGAGTGTTTTTCCTTGAAGTAATGCTAAGTCTTAAAACTGTACTTAAATCTCCGGCGCTGCCCTTAAAGTTTTCGGGATTTGCCTTATATTCCTTTGTATCCGCTGCAAAGCCGAGTTCGGGAGCAATTTCCTTTATTTTATCAAACCATGCCCTACGGTCGTCATTCGGGTCGTAAACAGCAGAATATTTTTCAAGAAATGCCTTGGCATCGGATTTTTGTATGTTCTCGGGAAGCTCAAATTCCGATTTGTAGAGTTCCTCAAACATATAAGAATAAAAATCTTCAACTTCATTCCATTTTGCAATATCTTTTCGGGGTTTATCGGCATTATCTCGGTCAATGGCAAAAACCGATTTTGAATAATCGGGATTTTTAACCAAAATCTCATAAAAAGAAGGGTTAAACTCTTTTGCCCAACTGCAAACCCTTTGATAAAACTCAGATGAATTGAGTTTTGAAATCTTGATTTTGCTTATATCATTCAACTTATTTTGGTCGAACAATGCGCCCGAAACACTCATCTTCTTGAAGTTGAATTTGAAATCTTTGTAATCGGTATCGGGATTTGCCCTGCGCCAATCCTCAAAATCGGAAGCGGCAATAGTCATAAGATACTCGATAACGCTTATCGCTTCATATCCTTCCTCAATAAAGAAATGAACGGCGGCTTCGGGGTCTTTTCGCTTGGAAATTTTGCGCTTTGCACCGTTGTCAAGTTTCATAATGGGCGATATATGCGCATATTTTGGCACCTTAAACCCTAAAAGCTTAAAGAGTTCAATATGTTTGGGTGTTGAAGAAATCCATTCATCGCCACGCATAACATGAGTAGTATGCATAAGATGGTCGTCGATAGCATGGGCAAAATGATAGGTCGGTATTCCGTCGGACTTCAACAAAACGAAATCTTCATCGTTTTGGGGCATTTCGATTTTTCCCTTTATCATATCCTCGAAAATAACCTTATTTTCTTCGCTACCCTGCGATTTAAGTCTTATAACAAAAGGTTTTCCGCTTTCTATAAGCGATTTTGCTTCGTTATAGGTTATATTTCTGTGCTTTGCATATTCGCCGTGATAACCTGTTCTTATTTTATTTTCTTCCTGTACTTTTCGTACCGCCTCTAAATCTTCTGCGGTACAAAAACAAGGATAGGCAAAACCTTTTTTAATCAAATCTTTAACATAGGTTTGATATATTTCGGCTCTCTTGCTTTGTTGATACGGCCCGTAAATTCCCGTTTCTTCGCTGCCGCTTATAAAACCCTCATCTATGGTTATACCGAAACGGTTAAGACCGTCAATAATATTCTCTATTCCGCCTTCAACTTCTCGCTTCTTATCGGTATCCTCGATTCTCGTAAAGAAGACTCCGCTGGTTGTTGTTGCGGCAATTCGGTTAACAAGAGCCGTAAAAAGAGTTCCGAGGTGAAGATACCCCGTCGGGCTCGGGGCTACTCTTGTAACCCTTGCGCCTTCGCCTAAATTACGGGTAGGAAAAAGATTTTCATAATAATCGGGAGTTTTGTCGATATCGGGAAGCAGCAACTCCGCTAAAAGTTCATTGTCGTTCATTAAAAAATCTCCGTTTATTTGCTGTTTTTAATAAGTTTTGAAAGCTCGTCCATAAAGGTGCTTACATCCTTAAACTGACGGTAAACCGATGCAAATCTTACATATGCAACTTCGTCTATCGTTTTGAGTTTATTCATAGCAAGTTCACCTATTTTTTCGCTTGTAACCTCTCGGTCAAGCGAATTTTGGATTGATGCTTCGATTTCATCGATTGCTTTTTCAAGCGTTTCGATAGATACGGGGCGCTTTTCACACGCTCTGAGCATACCGTTCATAAGTTTTTCTCTTACAAACGATTCTCTTGAACGGTCCCTTTTAATAACAATAATCGGAAGACTTTCAATCATCTCGTAGGTTGTGAAACGCTTTCCGCAATTAAGACATTCTCTTCTTCTGCGGATTTTCTCTCCCTCATCGGTAGGCCTTGAATCAATAACCTTACTTTCTTCGTATGCGCAAAACGGACATTTCATAATCATACCACCTATCTTAGCAATATAAGTATTCAATTTAGTATAACACAATATATTGTAAATTTCAAGAAAAAACCGCATAGTTAATACATTATACCGAAGCATTCAAACCCAAACCCGCCCAAAAGGGCGGGTTTGAATGCTTCGGTATGCGGTTAATATGTTATTACATTGGTATTAAAACTGCCGTATCCTCGGTAAAATACTCGTTTTCCAAGCCGTTTATCGACTTGATTTCTTCCATTGATGATAGGTACTTTTTGGCAATATCCCAAATTTTTTCGTCTTTTTTTGCAAAGTAAACGACCATAGCGCAATCCTGTTTTTCTTTTGGCGCCTCGCCGTTTTCAACCTTTGTTACAACGGGCAGTTGCGACGACTCGTAAATATCTCCGCTTACCGTTATCTGCGCCCGTACCTCTAATGAATCGTTAGAAGTTATCGTATAACCGCAAGAGGAAATCATAACGGACGGGTCGCATTTTTTGTTTTTGCTGTTTTCAACGGGATATTTATAGGAAAAATCTATCGTTTTTTCAAAATATGAAGCCAAACCGTCTTTATCTGCGATTAAGAAGGACGCCGTTACCGTTCCGCTTACAACTAACGAATCATCGAAAAATCCGCTGTCGGTTATCACAACATCGCACCAGTTATCTAATACCGCCGATATGCTTCCCGACTCAACATTTATTGATTTTTTGCAACTGAATGTTTCGAAGAGGCGCTTGTATATTTTAAGAAATTCAACATTATCTCTCGAAATTTCCGATTTTGTTTTTCTCGAATAGGCATCAAAAATCACCGCTATATCATTATTACAGTAGGTTTTGGCGGATATGAGAATTTTTGCGTTAATAAAACATATATTAAAGTTCCCGTTTGAATCGGTTTTCGGAGTAATTTCAAGAAAAGCAACGCAAGATTTCGCCGTAACATCGCAGGTATCTCCAACCGTTTCGATATCAAGAACCTGACTAAACGGAATGCTCGTATTAAAACAATTTATGTTGCCCTCTGCAAAATATTTAATTTTAATATTCATTTCTCCCTTTACAAGGGCTTTTCCGCTTATGATTTTTGTTTCCCGAACATAGGATTCGGCATCAAATCCCAAAATTTTCTGGGCATTTTTCTCCGATGATATTTCGGTATCCTCTTCAATTATGAGATATTTTTCGGCAAATCCCGTCGGTGTAGTTGCCGGTGCCGTTCCACGCAAAATCTCAATTTGCGCATCGTCGATATCCGATATTATTTCGGTGGTTTTGTTCTGCTTTACCGAAATTTTTAGCGCTACTGCGCCGTGGATATCAATTTTTCGGTTTGTTACCGCCCTGCAATTTATATATTCGCATTTCGGAACAACCTCCAAAACGGCATCTGCCATTTCTTTTTCGAGGTCTTTGACCTTTTCAAACGGGTAGTTCTGATAATAGGAATTCACCTGTCCTTCTTCATCACAGTAATAAACCGTTATGTGAACATTCCCGTCTATCGTAACTTTATTGCCGTCTATCGCTTTTAAGGATACTCTCGGAACCGCTTTGCATTTAAGAACTCTCTCTATATCTTTGCAATAGTCGGGCAGAGTATAGTCGGTATCAATGCTTTGCTCAACTGTTTCCTTAAATACTATTTCCTGCGTTTTTATGCTTGATTTCAAAATATTCTGTTCCATTTAGCCCACTCCAAAATATTATTTTGTTTTACTAAATGATATTCAAAACCCAAAAATAATATACATAAAAATATGTTTGCCGATATGGGGTTTTAGCCGTTGTTTTCCCTGATAGCAACAGCATAAAATTTTAATGATTCATATTTTGAAAGTTTTACTTGACAAACAGTTATAAAAAATATATAATAACTAAGTCGCCGTAAGGCAAATACGGCTATTTGGCTGTATAGCTCAGTTGGCTAGAGCATGCGGTTCATACCCGCAGTGTCATTGGTTCAAGTCCAATTACAGCCACCAAACGGCCCGGTGGTCAAGTGGCCTAAGACACCGCCCTTTCACGGCGGTAACACGAGTTCGAATCTCGTCCGGGTCACCACTTTATATGGGTCGCATTTATTGCGGCCCATATATTTTTAGGTGATAACATTTTCATTTGCCGGTGTGGCGGAATGGCAGACGCGACAGACTCAAAATCTGTTGTCAGCGATGGCGTATCGGTTCAAGTCCGATCACCGGCACCAAAAGCCCCTCAAACGAAGGTTTGAGGGGCTTTTCTTTTTGTTTTGGCATACCGAAGCATTCAAATAAAAAAACGGCGGACAAAAGTCCGCCATAAAACTAAAATTAGTCTTCGCTTATTGCCTCAACGGGACAACCTGCCGCACAGGCACCGCATGAGCAACACTTTTCAGCATCAATTTCGTAGTGAGCAGCACCCTCTGCAATAGCATCGCAAGGACATCCGCCGGCACAAGCACCGCAACTGATACAAGCATCTGAAATCTTAAAAGCCATTAAAAACACCTCCATACATAAAATGCAAAAAGGTTTAACCCTTTAATACAAACACATTTTAACAACAAACAAGCAAAAAAGCAAGTGGAAAAATTTATTCTTCGTCTTCTTCGGGTTGCTTTTTTCTTGCCGAAATTATTTTAACATCTTTTCTATTTACCTTGAACGGGATACCGTCTTCACTTTTCGGTTTAACGATAAGGTTGCCGGTTATCATATTTACATCGGTAACGGTACAAAGACCTTCGCTTGTTTTAACGGTTGAGCCGACACTCGGAGTTATTTTCATAAGATGCTCATACGAATCCTGCTCATATTTAAGACAGCACATAAGTCTTCCGCAGCTGCCTGAAATTTTGGTCGGGTTAAGAGAAAGCCCCTGCTCTTTTGCCATCTTAATAGAAACGGGCTGAAAATCATCAAGAAATTGTTTGCAACAGTACGGAAAACCGCATATTCCGAGACCGCCGAGCATTCTCGCTTCATCTCTTACACCTATTTGGCGAAGCTCAATTCTCGTATGAAAAACGGCGGCAAGGTCCTTTACGAGTTCTCTGAAATCTATTCTGCCGTCGGCAGTAAAGAAAAATGTTATCTTTGAGCCGTCGAAAGAATATTCAACATCAACAAGTTTCATTTCAAGGTCTCGGTCGACAATTTTCTGGGCGCAAACTTCGAAAGCTTTCGGCTCTTTTTTCTTATTATCTTCCGCCATTTCAATGTCTTTTTTACTTGCAATTCTTATTACCTTTTTAAGCGGAGAAATTATTTCTTCGTCTTTAACTTCCTTAACCTTCGCCGAAACCTTGCCCATGGCAAGACCCGAAGCCGTATCGACAATGACAGCATCTCCAACTGACAATTCCTCGTTTAAGGGCTTAAAATAATAACTTCTTCCGCCCTCGGTAAATTTAACGGATATAACCTTTGTCATAATCCACCTCTTATTTTATTAAACTTCCGAATTTACAAACAACAGCCGAAAAAAGCAGGGACATATTGATATTGTTTTTTATAAGTCCTATATATTTTTCGGTTTCTTCGAAAATTTCGGAAACTGTTTTTCTCCGATAGTTTGAAAGAGCCGTATCGGCGGCATTTTTAACACATTCTTGTTTAAGTGCTTTGAAAAGTTTTTCGGCTTTAAGTCTATCCTTTTCGTATGGCTTAAACAGTTTCAAAAGCTCATAGTTTTTTCCATCAAAAAGCAGTTGCAAAACCGCTTTTGCATCTTCTGCAAACTTGCCTTCTTCTGCCGTTTGCCCCGAAAGTGTAAATATACTGCATCTCGAAACAACCGTTTCAAGTTGAAGAGTTCTGCTCTCGGTAAGCAATATAAAAACAACACTTTTAGGCGGTTCTTCCAAAATCTTTAAGAAAGCGTTTTGCGCCTGTTCATTCATCAGTTCGGCATTTTTTATGATATAAACCTTTTTTTCGGCTGAATGGGGCAAAACAAAAGCATCGTTTCTTAAATTTCTTATCTGCCCTACCGAAATAAATTTCTTTTTATCCTCCGGCTCTAAAAAAGCAATATCAACATTCGAGCCCGAATCGGTAATCTGACATTGACGGCAGTTACCGCAGGGTTTATTTTCACCCGTACAAACTATCGCCTTTGCCAAATAAAGAGCATAATCTAACCGCTCATCAAAACTTCCGCCCTCTATCATAAAGGAATGCGGTATTCTGCCCGACTTTACTATCGCTTTTATATTCCCGAAAGCCGAATTTTCCGCCATCATAACAGAAAACCGACCTTTTTCATTGCTTTGAAATAGGTTTTTCTTGCAACTTTTTCGGCTTTTTCGGCTCCCTCTCTGAACAGTCTTTCGAGTTCCGCTTTATCGGAAATAATTTTATCGTAATTTGCCTTTATCGGCGCTAATTCATCGGCAACGGTTTCGCCTACCGCCAACTTAAAATCGCCGTAGCCCTTGCCCTCAAATTCCTTTGTAATTTCGTCATAAGACTTGCCTGTTACAGCGCCGTAAATTGTCATAAGATTTGAAATGCCCTTTTTATCATCGCTTAGGTAAATTCCGCTTCCGCTATCGGTTACCGCCCTTTTGAATTTTCGGATAACAGTATCCCTATCATCAAGAATTGCAACCCATGAATTGGCATTTTCGTCCGATTTGGACATTTTCTTTTCGGGGTCTTGAAGCGACATAACTCTGGCACCCGTTTTCGGTATGTATGCCTCGGGAACGGTAAAAACATCGCCGTAAATTCGATTAAACCGCTCTGCTATATCACGCGCAATTTCAAGATGTTGTTTTTGGTCGGCGCCAACCGGCACAAAGTCGGGCTTATAAAGCAAAATATCTGCCGCCATCAAAACGGGATAAGAGAAAAGTCCGACATTGATGTTATCGGCATGTTTTGCCGATTTATCCTTAAACTGCGTCATTCTCGCCATTTCGCCAAACTGGGTATTGCAGGAAAGTATCCAAGAAAGTGCCGAATGTTCGGGAACCTGCGACTGTATAAAAAGCGTACTCTTATTCGGGTCAAGACCGAGCGCCAACATCAAAGCATAGGTCGAATAAATCTGAGAGCGGAGTTTCGACGGTTCTTGACGAACGGTTATGGCATGAAGGTCCGCAACGGCAAAAGTGCAATCAAATTCGTTTTGCATATAAACCCAGTTTTTAAGCGCACCGAGATAATTTCCGAGCGTTAACATTCCGCTCGGCTGAATACAACTTAAAACCTTCTTTTTTTCATTTTGTTCGCACATATCAATACCTCTTATATCTTAATTTTCGCTGAAATCTTCGAGTATTAAACCCTCGTTCTTTTCGAGCGCCCAGTTTATATTCCATTCGCCCGTAAAGATAAGCAGGTTATTTCCCTTAAAATCCTGAACCCATTTCGTATCGGAAGTAAGATTCAAATTTTTAACCTCGATATTTTCATTTCTTATCCAGCGGATAAACTGGAACGGAAGATTATTTCTTATAACATCAACATTATATTCGTTTTTCAGTCGGTATTCTAAAACTTCAAACTGCAAAACGCCTACAACGCCTACTATTACCCTCTCCATTCCCGTATCGGGTTCATGGAAAATCTGAATGGCACCCTCCTGCGCTATCTGTTCAACACCCTTAACAAACTGCTTTCGTTTAAGACTGTCAACCTGCTCTATCATGGCAAAATGTTCGGGAGCAAATGTAGGAATACCGTCAAACTTAACCTTTCTCTTTTGAGTACAAACCGTATCGCCTATTGAAAAAATACCGGGGTCGAAAACACCGATTATATCACCGGCATACGCCTCGTTGATTATCTGTCGGTCCGAAGCCATAAGTTGTTGCGGTTGGGAAAGGCGAAGGGTTTTTCCGCCCTGAACATGATAATATTCTTTATCCCGCTCAAACTTTCCCGAGCAAATTCTCATAAAGGTCATTCTGTCCCTATGCGCTTTATTCATATTCGCCTGAATCTTGAAAACAAAAGCCGAAAAATTATCTTCATTCGGGTCAACGGCACCCTCGCTCGTATTTCTCGCAAGAGGCGGCAAGGTCATTTTAAGGAAATTTTCAAGAAACGGCTCAACACCGAAATTTGTCAACGCAGAACCGAAGAAAACGGGGGTAAGTTCGCCTTTATGAACCTTATTGATATCAAAATCAAAACTTGCGCCGTCAAGCAACTCTATCTGGTCAACAAGGTCTTTTCGCTGATATTCGCCGATAATTCGGTCCATTTTTTCGGTATCGTTTATATCGCATTCAACGGCATTGAGTTTCTCCTGACCTCTATGAAGGTCATTAAAAACCATAATCTGCTTTTGCGTTCGGTCATAAACGCCCTTAAAATCAACTCCGCAACCGATAGGCCAGTTTATGGGATATGTTCCGATACCGAACTCTTTTTCGAGTTCATCAAGAAGTTCAAAAGGGTCCCTTGCCTCTCGGTCGAGTTTGTTTATGAATGTAAAAATCGGGATATGGCGACGGGCGGTAACCTTGAAAAGTTTTCTCGTTTGCGGTTCTATACCCTTTGCGGCATCAATAACCATTACAACGCTGTCGGCCGCCATAAGCGTTCTGTAAGTATCTTCCGAGAAATCCTGATGTCCCGGAGTGTCAAGTATATTTATACAATATCCTTCGTATTCAAACTGCATTACAGAAGAAGTTATGGAAATACCTCTCTGCTTTTCGAGTTCCATCCAGTCGGATACGGCATGTTTTGCGGTGGCTTTTCCTTTAACGGAACCTGCCGTATTTATGGCGCCGCCATATAATAATAACTTTTCGGTGAGGGTTGTTTTACCGGCATCGGGGTGCGAAATAATGGCAAAAGTACGCCGTCTGCCGATTTCATTCTTTAAGTCCAAAAGAGCGTCTCCTTTAACAACAATTCATACAAAGTTATTTTATCATAATTTGCAGTTATAATCAAGAATTATATTTATCAAAAAAACACTTTACTTTTCGAAATATAAATGTTATAATACATTTGTATAAATTGTTTTTTGCATATTTTGTCTTTCATAGGAGGTTTTCAATATGAAAAAAATCGCTTCGATAATTTTGGCTGTTTTAGTTTTATTATCGATATCCATTCCCGTTATGGCTAAGGACTTTGTATTAAGCCCTGAAAATCCCGAAAGCTACAATGTTACCGTTTACGGTGTTAAAGGCGCTAAGGACGGAACTGAAACTACCGTTTTGAAAGGAAAAACAATTTCAGTTTCTGCTGATACGGCAAACGGAACTTTCACAGGTTGGAATATCGACGGAAAATATGAAATTGTAAAAGGTAATTCAAAAACCGAAACAATTACAATAAAGCCCCTTTCCGATATCGTTATCAAAGCCAATTTCAAAAAGCAGGAAGAAAAACCGTCAACCGACAAGAATTATGACATTACCTGTTATAATGTTGACGGCGTTAAAAAAGGCGGTCATATAACGGTTAAAGCCGGTGAAACTGCTGAAATTACTTTTGAAAAGACCGATAATGCTTTCAGAGAATGGTGGATTGTCGGCGATTATGATTTCGTTTCGGGTAATATGAAGTCCGATAAAATCGTTCTTAAACCCACAAGCGACCTTATTGTCGGCGCTGTATATGTTCCCCTTTTAGACGGCGAATATGATACCGACGATAACGGAAAATACGACATTAAAGTTGTAAGCGGCGAAGGTATCGACGGCGGCGAAAACAGCGGTAAATGGGAAAATAACAATTCTCATATCAGCTGGTATGACAGCAAGAACCGTCTTACAGTTAAAGCTAAAAGTTCTATGGGCAAGTTCAACAGCTGGTCTATTTATGTTATAACCTATAACAAGCAGAATAAGAAAGTTTATTCCGAAGCTAAAGAAAATGTTCATTACAAGCTCGTTATCAACGACAAGAAGCTCGAAAAAGAACTTGGCAAGGACTTTACTCTCGAACAGTATATAAAGAAAACAGGCACTTCGCTTGAAACCCTCTTGAAGCAGAAACAGATTACCATTATCCCCTACGGCGACTTGGTAATTTGCGGTAACTATAACGGCAAGACAACTTCTCCGAAGACTAATGATTCTTCCATCCTTTTAGTTGCCATAATTTCTGTATTCTGCCTCGCAGGTATTGCTGTTACAACTAAAAAAGTTCTTTCTAAATAATAATTAAATAATAAAAACCCATCGGTTTTAGAAGTCTTACAAAGGTTGCTTCATAAAATCGATGGGATTTTTTATCTTCGATTTAACGGTTTTTAAGGTTCGTTCTCAACATTAACCGCTCTTTTTATACTCTTATTGCCGTATTTTTCCCGAACATCAAGTATAGAGTTTTCGATTATCTCTTCTTTTTCTTCGAAAAGACTGTCGCCGAATAAATCGTTTTGATACCCCGATTCGCACTTGGGTTTAAGATTTATTGCTCTGAATCCGACCGAGCGAAGCGGTCTTTCAAAAAAGAAATTTGCCTTTATCATCTCCATTGCCCTTTTTGCGAGGGTCATAGAACAGTCCGTTCCATTTCTGAATGTTTTTGATATTTCCTTTACTTCAAGGTCGTTTGTTCTTATATGAATGCAAATGCCCGTTGCAACAAGTCCTTTTTTATGCAGTTGCCCTGCGATATCTTCGGCAAGTTCAACATAGATTTTCCAAACTCCATCATAGCCCGAAATATCCTTTTTGGGAGTTACGCTCCTGCCTATACTTTTTGGCATATAATCTTCCGTATATGGAGTTACGGGAGAATTATCAAGCCCCAAAGCATTATTTTTAAGGTCTATACCGCATTTGCCGAAATGCCTTTTAAGGGTTAAATCATC
This sequence comes from Clostridia bacterium, assembly GCA_024404145.1. GTDB lineage: Bacteria > Bacillota > Clostridia > Oscillospirales > Acutalibacteraceae > UBA737. The sequence goes on along the minus strand of JAKSQK010000003.1, from coordinate 74,405 downwards.
TAAAATTCCGATATCGCCTATCGTATAAATTCCGAGACGGTTAAGCCGCTCGGTTGTTTTTTTGCCGATAAAAAGCAAATCGCTTACGGGAAGCGGCCAAACCTTTTCCTTAAAGTTTTCTCTTGAAATCACCGTTACGGCATCCGGCTTTTTCATATCGGAACCGAGTTTTGCAAAAACTTTATTAAAGGAAACTCCAACCGATATGGTAAGCCCCAGTTCGTATTTAACTTGAAGTCTTATTTTATTGGCAATTTCCTCTCCGCTTCCGAATAAAAGTTTGCTTCCTGTTACATCAAGCCAACATTCATCTATGCCAAACGGCTCTATAATATCGGTATAGCGTTCATAAATCGCTCTCGTTTTTTTGGAATATTCTTCATATTTTTTATAGTTCGGAGGCAAAATTACAAGATTAGGACATTTGAGTTTTGCTTCCCAAATAACCTCGGCAGTTTTAACACCGTATTTCTTTGCAACCTCATTTTTCGCAAGTACTATTCCGTGTCGGTCTTCAACGCTTCCGCAAACGGCAACCGGCTCGTTTTTAAGAGTTTGACATTCGAGCAGCGAAACCGAAGCAAAAAAATTATTAAGGTCGCAATGCAAAATCGTTCTGTCCATTTTATAATCACCTCAAATCGAACAAATGTTCTTGTGATATTATAAAAAAAATAAGACGATTTGTAAAGTCTTTTTTTCAAAAAATCTCTAATTTTTCAATGGCAATATTATGAAGGCGCTCGATTTGGCGCTTCGAATAGTTAAGTTCAAAACTTATGCTTTCAAGACTTCTGCCCAAAATATATTTTTGAAAAAGGATTTCGGATAAAATCCCATCATCAACATTTTTTATCGCCGTATCAATTTTTTCGATGATTTTATTTGTCCTGCTTATTTCCTTTTTATAATCGGAAACATTCTCGGGAAACATATCGCACATTTCTTTAAGTCTGTCGATTTTTACAAAGAAAACTCTGTATCCTTTAAGAAATTTCGTTTTTTCTTCTTTTGTTTTCATTATTCTTTTGCCTTTCGATTACGGGTAAAACGGTAGCGGTAAACTGACCGTAAGATAAATTGAGATTATGTTCTTTGTTATATGCTTCAAGCATTCTCGCCGTTTCATATATGGGCGATTTTTTTATATGTAGATACTTAATCTTCTGTTGCTCGTAAAGTTTTTCGCCCTGCTTTCGGCAGGATACAGAACAGTAATCCTCCCTACCGCCCGAAACGGTTCTTCCGCAACATTTACAATACCGTATCTTTTTTTCCTTTATGTTTTCGCTTCCGCATTTCGGGCAAACATAGGTAATTCTCGAAACGGTAACAAAATCGCCGTCGGTTTCTTTTAACTTTTTAGGATAATCAAAATCTTTTTTACAGTCCGTACAATGGTACATATATATTGTTCCTCCAAAAAAATACTTGACAATTACGAAAAACCGTAATATAATCGAAGTCAAAGGGGATATATTATGAGTTTTCGTAATCTCTGATACTATTATATTACGAAAATTCGTAAATGTCAAGTAATTTTTACGAAATTTCGTAATTAAGGGGATAGGAAAATGCCTGAACTATATGAAAGAATAGAAAGTCTTTGCAAAGAAAAAGGAATAAATGTAACGGGGCTTTGCCAAAACTGCGGTATTCCGAGAGCATCGCTCTCTGATTTTAAGTCGGGCAGAAAAAAAACACTTTCCGCAAAAACTTTATCTCTTATTTCCGATTATTTTGGCGTTAGTGTTGACTATCTTTACGGAAAAACCGAAACAAAAGATAATAATTTTGCCCTTAAAGTTGCTCTTTTCGGTGGCGACGGAGTAGTAACCGACGAAATGTGGGATGAGGTTAAGCGCTATGCGGAATATATTAAGGAGCGAGAAAATGGAAACAAATAGACTATATAGTCTTGCCAAAACCCACGGTATTAAAATCGACCGTCTTTCAGTACCCGAAAACAAATCAGTTTCTGTAAAATTCGGCGAAAATTATTTTGTTTGTATCGACAGCGAGTTATCCTCTTATGATGAAAAGGTTTGTTTGGCGCATGAACTCGGCCACTGCGTTACTTCGAGTTTTTACAATATCTATTCCCCTTTCGACATAAGAGAAAAGCACGAAAAGAAGGCGGATAAATGGGCTATCGGTAAACTGATACCGAAATATCTTTTCACAAAAGCCCTAAAAGACGGTTATGATAATGTTTATTCTCTTGCCGAATATTTCGGCGTTACAACCGATTTTGTGCAAAAAGCGGTTGACCTTTATTTAGCCGTGTAAATTTAGAAATAAAAAACACTTGCAAAATATATAAATAGATGTTATCATACATTATATAAATGTGTTGAAAAAGGAAAGTAGAATGTTTTTTAGCTTTTAGAGAGAAACGGCCGTGGCTGAAATCCGTTTTAAGTTAAACTCATTTGAAGTTCCCTTTGGAGCAGTGCTGCTGAACAAGTTATCAGTAGGCAGCAACGGGATAGACTCCGTTATAGGTCTTACGAGTGTTTGCTCAATATTTTAAGCAAAAATCAACGGGTGGTACCGCGGAGCGATTTTTAAGTAATTTCGGCTTCGTCCTGTGTTTTCAGGGCGAAGTCTTATTTTTTTGCCCTAACTCAAAATTAGGAGGATTTTTATGAAAGAACAACTTGAAGCCATCAAGCAAACGGCTTTTGAAGCCGTTAAAAATGCCGTTTCGGAAAAAGAAATTGAAGACCTTCGTGTTAAGTATTTAGGTAAAAAAGGCGAACTTACCGCTTTACTTAAACAGATGGGCGGACTTTCCCCCGAAGAGCGCCCGAAGATGGGTCAGCTTGTAAACGAAGCAAAATCAAATGTTGAAAATCTTATTTCCAAAAAAGCGGAAGAATTAAAGAAAAAGGCAACCGAACTTAAACTCAAAGCTGAAACAATAGATATAACTATGCCTGCAAAAGAGCAAAAAATCGGAAAACTTCATCCGCTTAATACCGTTCTTGACGATATGATAGATATTTTTCAGTCTATGGGATTTGATGTTTTGGACGGTCCGGAGGTTGAAACCGACCATTATAACTTTGAATGTTTGAATGTTCCTGCCGACCATCCGGCAAGAGATATGCAGGATACATTTTATCTTGGTGAAAACCTGTTGCTTCGCACTCAGACCTCGGCAGCGCAGATAAGAACGATGGAAACGAGAAAACCGCCTATAAGGGTTATTTGCCCCGGCAGAGTTTTCAGAGCCGATGAAGTTGATGCAACCCATTCGCCTGTTTTCCACCAAATTGAAGGACTTGTTGTAGACAAGGGAATAACTATGTGCGACCTAAAAGGTGTTCTCGAACAGTTTGCGCATGAAATTTACGGCAAGGATACAAATGTTAAATTCCGTCCTTCGTTTTTCCCGTTTACCGAGCCGTCGGTTGAGGTTGATGTTACCTGTTCCGAATGCGGCGGTAAAGGATGCCGAGTTTGCAAAGGCAGCGGTTGGATAGAAATTTTGGGTGCCGGTATGGTTCATCCGAATGTTTTGAGAAGTTGCGGAATCGACCCCGATGTTTACTCGGGATTTGCTTTCGGTATCGGTCTTGACCGTCTTACAACAACGAGATATAAAATAAGCGACATTCGTCTTCTCTTTGAAAACGATAAGCGCTTCCTCGACCAGTTTTAAGGAGGGAAAATAATGAAAATTTCACTTAATACACTAAAATATTATGTTGATATAAATGTTTCGGTTAAGGAACTTTGCGATAGAATGACTCTTGCCGGTTTTGAAATCGAATCTATCGAACAGGAAGGCGAAAACATAAAGAATGTTGTTGCCGCCCGTATTGTTAAGATAACCCCTCATGAAGACAGCGACCACCTTCAAGTTTGCCAAATGGATGTCGGAAAAGACGAGCTCGTTCAAATCGTAACAGGTGCGCAGAATATAAGCGAGGGCGATTTAGTTCCCGCCGCTCTTGACGACAGTTATCTTCCGAACGGTATGCATATCGTTGCGGGAAAGCTTCGTGGTGTTCCTTCAAACGGAATGCTCTGCTCGGGCGGAGAACTCGGACTTACCGAAAACGACTATAAGGGCGCCGAAGTAAACGGCATTCTTATTCTTCACGAAGATAACTGCCCTACCGGTACGGATATGCGGGAAGTTTTGGGGCTTGACGATTATATAATAGACTTTAAGATTACCGCAAACCGGCCCGACTGCAACTGCTTTATCGGTGTTGCAAAGGAAATTTCGGTGGTTTTGGGAACAGAACTCCGTATTCCGAAGCCGAATTTCAAAACAACAGATGAAAAAATCGGCAACTATATTGATGTTGAGGTAAAAAACTATGACCTTTGCCCGAGATATATAGGCAGGGTTGTAAGAAATTTGCGAATTAAACCATCTCCCGACTGGATGCAAAAATCCATCATTGCTTCGGGTATGCGTCCTATAAACAACATAGTTGATATAACTAATTTTGTTATGCTCGAAACAGGTCAGCCCATGCATGCATTTAATTATGATGACCTTGAAGGTAAGAAAATCATCGTAAGAAACGCAAAAGAAGGCGAATCAATTACCACGCTTGACGGCAACGAATACAAACTCAACCCCGATATGCTCGTTATTGCCGACGGCGAAAAGCCCTCTTGCCTTGCCGGTATAATGGGCGGTAAAGAGAGCGAAATCGAAGATGATACAAAAAATCTGTTCCTTGAATCTGCTAAATTTAAGAGGGATAATATCCGCCATACCGGAAGAGCCCTCGGAATTCGTACCGAAGCTTCGGGCAGATATGAAAAAGGTATTGATATTATAAATGTTGAATATGCCATGAACAGAGCGCTCGAACTAATAGATACTCTCGATGCCGGTGATATTGTCGATGGTGTTATCGACCGCAACGAAGGTCTTCCGACCGATAGAGTACTAAATGTTAAAACCGATGATATTTTAGCGCTTTTGGGTGTTCAAATACCGGAAAAAGAAATCGTATCAATTCTTAATAAGTTGCAACTTAAAACAACCGTAAATGACGGTATGCTCACCGTTAATGTTCCCTCTATCCGTGATGATGTTGAGGGCAGAGCCGACCTCGCCGAAGAGGTTATGAGAATTTACGGTTATGACCATATTGTAAGTACACCTATGCGTGGAGATGTTGTCCGTGGAACACTTCTTCCCGAAAGAATAAAGACTAACAAGATAAAGAAACTTCTTTGCGGTCTCGGAGCATACGAAATTGCAACATATTCCTTTATTTCTTCTAATGCTCTTGATACTCTTAATCTTGCCGAAGATGACGAAAGAAGAAATGCAATAAAGCTCTTAAATCCTTTGGGCGATGAATATTCTGTATTGAGAACCCAGCTAACTACAAATATGCTCTCGGTTCTTGCTACTAATATTAACAGAAAGGTGCTTTCGGGCAGATTTTTCGAAATTTCAAAAAGGTTTATTCCAAAATCGCTTCCGCTTACCGAACAACCCGATGAGCTTCCTACAATGAGTATCGGTATTTACGGCGATGATGAAGACTTCTTTACTCTTAAAGGAATTATCGAAGAACTTATGTCCCTCATGGGCGCCCATACTCAGTACGAAAGAAGTACCGAGCCCTATCTCCACCCCGGCCGTCAAGCACTTGTTAAAGCGAATAATATCCCCGCTTGTGTTTTCGGCGAAGTTCATCCGTCGGTTGCGGAAAACTACGGAATTGAGCAAAGGGTTTATGTTGCCGAAATTAAACTTGATGTTTTGCTTGGCATAAACAAAAGAAAAACCGTTTTCAAACCGCTTCCGAAATTCCCTGCCGTTGAGAGAGACTTTGCTTTCCTTTGCGATAAGGATATCTCTGTCGGAACGCTGGAACAGGCAATTACCAAAGGCGCCGGCAGACTGCTCGAAAAGATAAAATTATTTGATATTTACGAGGGTTCCCAAATACCCGAAGGCAAAAAAAGCGTTGCTTTCAGTGTTTTCCTTCGTTCTGCCGATGCTACTCTTTCGGACGAGCAAATTGAAAATGCAACAAATAATATCATTGATAAACTTGAAAAAGTCGGTGCGGAGCTTAGAAAGTGATGATTTTCAAAACTGTTTTGTTGCAGGTTGTTGTACTTTTTATTTTGATTTTTACGGGTTTCTTTTTAACTAAAAAACATATCCTAACAAAACTCGGAACAAAATCCATTACCGATGTTGTACTGCTTATTGTTACACCCTGCGTTATCATCAAATCGTTTATAAATACCGAATACAGTTCCAAAACTCTTAAAGGGCTTTTGTTAAGTTTTCTTGCGGCGGTTATCGTTCATTTAATTTTTATAATTCTTTCAACCGTTATGTTCAGAGATAACGATGTTTCCCGAAAAAGAGTTCTCCGATTTGCCGCAATATTCGGAAACTGCGGATTTATGTCGCTTCCCATTCAGGAAACGATTTTAGGCAGTACCGGTCTTTTATACGGCGCATCATTTGTTGCAATATTTAACCTATTTGCTTGGAGTTACGGTATTGTGGAAATGAGTGGCGATAAAAAGAACAAGTCGGTTAAGAAGATAGTTCTTAACCCCTGCATTTTAAGTATTGTTATAGGTGTTATAATATTCTTTGCGAAAATCCCCGTTCCGAAAATGATAAAACTGCCTGTTGAATACTTTGCAGCGCTCAATACTCCCCTTCCGATGCTTATTATCGGTTATCATTTGGCAAAGCTCGATTTTAAGGTTGCGATAAAAGATTTCAGATGTCTGTTCTGCTCTGTTTCAAGACTTTTTATTCTCCCTGCTGTCGGAGTAGGCGCAATTTACCTGCTCGGATTTTGGGTGCCTGATTTAAGGGGCGATTTGCTCGTATCAATAGCAATAAGCGCTTGTTCACCTGCCGCCGCCTATACCGCAATTTTTGCCTATAAATTCAAACAAAACACCGATTTGGCGGTAAATCTGGTTTCGCTTTCAACATTGTTATCGCTTATCACTATGCCGATAATAATAGGTGCTGCGCAAATGTTAGCGTGATTTATCAAAAAAATTGATATTTTTGCAAATAAACTATTGCATTTTAAGTCCAATTGTGATATTATACTATGGCGGTCAAAAAAACCGCCATAATTTATGCGCCGGTAGCTCAGCTGGATAGAGCGTCTGGCTACGGACCAGAAGGTCGGGAGTTCGAATCTTCTCCGGCGCGCCAAAAAGAGAGTGGTATCGTAAGATACTGCTCTCTTTTTTTATCTGCGCGCAAGATTCGAACAGGACGGTTTTTCCTTTAAAGGGAAAATTTCGACCTTTCGGTGAACGGTCGAAAAGTCCGCGTGCGTGCCAACGCCGGCAGGCGGGTGGGCGAATCTTCTCCGGCGCGCCAAAAAGAGAGTGGTATCGTAAGATACTGCTCTCTTTTTTTATCTGCGCGCAAGATTCGAACAGGACGGTTTTCGATTAAAAAACCCGCATGAATAAATCATGCGGGTAAATAAATCTTAAATATTATCTTTGCGCCATAACCAAATCAAAGTATTCTATCGTATCGTCTTTAATTTTAGTTATTCGCGCCTTTTTTTCTTCTATATCTATCTTTTCCTTAGTAACAGCTAAAATCTCCGCTTTGGCAACTTCTGACTTGCCTAAAATAAGATTTACCAGCTCTCGGTATTTAACCTCGCCGTCAGCGGTAAGCATATTGCTGTATCTTGCCGACTCTAAAACGATTTTTCCTATCTTTTCAGAAGCAAACTGCAAATCCTCAGTAAGGTTGGGGATTATTCTTTGAACCTTTTTTTCGAGCATTTTAAGGGGCTCGGAAACGGGTTTTTCCTTTTCTGCAATTTGAGTTTTTAATGCATTTAACTCCTCGTTATTTTTTTGAAGTTCTGCCTTTAACTCATCTATTTCCGACTTGGCTTCACCGAGTTTTTTGAAAAGAATTGAATTTTGCTCTACTATTTCTTTCTTACGCATCTTCGCTTTTACTCTCCTCTTTAATCAAATGGACAAGTTTTTCTGCTGAATAATCTGCGCTATCGGTTGAAAGATTTTTCTTTTTAAGACGGTTGTTTATGGTAAGCGAAACAAAGTAATAAACAACGGCAAACAACGGAACACCGATAACAAGTCCCAAAACACCGAACAAACCGCCTCCGACAACAATGGCGAAAATAACCCAGAAGGTTTCAAGGCCCGTTTTGTCGCCGAGGATTTTAGGACCTAAAAGATTTCCGTCGAATGTTTGCAAAAGAATAATGAAAATTATAAAGTAAAGTCCCTTTAACGGATTTGTCATAAGAATTAGCGCCGCACACGGAATGGCGCCGATATACGGTCCGAAAACGGGGATTACATTAGTAACAGCTATTATTACGGCAACGAGCATCGTATAGGGTATACGCATAATCGAAATTCCGATAAAGCATAAAACACCGATTATAAGCGAATCAAGAAGTTTCGCATATATAAAACCGCTGAAAACCTGATTACTCTTATGAAGTCCCGAAAGAATACTTTTAACGGTTTGCTCTTTGAAGGTTGCAAACATAAGTTTTCTTGTTTTATTGCCGAAACGGGTTTTGTTATAAAGAAGATAAATCGCAACGATAAACCCTATTGCAAAGTTTTTAAGGAAAGTGAGAACACCCATAACTCCCGAAGCAAAATACTCGGCAGCAGCGTTTATATAGGTTGAAACATCGTCTTTAAGCCATTTTTTCTCGTAGTTCAAAACTGTTTCAAACGCAGATTCGAGGGAATTGTTTTCCTTTAACACCTTTTCTCCCCAGCCGATAAGACTATCAATTTGGTCGGGCAATGTTTCAACTACATTTGAAAAACTTTCAATAAACTGCGGAATAATAAGAACGATTATTCCTGCGATAATAATAATAAAAAACAAAAGAGAAAGACAAACCGAAAGCATATTAAGCGCCGGAGTTAACTTAAACTCTTTGTTCTTTTTGCGGCATAGTTTAGGGAAAACCCGTTTGTTGAAAAAATCTACCAAAGGATTAAGCAGATAGGATATAACAAGCCCGAAAATAATCGGTTCTAAAACAGAGATTACCTTTTGTAAAGCGCGCAAAATTGTGCCGAACTTATAAACAAAGATAAAAAACAAAATGGAAGCGGCAATAACAAGAAATGCTACTATTCCCTTTTGCCAAAAGGATTTTGTTTCTTTATTTATACCCAAAACTGCTCACCTCTTAAATTAGTTTTTTTCTTATTTTTTTAATACAAAGACAAAATGCGGATAAAATGAGAATTGAAACGGCAGCACCCAAACCGTCTATCAAAACATCTCTCGCCTCGCAACTTCTTCCGCCTATAAAACTTTGGTGAATTTCATCGCTTACGGCAAATAAAAAACAAACGGCAAAGGCAATAATCTGCCTTAAATAAAATTTCAGTTTGGTATAGGACACAAATGTCAAATAGGAAAATACGCCCATACCGAAATATATCAAAAAATGCGCAGTTTTTCGGATAATAAAAGAATACTCCAAAATAATTGCAAGTTGCTGCGACTTTGTTGCCTCGGCAAATCCTTTATAAAAAAGCGAAAACAACGCAAATGTAACACCGCCGCTTAATTCTGCGGATTCCTGCGCATCTTGACCCGAAAGGTTAAAAACGAAAATCATAGTGGCAATAAGTAGTATTGCCGATATAATTCTGAAAATAACAGTTTTCATAATTTATTTAGAAGAACAACGGATACGGGTTTACCCAAGAACCGTTGCGCATAATACCCAAATGGAGATGATATCCCGTTGACCAACCTGTTGTTCCGACATATCCCAAAACCTGACCCTGTTTAACATGAGCGCCGTTTGAAACGATAATTGATGAGGCATGAGCATAATATGCAACATAGTTGGAACCGCTGATTTTACCATGGTTTACAACACAATAGTTACCGTAACCGTTTCCGCAACAGTTTCCGTATTTCTTATAGTTATGTCTGCAACCGTTATGAACGAGGGTAACATAACCGTCGGAAATTGCCCTTATCGGCTGACCGGCAATACCGCCACCGGCGATATCAATACCGTTATGATGGCCTCTGTGAACGGAATCGTTGCTCTGGAATCCTGCCGAAATACTTCTAAATCCGCTTACCGGCCACATAAGGTTGTTGGCAGGGTTTATAAAGCTGACATAATCTCTGGCTCTGATATCGTCCTCTAATTTTTTCTGCATTGCTCTTATCTTGCTGTCAATAGCGGCTTTTTCCTTCTTGTTGGAGTTTTCCTTTGAATCAATGCCGTTATAAATAGACTCGGCTTCATTTTCATCGGCTTGAAGTTCTGCCTGTTTTGCGGCGATAGTTTCCCTTATTGCAACCTGAGAATCTAATAATTTCTGATTTTCCTCATTTTTCTTATTGAGTTCTTTAATCGCCGCTACCAACTCGTCCATCATCGCTTTATCTCTTGATGAAACGCTTGAAGTCAGCTGAGAAAGTTGAAGAAAATCGGAAAAGTTTTCAGCGCCGAGCAACAATTTAAGATTACTGTCGCTTTCGGACATATATATCGCCCTTAGGCGCTTTTTGAACTGCAATTTTGTTGATTCGATACTCTTATTCTTTTCGTTGATTTTTGCCTTATTTGCGGAAATTTTGGCATTGATACCCGAAATTTCCTGATTACAACGGTTTATCTGCGCCTGAGTATTGGCAATCTTCCTTCTTACTGCCGCCAAAACAGCAGATTGATTGTTTTTCTTTGCTTTAAGGGAGTTAATTTCGCTCTGTATGGCTTTTGACTCCTTTTGAAGTTTTGCGATATCGCTGTTGAGTTTACTTCTTTCGCTCGAAGTCAGCGACAAAGTGGAAAAAGAGGTTATAAACACAAAACTGAAAGCAAGAATTACGGCAACTGCTTTTTTCAAACCATTTTTCATAAAGTTTATCTCCTTAGATTGCGGCAAACTCGCTGCCCTCTTTATGCAAATATTTGCTTATCATAATCGCACTGCCTACAACACCTGCAACAATGCCTATTCCTACAAAAATCATAAATAAAACGGGGGCTAATTCGGAATACATTATAATATCGGTTGTACCGAGCGTTTTTGTTATTGCTTCGGTTGCAACTCTATAACAGAAATACAAAATTCCTTCCGAAAGAACAGCCGAAATAACGCCTAATAAAACACCTTCAACTATAAACGGTATTCTTACAAAAGAGTTTGTAGCGCCTACGGCTTTCATAATGCTTATTTCAAGTTTTCGGCTATACATCGTAATTCTTATGGTGTTTGAAACGATAACAAGCGAAATTATCATAAGAATAGAAATTATCCAAAAACCTGCGATGGCAAGACCATTTTTAATAGCCGATATCTTTTCCGCCAAATCGCCATGCGACTGAACAACATCAATGCCTTCCATATTCTCGATTTTTTCGAGGGTTGCATCAAAATATTCCATATTCTTCATGGTAATTTTTGCGGCGCCCGAAAGCGGATTACCGTATTTTTCGTCAAGGAAAGAGAAATACTGTTCTTGGTCTTTAAGTACTCCCTCTTTCATACTTTTAAGGCCTTCTTCGCCCGAAATATACTCAACCGATTCAACATTATCGAGCTGTTCGATTTCAGAACAGAGAAGTTCGGCTTCTTCTTTTGTATGTATAACATAATCGCTGCTTTTTATACCGTTTTTATCTGCCTTTTCTTTTGAAGAGGAATCGGCAGGTTTGGCATCTTTGGCATTATCGCTGTAAAACGCCCAAGTATAATCTTTCATATATGCCATAACAACATTTTGTTTTTCGAGATTTCCGAGAGCAAGTTTTGCATTTTCGGAAATTAAAATTGCAAGACCAATTGCAACCATACAGGCAACTAAAACACCTACCGACGCAACCGACATAAGACGGTTTGCCCAAGTGTTTCTGAAACCTTCTTTTGTTAGATATTTTACACTTGACAGTTTCATCAGTCGTCCCCTCCTGCTGCATTATCGGCAACGATTCTTCCGCCATCAAGCATAATTACACGATGCTTAAAATCACGGACTAAACTATGGTCGTGAGTTACCATGAGAACTGTTGTGCCCTGCTTATTTATTGCGGTAAGCATTGATACTATTTCATAAGACATATTCGGGTCAACATTTCCCGTCGGCTCATCGGCAATGATTAAATCAGGGTGATTAACAAGAGCTCGGGCAAGTCCTACCCTCTGTTGCTCACCGCCCGAAAGTTCGTTAGGCATTGACCTCGCCTTATCTCCGAGACCGACAGCGCTAAGCGCCTTGGAAACTTCCCTTCTTATTTCTCTGCCCGAAGCGCCGACAACATGCATTGCAAACGCAACATTATCAAAAACATTCATTTTCGGGATTAAACGGAAGTCCTGAAAAACAATGCCCATCGTTCTTCTGAGAAGCGGAACATTCTTTCTTTTGAGTTTGTTTAGTTTGAAGCCGTTAACCGTTATCGTACCCGTATTTGCCTTTTCTTCTCTCATAATGAGTTTCATAAAGGTACTTTTTCCGGCACCGGAAGAACCGACAACGAAAACAAACTCGCCTTGATTTATCGTTATATTGATATCGTTTAACGCATGAGTACCGTTTTGATAGGTCTTCGAAACGCCCTTGAACTCAATAACGGGTTTGCCGTTTGCTTCGGGCGAAGTTATATCGACTGACTGTCCAGACATTTAATTTCTCTCTTTCAATTAGTATTTAACCGGATTGCTTTTAAGATATTTATTTACCATGAGTGCTATCTTAAAAACTATCGCATGGTCGAATTCTCTAAGGTCAAGACCGGTTATTTTCTTGATTTTTTCAAGTCGGTAAACAAGGGTATTTCTATGAACAAAGAGTTTTCTCGATGTTTCGGAAACATTGAGGTTGTTTTCGAAGAAACGCTGAATTGTAAATAAAGTTTCATGGTCAAGACTATCAATGGAACCTCTTTTGAAAACCTCTTTAAGAAAGGTTTCGCAAAGGGTTGTCGGAAGCTGATAGATAAGTCTTGCGATACCGAGGTTATCATAAGAAATTATGGTCTTCTCGGTATCAAAAACCTTTCCGACTTCAAGAGCAACCTGCGCATCCTTAAAGGAACGGGCAAGGTCCTTAATATTATCAACGGTAGTTCCGATGCCTATAACGATATGGACAAAAAGTTCGCCCGAAATGGTATCGGCAATGGTTGAAGCCAAATTTTCAATATCCTTTGATTCAACCCCCGTTCTCGTTTCCTTAACAATGGCAATATCGGTTTCGTTAATGTTGATAATAAAATCCTTCGTTTTATCGGGGAAAAGGTTTTGAAGAATATCATAAAGCAAAACATCGTTTTGTTCGAGCGTTCTTACCAAAATAACAGTTCTTGAAACATCACTGTTAAAGTAAAGTTCTCTCGCCTTCAAGTTTATATCGCCCGGCAAAATATTATCAAGAATAACATTTTTGATAAAATTTGCACGGTCATATTTTTCATCATAATAAAATTTAATATTTGAAAAAGCAACCGCTAAAACACCGGCATATTTTGAAGATATTATGTCATCGCCCTCAACGAAAACAACATACTCTCCGCCCTGAGAAGAATCGATAGACTTAAATGTATATCCGCCGACAGTAAAGGTTTCGGGAGTTGAAGGGGCAGTTATTGCCATCTGTTCGCCGATTTTTGAAAGGTCGCTACAAGCGATAACACACTGCGTTTCATCAAGAACTCCGAATGTCTTATCAATGGTCTCCTTCATCTGCTGGATAACACCTTGAAATAATCGATTTGACATTTTTTACACCTCGTTTGGAATAAACTATAATAATATATATCTATAATTATTTATATTGTACACAATTTCATAGCATTTTTCAAGTACTTTCGACTAAAAAGTTACAAAATGTTTACAAAAAAATCCGAAGCAAAAAATTACTTGCTTCGGAAAAACATTATCAATATGCTTTGCCCCAATAGAGCATTTTTTCTGCCTTTTTACCGCAACAAACGCAGGTGTCGGAAACACGGTCTTGCTCGAAAGGAATACAGCGGGAAGTAACGCCGACAACTTCTTTGAGTTTATCTTCGCATTCCCTATCGCCGCACCACATAGCACGGATAAATCCCGGCTTTTCGTCGGCGATTTTTTTCATTTCTTCAAGTGTTTTTGCATCAAAGGTCATATTTTCACGGCGGTCGAGTGCCTTATTATAAAGCCCCTCGCTTACCTTTTCCAAAAGTTTCGGGATTTCGGTTTCGATTTCATCGAGCGAAACGGTAATTTTCTCGCCGTTATCTCTGCGCACTGCAACAAGGCAATTATTTTCTATATCTCTCGGTCCGAGTTCAAGACGCAAAGGAACGCCCTTCATCTCATATTCGGCAAATTTCCAACCGGGAGTTTGGACGGAATTATCAAGTTTAACCCGACATACCTTTTTTAATCTCTCGGTAATTTCATTCGCCTTTTCGCTGACACCCGCCTTATGCGAAGCGATAGGTATTACAACCGACTGAATAGGCGCTACGGCGGGGGGAAGAACAAGACCGTTATCGTCGCCATGGGTCATAATAATTGCACCTATAAGTCTTGTGCTTGTTCCCCAAGATGTTTGATACGGGAAAACCTGCTTATTATCTTTATCAGTATATGTAACCTCAAATGCTTTCGAAAATCCATCACCGAAATAATGCGAAGTTCCGCTTTGAAGCGCCTTACCGTCATGCATCAATGCCTCGATGGTATAGGTAGCTTCAGCACCTGCAAAGCGCTCTTTTTCGGTCTTTTGTCCCTTAATTACGGGCATACAAAGATACTTTTCGGCAAAATGAGCATAAATATTAAGCATCTGCTCTGTTTCCGCTTTTGCCTCTTCAACGGTTGCGTGAAGAGTATGGCCTTCCTGCCATAAAAATTCTCTTGAACGAAGGAAAGGTCTTGTCGTCTTTTCCCAGCGGACAACACTGCACCACTGATTATAAAGTTTCGGCAAATCTCTATATGAATGAACAACATTCTTAAAATGGTCGCAAAACAGCGTTTCGGAAGTCGGGCGAACGCAAAGGCGCTCTTCGAGTTTTTCCTCTCCGCCCATGGTTATCCATGCAACCTCAGGAGCAAAACCTTCAACATGGTCTTTCTCTTTTTGAAGCAGACTCTCGGGAATAAACATCGGCATATATACATTTTCATGGCCTTTTTCTTTGAAAAGACCGTCCATAATGCTTTGGATATTCTCCCAAATCGCATAACCGTACGGCCTTATTATCATGCATCCCTTAACCGAAGAATAATCAATAAGTTCGGCTTTTATGCATACATCTGTATACCATTTTGCGAAATCTTCTTCCATAGAAGTAATTTCTTTTACTTGTTTTACACTATCCATAATAATCACCTTATGATATTATATAATAATAAAGATTATTTTGCAAGAAATTTTGTTTTTTTCAAAAAACTATTGACAAACACCCAAAGAATACATAAAATCTATTATAGAATTTCTAGAAGGGTTGGATTTTTTAATATGGTATTTGATAAGATTAAAGAACTCTTGGCCTTGCAACTTGATTGCGATGCCGACGATATGACAATGGATACAAAAATTCTCGAAGATTTAGGCGCTGACAGTTTAGATGTTGTCGAAATGCTTATGTCTATCGACGATGAGTTCGGCATTGAAATTCCTGATGAAGAAATTGAAAATCTTAAAACAATAGGCGATGTCGTAAACTATATTCAGAATAATATCGACTGATGCCGAAAATAAATTTTACGGATGAGCAAAATTTGCTCATCCGTTTTTTTATTCTTCCAAAGCATCAAGGTCAAACGGTGTTGACTGATAAACGAAATAATTAAGCCAATTTGTAAACAGAAGATTTCCATGCGCTCTCCAATTTACTATCGGTTCATTATTTGGGTTGTTATCAAAATAATAATTTTTCGGAATATCCGTTTTAATTCCTGCCGAAATATCCCTTTTATACTCGCTGTCGAGCGTTAACGGGTCGTATTCGGAATGTCCCATAACAAAAAACTGCCGACCGCCGTTTTTAGCAATAATATGAACTCCCGCTTCGGGCGATGAAGCAAGTATTTTAAGGTCTTTTACCGCTTCAACCTCTTCTCTTTTTACATAGGTATATCTCGAATGAGGAGCATAAAAAACCCTGTCAAATCCACGAAGGAGCATAGATTTCGGATAATCGCAGGAGTGGGCGAAAATGCCGAAAAGTTTTTCGGGCAACTCGTATTTATTTATACCGAAATGATAGTAAAGTCCCGCCTGAGCACCCCAGCAAATATGCATAGTGCTATGAACATTTTTCTTACTCCATTCCATAATTTCGCAGAGTTCTTGCCAGTAATCAACCTCTTCAAATCGGAGATTTTCAACAGGAGCCCCCGTTATAATCATACCGTCAAATTTTTCGTCTTTAATATCATTGAAGGTCTTATAAAACGAAAGCAAATGTTCCTTTGAAACATTCTGTGAAAGATGAGATCTTGTATGTATTAGCGTAAGTTCAATTTGAAGCGGAGTATTACCGAGAATTCTCGAAATTTGGGTTTCGGTTTCGATTTTTTTCGGCATCAAATTAAGAAGAACTATTTTAAGCGGACGGATATCCTGCGTTATGGCGCGTTTTTCGGTCATAACGAAAATATTTTCTTCGGCAAGTGTTTTAACGGCAGGTAAATCGTTTGGAATTTTAATTGGCATTATAATACCTCGTTATATGTTTTTTAATGCCGCATCAATATCTGCGATAAGGTCTTCGGCATCTTCAAGACCTACCGATACCCTTATAAGGTCGGGCGATACACCGCATTCTTCGAGTTCTTTATCGCTTAACTGACGGTGTGTTGCGGTTGCAGGGTGTAAACAGCAAGATCTGGCATCGGCAACATGGGTTTCTATGGCAATAACCTTTAAGGATTTCATAAACTTTGAAGCGGCTTCTCTTCCGCCGACAATACCGAAACTTACAACACCGCAGGTTCCGTCTTTAAGATATTTATCTACAAGCGGTTTATCCGGCGAACTGTCAAGTCCCGGATATTTTACCCAGGCAACATTTTCGTTTGCCTCTAAAAACTTTGCAACTGCCAAAGCATTTTCGCAGTGTTTTTTTATTCTTACATGTAAACTTTCAAGCCCTAAATTAAGCAAAAACGAATTCATCGGCGCCGGAGCAACACCTAAATCTCGCATAAGCTGTGCTACGGCTTTTGTTATATAGGCACCTTCTATGCCAAATCTCTCTGTATATGTAATGCCGTGATAGCTCTCGTCGGGAGTGCAAAGTCCCGGATATTTGTCGGGATATTTAGTCCAGTCGAATTTACCGCTGTCAACTATGGCACCGCCTACGGCGCTTCCGTGACCGTCCATATACTTCGTTGTAGCATGGGTAACAATATCTGCGCCCCATAAGAAAGGACGGCAGTTTACCGGCGTCGGGAAAGTGTTGTCGATTATCAGCGGAACTCCGTTTTTATGAGCAACATGGGCAAATTTTTCAATATCAAGAACATCAAGCGCAGGGTTTGCGATGGTTTCGCCGAAAAGAAGTTTTGTATTAGGTCTGAAAGCGCTATTTATTTCCTCTTCCGAAGCGGTAGGCGAAACAAATGTTACATCAATGCCCATTCTTTTAAGTGTTACGGCAAAAAGGTTGTATGTTCCGCCGTATATCGCAGAAGAAGATACAAAATGATCGCCGCAGCTGCAAATATTGAAAACCGCAAGGAAGGAAGCCGCCATACCCGAAGAAGTAAGCATTGCGGCGGTTCCGCCCTCCATTTCGCAAATCTTTTTTGCAACATAATCCGAGGTTGGATTTGCAAGTCTTGTATAAAAATATCCATCGGCTTCCAAATCAAAAAGTTTTCCCATATCCTCGCTTGTATCATACTTGAATGTTGTACTTTGAATAATGGGAATTTGCCTCGGTTCGCCGTTTTTCGGGGTGTATCCGCCCTGAACGCATTTTGTACCCATCTTGCTCATATCTTTAACCTCCGATTAGAATAAAAATAAATTAAAATAATAATTAGCCATTATACATTTTTATATTTTACCACAAATCGAAGATTTGTCAAATCAACTTTTTATTTTGTTTATCGCCATCTTTTCAAGCCGAGAAACCTGCGCTTGGGAAATACCTATTTCATTTGATACTTCCATCTGCGTTTTGCCCTGCATAAACCTTAAAGTAAGGATATGCTTTTCTCTGCTCGAAAGGTTTGCAATTGCCTCTCTTATCGCTATTTCGCAAAGCCAGTTATTATCATCGTTTTTATCGCCGACCTGATCGAGAATATAAAGTGCATCGCCGTTGTCCGAATAGGCAGGTTCGTAAAGTGAAACAGGGTCAACTATGCTTTCAAGCGCAATAACAACATCTTCCCTTTTTATACCGAGTTCATCGGCGATTTCGGTTACGGTCGGTTCCTTTTGGGTTCTTGCAATTATTTTTTCCTTGGTCTGCATAACCTTATATGCCGTATCTTTTATGGAACGGCTGACCTTAACCGAATTGTTATCCCTTAAATATCTTCGTATTTCCCCTATTATCATCGGACATCCGTAGGTCGAAAAACAAACATTTAAGGATAAATCAAAGTTATCAATGGCTTTTATGAGCCCGATGCACCCGACTTGAAACAAATCGTCAGGATTTTCTCCTCTGCCCCAAAAACGCTTAACAACACTTAAAACAAGACGCAAATTGCCGTTTATAAGTTCGTTTCGGGCGGCAGAGTCCCCCGCTCTTGCCCTCTTTAACAGTTCGTTGGTTTCCTTATCTTTAAGACGAGGAAGTTTCGATGTGTCAATTCCGCAAATATCAACCTTTCCGCTGTAAATAAGCGCCACCTCCGATAATTTTACCGTTAAAATTATCTTACCCAAAAAAGTGGCATTCTAAACAAAAAAGCGAAAGCACTTTTCGTGCCTTCGCTTTTTACTTTGATAATTTAAGATTATCTCAATTAAAGTCCGTTTTTGATGCGGTCTTCGGCAAATCTTTGAGCAATTACGCCCTCAGGTTCGCCGGTCTTTTGAGATTCTTCCAAAATGTTATAAACGGTATTGTAAATATTTCTAACCTGCTTTAATACATTTTCCTTATCATAGGTTGTGAATGCTTCCTGTCCGGCATTGATAACTCCGCCGCCGTTGATGATGAAATCAGGAGCATAAACAATGCCCTTCTTTTTGAGTTCAACACCGCATTCATCATTCAAGAGAACATTGTTGGCACCGCCGGCAATAGCTCTGCATTTGAGTTGAGGAAGGGTGAAATCGTTAACAACGGCACCGAGAGCGCAAGGAGCCAAAATATCGCATTCGGTTGAGAAAATATCTTTCTCACGAACTTCTGTTACACCGAGTTCGTTTGCTGCTTTTTCCATTGCCTTTCTGTTGCTGTGTACACATGCCTTAACATTTGCACCGGCCTCTGAAAGGTATTTTGCAACATCGTATCCAACCTTGCCGAGACCCTGAACTGCAACTGTAACACCGTTAAGGTCGTCGGTTCCGTTTAAGATTTTAGCGGTAGCTTTAATACCCTCAAATACACCGATAGCGGTAAACGGAGAGGGGTCGCCGCTTATTTCTTTACGGCCTACAACATACTTGGTTTTACGCATCATATAGTCAACATCTCTTGTATCGGTGTTAACATCTTCTGCGGTATAGTATTTACCCTGCAAAGATTCTACGGCTTCGCCGTAAGCTTCCATTAAAGCTTCTGTTCTCTGAGAAGGGTCGGCAATAATAACGCCTTTACCGCCGCCAAGCGGAAGACCTGCGGCTGCATTCTTGAAGCTCATTCCTCTTGAAAGACGGAGAACATCAAATAATGCATCATCATAACTTGCGTATGGATATAATCGGCATCCGCCGAGCGCAGGGCCTAAATTTGTATTATGAATAGCAATAATACAACGCAAACCTGCTTTTTCGTTTGTGAAAAAAGCCACTCTCTCATGACCGAATTCACGGATAAGTTCAACATTACTCATTTCTTTTTTCCTCCCGGATAAATTTATTTGTTTATCAGCTTTTCGATGTTCTCGCGTATTCGGTATTTTAGAACTTTACCGGCCGCATTCATTGGAAAACTGTCAACATACATTATATATTTCGGCACCTTATGACTCGCAAGTCTTTCGCTAATAAACCTGCGCATTGAATCTTCATCTGCCGTACAACCTTTTTTAAGAATGATTAAGGCCGCCGCTTCTTCGCCGTATTTTTCGTCTGCAACACCGACAACCTGCACATCCTTAACATCAGGATGGGTATAAATAAATTCTTCAATTTCTTTCGGATATATATTTTCACCGCCACGGATAATCATATCTTTAAGTCTTCCGGTTATAAGATAAGTACCGTCGCTGTTCCTTTTGGCGATATCGCCCGAATGAAGCCAACCCTCGGCATCTATCGTATTTTGCGTTGCAAGAGGCATTTTATAATAACCCTTCATGGTATTATAACCTTTTGCGCAAAATTCACCGTTCTCGCCGTCGGGCAATTCTTCTCCTGTTTCGGGGTCAACTATCTTGCATTTAACATGCGGAAATGGGTATCCTACCGTATCGCATCGCATATCAAGCGGGTCGTTCCAGTCGGTCATGGTATTTCCGGGCGAAGTTTCGGTCTGCCCGTAAACACTTACTATTCCCCGCATATTCATTTCGCTGCTTTCGGCGGCTCTGCGCATCAAATCGGCAGGGCAACCGGCTCCCGCCATAATTCCCGTTCTCATATACGAAAAATCGGTTTTTTTATAGTCGGGATGGTTAAACATTGCGATGAACATAGTCGGAACACCGTTAAAACAGGTGATTTTTGCTTGATTTATGCAGTCGAGCGATGCTTTCGCCGAAAAATACGGAAGCGGACAAATCGTCGTTCCGTGGGTTATGGATGCGGTCATTGAAAGCACCATTCCGAAGCAATGGAACATAGGAACCTGCAACATCATACGGTCGGCAGTAGAAAGTCCCATACGGTCGCCGATGCATTTTCCGTTGTTTATTACATTATAATGGGTAAGCATAACACCCTTCGGAAAGCCCGTTGTACCCGAAGTATATTGCATATTGCAAACATCGGTGGGTTTAACGAGATTTGCCATACTCTTTATTTCGCTTAAAGGAACCTGATTTTTCCTGCCTAATGCCTCCTTAAAGGTTAGGCACCCTGCCATCTTAAAGTCAACCGTTATAACATTGCGCAAAAACGGCAGTCTTTTGCAATGGAGAGGTTTTCCCGCTTCGGTACCGCTTATTTCGGGGCAAAGTTCGTTTATACTTTTTGAATAGTCGCTGTCCTTAGAGCCCTTTATCATTATGAGAGTATGCGTATCAGACTGTCGTAGCAGATATTCAATTTCATGGATTTTATATGCGGTATTAACCGAAACCAAAACGGCGCCGATTTTTGTTACCGCCCAAAATGCGATAAACCATTCGGGAACATTTGTTGCCCAAACCGAAACCTTATGCCCTGCTCTTACTCCCATTGAAACAAGCGCTCTTGCAAAATCATCAACATCATTTCTGAACTCTGAATATGTTCTTGTATAATCGAGCGTTGTATAGCGGAAAGCGCATTGGTCGGGAAATTCATCGGCAAGACGGTCAAGAACTCGGGAAAAAGTTGTATCTATTAAAGCGTCTTTTTTCCAAATATAATAACCGCTGCCGTCAAAGTTAGTATAGAGCCGTTTTTGGCGCTCATTATTAAAATATCGCTTCATATAAGAAACAAAATGGGGCAGTAAAATGTCATAATCTAAAAAGCAATTTTCGGCGCCCATATTTGTAATAAGCGATATAAAACCATCGTAGTCGACCGAAAATAAAGCCCTTATCACATTGCCAACAGGCAAATTTCCCTCTCCTATTACGGTAAAATTACCGTTTTCATCGAGGTCGGTTATATGAACATGCTTTATATATGCGCCGAGATTTTCTATCGTTTCGTATGGCTCTTCGCCCGAATCAAAATAGGTTGAATGGCAACTCCAAAGAGCAGCAAGATTATCGTTCGCAAAGCGGTCTAACAGTTCGCATAATGCCTTTGTACTTGAAAATGCGCCGGTTGTTGCGATAAGTAGGCAAACGCCGTTTTCCGCCGCTTTCGGCAACAGTTTTTCTATTACCGAATCGGCATAATTTATATCTTTATCATCATCAAAATGAAGCGCAACAAAAGGCACCTTTACCGATTTTGCGGTATAGATATATTCCTCCGCTTTATCGGTATCATCTGGGGCAACATCAATACAAACCGGAGTAATGCCGCCACTTCTTAAATTGCGGTAAAGCAAAGCAGTATTATCTTTTGAAAAAAGATGTTTGCTGTTTGCAAATTCGGTAAAATCGGTGGCAATTTCTATTCCGCTGAATCCCATTTCGTTTGAAATTGCTATTAACTTTTCGAAAGAAAACTCATTAAAACCCTTTATGGAAAAAGAAAGTCTCATAAGTTTTCCTCCTCGTAAATAATCTTGTTAAGCGCATTTATATATGCTGCAACACCCGAGCCGATAATATCGGTCGATGTACCTATTCCGGAATATACCTTTCCCCTTGAACGCAGTTTTACTATTGTTTGACCCATTGCTTCCCTGCCCTCGGTTATGGATTTAATCTGAAAATCATCTAATTCATAGTGATGTCCCGTAATGTTTTCTATTGCAAGAAAAGCAGCATCAATAGGTCCGTCGCCAACCGAAAGACCGTCGAGCAACTGACCGTTTTTGTTTAGTTTAACATGTGCCAGAATATCTATGGCATTTCCCGTTGTAACAACAAAGTTTTCAAGGGTATAAGTAGGAGGAACCTGCATCGCTTCTGAGGCAATTATAGACTCAATTTCGGCGATACCTACCCTGCCTTTACGGGCGGCGGTTTTCTTGAACGAATTGAAAATACGGACTTTATCGCTTTCGTCCAAATCATAACCTAAAACATTTGCGATATTTGCAAGGTCTTCAAGCGCCGCATTTTTATTGTAATATTCATCATCGGAATAACTGCGAACACCGTTCTCAAAAGGCGACTTCCCGTCAGAAATCTCCTTGCCGAGTTTCTTTATTTTTTCGATATTTCCGAAAATATCGGTTGTGCTTATACTAAAATCAAGCCCTAAATCATTACCCTTTGAAATAAGCAAATTGGCAATACCCGATAAGGAAACACCGTCTTTCAAAACGGCAGAAGTTTTTATCTCGGTTGCGCCGTTTTGTATAGCGGCGAATGCCTCGGCATCGGCTATATTAAGGGAATTTGAGCAACTTATACCGAGCGCAACATCATTCAGATTTTCAATATTTTCATAGAGGTTTTTAATAAACTTTGCAAATTCATCGGGCAACATAACCCCTGCCGTATCGCATACGGTAACGGTTGAAGCACCGGCGTTTATTGCTGTTTTTATCGCCTCGCAAAGATAATCGAAATCCGCCCTTGTTGCGTCTTCTGCGATAAACTCGACATCACCGCATAACTCTTTGCATTTTTCTATTGAAGATTTAATTGTTTCGAGCATTTGCGGAGCTTTTTTATGATAAACATACTCCATTCTCGCCGTACTTAAAGCGGCCAAAATTTGAAGTCTCGGGTGTTTGGCATTTTTAAGCGCATTCCAAACGGACACAATTTCTTCTTCGCTGAAACCGACGCAAACACCGAGCGTTGCATTAGAAAGAACCCCTGCAACGGATTTTATCAAAAGAGTATCTTCGATATTGTTTGAAAGTTTACCGAGCATTACCGATACGCCGATTTTATCTAAAATCTCGGCTACTTCGATTTTTTTGCGAAAGGTAAAACTATATTTACTTTGGGCGGTTGCGTTACCTAATGTAACATCACTTATAACTATTTTTTTCATAAATCAATATTCACTTCCGAGAATTATTGCATCACGGTTGAATTTAAGCAAATCCTTATGTCTTTGGGAAATACATTTTTGGAGTGCTTTTTCAACGGATTCATCGTTGATAGCGCCCTCATTTTTAAGAATTTGTCCCATAATTATCATATTTGCAAGACCGTCAAGCCCGTTTTGCGCGGCAAGAAGGGTTGCAGGGATATAATAAACGGTTACATCCTTTCGGTTGACCTTTCTTTCAATGAGCGAGGAATCAACATAGATTACACCGCCCGACTGAACTTCGCTTTCATATTTATCAAGCGACGGCAAATTCATTGCGATAAGCACATCGGGGTGTAAAACGATAGGTGTTGCAATTTGATTATCGCTCATAACAACTCCGCAACTTGCCGTACCGCCTCGCATTTCCGGTCCGTAAGACGGAAGCCAACTTACATTCAAATCGTCCATAAGGCATTTGTAAGCCAAAAGTTTACCTGCAAAAAGAATACCCTGACCGCCAAATCCTGCAAAAAGATACTGTTTAGTCATGTTGCACCTCCGCATTTGCCGAACGGTCCTTATAAACACCGAGCGGATAATAAGGAATCATATTTGTATCTATCCATTCGAGCGCTTTTTCGGGCGTCATACCCCAGTTTGTAGGGCAGGATGAGATAACTTCAACAAGCGAAAATCCTTTGTTATTCAACTGATTTTCAAATGCTTTTTTTATGGCCTTCTTCGCCTTTTTAACATTAACAACGCTGTTAACGGCAACCCTCTCTAAATATTCGGGGCCTTCAAGCGGAGCAAGCATTTCGCAAATCTTTACAGGGAAACCGCAAAGTTTCGGGTCTCTGCCGTAGGGGGAAGTTTGGGTTACCTGACCTATAAGGGAGGTAGGCGCCATCTGTCCGCCGGTCATACCGTAAATTGCGTTATTTACGAAAACTACGGTAATATTTTCATTTCTTGCGGCGGCATGTACTATTTCGGCGGTGCCGATAGATGCCAAATCTCCGTCGCCTTGGTATGTAAATACAATGTTTTCGGGATCGGAACGCTTAACACCCGTTGCAACAGCGGGAGCTCTGCCGTGAGCCGCCTCTATCATATCGCATGAAAAATAATCATACGCCATAACCGAACAGCCAACAGGGGCAATTCCGATAGTTTTTCCTTCAATATTCAGTTCATCAATAACTTCGGCAATAATACGGTGAATGATACCGTGCGTACAGCCGGGGCAATAATGAAGCGGCACATCAAGAAGTGCCTTCGGTTTATCAAAAATCACCATTTTACTCAACCTCCGTTTGCAACTCTGTGAATTTCTTCGAGGATTTCCTCCGGCTCGGGTATCATACCGCCAACACGGTTGCATAAGGTTACCGGAACCTTACCGCCGGTTGCCAAACGAACATCCTCTATAAGCTGACCCATTGAAAGTTCAACCGAAATAATTGCTTTGCATGTTTTTACGGCTTTCTCAAAGGGCTCATTCGGGAAGGGCCATACGGTTATCGGACGGATAAGTCCTACCTTTATGCCCTCTTTTCTTGCCTTTTTAATTGCATTTTTGCAAACTCTGGCAGCTATACCGAATGCTGCAAGAATTATATCGGCATCATCTGTCATATATTCTTCATACATCGGCTCGTTTTGTTTAACGATTTCGTAACGCTCAAAGCGCTTCATATTTTCAACTTCAAGGTCGAGCGGTTTAAGATAGAGAGAATTGATAATATTATGTTCTCTTTGCATTTTGGTACCGTTTGTAGCCCAAGGTTTTGCGGGGGGCTCATTGAGCTTAAAATCAAAAGAAACGGGTTCCATCATCTGACCTATCGTACCGTCGGCAAGAATCATAACCGGCATACGGTATTTATCCGCCAAATCGAAGGCCTTGACGGTAAGTTCCGCCATTTCCTGCACCGAAGCGGGGGTTAAAACTATCATATGATAGTCGCCGTGTCCGCCTCCTCTTGTTGCTTGGAAATAATCCGACTGGCTCGGCTGAATTCCGCCAAGTCCCGGACCGCCTCGCTGGGCATTTACAATAACCGCCGGTAAATCGGCACCTGCGATATATGATATTCCTTCGCTTTTAAGAGAAATACCGGGGCTTGAAGAAGAAGTCATAACCCTCATTCCGGCAGCCGATGCTCCGTAAACCATATTTATTGCGGCGATTTCGCTTTCCGCCTGTAAAAAAGTTCCGCCGATTTTCGGCATTCTTTTTGCCATATATGCGGCAATTTCCGTTTGCGGTGTAATAGGATAACCGAAATAATGTCTGCAACCTGCTATTATGGCGGCTTCGGCTATTGCCTCGTTACCTTTCATTAAAACCTTTTCAGACATATTATCACTCCTTCTCAATCGTTATTATGCAATCGGGGCACATAG
Source organism: Clostridia bacterium (assembly GCA_024404145.1). Lineage (GTDB taxonomy): Bacteria > Bacillota > Clostridia > Oscillospirales > Acutalibacteraceae > UBA737. The sequence goes on along the minus strand of JAKSQK010000003.1, from coordinate 48,130 downwards.
TAGCGCATGACGCACAGCCCACGCATTTTTCCATATCGGTAATTTCTGCGGGATGATGTCCCTTTTTGTTGATGGTATTAGGCGCTATGCGTAATATTTTTTTGGGGCATACACCTACGCATAAACCGCAACCTTTACAAAAATCGGTCTTAAAAGTCAATTTAATCATTTCCAAGTTTCCTTTCAGTTTGGTCTAACAACCGCTTAATATCAAGCGGAAACAGATTTGGTATTTTATCCCTTAAAAGCGGATAGATATTATCTTCAACCGTTGTCATAACAATCGGAAGATTAAGCAGTTTCGAGCATTCATCTGCAAATCCGACCGAAGCCAAAACGGTTTCTGCCGTCGTTTCTCTGCCGAGATTTGAGTTGTTTATTATTCCCGTAAAGGATATTCTACAAGCGCTTTCGATTTCGAGCATAACCTCTTTTACCGATTCGGCATCGGGGGTTAAGGGGCGGTATTTGTTTATTACCATAAACATATCGAAGTTATTTTCTTCATTTATCTTATCGGATAACCTTCCAAGCGCCAAAGCGCCCCGTTCATCACCGCCGACATCAATAACGGCACTTAAACTTTTATCGTCTGTCAGAGCATATATTTCCTGCGGAAGCGCAGGTAAATCGACATTGCTGTTTGCAAAATCCGAACAAATAAACCGTATGCCGTTTTGATTAAGTGCATCCATACTGTCCTTTGCTCTGAAATAGGGATTTACAATATCCAAATCTGCAAGAGCAACATTTTCACGCTGTTTTTTCAGTTGCAACGCAAGATTTACCGCAATATTTGTCTTTCCGCTTCCGTAATGACCGCAAATAAGGGTTAATCTTTTACAGTTCATAAATTTACCTCATAACTTGTTGCGCTGGATTTTACCGCTCGGAGTTTTCGGAAGCGAATCTTTGAACTCAACGATTCTCGGATATTTATAGGGAGCCGTATGAGTTTTAACATAATTCTGAATCTCTTTTTTGAGTTCTTCGCTCTGTTCAGTACCCTTTACAAGAACTATACTCGCTTTAACAACCTGACCCCTTACTTCATCGGGAACAGCGGAAACACCGCATTCGAGAACATAAGGAAGTTCCATTATAACGCTTTCAATTTCAAACGGGCCTATGCGGTAACCCGAAGATTTAATAACATCGTCAACTCGGCCAACATACCAGTAGTAGCCGTCTTCATCTCGCCATGCGGTATCACCCGTATGGTAGTAGCCGTCATGCCAGGTTTCAGCCGTTTTATCGGGTGAATTATAGTATTCAACCGCAAGACCGCTCGGTATTCCGTTTTTAATATTTACTACGATTTCGCCGACTTCACCGGTAGCAGCCGATTCGCCGTTTTCGTTAAGAAGGTCAACATCATAAATCGGAACGGGTTTGCCCATAGAGCCGATTTTATGCGGATTTCCTACTAAATTACCTATTATCATAGTACTTTCAGACTGACCGAAGCCGTCCATAATTTGAAGACCGGTGCATTTTTCAAACTGGCGATAAACCTCAGGATTAAGCGCCTCACCCGCCGTTGTCATATGCTTTACAGAAGACAAATCGTAAGCCGATAAATCCTGCTTTATCATAAGCCGAAGCATTGTCGGCGGAGCGCAGAAAGTTGTAATACTGTATTTTGCAAACATCGGCAAAATTTCCGATGCATCAAAACGGTCAAAATCATATACAAAGGTTGCCGCCTCGCAAAGCCATTGACCGTAAAGTTTTCCCCACATTGCCTTTGCCCAGCCGGTATCGGAAATTGTAAAATGAAGTCCATCCGGCTCAACGCAGTGCCAGTACTTCGCCGTATGGAAATGACCGAGCGCATATTTATAATTATGCGCTACTATTTTCGGATAGCCCGAAGTTCCCGAAGTAAAGAACATAAGCATAAAATCATCGCCGCCGGGCGCCGATTCATTCCGTTCAAAATGAGAACTGAAAAGTGTATATTCGTTATCAAAATTACGCCAACCTTCTCGGTCTGCGCCGACGATAAGTTTATTTTTAAGAGTTTTGCAACTGTCTGCAATTTTATCAACTTCGTTTGCCGTATCGCCGTCTGCCGTACAGATTACCGTATTTATACCTGCGGCGTTAAAACGGTATTCAAAATCATGCGCAAGTAGCTGATTTACGGCAGGTATTGCAACGGCGCCGAGTTTATTAAGACCGAGCATGGCAAACCAAAACTCATAATGGCGTTTTAGAACGAGCATTACCCTATCGCCTTTTTTAATGCCCAAACTCTTGAAATAGTTTGCGCACTGAGAAGACGCCTTTTTCATATCCTTGAATGTAAAACGGCGCTCGGTTTTATTTTTATCAATATGAAGCATTGCAAGTTTATTCGGCTCTTTATCGGCAAGAGCGTCAACCAAATCAAATGCAAAGTTGAATTTTTCGGTATTTTTGAAATTTATTGATACGGGTGTACCGTTTTCGTTTTCAACAACATCAACAAACTTTTGATAAATTCTCTCTTTGGTGTCCTTTTTTGGTTTTGATAAGGACTGTTGCTCTTTTGCGGGGGTAAGTTCGGGGATAGGTTCGCCCGTCGGGTTTAGAACGATAGCATAGAAAAGACAGTTTTCACCGTTAACGGCTATCATACCGTGGGGCGTTCCGCTGTCGTAATAAATACTGTCCCCCGGTCCCAAAACTTCTTTATGAGAGCCGATTTGAACCATAAGGTTGCCCGAAATTACGATATCGCATTCCTGACCTGCGTGGGTTGTAAGTTCAATATCCTTATTCTGGGCTTCCTCGCTGAATTCACTGCAAACATAAAGTGGCTCGGCAATACGGTTCCTAAAAGCCGAAGCAAGGTTATAATAGGTCATACCGTGCGCCTGATCTATGCGCTGAGCTGCGCCGTTTCTTGTTAAAGTATAGGATTTAAGATTAGGGCTTACGCCTTCGATAATATCGGTAACATTGACTCCGAAAGCTAACGCACAGCGGTAAATGAAGGCGAAGTTCAAATCGCTTTCGCCCCGTTCACACGCCAAGTATTCTTCGGTTGTAACATCGGTCTTTTTTGCCATTTCCTCGGCAGTAAATCGAGTTATTTCACGAAGTTCCCTTATTCGCTCTGCCATCTCTTTGATTTTATAATCCAACCCCATAATCTGGCTCATATATTTTTCCCTTTCTGAGACTATCTTTTCTCGTTATAGTAGACTTCTTTGGATTTTTCCGTTAACGGTTTTAGGAAGCGAATCTTTGAACTCAACGATTCTCGGATATTTATAGGGAGCCGTATGAGTTTTAACATAATTCTGAATCTCTTTTTTGAGTTCTTCGCTCTGTTCAGTACCCTTTACAAGAACTATACTCGCTTTAACAACCTGACCCCTTACTTCATCGGGAACAGCGGAAACACCGCATTCGAGAACATAAGGAAGTTCCATTATAACGCTTTCAATTTCAAACGGGCCTATGCGGTAACCCGAAGATTTAATAACATCGTCAACTCGGCCAACATACCAGTAGTAGCCGTCTTCATCTCGCCATGCGGTATCGCCCGTATGGTAGTAGCCGTCATGCCAAACGGCATTGGTTTGTTCTTCGTTTTGATAATAACCTGTAAACAAACCGCAAGGCACTCTATCCTTCGTTGAAACGACGATTTCGCCCGGTTCACCATCGGGAACGGGGTTGCCTTCCGAATCTACAAGTTCAATATCATATAACGGAACGGATTTGCCCATTGAACCGATTTTATGCGGATTTCCGTGAAGATTTGCAATAGCAAGTGTAAGTTCCGTCTGACCGAAGCCCTCCATAATTTGAAGGCCCGTTGCCTTTTCAAATAGGCGGTAAACTTCGGGATTTAATGCCTCACCCGCAGTTGTCATATGCTTAACCGATGAAAAATCGTATTTCGAAATGTCTTCCCTTACCATCATTCTAAGCATAGTGGGCGGAGCGCAGAATGTTGTGATTTTATATTTTGCGAACATAGGAAGAATATCAGCGGCTGAAAATCTGTCAAAGTCGTAGGTAAATACCGCACTTTCGCACATCCATTGACCGTAAAGTTTTCCCCAAAGCGCCTTGCCCCAGCCGGTATCGGATATTGTGAAATGCAAACCGCCCTCTTCGGCGCCGTGCCAATACTTTGCAGTAAGATAATGCCCGAGCGGATATTTACAGTTATGAACGGCTATTTTCGGATAGCCGGTAGTTCCCGATGTAAAGAACATAAGCATCGGGTCGTTTCCGCAGGGCGCTTTTGAATCACGGTTGAAATGAGAACTGAAAAGCAAATACTCGCTTTCAAAATTATGCCAACCTTCTCGTTTTTCTCCTACAATTATCTTGTTTATAAGCGTAGGACAGGTTTTTGCGGCTATATCAACTTCGTTTGCCGTATCACCGTCTGCCGTACAGATTATTGTATTTACACCTGCGGCATTAAAGCGGTATTCAAAATCATGAGATTGAAGTTGCGCCGTTGCCGGAATTGCCACTGCGCCGAGTTTATGAAGACCGAGAATTGCAAACCAAAACTCATAATGGCGTTTTAGAACAAGCATAACCCTATCGCCTTTTTTAATTCCCAAACTCTTGAAATAGTTTGCGCACTGCGCCGAGCCACGCTTCATATCGGCAAAGGTGAACCTGCGCTCGACCTTGTTTTTATCAAGATGAAGCATCGCAAGTTTTTCAGGTTCCCGCTTTGCGATTTTATCGACTATATCAAAGGCAAAATTAAACTTATCTTCGTCTTTGAAATCTATTGAAACGGGAGTTCCCGCATTGTTTTCTTCAACGCTGACAAAAGAATCGCTGATAAGTTTTTTCTTAATATTTCTTTTCGGGAAGAATGTATCGTTGAGTTCGGTCTGCGGGGTATTATCGCCCGTAAGGACTACCGCTACGAAATAACAGTCCTGGCCGTCAACCGCTATCATACCGTGGGGTGTTGAACTGTTATAGTAAATGCTGTCGCCCTCGCTTAAATATTCTATATTATCGCCGACCTGAATTTTAAGACGGCCTTTCAGTATAAGGTCAAATTCCTGACCCGAATGCTTAACGAGATGAACGGGCTTATCTTGAAGTTCCTCTTTATACTCATAATGAACCCAATACGGCTCGGAAAGTTTATTGCGGAACATCGGCGCCAAGTTTTGAATTTCAATGCCGTCTTCTTTGGCGGTTTCCTGTCCCTCGCCTTTACGGGTTATGGTATAGGAAGAAAGATGGGCGCTTTTTCCTTCAAGAATATCGCTGATACCGATGCCGAATACTATCGAGCATTTATGGATAAACGAAAACGGAAAATCGACAAGTCCCTCTTCGTAATTTTCGTATTCTTCGATAGTTACTTCGGTTTTTTCCGCCATTTCACTTATCGTAAGCCCGATTATTTCACGCATTTCTTTTATACGCAGAGCAATTTCTTTCAGCTTATCGGTAGAAACATTTGACATTTTTTCAATTCCTCCATTGAAAATAAACATTATAACGGTTTTTTGGGAGCCCGAAAAATAAACGCACCCGTCTCAAAACTTTGAGACGGGTGTTATAATTTCACTCGCGGTACCACTCAAATTGCAGAAAATCTGCCCCTCTTGGAACCATACGGCACAACCTTAACGCGGTCATCACGAAAAAACTCTACTAAATTTGGAAAAATTTTTCGGGTATCCAGCTCAGAAGCGATGGGCATTATCAACTCTCCTACCGATTTCACACCAACCATCGGCTCTCTTTAAGTGTCCGTTGAATACCGTCTTCATCACAGCCATTAACAAATAAAATTAAAATTTTCATTATTTTAGCATTTTTTTCTTAAATTGTCAAGAACTATCTAATATATTTATTATATATATACTTTTCTGCCTAAAACGACGATTTGAAACTTGCTCATTTGTAATCATTTGTAACTCATTTTCAGTAGATTTTCAATACCGCCTATGATATAATTAAAAATGTTGGGGGCATTGTTTATGATTAAATTTATAACTTCTAAAAAAATCGTTCTTACCTGGGTTTTAATCGCTTTGCTTTTTTTATCGGTTATAACCCTCGGAGTTGTCATAAATAATAAGAATGACCGAATTTCCAAGCAGTCGGCGCAACTTGAATCGGCACAAAAGACGATAGAAGAATATTCTAAAACAACCAAGGAAATAAAAGAAGCTCAAAGCAAGATACAAGCGGAACTTGAAGCCGCCAAAGAGAAAAATAGTCAACTCGAAAAAAAGATAGACGATTTAACAAAAGAAAATAAAAAAATCAAAAAAAAGCTGAATACTTCTTCGCAGAGCAACTCTTCAAAAAAGGTTCTCCCCCTTAAAAACAAAACAAAAACCTCAACCTCAAATAATAAATTAAATGCTCTGACAAAGAGTTTAACGCTAAAAAAAACGGCTCAAAAGCCGATGGCCAACAAAGTTTGCTACCTGACCTTTGATGACGGTCCATCAAAAAACACTACGAAAATTCTTGATATTCTCAAAAAGAATAAAGTTAAAGCGACTTTTTTTGTTATCGGAACGGGAAATCTCGACCTTTTGCCGAGAATTAAAAAAGAAGGACACGCAATAGGTCTTCATTCAAATTCCCACGATTACAAAAAAATTTATTCCAGCCCGACCGCATTTTTAAACGACCTATCTGCTATTTCGAAAAAGGTTGAGAAGAAAATCGGAATCAAGGTAAACATCATTCGTTTCCCCGGCGGAAGCGATAATCTTGTCAGTAAAAAATACAAAAAAGGTATTATGAAAGACCTTACAAAACGGTTGCCAAAAATGGGGTATTCGTATTTTGACTGGAATGTTGTTTCGGGCGATGCGGACAGAGCGCTTATGCCTACAAAAAACATAATAAACCAAAGTGTAAACGGCGCCAAAAATAAAAAGTCGGTATGTCTTTTAATGCATGATGCATCGGCTAAAACAACAACCGTTAATGCGCTTCCCACCATCATTAAAAAGTATAAAGCAATGGGTTTCAAGTTTGATGTAATTACTGCCGAAACCTACGGTTTTCATAATAAAGTCAATAACTGAAGGAAATAAAAATGAAAAGATTCAAAGGGATATTATTTATTTTTTTATCGGCAGTTTTTTGGGGAACGGCAGGGCTTTTTGTCAGCGCTCTTCGGGATACATACGGCATCAAAGAGATGCAAATTATCATCGGAAGAGGACTTTTCACAATAATCCTTTTAGGGTTATTTATGCTTTTTTATGACCGCAGTTTATTCAAAATAAAACTTAAAGACCTATGGGTTTTTGCCGTTATCGGAGTTGCAAGTATAACATTTTTTAATTATTGCTATTATAATACGATGGCGCTTATAAATCTTTCGGTAGCCGCCGTTTTAATGTACACTGCGCCGATTTTCGTTATGATAATTTCAATTATTTTCTTTAAGGAAAAATTCACTTTTGCCAAATCGCTGTGCTGTATTTTGGCGATTACGGGCGTTGCATTGGTTTCCGGAATAATAGGCAACTCTGGCAACATAAATCTTAAAGGTCTGATATTTGGGCTTTTAACCGGCTTCGGCTACTCGCTTTACGGTATTTTCAGCAGTATCCTTATCAAAAAAGGTTATTCGCCTTATACAATAAATTTCTATGCGTTTATATTCGTTTTTGCCGCATCTCTTATTATTTTGACAAAAGATTTGCCGAAAACTTTCTCGCTTTATACGGTAAGTTATAAACCGATAGTGATTATATTGCTTATGGCGCTCATAAATACCGTTATCCCCTATATTGCTTATTCCTCGGGATTAAAAACGGTTAGCCCGACCGTTGCTATCATAATTGCAACTTTTGAGCCGGTTGTTGCAATGATTATTGATATTATAATGGGGCATACTCCCGATGTTTTCGGTTATATCGGAATTGCGGTAATTCTTTTTGCTGTATTACTGCTTAATATTTCTGAAGAAAAGGTTAAGAAAAATGATAGTAAAATCGAATGCGAAGATAAACTTAACGCTTGATATAAAAGGCAAAAGACCCGACGGCTACCATTTAATTGATTCGGTTTTTCAGTCGATATCTCTTTTTGACGAGGTAGAAATAGAAAAATCGGAAAACATTTCGGTAAATTTTATAAATGCGTCTGTTTCGGGTAGGGACAGTATTGCATATAAGGCGGCAATTGCGTTTTTTGAATACACTAATATTTCGGGCGGTGCCAAAATAACCGTTACAAGCCATATACCGACAAGTTCGGGAATGGGCGGAGGCAGCAGCGACTGTGCCGCTGTTTTGGTAGGCCTTAACAAGCTTTACGATGCAAAACTCGATACCGAAACCCTATGTCATATCGGGGAAAAACTCGGTGCCGATGTCCCGTTTTTAATTATGGGCGGAACGGCGAGGGTTAAAGGAATAGGCGAAATTATCGAACCGCTTTCATCGCTTCCCCCTCTCGATTTAGTCATTCTTAAATACGGAACAAAACTTTCAACCAAAGATATGTATGAAAAAGCAGACGGCAACAGCAAAAGTTGCGATAAAACAGACGATATGGTATCGGCAATAAAAAGCGGAGATAAAAACAAAATTCTGAACTGTATTTCAAACGATTTTTCATTGGTAAGCGATACAAAATTCGAGGAAAAACTATTAAAAGATTTAGGCGCCGTAAAGGTCGGACTTTCCGGAAGCGGACCGAGTGTTTTCGGAGTCTTTTCGGATTTTGAGGCATCAGCCCTCGCTTATAAGTCCCTTTCCGATTTGGGATACAATGTTTTTTGCGCAAAAACCTGCGACTATTCCGTAAAAATTGAATAAGAATTAAAACCTTCGTCAAAACTTTACCCGACGGAGGTTTTTTTATGGACAAAAAACATATAATAAAAGACATTGAAAAAGCGGTGCTTTTCGGGCTTATTTTCTCGATAATACTAAGCATTTCGAGTTTTGATGCTTTTTGCGAGAATATGCGCCGAAATATCCTGAGAATTCATATCATTGCAAATTCCGATTCCCCTGCCGACCAGTCGGTAAAACTTCGGGTAAGAGATGCCCTGCTTAACAGTTGCGGCGACATTTTTGAGGAATGCGAAAATCTTGAAACGGCTGAACAAACAGCTAAGGAAAATCTTGATAATTTTAAGAAAATTGCCGATAAAACTCTGAGTGAAAACGGATTTTCCTACCGCTCGGAAGCCAAAATCGGAAAATCCTATTTCGGTACAAGAGAATACGATAGTTTTACCCTCCCCGCCGGAAATTACAATTCTCTCATATTAACCCTCGGAAGCGGAAAAGGTCGAAACTGGTGGTGTGTTATATATCCGAGCGTTTGTATCGGAAGTACATCGAAAAAACTCGATAAAAGCATTTCGAAAAAAAGCGCAAAAATCGCCAACAACCCGAAAAATTATAAAATGCGGTTTAAGATAATTGAGTTATATGAAAAATTAAAAAAAGCGAAAAAAAGAAAGCGCAGATAATATGAATAAAAGGAACAGACTAATATTCAGTCTGTTCCTTTTTTAAGATAATAAATTTCCCTTAAAGCAAATGCCGAATAAAGCATTTAACTTTTCTATTCAAGCTCAAAAGCACCGGTATAGAGTTGATAATAGGTTCCTTTTTGTGCGATTAGGTCGTCATGACTTCCGCGCTCAATAATTCTTCCTTTATCAAGTACCATTATAACATCAGAGTTTTTAACGGTAGAAAGACGGTGGGCGATAACGAATACCGTTCTGCCCTCCATAAGTTTATCCATACCCCTTTGAACTATTGCCTCGGTTCTGGTATCAATGGAAGAGGTTGCCTCATCAAGTATCATAACGGGCGGATTTGCAACAGCGGCACGGGCAATAGAAATCAGCTGTCTTTGACCCTGCGAAAGATTTGCGCCGTTGTTGTTAAGCATAGTTTCATAGCCATCGGGTAAACGCTTTATAAAACTATCGGCACCGGCAAGACGGGCGGCTTCGATACATTCATCATCGGTAGCATCAAGACGGCCGTAACGGATATTATCCATAACCGTTCCCGTAAACAAGTTTGTATCCTGCAAAACTATGCCGAGCGAACGCCTTAAATCGGATTTTTTAATTTTATTTATGTTTATGCCGTCGTATCTTATCTTGCCGTCTTCAATATCATAGAAACGGTTGATAAGATTTGTTATCGTTGTTTTACCGGCACCGGTTGCGCCGACAAAGGCAACCTTTTGACCGGGCTTTGCATAAATCGAAACATTGCTCAAAACCTGTTTGCCCTCAACATAGGAAAAGTCAACATCGCTCATAACAACATCACCGGCAAGAGGTGTATAAGAAACAGTGCCGTCCGCCTGATGCGGGTGTTTCCAAGCCCATTTACCCGTTCGTTCATCGGTTTCAACTATTTTGCCGTCAACCTCTTTGGCGTTAACGAGGGTTACATAACCGTTATCTTCCTCGGTTTTGGTATCCATAAGTTCGAAAATTCTTTCGGCACCGGCAAGAGCCATTGCAACCGAGTTGATTTGCTGAGAAAGTTGGTTAAGGTTGCCCGTAAACTGCTTGGTCATATTGAGGAACGGAACAACAATGGAAATGGAAATCGGAACGAAAGTTCCCGCAACTATTGTACTGATGCCGACATTCGGAACTTTTACAAACATCAAAATTCCGCCGAGAATTGCGCAGAAAACATAAAGGATATTGCCGATATTCATAATGATAGGGCCTAAACTGTTTGCAAAAGCATTTGCTCTGAAACCGTCGTTAAAGAGTTCTTCGTTTACCCTATCAAATTCTTTCTTTGATTTTTCTTCATGGTTAAAGACCTTAACAACCTTTTGACCGTTCATCATTTCTTGGATATATCCCTCGGTAATGCCGACCGATTTTTGCTGACGGATAAAGTATTTCGCACTTCCTCCGCCTATCTTCTTTGAAACAAAGAGCATTGCAAAAACACCGAATATAACAAGAATTGTCATCCAAAAGCTATACCAAAGCATAATAAACAGTACCGAAATTACGATAATTCCCGACTGCAATAAATGCGGAAGCGCCTGAGAAACAAGTTGTCTTAAAGTATCAATATCGTTGGTATAATGGCTCATAATATCGCCATGCTTATTCGTATCGAAATACTTAATCGGAAGATTTTGCATAATTCCGAACATTTTTTGGCGCATTTTTGATAGAAAGCCCTGCGTTATTTTGGCAAGAAGCAATGAGTAAACGGTCATAAGAATAATCGAAATTACATACATTGATGCCAAAATTATTAAAAGCGGTACAATTTCTTTTTTGGCAACGAGCCAGATACCATCGCCTAAGTTGCCCTTGTTTTGCTTAAAATAATTATCGATAATGGCGATAACTTTTTGAAGGAAAACGGCAGGTATAGACGAAACAACCGATGAAACAAGTATGCAAATTCCCGTTATCGTAACAAGCTTCGGATAGAAAGAAAAGAGAAGTTTTATTACCCTTCCTAACGATTTAACATTGATTTTCTTTCCCGTATTCATACCCTTTGGAAGTTTCTGATTACTCATTATCTTCACCTCCGTTGGTCTGCTGCTCATATACTTCGCGGTATATTTCGCTCGATTTTACAAGTTGCTCATGAGTTCCCGTTTCAACTATTTTTCCGTTATCCATAACGAGAATCAAATCGGCATTTTGCACCGAAGAAATTCTTTGAGCGATAATTATTTTAGTTGTATCGGGAATGTAATTTTGAAAGCCCCTTCTTATTAAAGCGTCGGTTTTGGTATCAACCGCACTTGTAGAGTCGTCAAGAATTAAAATCTTCGGCTTTTTAAGGAGGGCTCTCGCAATACAAAGACGCTGTTTTTGTCCGCCGGAAACATTAGTACCTCCCTGCTCGATATATGTATCGTAACCGTCTTTGAGAGTTGAAACAAATTCATCTGCCTGAGCAAGTTTACACGCCTCGATTATTTCTTCATCGGTTGCGTTTTCGTTGCCCCAGCGAAGATTATCTTTAATAGTTCCGGCAAAAAGGATATTCTTTTGAAGCACCATGCCAACTGCATCTCTCAGAGCCGTTAAATCATAGTCTTTAACATTTATTCCGCCGACTGCAACCTCACCGTCGGTTACATCGTAAAGTCTCGGAATAAGCTGAACAAAGGTTGATTTACTCGAACCCGTTCCGCCGATAATTCCAACCGTCATACCCGATTTAATTTCGAGATTTGCGCCGACAAGAGCAAATTCTTTACCGTGTTTTTGGTATTTGAAGTTGACATTCTTAAAGGAAACGGAGCCGTCTTTAACATCGAAAACAGGGTTTTTCGGGTTTTCGATGGTCGGCTTTTCGTCTAAAACTTCGGCTATTCGCTTTGCCGATTCAGCCGACATCGTAAGCATAACATAAATCATTGAAATCATCATAAGTTGCATAAGAACCTGAAAACCGTAGGTTAGCATTGATGAAATTTCGCCGACTGCAATACTGCTTCTGCCGCCGATAATAAACCACGAGCCGATAGAAAGAACGAAAATCATATTGAAATAAATGCAAACTTGCATTAAAGGGCCGTTTAATGCGACGATTTTTTCCGCTTTTGTAAAATCTTTACAGATATCTTCGGAAGCATCGCCGAATTTTCTCTTTTCGTATTCCTCTCTGGAAAAGCCCTTAACTACCCTCATTCCTCTTACATTCTCTTCAACCGATTCGTTAAGGCGGTCATACTTCTTAAATACCCTTCTGAAAGCCGGCATTGCAAATTTTGCAATAAGCAAAAGTCCGCCGCCGAGCAACGGGATAATGGCTACAAATCCTATTGCCAATTTTCCGCCCATAACAAATGCCATTATTATTGAAAATATAAGCATAAGAGGCGCTCTTAAAGCGATACGAATTATCATCATAAATGCCATTTGAACATTGTTTACATCGGTTGTCATTCTTGTTACAAGCGATGACGACGAAAACTTATCAATGTTCTTAAAAGAAAAATTCTGAATGTTATAGAACATATCATGGCGCAGATTTTTTGAAAATCCTGCCGACGCTTTGGCGCAGGTATATCCTGCTATACCGCCGCAAGAAAGCGATGCCACCGCCATTGCAACGAGAATTCCGCCCATTTTAAGAATAAAACTTATATCGGCCTCTCCTAATTGCATACTGTTAACTAATTTTGCCGTAATAAACGGGATAATGCTTTCTATAACTGCTTCGGCGAATATAAAGAAAAGCGTTAAGAAAACGGGGGTTTTATACTCCCTTATACTCCCTGCGAGTTTTTTAATCATTTTTTGCCTCCAAAAACTAAGCTTAAATTATATTATATCAAATTATAAATTCCAAGTGGTTAACTAATTGTTAATTTCAAATAAAGAATAAAACGGTATTTTTTCTTAAAAAGATTTTAAGTTTTATCATTCTTCAAAATCAATGCAGGTTCTTTTTGCCGTAAACGGCCTGACATAAGTATCGGCGATTTTAACATGCTCTGGGTTAACGGAATATTCTTTTAATGCCTCAAACGACTCAAAAGAACTGTCTAGCATCATATCGCAGTTTGAAGTTTCAAGACCGTTTATGTTAACCTTTATACTAATAAGTCCCGATATTTTTCCTTTGAGCGATTCAAGACCTGCTTTTGCATTCATCTTGACTTCTCTTTTTTGCTCGTCTGTTAACTCTTCCGATAAATTCCAAAGAATTATATGCTTTACCATAATTTTTCCCCCAAAACAAACATAACTTATATTATATCACTTTAATTTAATTTAGCAACAAGTAATTATAAAAAATATTGCTCATATTATTACTTATGTATAACATATAAAAAATTCTTGACAAAAAAGCAAAACCGTTGTATCATTCAACTGTACTATTTGGAATAGTACAGTTATTTTCAGAGGTGTATATTTATGCAAAAGAAAAAATCTTATCTTTACGGAACTTTCTTCCTTATTGTTTCAGTAGTATTTTCCGTTCTTACAAAAACGGTTGATGTTGGCCCTCAGCTTTCGGGGCCCCCTGCTGAAATCGGTTTTTCAACGATAAACAACCGATTTCATGCCTTTACGAAAGTACATATGTCCTTTTATGATATTACCGATGTTATGGGTATTATCGCCATCGGTTTCGGACTTATTTTCGGAGCCGTCGGTCTTTTTCAACTTATAAAGCGCAAAAACATATTCAAATTAGACCGATATATTTACTGTTTGGGCGGAACATATGCTTTGCTCGGAATAATATATGCCGTCTTTGAAAAAATCTCGATAAATTACCGCCCGATTTATATGAACGGTATAAATATTGCAGAGCCCTCCTTCCCCTCCTCGCATACCCTTCTTATCTGCACAATTCTTACTACCGCCATTATTCAGGTAAACCGCATTTTTGAAGGATATAAAGGAATAAAAACAGGGCTTACGGTTTTCGGTTGTCTTTATATCGCCGTTGCCGTTGTTTTGCGCCTTTTTTCGGGTGTTCATTGGCTTACCGATATAGTCGCAAGTCTTTTAATGACAACCTCAATAACATTTTTCTATTACGGTCTTTCAAAAGAAGAAAAGCCCGTAAAAGTCGGAAAACACAGTGCTTAACAACAAAGATATTTGGGATAACCTTAAAAACTCACCCTACCCCATCGTTCTTTACGGAATGGGTAACGGTGCCGATAAAATCATAAAGGTTTTGGAAGAAAAAAACATTAAGTTTGAGGGCATTTTTTCTTCTGACGATTTTAAGAGAGATGGCAAAACATTTCACGGTTTTCCCGTTACAACGCTCTCGGAACTTGAAAAGCGTTTCGGAAAAATGACCGTTCTTATGTGTTTCGGGTCGGCTCGAAAAGAAGTTATCGAAAATGTTAAAAGAATAAAGCAAAATCATATTCTTTTGGCTCCCGATGTTCCGGTTTACGGAGATATCCTTTTCGATAAAAATTTTTATTTTGCAAAAAAAAATGAGCATGACGGTATTTTAAGAATTCTCGAAGACGATATTTCAAAGAAAACATTTTCAAATACCGTAAATTATAAGTTGAGCGGCGATACCGACTATCTTTTTTCCTGCGAAGTCAGTACCGATGAGCCGTATAACAGTTTTCTTTCGCTTTCAAACGAAGAAACATATCTCGATTTAGGAGCATACAGAGGCGATACCGTTTTTGAGTTTCAAAATCGGGTAAACTCTTATAAAAAAATCATCGCCGTTGAGCCCGATATAAAAACATTTAACAAGTTATCGTTTGCCGTTAAAAATGTTAAAAATATATCCTTAATAAATGCTGCCGTTTGGAACAAAACGCAAAAGGGCAGATTTATTATGAACGGGTCAAGAGGTTCTTCCGCTTCGGATAAAGGAAGCGAAATTGATTTCTTATGTGTTGACGACATAACGGACAGCGCCGATATAACATATATAAAAGCCGATGTTGAGGGCGCCGAAATTGATTTTATTAAGGGTGCAAAAAATACAATTAAAACTAATAAACCGAAAATGCAAATCGCCTGTTACCACAAAAGCGACGATTTAATAAATATCCCGAAAGCGGTTTTGGATATAAGAAGCGATTATAAGGTATATATGCGCCATTTTCCCTCACTCCCCGCTTGGGATACAGTTTATTTTTTCATTTAATGTAATAAATAAAAAAACTCTCTCATATCTTTTATTAGTAACTTGATATGAGGGAGTATTTTTATGGCAGATTCAAAAATTTTCGAAGATATAGCCACAAGAACAAACGGAGATATTTATATAGGTGTTGTAGGCCCCGTAAGAACGGGAAAGTCCACATTTATTAAACAATTTATGGAAACTATGGTACTTCCTAATATTGAGGAAGACTATATAAAGCAAAGGGCAAACGATGAACTTCCGCAGTCTTCTTCGGGCAGAACGATTATGACAACCGAACCGAAATTTATTCCCGAAAAAGGCGTTACGGTAAGTTTTGATAATAATGCGAAAATGAATGTCCGCCTCGTTGACTGCGTCGGCTATATCGTTCCGAGCGCACTCGGTTACATAGAAAACGACCAGCCGAGAATGGTTAAAACGCCATGGTTTGAAGACTCTGTGCCGTTTAATATGGCGGCGGAAATCGGAACTCAAAAAGTTATAACCGAACATTCAACAATAGGTCTTGTCATAACAACCGACGGGTCGATAAGCGATATTGAGCGCAGCGAATACGAAGAAGCCGAAGAACGCATAATAAACGATTTGAAAAAAACCGATAAACCTTTTATCGTTCTTCTTAACTGCCGTTATCCCGATACGGCGGAAGCCAAAAACACCGCAAAAATTTTAAGCGAAAAATACCGTGTTGCCGTAATACCCGTTAACTGCCTCGAATTAGGCGAGGATTCAATAAAAGAAATCCTTTCAAAAATTCTTTTTGAATTTCCCATTGAAGAAATCAAAATCAATTTCCCGAAATGGATTAACTCTCTGCCTTTCAGCCATTGGTTGAGGAGTAATATTCTTGAAGCCATTAAAAACATAACCGAAAAAATCTGCAAGGTTAAAGATATCGAAAATTTCAAAAATGCGTTCGGTGAAAACGAATACATTAAATATGCAAACATAAATGCAATTCATCTCGGAAAGGGCTCTGCCGATATTGATATTGCGGTTGAAAACAACCTGTTTTATAAAATTCTATCCGAAAATACAGGTCTTCAAATCGAAGATGAAAAAGAACTTATGGACTCAATAGTAAATCTTTCAAAGGTAAAACAAAAGTACGAAAAAATTAAAAATGCCCTCGACGAAGTTGAGGCAACGGGCTACGGAATCGTAATGCCCGAAATAGATGAATTAACCCTCGAAGAGCCCGAAATCGTAAAACAGGGCGGAAGATACGGCGTTCGCCTTAAAGCTTCGGCACCCTCTATCCACCTCATAAAAGCAGGAATTACAACCGAAGTCAGCCCCATAGTCGGAAGCGAAAAGCAGTCGGAAGACCTTGTTATGTATATGCTCAGCGAATTTGAAGAAAATCCCGAAAAAATATGGGATTCAAACATTTTCGGAAAATCGCTTTATGAACTTGTAAACGAGGGACTTCATACAAAACTCGCAAGAATGCCTGATGATGCAAGAATGAGAATTAAAGAAACGATAGAACGGGTTACAAACGACGGCTGTAACGGACTTATCTGCATAATACTTTAACTAAAAAACATCTTGGATATTAAATCCAAGATGTTTTTCTTATTCTTCATTCAAATCTTCGTCAATAATATATTTCGGTCGGTTTTTCGTTTCGCTGTAAATCTTTCCGATATATTCGCCGATAAGACCTATCGAAAACATCTGAATACCGGCTATAAGCCAAATGGAAATTACAATAAATGTCCAACCGTCAACCGTTTTGCCGAGCAACTTAACCGCAAGGGTATAAATCATAATTATAACACTCGCCAAAAAAATCAAAATACCCAAATTAAGTATCATTCTTATCGGTTTAATGCTGAAAGAAGTTATGCCGTCCCAAGCAAAGGAAAGCATTTTTCTTTTGGGGTATTTTGTTTTTCCCGCAAGTCGCTCTTTGCGGTCATAATAAACGATATCCGACTTAAACCCTATAAGCGGAAAAATTCCCCGAAGAAAAATATTAACCTCGCCGAAATCTTCAAGTTTTTCCAAAACCCGTTTGCTCGAAAGCCGAAAATCAGCATGATTATATACGATATCTACACCTAAATACCGCATAAATTTATAAAAACTCTGAGCTGTTGTCCGCTTAAACCAACTGTCGCTTTTTCTCGATGCCCTAACGCCGTAAACTATCTCCGCCCCGCTTTTATACTTGTCTATCATCTCGTCTATTGCGTTTATATCGTCCTGCAAATCAGCGTCCATTGAAATTACAATATCGGCATATTTTTTTGCCGTCATAAGTCCCGCTAAGAGAGCATTCTGATGTCCGCCGTTTTTAGAGAGGGAAATACCCGTAAAAATACTGTTTTTTTCTGAAAGTTCCCGTATTATCTGCCAAGTTTTATCCTTTGAGCCGTCATTTACAAACAAAATCTTACTGTTGGGGGATATTTTGCTAAGGGCGATAAGTGAGCATAGTTTTTCCTTTGATTTTTCCGCTGTAAAAGTTAAAACTTCCTCCTCGTTAAAGCAAGGAATAACCAAATAAAGAATATTCTTTTCCGTTCTAATCACCCTTTTATAATCAGTTTTGACATTAAAGCACTAAATAACCGAAAATGTATTTAAGCCATATTGACACTTCATATTCGTTATAGTACAATAAAGATAGGGAAAAGTCAATAGATGTTGAATTTACGGGGGATATCATGAAAAAAATTATTAAGTCCATTTCAATTTTGCTTGTTTTTCTGTTTGTTTGCGGTTGCGCTTCAAAAACAGCCGAAAAACCGAAAGAAAAACCGCTTCCTGCTTATAAAACGGAGTTTCCGTTTTCAGATAAAAACACCTTTGTAACTATCGCCGAAGGCGAAACGGAAGTTACCGCAGTAAACACCTTTGAAAGCCGTGCTTTATCGTTATATGATTTGCTTTTGTCCGATAGTTTTACTCCGATTAAAAATCCAGATACGAAAGATTTGCCGAAAGTAAATCTCAATTTTTACAATGTTTCGCCTATAAACGGCGAGGTTAAAAATGCCGAATTTTCTATCGCCGAAAATAATATAATAACCTTTTGCGAAAACGATTCGGTTTTGTATTTTATGGCAAAAGATGGTACATATAAAAATATAGAAAAGCGCTTTATAGAATTATCCGAGGAAAAGGATACATACTTAAAAGCCGAAACAAAAAACTCAAAAACCGTTTTAGAGTTTCTTAAAAACGGGAATACAGTTAGTAAACTGTCGCTCAATTTTGAAAAGCCAACCGTTTATGTTTTCGGCGAAGACCTACTCCGCATTGAAACCCAAAACAAAGACTGCTATTATTATGACCGCCGAAAATGCGCCGTTTCAAAAGCAGTTTCAACCGTTTCCGATTATAAAAACGGATACATTTGTTATGCCGATAAAAACAAAATTAAACTTATAAATATATCCGATTTTGAATTTAACTACCAAATTGAAAATTTTGATAAAGAGCCGTATAACTTTGAAAATGCCTTTGTTTCTATTGTTTTCGTAGACGAAAATACCGTTGATTTGGAATATTTTACCGATAAAAATAAAACCGTATTTACTCAAAAAGTTGATATCTCGGTCTATATAAAAGATTATGAAACAAAAAAAGCCGAAAAGCAAAAAGCAGCTTTGAAAGCGAAAAAAGAAGCCGAACAAAAACAAAAAGAAATTTCAAAAGCAAAAACCGTTTCGAGCAAGTCGGTTTCTTCCGCTGAAAAAAAGACTGAAAAAGAAAGTTCTTATCAACCGCCCAAAGTTACAAAAGACGGCTCTCTCCCGCCCTTTTCATCAAATCTGAATAACCTTTTGATGAAATATAAAAATACCCGAAAAGGTTACGGCTGGAAAGGCAGCGAAAGCCGACAAAACTTCTATTCGAAATTTAATGCCTATTCAACAGGCGACCGCAGTAAAAAAACGGTTTATCTTACTTTTGATGAGGGTTATGAATACAACAACAATACAAATAAAATCCTTAATACCCTTAAATCAAAAAAGGTAAAGGCAGTTTTCTTCGTTACGATGCATTTTGCTAAAAGCCATCCTAACCTGATAAAACGAATGATTTCGGAAGGCCATGCCGTAGGAAACCACAGTACAAATCACCCGTCTTTCCCCTCGCTTTCAAACAAAAAAGCATACGACGAGGTTAATACCCTCCATGATTATATCCTTAAAAAATACGGTTATAAAATGACCTTATTCCGCTTCCCCGAGGGCGCATACAGCGATAGAATGTTGGCGCTTATGAAAGAATTAAACTATAAAACTGTATTTTGGAACTGCGCCTATGCCGACTGGGATACAAGCAAACAACCTTCTAAATCCCAAACAAGGCAGGTTGTAAAAGAGAATACCAAAAACGGAACAATTTATCTTTTCCATGCCGTTTCAAATACTAATGTTTCCATGCTCCCCGAAATTATAAACACCGTAAGAGCAAAAGGATATCAGTTCGGACTTTTCGGAGAATAAAAATATTAAAACAAAAACCTCCCGAACATATCGGGAGGTTTTTTATATGTTTATTCTTGATTTGTTGCTTTTTGAGCAACTTTCTTTTCTGCCTTTTTAATTATTTTAACTGCTTCTTTTGATTGATCTAGATCAAGAATTTCTCTTTTAACAATTTCCGATGAAATCATTTCTTTAATTCTATCAGCGTCTATTTTCATATCAGGAAATAATTTTTTGAATTTTCTCCTTATTGAAGTTACAACCTCATCTGATAAAATCAACTGTCCTAAAACATAGCGAAGCATTCAAACCCGAACCAGCCCAAAAGGGCAGTTTTTAGGCGTCTTTCGGCTCATTGTCGCACATAGGCGACAGCCTTATGTACTTCGCTTCACCAAAATTCGCTCAAAAAACGGCACCTTTTGGGTCGAAGAATTTTGTAATTTAAGAATTTTTTGTTGTGCGAGGCACAAAACACAGTAAATCCTGACGGATTTACGAGTATTTTAACGAAGCACAGCGGAAAATTATTATTCCAAAATCTGATTCGGGTTTGAATGCTTCGGTATAGCGATTAAATATTTGCTTTTGTTCGTATAAATAGTCTAATCCTTCTGTTTTTCCCTTTGGAAAAGACTCAATGCATAGAGGATAAAGCAACTCAAAAGTTTCCGGTTTCCTTGCCGAAAAATCCAAAAAATTAAATTCATATACTAATTGTTTGTCTATTGGCTGTGAAAATATAACCTTATAAACTTTCCAAAAATCCTATATATTGCTTTTAGAGAAAAGTGAAGAGTGAAAAATCCCCTTTCTTATGAAAGAGGATTTTTGGAGCGGGTGATGGGAATTTTGGCGGTGCTGCCGCACCTTTCGCCTCGCTGACGCTCGTTGCCCCGTCGGCGAAAACTGTCCACCGGACACTTTTCTTCCGAAACACTTTTGTGTTTCTCCCTCCTTGTTCGATTCCCATCTTAACCATATTAAAAAAGAAGAGACACCGTAAAGGTATCTCTTCTTTTTTGGAGCGGGTGATGGGAATCGAACCCACACGACCAGCTTGGAAGGCTGGAATTCTAGCCATTGAACTACACCCGCACTTGCGACAAGTGATATTCTATCACAAGTAGTTTTATTAGTCAAGAGTTTTTTGCTTACATTTTCAAAAAATTGCCTTGCCCGTTAGCGAAAGTATCGTCATTATGAGCCCTGCGGCAACTACACCGAGCGCTATTGAAGGAAATGCTTTTTTAAGGCGCATATCAAGCATGGCGGCGACCAGCGCCCCCGTCCATGCTCCTGTTCCCGGAAGCGGAATTGCTACCAAGACAAAAAGCCCCCAAAAGGCATATTTAAGTACGGTTTCGGATTTTTTCTCGGCTCTTTTTTCGAGTTTTGTTATTACTCCGTTAAGCTTTGAAAAATGTTTTCGCAAAAAGGCAAATATGTTTCTTACAAAGAGAATAATAAACGGAACGGGCAACAAATTACCGATTATTGAGATAAAAAGCGCCGCCCATATATTAAGCCCATCATGAATGGCGACGGGAACAGCGCCCCTAAGTTCAATAACAGGCACCATTGATATCAAAAAGGTTTTAATAACAATACCTGCCGTTGTTGTCCAAAAACTCAACCGCCTATCCCCCTAAACTTAACTGCTATACTGATTATTGATTTCGGAGTAAATATTTGTTTCAGAAAATCGAGAACTTCATAGCCATAGTACATAGGTCTTATAACCGCAAAAAACAGTAAAAGAACAGCAAAAAAAGCCATAAGGACAATAAGAACCACCAAGAAAGTCTTATTTGATTTCTTGCCTTCAAACTCCATATCTTCATCGTTTTCGTAATAATATCTCGTGTTCTGCCTTTCAGCCGACTTATCGTTGAAAGAGGTAACATTATAATAAAGTTCATTTTCCTCGTCAACGGTCATAACGGGACGCTTTTTATTCGTATCCTCTTCGTCGTAATCAAGTAAAAAGCCGTTATTATCGTTTACTAAAACAGGACGGCCCTTTTCGTCGTTTATTTCCATTTCCGGCTTTTGGAAGTTTATATCGTTGTCATTATAAATGGGTTGAGCATTCTTAACAATGGGTGAAAACTCGCCATTTTGAGCGGCGATAAAACTCCACTGAGCAATATAAGGATGGATAAGTTCTTTCATAACCTTTTTGCGAAGAGATTTACCCTCGCTTAAAACGATTATAACCTGCGGACCGTTTTCTATAATACAGCCGCCGAAAACACCGTCGGAAGAAACAAGCGGAGTTGAGCCCTTAATAACGCTGATTTCACGGTCATCATCAATTCCGTATTTACTGTTTTCGATTACCTCAGTTCCGATATTAGTTACCTTTGCAATAGTGGAAACAAGACCGGTTTCGCCAAAAACGGGACCACAGGCAATAATAATATTGCTTCTTGAAACACCCCTTGCAAGACTCTTTGAAAAATCAGTTCTGTTTGAAACAGTATCGGTTAAAAGCCGCATACGGCAACAACCGCAAAGGTTGAATTCCATTTCGAAATCCGAACCTACTGTATAATAGATTAAATCAACCTTGACATTTCTAATCATTATTTTTTCTCCTAAATAAATATTATTCTATATACGAATATTGTATGCCTTTTATCGCATTTTCAACCAAAAGGTCAATATTTAATTTTTCTTCTGCCTTTTCGCATTGACCTGGTTTTGGCCGAGTATGCGGATGTTTTGGGGTGAATACCGTACAACAGTCCTCATAAGGTAAAATAGAAGTTTCAAAAGCATCTATATCTCTTGAAATTTTTATAATCTCTTCCTTATCCATACCGATTAGCGGACGAAGAACAGGAAGATTACAAACGCTGTCGGTTGAGCCGATAGCAGGTAATGTTTGACTTGCAACCTGACCCAAACTCTCTCCTGTAATAAGACCCAAGCAACCGTCCTTTTCTGCTATTTTACAAGCAATACGCATCATCATTCTTCTCATGATGAGAGTAAAATAATCTTCGGGGCAGTTGTTTCTTATTTGCTCTTGGATTTCGGTAAACGGAACAACGGCAAGGTTTATTCCGCCCGAGTACCTAGCAACCTTCGATAAAAGCGCTTTAACCTTTTCTTCGGCTCTGACACTCGTATATGGCGGACTGGCAAAATGAACGGCGTTAAGCGAAATACCTCGTTTTGCCATCATAAATGCCGCAACGGGACTGTCAATACCGCCCGAAATAAGGATTTCGGCTTTACCGGAAGTTCCAACAGGCAAACCACCGGCGCCCTTAAATTGCTCTGCCCTTACATAAGCGGCAAAATCCCTTACCTCAACCGTTACAACAACATCGGGATTATGAACATCAACCCTTAAATGATTGAATTTGCTGAGTATAACTCCGCCGAGTTCCATACAAATCTCGGGGGATTTCAGAGGAAACGACTTATCCGCTCTTTTGGCTTCAACCTTGAAAGTTTTGGCTTTTTTAAGCGCCTTTTGAAGATATACAGGCGCATTTTCGAAAATATCTTCGGGGGTTTTTTTGAGAACACAAGCACGACTGTATCCCGCGATACCGAAAACACGGCCGACCCTTTCGAGCGCCTCTTCAAAATCAAAATCGTCGCTTTCGGGCTCAATATACATCGTTGACTGCGCCCTTGTTATCTTAAATTCGCCAAGCGGTTTAAGGCGCCTTTTTATATTATTTACAAGTTTGCTTTCAAATGTTGAACGGTTAAGACCTTTTAGCGATAATTCACCGTCTTTTACTAAAATAATTTCCTTCATCGCAGGATTCCTCATTAAAACACAATTATCTAATGTAATTATACTACATTCGGCAAAAAATGACAAGAGATTTTATTAAAAAAATAAGCAGAGGTTTTTGCCTCTGCTTAAAACTGTTTTAATCATCGCAACAAGGGTCTGCCTTAGGGGCAGATTTTTTCTTCGGAGCCGACTTTGTATTATCGCCGAGTCCTGTTGTTTCGGTGAAAATTGCATTGTTTGTAACGGCATTTACGGCATCGGTTGGAATAATAAGTTTGGCCGCAGTTCCGTTCGCCAAATTAACAAGCGCTTCATATTTTTTGAGTTCCAAAACGGCGGCATCGGCACCTGCCTCTTTAAGAGCGGCAAGACCGTCTGCCTCGGCTTTTTTAGAGAGATAAATTGCCTTTGCTTCACCTTCGGCTTTTGCAATTCTTGCATCTCTTTCGCCTTCTGCCGCCAAAATCATTGCTTGTTTATCGCCTTCCGCCCTTGTTATTGCGGCGGCTTTATGACCCTCAGCTTGAAGCAGGGTTTCTCTTCTGTCTCGCTCTGCCTTCATCTGCTTTTCCATCGCATTCTGAATTTCGGTAGGCGGAATGATATTTTTAAGCTCAACCCTCGTAACCTTAATTCCCCATTTATCGGTAGCTTCATCGAGAATGGAGGTCATTTTGCTGTTTATGGTATCCCTTGAAGTAAGGGTTCCGTCAAGTTCCATTTCGCCAACAATATTACGAAGGGTTGTTGCGGTTAGATTTTCAAGTGCATTTATCGGGTTTACAACGCCATAGGTATAAAGTCTTGCATCAAAAATGCGAAAATAAACAACAGTATCTATCTGCATTGTAACATTATCTTTTGTAATAACCGGTTGCGGAGGCGAATCCATAACCTGCTCTTTTAAGGTTATTTTTTTGGAAATTTTTTCAATTATCGGAATTTTAACATGAATTCCGGCGTCCCAAGTTGCTTTGTATTTTCCGAGAGATTCAATAACATACTGCGTTGCCTGAGGTACAATTCGTACATTACAGCAAATGATGATAAAAAGAATTATAAACAAAATAATGAGTAACGGTCCCATAAAAAATTCCCCCTTTTAATTATTTAACCAGAGTTTCTCTGATTTGTTTTTTGGATTTAATAATGGGTATAAATTCGTTTACTGCCGATTTGAAATGAGCATTTTCGCTCAACATATTGTTTACGGCAGCAGTTACGGCTTCATCACCGTAACAAGCGGCGGCAAGACAAGCAACGGCGGTATTAACCGAATCCTTATCGCCCTGCATATAGGCAGGTTCAACCATATCGAGAATTTTCTTTAACGACTTTTTATTTCCCTCTTTCAATGTTTCTTTCATAAGGGGAACAAGATATGTTCCGAAAAAGTTAAGGTAAAGGAAATTGCCGTATTTTGCAACATATTCTTTATATGGCTCTTTAAGTTGCGGATAGGTATCGAGCGTTTTTTTTGTAAAACTTGTAATGTTGTATTTATCGCCTTTTTTGGCAGTCGGTAAATCAATATTATTATTTGCCGTCTTTTTAACCTTAATACCCATATTTTTCCTAAGCGTATCAACAAAATCTATTCCAACGCTTTCGGCATCTCTTTCAAGTTGCGAATCATCAAAAAGCCATGCTTCTGCCTCGATGTATTCTCCGATATTGCCTTCTTCGTCAATATCGGCTGTAAGCAAAAGATACATTTGCCTTGCATCGCTATACTCGACTTTAACTGCTTTTTTATCGTTTTTGAAACAGTTCTCACCGAAGTTTTCAAACTTGTTTTCGCTGAAAAACGGCTCCATTTCGGCAATAACCTTGCCAATATATCTGTTATCCAAGATATTCACTCCAAAATATTATTTTCTATATTGTACCATATTCTTATGCTTTTAACAACAAAAATTTTCTTGAAAGATGATAAATGATATTATATAATATCGGTATAAAATAAGGAGTAATTATATGAATTTAGCCGATATTAACGAAATAACCGAACTGCTTAAAAAGAACGGTTTTTCTTTCAAAAAATCGCTCGGTCAGAACTTTCTTATAGACGAAACGGTTTGTCCGAGAATGGCGGAAAGTTGTCTTGACCAGAACAGCGGAGTTATTGAAATAGGTCCCGGCGCAGGGGTTTTAACAAGAGAACTTTGTAAAGTTGCCAAAAAGGTTGTGGCGATAGAACTTGATGAGCGACTTGCTCCCGTTTTGGAAACTACCGTAGGCGAATTTTCGAATATTAAAATAATCTTCGGCGATGCGATGAAATTAAACCTTAAAGAAATAATCAAGCAGGAATTTGAGGGTTGCAGCCGAGTTTGTGTTTGCGCTAATCTCCCCTATTACATTACTTCGCCTATCATTATGGGGCTTCTTGAAAGCAAACTGCCTATCGACTCCATAACCGTTATGGTGCAAAAAGAAGCCGCCGACCGCCTTTGCGCAAAGGTCGGCAGCCGTGAAGCAGGTGCCGTTACGGTTGCGGTAAACTATTTTAGCATTGCCGAAAAACTTTTTTTGGTTGACAGAACTTCGTTTTTACCCGCCCCGAAGGTCGATTCGGCAGTAATAAACCTTAAAATAAGAGAAAAACCGCCGATAGAACTTAAAGATGAAGCCCGATTTTTTATGCTGAGCAAAGCATGTTTCGCCCAGCGCAGAAAAACATTTATAAATACCGTTTCAAATACACTTAATATTGATAAAAATCATTTGAGAAATTGTCTTGCCAAAGTCGGACTTGCCGAAACGGTAAGGGGCGAGGCGCTTAGTATGGAAGAGTTGGCAAAACTTTCCGACCTGATTTTCAAGTCATAAAAATATAATATTTAGCATTAAAAATCCGATAACGGCAGGAATCGAAAATATGCCGATACCCAGTGCGGTTACGGGGTTTATCGGGATATGAACTCCGCTGAATTTCGATGTTAAATTTATTCCTGCCATAATCAAAATTCCGAAAACGGCATTCAATATAATTCTTTTTAACGCTTTGCCCGAATAAAAAGAAAGCATAAAAACAACTATTGAAGAAATGCCGAGTAAAACAGCCAAACTGATTAAATAAATTATCATAAGAATCACCCTTTCTTAAAGACACAAAATACGATAAATTTGACCGAAACGGCGATTTTTTTATCGCATCTGCTTCGGTTGCCGAAAAAATGGCGGGAAACAGGCGCCTTTATAATTATACTAAAAAACCTCCATAGAAAATCTATGAAGGTTTTTGTTTTTTTATTCTGGGATAAAAAACCGCCTGTGAAAAATCTCACAGGCGGTAATACTTTTAAGCAGTTCTTTTTTCTTTATAGCAAACCCAAAGCGGACCTGCAACAAACAACGACGAGAAGCAACCCGAAAGAAGACCGAATGCCATCGGAATACCAAATGTTCTGAGCGTTGTAAGGCCATAGATTTCGGCAACAACGATGATGGTAATAACGGCAACAACGGTTGTAACTGAAGTTACAATATTTCTTGTTAAAACTCCCTTAATACTCCTATTCATATTCTCATTGAGAGAAAGTTGCGGATAATACTTCTTGTTTTCTCTTACACGGTCATAAACAACGATGGTATCGTTGAGAGAATAACCGAGAATGGTAAGAACAACTGCCATATAGTTTGAATCAATTTGAAGTCTGAAAATGGAACAAGCGCAGAAAGTTATGGCAAGGTCAAGAACCAAAGCGCAAAGAGCGGTTAAAGCCGCCGAAACACCGCCTATGTTCTTAAATCTGATACCAACATAAATAACAACCAAAACGGCAGTTAAAACCATTGCAACGATACTCTTTGCGAAGAAACCACCGGCAACCGACGAACTAACCGAGTTTGAATCGTAAAGTTCTATCTTGTTATCCTTGAACTTTTCTTCAAGGGCGGTTGTGATTTTTTCCTGCGTTTCAGCCGAAAGAGCATTTTTGCCCGAAAGGTTGATAGCATAGGTTTTTGTGTTTCCGGCAAGAGATTCATTCTTGCTAACGGTAAACTCTTTATCAAGAGCATTTTTAACGGTCGATTCAAAATCTGCCTGTTTGATATCGCCGGTATAAGAATAGGTTATACGGGCGCCACCGGAGAAGTTAATATCAAGTTTAACACCGGCAAAAACTCCGAAGAGGATTCCTGTAATAATGATTACGGCATAAACGATAAGGCCGAATTTCAAAACTTTTTTACTATTTATCATTTTTCTTACCTCCGTAAAGCGCAGGTTTTCTGAATAATTTAAGCTGCGAAATACTTTTCAGCATATACTTAGAAGCAAGAACACCCATGATAAGGTTGAAGATAACGCCAATCAAAAGTGTATAACCGAACGAGTAAATTGCACCGGTTATCGAAGAGCCGAAGAGCGACATAAGGGGTGAGAAAATCTTTGCGATGAAGCTATCGGGAGTACCGAAAGCACCCATAAGTACAAGCGATACGATAACGATGGTAACATTACCGTCGATAATAGCTGATAAACTGTTCTTAAATCCTGAATCGATAGCGCCGTCAATAGTTTTGCCCTTCTTGAATTCATCACGAATACGCTCAGCCGCAATAACATTACAGTCAACACCGACACCGATAGAAAGAATGATACCGGCGATACCGGGAACGGTTAAGGTGAAGCTCGAAGCATTGGGGAAATAGCCCGAAATACAAGCGATAGTTCCTGCGAGCTGACCTAAAAGAGCAATACAAGCGACAAATCCATGGACACGGTAACGGATAAGCATAAGCAAACATACAACACCGAATGCAATAGAACCTGCAATAACCATTACACGAAGCGCATCGGAACCGAGCGACGGAGAAATTATTTGAAGTTTGCTGTCATCAACTGTCAATGCGAACGGCAAAGAACCGGCATTGATTTTATTTGCAAGGTCAACCGCTTGGTCCTGCGTAAAGTTGCCGTAAATTATGGCGCTTCCGCCGGTTATGGCACCGTTTGAACAACTTGCGGTTGAGATGTTTGTTTCGTCCATATAAATCGAGATGTTAGTTCCGTTTTTATAAGCATTTGCCGTTGCGGTACCAAATGCTTCGGCACCCTTTGAGTTAAGTTCAAGAGATACAACCCAACCATGCTCCTGCTCATAAACGCCGGTTGCCTTATCAACAACTTCGCCGGTCATAAACGGATTTCCCGATGAATTATCGTCTCCCTCAAAGAACTGCAACTGAGCAGATGCTCCGAGTTCCTTTATGGCTGCCTGTGGGTCAAAATCGTCATCACCGGCAGTTCTCGGGAATCTTACGATAACCTGATGATTTGCATTGTCGAGATAAACCTCATAGTCTGTGATGTTAAGGTTTACAAGACGGGTTTCAATAATTGCTTTTGCGGATGCCATATCGTCTTTTGTGATTTCAACGCCCTCTTTATCCGGCGAGAAAACAGCTTCAACACCGCCCGAAATATCAATACCCCAACGGATATCTTCGGCACCCTTAATATAACTTTGTTTTTTGTCGCCGAAATAATCATGGATTCCGAAAAAGGCCGTATATGTAAGAGCCAAAATCAAAACGAAGATTACAAAAAAGATCGGCTTGCCCACTCTTTTGGACTTCATTGACAAATCCTCCATTTCGTTTTTAACATAGGAATATGTTATATACTCATACCCCTTGCGCCTATTTACAACTTATTATACTAAAAAATGACATTAAAGTCAATTAAAACTAACACTTTTATACTAATTTTTCAAGCGCTGCATATCTTACGGCAACCGAAAGCACCTTTGCGGCTTTTCCGATATCTTCAATGCTCGGATATGTCGGGGCAATTCTTATGTTTGAATCATACGGGTCTTTGCCATACGGGTAGGTCGCACCGACATTTGTAAGGACAAGACCTGCTTCCTTGCAAAGTTCCCCTACTCTTTTAGCGCAACCTTCCATAACATTGAGACTTATGAAATATCCGCCGTTCGGTTTTGTCCAACGGGCAATTTCAAGACCGCTTAAATTTGCATCAAATTCATCAAGAACCGCCTCAAATTTAGGTCTGATAATCTCTGCATGTTTCTTCATTTGTTCCTTAACGGCTTTAAGGTCAGGCAGGAACATAGTATGCCTTAAATGATTTATCTTATCAGGGCCTATAACTTGATATTTCATTCTGTTTTTTATCATTTCAAGAGTTTTCGGACTTGCCGCCATGCAGGAAATTCCGGCGCCCGGCAATGTAACCTTTGAGGTTGAAGCGAAGAAAATCGGCATATCTTGACTGCCGACTTTAAGGCATTCATCATACAAATTCAAAAGTTTATCGCCCTCGTCATAGAGGTCATGCACAACATAAGCGTTATCCCACATAATGCGGAAGTCTTTTGCGGCAGGTTTAAGGTTTGCAAAACGCCTTACCGTTTCATCGCTGAATGTAGTTCCGTTGGGGTTTGAATATTTCGGAACGCACCAAATACCCTTTACCGTACTATCCTTAACATATTCTTCAACCATATCCATATCGGGACCGTTTTCATCGGTGGGGATAGTTATAAGTTCAAAACCGAAGTATTCGGTTATGGCAAAATGGCGGTCATAACCGGGGGCGGGGCAAAGGAATTTTCTCTTTTCCTCGAAAATCCACGGCTTATCGCCAAAACCTTTATACATACCCTGCGCAATAACATCAAACATCAATGTCAGAGATGCGTTTCCGCCTACGATTACGGTTTCCTCGGGCATTTCAAGGATTTCGGCAAAAAGGCGCCTTGCCTCGTCTATACCGTAAGGTCCGCCGTAGTTTCTCGTTTCGGTTCCGTTTTCGGTTAAAAAACCGCTTTCCTTATTTGGAAAAAGCAACATATCATTGCTTAAATCAAGGTTATCCGAACCGGGTTTTCCCCTAGACATATCAAGCGAAAGATTAAGAGTTTTAATGTTCTCATACTCCGCTTTTACGGTATTAAATTCTCTTTTTAGTTCTTCGTTTGTCATTGATTTATAACTTATCATACAGCACCTCGAAAAAAGAATACATTTAATTATATTACCATTGAATTGTTTTTTCAAGTACTATTATGTAAAAAAAGAGAGTTTGGCAACTTTACCCTACTCCCTTTTTAATATTATCTGAACATAGTTTGAATTCCGTCGATAAAATCTCCGGCGGCCTTTACAACCTTTGCCGAGCCCTTTGATATGCTTCCGCTGTTGCCTATTACGGTTTGACCGACTATTGCGACAGTAGCCCCTGCTATCATTCCGGCTCCCATGCCTTTAACAAAACTCATGGCATTTTTTTGCATAAAACAACCTCCCTTTTAAGACTATTTTGTCCGAATAAGGGAGGTTTATTATTAAAAATCAAAGTTCTTTTCTCGAGCCGTACATATTTTCATAGTATTTCTGATAATCGCCGCTTACAACATTCTCAACCCAGTCCATATTATCGAGATACCATTTCATCGTCTTTTTAATTCCGACTTCAAAACAGGTTTCGGGATACCAACCGAGGTCGTCTTTTATTTTACGGGGGTCTATTCCGTATCTGCGGTCATGCCCTTTTCGGTCGGTAACATGCTTTATCATATGCTCACCGACCGTATCGTCAACATTTTCTTTTATATATTCGATTATTGACTTAACGATAAATATATTCGGTTTTTCGTTATGGCCGCCGATGTTATAAACTTCGCCGAGTTTACCGCCGTTTATTACCATATCTATTGCCTTACAATGGTCTTCAACAAAAAGCCAGTCTCTAATCTGCATACCGTCGCCGTAAACGGGTAAATCCTTATGCTTTAAGGCATTGTTCATAATAAGCGGAATAAGTTTTTCGGGGAACTGATAAGGGCCGTAGTTGTTAGAGCAACGGGTTATGTTTACGGGCAGTTTATATGTATCGCCGAATGCCTTAACGAAAAGGTCGGCGGCGGCTTTCGAAGAAGAATACGGAGAATGGGGGTCAAGCGGAGTAGTTTCGGTAAAATATCCCGTAGCGCCCAAAGTTCCGTAAACCTCGTCGGTTGAAACCTGCAAATATTTTACGCCGTCTTTATAACTGTCGTCGCCCGTTTGCCAAGCAATTTTTGCGCACCTGAGCATATTTACCGTTCCCTCAACATTTGTTTTTACAAATATTTCGGGATTTGTTATGCTTCGGTCAACATGGCTTTCAGCGGCAAAGTTAACAACATAATCTATTTCGTTTTCGGCAAATATCTTTGAAATTGCTTCTTTATCGCAAATATCCGCTTCTATAAAGGAATAATTCGGGTTATTTTCAACCGATTTAAGATTTTCAAGATTTCCCGCATAGGTGAGCTTATCAACATTTATTATTTTAACATCGTCATACTTGCCTAACATATATATAACAAAATTAGAGCCGATAAAACCCGCACCGCCGGTAACTAAATAAGTTTTCATTTTCGTTCTCCTTTAATAAAAAACTTTTTATTTCAAAAATCCGTTTATGATTTCCTGCTCTGCTTCCTGCTCTGTAAGCCCCAAAGTCATAAGTTTTATAAGTTGCTCTCCTGCAATTTTTCCTATTGCGGCTTCATGAATAAGCGAAGCATCAATATGATTTGCGCATATTTCGGGTATTGCTTCAACCTTTGCGTTATCCATAATAATTGCATCGCATTCGGTATGCCCCGAGCAAAGATTATTGCCGTTGATATTAGACTTGAAACTCTGAAATGAATTATCCTTGGCAACCGAACGGGAAATAACATTAGCGCCAGATTTTTCACCGTTAAGGTCAACCGAAAAATCGGTTGTTGCCCGTTGATTTAAGTTAGTCATAATCTTTTCTTTTATAACGAGCGTTGCGTTGTCGGCAACCGCCGCCTTTGTTACACGGTGGGTGGAATCAATGCCTTTAATTTGGGTTGTTTCCATTTCCATATAACCGCCTTCGGCGATGTTGACAACAGTAGTCGGGTTCATATTCTTTTTGCCCGAGCCGTCGCCCGAGCCGTAATGGCGCTCGATATATTTAACCTTTGCGTTTTTGCCAACAAAAAAGGTATGAATACCGTCATGCCCCGACTCGCTGTCGCCACAGTTATGAATACCGCAACCCGCCATAATCGTAACATCGGCATTGTCGCCTATTATAAAGTCATTGTAAACGAGGTCGTTAAGACCGCTTTCGTCTATAATTACGGGGATATGCACCGTTTCACCTTTGGTGCCGGATTTTATGATAATATCTATGCCCGGCTTGTCCGTTTTGTTTTTAATCTCAACACTTGGAGTTGACCTTCTGTCCTCCAACTTTCCGTTGGAACGAATGTTATATGCGCCATTCGGAATACCTTCCATATCGGCAATAATTTTAAGGAGTTCTTTTTCTGTTTCGTTTATCATTTTTTCTCCTCCAAATTATCGGTCAAAACACTGCAAGTAGTATTGGTAGACAAAAGTTCGGGCAAAATTTCGTTTTTCTTTCCATAATCTTTAAGACTGCCGTTGGCAATAACGGCAACTTTATCGGCAATATTAAGAATTCTCTCCTGATGGGATATAATGATTATCGAGCCGCCTAAGGTTTCGTGCATTTTTTCGAAAACATTTATAAGGTTTGAAAAACTCCAAAGGTCAATACCTGCCTCCGGCTCATCAAAAAGTGAAACTTTTGTTGAACGGGCAAGAACGGTTGCAATTTCAATTCTTTTGAGTTCGCCGCCCGAAAGAGAGGCGTTGACTTCCCTGTTTACATAGTCTCTTGCGCAAAGACCTACCTTTGATAAATAATCACACGCCTCGCCTACCGTTATTTCCTTTCCCGACGCAAGGCCTATAAGGTCTTTTACGGTTATTCCCTTAAATCGAACCGGCTGTTGAAAAGCAAAACTTATTCCCTTTTTTGCCCTTTCGGTAACCGAAAGGTCGGTAATATCCTCGCCGTCAAGCAGAATTTTGCCCGAAGAAGGTTTAATGATACCGGCAATTATCTTTGCAATGGTTGATTTTCCGCCACCGTTAGGGCCCGTAATTGCAATGAATTCATTATCGAATTTTAGCGAAATATCTTTAAGTATTTCTTTTTCGCCATCATCATTTTTGGCGGTAAAAGAAATATTTTTCAGTTCTAACATTATATCCTCCGAACATACTAAACTACAATAAATTATACTAAAAAAAGACCTAAAAAGCAATAGTAAACTTTGGCCATTCTCTATATTTATCGTTTTTACCGATTTTATTCCGAAAGAATTTCGATATTTTGATTTGCGAAAACAGACGAATTATGTTATACTATTGTGAAGATTTTATATACGAGGCAATTTATGAAAAGAAATAATATAAAAGGAAGTTTAATATTAACCCTCGGTTCGCTTATTTGGGGCTTTGCTTTTGTCGTTCAAAGCGATGCTGCAAATTTCATAAAACCGTTTGCTTTTAACAGTTTGCGTTCGCTTTTAGGTGCGCTTGTTATCGGCACTTATGTTTTTATAAAAGCAAAAGCGACAAAAACCGAAGTTTTCGAAAAAACAAAAGAATATAAGAAAAATGCGATTATCGGCGGAATTATCTGCGGAATATTTTTGGCATTTTCGGTAAACTTTCAGCAACTCGGACTTTCGGTTTATCCGGAGGGTGTTCCCGCCGAAGCAAGAGCGGGATTTTTAACTGCGCTTTATGTTGTTATGGTGCCCATTGCTTCAATAGTTTTAAGGAAAAGAGTTTCTCCTGTTATTTTGGTTGCTGTTTTTATTGCAACGGCAGGTGTTTATCTCTTATGCCTTTCCGACGGTTTCAGCGGTTTTTATCTGGGCGACGGTCTAATGCTCCTTTGCGCTTTATCCTGCACGATTCATATTATGTTTGTCGATAAATACGGGCCTATTATCGGAGGTCCGCAACTTTCTATGATTCAGTTTGTTATTTGCGGTATAATTTCGGGCGTTATTTCGCTTATTGCCGAGCCCGATATGACGGTTCATAATATTACTTCCGCCCTTCCGCAAATACTTTATATGGGTATCTTTTCGAGCGGAGTTGCTTATACTCTTCAAATCGTCGGTCAAAAATATGCCGAACCCGCCGTTGCTTCAATTTCGATGAGTCTTGAAGGTGTTTTTGCAACACTCGGCGGTTGGATAGTACTCGGTTCGGCGCTGACTATTCGGGAATTTTTCGGTTGTTTGCTTGTTTTTGTTGCAATACTTACCGCTCAAATCCCCGAAATACTTATAAACAAAAAAGGAAGGTCAATGAGAAATGACTAGACAGGAAAAACGAAGGAAAGCGATACTTAAAAGAAGAATTTTTATCTGCACCTCGCTTTTAATAATCATCGGCATTGTTTTAGGAGTTTGTTATGCTGTTTCAACGCTCAAAACAAAGAAAGACAATTCTTTCGTAACAAACGAAAGTTCCGTTAGCCAAAAAAACGATGAAAACGAAAACGGCGAACCGACACTTGTTTCTTCCGCCACAGTAATAAATACAGGCGACCTTATGGTACACAGCACTCAACTTGACGGTGCCAAATATAACGGCTCTTACGACTTTTCCGACTTCTTCAAATATATAAAAGATTTCGTTTCGGGCGCCGATTTCGGAGTTTCAAATTTAGAGGTAACATTCGGCGGAACCGAATCGGGCTCATATAAGGGCTATCCCGCTTTCAATACTCCCGATACTTTTGCCGATGCCATAAAAGACTGCGGTTTTGATTTATTGCTGACAACAAACAACCATGCTTACGACACAGGGCTTTTCGGTCTTAAAAGAACGGTTAAAGTTTTGAAAGATAAAAACCTTTTATATACGGGAACGAAAGAATCTGCCGATGAAAAGTCGTATATTGTTAAGGATATAAACGGAATAAATCTCGGTATGGCGGCATATTCTTATGAAAATATATGCGATACTCCGGGCAGAAAATCGCTCAACGGAAATATTATTTCCGCCGACGCAAACGACCTTATAAACACCTTCAATTATGCCCGAATTGATGAGTTTTACAGCGCCGCAGAAAGTACTGTTGAAAATATGAAAAACGACGGTGCCGAAAAGATAATATTTTATATGCACTGGGGCGAAGAATATCAGCTTAAAGAAAATACATGGCAGGATACGATAGCCCAAAAACTTTGTAATTTGGGCGTTGATATCATTATCGGCAGTCATCCCCATGTTATCCAGCCCGTTTCCCTCCTCCATTCCGAAAGCGGAGAACATAAAACAGTTTGCATATATTCAATGGGTAACGGCGTTTCAAATCAACGGCAGGAACTTATGAATCCCGAATGCACAACAGGCCATACGGAAGACGGTATGCTTTTAAGTTATAAATTTGATAAGTATTCCGACGGCACGGTTGTTCTATCAACGGTTGATATTATTCCCACATGGGTAAATAAATACCCCGGGAAAAGCGGATATATTTATTCGATTATTCCGCTCGATAATAAAAACGACGGCTCTAAATACGGGCTTTCGGGAAATACACTTTCAAAAAGCCAACGGTCTTATGAGCGGACAAAGAAAACGGTTGGCGAAGGCCTTACCGAAATTCAAAAAGACTTAGGTTGCGAAATAAGATTCAAATAAAAAAACTCGGAATTTGGGGTATTCCAAATTCCGAGAATTTTTTGCGTGAATTTTTACGCCGAAAAATATAAAGGCGCCTGTTTATCGCCTTTGTATTTTAGAAAGAAATGGCGATTTTTATGAAAATATTTTTCCGCCGATAATAACGGTCTTTATATTCAGTTCATCGTCTACTATCAATAGGTCGGCATCATATCCGACTTCTATTTTTCCTTTTTTTATTCCAAGCAGATTTGCGGGAGTTTCGGTTGCCATTTTTATTGCATTTTGTTTATCTATTCCGAAATCAACCGCACATTTTACACAGTCCATAAGGCAGTTATAACAACCTGCTAATGTTCCGTCTTTAAGCCTGATGGATTTATTATTGACAAAAACCGAAAGTCCACCGGATTCATATTCGCCGTCGGGAAGTTTGGCAGGTCTTATACTATCGCTTATAAGACAAAGTCTATCAGGGCCGAACATTTTATATGCCGAAATAAAAGCCGCCTTACTTACATGAAGACCGTCGCAAATAATCTGGGCATAAATGTTTTTTATTACCCCTGCGCCGATAGGACCCGCCTGTCGATGAAGAAGCGGCGGCATGGCATTAAATAAATGCGTTAAGCATTTTGCACCCGCTTCTATCGCAGTAATGGCGGTATCGTAATCGCAGTCGGTATGCCCTATTGATACAACTGTGTCTCTTGAAACTGATTTAATAAATTCGTTTGCATTCTCGGTTTCGGGAGCAACAGTTATCATTGAAACATTATTGAATTGCTTAAAATCTTCTAAATCGGGCGCTTTTATATATTCTTCATTTTGGGCGCCTTTTTTACTTTTTGAAATATAGGGGCCCTCAAAATGAAATCCCGCAATATTTGCGCCTTCAAAAT
This sequence comes from Clostridia bacterium, assembly GCA_024404145.1. Classification (GTDB taxonomy): domain Bacteria; phylum Bacillota; class Clostridia; order Oscillospirales; family Acutalibacteraceae; genus UBA737. Next base: position 10,905 of record JAKSQK010000003.1, on the reverse strand, counting down.
CGGTTTTTGCTTTATCTACCCGACTTAAACTATCGTAACCCATAGTCATCGTTGTCGGAAGAAAAGTTGTTGTACCTGCCAAAGCATATTCTCTGCACATCGGCTCAAAATCAGCGTCCATTGTATCATAACCCATCATACCGTGAGTATGAACATCAATGAGCCCTGCTATTACCGTTTCTCCCTTTGCATCAAAAGCATCGCAAAAATCATTATTATCGGTTATTTCGCTGATTTTTCCGTTGCTTATTATTATGCTTTTAAGTTTTCCGCCGATTTTTGCATTTTTTATAATCATGAAATTTATCCCATTTCTGATATTATTCCGAAATCGCATCAAGATTTGCGGCACCTATAATTCCTGCATCGTTACTGAGTTTTGCAATTTTTACGGTTGTTTGATTATTTATCGGAGAGTTTAATTCAATATGCCTTCTTAACGGCTCTAATAAATATTCGCCCTCGTTGGAAACACCGCCCGAAATACAAATTGTTTCGGGACCGAAGGTATTTATTATATCAACAAGCCCTATCGAAATATAATTAATGTACTTTTCAACTACTGCTTTTGCGGTTTCGTCTCCTGCTCTCATACCGTCGAAAGCGGTTTTTCCGCTGACATTATCGAGGTTTCCTGAGCAGATTTGCCACATTAAACTGTCAAGATTTTGTTGCATTGCCTCTTTGGTCTGCCTAATCAGAGCCGAAGCCGAAGCATACATTTCATAACAACCCGTTCTTCCGCATGAGCATGGAATACCGTCGAAATTGATAACCATATGACCGAGTTCGCCTCCGGAGAACTTGTTTCCGGAGTATAAATTTCCGCCGATTATTACACCGCCGCCTATTCCGGTACCGATAGTTATGGCAACGAGCGTTCCGCTTTTATTTTTGTCAACTAAATATTCACCGTAAGCCGCAGCATTGGCATCGTTTTCGCAATAAACTTTTAATCCTGTTTTCTCGCTCAACATCTTTGCGAGGGGAACATTCTTAAAATCTAAATTATTGGCGAAAATCACTGTTCCGTTTTTGCTGTCGACCGCTCCGGGAGTTCCTATACCTATCGAGGAAATATCTTTAATTGTTAAATCGGCTTTTGCTAAACATTTCTTCAAAGCATCAACCGTTCTGCCTACAATATTTCCTATCGTATCGGGGAGAAGGGTACTTATTGTAACCTTGCTGATAATTTTATTTTCATTATCTACAATGCCTATTGCAATATTCGTTCCGCCTAAATCAATGCCTATTTTATACATAACTATTCCTCGCTGTAAATGACCGTTATATCGGAATGCAGTTGTAAAAGAGATGCCGGAATTTTCGGGGTTATAGGCCCGAATAATGCCTTATTCAAGATTTCTTCTTTATTCTTCCCGTTGGCAATAAGCAAAATCTTTTTCGCCTGCATAATTGATGTCATTCCCATAGTTATTGCCTTTGTGGGAACTTCTTCGGGCGAACTGAAAAAACGGGAATTTGCATCAATAGTTGATTTATGAAGCGTTACAACATGAGTATTTTTCTCGAAAACATCAGACGGCTCGTTAAAGCCGATATGTCCGTCAACGCCTATGCCTAAAAGTTGCAAATCAATTCCGCCGAAAGATTTTATCATTTTATCATATTCTTCGCATTCCTTATCAAAATCCTCGGAAATTCCCGAAGGGACAAAGGTATTATCCTTAGAAATATTTATATGGTTGAAAAAGTTTGTATTCATAAAATATCTGTAACTCTGCTCGTTATCGCCTTTAAGACCTATATATTCATCTAGGTTTATAGATATAACATTAGAAAAATCTATATCCCCTTTTTGATACCACTTAATAAGTTGCTTATAGGTTCCTATGGGGGTTGAACCCGTTGCAAGACCTAAAACGCAGTTCGGTTTAACAATAACCTGAGCAGAAATAAAATTTGCCGCCGTTCTGCTTAACTCTTCATAATTATTAACCTTAATAAATTTCATTCTTTTCGCCTCTTCAAATCATTCGCAACTTGCGGTTATCCGAAATTTCGCAATTACAAGTTGCATAAACTATTTATATTATACCAAAGAGCGCAAAAATTTCAAGCAAAAAATAAGGCACGGAAAATTTCTTTTCCGTGCCTTAAATCATTTAATCAATAGTTTTCTGCATTGATTTCAAAATAGGATTTAGGATGAGCGCAGGTAGGACAAACTTCGGGGGCATTGGTGCCGACGATAATATGACCGCAATTTCGGCATTCCCAAACCTTAACTTCGCTTTTCTTAAATACCTCTTGCGCCTCAACATTTTTAAGAAGCGCACGGTATCTTTCTTCGTGATGTTTTTCTATGGCGGCTACAAGGCGGAATTTTCTTGCGAGTTGGTCAAATCCTTCTTCTTCGGCATCTTTTGCAAACTGCTCATACATATCGGTCCATTCGTAGTTTTCGCCGTCGGCGGCGGCTGCGAGGTTTTGAGCTGTATCGCCTATTCCGTTTAACTCCTTAAACCACATTTTTGCATGTTCTTTTTCGTTATCGGCAGTTTTAAGAAACAGAGCGGCAATTTGCTCAAATCCTTCTTTTTTTGCTTTCGAAGCAAAATAGGTGTATTTGTTTCTTGCCTGAGATTCACCCGCAAAAGCGGCTTCTAAATTCTTTTCGGTTTTTGTTCCCGCATATTTATTCATTTTCATTTCCTCCGTTAATTATTATTCAGCGAGTTTCTTTTTATATTCAACGCAAAGCATTGTAATATCGTCAAACTGCGGTGCTTCTCCGACAAATGCATCTATATCCTCTTTAACGGCTAAAAGTGTATCTTTCGGAGTTTTATCAATACATTTATTGAGTATATCTTCAAGCCGACCCATACCGTAGAGGTTTTCATTTTTATCGGTGGCTTCGGTAACGCCGTCGGTATATTGGAACAACCTATCGCCCGGCTCTAAATTTAATACACCGCTTTTGTATTTCATATTTTCCATACCTGCAAGTACAAAGCCATGGTTAATCTTATAGGGTTTATAACCTTCGCTCTTTTTATAAATAAACGGCATTTCATGACCGGCATTTACAAAGCGGAATTCGCCCGTAACAAGGTCTAACACGCCTTCAAATGCGGTTATAAACAACTCTTGACTGTTAGATTCGCATAAGAGGTTGTTAACCTCGGAGAAAACATCTCCTAAATCTCTGCCTTGACCGGTATGGTCTTTGATAAGGGTTTTACCGATAACCATAAACAGCGCTGCCGGTATTCCTTTGCCCGAAACATCTGCCATAACTATTGCCAAATGGCGGTTATCTATCATAAAGAAATCATAGAAATCGCCGCCGACTTCCTTGGCAGGAGTCATCGTGGCATAAATATCAAAATCATCTCGTTCGGGGAACGGCGGGAAAATGCAGGGCAACATTGATGCCTGAATGTTTTTGGCAACATCAAGTTCTGCGCCTATTCTTTCCTTTTCAGCGGTAACCTCAGTTATATCCTTAACATAGTGTTTGATATCGGTTTCCATTTGCGAAACAGAGTTTACGAGCAACCCGATTTCGTCGTTTCGCTTTGTTTTTTCAATAACCGTTGTATTTTCAATATCCGATTCGGTAAAACGCTTTGCCTCACCGGCAACATTTTTAATCGGTTTAATAAGGTCATATTGCATAAGGATAATAAATATTGTTACGAAGACAAGAACAATAAGCAAAGTTAATCCGATAATATTCAAAAGGTACTGTCCCAAAATTTCGTTTAGCATGGGTATCGGCATATCGGCAACAAGCTGGGCTACCACTTCGCCTTTTGAATTTTTGATGGGCAAAATAGCGGAAGAATTATATCCGAACTTCGTTTCATGGATAAAATAGTCGTCTACCCTTTCTCCGGTTTCAAATACCGCAAAACTGTTTTCGGTATTATCAACACCTATCGGGTCTTGAACACCTATTTCAAATGCTTTTTTTGTTTCCTCATCGGCCTCCATAATGCGAACATCAAATATGTTTGTAAGCGTCATAGTTTCACGGCTCGGAACGCAAATATAAATTCCGCTTTTTCTTTCGTAAAGACTTGAATTCTTATAAATCTTATAGATATTCTGAGCCATTGTTTCGTACTTTTCGTCAATTTCACGCTTGTTTTCCGTATCTATGTAGGAGGTAATGGTATCTCCGTCAACATAAGAAAGGGAAATTTCGCCTATTTGGTAAGCAAAATCGTTGTAGGTTTTATAAATATTATTTCTGAAATAATAATAACCGACAATACAAGTGGCGGTACAAATAAGCGCTGCCAAAACATAACAGAAAATGGCAAGTTTTGTGTTTATGCGTTTGAATTTGAACATAACTTAAATCCCCCTGTTTATAACTTTTTTATATATATAGCGGCTGTGCATTTGCACCTTCCACCGCAGATTATACATTCGTATTCTTCCATATTATACCAAAGGTTTTCCCTTTCTCCGAAAAGTTCAAAACCGTATTCTTTGAGCGGTTTTGCCATAGGAGTATAACCGTTATATGTCCATGCGGGAGCAATTATGGCTCCAAAATCATCGGGGCTTATATTTGAAAAAATTTCTCTATGCAAAGTATCGGAAATCCCCATATTTTCGTAATCTTTATCTATTGCGGCGCAACGGGAGCGAATAACATTTTTTCCGCCCGACATATCTTCGATATAACTTTCATCGAGTTTTAATGCTCTTGCAACATTTTTTATTTTATCCGGCATAAGGTAAACAATGCCTATAACTTTGCCGCCTAAATCGGCAACTTTGCAATATTTATCATCGGTAATCCAGCGGTTAAATTCTTCTTCTTTTATATATCCTTTTCCGAATCTATCCTCGCAAATCGCTTTAACTTCGGTAAAATCTTCCCTTTCGGGAGTTCTTATTAACATTATGCTTTTGTAATCAGTTTTCATTTTTTCCCCTTTTAGTTATTAGAAAATCAGCAAAAGATTATTTGCTCCGAGTGTTTGCTTGAATTCGGTAAGCGATGCCGTTTTCAAAATCATTTTAATACCGAGCAGTTCATCTTTAAGTTCATCGTTGTCGCTGTTGTCGGAATAAAATTTAATGGGGTCGAATAAATTTCCCGTATATCTGAAACGCAGCATAACTTCGTTTCCAAGTTTACAAACTCTTAAATCTATATATTTTTCCGTTTCGGTACCAACGCAGCGATTTATCAGAAAAACAAGTATTTCCTCAATGGCAAGACTGAGCTTCATCGTTTGCTTCATACTGATACCCTGGTCATCGCAGTACTCGGTAATTTTTGAGGAAGTATTCACTATTTCATCGATACTGTTTTTAACCGAGAATGTAAGGTCGCTCATATTTTCTCTTGATTTATCAAGCAAATATTTATCAAGATTTTTATTTCTTGCAACTATAATGTATTTTACGGTTTTATAAATTATGAAAGTAGCAATTTCGCATACCGAAAGACTTGCCCAAATTCCGTAGGTTCCCAATAAAGCCGAAAGAGGCAGGGCAAACAAAACAAGCATTGCAAAAAGTCTTAAAACCACTAAAACCGAAGCAAATATTTCCCGTTTTATTACGGTTAAATATCCTATTGTCAGAGTGTTTATATATCCGAAAATCAGCCCTATTACCGAAAGAGGTATGGCGATAAGCCCTTCTTTTATAATGGCAGTATCGGTTACACCGAACAAAAGAAAAATATACTTTGAAAAAATACAAGCCGCCGAAACAACGGGTATTACTGCTATAAACCCTATTTTTATGGCATATTTTATAAGCATTCTTTCGCTTTTATTGTCTCTTTCCCCGTAAAAAATACCCATCATCGGCGTAAAGGCGGAAGAAATACCGATAATTACCGCTAAAATTATATCTGATATATTTCTTATAACGGTATAACAAGGGAGCATTTTTGCGCAACCTATCGAAATAATCACGGTATTTACAAAAATAATCCGCATTGATTCGAAAAAGTTACTTAACCCGTTAGGAGCGCCCGAAATAAGCAGTTCTTTAAGTCGGGGAAAATCTATTTTAGTAATATTAAATTTCGTTACCGCTTTGCCGTTTAGCAGATAAACCATACCAATAACAGTAGAAACGGCAAGTGAAAGAGAGGTTGCCAAACCGGCTCCCGCTATACCCATATTGCATAAAGGAGATATAAAAACTGTCGATAAAACAATGTTTATAACGGCGGAAGAAAGGTACAATTTCGCCGAAATTTTCGGTCTGCCGTCTGTTTTAAGGAAATACATCGCTATATATCCCAAAAGATTAAATGCACCGCCCGGTAAATAGGAAAGCAAATACTGTTTTACCATTGTTTTTTGGACTTCGGTAACACCTCTTGCAAGTGCATTCGTAATGGGGTTAATAAAAATATATCCAACCGCAGTTGCCGTAAATGTAAGCGCAACCATAATTTCAAGCGCAGTTGAGAAAATTTTGTTGTAGTTTGCCTCGTTGCCTTTTCCGAGTTCTCTACTTGCCAAAATTGATGCGCCTATACCTATCAACGCTCCCAAAGTATAGTAAATAAGATATATAGGACTTACAAGCGACATTGCGGTTAAGCCGTCTTCTCCGATAAACAAACCTACAAGTACCGTATCTATAAGCGAACTTGCATATAAAAACACTACCGAAATTACCGAGAAAAAAACATATCTTCGAGATGCGCTTTTAATAAAATAGTCGCTCTTAAAAAGAGAATACTTGTTTTCATCGATTTTTTCCGCCACTTTTTCGCCCCCTGCCGTACGGTAAACATAATCATAACATATATGGGTAAGTATATCATATTTTTATGCCGAATACCAGCATTTTTTATTTATTATAAAAAGAGAAGACGCATAAAAATTTATGTGTCTTCTCTTGAAAAACTATTTGTAGGAAATGCTGTCGAACCAAACAGTCTTTTTGGGCGCCGAATCAAATTTTTTGATAGCGCTGACAAAAGCAGAATAATCGGAGCCGTAAATCGCCGATCTGTTATGGTAGGTTATAATTCGCTTATCCGAAGTTTTAGCTTGGTAATAAGTATTGTTTTTAACAGTAAGTCCGTTATGCGGTTCGGTATGGATATAGCCGTTTGCGGGGTCGTTCCACCACCAGAAAACAACACATGCCTTTGAAATATCAAAGATGTTATCGGTTATTTTGAAGTTTTGGCAGTCGGGAACATATGCCCACTGACCGCCTCTTATGAGAGAGGTCATCCATGGGTCGGGTCTTTGGAGTTGACTCCATTCATAACCGGCAAACCGCAAAACATTATTTGTTATGCTTATGTTTTTATAATCACTGTAACTTCCGCTTCCCTTTGTTCCGCTTGTTGTAAAGTATTCTATGCAGTAACAGCAGTTCTCAACAAGGTTATCGGAGAAGTTAATATCGTAATAATGAGTGTCGCTTCCCGTAGACCAGCTTTGGAATGTAAATCCGGCATCATAGCACTGATAAATATGGTTATCTTTAACGGTGGCATTTGTAGCGCCGATATGATACTCTATTCCGTTGCCGAATCTTGTTGTTCCCGATTGCATAGAACCGCCGATAAATCCGATTTCGCAGTTTGTAATTCTGGTGTTATCGCAACCTGCTATACCTGTAATTCCGTGGGAACCGCCGTATTTTACACAGATATTATCAACTATGCAGCCGGAATTCATATTTATAAGGTTTTCACGCTGAGCAATTTCGAAAGAACTGAAATCTTTTTCTATATCGCCCTCGTAGTAAAAATAAAGGTATTCGTTGCTGGCATAATAGAAATCGTAGTTTGATTTTACATCTTCTTTTTTCCATTTTTTAACGCCTAAACAAGCAATATCGTTAAATACCATATTACCGGCATTACCGCCGTGAAGGAATGTTCTGTATAGGTTATCACCTTGTTTTTCCCATAAATCATTGTCAGCGAAATTTCTTTGCGAACCGTAAATTTTCGGCTTGTCTCCCTTTCCGTAAGCGCCCATAGTAACGCCGTTCGGGAGAACTATTCCTTTTTTCCATTCAACTCGCCATACTCCGCCTCGCTCAAAAAGTACCGCATCTCCGGCTTTTAGTCCCGAGGGTATATCGTCAAGAGAAGAACCTTTCTTCATATAATACTTTTTGCCCGTAATATTATAAATATCGGCGGTATTCTTCTCGGCATAAACTTTACTTTTTATCTTGTTTGCTTCGGTATCGCTATGGCTTTCAACCTTTTTTGTATAATCGTATCCCGAACTGTTTGTTTTGTATTTAAGTTCGGTAGTTTTAAGCGTTCTCGTATATCCGCAAACATTACAAGTTGTATCTTTATCGCTTGAATAGATATGCTCGGCTTCGTCTTTTCGGTCGCCGCAGATAGAGCATTCGTGCCAATGAGTAGGTTTACTGCTCGACCAGGTAGTTTTATATTTATGTTCATGATCGGGCTCGGTCTCTTTTTCACCGAAATCAAAATCCCATTGCGTTGTTTCAGAGGTTTTACTTTTGCTTTTTGACTTCTCATTTTTAGCGCCCGAATCGGTTTTTGTTTTGGTTTTTGAATTTGAAACATCGCTCTCGCCGATATCCTCAAAATCGTCAACTTCGTCGCCTTCTTCGGCATCATCGTTGCCTGTTATCTTATCGGTTACAGAGTCAATTTCGTCGGCAATTAAGTCAAAAAACGAAACGGATTCTCCTGCTCTTTTGCTCTGTTTCGGCACGAAAATTACCGCCAAAACAACACCGGCAATAACAACGGCAGATATTGCGCTTAAAATGATAATAAGCGTTTTCTTGCTCATTATTTAGTTCTCCCCTATTTCTTGTTTTATCCCGAATCACAGCGGAAATTTTTTCCAAAATCTGATTCGGTTTGAATGCTTCGGTATATGTAAAATTATATTATATATGCACAAAAAATTCAAGTTATTGTTGTAAAAATATGAGTAGTTTTTTTATGGGAATTTTTTGAATTTTTGCGTTGCTTAAATCACCTAAACCGCAAACGGAAAGACGGTAGCCCTTGATTTTATCCGTTTCGAAAAATCGGTAGTCCGTATTTTGTCCTTTTTTCGATACGGTTATTCTGTCTTCGATACTTATTCGAAAATCTTTAAGCGGTATTTTGAAACCGCACCCAACCGCCTTAATAAAACTCTCTTTGAGGGTCCAATAGCGGTAAAATTTATCGTTTTTATCGTCAGATGTGATGATATCTTTGTATTCATTTTCATCAAAAAAGTTTTTCGCAATTTTAATGTTCGCTTTGTCTATTTTTTCAATATCACAGCCAACCTCAAACGGCGCAACAATGCAAACTGCCATTTTTTTACTGTGCGAAAGATTAAAATATATTTTGCTGTTTTTAAGATACGGTTTACCGTTTTCACCCTTAACTATATCGAAATTTTCTATTCCCGCCTTTTTAAGAGCAAATTTAAGCAAAATCCCCGCACCAAGAGATAACCTTTTGTCGTTTTCCTGCTTCAAACAGTCGATTTTCTTTTTTCTTTCGGCGCTTAAAGTATTGTAAATTTTTTCAAAAACCGCCTTATCCTCAAACGCCGTAACATCAAGAGCATAAATTATTGGTTCAAAATCAAAAATAGCCATAAATTATTTATAATGCTCAATCAAAAGTATCGGGATATTTTCTACCTTTTTAAGCAGAACTTTTTTTGCACTATCAACGACAACCGGTTCCCCTGCGGAAATATAGCCATCTTCCTTAAAAACAGAAAAAGCTTCGTCAAAATCATCAACATTGATACACATTCCGCATATAGGTGTATCAATATCAAAACTGATGATATCAAACCGTACACCTGCTTCGTTTTTCATAATATTAGCGCAATCCGATTGCTTTTTGCTGATAATGGCTTGTGGCGCATGAGCAATATGAAATCCGAATTTTTCAGAAGCGAATTGGATAAGAGAATCCGCATCTTTGCAAACAATCGTCGGAAACATACCGGTAATTTTCATTTTTCGTATCTCCTTTATTAGAATAAATTTCAATTACATATAATAAGTATAACTTATGCAGCGCTAAAAAACAAGTTCGACATTACCTTCTCCCTTCATCCGCCACCGGCGGTGGTCGGAGGCGATGCAGTTAACAGCCCGCGACGCGGCTGTTAACCTGATTTACCAATTTGATTTCTTCTTAATGCAATAAAAATACGAACCACCCTATTGGGTAGTTCGTATTTTTGGCGCCTCAAGTAGGACTCGAACCTACTTCCAACATCTCTTGCGGTGCCCAAAAGTTGCTTTCCGCTTGGAGCGCGGGCAACTTTTGACCGCGGCGCCATCCCCTTCTCCCTTCATCCGCCACCGGCGGTGGTCGGAGGCGATGCAGTTAACAGCTCGCGACGCGGTTGTTAACCTGATTTACCAATTTGATTTCTTCTTAATGCAATAAAAATACGAACCACCCTATTGGGTAGTTCGTATTTTTGGCGCCTCAAGTAGGACTCGAACCTACGACAACGCGGTTAACAGCCGCGTGCTCTACCGACTGAGCTATTAAGGCAAAGTGTTGGCATCTACTTATTTTCCCAGGCAGCTGCCCGCCAAGTATTTTCAGCGCAAGTAAGCTTAACTTCTGTGTTCGGAATGGGAACAGGTGGACCCTTACCGCAATCAACACCAACTATATTTAAGCGATTTCTCGCCTAATGTCAAATAATGGTGACCCGTAGCGGATTCGAACCGCTGTTGCCGGCGTGAGAGGCCGGAGTCTTAGGCCACTTGACCAACGGGCCAAAGTTTATGAAACGCACTAAAAGCGAAATAATCAAATGGTGCACCATCAGGGATTCGAACCCGGGACACCCTGATTAAGAGTCAGGTGCTCTACCAACTGAGCTAATGGTGCGAATCGTTTTTCGCACCCTGAAAACCGAACAAAGAAAAGCGATGAGAATCGAAAAAATAGGT
>JAKSQK010000002.1 GCA_024404145.1 Clostridia bacterium | reverse complement strand
TCGGCGAAGTTAATGCTACTAACCATACCGGTACATTAGGCGACTGGCAGACAGATGGCACTAACCACTGGAAAGTATGGAGCTGCTGTAGTGCAGAAGCTGATAAGGCTGCTCATGCAGGCGGAACAGCTACATGTACAGCACAGGCAGAATGTGCTACTTGCGGTGCTAAATACGGCACAGTAGACGCTACTAACCATACCGGTACAAAGGGCGACTGGCAGACAGACGCTGACAACCACTGGAAAGTATGGAGCTGCTGTAGTGCAGAAGCTGATAAGGCTGCTCATGCAGGCGGAACAGCTACATGCACAGAAAAAGCAGAATGTGCTACTTGCGGTGCTAAATACGGCGCACTCGAAGCTCATGTTTATGATCAGACAACAGTACAAAATGGCGATACATTAAAGTCAGCTGCTACATGTACTGCAAAAGCTGTTTACTACAAGACCTGCGTATGCGGAGCTTGTGATAAATCAGTTGCCGGAACTTATGAATTCGGCGAAGTTAATGCTACTAACCATACCGGTACATTAGGCGACTGGCAGAAAGACGCTGACAACCACTGGAAAGTATGGAGCTGCTGTAGTGCAGAAGTTGACACCGCTGCTCATATTTATGACAACGATGCTGACGATACATGTAATACTTGCGGCTATGTTCGCGAAGTTGCTATTGAGCCCCAGCTCGTAACAGTTGATTCGTTCGCTGCTTCCGTTGCTATCGGCGCTCAGCTTGGCATTGCATATCAGTGGTTAGAGGCAGATATGCCCGAAAATACCGCTTCGGTAAAACTTGTTGTAACTCCTACCGTTTATGATATCAACGGTTTTGCATTTAATAAGATGATAGCAGAGCCGTCCGTATTTACTGAATTCGGTAGCGCCTCAGGATATTTATACACCAACTACTACGGTGTTGCTATGTATGCTCTTGACTTACCGATAGACGCTCACCTTGAGTTCTTCGATGCTAAGGGCAACAAGATAGCTTATACTGCTGATATTACCAGCCGTCCTGATGTTCTTTTGAAGGAATTGTATCAGTCAAATCTTCCTAAGACAAGCGATAAGACAGCTGCTAAAACCAGAAAAGCAAATACAAGAGCTGCAGCTCGCGATTTGTTAATTCTCGGCGGCGAAGCCCAGAGATACTTCCAGGCAAACGGCGCTCCGGCAGAATCTGATTTAGGCAAGATTACAGTTTATGTTGATGCAGCTGATCCTACATATTCATATCCTGTAGCAACCGATGCCGAAACAGTAATTACCGGACTTAATGATGTTAACGATAAACAGCAGGGCGCTAATTACAATTCAGCTTGCAACTATACAAGCTCTGTAACACTCGTTGCTGCTCCTTCGTTCGCATATCAGCTTACTATTTCGAACAAGAACGGTACTATTTATGACTTAGACAAACTCTCTATCGATATCAGTTATGTTACCAGTAACAATACTGCAAGCGGCGGAGAGGAAACAATAAGAGAAACCTATACAGGTAGCGAACTTACCACAACGGTTGGAGGTAAGAACACTTACGCTTATTGTTACTTTAACTCTATGGCACTTTATGATTCTTACAAGACAATAACCGCTGTTGTAACTTATAACGGCGATGTTATCATGACCGATACATATTCGCTCGAAACCTACTGCGGTTCTATGCTTGATGATGCTAAGAACGGTGCAATGTGCACAGCACTTGCTAAATTCGGCATCTCAATTAGAGCTATGTTTGGTTACAACTAATATCATAAAGCGTTTTTGAAAATAAGGGGGGTACAAATTGTGCCCCCTTTATTGTCCTATTTAATGTAATCCTTTTTAGGACTTACATAAAAATCTTTATAGGAGGTGTGTCAAGTGAAATTCGCTGAAATGGATATCGTTATGATTAACGATGTTATCACAACTTCTGAAGAGGAAGAAGAAGAGTGGTTCTGTGTAGTTCCGCCTTCAATGCAGTAATTTAACTTTGTGATGCATCACAAGGGAAAAACCATCCCTTATTAGGGATGGTTTTTTTCATAATTATTATGTATTATTAGGTTACAGCCCTGCTGTAATTTAATAATTCATAATAATATAAACCTACAGCAAACGGAGAAAAAGAATGATAAAAATAAACAGTACCGATAAGTTTTTTTCGGCAATGGCCCCAAAACAGCAAACTGAAAATAAAGAATACCGCCCGTTTTTTTATCTACATACAATAAAGCACAACGGCGGATATTTGGTATATAATCTTTTATCGGCGGAACTTATTTTCCTTGAGCAGAGCGAATACGGCTGTTTTCTTGATTCTTCCGAAAGAAACGAACTGACCGAATATTTAATAAATAACCGGTTTTTAGTTCCGCGCGATTTTGATGACTTTGCTTTTTGCGAACAGATGAACTCTCTTTATTTTTTAACGAACAAACTGCGAAAAGTTTCAAACATCAAAACTTTTACAATTTTGCCGACAACTAATTGCAACGCAAGATGTTTTTACTGCTTTGAAAAAGATGCAAAGCATATAAATATGAGCGAGGAAACGGCGCTTAAATCGGCAGAGTATATTATAAACCACCGAACGAAAAACAATACCGTTCTTCGTTGGTTCGGCGGAGAACCGCTATGCAATATTAAAGCCATTGATACTATCTGTAACAAACTGAACAGCGAAAACATTAAATTTAATTCAAAAATGACTACCAACGGCTATCTCTTTGATGAAGATTTAATTAAACGCGCCAAAAACGAATGGCATCTGAACTGGGTGCAGATAACTCTCGACGGCACCGAGGAAGTTTACAACACAACAAAAGCTTATGTAGACAAGAGCGAAAAAAGCGCTTTTAAGAGGGTTGTAGGCAATGTTGAAAACCTGCTAAAAAGCGGAATTGATGTTCAAATAAGAATGAATATGGACGACCACAACGCCGACGACCTTAAAGCGCTGACCGATTATTTAATCGCCCGTTTTTCAAAGTACGACGGTTTTGTTTTATATGTTCATTTGCTGTTTGAGGATTCTTGTGCGAGAATAGAAAACCGAGATTCCGATAACCGCCATGAAATTATCAAAAAGCAAATCGAGTTACAGCGCTATATCTATAACAATTTGAACAAAAAATTTTACAACCCTTATTATTCGAGAAGGCATGTCCACTGTATGGCGGATTCTAACTCTACCGTTATGATTTTACCCGACGGCAACCTCGGAAAATGCCAACGCCATACCGACGACCATTTTTGGGGCAGTGTTTATTCCGAAGAAATAAATATTGATGAGCTAAACTGGTATAAACATACTCAAAAAGTTTGCGATAAATGCGACGGTTGCAAGTTTATGCCTATGTGCCTTTATCCGCAGTCTTGCGAAAGTATGCCGAGAAGGTGCGACGAAACCGACGAAGAAAACTACCGAAATATGTTAGAAAACCAAATGAAAAATATGTATGATAAAAGGAGCAACACAAATGAAACTTAAAATTAAATTTGTAATTAATGAAATGTCGGGAAATTATATCGCAGTTCCCGTTGACGACAACAAAAATTCGTTTAGCGGATTCCTTAAACTAAACGAAACGGCGGCTTTCATTATCGAACAACTCGGTAACGGCTGTACTTCCGATGAGCTTATAAACAGCTGTGTTGCAAAATTTGACTGCACAACGCAAGAAGCAAAGGAAAGCGCAGAAGCTATTATTGAAAAATTAAAAACAGCCGACCTTTTGGAAGAATAATTATGCCTTGTTTCAAAATTGCCGACTTTACCGTAGACTTTAATGCTATCGACAACCTGTTTGAGCACCGTATGACCGACTACCGAACAGACGATACGAAAGCCGATATTTCGATAGAGGTTACAAAAGAGGATATAAATCAGGAAATCCTTTTTGATAAAGAGCAACTAAAAATGGCAAAAGGTTATGTGGCGGAAATTGCCGGATTCAGAAAACTCGGCGATGTTTTGCCCCTTTTCGGCGCTTTCGTTTTTCATTCGGTTGTTCTCGATATAGAGGGCAACGGTATTGCCTTTGCCGCAAGAAGCGGAACGGGAAAAACAACCCATATGCTTAATTGGCAAAAACTTTTGGGCGAAAAAATGACGATAGTTAACGGCGACAAGCCGATAATAAGGTTTTTTGACGATAAGATTTTTGCTTACGGCACCCCTTGGACCGGCAAAGAAAAGTTCGGTACAAATACGAAAACCGAACTGAAACACCTTTGCTTTATCGAACGCGCCGACAAAAACGAAACCGAACTTTTGGATAAAAAATCGGCAACGGAACTTATAGCAAGTCAGGTTTATATGCCGAGAAATCCGAAGGCGCTAAACGATACGCTCTCCCTTATCGACCGTCTTTTGGAAAATGTTAAAATTTGGAAAATCAAATGCAACAAAGATGTCGGTTCGGCATTGACGGCTTATAATACAATTTTCGATAAAAGCGAAACCGAAGAAAATATAATATCGAAAACAAACGGTTTTTTGGAGATAAAAAAGAGCAAACGCACCTTTCTTGCTAACTGGACTCCCACCGAGCCGACAAACAATTTCGAAATCTCCCTGCCGTTTACTCCGCAAAAGATTTTCTTTTACTGCAATGATGCTTTTGCCGTAAAGGAGGACAGCGGAAAGCCGTATTATTGCAACCTGACTGTCGATTTTTCTTCGAGAAGGCACAAGATTAACGGTTTAATCTCAAAATATCAGAAGGTAATTCCGCTCGGCCTTTCAAAAGCAGACGGGCTGATTTCGCTAAACGATAA
Organism: Clostridia bacterium; assembly: GCA_024404145.1. Classification (GTDB taxonomy): domain Bacteria; phylum Bacillota; class Clostridia; order Oscillospirales; family Acutalibacteraceae; genus UBA737. Next base: position 227,992 of record JAKSQK010000002.1, on the reverse strand, counting down.
TGTTTTTAAGGTAAATCCTTATGAATGTTTTGGGGAAGAGATATTCTTCCATCCGAAGAAAAAATACTCTTTCATTGCTATCGAATAGAAGGTTTAACAATGAAAATATATAAATACTTTCCCGTTTTTTTGCAAAACTACGCAACCTTTTGCAAAACGGGTAAAACCGACGAGGCATACAAAGGTTTTAAGCTTTTTGCAAGAACTGTCGATATGCTTCATTGCTATTTGCATTATAAGGTTTTGCCAACCGAATACGATTTTTACAAGTTCTATAATTTAAGGGACTGTTACCGAAAAAATTATCTTGTTAAATACGACCAGTATATTACCTATTTGCGATTTAACAAAACTATCGCCAAAAAAGGCGAGGAGCACGGCAAGGACAAGCAGTATAAACTTTTCGGCAAAGACCTTATAAAAAGGGATTTTATCTGCCTTGAAGACGACAGCAAAAAACTGGAACAAATTAAAGAGTTTATTAAGGGACGGAAAAAGGTTGTTTTCAAACCCTGTCAGGGCTCTCTCGGGGCGGGGGTTTTTGTTTACGAAAACAACGGCGACGAAAAAGAACTCTACGAGGCATACATAAAAACCTTAGGCAGAAAATATCTATGCGAGGATTATATAGTTCAGCATCACGAATTAGCAGAAATGCATTCCGATTCGGTTAATACGGCGAGAATTGTTACGCTTAACGAGGGCGGCAACATAAAAATAATTTCCGCAACGCTTAAAATCGGTATCGGCGACTGCGTTGTAGATAATATCCGCCATGAAGGTCTCGGAGCCACAATAGATATCGAAAGCGGTATCGTTTGCACTCCGGCATACGATTTTTACCGAAACAAATATTACTTTCACCCCGAATCAAACAAGAAAATAATCGGTTTCGAGGTCCCTAATTTCGATGAGGTTAAGAGGGTTGCAACGGAGGGCGCAAAAAAAGCATACCAGGCAACGCTTATCGGCTGGGATATAGCCGTTACGGAGGAAGGCGCTTGTATTATCGAACTTAACAACACCCCCGGAACTATGATAACCCAAATGTATGATATGGCGCCGAAAGGAAAACCCGTTTTCGATTACATAAGGGAAAATAAAATCCCCGATTTGCCCCGAAAAAGAAAAAGGGCGCTATATAAGAAAAAATTTAAGGCATAATTTTACGGTTGAAGAATATGGACAATAAAAAACTATCTGCCGAGGAACAAATTGAAAAAAACGGCGAGTATTTATCGCTTACCGTTGGAATAAGTATGCGTCCGCTTTTGCGTGAAGGCAAGGATATTGCCCGTGTTGTAAAGGCGGAAAGACCGCTTAAAAAATTCGATGTTGCGCTTTACAGAGCCAAAAAAGGAAATTTGGTTTTGCACCGAATAATCAAAGAAACAGATACTGACTATATTTTCAGAGGCGACAACCTGATAAGCACCGAAACAATAGCCAAAGAGCGGGTAATAGGTGTTCTCAAAGAAATTTACCGAAACAAAAAGCATTTAATAAACTGCGAAAACCCTTCGGCGCTTTATAAATTCTATACCTTTATCAACTATTGTTCTTTCCCCATAAGAAAGGTTTGGAGAAAAGCGGTAACGAAAAATTTAAGAAAATTAAAAGCAAAAATAAAAAAATCTCGTCAATGACGAGATTTTTTGTTTTTATATAACGCTTATCGAAATTTTGCCTTTCTGCCTATATATAAGCAGGTTTGAACTCTTGGCTTTAACGGTATCAAAATCCGATTTTGCTTTAAGCGCTTCGTAATCGAAAGAATAGGTTTTCATTATTGTTTCGCCTTTTTTTATCTTTTTTATATCGTTTTCAAACTCAAAGATACTCTTTATCGCCGTATCTTCTTTCGTATCGCCGAAAGAATTTATAAACTCGGCAACAAAGGGACCGCCTTTTATGCTCATATAGTAAAGTTGCTGTGGAGAAAAGGCGCTGAAATTGTTGTTTTGCGCTATAAAATCATGATAAATATTGAGAATATTTTCTTTGCCGTATTTACCGCGCATTGCAAAAAAAGTATTTGGATAATCGGAAAACAGATGGAAAAAGAAACTCAAATAATTAAACCGCATTCTGAGAGGAGTTTTAAGATTATAGAGGTTTGCAAAGGTTTCTTTATTTTCCGAAATAAACTTGGCTTCGCTGCTGTCGGCAAGTTGCATTTTTTCAACTTCATAGAAGTCGCCCGGAAAAACAAGACGGTCGAAATATTCCTTATATAGAATTGAATTTGTTGAAAAATGACACATCGTAAACCGAACCATGGCACCTTTATATAACAGGTCTATCATCATATTTACCGTCATTTTCAGATCTTCTTCGGTTTCTTCGGGAAACCCGTACATAAAGAAACATTCGAGCTTTATGTTCTTTTTCAAAACATAATCGAATTTTTTGAGCGCCATATCTAAATCGAGTTTTTTGTTTATTAACTGCTGCATTCTCAAAGAGCCCGTTTCTACCCCGAAAAACATATAATTTACACCGCAGTCTACAAGCTTGTCTATCAAAGCTTCGTCAACATTATCAACTCTTCCGCCGGCAATAAAGTTCGCCTTTATTCCGCTCTTTTCTATCGCATCGAAAAGCTCAAAAACCTTTTGCTTATTAACAAAAAGAGAATCGTGCGGAATATTGAAGTTTTTGCAACCGAGGTCGGTATAATGCTTTATTATTTCAACAAATTTTTCGGGAGAAACCAAGCGGTATTTCCTGCCCCTCGAAGTGCAGATGTTACAGTAGGTACAACGGTAGGGACAACCTCTGCCGATTTCTATATTTATATAAGGGCTGATGGTTTTGCCGTCCTCCGAAACAAAATACTTCTCGGATACGGTCGGCAGAGAATTGACATCGGCAATATTTTCGTTTGAAAGCGGGTCAAAAGCCGATAAATCTTTGCCTTTGTAAAAAAGATAGTTGATTTTGCCGAGCAAAGAGGTATCTTTTCTAATAATTCCTTTAACAATATCTACTATAACCGATTCCGGCTCACCTATATAAAGGTAGTCTATCATCGGCATTCGCTCGAGCAACCCTTTTCCTTGATTCGTTGCCTCTTCGCCGAAAAACAAATTCGGAATTTCGGGGGCAGATTTCTTTAATTCTTCGGCAATTCTTAACGATTCCGGCAGAGATAAGAAATATGCCTGAAAGATTACCATTTTGCAACCCGTTTCAATGATGGCTTTCGTAAGTTTTTTAACAAATTCCGAATAATCGCCGTCGTAAACATCGCCGAAACTTATAGTTTTAACAGTTGTTCCGGCGTTTTCGAGTATCGTTGCCAAAAGCAGAGAATCGTTGTTAAGACGCAGGGAAAACTTCGGTATGTTTGAAGTTACAAATAATACATCGGTCATTTTATGTCTCCTCGTCATAAAGATTTATTATCGCTCTGCCGAGTTTCTCGGCATAGGCAAGAGTGTTTTTCGTACCGCCGGTTTTTCCGTCAAAATAGGCGACAACAACATCGGAATTATCAACCATATACTTGTTTCTCGCAAAATAGCAACCACTGTAATATCTATCCGAAACAAGAACAACACTGTCGCACTCCGATAGAACTTTATCGTAACGGGATTTCCATTTCTCGCCAAACCCCGCCGACTGATTTTCAAAAGGAATGGCGGCTATCAGTTTTATATTGAAATCCGGCCGCAACGCTCTGACATACAGCACCGCTTCGGCAGAAATTATATCAAATCCCATCGCCATACCGCTGAAAAATATGTTGACCCCGCTTTCGGCAAGGTCGCATATCGCTTTTATCAGACGGTTGTCAAACTCCGTTGCCGCCTTTTCTCCGCTTTCGAGCACAAAGGGAAATTTATGGGGACGGTAGCCCGTAAAACAACACTTATTACCCGTTTCCAAAATCGCATCGCTCCTTATATTTACTATAACATATTCTTGCGCCTTTTTCAATCGCAACTTGACGCTTTTCTTGACAAAAAAAGCAAACGAGTTTATAATATTAGCAAAACAAAAGGAGAGGTAAGGGATATGGACGCTATTGACTTAAAAATAATAACCGTTTTGCAGGAGAACGCAAGAATTCCGCTTAAAAACTTGGCGGAAAAAGTTTTTCTTTCTTCTCCCGCAACCGCCGCCCGAATCGAAAGACTTGAACGGGAGGGGATAATTATCGGCTATTCCGCTAAAATCGACCTTAAAAAAGTGGGGCTCCCCATAACCGCTTTTATCAACCTCGAACTTAATCCCGAGCAAAAGCCGACTTTTTATCCGTTTGTCAGGGAACACCCGAATGTTCTTGAATGTAACTGTGTTACCGGAAGGTACTCCCAACACTTAAAGGTTGCTTTTGATTCGACCGAGTCGCTCGATACTTTCATAGGCGAACTCAACGCCTTTGGACATACCGAAACACAAATCTCTTTTTCGTCGCCTAAACCTCATACAGAAGTCGGGATAGAAAAAATACTCAGCGAAAAAACAGAAGAATGAATCTATTGCCGAAGGCGGTTGCCTTCGGCTTTTTATTTTTGATAATATGCCGACTTTTCGGAAAAACTATACTCGGTGAAAAATATGAATGATTATGACGGACTTTTGGTTGACGAAAGTTTAGAAAAAAACATCGAACTTTTTAAGGAAATTTTCAAAAAAGACGAACTGCTCAGAATCAGGGTTGTAAATGTCGGCGAAAGCAAAACAAAAATTGCGTTTCTTTTCTTTGACGGAATGGTCGAGGGTTCAAGCATTGACGATTCGCTTGTAAGGCCCTGCGTTACCTCAAAGGACACTCCCCGACAGGTTGACATCGACTATATTTTGGCAAGAGTTTTATACGCCGGTGAACTATCAAAAACAAAAAAAGTTTCTGATATTTTAAGGGCGATGCTAAACGGCGATACCGCCGTCTTTTTAGACGGCTCTTTCGATGCGCTGACGGTTGATACCAAAGGTTGGCGGACAAGAGGTATAGACGAGCCGAGCGACGAAAGAGTTTTACAGGGCCCGAGAGAGGGTTTTGACGAAGCCGCCATACTAAATCTTGCCATGATAAGAAGAAAACTTCAAACCCCCGACCTATGCATAAACTCAACAACCCTCGGCAGAAGAACAAAAACTGCCGTTTATTTTGTTTATCTTGATTCGGTTGCCAACAAAAAATGTTTGGAAGAAATAAAGAAGCGAATGGAAAAAATCGACATAGACGGCATTCTGGACTCGAATTATATTGCCGAACTTGTAAGGGACAATAAAACCTCTCTCTTCAAAACAACCGGAAGCACCGAGCGCCCCGATATTGTAGCCGCAAGACTTTTGGAGGGAAGAATAGCGGTTGTTGTTGACGGAACACCGGTAGTATTGACCGTGCCGTATCTTTTCAGCGAGAATTTTCAAAGCGACGAGGACTACTATCTTAATTTTTATATTGCAAGTATCGGCAGAGCGCTTAGATATATTTGCTTCTTTTTAAGCATAAGCATTCCGGCTATATTTATTGCGCTTTCAACCTTTCATATTCAGCTTCTGCCGACACCTTTTATGCTGACCGTTTCGGAGCTTAGAAGCGGAGTGCCGTTTTCGTCAATTACCGAATGTTTGGCGCTTATTCTTGTTTTTGAAATACTAAAAGAAACCGGCCTCAGAACACCGCAAAGTTTGGGCTCTGCGCTCAGTATAGTCGGCGGACTTGTAGTAGGGCAAACGGCGGTAGAGGCGAGGATAATGAGTGCGCCGATGCTGATAGTCGTGTCCCTTGCCGCAGTTGCGGGACTTATGATTCCCCGTCTTAAAGGCGCCGTTTTTTATCTCAGGATTATTCTGGCAATTGCCAGTGCAATATTAGGGCTTTACGGATTTATGATAGTTTTTGCCGTTTTTGTTATATCGGTATTATCAATGAAATCGGTCGGCGTAGAATATATGCTTTCGCTTAAAAGCCCCAATTTCCAAGCGCTTAAAGATACCGTAATAAGAGCGCCGTGGACAAAAATGAGATTAAGGCCGCCTTTTAACCGAAATCTTGTCAGAAACAGGAGCAAAAAATGAAGAAAAAAGCAATTTGTATTTTTTTGATTTTAATAGTCGTTTCGCTAACGGGCAACGGGGACTATACCGAGGCCGACAGCAGTTATATCGTAACGGCGATAGGTTTTGACGGCGAGGAAAAAATAAATGTTTCGGTTGAGGTCGTAACTGCCGGTGGAAGCGAAAGGAGTGAAACGCCGACATCGGAAATAATAAGCGGAAAGGGCGATACGCCTATGGACGCCGTATTTTCTCTGAACAGCCAAATAACAAAAAACCTGCTTTTTGACCATTGTACCGCTATAATAATCGGCAGAAATCTAAGCAAAACGAACTTAGGCGAGGTTTTGAAATACGGCAACGAACTGAAAGAACTAAACTTTGCAGTCGATATGTTTGTTTGCGAAAATGCCTCGCAACTTTTGGAGAAATCCGATTCGGTTTCGGTTTCGAGGGGATTTGATATAGCCGCTAATGTTAAGGAAACCGAGCGGGAAATCGGAATAGATTACAAAAACAACTTTTATGAGATTTATAAGGCATACGAACACGGCGAAAACTACTCTTTCCCTTTTATAAAAAACAGCGATAAAAAAATTATTATAGACGGTCTTTCGGTTTATAAGAAAAAAGAGGAAAGGTCGTTTCTTACAAATGAGGAAGCGCTTTTGTATTCCTTTGTAACCGACAATAACGGCGGCGGAAAGATTTATTTAGACGACCAATATGCCAATATAAGCAGCGGCGAAGCGAAGTTTAATCCCAAAACAAAAAAGTATGAAATTTCTCTTTGCATAAAGGATAAAAGCCGTCGTTTTTCGGAAATTTTTAAGCAAAAAACAGAGAAACTGCTTGTTTCAAAAAAGCAAGAAATAGGCTTTAAGACGGATAAAATAACCGTAAAAGAAAGGCAGGGAATATAATTTGGGAAAAGAATATTCTTTGCATAAAATCTGCCTTTCGGCAATATTTCTTTTCGGCAACATTGCGCTTTTTGTCCCCTATAAAAACGCAAAAAACGGCGACCTTTCGGCGATTATCCTCGCTTTAACGGCAGGAGTTTTGCTCTATTATTTATGGTATTTTTTGGCTAAAAAAATACATTCCGCTTCGTCGGAAAAACCTCTTGCAAAAGCGATAATCTATATTATGGTTTTGCTTTGCGTTATCGCAAACGCCATAACTTCGAGGAACTTTGTTAAATATATGTCCGATGAGGTTCTTATTAAAAATCCGAAATTTATTATTTTGATGGGCTTTGTGGCGATAAGCATTTATTTCATAAGCAAAACAAACGAAACACTGGCAAAATTTTCGCTTATTTCTTTCGCTTTCATAGTTGTTGTAATGATTTGCCTTTTCGCCGTTTCGGCAGAAAACTTTAACGATATTTCCCTTGAAGAACTGTTTTTCGGAAAGGTGATAAAAAGAAGCGGAGTTTATCTTTATAAAGCGCTTTTGTTTCCGTTTATCTTTGCGCTTTTTTCCTGCTTTGCGTTTACCCCAAAAACGCCGAAAAGAGATATTATCGGGCAGATAATCGGCTCGGCGATGATACTTTTATGCTATTTAAGTGCCGTTTTTACATTCGGGCTTAAATTTTCTTCAAATCTCGATTTTGCATACCCCATAAGCATAAGCGTTGTAAATATCGGCGAACTTTATACCAGAATGGACGGGTTTGCCTACTTCATTTTTTTCTTATCAGCGCTTATTAAAAGTGTCGTATGCGGACAAACGATAAAAATGCTCTTGCTGAAAACAAATGCGAAAAAACCGTTTGCAAAAACCGTTTTTCTTATGGCACTTTCCTTTGCCGTTTCGTATTTGCTATGACATTTTTATCCCCTTTTTTGCATATTTTATAAAGAAAGAGGGGAACAGAAGTGAAGAAAGTTAAATTTATATGTTTGTTGGCGGCGTTTTTGACGGCACTATCGTCTGTTTGCGTTGCAAAAACCGTTTCGAGCGAGGGCGATGTTTCAAATCCCGATGAGCCGATTGCCGAAACGAAAGCCGATATGACGGTCGGCGCCGACCTTAAAATCAAAGCGAAAAGCGCAATTTTAATGGAGCCGTATTCAAAAACGGTTCTTTATGAGCAAAACTCAAACCAAATTTGCGCTCCCGCTTCGATTACTAAAATTATGTCGCTTTTGCTTATAATGGAAGCGATAGAGCAAAAGAAAATAACAACCGAAGAGGTAATAACGGCGAGTTTGAATGCATCGAAAATGGGCGGTTCGCAAATCTGGCTTAAAGAAAATGAGAGTATGACACTCGACGACCTGTTGAAAGCGATAGTTATAGGTTCGGCAAACGATGCTACCGTTGCCGTGGCGGAACATATTGCCGGAAGCGAAGAAGAATTTGTAAGGCAGATGAACAACAGGGCGAAAGAAATAGGTATGGAGCATACCGTTTTCAAAAATTCAACCGGACTTGACGAAAAGGGACATATTACAACCTGTTTTGATGTTGCGGTTATGTCGAGCGAACTCATAAAATATCCGCTTATAAAAAAATATTCAACGGTTTGGATGGATTCGCTCAGAAACGGCGAAAGCGAACTTGTAAATACAAATAAACTTGTAAGATTTTACAGCGGAACAACGGGACTTAAAACGGGAACAACCTCGAAAGCGGGTTGTTGCCTGAGCGCTTCCGCAAAACGGGAAGATACGGAATTTATAGCGGTCGTTATGGGTGCAGAAAACTCAAACGAAAGATTTTCGGGGGCGAAAAAACTGCTTGATTTCGGGTTTTCAAACTACTTAGTTAAAGAAGTATCCTGCGTTGAGCCCTCAAAAAAAATAATAACATTCGTAAAAAACGGAACAAAGAAAACGGTTTACGGCGATGCTTCGGGTTCGGTTAAAATTCTTTTAAGAAAGAGCGAGGCCGACAGCATCGTTCAAAAAATAAATTTTGAAAAGGAAATTTGTGCTCCCGTTAAGAAAAACGACTTAATCGGAACGGTTGACCTTTACATAGACAAAGAACTTGTAGGAAAAATCGAAATCAAAGCCAAAGAAAGCATAGAAAAAATCAAATTCGGGGTTACTTTTCTTTGGATATTAAAAGGACTTATGAAATTATAAATAAACTTTTTGTAAATAAAGAGTTTTGCTCTTGAAAAGAGAAGGAAAATATAGTAAAATATAAATGAAGAAAAAAACAAAAGGCAATTTAGTTGCTTTTGGAGGAAAAAACAAAAATGGGATTATCATTTAACAGCGCATTTGCAAAAGATTTTTTAAGAGAAAACGACCTTAAAGGTTTAGAGTCTCAGGTTATGGCGGCTCATGAACTGATAGAGAAAAGAACAGGTCTCGGAAACGACTTTTTGGGTTGGGTTGACCTTCCCTTAAACTACGATAAAGCGGAGTTTGAAAGAATCAAAGTCGCCGCCGATAAAATCCGCAAGGATACCGATGTTCTTGTTGTTATCGGTATCGGCGGTTCGTATTTGGGCGCCCGTGCCGCCATCGAATTTTTGAACGGACAGTATTATAATGCTTTAAGAGAAGATGTCCCCGAAATTTATTTTGCCGGAAACAGCATAAGCGGTTCAAGTCTTTCTGATTTATTAAAAATCTGCGAAGGCAAGAGAGTTTCGGTTAATATTATCTCAAAATCGGGAACAACAACCGAACCCGCAGTTGCTTTCAGGGTTTTCAGAAAGCTTCTTGAAGAGCGTTACGGCGAAGCAGAAGCCGCAAAGCGCATTTACTGCACAACCGATAAGAGGAGAGGCACCTTAAAGCAGTTGGCAGACGAAAAGGGTTACGAATGCTTTGTTATACCCGATGATGTTGGCGGAAGATTTTCCGTTTTAACCGCAGTAGGTCTTCTCCCGATAGCTGCCGCAGGAGCAGATATAGATAAACTTATGAAGGGTGCGCAAGAGGCAAGAAAAGACTACTCGGTAGCCGATTTATCAAAGAACGACTGTTACAAATATGCCGCTTTGAGAAATGCTTTTTACAGAAAAGGCAAATCCATAGAACTTCTCGTTTCTTATGAGCCGAGATTTACAATGATGGCAGAGTGGTTTAAGCAGTTGTTCGGCGAAAGCGAAGGCAAGGATAACAAAGGCCTTTTCCCCGCAAGTGTAACCTTCTCGACCGACCTTCATTCGATGGGCCAGTTCGTTCAGGACGGCAGCCGCATTATGTTTGAAACGGTTGTAAATATTAAGGATAACGGAAGCGATGTTGTTATCGAAACCGAAAGTTCAAATGGCGATGGCTTGAATTTCTTAGCCGGAAAGCCGATGTCTTTTGTAAACGAAAAGGCATTTGAGGGCACCGTTCTCGCCCATACCGACGGCGGAGTTCCGAACCTTGTTATTGAGGTTGAAAAGGCCGACGAAGAAAACCTAGGCCGTCTTATTTATTTCTTTGAAAAGGCGTGTGCCGTTTCGGGATATATGCTCGGCGTTAATCCGTTTGACCAGCCGGGTGTTGAAAGTTATAAAAAGAATATGTTTGCGCTTTTGGGCAAACCGGGATACGAGGACGCAAAAGCCGCCCTTGAAGCAAGACTTGCAGAATAATTTTGAAATCCGCCGTTTGATTTACGGCAAGTAAAATTGGCTTTAAGCGTGAAAAAAATCACGCTTAAAATATAAAAGGTGCGCCGTTTTAAGGTTTTAACCGCAGTCGTGCCTTAGAAAGAAAAGGTGAAGATTATGATTAAACTCATTATCGGCAAAAAAGGTTCAGGAAAAACAAAAAAACTGGTTGAAATGTTAAACGCAGCCGTAGAGACAAGTCTCGGCAATGTTGTTTGCATTGAAAAGGGCGATGTTTTAACTTTTACCGTTACTCATAAAGCCCGTTTGATAGACTCTTGCGATTATAACATATCAGGTTACGGCGAATATTACGGAATGCTCGCCGGTATTAAAGCCGGAAACAACGATGTTACCCATATTTTCGGCGATGCAACCCTTCGAATCGGCTCTCGCAATTATGGCGAACTCGCCGATTTCCTTGAAAGACTTTCAAAAATAGAAGATGTTGAATTTGTTTTCACACTTTCTTGCGATGAGCAGGAACTTCCCGAAAAGATTTTCGATTTTGCCGAAAAATGCTGATGAAACAATAAACAAAAAACGGTTTGCGGAAAATTTTCCGCAAACCGTTTTTTTGTTTGCAAAAATACCGATTTTTATCTATTAAAAAATTGACAAATCGGCATTAAAGATTTATAATTATCAGGTTAAAGAACTATTGTTTTAAGGGAAGAATTTTAATGTCAGAAAAAAGAATTGAAAATTTGAGAAATATCGCCATAATCGCCCATGTTGACCATGGCAAAACAACGCTTGTTGACCAACTTTTGAAGCAGAGCGGAACATTCCGTGATAACGAGGCGGTAAACGAGAGGGTTATGGACTCTAACGACCTCGAAAGAGAGAGGGGCATAACTATCCTTTCTAAAAACACGAGCGTTAAATACGGCGATGTTAAAATAAACATTATCGACACTCCGGGACACGCTGATTTCGGCGGAGAGGTTGAGCGCATTTTGCAGATGGTTGACGGCGTTTTACTGCTTGTTGATGCCTTTGAGGGCTGTATGCCGCAAACAAGATTTGTTCTCAAAAAAGCATTGGCGCTCGGCAAAAAAGCGGTTGTTGTAATCAATAAAATCGACCGCCCGATGGCAAGACCTCACGAGGTTGTCGACGAAGTTCTTGATTTGTTTATCGAACTCGGCGCCGACGATGACCAGATAGAATTCCCCGTTGTTTTTGCCTCGGCAAGAGACGGCTATGCTTCATATTCGCCCGATATAAAGGGAACCGATATGAAACCGCTTTTTGAGCAAATAGTTAAGGAAATCGAACCGCCTACGGGCGACGAAGAAGCGCCGCTTCAACTCCTTTTTTCAAACATTGAATACGATGAATATGTCGGCAGAATTGGTGTCGGCAGGGTTGTAAGGGGCAGCGTCAGCAAAGGGCAAACAGTCGCATTATGCCATAAAGACGGCACCTCTTCAAATGTTAAAATCGCAAATATTTATATGTTTGAAGGGTTGAAAAGGGTTGAGGTTGAAAGCGCCAAAATCGGCGATATAGTTCAGGTTTCGGGCATAACCGAACTTGAAATAGGCGAAACGGCTTGTGATATAAATACCGTTGAGCCGCTTCCGTTCGTTAAGATAGACGAGCCGACTCTTTCTATGAATTTTATGGTTAACAACTCTCCTTTCGCCGGAAAAGACGGAAAGTTTGTAACATCGAGAAATTTACGGGAGCGCCTTTTCAAAGAGGTTATGACCAATGTAAGTTTAAGGGTTGAAGAAACCGAGAGCGCCGATACATTTAAGGTTTCAGGCAGAGGCGAACTTCACCTTTCGATTTTGATAGAAACGATGAGAAGGCAGGGCTATGAATTTCAGGTTTCTCCGCCTACCGTTATTTATAAAAAAGACGAAAACGGCAAACTTTTAGAGCCGATGGAGCTTCTTATGATAGAGGTTCCCGAAGAATATGTCGGTGCGGTAATGGAGCGACTTGGCTCCCGACATGCCGAAATTAAAAATATGGGAACGAGAGAGGGCGGAACTTCGCATCTTGAATTTGTTATTCCCGCTCGAGGCCTTTTGGGCTACCGTTCGCAGTTTATGACCGATACAAACGGCAACGGCATAATGAATCATATTTTTAACGGCTATGAGCCGTTTAAGGGCGAAATTGACCAGCGCAACACCGGCTCGATTATCGTTCACGAAACGGGCGAATCAACGGGTTACGGACTTTTCAATACCCAGTCGAGAGGCAGGTTGTTTATCGGTCCGGGAACACCGGTTTACGAGGGAATGATAGTTGGCGAAAATCCGAAAAATGAGGATATCGTTTGTAATGTTTGCAAGAAAAAGCAGATGACAAATACAAGAGCGTCCGGCTCGGACGATGCGCTTCGCCTTGTTCCGCATTCGGTTCTTTCGCTCGAACAGTCGCTTGAATTTATAAAAGACGACGAACTTGTTGAAATAACGCCGAATAATATCCGTTTAAGAAAAAGAATACTCGGCAAAGAGCAAAGAATGAAATTTGAAGCGAAGAATAAGTAATGAAATATGTGATTTTAGACCTCGAATGGGACAGCGCCTACTTTGTACCCGAAAAGCGATTTGTTAATCAGATTTTGCAGATAGGCGCCGTAAAATTAGATGAAAATCTCGAAATAGCCGACAGTTTTGAAGTTACGGTTAAGTCCGCAATTTCAAACGGTGTTTCCAAGCGGTTTTCTGAGCTTACGGGTATAAACAGCAGCGATATAAAAGCGGGAACACCGCTCTTAAAAGCCGTAGAACAGTATAACGAGTGGCTCGGCGACGATGTTGTTACAATGACTTGGAGCAACTCCGACCTCTATACCGTTTACGAAAACGAAAAAACACTTCTTGACGGCGTTCGTTTCAAAATTGAAAAATACCTCGATTTGCAGTCGTTTATTCAAAACGAAATGCGCCGAAACGGCGAGGAAATTAAAAATCAGATATCTTTAAGCGATGCCGCAAACCGCCTCGGCATAGAAACCGAGGGATTTGATATGCATACCGCAAAGGACGACTGTACCGTTTGCGCATTTATGCTTAAAAAACTATATAACAAAAAGCGCTTTGAGGCGCTTGTTAAGGATGTTTCAAAGGATAAGATTTTCGAGAGAATATCCTATAAACCCTACTTTTTAAGCGATATTGACGATACCGAAATCGACAAAAAACAACTCGACTTTTCTTGCGGCGGCTGTAATCGGAAATTGACAAGAAAAACAAAATGGAAGTTTAGAAACAACAATTTTTTTGCTGTTTTTTACTGCGAAAACTGCAAGAAAAACTATATGGGAAGAATATCGTTTAAGAAAACTTTTGATGCGGTAACGGTAAAAAAACGGCTTAGCGATTATAAGAAAAAGCATAAAGGTTTACCGATGGGAGAAAAGCATAATGAAATGCAGTCTTTGTCCGAGAAGGTGTAATGCAGAAAGAACCACCGAAGGAAACAACGGCGGTTTTTGTAAAGCTCCGACGGCGGTAAAAATTGCGAGAGCAGACCTTCATTTTTGGGAAGAACCGCCCATAAGCGGAAACAACGGCTCGGGCGCCGTATTCTTTTCGGGTTGTTCGCTTTCCTGCGTTTACTGTCAGAATTTTGCGGTAAGCCATAACTGCGAGGGGAAGACCGTAACGGTAAGAGACCTTGCCGAAATTTTTAAGGAATTAGAGCAAAAGGGCGCAGAAAACATTAACCTTGTAACGCCCGACCACTATGTAAACGAAATAAGACAGGCGCTTTTAATATATCGGCCGAAAATCCCGATAGTTTTTAATTCGGGCGGATATGTTACAAAAGACCAATTGGAAATATTAGAGGATTTTATCGACATTTATCTGCTTGATTTTAAGTATTTATCGAACGATAGGGCAAAAAAATATTCTTTTGCCGAAGACTATCCCGAACGGGCGCTTAAAGCCGTCGCTTATGCTAGTAAAAAACAGCCCGAATGCGTTTTTGATGACAGAGGCATTATGAAAAAAGGTGTTATCGTAAGGCATCTTTTAATGCCACTTGCAACAAACGAGGCAATAAAGATTTTTGATACCTTAACAAATAATTTCAAGAATATTTATTTTAGTATGATGGGGCAGTTTACCCCTGTAAAAAACCTTGAAAATTATCCCGAAATCAACAGAAAAGTTACCAAAAGAGAATACGAAAAGGTGGTAAATCATATAACCGAAAGCGGTTTTGAAAAGTGCTTTATCCAAGAACTTTCAAGTGCAGACAAAAGGTATATTCCTGCCTTTTTTAACGAATAGGAGGGCAAAAAAATGGAACTTCCGTTTTTGATAAACGATAAACTTTGCGAAGAAGACAGAGAAGAAATTCTATCACTTAACAGCCAAGATAATCCCATTATTTTTGTTGTGTTAAGCGATGTCGGAATGAACGGAAAATATCAAAAAAATGCCCTTGTTTGCCGTAAAGATCATCTCTCGATTTTCGATTTTGAAACAAAAACCGAGGGCGAAAAATTTTTCTATTCTGATGCCGAAAAGTTTTACAACAAGAGAATGTACGGCAACGGAATGATAAGAGCGGTTTTGCCCGATAAAAAGACGAAAAACATTTTCCGTTTTTCGTTTTCCATTGTCCGCCTTTGCGATGCGGTAGTCGGTTTTTTCAACGATATTATCGGCGGAGCGGACTTGCAAGATGCATCGGATACGATAGAGTTTTACTTCAAAAAGTATTTATCGGTTTGCCCGAAATGCGGAAGAGCGCTTGGTAATTACGGCGCAAAATGCGAACATTGCGACCGAAATCACGGTATGCTTTATAACTTCTATAAGTATGTAAAACCCGAAACGATACCGCTTGTCTTCTCTGTTTTTTTGTCGGTTATAACAACGGCGGCGGTTCTTACCACCCCGATTTTAACAAAAGAACTTGTGGATAATATTATCCCCAATAAGAGAACGGATTTGCTTATAATTATCGCCGTAGCGCTTCTTGTTATCAGAATAGCAGAACACGGCATAGGACTTATAAGAGCAAATCTTTTAAGAAAAACCGGCAACAAAATGCTTGGCAGAATAAGAAAGGATGTTTACGAAAAGGCAACCCATTTGCCGATGCGCTTTTACGATAAAACCTCTACGGGAGCGGTTATCAACCGAATAAACGGCGATACTGCAAATCTAAACGGTTTTATGATAAGGGTTTCGCAAGAGGTTGTAGTTCAGCTTTTTACTCTTGTGGGAATAATAGTTGTTATGATGGCGATGAATTGGAAACTGACGCTTATTTCGCTTTGCCCGATACCGCTTATAGTTATCGGCTCCCGAATTTTCAGGAAAAAAATAGCGCCCTGTTACAGAAGAATTTGGCTCAGAAACACCGCCGTAAGTTCGGTTTTAACCGATAATCTTCCGGGAATAAGGGTTATAAAATCCTTTGCGAGCGAAAAACGGTCGGCAGAAAATTTCGCCGAAAAGGTTGACGACTGGCAAGATGCCGATTATAAGGCGGGAAGAATAATAAACCTTTATTCAAATACCGTTGGCGCCCTTATTTCGCTCGGCAGTATTTTAATCTGGGCGATAGGCGGAAATGCCGTTATTTCGGGAAACGAAGGCGCCCCTACCATAGGCCTTTTGGTTTCCTTTATATCATATGCTTCGATGTTTTATAATCCCGTAAACTTTTTTGCCAACTTTTCGGATACAACCCAAAACGCAAAGAACTCCGCCGAACGGCTTATGGATATAATAGATGCCGAGCCGGAGGAGGATTTCGGCAAAGGCAACAAAGATGCCGATATGTCGGGAACGATAGAATTCAAAGATGTTTCGTTTTCCTTTGACCGCTCAAAGCAGGTGTTAAAAAACATAAACCTAAAAATAGAGTCGGGCGATATAGTAGGCATTGTCGGAGCGACGGGCTCGGGCAAATCTACGCTTATAAACCTGTTTTTAAGGTATTATACGCAGTATGACGGTACAATTCTTGTTGACGGTAAGGATATAAAAACAGTAGACCTCGATTATTACCGTTCAAGCATCGGTTATGTTCAACAGGAACCGCAGATGTTTTTCGATACGATTTACAACAATATCGCCTACGGAAAGGGAAATTATACAACCGAGCAGGTTATAGCCGCCGCCGATATTGCAAATGCGCATGAGTTTATCATAAGACAGCCGAACGGTTACGATTCGATAATCGGCGAAAGGGGTGTCGGTCTTTCGGGCGGTGAAAGGCAGAGAATTTCGATAGCAAGAGCGGTACTCAGAGACCCGAAAATATTAGTTTTCGATGAAGCCACCGCTTCGGTTGACTCCGAAACGGAACATCTTATCCAAAAGGCGATAGAAAATCTTATCAGCGGAAGAACAACAATTATGATAGCGCACCGACTTTCAACCCTTTCAAAAGCCAACAAGATAGTTGTTGTCGATAAAGGGCGGATAATAGAGTGCGGAACACCGCAGGAACTTCTTGAAGCCAAAGGCAAATACTACCGACTTGTAAATATCCAAAAACTCGATAAAACAAGCGCCTCGGCGGATATTTCGGAGATTATGGGGGAAGAAGAATGACCAACCATAATATTTTAACAAAAGAAAATGCTTCAATAATCCGAACAGACTTTTATCTTGTTTCGGTTAAATCGAAAAACGGCGAGGGCGATTTTGAGGGTTTAGAGCCCCGTCGGCTTTTCCCCGTTAACGCAAAAAGACAGTATATTGCTTTGGTAGATGCCAACGAAAAGGAAATGGCGCTCATAAAGGATTTGGCAGATTTAGACGATGCTTCCGAAAAGGCGGTAACGGAACTTTTAGACGATATTTACAGAATACCGAAAATAACAAGAATAAAAAGATTTACCGACCGAGGTCGGCTTATATGGTACTGCGAAACGGATAAAGGAGATGTCCACTTCCATATCCACAGAATCCGTCAGGATATCCGCTTTTTGGGCAAACGGGTTTTAATAAGGGACTATCTCGATAACCGCTATGAAATTCCCGACTATACAAAACTCGATAAAACAAGTCTTAAAATACTTAATACCTTTACCTAAACGGAGAAGAAAAATGAAAATAGAAAAGATAAAACCTTTGAAACCCATAGAATCTTTTAGGGTGGGAACATTTAATATTTCGCTTTTTGAAAGCCGAAACGATCCCGAAATAATAGAGTTTTATTTGAGCGAGGAACGATTTGCTTTTGTGTTTTTTATGTTCGGAATAGCCAAAGATGTTTTGGCGCAAAGCGGACAGACCTATGAGCAGATTATCCTAAATAATGCGCCGAAAAGCATTGATTATTATATAAAAAAATTCGGCGGAAATATCCTCGAAAATCCGTTTGCAGAAGATAAAAAAGAAAATAAAGAGTAAAAAAACGACCGTCATACTATGCTGTATGGCGGTCGCTTTGTTTGGCAAACAAATGAAGAAAATATTATTTATGCCTATTGTTTTCTGAGGAAATATCGTTTATTGTGATTTTGCTTTCGTGCGGAATAACCTTCCATTCAACCTTTCTCTTAAAGAGCGCCGCAATTTTGAGATAACGGTCGGCAAGGTCGAAAAGCGGCCATAAAAAACAATATCCGATTT
Source organism: Clostridia bacterium (assembly GCA_024404145.1). GTDB lineage: Bacteria > Bacillota > Clostridia > Oscillospirales > Acutalibacteraceae > UBA737. The sequence goes on along the minus strand of JAKSQK010000002.1, from coordinate 209,827 downwards.
TTTTATACAGGGGAATATAGGGGATTCTTTTATGTTCGATTATGAAGATATATACCGCCATCAGAGTATCTTTAAGGTAAATGCCCAAACGGTAGAAAATCCGAATCCATATAAGAAGCAGAAAACTTATGAAATATCCCTTTAATCCGGGTTTTATCGTTACGGGACAGCTGCCGAAAAAGAAATTTACTGCCTTTCCGAGAGCGGTTGACTTTCCGAAACAGTTTATCGTTCCGCCGTTTAGCGATAAAAATGCCGTATGAAGAATAAGCTCCTGCAAAATCCACTTAAATATGTTTATAACCGATTTCGGAATAAGCTGATTAAGGGTATCAAAAGCCATAAGTCTATGGCGCAGGGTATCGCAGAGGTATTTCCAAAAGGTTGAAGTTTTCTTTGAAACGGGGTCTATAAAAATATTCAAAAAAAGTTTTGGTCCGCTTTCGGCAAATGCTTCCAAATGGCCTTTGCACCATCTGAAACGCTGACGAACGGAAACACGAAGCGAGGTCGGCTGTTCGTCGTAAAAAACGGCATCGTTATTATATGAAATTTCATAGCCGTTTGCGACGAGGTCGGCGGTAAAGGCACGGTCTTCGGTTAAAGAAGTGTATTTCCAGCCGTCTTTTACGAGGTCGCTCGAAAAGAGAAAACCCGTTCCCTGAATGTTTGTCGCAAGGTGCAAAACCGAACGGGCACGGTGCCTTATCCTTATCGACCTTAACCAATGGAGAGCATAAAGCGCCGAAATCCAGTTTTCCGAGAAGTTTTTTGTGTTTCGGTATGAGCAGATAACCTTTTCGCCCGAATCGAAAGAATCATTCATTCTCGAAATATAATCCGATTTAAGAAGATTATCCGAATCAAAAATAAAATAACCTTCAAAGCTTTCTATACCGTAATCTTCCTTTATTCTTTCAAAAAGATATTTAAGACCAAACCCCTTTGTTCTTTCGGCGGGGTTGTTGTGTTCATAGCAAACGGCACCGTTTTTTCGGGCAATTTCCGCCGTATTGTCGGTGCAGTTGTCCGCAACCACAAAAACGGTAAGCAGTTCTTTCGGATAGTCTTGAAGTTTTATGCTTTCAATAAGGTTGCCGATAACCGCCGCTTCGTTTCTTGCCGGAATAAGAATGGCATATTTGTGATTTGCCTTTGCCTTTTTGAATTTTCGGGTAAAAAACAAACCTATCGCCGAATAAGGGTTGTTAAGAAACCCAAAAACGGTCATCAAAGTGCCTATACTCGCAAGAAACAAAACAAGAGGTTTATATTCATATAAAAAAGATAAAAAGTTTATCAAAATATAAAAACTCCTTATTTTATAATGCAAAAAAATTGTATCATACCGGTGTTTTTTATTCAAGAGTCAAACGGCGCAAACCGATATTAAATATTATTCTTTATAAAGTTTATGATAGAATCAAAATCGCTCTTTTCTTCTTTGAAAACCTGTTCGAGCGAATACCTGTCATAGAACTTTTTGCCAAGACCGTAATTCTTTACAATAACATCAAGACCGCCTAAATGCGAGGCAATTTTTTGACCGAAACCGCCGTCTGTTGCGCCCGACTCAAAGGTTAAAATCATCTTATGGGTTTTTGCCGTTTTGGTAAGCAGTTCGCCGTCAATATGCGAAGCATAACGGGGATTTATAACGGTCGGCTTGAATCCGAAAGTTTTTTCTATGAGTTTGCTTAGCAAAGCGGCTCTTTCAAAAAAGTCGCCGATGCCGATAAGCGCCACTTTTTCGCCTTTTTGTTCGGTAACAAATGAGCCGATTTTATCAAAAGAAAAAGAACTTTCACGGTAATCGACGGCATTCGAGGGCATAAGTATTGCAACGGGGCTCTCCTTATAGTCGATGGCGGATAAAAGCATATCCGAAAGTTCGTTTTTCGAGGTCGGGCAAAGGAGTAAAAGGTTCGGAATATTAGAAAGCATCGGAATACCGAAAATTCCCGAATGGGTAGCATCTCTGACCGAATTAGGGGAACAAGCATTAAGCAAAATTACGGCGGGGTTTGAATTAAGGCAGAGGTCGTGCGAAATCTGGTCATAAGAGCGTTGCATAAAGGTCATATTTGTAAGAACGAGCGGTTTTGCGCCCCTTTTTGCCGCTCCTGAGGCAAGGGCTATCGCCTGTTCTTCGGCAATGCCGACATCGACAAACTGTTTTCCTAAAATTTCCCGTTCTTTGATACCGAGCCCGAAAGACATAGGCATATTAGGGGTTATAACCAAAAAATCGGGGTCGGACTTTGCCTTTTTCATAATAATATCTTTGGCAACTGCGGTATAGTCCTCTTTTTGAGAACCGCTCTTTTTTTCGCCCGTTTCTTTATCAAAAGGCGGAGTCCAATGCCATGCCTCTTTGTTTTCTTCGGCTAATTTATACCCTTTTCCTTTTTGGGTTTTAATATGCAAAACAATGGGGTGTTTTATATCTTTAACCCTCTTAAAAAGAGAAATGAGAGAGGCAATATCGTTTCCGTTTTCCTCGTATATATAATCGAGTCCGAAACTTTTGAAAATGTTGTTTTGGGCGGTGCCTTTTGTATCTCTTAACTCTTTTAAGCTTTTGTAAAGACCGCCGTGTGTTTCGGAAATCGACTGTTCGTTATCGTTTGCGATTATTATAAGGTTGCTGTTTAGTTCGCTTCCCGCAACATTAAGGGCTTCAAGCGCCTCTCCGCCCGAGAGAGAACCGTCGCCGATAACGGCGATAATATTTTCTTTTCCGCCTAAAATATCCCTTGCCTTAACAAGACCGTTTGCAAGTGCAACCGAGGTTGAAGTATGGCCGATTTTGAAAATATCGTGGTCGCTTTCGGCAGGGTCGGTATATCCCGAAATCGTGCCTAAAAATTCGTCGATTATAAACTCTTTTTTTCTGCCCGTAAGCATTTTATGAGGATAACATTGATGCGAAACATCGAAAACAAATTTATCTTCGGGCGAATTGAAAACATAATGAAGGGCAATGGTTATTTCAACTATACCGAAATTAGGCCCGAAATGACCGCCTATTTTGGTAAGACGGTTAAAAAGGCCCTCTCTTATGTCTTCTGCCAATAAACGCAGCTCGTTGACAGTAAGCCGTTTTATATCCTTTGGGCTTTCTACTGTTTTGAGAATTTCGTACATTTTAATTCCCCTTTATGTTTTCGCTTATTATACCATAAAACCAAAGACGCAAGTCTTTGAAAGCGGTGAAACCGCTTGCCGCAATGTTTTGCGGCGTTTTAGCCGTTCAATACACTCAATCGAAAACGGCAGTTTTCAAATGCCGATTGGCATTGCGGCGGCAAGTCATTGCCGCCGGATTGGGTGTATTATACCATAAATAAAAACTTTAAGCAAATAATAAAACCCCTCAAACGAAAGTCCGAGGGGTTTGGAGCTGCTAACCGGAATTGAACCGGTGACCTCATCCTTACCAAGGATGTGCTCTACCATCTGAGCCATAGCAGCAAATTGTCTACGACAGCTAAATAATTATAGTATAGGAAAAAGTTATTGTCAAGAATTTTTTTTACGGCAACGGCGATAAATTTGAGTTTTTTTCTTGATAAACAACTTATTATATAGTATAATAATTATAAATTTATATAAGGGGAATTATTACTTGTCGATTTTTAGTTCTGATGTATCATATCCGACCGAACAACAGGCGTATGCCGAGAAGGTTCGGCGTATTATAACCGCATTTGGAAAAACCGCCAAAGCATGTGTTGTTACATACGGCTGTCAGCAAAATGTAAACGACTCTCAGCGCCTTAAAGGTATGCTTCGGCTTATGGGATACGAGATAACCGAAACCGAAGAAAATGCCGATTTTATAATTTTTAACACCTGCGCCGTAAGAGAACATGCCGAAGACCGTGTTTTCGGAAATGTCGGCGCAACAAAGAAACTGAAACGGGAAAACAAAAATCTTATCGTTGCCGTTTGCGGCTGTATGGCGCAGCAAAAGTCGGTCGCCGATAAATTCAAAGAGAGTTATCCTTATGTTGATATCGTTTTCGGAACGCAGGTTTCCCACCGCCTTCCCGAGTTTGTTTATAAAAGACTGACGGGCGGAAAAAGAATTTTCGAGCTTGAACTCAAAAACGAAAAAATCGTCGAGGGCGTTCCGATAGACCGAGAGGACCGCTTTAAGGGATATATCCCGATAACATACGGTTGCGATAATTTCTGTACCTACTGCATAGTTCCCTATGTAAGAGGCAGGGAGCGTTCGAGAGCCGCCGGAGAAATACTGAAAGAAGCAAAGCAAATGGTTGATAGCGGCTACAAAGAGATTATGCTTTTAGGTCAAAATGTCAACTCCTACGGCAAAGGAAATGCCGACGGTATAAATTTTGCCAAACTTTTAAGAATGATAAACGATATTAAGGGCGACTTTATAATAAGGTTTATGACCTCTCACCCGAAGGACTGCACAGAGGAACTTCTTGATGCTATGAGGGACTGCGAAAAGGTTGAACGGCATCTGCATCTTCCTTTTCAAAGCGGAAGCGACAGGGTTTTGGGGGCTATGAACCGCCGATACACGAGGGAAAAATATCTTTCGCTTATAAAAGCGGCAAGAGAAAGAATGCCCGATATTTCTTTTACAACCGATATAATAGTCGGCTTTCCGGGAGAAACTTATGAGGAGTTTTGCGAAACGCTTTCGCTGATAAAAGAGGTTGAGTTTTCTTCGGCCTTTACCTTCATCTATTCAAAAAGACAGCGAACCCCTGCGGCGGTAATGCCCGACCCCGTTTCGAGAAAAGAAAAGGGAGAATGGTTTTCGCTTCTTTTGAAAGAGCAGGATAAAATATCGAAAAAGCTTAACAATAATCTTGTAGGACAAACCGTTCGTGTTTTAATAGAAGAGCCGTCGCCCGAGGAGGGTTTTCTTATCGGCAGGTCGGGTACGGCGCTGAACATTTATGTTGAGGGTGAAAAGGATTTAATAGGCACCTTCAAAAATGTTAAAATCAATTCATATACAAATGTGCTTTACGGCACAGTCGTAGAATAATAAAAATTTTAAGGAGAACTAAAAATGGCAATACTTGATGTTACAAGAAAACTCGGAGAAGAAATTCAAAAAGATGAGCGCTTTATCACTTTTGCAAAGGCAAAACTCGATTTAGACGGCGATAAAGAACTTCAAGATAAAATCGGCGACTTTAATGTTACCAGAATGAATCTCGAACAAGAATGCGAAAAAGAAACAAAAGACGAAGCAAAAATCGGTGAACTCAACGAAAAACTACGCACGGTTTACAGCGAGGTTATGGCGAGTAAAACAATGCTCGATTTTAATACCGCAAAGTCGGCGCTTGACGGTATGTTAAACGACATAAACAGTGTTATTATGCAATGCGTTGACGGCGCCGACCCAAAAACTGTTGAGCCGGAAACCCATTCCTGCTCGGGCAGCTGCGATTCCTGCGGCGGCTGTCATTAAGCGCTGTTTTTAATTTTTATCCGGGGAGTGAAAAAATATGGCGGAACTATCTCCTATGATGCGCCAGTATATTGACATAAAAGAGCAAAATAAAGACAGTATTCTTTTTTTCAGACTCGGCGATTTTTATGAGATGTTTTTTGATGATGCAAAAAAAGTTTCCGAGGAACTCGAACTTGTTTTAACGGGAAAGGACTGCGGTTTAAGCGAGCGGGCGCCCATGTGCGGAATACCCTACCACAGTTGCGAAAGTTATATATCCCGCCTTGTTGCAAACGGCCATAAAATCGCCATTTGCGAACAGGTTGAAGACCCGAAAAACGCAAAAGGACTTGTAAAGAGAGATGTTGTTCGGGTTATAACGCCGGGCACCGTTATCGAAGACGGTATGCTCGATGAAACGAAAAACAACTTTTTGGCATCGGTTGCCATATCAAAAGAAGGGGTTGGCATATGTTTTACCGATGTTTCAACCGGCGAATCGCATATAACCGAAATCCCCGAAGATGAACGGGAAAGAAGAATAATTGACGAACTTATGCGCTTTTCCCCGAGCGAACTTTTAATAGGCGATTATACCGCTTTTCCGAATCTTGCAAAATATCTTGAAACAACCTTTACGGGAACCGTAACAAAACGGGAGAAAAACAGTTTTGATACCGAAACCGCCGAATCAAATATCGCAAAGGCATTTTCGGTTGTAAGCCCCGAAAACATAGGTCTTAAAAAGGGAAGTACGGGCGTTTCGGCGCTCGGCGCAATAATAGAATATATCTATGAAAACGGCAAAAGCGAAAATACGGCGTTAAAGAGCGTTGAGGTTTATACGGGCAACAAATATATGCGCCTTGATATGACGGCGGTAAGAAATTTGGAACTTTGCGAAACAATGCGCTCAAAATCCAAAAAAGGTTCGCTTTTATGGGTGCTTGATAAAACTAAAACCGCTATGGGCAAACGGCTTATCCGTTCTTGGATAACAAAACCGCTTTTATCTATCCCCGAAATTTCGTTAAGGCAAAACGCGGTTGAAGAACTTTGCGCAGATACGGCAAAACGGCTCGAAATAATCGAATATATGAGCGGAATAAGGGATATAGAGCGCATTATAACTAAGGCGCTTTACGGAACCGCTTCCCCGAAAGATTTGCTCAGTTTGTCGGTTACGGCGCACCGTTTTCCTTACATAAAGGCGCTTCTTAAAGATTCAAACTGCAAAATGCTCTCGGAGATTTTTGCCAATATAGACGAATGTTCCGATATAGTCGATTTAATTGATGCTTCGATAAAGGAAGATGCGCCGTTTGTTCTCAAAGAGGGCGGAATAATAAACGACGGCTTCAATTCTGATATAGATGCGCTCCGCAGGGATATGAACGGCGGAAGCGACCTGTTAACTGAAATTGAAACGAGAGAACGGGAAAGAACGGGAATTAAAACTTTAAGGGTAAGATATAATAAGGTTTTCGGCTATTATATCGAAGTTACCAATTCTTTCCTCGATAAAGTCCCCGAAGATTATATAAGAAAGCAGACCCTTACCAATGCCGAGCGGTATATAACCGAGGAGTTAAAGCAACTCGAAAACAGGGTTTTAACCGCAAAAGACAGGGTTATAGCGCTTGAATACGAGATTTTTGACGGAATAAGAAAGCAGGTTGCCGAAAGCGCAACCCGTTTCCAGAATACTGCCGAGGCGGTGGCAAAACTTGATGTTCTCTGTTCTTTTGCCGAGACGGCAGTTACCGATAACTATTCAAGACCCATTGTGGATAATTCGGGAACGATAAACATAAAGGGCGGAAGGCACCCCGTTGTTGAACGGCTGTTAAGTACACCCTTTGTATCAAACGATACATATCTTGATACGAACAAAGACAGATGCGCCATAATAACGGGGCCGAATATGGCGGGAAAATCAACCTATATGCGTCAGGTTGCGCTTATTACGATAATGGCGCAAATAGGCAGTTTCGTTCCTGCAACTGCCGCCGAAATCGGTTTGGTTGATGCCGTATTTACCCGAGTTGGCGCTTCGGACGATTTGGCTTCGGGTCAATCTACCTTTATGGTGGAGATGAGCGAGGTTGCCGATATCTTGAAACACGCAACAAAGAACAGTCTTCTCATTCTTGACGAAATAGGCAGAGGCACTTCTACCTATGACGGTATGTCGATAGCAAAGGCCGTTCTTGAATATGTTAACGATAAGAAAAAACTCGGCGCAAAATCGCTTTTTGCCACCCATTATCACGAACTGACCAATATGGAAACCGAATATGAAGGCATAAAGAATTATAACATCGCCGTTAAAAAACGGGGAGATGAGATAATATTTCTTCGCAGAATTGTTTCGGGCGGCGCCGACGACAGTTACGGCATAGAGGTTGCGCTTTTAAGCGGAGTTCCGAAAGCGGTTACCGACAGGGCGAAAAAGATACTGAAAGAAATAGAAGAAAACGGAGTTGTAACATATAAGGAAGTTTTGTCCTCTAAAACCCAGATACCCCTCGAAATGCAGGGCGCAGGGGAGATTCTCAATGAGCTTAAAACTTTGGATGTAAACACCCTTACTCCCATTGAATCTATGGAAATACTGTTTGATTTGGCAAACAAGGCAAAAACAATATAAATTTTAAGGTTAGGGCGGTGAATAAAATGCCGAAAATAAATCTTATGCCGAAAGAAATGGCGGAACTTATCGCAGCGGGAGAGGTTGTTGAGCGTCCCGCTTCGGTTGTAAAGGAACTGGTAGAAAACTCCATTGATGCCGATGCAAAGCATATAACGGTTGAAATAGAGCGGGGCGGCATTTTGTATATCCGAGTAACAGATGACGGCTGCGGAATAGCGGCCGAAGATGTAAAAACGGCATTTTTGCGCCATGCAACAAGCAAAATAAAATCGGCAGACGACCTCGATAAAATATCGTCGCTCGGTTTCAGAGGCGAAGCCCTTGCCGCAACGGCGATAGTATCAAAGGTTGAACTGTTTACAAGGCAGGAAACGGATACATTCGGCACCCGTTATGTTATTGAGGGCGGAAACGAGGTTCTTTTCGAGGAAAACGGTTGCCCAAAGGGAACTACCGTTATCGTAAGGGATATTTTTTACAATACTCCTGCGAGAATGAAGTTCTTAAAGCGGGATATAACCGAGGGCAATAGTGTTGCCGCCGTTTTCGAGAGGGTTGCGCTTTCGCATCCCGAAATTGCCTTTAAGCTTATCAGAGACGGGAAGCTGGTGCTTTCAACATCGGGCGACGGCAAACTCTATTCTGCGATTTACAGTATTCTGGGAAGAGAAATCGCCTCAACTATGATTCCCGTTACTGCCCAAAGCGATATTTCGGTAAACGGATTTATCTGCAAACCGGCATTCTGCCGAAAATCGAGGGCGGCGCAGTATATTTTCCTTAACGGCAGATATGTTCAGTCGAATACTGTTATGGCGGCATGTGAACAGGCGTATAAAAACAGCGCAATGGTAGGGAAATACCCGTCTTTCGTTATAAACCTTACCGTTCCTTTCCAAACGGTTGATGTCAATGTCCACCCTGCGAAAATTCAGGTCAGGTTTTCAGATGAAAAGTTGATTTTTAATGAGGTTTATTCCGCCGTAAAAAATGCAATTATCGGCGGCGATACAAGACCTGAAATAAAAATTGCGACCAAAACCCCTGTCGGCTTTACAAAAATGTCGGCAGAGGAATATACCCAGCAAACGATAGCCGAAAAGGTTTATCCGAAAACGATATCTTTCCCGAAAACCGAAAACCGAAATCAGGTTACCTTTAAGGCGGATACAACGCCGTTTTTCGAGAGGGAAGATGTTAAAAAGCAGATAAAAACGGTTGATATTGATATTGCCGTAGAAGAGGAAGAAAAAACCGAAAACGAAATTTCAAAAACAAAAGCGCAAGAGCCGATAGAAAAGCCGATTATCGAAAACGAAGCCAAATATATCGGCGAGGTATTTTCAACCTACATAGTTGCCGAAATGGGCGACAGTATTTATCTTATTGATAAACATGCGGCGCATGAGAGAATGAATTTCAACCGATTAAAAGAAAATGCCAAAGCGGAAAGCCAACAGCTTTTAATGCCTCAAAATGTGCGTCTTTCAAGAGAGGAGTTTGACGCCGTAATTTCAAACACCGCCCTTTTGGAAAAAGCGGGATTTGAACTTGAAGACTTCGGAAACGGCTCGGTTCTTATAAGGGCAGTTCCGGCAATGCTGTGCGCCGAAGATGTAACAGATATGATAGTCGAGGCGGCGCAGGGACTTTTAACAAAGGGCGCTCCCGAAAGTGAAAAACTTGATAAGATTTACCATACCGTTGCCTGTAAAGCGGCAATAAAGGGAGGAAATATTACCGGCAAAACCGAACTTGAAGCTCTTGCAAAAAAGGTTTTGGCGGATAACAGTATAATGTATTGTCCCCACGGAAGGCCCGTCGCTTTCAAAATAACAAAAAAAGAACTTGAAAAAAATTTCGGAAGAATACAATGAAAAAAGAGAAAATTATTTGTGTTGTAGGCCCTACCGCTTCGGGCAAAACGGCGCTCGGCATCGGTATTGCAAAGGCGCTCGGCGGCGAAGTTGTTTCGGCGGATTCAATGCAGGTTTATAAGGGTATGCCGATTGCTTCGGCGGTGCCGACAAACGAGGAAAAAGAAGGAATACCGCATCATTTGATGGAGTTTTCAAATCCCGAATGTCAGTTAACCGTTGCAGAATATGTTAAACTTGCAAATCAAAAGACCGAAGAAATAATAAGCCGAAACAAACTGCCCGTAATAGTCGGCGGAACGGGGCTTTATATTGACAGTTTTTTAGAAAACATCAAATTTACAAAAGAGGATTTTAATCCCGATGTAAGGCGGGAACTCGAAGAACTTTATGACCGAATCGGCGGCGAAGCAATGCTCCGAAAACTCAAAGAAACCGACAGCGCTACCGCCGATAAACTCTATGCAAACGATAAAAAGAGAATAGTAAGAGCTTTTGAAATTTATAAAAACACGGGAATTACCATGTCAAAACAGTATGAACTTTCAAAACTCGAAGAATCGCCCTATGAGGCGGTAATGATAGGCATAAACTACAAAAACCGCCAAACGCTTTATAAAAGAATCGACGGCAGAGTTGATATTATGTTGAAAAACGGACTTTTGCAAGAGGCGGAAAAATTTTATAAAAAATCAGGTAAAAGCGGCGGATTTGCGGCGATAGGCCATAAAGAATTTTATCCGTATTTCGAGGGCGATATATTGCTCGGCGAGGCGACCGAACGCCTTAAACAGCAAACGAGAAGATATGCAAAACGGCAGTTGACCTGGTTTAGAAAAAATGAAAAAATAAATTGGATTTTCCCCGACGAAACACCCGATGTTTTGGGAGAGGCATTAGAGATTATAGAAAGGAGCCGAAGAAATGAAAGAGCATAAGGCATTAAAAATATTTTTGCTTATAGTCGTTTCGGCTTTTGTTATTCATCAGCTTTATTCGGCGCTTTATAATCCCGTTACAACCCAAACCGCCGAGTTTTATAAGGCGACCGACGGTATTTCTGCAAACGCAATAGTAATCCGACAGGAGAAAATTGTTAAAAACGATTCCGATAAAACCCTTCATTATAAGGTTTTAAACGGAAGCCGAATTGCAAAAGGCGGAACACTTGCCGATATCTATAACGACAGCAATGCTTCGGTTACGGTAAACAAGATAGAAGACCTAAACGAAAAGATAGCCGATATAAAGGAAATAAGCGGATATAACGATGTTGCCGCTTCGGATTTAGACATTGTTAAAGAAAAGGTTAACGATTCCTATAACAATTTTATAAAGAGTTGCGCAACGGGTAAATATACCGAAACGGAGTCGTTTGAATCGGCGCTTTTATCGGCGGAAAACCGAAAGCAGTTTATAACGGGCGAAACGATAGATTTTTCGAAAAAACTATCGTCGCTCAAATCGGAACTCGCTTCTTATAAAGCGTCGCTTCCGTCTCCGATAGGAAAAATAAAGGCGGAAAAATCAGGATATTTTGTTTCGTCGGTAGACGGCTTTGAAGATGTTTTAACCCAACAAACTTTGGATAACATAACCCCCGAAACATTTGATGAGCTCAAACCTGAGGCGACAAAGAAAAACCAGATAGGCAAAATCGTTTACGGCTACGACTGGTATCTTGCGGTTAATCTGACGCTTGATAAGTCGCTGAAATATAAGGTCGGAGACGAACTGACCGTAAAAACGAATGTGCGAAACAACCCGTCGCTTGATGTTGTTGTTGAAAGAATAAACACTTCAAACGACAAGGCGGAAGCGGTTGTTATTCTTGCCTGTCAGGAAATGAACAGCGAACTTGCCACGCTTCGTTCTTTAAGCTTGACGATAGTAAACCGTGAGTATTCGGGGCTTAAAATTTCGAAAAAAGCGCTCAGGGTTGTTGACGGCAAGAGCGGAGTTTATGTCGTTTCGGGCGTTACGGTTAAATTTGTTCCGATAAATGTTGTTTATTCTTCAAACGAATATATTGTTTGCGAACAGCAAACCGAAAACAGTTCATCGGTGCTTCGGCTTTATGATGAAGTTGTCGTGAAAGGAAAGAATCTCTATGACGGAAAAATCATCGGCTGAGATATTTGATGAAAACTATAAAGAAATTTTGAAAAAAATTGAAGAAAGTGCCGCCGCTTCGGGCAGAAAAAAGGAAGATATAACCCTTCTTGCCGCCACAAAAACGGTTGATGTTGATACCATAAACCATGCAATAGAAAGCGGAATTGAATATATCGGCGAAAACAGAGTTCAGGAATTTTTGTCCAAAAAAGACGGTCTTTCAAACTGTCATAGACATTTTATCGGACATCTTCAAACGAATAAGGTTAAGGATATAGTACCCTTTGTTGAACTTATTCATTCGGTAGATTCGTTTCGCCTTGCAAATGAAATTTCAAAGGTTTCCTTAAAACTTAGAAAAACAACCGATATTTTGCTCGAAGTAAATATCGGAAACGAAGATTCAAAGTCGGGATTTAAGGAATGGGAACTTTGCGAAAACTTTCAAAAAATCTCAAAACTCGAGGGCATTCGCATAAGGGGGCTTATGGCAATTCCGCCAATTTGCTCAAAAAACGAAAAAAATACCGAATATTTCAGAAAAATGAAAAAACTGTTTATTGACATTTGTACTGAAAATATAGATAATAATAATATAAATATTTTGTCGATGGGTATGTCGGACGATTATGATGAGGCAATAAAATGCGGCGCAAATCTTGTTAGAATCGGTACGGCGCTTTTCGGCAAAAGAGAATATAACAATAAATAAAGGAGTAAAAAATGGGACTTTTAGATACCATCAAAAACATTATGACCATTCCTGACGAGGATGATTTCGAAGACGATATTATGGAAGAGGAGTTGCCGTCAGACGAAAAACTCGAAAAATCTGCTGTCGCAAAAAAAGAAATAGCCCCCAGACTGATAAAATCAAAGGCGCCAAACAGCGCTCAACAGGGCTCAATGCAGGTTGTTCTTGTTAAACCCGAGAGGTTTGATGATGTAAAGGCGATAGCCGACCATCTTAACTTAGGCAAAACCGTTGTGCTCAACCTCGAAGTTGCTAACAGAGAAGAATCGAGAAGAATAGTTGACTTTTTAAGCGGTGTTGCCTATGCAAACGGCGGAAATATCCGCAAAGTTGCCGCTAATACATTCATCATTGTCGGAAGCAACATTGATGTTATGGGCGAACTTATGCTCGACGAGTTCGATGAGGGCAAAATTTACTTTTAATGGATGAAAATATTTTTTCGGCGCGCATAAAGGATATTGCCGAGCGTTCGCAAAAAAACGATAAACCTGAATTTCTGGGGTTTTTATCGGAGGGCGAATCGGCAAGAGCAAAAGCGGAACTTTCGGGAATCGGCGCAAAAGTTTCTTTTTTCGGCGGTTACGATTCGGCGCTTCGCACATACCTTTGCGTGTCGCCCAAATGGTGCGAAAACATATCCTTTCCGATAGTTGCCATAACGGCAACCTACCGTAATCAGGATAAGCTTTCCCATCGGGATTTTCTCGGTGCGTTGATGTCGCTCGGAATAACGAGGGAAAAAATCGGCGATATTTTAACGGAAGACGGCAGAGCCGTATTTTTCGCTGAAAAAACCGTTTCCGAGTTCATTCTTTCGCAGTTAACGAAGGTGGGCAGAGTAGGTGTTTCTCTTTCGGAGAAAGTAAACTATCCCCTCCCCGAAATCGGAAAAAAGCAGGAGTTTACGGCAACCGTTTCGTCTTGTCGACTTGACTGCGTTGTTTCTGCGCTTATCGGCGCTTCGAGAAACAAAAGCACCGAAATTATTAACAATTCGCTTGTCAGCGTTAACTCTTTTCTTGCGGTTAAACCTACGGCGAAAATAAATTCTTCCGACCGTATCTCCATAAGGGGAAAAGGAAGATTTGATATTGTATCTTTAAGCGACCTTTCAAAAAAAGGCAGAATTATTTTAAGATATGAAAAGTATATTTAGGGGGCGTTTTGATGATAACTTCAACAGAAATTAAAAATGTTACATTCTCAAATTCAATGGCAGGATACAAAAAGGATGAGGTTGACATTCTTCTTGATAAGGTTGAGGTAGACCTTGAAAAGTATGAAACCATAACCAAAAAACAGGAAGAAAAAATAGATAGACTCGAATCCCAAATTGCCGAACTCAAAGAGGCGCAGAGCAGTATTCAAAGCGTTTTGCTGAATGCTCAGAGGTTGGCGGATAAAATAGTTGAAGATGCCAAAAGCGAATCCAAAAAGATAGTTATGGATGCCCAGAATAATATCGACCAAATGACCGAAAAAAGCAAACAAATCGCAGGTGAGTTCGATTTGAAGGCAACCGAAAAGAAAGAGCGCCTTGAAAACGAACTTTCGGGCATCTTAAAGGTTGCCGAGGAGAAAAAAGAGGCCATTGAAAAGGCAACAAAGAAAGCAGTCTGCGAACAGCAGGATATTTTCAACAACATAAAAAGAGAAGTTGCCGAGTTCAAAAAAGAAATAAACGAGAAGTATAAAGAGCACTTGTCCATTTTGGCAAGTCTTCCCGATTTTGCCGAAATAGACCCGCAAACGGCAGCCGTTAACGCCGAAAAGGAAATAGAAGAAAAGTCGGCAGAAGCCGAAAAGGAATCCGAAGCGCAAGAACTCACAGAAGAAACTGTCGAAGAAATTGCAAAAGAGCCGACAGAAGAAACTGTCGAAGAAATTGCGGAAGAGCCGACAGAAGAAACAGAAGAAGAAATTGCAGAAGAGCCGGAAGAAGAAACGGAAGACGAACAAAAAGACGAATCGGAAGATAACGGACTTTATGTTACGCAAACCTTTGATGTCAACGAAATCAATTTCGACGACAGCGAAGAATAAAATTCGGAGTTACTATGATTTCTTATATTTTGGCAATTATTACGGGCATTTTGTTTTTGGGAGCTGACCGTTTTACAAAGGCAGTATTTAAGCCCCTTATGTTCAGCGAACCCAAACCGTTTATTAAAGGCATTATTGATATAACGGTTATCCCGAACCGAGGCGGTGCCTGGGGGGTTTTAAGCGGAAAAACCTTTGTTTTGCTCGGTTTTACGCTTGTTATTATGGCATTGCTTATAGTGTTTTTGGCAAAGTATGCCGAAAAAAGCAAACTTATGTTTTGGGCGGTTTGCCTTATTATATCGGGCGGAATAGGAAATATGATAGACCGTATTTCAGCAGGAGAG
The DNA here is from genome assembly GCA_024404145.1 of Clostridia bacterium. GTDB lineage: Bacteria > Bacillota > Clostridia > Oscillospirales > Acutalibacteraceae > UBA737. The sequence goes on along the minus strand of JAKSQK010000002.1, from coordinate 194,589 downwards.
GTCGTAGATTTTCTGCATTTTGAGTTTTGGCCCGATTTTCCCGTATTTAATGTTGCCGACTGCGCTGTTTGTATAGGCGCCGGACTTTTATGCCTTTATTTTATTATCGACAGCGTAAAAGAAATAAAAGAGAAAAAACTTAAAGCCGAAGCTTTGAGAAAAAATGAAAATGGAAAAAATTAAACTGATTTTTGACGGCGACGAAAGTTGCCGTCTTGATATGTTTGTTGCGCAGAAAACCGATATTTCGAGGTCGAGGGTAACAAAACTTGCCGAAGAGGGCGCAATAACCGTAGACGGCAAGGTTGCGAACAAAAAGCAAAAACTAAAATCAGGCGACGAAATAGAGATAGAAATTCCAAAAGCCGCCGAATATAAGGCCGAGCCGCAGGACATTCCGCTTGATATTGTTTTTGAAGACGGCGATGTTCTTGTTGTAAACAAGCCAAAAGGTATGGTAGTTCATCCGGCAAACGGAAATTTCGATAATACCCTTGTAAATGCCGTTATGTTCCATTGTAAAGAATCGCTTTCGGGAATAAACGGTGTTTTAAGGCCGGGAATAGTTCACAGAATAGATAAAAACACAAGCGGACTTTTGATGATAGCAAAAAACGATACGGCGCATATATGCCTTTCAAATCAGATAAAAGAGCATAGTTTTGAAAGGGAGTATGAGGCGGTAGTTTACGGAAACATAAAAGAGAATTCGGGAACGGTTGAAGCGCCTATCGGTCGCCATCCTGTAAAGCGTAAGCAAATGGCGGTTACCGAAAAAAACAGCAAAGATGCAAAAACTCACTTTAAGGTTTTGGAGCGCTTTGGCAATTTTACGCATATAAGATTAAAGCTCGAAACGGGCAGAACTCATCAAATAAGGGTTCATATGGCATATATAGGGCACCCCGTTGCGGGGGACGATGTTTACGGTCCGAAAAATGTTATTTCATATCTTGGCGGACAGTGTCTTCATGCGAAAAAACTCGGTTTTACCCACCCGAACGGCAAAAAAATGGAGTTTGAGAGCGACCTGCCCGATTATTTCAAAGATTTTCTGAATAGATGTTCTAAGGGGAATGTATGAAACTTTTTAAGGGATGTCTTCTTTGCTGTGATGTCGACGGAACTCTCGTACACGACGGTGTTATACCGCCCGACAACATAGAAAAGATTAAATTTTTCTCGGAAAACGGCGGAATTTTCGCTCTTGCAACGGGTAGGAGTATCGGCGCCGTAAGCGCCATAACAAGCAAGATAGAAGGCATATCAAAGGCAGTTTTTTCAAACGGCGGAATGATTTATGATTATGAGCGCCGAAAAATAGTTTTCGAAACGGCAATTCCAAAAGAAGACTATGAAATTATGTATAAAGCGAAGGAACTTTTCCCCGATATCGGAATAGAGGTCCATTATAAAGAGAATGTCAGAGTTTTCAATAAAACGGCAGAAACCGACGACCACGAAAGATACGAAAATCTGCCGAGCGACGCAATAACAAAAGAGCAGACAGAGAAAATTACATTTAACAAAATTCTTTATACGCTTAACGGAAAAGACGATATCGAAAAAATGCATAAATTTGTCGAAAGCAACCCCCATGTTTGCAAGTTTATTGATACATCGGCGTTCCTTTACGGCAGAAAAAGATATTATTATGAGCAGGTTCCGAAAGAAATTTCAAAAGCCGCAAGTGTAAAACGACTTGCCGATATGCTCGGCATAAAAAAGGGCAACCTCTTTGCCATAGGCGATTACTATAATGATTTCGAAATGCTTAAAATCGCCGATATCGGCGCGGCTCCGAATACGGCGCCGAAAGAGATAAAAGAAATTGCAAATTATGTAACAGCGAGTGCGGAAAACGGCGCAGTAGCCGATTTCATAGATTATTTAACAGATTTAAGGAGAAAATGATGGACAAGCAAACAAAACTTGAACTCGAAAAAACCGCCCTCAAAGCCCGTATGGGGATTATTGAGGGTATCCATGCCGCAAAAGCCGGTCATCCGGGCGGTTCGCTTTCCTGCGTAGATATTTTAACATATCTCTATTTTAAGCAGATGAAGGTTGACCCGAAAAATCCAAAGTGGGAGGAAAGAGACCGTTTTGTTCTTTCGAAAGGACATGCCGCTCCGGCGCTTTATGCAGTTTTGGCTCAAAGAGGATTTTTTGATGAAAAGGAACTTTTAAGTCTTCGCCAGATAGGAAGTATGCTCCAAGGCCATCCCGACCTTAAAAAAATACCGGGCGTTGATATGTCAACCGGTTCGCTCGGTCAAGGTATTTCGGCGGCAGTAGGTATGGCTCTTTCGGCAAAACATTTCGGCAATAATTTTAAGGTTTATGCCGTTTTGGGCGATGGCGAGATAGAAGAAGGTCAGGTTTGGGAGGCGGCTATGTTTGCCGGTAATCATAAGCTTGATAATCTTGTCATTTTTGTTGATAATAATAATCTTCAAATCGACGGTACGGTAGAAGAGGTTAACTCTCCGCACCCCATTGATAAAAAGTTTGAGGCATTTGGTTTCGAAACGGTAATACTTGCCGACGGCAACGATTTTGAGCAAATCGAAGAGGCATTAAACAAAGCGTCGGGAAGCAAAAAACCCGTTGCCATTATTGCAAAAACCGTTAAAGGAAAAGGCGTTTCATATATGGAAAATGCAGTTAACTGGCACGGCGCCGCTCCGAATGACGAACTTTACGAACAAGCCATGGCAGAGCTTAAAGACGCTCTTGCCAAGATGAATTAAGGGGGTTGCCGTTATGTCAGAAGTTAAAAATGTTGCAACGAGAGTAGGATACGGTACCGCTCTTGTAGAACTCGGAAAAATAAGAGATGATTTTGTTGTAATGGACGCCGACCTTGCTGCGGCAACGCAGACGGGTATGTTCAAAAAGGCATTTCCCGATAGATTTTACGACTGCGGAATTGCCGAGCAAAACATGATGGGCATAGCAGCAGGTATCGCCGCAACGGGCAAAAAGGTTGTAGTAAGCTCTTTTGCAATGTTTGCCGCCGGTCGTGCTTTTGAGCAGGTCAGAAACTCTATCGGCTATCCTCATCTTAATGTTATAATCGGCGCAACCCATGCCGGTATATCGGTCGGTGAAGACGGCGCCACTCATCAGTGCTGCGAAGATATCGCACTTATGCGGACAATACCCGGTATGACCATAATAAACCCCGCCGATGAAGTTGAGGCAAGAAAAGCCGTTTATGCCGCTATGGAACTTGACGGCCCCGTTTATATGAGATTCGGCCGTCTTGCCGTTCCGGTTGTTTTCGGCGAGGACTATAAGTTTGAAATCGGAAAGGGCGTTGAACTTAAAGAGGGAAGCGATGTAACGATTATCGCAACCGGTCTTATGGTAAAAGAGGCGCTTGAAGCATACGAACTTCTGAAATCCGAGGGCATAAGCGCAAGGGTTATAAATATGGCGACCATAAAACCGATAGATAAAGATATTATCCTTAAAGCAGCAAAAGAAACGGGCGCTATTGTTACCGCCGAAGAACATTCGGTTATCGGCGGATTAGGTTCCGCTGTCGGCGAGGTTGTCGGCGAAGAATACCCCGTTCCGGTTGTAAAACTCGGTGTTTATGATACATTCGGTCATTCCGGACCTGCCGCAAAACTTCTCGACGAGTTCGGGCTAAGAGCTGTTAATATCGCCGAAAAAGCAAAAAAAGCAATTTCTCTTAAAAAATAATTAAATCTGTTTTTATGCGGAGCGGTAAAAACCGCTCCGTTTTTTGCTTTCGTTGACAATAATACAATAAATATGGTAAAATAAATAAAGAGGTGAAAAGGTATGTTTGAGCAGTTTATCGATATTGAAAGGGTTGAGCAGTTGGTAGACCTTTTCGGCAATTTTGATGAAAATGTTAAGCGGATAGAGAAGCAGTACGATGTTTTGATAACTTCTTTCTCGGGGCAGATAAAAGTTTGCGGAGAAGCCGAGAATGTTACCAAAGCGGTAAGGGCGCTTAACTGCCTTATTGCCATGATAAACAAGGGCGAAAACATAACCGAACAGTCGGTTTGCTCTGTTATGGATATGGTGGACGACGGAAGCGACTCGGCCATTGATAAACTTATTGATGCCGACTGTATCTGCGTTACCTCAAAGGGCAGACCCGTTAAGGCGAAAACACTCGGACAAAAGAAATATATAGAAGCGATAGAAAAAAATACGATAACAATAGGTGTAGGCCCTGCCGGAACGGGAAAAACCTATCTTGCGGTTGCTTTGGCGGTTGCGGCATTCCGCGCTAAAACCGTTAACCGCATTATTCTTACAAGACCTGCCGTTGAAGCGGGTGAGAAACTCGGTTTCTTGCCGGGCGATTTACAGCAAAAAGTAGACCCGTATTTAAGACCGCTTTACGATGCGCTTTTCGATATGCTCGGCGCCGAGAATTTTAACCGCTGTCATGAGCGGGGCGATATCGAAGTTGCGCCACTTGCCTATATGCGAGGCAGAACACTCGACGACAGTTTTATTATCCTTGACGAAGCGCAGAATACAACAAGAGAGCAAATGAAGATGTTTTTAACCCGTTTGGGCTTTAATTCAAAGATAGTTGTAACGGGCGATGTAACGCAAATCGACCTGCCCGACGGCAAAAAATCAGGGCTTAAACAAGCCGTTTCAATTCTTAAAAACATTGAAGGAATAGAAACCGTGCATCTTACGGCAAAGGATGTTGTAAGGCATCGGCTTGTATCCGATATAATAAAGGCATATGAAAAGGACGGAAACAGATATGACCGTTAAGGTGAATATAACCGATAATTATAAAAAGCAAAAGGTTTCTGCCGAAGAAAAAGCGCTTGTTAAAAAGGCATGTAAAGCGGTGCTTAAATACGAGAAATTCGAAAAGGGCGCCGAAGTAGAGGTAACCTTTGTTGACGATGAGCAGATAAAACTTATAAACAGCCGGTTCAGAAACATAGATAAACCCACCGATGTTTTATCATTTCCGCTCGGGCAAGACAAAGAGTATGACCTAAATCCCGAAAATGGACTTTTAATGCTCGGCGATGTTGTAATATCGGTTGACCGCGCCAAAGCCCAAGCCGAGTTGTACGGCCACGGGCAAGAGCGGGAACTTGCCTTTTTAACCGTTCATTCAATGCTTCATCTTTTGGGGTATGACCATGTAAACGGCGAAGAAGAACGCAAAATCATGCGCAAAAAAGAAGAAGAAATCTTGTCCGCTATGGGACTTGCGGCAGAGGAGTAAAAAATGGGCAAAAAATCAGTTTTTGTAACGCTTGTCGGCCGTTCAAATGTCGGCAAATCGTCTTTAATGAATAAAATTCTCGGTCAAAAGGTTGCCATTGTTTCGAGCAAACCGCAAACGACGAGAACGAGAATAATGGGAATACTCACAAAAGGCGAAACGCAGTTCGTTTTTATTGACACTCCGGGACTTCATAAACCGAAAAATGTTTTGGGAGAAAGTATGATGAAAGCGGTAAACGACGGAATGGCCGATGTTGATTTGGCGGTTCTTGTTGTTGACGCAAAACCGCATTTTACGGTCGATAAAGATAATATTCCTTCGGCGGAAGCCGAACTTATCGCTCGGTTTATGGAGAAAAAACTTCCCGCCGTTTTGGTTATCAATAAGATTGATTTGCTCGAAAATAAGGAAGAAATTTTAAGACTTATAACCGTTTATTCTTCGCTATATGATTTTGATGCGGTTGTACCGCTTTCGGCAAAAACAGGCAACGGCGTTTCTCTTCTTGTCGGCGAAATAGATAAATTCAAAAAAGATTCACCCCACTTTTTCCCCGACGACGAGGTAACCGACCAGTCCGAAAAGGTTATGGTTGCCGAGATTATCAGAGAAAAACTTTTGCGCTCTCTTGCAAAGGAAATTCCCCATGGTATAGCGGTTGATATAGAGAGATTTTACGAGCGGGATACCGCAAACGGTGAGCCGATTTTAGAGGTTGAAGCGACCGTTTTTTGCGAAAAGGATACCCATAAGGGAATCATTATCGGCAAAGGCGGAGCCATGCTTAAAAAAATCGGAAGTTCGGCAAGAGACGATATAGAAAAATTCTTCGGAATAAAGGCAAATCTTAAAATCTGGATAAAGGTTAAAGAAGGTTGGAGAAATAATCGGGGAATGATACATACATTCGGACTCGATTCGGGCGAAAATTAACTTTTATTTCCATAAATAAATGAAAAATCCTTGCAAAAATTAGATTTGGAAGGATTTGATAAAATGGACCTGAACGATTATTGGTTAAAATTTGTTTTAAGCGGAAAACCGCAGGACTATATCAACTATGTAAACAAAAGAGATACGGAAGGAGGCACCCGTTTTGAAGACGGTATTAGACGCACTGGTAATAAAAGAAATCAAAGTGGGGGAAGCCGACCGACTGATAACTCTTCTTACAAAGGATAACGGAATAATTAAGGCCTATGCCTCGGGCGCCAAGAATATCAAGTCCAAAAGGGGCTCGGGCACGGGGCTTTTGTCCTATTCAAATTTCAGTCTTTCAAAGAAAGGCGATACATACAGGGTAACCGAAGCAACCCCGATAAAACTTTTTTTCGGCACAAATTCAAGCATAGAAGCATTGGCGGTTTCGCAGTATTTTTGCGAACTTTCGCTTGTTTTCGAGCCAAACGGAGAAAAACAGGAGGAATTTTTGCGCCTAATACTGAATTCGCTGTATTTTTTAACCGAAGAAAAGCGAAATCCGTTTCTCATTAAGGCGATAACCGAACTGAGAGTTCTTGCAATTTCGGGTTTTTGCCCTAATCTTGTCGGCTGTCAAAATTGCGGAGAGTTCAGAGATGATATTATGTATTTTTCTGTTGCCGACGGCTCGGTTTGGTGTTCAACCTGCAATAAAAATGCCGATAATATTCCGCTTAACGAAACGCTTATGAATGCAATGCGCCATATCGTTTATTCGCCGTTTGGCGGACTTTATAATTTTTCAATTCCCGAAAAAGACGCAAAAATTCTTTCCGATATAACCGAAAAATATCTTGTTTTTCAAACCGAACATAAATTTACAACATTGAATTTTCTAAACGATATTAAATGAGGCATAAAGAAGATGAATTACAGTTTTGAAAAATGGCAAAAAACTCTTGAATTAAATACCGTTCTTCAAAGTTTGGCGGAAAATGCGCTTTCTCCGAAATCAAAGGAGATGGCGATTAAACTTTGCCCTTCAAATGATTTTGAAACGGTAAAAAAACGGCTCAAAGAAACCGAGGAAGCATATATTCTTATGTCTCGTTTTTCGGTGCCTTCGTTTTTTGCAAACGAAAACATACCGAACATTTTGGAACGCTCAAAAATCGAGGCAACCCTCGGTATAAAAGAACTGCTTTATGTCTGCGATTTGTTAAGGGTCATCAGAAAGGCAAAAGACTGGCGAAACGAAAATGATGCCGCCAAAAAGTTGCTTATAGATTCTTATTTTGAACTTTTATACCCGAACAAATATCTTGAAGATTCAATAAACTCGGTTATAAAATCGGAAGAAGAAATTTATGATAAAGCATCTTCTGCGCTATACGATATAAGGCGGAAAAAATCGGCGTGTTCTGTTAAGGTTAAGGATATTCTTGACAAAATCGTCAGAGGTCCGAGCGCAAAATATCTTCAAGAGGCGATAGTAACCCAGCGAGACGGCAGGTATGTTGTTCCCGTTAAGGTTGAGCATAGGGCGCAGATAGGCGGTATTGTCCACGATACTTCCTCAACCGGCTCAACCGTTTTTATCGAGCCGATGAGCGTTGTTGAAGCAAACAACGAAATGCGTGTTTTAGAGATAAAAGAACTCGAAGAAATAACAAGAATTTTAACCGAACTCTCGGCTCAGGTTTCGCAGGTTTCGGATACTCTTAAAAAATCTTTTGAAAGCATTATTGCGCTTGACCTTATTTTCGCAAAAGCGAGATATGCCTATAAAACAGGCGCAACCGTTCCAAAACTTAACCGAGAAGGCAACATTTTTCTTAAAAGGGCAAGGCACCCTCTTATTGCGCAAAAAAAAGTTGTGCCCGTAACGGTAGGGCTCGGAAAAGACTATGATACGCTCATAATAACAGGCCCTAATACGGGCGGTAAAACCGTAACGCTTAAAACAATAGGACTTTTCTGTCTTATGGCGATGTGCGGACTTATGATTCCGTCAGATGACGGAAGCGAAATTGCGGTTTTTAAGAAAATATTTGCCGATATAGGCGATGAACAGTCGATAGAGCAGTCGCTTTCAACCTTTTCGTCGCATATGGTAAATATTGTAAATATTCTTCAAAATGCAGATAGCGAAAGTCTTGTTCTTTTTGATGAACTTTGTGCCGGTACCGACCCTATTGAGGGCGCCGCAATAGCAAAAGCGGTTTTGATGGATTTATCCGAAAAAGGCGCAAAAACGGTTGTAACTTCGCATTATCCGGAACTTAAAACCTATGCCATTGAGTCGTATAGGGTTGAAAATGCCGCCTGTGAGTTTGATGTTGAAACACTTAAACCTACATACCGCCTTATTGTCGGCATACCCGGTTCTTCAAATGCCTTTGATATTTCAAAAAAGTTAGGTCTTGGCGAGAACATTATCGAAACGGCGAGAGGGCAGTTAAGCGAAGAAAATTTAAGGTTTGAAAAATTGGCGGAAAAACTCGAAGCATCGAGAAAACAAGCGGAGGAAGACCGACTTGCCGCAACAAGACTTAAAAGCGAGATAGAAGCATCGAAAAAGCGATACGATAACATCGAGCATGAACTGAATGTTGCCAAGAAAAAAATCGTAGAAGAAAGCCGTCAAAAAGCAAATATAATAGTAAACGAGGCGAGAAACCGCTCGGCGGCCATTCTTAACGAACTTGAAGAACTTAAAAAGGGATTTAACGCCAAAAACAGCGCCGAAAATCTGCAAAAGGCGAGAAACCTTTATAAAAAGGGAATTAAAGAACTTGAAGAAAATGCCGACCCGATAGAGCAAAATTCGTCGGGAGAAAAACTAAAAGGTCCGCCGAAAATCGGCGATACGGTTATAGTCGGCTCCATAAACAGAGATGCAGCGGTTGTTGATGTTGACGAAAAAAACAGCAGGGCGCAGGTTTCTTCGGGATTCCTTAAAATGTGGGTTCCTTTTGATGACCTTTCGCTTAAAAAGAATGCAAAACCCTCGCCGACGAAAACGAGAAATATAACGGGAATTCGCTCAAATGCCGAAAGGCAGATAAAAGGCGAGATAGACCTTCGGGGAATGTCGAGCGATGAGGCGATAATGGAACTTGACCGTTATATAGACGGCGCCGTTTTAACGGGTATTACGAGCATTACGATTATTCACGGCAAGGGAACGGGCGTTTTGCGGAAAGCCGTTCAAAGCTATCTGAAAGACCATAAAAATATAAAATCATACCGCTTGGGAGTTTTCGGCGAGGGCGAAAACGGAGTAACCGTTGCCGAGATACAGTAGAATAAAAATCATCCGTTTTGTCTAAAATACAAAATGGGTGATTTTTTTATGAAAAAAAGATTTTTGAAAGCGGGAATTTCTTTTCTTGTTTGCACAGTTTTATTTGTCGGCGCTTCCTATGCCTATCTTTCGGGCAAAACCGAGGAAACCGAAACCCCTGCCGAAAAGGTTAAAAACGACGAGCCGTATTTTAGCGCAACCCCTGTAAACTGCGGAGTTATGCTATGCCTCCCCGACGATAGCGGACTGCTTTTTTATCTCGATTTTCTAAAAGAAAAAATAACCGTTCTGGGCATTGATAATACCGCCGAAACCGAAAGCGAATTTAAGGGCTATTCTATTGATAAAAAGATTTTCGCCGACTATAATTTTTTGAGTTTGCTTATCGACCGCATAGGCGGAATCGAACTCGAAGAAAACGGCGAAGCCGTTCGCCTGACGGGAATGCAGGTTACCGAAAAACTTTCCGAAAAAAATGACAGAATATTGAATTATCAGATAATAAGAGCGGTTTTAGGCGCCGTTTCCGAAAACGGACTTACAAGAAACGATTTTGTATTTCTTATCGAAAACTGCGATAATACCGATTTAACTTTGCCCGACTGCTATAATTGGGAAAGATATATTAAACAAATGAGCCGTAATATCAATATACTGACTTAATTATTTAAGGTAAAATGGCGCAAAACCTTATATCTTCAACCGATGTTACCGAATATATTTAAGTTATTAGATATTTTGTTATTTAATTGACAATGAAAACTTTGGGCGTATAATTGTTACTGTGTTTAATATTTTTTAGGGGAGAAACGAATTGAATACCAATATAAGCGAAACTTTCGGAAGTAATGTTTTCGGCGATGCCGTAATGAAAGAAAGACTGCCGAAAGTTACATACGAACTTTTAAGAAATGCCGTCATTTCGGGCAAGAGCATAGATTCAAACATTGCCGATTCGGTTGCAAATGCCATGAAAGAATGGGCTATCGAAAAGGGTGCTACCCATTTTACCCATTGGTTTCAGCCGATGACGGGTATTACCGCTGAAAAACACGATAGTTTTATAGCGCCGACGGCAGAGGGCCGTATCATAATGGACTTTTCGGGAAAGGAACTTATAAAAGGCGAACCCGATGCATCGTCCTTCCCTTCGGGGGGACTCAGGGCAACATTTGAGGCGAGAGGATATACCGCTTGGGACCCGAGTTCTTTTGCCTTCGTTAAGGACAAAACCCTTTGTATTCCCACCGCTTTCTGTTCATACGGCGGCGAGGCGCTCGACCAAAAAACTCCGCTTCTTCGCAGTATGGATGCCGTTTCAAAACAGGCGCTTCGCATAGTAAAACTTTTCGGTATGGAAGATGTTACGAGCGTCAGAACTACGGCAGGGCCCGAGCAGGAGTATTTTCTAATAGATAAAGAATTGTTTTCAAAGAGGCCCGACCTTATGTATTGCGGAAGAACGCTGACAGGCGCCGTTCCCCCAAAGGGACAAGAGATGAACGACCATTATTTCGGTGTTATAAAGCCGAGGGTTGCGGAGTTTATGAAGGAACTTGACAGCGAACTTTGGAAACTCGGTGTTCTTGCAAAAACCGAGCATAACGAAGCCGCTCCCGCCCAGCATGAACTTGCGCCGATTTTCACAACAACGAATATCGCCGCCGACCATAACCAGCTTACAATGGAACTTATGAAAAAGATAGCAGATAAGCATGGGCTTGTATGTCTTTTGCATGAAAAACCGTTTAAGGGCGTTAACGGAAGCGGAAAGCATAACAACTGGTCGTTGGCTACCGATACCGGCATTAACCTTCTAAAACCGGGCAAAAACCCGAGCGAAAATCCGCTTTTCCTCTTATGCCTTGCGGGAGTTGTTAAGGCAGTCGATTTGCATCAGGATTTGCTAAGAATTTCGGTTGCAACGGCAGGAAACGACCACCGCTTAGGCGGAGCCGAAGCTCCCCCGTCGATTATTTCGATGTATTTGGGCGAGGAACTGACCGAGATTTTGGAAGCGGTTGAAAACGGAGTTCATCATGACGACCGCCATAAAACGAATATGACGGTCGGAACAGAGGTAATTCCGACCATAAGAAAAGATAATACCGATAGAAACCGAACCTCTCCGTTTGCCTTTACCGGAAATAAATTTGAGTTCAGAATGCTCGGAAGCGCCGCTTCGATTTCTGATGCAAATGTTATGCTAAACACTATGATGGCTGATGTCTTTATGGAGTTTGCCGACCGCCTCGAAAAAGCAAAAGACTTTAATAAAGAGGTTGCCCTTATAATAAAAGAAACGGTTCACGAGCATAAAAGAATAATCTTCAACGGCGACGGTTATTCAAAAGAATGGCAGGAAGAAGCAAAGAAAAGAGGGCTCTTAAATCTTGCTTCAACCCCCTCCGCCGTTCCGCTTTTAACCTTAAAAAAGAATGTTGAAATGTTTTTGCGCCACGGTGTATTCAACGAAACCGAGCTTATTTGCAGAGCCGAGATAATGCTTGAAAATTACAGCAAGATAGTCCATATTGAAGCGCTGACCCTTTCCGAAATGGTAAAAAGGGATATTATGCCCGCCGTTTCAAAGGCGCTTAAAGAAATATGTTTGACTGCCGATGCGCTTAAATCGGCGCTTAGAAAAGATGCTCTCAAAGCGCAAAAGGATATAATAGAAAAATTATCCGAATACTATGAAAACCTTTACGGTTATGTAAATGAACTCGATATAAAAACCGAAGAGGCGCAAAATGTTGCCGACCCACTTAAAAGGGCAGAGTTTTATAACGAAACCGTTTTGTCGCTTATGGAAAAAATCAGAGCCGTAACCGACGATGCCGAAACGCTGGTACCCAGAAAGAACTGGCCGTATCCGACCTATGGCGATTTGCTCTTTAAGGTATAATAAAAGCAGGTAAGGAACATTCCTTACCTGCTTTACTTTTTTTGTTTTAGTTTGAAAGATAATATTTAACGAGATACTGCAAAAGCAAATCCCTGTCTATATGCCTTATAAGATTACGGGCGTTGTTATGGGTTGTAATATAAGTCGGGTCTTCCGAAAGAATATACCCTACAATTTGGTTTATCGGATTATATCCTTTTTCTTTAAGGGCATCATAAACCTTGGTTAAAATATCTCTTATTTCACGCTCGGTTTGGTCGCCTATTGAAAACATCATCGTCTTGTCATTCATAATCAACACCTCTTTTATATTATTTTATATCCTGTCGGGAAAAATATCAAGTGTTATTTTTTATGGCAAAATAAAACTTATGTGTATATTTAGGCGATTTGTTGAAATTGCGGTCTGCTTGTGTTAAAATAAAACAAAGGACTATTCTTTGTTGTTGCAGTCATAAAACCGTTGCAACGAATAAAATACTGCTTAAAATATACCCCAAAAAAGTATATTTCGGAGGAAAATACAAATGACCGAGCGAAAAAAGAACATCATAAAGATTTCTGTTTCAGCCGTGCTTTTGGCTGCGGCATATATAATAACAGAATATATTTTGAATGGGCTTCCCTTTTGGGCAAACCTCTTGATATTCCTGCCGTCATATCTTGTAGTCGGCTATGAAGTTCTGTTTGAAGCCGCCGAAAAACTCTTTAAGGGAAGGGTTTTGGCAGAGGATTTCCTTATGAGCGTTGCAACTATCGGAGCGCTTATTATGGGCGATTTTCCCGAGGCAACATTTGTTATGATTTTTTTCCTTATAGGCGAAGTTTTTGAAAAAACCGCCGACCGAAAGAGCGAAGAGGCAATAGAATCTCTGCTTCAAATTTGCGCCGATAAAGCAACCGTTTTAATAGACGGAAAGGAAACGGAAGTTGACTCAAAAGAGGTTAAAATCGGCGATATTGTTATCGTTAAAGTCGGAGAAAAAATCCCGATAGACGGAATTATAATAGAGGGTAAAACCGAAATAGATTCTGCGGCGATTACGGGAGAATCGTTGCCTGTTTTTGCCGAAGAAGGCGCAAAAGTTTACAGCGCAACGGTAAATTTAAGCGGTGTAATAAAGATAAAAACAACAACAACTTTTGATACTTCAACCGCTTCAAAAATAATGGAACTTATCGAAGAATCAACCGAAAAAAAGGCAAAAACCGAGAAGTTTATTACAAGATTTGCAAAGGTTTATACCCCTGTTGTTGTAATTCTTGCCGTTGCTTTTGCCATTGTTCCGAGCATTATTTTCGGCGACTTTCGAAAATATATCTATTCGGCGCTGACATTTCTTGTTGTATCCTGCCCGTGCGCCCTTGTCGTTTCTGTTCCGATTAGTTTTTTCGGAGCAATAGGCGCCGCCTCAAAAAAGGGAATTCTCGTTAAAGGGTCAGATGCGCTCGAAGTTTTTTCAAAAATAAGAGCATTTGCATTCGATAAAACAGGAACACTTACAAAGGGCAGTTTTGCGGTTGTTGCCGTTCATCCCGAAAAAATCGACAAGCAGGAACTGGTTAAGATAACGGCGTCCTGCGAGAAATACAGCACCCATCCGATAGCCCTTTCGATAGTATCGTGCCTCGGCGACCGACCGATGTATGAAGTGAAAAACACAAAAGAAATATCGGGCAGAGGAATAGAATGTGTTATAGATGACAATACAATTTTAGTCGGAAGCGAAAAACTAATGAACGAAAACGGCGTAAATTATAAAGAATGCCATCATTCGGGAACGGTTGTCCATATCGCCGTAAACGGCGAATATTCGGGACATATTGTCATTTCCGACAGTATAAAACCGAGCGCAAAGAAAACGGTAGAAAAACTCAAAAAAGCAAAAATAAAGACCGTTATGCTTACGGGCGATAACAAAGAAACAGCCAAAACGGTTGCCGAAGAACTCGGAATAGACGAATACTATTCTTCGCTTCTTCCGCAAAAAAAGGTTGAGATAATAGAAGAACTTATCGAAAAGCAAAAACTCGTTACGGCATTTTCGGGCGATGGAATAAACGATGCGCCCGTACTGGCGAGGGCGAGTATCGGTGTTGCGATGGGAGCGCTCGGAAGCGATGCTGCCATAAATACAGCCGATGTTGTTATAATGGACGATAATCTTTGTAAACTGCCCGTTCTTATGAAAATATCTAAAAAAGCGGTGAGAATAGCCAAAGAAAATATCGCTTTTTCGATAGGTATAAAGGTCGGAGTTCTTATTCTTTCGGCACTTTCTGTGCCCAACATTATGTGGTTTGCCTCTTTCGCCGATGTAGGAGTTTTAATTTTAGCAGTATTTAATTCAATGAGAACAATGAGGGGATAATAATGGTAAAAACAGAGGTTTTAGCACCGGCAGGAAATACAGAATCCCTAATTGCCGCAGTCAGAAGCGGAGCCGATGCGGTTTATTTCGGCGCAAAGGATTTCAACGCAAGAAGAAATGCCGTTAACCTTTCAGATGCTGAAATAAAAGACACCGTAAAATACTGCAAACAATATAATGTAAAAACATATCTTGCGCTTAATATTGCTGTTAAAGAAAGCGAACTTGAAAAGGCGTTTGCCATAGCAAAATCTGCATATCTTAACGGTGTTGACGGTATCATTGTCAGCGATTTGGGACTTGCAAGAATTATAAATAAACGACTTCCCGATATAGAACTTCATGCTTCAACGCAGATGTCGGTGAATTCCCCTTCGGCTCTCAAAACCCTCAAAGAACTCGGTTTTTGCAGGGTTGTTGCGGCAAGGGAAATGAGCAAAAAAGAGTTAGAGGAATTGCTGAAAGAAGCAAAAAAACTCGATATGGAAATCGAAGTTTTTGTTCACGGGGCGCTTTGTATGTGCCTTTCGGGACAATGTTTGCTGTCTTCTGTTTTGGGTGCCAGAAGCGGAAACAGAGGGCTCTGCGCCGGACCCTGCCGACTTGCTTTTTCGGTTGAAAACGGAACGGGTTACGATTTGAGTTTGAAAGATTTATCCCTTTTTTCTTATATCGGCGAACTGACCGAAATGGGGGTTAAATCTTTTAAGATAGAGGGCAGAATGAAGCGCCCCGAATATATTTCCGCTTGTACCTATGCTTGTAGAACGGCGGTAGATAAAGGTTATTTAAGCGCCGAACTTGAAGGCGCTTTGAAAAATGTTTTTTCCCGCTCGGGATTTACCGACGGCTATTATACTGGCAAACTTGGCAGGGAAATGTTTGGGATAAGAACTAAGGAAGATGTATATAAATCAAAAGAAACCTATTCATTTTTGCATAATATTTACAGAAATGAGCGCCCGAAAATCCCCGTTAAAATAACTGCCGAAATTTGCAAAGATAAACCTGTTAAAATTAAAATCGAGAGCAAAAAATTCAGCGCTGAGGCCGAGGGCAAAACACCCGATACGGCAAAAAGTTTTCCCGTAACCGCCGAAAGCATAAAGCAGTCCCTTTCAAAACTCGGCGGAACGCCGTTTTTCGTAAAGAATATCGAAATTAAGCTTGAAAAAGGTCTTTTTGTTTCAAACGGCGAACTTAACGAACTGCGCCGAAGCGCCGTTCAAAACCTCTCTTTAAGCATATCAAAAGTCGGTATTCGGCGCATTTTGAGTTATGAAATCGAGAAAAAAGATAAAGAACGCAAGGAAAGAAAGATTTTCGCAAAGTTTTTGGATATTTCGCAAATCCCAAAAAATTTAAGCGGGGTTGATTTGCTTATCGTTCCGCTTGAAAAGGCGGAAGAAAAACTGCCCGAATTTAAGAATATCGCCGTCGAGATACCGAAGTTTACAAGCGACGAAAATGCGATATCAAAACTGCTTCAAAAGGCAAAAAATAAGGGAATTAAAACCGCCCTTTGCGATACGCTTTCGGCTGTAAATCTTGCCAAAGAAAACGGATTTAATGTTATAGGCGGAACAGGTCTTAATGTATTTAACGGCGAGTCCGCAAATGTCCTTAAAGACGGCAAAGTGGAATATATTACCCTTTCCCCCGAGATGTCGCTTTTGTCGGCGACGAGGTTGAAAACCGACGCAAATAAAGGTGTTTTTGCCTACGGCAGACTTCCGCTTATGACAACGAGAAACTGCCCGATTAAAAACGGAAAAAACTGTGATGAATGCGATAAAAAAGGTTATATTACCGACAGAACAAAAACCGATTTTCCGATAAGATGCCGACTTTTTTGCGCCGAAATACTCAATTCAAAGCCCGTTTATCTTGCGGATAGATTGGCAGAGATAACAAATACAGACTTTCTGCTTCTTTCTTTTACAACCGAAACGGAAAGCGAAGCGGAAAAAATAATTTCCGAGTATATTTCGGGCGGTAAACCGCCCAAAGATTTTACAAGAGGGCTTTATTTCAGAGATGTTTTATAAAAAGCAGGGCGGGAACAAAATGTTCCCGCCCTATTTATATATATTATATATTATTAAAAAAGTCTTTTATTTTTTTGATGTTTATGTTATACTAAATAAGAATATAGACTATAAAGGAGGAGTTTGCTTGAAACGGCTTTTTTGTTTTATGTTTTGCGCTGTTTTATGCCTAAGTCTTACGGGCTGCAAAATTTTTGTTTTTGATACCGAAAATCTTTTATCTCCTCCCGAACTTACGGGCGAATTAAAGCCCGTTCAAGATGCACTCGCCGATAGTATTGACGGCGAATACACCTTTGAATACCCGTCGGTCGGGGATATAAAAAGCGCCGTTACGCTTGATGACCTTGACGGCGACGGCGAAAAAGAAGCCATCGTTTTTTACGGTAATTCCGATGCCGAGCAAAAATTTCTCCATATAAACATTATAGTTAAAAACAAAAGTGGCTATAAGTCGGTTGACGATGTTTCGGTTACCGCCTCGGGAGTTGAACGGGTGGATTTTGTTGACCTTAACGGCGACGGGCAAAAGGAAATAATAGTCGGCTGGGAAATATATGCCGACAGCGAAAAGCATCTTTCGGTTTATTCGTTTGCCGATAATACCCTTTCCGAGCGGACAACCGAAAACTATACGAACTACCTTTGCTACGATTTGAACGAGGATAAAAAACCCGAAGTTTTAATTCAGCAATTAAATTCAAAAAAAGGCGAGAATAAAGCAGGTGTATATTCCTTTTCGGACAAGGGGTTGTCGAGGATAGCCGACTGTCTTTTAGACAGCAAGGTGAAATCGGCAGAAAGGTTCAAACTTTCAACCCTTTCAAACGGAAAACCCGCCGTTTATATCGACGAAATAAAAGGTATAGGCGCCGTAACGGAAGTTTTGTTTTTCAAAAAAAATGAACTTGTAAATCCGCTTCTTGATACAGAAAATTCCGCCGAAAACACAAGAACGGTTAGGTCTTCCACCATATCCTGTGCCGATGTCAACGGCGACGGAGTCATCGAAATACCGATAGCTTCGGATATACCCTGCGCCGATGCCGATTCGTCCGAGCGGATTTTCTATACCAACTGGTGCTCATATAACGGAGAAAGACTAACGGTAAAACTCGTTTCGGTTGAAAACACCGCCGACGGATACAGTCTTAACATTCCGACAAGGTTTATCGGCAAAATCGCCGTTTCGAGAAACATAGAGAAAAGAACGAGAACAATTTATAAATACGACAGCGCAAAAGGCATAACGGGAGAAAAAATTCTAACCTTAACCGCCTTTGAAAAGCAGGAGTTCGATCAAGAAAAAATCAAGGAAAGCGAAAACTTAAAGATTTTTTCCAAGGATAACACGGTTGTAATCTGCGAAGCGCACCTAAAAGGCAAGACAAAACTAACAGGCGAAGAATTAGAGAACATAGTAAACTTTACCAATTTTTAGAAAGGGTAACAAAGATGAAAAGAATACTTATAGTTGAAGACGAAACGCCCATAAGAGAATTTGAAGCCATAAATCTTCAAAGGGCGGGATATGAAACGGTTGAAGCCGATTGCGGCGAAACTGCCCTTGAAATACTTAAAAGCGATGTCATCGGTTTTGATATTGCCCTTCTTGATATTATGATGCCGGGCATAAGCGGTATTGAAGTTTGCAAAGAAATAAGGAAAACAAATAATTCGATAGGTATAATAATGCTTACCGCAAAATCTCAGGAAATGGATAAGATTAGCGGTCTTATGACGGGTGCCGACGATTATGTTACAAAGCCGTTTTCTCCGGCGGAACTTTTGGCAAGGGTTGACTCTCTTTACAGAAGAGTAACCGTGCAAAAAGAAAAACCGAGAGAAGATGCAAACCGTTTGGTATGCGGCGAGTTTGTTTTGGACCTTCGGAGAAGAACGCTCACAAAAAGCGGTAAAAATATAGAACTTACTCAGGTTGAATTTCAGATGATAGAATACTTTTTTAATCATCATGACGAAGCCCTTATGCGAGATGAAATCTTAAAGGAAGTATGGGGCGAAAGTTATTACGGCGAAGAAAAAATTGTCGATGTAAACATAAGGCGCCTCAGAATGAAAATAGAGGAAGACCCTTCCGTTCCCAAACATCTTGTTACCGTTTGGGGAATGGGTTATAAGTGGAACACATAAAAATTAAGCAAATTGCAAAACAGCCGAAGGGAGGAAAGGAAAGTGGATTTTGAAATTAAATTCAAAAGCATATCAAAGCGATGGTTTGCCAATGTTTTTTTAATCATTATGGTAATCGTTGCGCTTGTTGCCATTTCGGTTTCGGCTTTCCTTTCGGCATATTATTTGGAGAGGGTTAAAGCCCTCGGAAACGACTATGCTTATGAGTTTTCGGTTTTGTCAACGGTTGATAAAGAAAATTTTGCCGATGTTGCGCTTGATATTTCGGATACATTTGCCCAAAAGGATAAAATCGAGGTTCAGGTTTTCGATTATAAGGGCGATATGGTTCTCTCAACAACGGGATTTATCCCCGAAAAAGATAAAATGCCCGATTATGAAAAAGCCAAAACTTCGGAAGAATGTATCGGAACATATAACGGAAAAAACGGCGGCGGCGAACGCATTTTTGCCGTAACAAATGCCGTTTTCGATTCGGGCGGAAACTTTGTCGGAGCATATCGCTGGGTAACTTCTCTCAAACAAACATATAATCAGATTTATGTTTCAACACTTATTATTTTCTTATTTGCCGTTCTTGTAATGCTCATAACTATAATTTCGGGCAGATTTTTCATTAAATCAATAGTAAAACCGATAAGAGATGTCAGCAATATGGCGAGAAAAATTGCGATGGGCAATTTTGAAACAAGAATTGAAACCGAGCAAAACGATGAAATCGGCGAACTTTGCGATACGATAAATTCAATGGCCAATGAGTTAAGCGAAGCCGAGAAAATGAAAAACGATTTTATTTCTTCTGTATCCCATGAGCTTCGAACTCCGCTGACGGCGATAAAGGGTTGGGGAGAAACCGCAAAGATGTCGCTCGGAACCGATACGGAACTTGTAGGCAGGGGCCTTGATGTCGTTTTAAGCGAGGCCGACCGCCTTTCAAACCTTGTTGAAGACCTGCTTGATTTTTCGAGAATGCAGTCAGGAAATCTTTCGCTTAATATGAAGCCGATAGATATCTCCGCTCTGTTGATAGTTGCTACCGATATGTATGCCGAACTCGGCAGACAGCAGGGTGTTGAACTTTCACTGGCAAGTGCAAAACAAAAAAGTTTTGTTTTCGGCGACCCCGACCGTCTGAAACAGGTATTTATAAACATTATTGATAACGCCGTAAAATACACCGAAAAGGGCGGTCTTGTTCTTGTTACCGAAACGAGAGAAGAGGGCTGCGTTAAAATAGTTGTAAAGGATACGGGCGTTGGTATTCCCGCTGCCGATATCGACAGAGTTAAGGAAAAATTTTTCAAATCAAATAAAACGGTAAGGGGAAGCGGAATAGGTCTTGCCGTTGCCGATGAAATTATGAAACAGCATAACGGTTTGCTTTTCCTCGAAAGCACCGAGGGAGTAGGAACAACGGTTACGATAGTTCTTCCGCTTTATGAAGAACCCGAGGAAGCAAAACCGACCGAAACCGAAGAGGTTATTTTGGCAAAAGAAGACCAAATCTCAAAAGATGTTGATATTCTTATGCCAAACGGAACCGAAACATCATCATTCATTATAGAAAAGGAAGAAAACTGATGGCAAAATATACCGCAATAGGCGGACAAGCACTTATCGAGGGTATAATGATGAAAAGCCCCGAAAAAACTGCAATGGCAGTAAGAAAACCCGATAAAACGATAGATATTTCCTATTTGGGCGAAAAATCACTCCGTGAAAAATATAAAATTTTAAGAATACCGCTTATAAGAGGTATTGCCGCCTATATAGAATCTATGAAAATCGGCTATAAGGCAATGCTTAAATCGGCTGAAATTTCGGGTTTTGCCGATGTTGAAGCGGAAGAAGACGAAAAGAAAATGACCGAAAAGCAGAAAAATGTTTTTTTCGGCGTTATAACGGCTGTCGGCACCGTGCTGGGTGTTATTTTGGCGGTTGCGCTCTTTATGTATCTTCCCCGCCTTGCCGTAGGCGGACTTGAAAAACTTGCCGATATTAAGTTTTCAAAAATCGCCCGCTCGGGAATAGAGCAGTTTATAAAACTTGCCGTTTTCATACTCTATATGTGGATAGTATCTTTCGAAAAAGATATGAAAAGGGTTTTTATGTATCACGGCTCGGAACATAAAACAATTTTTTGTTACGAAAAGGGTTTGCCGCTGACGGTTGAAAATGTCAAAAAGCAGAGCAGATTTCATCCCCGTTGCGGAACCTCTTTCCTGATTTTAATGATTTTCGTAAGCATTATTTTCTCAACCGCCGTTCAGATGATTTTCCCCGGAGTATATGAAATCGGTTTATTATGGGTTGTTGTTAAAATCCTTTTAATTCCGATTATTTGCGGAGCGGGTTTTGAGATTTTGAGAATTTGCGGAAAGTATGATAATGTTATTACTAAAATTATCTCGGCACCGGGACTTCTTATGCAGAGGATAACAACAAAAGAACCCGAAGACGATATGATAGAGATAGCCATAGCGGCGCTGAGGGCGTGTGAACCCGAAACGCCCGATGTTGACCGCAGTATAGATAACGAAAATAGTAAAGAAGAAATATAAAATGACGATTTTCAGCGCATATAATGACATAAAACGACAACTGAAAAATGCCGGTATTGACGAAGATATCTTTGAAGCAAAGCAGATAATAAAATATGTTACGGGGCTTTCAAACGAGGGCATTCTTTCAAATTACCAAAAAGAACTCACTTCGTTTGAGGAGAGTAATCTTTCGGCTATAATGAAACAGCGAATTAACAGATATCCGCTTCAATATATCTTGGGGCGTTGGAGTTTTTACGGCAGGGAATTCAAAGTAGGCCCCGGTGTTTTAATTCCGAGGCAGGATACCGAAACGGTTATGGAGGTTGTTCTCGAAGCCATAAAAGATAAGGATAATCCTCAGGTTTTAGACCTTTGCGCCGGAACGGGCTGTATCGGTATAACGGTTGCCTGTGAAAGGCCAGACAGTTCTGTTTTGCTTGTTGAAAAGTACGAGGAAGCGGCAAAATATATAAAGGATAATCTTAAACTTGCCGAAGATGGCGCAAAACTTTTAATGGGCGATATTTTTGAAACCTGCGGCGGTGATAAAAAATATGACCTTATCGTAAGCAACCCCCCGTATGTTACCGAGGAGGAAATGTTAAATCTTCAAGCCGAGGTTGAATATGAGCCGAAAACGGCGCTTTACGGCGGTGATGACGGGCTGATGTTTTTCAGAGCCATCGCCTTAAACTATAAGGAAAGCTTGAAAAAAGGCGGAACGCTTGTTTTTGAGATAGGCGCAAAGCAGGGCGATTCCGTAAAGCAAATTCTTCAAACCGTAGGATATAAAAATATTACCGTTAAAAAGGACTACTGCGAAAATGACAGAGTTGTTTTCGGGACAGTAGATTAAATAAAATATACGAAGGGAAATCCCCTATATTAAATAAAAGTTGTATGGAGGAAACAAAAATGGCTGAAAAGAAAGCAAAAACAGTTGCAACCGAAGGCGGCGATGGAAAGGCAAAAGCACTTGCAACCGCCGTTGAACAAATCGAAAGGCAGTACGGCAAGGGTGCCGTTATGCGCCTCGGCGAAAATGCCTCGATGAATGTTGAGCATATAAGTACGGGCTCTTTATCACTCGATATGGCGCTCGGAATCGGCGGTATTCCGAAGGGAAGAATTGTTGAGATATACGGCCCCGAATCCTCGGGTAAAACTACCGTTGCGCTTCACTGCGTTGCCGAGGCACAAAAAGAGGGAGGCACCGCCGCTTTTATAGATGTTGAACATGCGCTTGACCCCGTTTATGCGAAAGCGCTCGGCGTTGATATCGACAGTCTTTTGGTGTCCCAGCCGGATTCGGGCGAACAGGCGCTTGAAATTGCCGAAGCATTGGTGCGCTCGGGTGCTATTGATATAATAGTTATCGACTCGGTTGCCGCTCTTGTAACAAAGGCGGAGATAGAGGGCGAAATGGGCGACAGCCATGTCGGTCAGTTGGCCCGTCTTATGTCTCAGGCGATGAGAAAGTTAACCGGCGCTTTATCTAAATCAAACTGCTGCGCCGTATTCATAAATCAGCTCCGTGAAAAAATCGGTGTTTTATACGGCAACCCCGAAACAACAACGGGCGGCAGAGCGCTTAAATTTTATGCGAGTGTCAGAATTGATATAAGAAAAATCGAAGTTCTCAAAAACGGCAGCGAACCTATCGGAACGAGAACGAGAGCAAAGGTTGTAAAGAATAAAGTTGCTCCCCCGTTTAAGGAAGCCGAATTTGATGTTATCTACGGCAAAGGCATATCAAAGGTCGGAGAACTTATTGATATGGGACTAAAACTTGAAGTTCTTAAACGCTCGGGCGCATGGTTCTATTACGGCGAGGAGAGAATAGGTCAGGGAAAAGATAATGTTAAAAATCTTTTGACCGAGAATAAGGAACTTGCAAACGAAATTGAAGAAAAGATTATGACAAAATACAATAATCTTATGAATCATATCGAAGAAGAACCCGAAGAAACCGTAACCCCCGTTGATTCGGCGGATATGGAACCTGCAAAACCGCATAAGAAGGTCGATATTGATATTGCGGTTGACGAATAATGATAATAACCGATAAAAAAAGAGAAAAAGGTCATCTTTATCGGCTTTCTTTCGATACGGCAGATGACTGTCTTTTAGACCTTACGGTATGCGATGGAGCATTTCTGAAAAAGGGAAGCGAAATAACCCCCGAAAGATTAAGCGAACTCGCCGAAATTTCGGATTATGAAAGGGCAAAATCAAGAGCTCTTTGGTATCTTGACAGGGGAGCGCATACCGAAAAGGGACTTTATGAAAAACTTATAAAGGCAAAATTCAAAAAAACTTCTTCGGCAAAGGTTATCTCCCGCCTTAAAGAGTTGGGACTGCTCGACGATAACCGCTATGCCGAAATTTATGCCGAAAGACTTTTTGAAAGCAATATTTCAAAAAGGCAGATTTATTATAAACTGACCGAAAAGGGTATTTCGAGGGATTTGGCGAAGCAAACGGTTGAAGGTCTGCCCGAAAACGAAGAGGCGCAGATTAAAAATCTCATCGAAAAAAAGTATAAGAATAAAATCGGCGATAAAGAAAACATAAAAAAGGTTTATGCCGCTCTTGTAAGAAAAGGTTTTTCTTTTGGCGGCGTAAAAAATGTTCTTAAAGAATATGAGGAAGAATTAAACTATTATTGCGAGGACTGAAATGGCAAAGGTTAGTATGGTATCGCTCGGGTGCCCCAAAAATCAAGTTGATGCCGAAATGATGCTCTATCTGCTCAAAGAAGCAGGGTATGAACTTTCGGTAAACGAGGCACAAGCCGATGTAATAATCATAAACACCTGCGGTTTTATCGAAGAGGCAAAAAAGGAAGCCATCGAGAATATTCTTGAAGCGAGCAGGTATAAAACCGAAGGGAAATGCAAGGCACTTATCGTTACGGGCTGTCTTGCCGAGAGGTACAAAAATGATGTAACCGAGGAAATCCCCGAGGTTGATATTTGCGTAGGGATAGGCAAAAACGGCGAGATAGCGAATATAGTTAAAAATGCGCTTGAAGGAAAATTTGAAAATGCTTTCGGAAAAAAGGAAGACCTTAACCTTAATACTCCGAGGATTTTGGGCGGTGCGCCCTATTCGGCGTATCTCAAAATAGGCGACGGTTGCGATAACTGCTGTACCTACTGCGCCATTCCGAAAATAAGGGGAAGAATGAGGAGCCGTAAGATAGAGGACTGCGTAAACGAGGCGAAAAAACTTGCCGAAAGCGGAGTTAAGGAACTTATTGTTGTAGCGCAGGATACAACCGCCTACGGCACCGATATCTACGGTGAGCCGAAGTTATGCGAACTTTTAAGCGAACTTTGTAAAATAGAGGGCCTTCATTGGATAAGAACACTCTATACCTACCCCGAAAGAATAACCGACCGACTGTTAGAACTTATAAACAAAGAAGAAAAACTTGTTAAATATCTTGATATTCCCATTCAGCATTGCAATTCCGAAATACTTAAACGAATGAACCGAAAAGGCGATAAGGAATCCCTTTTGCAACTGATAAAAAAGATACGGCAAAAGGTTGAGGGAATAACGCTCAGAACAACCCTCATAACAGGATTCCCCGGCGAAACCGACGAACAGTTTTCAGAACTTCATAGTTTTGTTTCAGATGTAAAATTCGACCGTCTTGGCTGTTTCCCGTATTCCGCCGAAGAGGGAACGGTTGCCGAAAAAATGGAAAATCAGATAGATGAGCAGATAAAAATAGACCGTATGGAGCATATAATGGAAACCCAGATGACGGTATCTGCCCAAAAGAACGAGCAAAAGATAGGAAAAACCGTTGAGGTTTTAATAGAGGGCTATGATGATTATATAAAATGCTATTTCGGCAGAAGCGCCGCCGATGCCCCCGAAATTGACGGTAAGATATTTTTTATTGCGAAAAAACCGCTTAAAATAGGCGAATTTGCCAGAGTTGAAATTTTTGATACTATTGAATACGATTTGATGGGAGAACAGGTTTTATGAATACACCAAACAAACTAACGGTTGCCCGAATAATAGCAACGCCTTTTTTTATGGCGAGTATGCTTTTTGATTTTCCGTTTCATTATATTGTTGCATTAGTGCTTTTTATCGGCGCTTCGCTTACCGATTTAATCGATGGAAAATTAGCAAGAAAGCATAATCTTGTAACCGATTTCGGAAAGTTTTTAGACCCCCTCGCCGACAAAATGCTCACAACGGCGGCATATCTTGGGTTTATAAAGATTTACGGTTCAAGCCCTCTGTTTTCATGGCAGGTTACCGCCATCGCATTTATCGTATTATTCAGAGAATTTATGATATCCTCTATCCGCCTTGTTGTTGTATCCTCGGGCGGAAAGGTCATCGCCGCAAATATATGGGGAAAACTGAAAACGGTAAGTCAGATGATAGGAATTATCTTTGCGCTGACTGCGTTTTCGGCTATGGATTTGTTTGATTTTATGTCAACCAAAATAAACTCCGTTATAAATATAATAATTATGGCTGTCTTTTGGATTTCAGCGATTTTATGCGTAATTTCGGGCGTTATATATCTTTTGGGCAGCAAGGATTATATAAATTCAAGCAAATAAGAGGAATAATATGTTTGAGCAGATAAGAGAAGATATAAATGCGGTAAAGGAAAGAGACCCCGCCGCAAAATCAAGTATAGAAATCTTCTTTTTGTATCCCGGCGTTAAGGCGATAAGGATGCATAGAAGAGCGCATAAGCATTACTTGAAGGGCCATTTTTTCAGGGCTCGTTTAATTTCGCAAAGAGCCGCCAAAAAAACGGGAATTGAAATTCACCCAGGCGCCACGATAGGCAGACGGCTTGTTATAGACCACGGAACCGGAATTGTAATAGGCGAAACCGCCGAAATAGGCGATGACTGCCTTTTATATCAGGGCGTAACGCTCGGCGGAACGGGAAAGGATGTCGGCAAACGCCATCCAACGCTCGGAAACAATGTTATGGTAAGCGCCGGTGCAAAGGTTTTAGGCCCCTTCAAAATAGGCGATAATTCCCGAGTTGCGGCGGGAGCCGTTGTACTCGAAGAGGTACCGCCGAACTCAACCGTTGTCGGTGTTCCGGCGCATGTTGTAAGGCAAAACGGCAAGAAGGTTGACCGAAAACCGCTTGACCAGATACATATTCCCGACCCCGTTCAGCTTGAAATTGACAAGCTGGAAAAAAGGATAAAACAACTCGAAAAGGCAAAAGGAGAAAATATATGAAAATTTTTAATACCCTGACAAGACAAAAGGACGAGTTTGTTCCGATAACCGAAGGCGAGGTTAAAATTTATGCCTGTGGACCTACCGTTTATAACTATATACATATAGGAAATGCCCGTCCGCTTTGCGTTTTCGACTGTTTAAGAAGATATCTTGAATGGAGAGGTTATAAGGTAACTTTCGTTCAGAACTTTACCGATATCGACGATAAACTCATAAAAAAAGCAAATGATGAGGGCATAACCGTTTTGGAGGTTGCCGAGCGCTATATAAAGGAGTTTTGGACCGATGCGAAAGGGCTTAATGTAAGACAGGCGACGGTTCATCCGAGGGCTACGGAAAATATCGACGAAATAAAGAGAATAATTACCGAACTTGAAAAGAAGGGGTATGCTTATACCGCCGGAAACGATGTATATTTCAGAACGAAAAAGTTTTCGGAATACGGAAAACTATCTCATCAGCCACTTGAAGATTTGGAAGCGGGAGCAAGAATTGAAACGGGTGATATAAAGGAAGACCCGATGGACTTCTGCCTTTGGAAAGGCGCCAAAGAGGGCGAACCGTTTTGGGAGTCGCCTTGGGGCAACGGCAGACCGGGTTGGCATATCGAATGTTCCGCTATGGCAGGAAGATATCTCGGCAAGACCATTGATATTCATTGCGGCGGACTTGACCTTATTTTCCCCCACCATGAAAACGAAATTGCCCAAAGCGAATGCGCAAACGGCTGTGAGTTTTCGCATTACTGGATGCATAATGGATTTATCAATGTTGATAATCATAAAATGTCTAAATCTCTTAATAACTTCTTTACCGTAAGAGATGTTGCAAATATTTACGGTTATGAGCCGATAAGATATCTTATGATATCTTCGCAGTACAGAGGCCCCATAAACTATTCGGTTGATATAATAGAGCAGGGAAAAAATGCGCTTGAACGCCTTTATACCTGCCGTGATAATATCGACTTTGCGCTTAAAAATGCTCCCGAGGGCGGAAATGTCCCCGATTTTGTTGAAAAGCGAAAGCAAGAATTTATAACCGCTATGGACGACGACCTTAACACCGCCGATGCCCTTGCCGCCATATTTTCGCTTGTAAGAGAGATAAATATAGTTGTGGCCGAAGGCGCCGGAAAGGAAACCCTGACGGCTTGTGCCGAGATATTTGACGAACTTACGGGAGTTTTAGGTCTTGTTTACAACCGTAAAACCGACGGTTTAGACGGTGAAATCGAGGAACTTATAGCAAAGCGCACCGAGGCGAGAAAAAATAAAGACTTTAAGACCGCCGATGAAATCAGGGATAAATTAAAAGATATGGGCATTGTGCTTGAAGATACTCCGCAGGGTGTAAAATGGACGAGAGCATAAAAAGACAACCGCTCGGCAAAGGAGTTTTTATTAACACTTCGCACCGTCATTCTTTCGGAACAGATGCGGTTTTACTTGCCGATTTTGCCGACCCGAAACCAGATTCAAGCGTTGTTGACCTCGGAACCGGTTGCGGAATAATTGCCTTTTTAATGCTTAGGGATAAAAAACTTTCCTCAGTTTTCGGGGTTGATATCTCTGCCGAGGCAATAAATCTTTGCAACCTTTCGGCAGCCGAAAACGGCTTTCAAAATTTCTTTGCGATAAACGAAAATCTTAATAATCTTAAAGGGAAAATTGAGTTTGGAAAGCATAATTTAGTATGCTCAAATCCGCCCTATAAGGCGCCGAATGCAGGTATAAAAAATCCTGACGGCACCCTTGCCGCCGCAAGGCACGAAACCGAGTGTACGCTTGAAGATATAATAAAAGTATCGGCGAAACTTCTGCAAACGGGCGGAAAACTTTGTATGTGCCACCGCCCAGAACGACTTGCCGAGTTGATGGAAACAATGCGCCGAAACAAGATAGAACCCAAACGGCTTCGTCTTGTTATTCAGCGTTTAGGCGAAAAGCCGTGGCTGGTTCTTGTAGAGGGCAGAAGGTGCGCTAATACGGGGCTTATAATAGAACCGCCTCTCTATATTGAGGAAAACGGTGATTTAAGCGCCGAAATGCTTCGTATCTACGGCCCCTATAAAGAAGAGCATATATAAAATTTAATTTAGGAGGGCAAGAAAGTGTCCGGAAAACTATATGTTGTCGGAACGCCCATAGGAAATCTCGAAGACCTTTCGCCGAGGGCGATAAAAACCCTTTCCGAAGCCGATTTTATCGCCGCCGAGGATACGAGAGTAACGCTCAAACTGCTTAATCATTTCGGGATAAAAAAGGAACTTGTTTCTTATTACGAGCAAAATAAAGAGAAAAAGCAGGATTATCTTATAAACCGAGTTCTTAACGGCGAAAATCTTGCGATAGTCAGCGATGCCGGTATGCCGTCTATTTCCGACCCCGGCGAAGACCTTGTTAAAGCCGCCCACGAAAACGGAATAACGGTTGAATCAGTACCGGGTCCCGTTGCTTTTGCAACGGCGCTTTGCATTTCGGGAATGAGTTCGGGAAGATTTTGCTTTGAGGGTTTTCTCTCGGTAAACAGGCAAAACCGAAGGGAACATTTGGCGCAACTTAAAAACGAAAGCCGAACAATGCTTTTTTATGAGGCGCCGCATAAACTCCTTAAAACCCTTTCGGATATGGCGGAAACTTTCGGCAAAGACCGAAAAACAGCCATTTGCAAGGAACTTACGAAAATTCACGAAACGGTTTTCCTTTTTACACTGGGCGAGGCAATAGAGTATTTCAGCGAAAATCCGCCGAGAGGCGAATATGTTTTGGTAATTGAAGGGAAAGAAAAACAGCAGGAAACATATTCGCTTAAAGATGCCGTAGATATGGCAAAAGGACTCATAAACAAAGGCGAAAGCGCCTCTTTTGCCGCAAAAAGCGCCGCCTCGGTTACGGGGCTTAAAAAGGGCGATATATATAAAGAAATCATAAAATAATCAAGGAAAGAAATATGAATGCAAAAAAATCTTCTTGCGAAACCTGCGCCAATTTTATTTATGATGACCAAAGTGATACCTATTTTTGCGATATCAATTTAGATGAAGACGAAATGGCGAGGTTTTTAACCTTTAATACGGTAAATTGTCCCTATTATGATTTTTATGATGAATATGCGATAGTTCGCAAACAAAATTAGAAAGGCAGTAAAAGATGATTTATTTTTATCTTGTTTTGTCGGCTGCGCTTATCCCGATACTCAACAATTTTTGGGAAATTTTAAGAAAGCCGTATTCTTTTTGGTTAGTCCCCGTTTTGTTTATCGGCTTCTTTTTGGGATTTATTATACTGCAAATAGGCCTTCTTGCCGTTTCCATTCTTCTTGTAAACCCGAAAACCGAAAGCGAAAAGGGAAATAAATATTATAGGTTTATGGTAAATATATCTCTTCCGTTGATTTTCAAACTTGCAAGGGTAAAGATAAATGTAACGGGCGCCGAAAAAATACCCGAAAATAAAAGGGTTATGCTAGTTTGTAATCATATAAACGATGTTGACCCTGCCGTAATTATGAGCGGTCTTAA
The DNA here is from genome assembly GCA_024404145.1 of Clostridia bacterium. Classification (GTDB taxonomy): domain Bacteria; phylum Bacillota; class Clostridia; order Oscillospirales; family Acutalibacteraceae; genus UBA737. Next base: position 164,309 of record JAKSQK010000002.1, on the reverse strand, counting down.
AGGGCTTGACCTCGGCTTTATCGCAAAAAAAGAGGTTTATACTCTTTTCCCGTTTGTTGCAAAAATGATGAAAAAACTTTATTGTTTGCCGATAGACCGAGAAAACAACCGAGAGGGAGTTAAAACGATTATAAGGGCTATCGACTATATTAAAAAGGATAAGGTCAGCATAGGCATTTTCCCCGAAGGTTATACAAGTCTTGACGGCGAACTTCATGAATTTCGCAACGGCGCTTTCAAGATAGCAACAAAATCAAAATGCCCGATAGTTGTTTGCACTCTTGTAAATTCAAATCTTGTATTCAAGAATATGTTTAAGCGAAAAACCGAGGTGTATCTCGATGTTCTCGAAGTTATATCGGAAGAAGAAACCGCCGTTCTTCATACCGATATTTTGGGAGCGCGGGTGCATGAAACAATGCTTAAAAACTTAGAAATGAGAAAAAATAAATAAACAAAGGACCGCAGAGCTTTTGGCCCTGCGGTCCTTTGCTGTATGGGGATGAATATGGTGTACGGCGGCAAAAGGGGGATGCCGCCTTTATAAAAACCAATATGCCCTAAGGGGACGAATAGAGCATATTCGGATTTTATACAAGTTTTAACTGACTGTAATTTTCGGCAGTCGGCTTCATAATTCTGACCTTATATTCAACATGTTTATCGGTTTCGGTGCGTTTTGAAATTGCTTCAACGCCTGAACTTTTCATAGTTTCTATCAGTTTTGTAAGACTGTTCGCAAAAAGTCGGGCATCGCCTATCGCCGATTTTCTGAACGGTTTTATTTCTTCAAACTTTTCTTCTGCCGTTTCGCTTGGCGGAGTATCGCCGTAAAGCAGTATTTTTTCGGCGAGTTCCTTAGTTTTCGCAACATTCAGTTCTTCTTTTATTATCCTATCCAAAAACTCCTCCCGTTTGTTTTCGGGAATGAGCAAAACAACCTTTGCATGGCGCTCGGAAAGACCGCCGTTTATAATTCTCTCTTTTGAGTTTTCGTCGAGTTTTAAGAGGGTGAGTTTACTTAAAAGAACCGAAATCGGAATACCTAGTTTTTGAGCCGCTACCGAGTTTGTTATGTTAAAATAGGTTATTATCTGCTTTATCGACTCGGCTTCCTCAAAGAAATTAAGCGATGTACGGTTTATGTTTTCCGAAAGCGATATAAAGGCGATATCTTCGCTTTTTGCATCAATTAGGGTGCAGGGAACTCTCCGAAGCCCCAAAAAAAGGGCGGCTTTAAGGCGCTTATACCCCGAAACGAGTTCATAATTGCCTGTATTGTTTTCGATAACAACGAGCGGTTCGATAATTCCCACCGCCGAAATATTATCGGCAAGATTTTTTATTTCATAATCGCTGTAATGTTTTCTTATTGCATTTATTGAACAAACTATTTTTTGGGGTTTAAGAAGTAAAAGTTTGGGTTTTAATGTATAAGACATAAGTCTTCTTTCCTCTCAACTTTGTATCTTAATTATGGCAGTAATTTTACGAAAAGTAAAGAAAAAGACATCGACAAAAACCCCTTAAAAAACAAAAAAAGCGCTCTTTTACAGAGCGCTTTTTGCTATTTTTCCGCCCATTCGGGGGTATTTTGTCGAAGTTTGCGATATCTTTTTTGAAATTATGAAGGTTCTTTCTTCATCATTTCTTAAATTTTCGCATATAATGGTTGGTTTTTCACAGCCGAGAACCTTATAGGCGTTAAGAGCCGACCTTGCTTCTTCGCTTCCCTTTGAGCCCTTCATCGCAACGAACAGTCCGTTTGTTTTTACAAACGGGATACAGTATTCGCATAAAACCGGCAGGTTTGCAACGGCTCTGGCACAGGCGATATCGAACTTTTCTCGGTATTTCGGGTCTTTACCGCCGTCTTCCGCCCTTAAATGTACCGTTTCGGCTTCGAGTTCCGTTTCGCCCAAAACGGCGCTTAAAAAGGTCAGCCGTTTGTTAAGGCCGTCAAGCAAAGTCAGTTTAATATCGGGCCTTGCGATTTTAAGAACAAGCCCCGGAAAACCGGCTCCCGTTCCGACATCTATTATTTTTGCATTTTGGCGAACATCAACATTCTTAAAAAAAAGAAGACAGTCAAGAAAATGCTTATATAAAACCTCTTCGGGCTCTGTTATGGCGGTAAGGTTCATTTTTTCGTTCCAACTGCAAAGCAAATTACCGTAAATATTAAGGCGGTCGGTCGCCGTTTTATCGAGTTCCAACCCGAAATCGGCGCAAATCGGCAGTATTTTTTCAATTTCGAAATCTATCATATTCTAATATCCTTTTTCGATTATTCCGCCGCCTAAACAATAGTCGCCGTCGTAAAAAACAGCCGACTGACCTTTGGCGGGGGCTCTCTGGGGCTTTTCAAATTCGATTAAAACCTGCGTTTTGGAAACGGGGTGGATAATGCAGGGCTCTTCTTTGTGGCGGTAGCGCAGTTTCGCAAGGCATTTTATATCACCGCTTATATTATCAAAGGGGATAAAATTAGTATTGTTTATAAGGACATTTTTCTTGAAAAGACAGTCCTCATCGCCTAAAACAACCTGCTTGTTATCGGTATTTTTTTCAATTACAAAAGCGGGTTTTCCGAGCGCAATACCAAGTCCCTTGCGCTGACCTACGGTATAGTTTATAAGCCCCTTATGTTCGCCTAAAATGTTGCCGTTTATATCAGTAAAATATCCTTTTTCGGGAACTTCGCCCGTCATATCGGCGATAAATTTTGCATAGTCGCCGTCTTCAACAAAGCAGATATCCTGACTGTCCTTTTTTTTGGCATTGACAAAGCCGTTTTCTTCGGCAATATCTCTTACCTGCGCTTTGCTTAGGTTGCCGAGCGGAAAAAGGGTATGCGACAACTGATACTGAGAAAGTCCGTATAAAACATAGGTCTGGTCTTTCGAAATATCGGCAGGTTTTTTAAGCAAAAAACGGTCGCCGTTTTTTTCGATAACGGCATAATGCCCCGTTGCCGTCATTTCCGCTTTTTGCGATAAAGCATATTCGAGCATAGCGCCGAACTTTATCTTTTCGTTGCAAACGATACAAGGGTTAGGCGTTGCGCCGAGTTGATACTGGCTTATAAAATCCGAAATAACGGTTTTCTTAAAAAGTTCGGTTAAATCAATAATCCTATGCTCTATTTTCAGTTTATCGCAAACTGTTTTTGCATCGGCATCGCTTTCGCCGAAGAGTTTAAGGGTTATGCCTAAAACATCATAACCCGAATTTTTTAGTATAAGCGCCGCCGCCGATGAGTCAACACCGCCGCTCATTCCAAGTGCAACTTTCATACTTTTCCCTGCTTTTTCTTAGGTTTATGTATATTTCTTATAGTTTTTTTCTTTTTTTTCGGTTTAATATTGTTAAGGGATTTTTCGCTCTTATCGGGGGCAATAAGGCAGTTTTTGCCCGTTCCGATAAGGTCAAACCGCTTTGCCTTTTTAAGAGCAGACATAACGAGTTTTCGGTTTTCGGGGCGGTAATACTGTAAAAGCGCCCGTTGTTCCGCCTTTTCGGCAGGTGTTTTTGGAACATATACCGATTCTAATGTAAACGGGTCAAGGCCCGTATAGAACATACAGGTTGAAACGGTGCCGGGGGTAGGATAAAAATCCTGAACTTGCTCGGGGTGAAGACCCTCTTTTTTAAGGAATAAAGATAGTTCTATGGCATCGTTTAATGTACTTCCCGGATGGGAAGACATAAGATAGGGAACTAAATACTGTTTTTTGCCGATTTGCTCGGTTTTTTTATAAAATTTTCGCTTAAATTCTTCGTAAACTTCAACATTCGGTTTGCCCATTCTTTTAAGACAGGCGTTTGAAACATGCTCGGGAGCCACCTTTAATTGACCGCTTATGTGATATTTTACGAGTTCGTCGAAAAACTCTTCGTTTTTGTCGGCAAGAAGATAATCGTAACGAATACCCGAGCGGATAAATACCTTTTTAACCTTCGGGAGAGCCCTTATTTTTCGAAGCAACTCCAAATAATCGCTGTGGTCAACCTTTAATGCAGGGCATATATCAGGCGCAAGGCATTTTCTGTCGGGACAAAGACCGTTTGCCTTTTGCTTTTCGCAGGAAGAAAAACGAAAATTTGCGGTAGGACCGCCGACATCGTGGATATAGCCCTTAAAATCTTCCATTTCGGTTATCTTTTTAACCTCGCCGATAACTGATTCGTGGCTTCTTGAAGAAATTTCTCTGCCCTGATGGTAGGCGATGGCGCAGAAATTGCAATTTCCGAAACAACCTCGGTTATGAATAACCGAAAATTTAACCTCTTCGATTGCGGGAACACCGCCCATTTTTTTATAGGAGGGATGGTAATCCCGCATAAACGGCAAAGCATAAATTTCGTCCATTTCTTCGGTTGTTAAAACGGGAGGCGGCGGATTTTGGATAACCATTAAATCGCCGTGGCGCTGGACAACCCTTTTGCCTCTTACGGCATCGTGTTGCTCCTGCTCTATCCTGCAAGAAACGGCATACTGCCTTTTTCCGCTTTCGGTCGGTTCGCTTACCAGCTCAAAAGAGGGACATTCCTTTGCGCTGTTTGCCGTATAATCGGCTATATTTACGGCATAGCAGGTGCCTTTTATATCATGCAAATCTTTTATATTTTCGCCGTTTTTAAGGCGGTTTGCAATTTCAACAATATGCTTTTCGCCCATTCCGTACATAAGAAGGTCGGCGCCCGAGTCTATGAGAATAGAGGGCTTAACGGTATCAGACCAGTAGTCATAATGCGCAAAACGGCGAAGAGATGCCTCTATTCCGCCTATTGCAATGGCAACATCTCCGAAAATTCTTCTAAGCGCCTTTGTATAAACTATAACGGCTCGGTCGGGGCGCCTTCCGGCAACACCGCCGGGCGAATACGCATCTTCGCTTCTTTTCTTTTTGGCGGCGGTATAGTGGGCAACCATTGAGTCTATGTTTCCGCTGTTTACCAAAAAGGCAAATCTCGGTTTTCCGAAACGGGAAAAATCGGCATCGTTTTGGGGCTGTGAAATTATGCAGACATTATATCCGTTTGCTTCAAGAACCCTCGAAATAATCGCTGTTCCGAAACTCGGGTGGTCAACATAGGCATCGCCCGTAACGATTATAAAATCGGGAGTATCAAAGCCGTAGTTTTTCATTTCTTCGATATCAAGCGGTAAAAACGGCATACTTTCACACCTTTCTTAAATATATATAAGTATAGCAAATTTTTATATGTTTTACAATAAGAAAGGTAGATTTAGATGCAAGAAAAAGAAATTAAAGTGCGTCCGTTTTTCGCAAAATGCATTATCATCGAATCGGTAACGGTTGTTTTGGTACTGCTCTCGGTAGTCTTAATCAGGTTTACGAGCAAACCGCTTTTTTCAAAACTCAAAGACCTATATATAAAATATGTTTTAGACGAAACATCAGTCAGCGAAGTTTTGGAGGACAAAGGAAAATATGAAGTTTAAGCTTTTCGGTACCGAAATATATATATCTTTTCTTTTTTCGGCGGTCATCGCCTTTATGTTGGCAACCGATAGAACGGGACTTGTTTTGCCTACCCTTTTTTCTGCGCTTTTGCACGAGGCAGGGCATCTTATCGCAATGTGGATATGCGAATGTGAGCCGAAATCCATAAAACTTGTTCCCGCAAGTATCAGCATAACAAGAGGATTTTCAAAAAAGCGATGCGGAGATTTTTTTGTTTCGCTTTCGGGCCCTGCCGTAAATCTTTTAATGTTCGGCTCTCTTTATATAAACTATCTTGTAACAAAAAACGGCTTTTCGCTGAACTGTTCTTTGATAAATCTTGCGATATTTGTTTTTAATATGCTCCCTGTTTTGGGGCTCGACGGCGGAGTTATCTTAAAACTTATTCTCGCCAAAAGGTTTAACGATATATATAAAGCCGAGCGCATAGTCAGGATTATTACCTTTGTTTTGGGTATTTTGCTTATTATTTTAGGCATAACCTTTATTATAAACGGAAACCTAAACATCTCGGTTTTAATCGTTGCGCTTTATATTCTTGTTTCGGCTTTCATAAGGGCATAAAAATAACCGCCGTACAAAATGCACGGCGGCAAAAAACTTTAATTAAATTTTAGTCTTCCTTTTTTGAAACGAGAAGGTTTGTTATAATGCCGAGGATAAGCGCACAAGCGATGGAGGTAAGAGTAACCTTTCCGAAGGAAATCGAAAGACCGCCGATACCGCAGATAAGAATTACGGCAACAACAAAGAGGTTTTTGTTTTGGCTTAAATCAACATCCTGAATCATTTTAAGACCGCTTACTGCGATAAATCCGTAAAGTGTAATGCAAACACCGCCCATTACGCAGTTAGGAATGGTAGCAAGGAATGTTACAAACGGTCCGAAGAAGGAAATGATGATAGCCATTATAGCAGTTGTAAGAATTGTTACAACCGAAGCGTTACCCGTAATTGCTACGCAACCAACCGATTCGCCGTAGGTTGTGTTGGGGCAGCCGCCGAAGAATGCGCCTACCATAGAACCTACACCGTCGCCCAAAAGGGTTCTGTGAAGACCGGGCTCTTCGAGGAGGTCTTGGTCGATAACGGAAGAGAGGTTTTTGTGGTCGGCAATGTGTTCTGCAAATACAACGAATGCAACCGGAATATAAGCAACTGCTACGGTTGCGATATATGTAGCATCTATTGCCTTAAAGCCCTTAAATGCTTCAATAAATGTAAACTCGGGAATTGCGAAAATTGTCATATTCTTAAATACCGAGAAGTCGATAACTTTAAGAGCGTCATTTCCTGTTTTTATACCGATAACAGTAAAGATAGCAGCGGCAATATAACCTGCCAAAATACCGATTATAAACGGAATGAGTTTTGTCATTTTCTTGCCGAATACAGAACAAAGAACAACTGTAAAGAGGGTTATAAGACCGCAGATAAGGCAAACATAAACACTTGCAACCGAAGCGCCGTCGCTATTTAGAACTTTACCTACTTGAAGGTCGCCTACTGCGTTTGTTGCAAGAGAAAGACCGATTATCGAAACGGTAGGTCCGATAACAACTGCCGGCATAAGTTTGTTTATCCATTTAACTCCTGCGAGTTTTACGATAAGAGCAATAACAACATAAACAAGACCTGCAAAAACGGCACCGATTATAATTCCGGCAAATCCGATACTTGCACTTGCTGCACCGCCGAATGCGGCGAACATTGAACCTAAAAATGCGAATGAAGAACCGAGGAAAACAGGGCTCTTAAACTTAGTAAAGAGAAGATATACGAGAGTGCCGACACCTGCGCCGAAAAGCGCTGCCGACTGGGACATACCGTTACCTACAATAGAAGGTACGGCGATAGTTGCAGCGAGAATTGCAAGCAACTGCTGGAATGCGAAAACGATCAGCTGACCGAATTTCGGTTTGTCTTTTACACCATAGACAAGATTCATTTTTATTTCCTCCATATTCTGCACACACGGGTGCAAATTAATATTTATATAAGCATTTCTGCTTTATATACACACATAATATATATATAGGGGCTATCCGTAAAGCTCTACCGCAAGAAACTCATCATAGGGCGGCATCTTTACCGAAATATGCTCCGATTTCGAAGTCGGAACATTTTTGCCGACAAAATCGCCCCTTATCGGCAACTCCCTGTGGCCTCGGTCGATTAAGACGGCAAGTTCTATCGCCGCAGGGCGCCCGAGCGACATAATCGCATCCATAGCGGCTCTTGCCGTTCTGCCGGTATATAAAACATCGTCAACCAAAATAACGGTTTTACCCGTTATATCAAAGGGGACAGAGGCGGGTTTTATTACGGGATCGGGCGAAATAATCGATAAATCGTCCCGATAAAAGGTTATATCCAAAATACCGCATAAAACATCTGTGTTTTCGATATTCTTGATGTTTTCCGCTATCCTTTGCGACATCGGAACGCCACGGCGCTTTATGCCGATAAGACAAATATCGTTTCCGCCGTTGTTTCTTTCAAGTATTTCATGAGATATCCTTTTAAGCGCTCTTGTAACCGCCATATCGTCCATAATCGTTGCTTTGTATTCAGACATAAGACTGCCTCCGAAAACAAAAAACACCGTGCAACTGAATGCACGGCGCAATTATACAAATAAAATACACATATTTATACAACCTTGCCGGCATCTCGGTACCGAACTTAAAGGAATTTTATTACTTACATAGTATAACATATAGCGGTTTATTTGTAAAGCATTTTTTGAATATTTTGTAAATATTAGTAAAAAATTATTTATCTGAAACCAAAAATGTAGTCGGGGATAAACCGCAAATGCTAAAATTTGTATAGTTGACCAAGTTTTATGGCAAAAAATGTCAATATATCCCGCAAAACAAATGTTACAACTTTGTAATCTATTGACATTTTGTAACCTTTTCGTCAAAATGCACAAAAAACACCCTCTTTTTCGATTTGACATCTATTGAAAGTGTGGATATAATTACACCCGGCCTTAAAAAACGGCGCAAAAATCACAAAAAATATGAGATGCGCTTGTTAGAATAAAGGAGATATTTAATGATTTCAAAAATCAAAACTATTGCTAATAACACATTGTGTAGTACATTAGATTTTGCTTCGAAGTACAGCAGAATACTGTTGGCGCTTATTTTGTGCATAGCATCTATGTTTTCTTTTTCTGTTATCGGAGCGAATGTAAGTTCATTCAGAATTTTTGACGGCAAGACAACAAAGATAGTTCATCTTTTGAACGACAGTCCCGAACAAGCCGTCAGGTGCGTAACGCTCGAATCGGGCGACTATGAAATAGTCGATACCAAAAATGAAGACGGATATATAAATGTAACCGTTAATTATTCTTTTCCGGTTTATATTGCGGTAGGCGATGAAATCATCGAGGTTATGACCGTTAAGTCAACCGTAAAAGAGATTTTAGAGCAGGTTGGATTTAAGGTTGATAAATATGATTTATTAGACCCGTCCGCCGACACCGTAATCGACAGCGAGGCCATTATTCAGTACAGTGATGTCGAGTATGTTAAAGACAGTTATACGGAGTCTGTTCCCTGCAAAACAAAAACCGTTTATTCTTCCAAAAAACTTAAAGGAACAAAGACCTTTATAAAGGGGGAAGACGGCAAAAAGAAAGTAACCTATACGAATAAGGTTGTTAACGGCAATGTTGTCAGTACAACCGTAGAAGATGTTACGGTGTTATCAAATGCCGTAAGCAATAAAACGATAGTCGGTACCGGCGCCAAAAAATCGAAAGCCGTAACAACGAGCAAAAATGTCAAAACCGTTTCGGTTTTATCGCCGAAAAAGGCAATAAAACTTGATAAGAGCGGCGCCCCCGTAAACTATAAGAAGAAAATTACGGTTGAGGCAACGGGATATACCTATACAGGTCATAGATGTTCAACCGGCGTTTCGCCGAAACCCGGATACATTGCGGTTAACCCGAGATATATTCCTTACGGTACAAAGATGTATATAAGGTCGAAAGACGGCAGGTATAATTACGGTTATGCCATTGCGGCGGATACGGGCGGATTTGTAAAATCAAGGCCTACAAATGTCGACTTGTTTTTCGCTTCGAGAAGCGCCTGTGTTGCTTTCGGCAGAAGAGATGTTGAAATATTTATAATAGGTTAAAAATTAAGGATAGGCAACGCCTATCCTTTTTTGTTGTGTTGAAATTTTAACCGTTTTGTGTTATACTATTAAGAAACTGTCGGCAAGTTATTTTCAAAAAGCGGTCAATATATGTAAAGGAGGGGCAACTGCTTGATTTTTGAAGCTATTATCAACATTCTGAAAAAAGTTAAATCAACCTTTTTAAGCGGTAATTTCATCAAGTTTTGTCTCTTCGGAATAATAAATACATTTAATACATCGCTGTTTTCCTGGATTTTCAGTTTAATCCCGTTTGTTCAGGCGAATATAGCCGGAATACTCGGATATATTCTTTCGTTGCAGGGCGCTTTTCTTTTAACCTGCAAATTCATTTTCAAAAGCAAACCCGCCTTAAAAAAATATACGAGGTTTATTATTTCCTATATTCCGAGTTTTATAATGTATATACTAATCCATGCGGGGGCGCTCGGCGCATTAAAACTTCCGCAGTTCTGGGCAAGTTTTATGGCGGTAATGTTAAGCGGCCCTTTAACCTTTGCCATAGTAAAGATTTATGCCTTTAACGAAACGGCGCAAAAGAAGAAATATGAAGAAGATTAAAATAATAAGACTTGCCGAAATTGATTCAACAAACAACTATGCAAAAGAAATTTCGGGAAAGTACTCGGAAGATATAGCAGTAATTGCCGATAAACAAACCGCCGGCAGGGGACGAATGGGAAGAAATTTCTTTTCGCCCGAGGGCGGTATATATATGTCGCTGCTAATTCACCCAAAAGACCAAAATCCAACCGATATTACGGTTATGGCGGCGGTTGCCGTCGCAAGGACTTTGGAAAGCGTTTGCGGCGCAAAACCGTTTATTAAATGGGTAAACGATATTTATATAGGCGGTAAAAAGGTCTGCGGAATTTTATGCGAGGGCGCATATAACAGCGAAAGCAAACGGTTTTCTTATGCTGTTCTCGGCATCGGGATAAATGTATCTGTGCCAAAAGGCGGTTTTCCCGACGATATAAAGGATATTGCAGGGGCGCTTTTTCAAAATAACAACGAAAAAATAAAAGAAAAAATCATAAAGGATTTTATTAAAAACTTTTTTTATATCTATAATGGAAAAAAAGAATATTTAAGCGAATATAAAAGCCGTTCCAATGTTTTGGGAAAGCAAATCAAATATACCGAAAACGGAAAGCAATTTACCGCTAAGGCGGTTGATATAACCGAAAGCGGAGAACTTGTTGTCGAAAGCGAAGGAAAACTCCGAAAACTCGGCGCAGGGGAAATAAAAATCGTTATTAAATCTTAAAAATAAAAGGTGAAAAAAATGAAAACAAAGCAGTTTAAGTCAGAATCAAAAAAACTTATGGATATGATGATAAACTCTATCTATACCCATAAGGAAATATTTTTGAGAGAAATTATCTCAAATTCCTCTGATGCGATAGATAAACTCTACTTTAAGTCGCTGACCGACCAAAGCGTCGGCATAAAAGCCGATGAGTTCAAAATCGAAATTAAACTCGATAAAGAAAACCGTACGGTAACCGTAAGCGATAACGGTATCGGTATGAGCGAGGAAGAACTTGATAAAAATTTAGGCACCATCGCAAAAAGCGGTTCTTTCGATTTCAAAGCCGAAAACGAGGAAACCGAAAATGTTGATATTATCGGTCAGTTCGGCGTAGGATTTTATTCGGCATTTATGGTAAGCGATGAGGTAACGGTTGAAACAAAGAAATTCGGAAGCGATGAGGCATTTCGCTTTAACTCAAAGGGCGCCGACGGTTATACCGTTTCGTCTTGCGAAAAGGAGAGTGTCGGAACAACTGTTATTATGCATATAAAACCCGATACCGACGACGAGAAATACAGCGAATATCTTGACCAATACAGAATAAGCGCCCTGATAAAAAAATATTCCGATTATATCCGCCACCCGATAGTTATGGATTTTGAAACCAAAAAGCCGATAGAGGGCAAGGAAAACGAATACGAAGATGTTGTCGAAAAGAGAACTCTTAACAGTATGATTCCGATTTGGAAGCGGTCAAAAGGCGAACTGAAAGACGAGGATTACAACAATTTCTATAAAGAAAAGTTTATGGATTTTGAGGACCCTGCGAATGTAATTCATACCTCAACCGAGGGTGCGGCAACATACAGCGCTCTTATGTTTATTCCGAAACACCCGCCGTTTGATTACTATACGAAAGAGTATGAAAAAGGTTTGCAACTCTACTCAAAAGGCGTTCTTATTATGGAAAAATGCGCCGAACTTTTGCCCGATTATTTCAGTTTTGTCAAAGGTCTTGTTGACAGCGAGGATTTATCGCTCAATATTTCAAGAGAAATGTTGCAACATGACGGGCAGTTGAAACTGATAGCAAAAACACTTGAAAAGAAGATTAAAGCCGAACTCGAAAAAATGCTTAAAAATGAGCGTGAAAAGTATGAGGAGTTTTTCGGGGCATTCGGCATTCAGCTTAAATTCGGCTGTTATAACGATTACGGTATGTATGCCGAAACACTTAAAGATTTACTTATCTTCAAATCTTCCGATAACGGAAAATATAAAACTCTTAAAGAGTATAAAGAGCAGATGAAGGAAGGGCAGGAAGCCATCTATTATGCCTGTGGAGAAACGGCAGAGAGGATAGAACTTTTGCCCCAGTGCGATGCCGTTAAGGATAAGGGCTACCAAATTCTTTACCTTACCGAAAATGTCGATGAATTTGCGATTATGATGTTAAGGGAGTATGACGGCTGTAAATTTATAAATGTTTGCGATGAAAACTTAAACCTTGACAGCGAGGAAGAAAAGCAGGAACTTAAAGCCGAAAACGAAAGCGCCAAAGATATGTTTGAAGAAATGAAAAAGGCGCTCGGCGACAGTGTAAACGCCATAAGATTTACCAACAAACTTAAAAATCATGCTGTTTGCCTTACCAGCGAGGGCGGTATTTCGCTTGAAATGGAGAAAACTCTTAATTCTATGCCCGGTTCCGACCAAAACAAGGTTAAAGCGCAGTTAGTTCTCGAAATAAGCGCAACCCAAAAAATAGCGGATAAACTTAAAGAACTTTATAATACCGATAAAGAAACACTCGGTAAATATGCCAAACTGCTTTACGGCGAGGCGTGTCTTATCGGCGGAAAGCCGGTTGAAAATCCCGCCGAACATACGGCGCTTGTTTTGGAACTTATGACTAAATAATGCAAAAAATCAAAAAAAACTTGCAAAAAGCAGTCGGTTGTGATAGAATACTATGGCGGTCTTGATAACCGCCATATATTTTGCGCTGATAGCTCAGCTGGATAGAGCATCTGCCTTCTAAGCAGAGGGTCGGGGGTTCGAGTCCCTCTCAGCGCGCCAAATAAAAAGTCCTCTTTTGTCTATAAAGACAAGAGAGGGCTTTTTTGCGTTTTATTTGCAGATTTTTTCGTCCGATGAAGGCGATCTTTCTTGAAGATTTAAGCTTTTGATAAATTTATTTGTTTTCGGCGTTAGGTTTTCGCTGTATGGGAAGCAGACGCAAGACCAGTATTCGCCGTTTTCAAAATTGAAATTATAGTTTTGTTGACTGTTCAAAATCGGCTTTTTGCCGTCTTCGTTAATTTCTAAGCGGTAGAAATTTACGAAAGCCATCGCTTCATCGTATGTGAGGTAGGAACTAACCGAATAGTCCTTTTCGTCATACCAAAACTCTATGGTTGGCGGTTTTGCCTTTTTTAATTTGCCGACAATACCGTCAAATCTTTCATCGCTTTTAATTATTTCAAAAAGTTCCGAAGAAAGATTTTTATTGTAAATCCAATAATTTCTTTCAAGTTTTTTGCCGTTTTTAAGGCGGTAGGAAAAACGAATATTTGAAGTAAATTCATCGACGCACATATCTTCTGAAATAACGCCGTCGGTAAAGACGATTTTTTTATGGAGATTTACGGCGAATTCGGGATTTTTATAGTCGATTTCTTCTCCGTCATAGGTAATAGTTACACCTTTTATCTCCTTAACATTCGGGACATTTTTATTATACCCTGTAATATCTGCGCTGATAAAGAAAACCGAAGCCACCAAAACGGCGAAGGAAACGGCGCCTATAATAAGCGATTTTTTAACCGTCTTAAAGCCCCTGAATGTAACGGCGCCGTAGATGACAGAGGAAAAAAGAGCGCCTATGAGGGCAAAAACATAGAAAACGGCAGAATCGTAATGGAAACTATTGAAATTGTTTTCGAAAATGCTGCCGAAGGCAAACGACGAGCATAAGGCAACCAAAAATGCGCAAATTGTATATATAAATTTATAGGCGAATGCTTTTCCCGTGCTTTCGGTTTTGCGTTTTTTATAGAGAATTATCGAAAGGAAGATGAAAAGCGCGGTCATCAAAAGGCATTTTATAACAAAGCCGAAATTTACCGAAACGCTGTTGTTTAAAACGAGGGAGCCGAGGCGGTAAAAGGTATAAAATACGGGCGAAAAGGCGTTTATCATCGGCAAAACCGAGGAGTCGGGAAAGCCGACTAACAGGGATTCGAAAAGCACCGAATAAATCAAGCCCAAAAGAATGAGCCCCGTATTTATTCCGACAAACGAAACAAGAAAATCAAAAACATTTCCCGACGCAACAATGAAAATCATACTTATCGCCGAGAAAACCGCCGTTGACAGAATGATATAAAGCGCATAAACAAGCAGATTTTTAACAAGCCCCAAGCAGTTTTCAAAGGCAAGTAAAATGCCGAATCCGAAGAAACTAACGAGGGTAGGGATAATCGAAAGGAAAAATCCCGAAAGGGTTTTTGAAATAAAGAGTTCGCTTCTTGTTATCGGAAGACTATCGGTAAAATCAGATGCATTTTTTCGGAACATAAAGGAGAAATTAAGAAGATTAAGCCCTATTACCGAAACGGCAGATGCAATACCGCAAAATAAAGCGAAACCGTTAGCCCAGTCATTAAAATATGTTTGAAAATAATCGGGGCTTCCGCCGAGATTTTGCAAATTTACAAGCATATAGGCAGGGCAAACAAGCAAAAACAAAATGCTTAAAAGGGCAATTATGCCGATGTTTCGCCGAAAAGTAAACCTAAACATATTTGAAAAAGGGTTGACCTTATTCGAGGATGTTCTTAATATCATAACCCGACACCTCCAATTCAAAAATAAACACTTCTTCAAGCGACGGTTCCATACATTCAAAGAAAATGGGGTTAAGCGACGCAAAAAATTCGGAAATTTCCTGTTCTTCGCCCCTTACTATCATTTGTACAAGAGAACCGCTTTTTTCGATTTTCAGGCAGTTAAGCTTTTGGAAAACCGAAAGTTCGGGGACCTGCGAAAAGGCGGCCTGAACTTTATGAATGTTTTGGCAAAGGTCGTCAACCTTACCCGTTTTAATGAGTTTTCCGTTATGGATTAAGAGAATATTATCCGAAATTTCTTCGAGTTCCCTTAAATTATGCGAAGCTATGATAACCGTCATACGGCGGTCCTCTATCGCTTTTAGCAAAATGTTAGAGAGATTTCTTCTCATAACAACATCAAGACCGTCAAACGCTTCGTCCATAAGAAGATATTTCGGTCTTGCCGAAATACTGAGTATCAAAGACGCCTGTCGCCGCATACCTTTTGAGAAGTTTGCAATTTTTTTGTTCTCATCAAGCAGAAAAATTTCAAGCAGTTCCTTATAGGTTTCGTAACTGAAATCGGGATACATCGAGGCATAAAATTTTGCCATTTCTTTTAGTGTTGACTGATTAAAAAAGTACGGAGTATCCCCCAAAAAAACAATTTGCGATTTAACCGCCGGATTATCGAAAGAGGCGATACCGTCTATCCCTATCGTTCCGCTGTCGGGATATAAAACTCCGCAGATAAGGCGGAGAAGGGTAGATTTTCCCGAGCCGTTTGAACCGACAAGACCCAAAACGCAACCTTCGTCGATTTGAAAGGAAACATCGTCGAGCGCTAAAAAACCGTCGAATTTTTTAGTTATGTTTTTTGCGGTTATCATTCTTTAACATCTCCTTTTGCATTTATTATTTCAATTAAATCATTGCTGTTAAGCCCTAAATCGAGCGCAGTTTTAACCGCTTTTCTGAAATCTTTTTTTGCGGCTTCTTTAATTGCGCTGTCGGCAAGATTATCTTCGCATAAAAAAGAGCCCTTACCTCTTACCGTACATATAATTCCGCTTGTTTCAAGCAGAGTGTATGCCTTTTGAACGGTATTCGGGTTAACCGAAAGTTTAGATGCGAGAACTCTAACGCTCGGAAGCTTTGCGCCCGAAGGCAAAACTCCGAGGGTTTTAAGCCGAATTATATTGCTTATAATCTGGTCGCAAACCGAAACTTTACTTCGGTAGTCAATTTGAAACATATACTCACCTCGCTAAACTGTACTATCACAATTAGTACAGTTGAATAGTACACCTATTTTTATAAAATGTCAAGAGTTTTTTGAAAAAATTTACAAAACCCGTATTTTTGCTTATTTTTGCGGAAAGATAAAAAAGGACAAAAATTCAAGGAGGTCTATTTATGAAAAAAAGAATTTTATCAGTCGCTTTAATTCTTACTGTGCTTACAATTCCGCTTTCATTATGCGGTTGCAAAAGCGGAAAAGCAGAGGTTTATTTTCTCAATTTCAAACCCGAATCGGCAACCGTTTACGAAGAAATAGCAAAGGATTATGAAAAGGAAACGGGAATAAAGGTCAAGGTTCAAACAGCTGCGGCAAATACCTATGAGCAAACCTTAAAATCGGAAATCGCTAAAAAGAATGCACCTACGATTTTCCAAATAAACGGCCCTATCGGCTACGGCTCTTGGAAAAACTATTGCGAAAATCTTGAAGACAGCAAGTTATATTCCTATTTAACCGAAAAAAATCTTGCGATAAAGGGTGAAGACGGCAAGGGTGTTTACGGAATCCCCTATGTTGTTGAGGGTTACGGCATTATTTATAATGAGGAATTAACCGACAAATATTTTTCGCTTAAAAACCGAAATAACAAATATACTTCAATGGCGGAAATAAAGAATTTCGAGGCGCTTAAATCGGTTGTAACCGATATGACGGCGAAGAAAAAAGAACTCGGAATAGAGGGCGTTTTTGCTTCAACATCGCTGTATTCGGGCGAAGATTGGAGATGGCAAACCCATCTTCTCAATGTTCCGCTTTACTATGAATTTGAGCAGAACGATGATTATTCCGACCCGACTCTTGCAGGGCTTAATTCAAAAGAACTTGCATTCAGATACAGCGAAAACTACCGCAATATTTTCGACCTTTACACCAACAATTCGCTTACAAACAAAACACTTTTGGGCTCTAAATCGACCGACGATTCGATGGCGGAATTTGCGCTCGGAAAGGTTGTTATGGTACAAAACGGCAACTGGGCATGGTCGCAGATAGCAAAGGTTTCGGGCAATAAAGTTAAAAAGGAAAAGATTAAATTTCTCCCGATTTATACCGGTATAAGCGGAGAAGAGGAACAGGGAATATGTATCGGAACCGAAAACTATCTTGCGATAAACAGCAAAGCAACCGACAGCCAAAAGGAAGAGTCGCTTAAATTTCTCGACTGGCTGTTTTCATCTCAAAAAGGCAAGAAATATGTAACCGAAAAACTCGATTTTATAACACCGTTTAACACCTTCGGCGAAGACGAACTGCCGAGCGACCCATTAGCAAGAGAAACCGTAAGATATATGAAAGACAGTTCTTATAAAACGGTTCCCTGGATTTTTACCTCTTTCCCGAGCGAAACATTCAAAACCGAAGTCGGAAGCGCACTGCTCGATTATGTTCAGGGCGATAAGACATATAAGGATGTTGAAAATACGGTAAAGTCTAAATGGAAGAGTGAAAGATAAAAGATGTATAAGGGACTTAATAAGTGGTTCGGTGTTTTTTGTTTGCCGACTCTTGTTGCCTTTTTTATCGCTTTTTTCATTCCGCTTATTATGGGATTTTATCTCTCGTTTTGCGATTTTACGAGCGTAACCGACGCAACCTTTGTAGGACTTGCTAACTATATAAAGGCATTTACCGATAATAAAGAGTTTTTAAGCTCTCTTTACTTTACGGTAAGATTTGCCGTTTTATCGGTAATAAGCATAAACCTAATTGCTTTTTTACTTGCGCTCATTTTAACTAAGGGCATTAAGGGGACCAATCTTTTCAGAACGGTCTTCTTTATGCCTAATCTTATAGGCGGAATAGTTTTAGGTTATATTTGGCAACTTATAATAAACGGATTTCTTTATCCTTTAGGATATTCGATAACATCAAATCCGAAATACGGCTTTATAGGACTCATTGTTCTTATGAATTGGCAAATGATAGGTTATATGATGATTATTTATATAGCCGGAATAAACAACATTTCAACCGAAATTTCCGAGGCGGCAAAGGTTGACGGCGCAGGGCCTATAAGGACTCTTTTCAACATTACGATTCCTCAGGTAATGCCCTCTATCACTATCTGCCTTTTCTTAACAATAACAAACTCTTTTAAGTTGTTCGACCAAAATTTAGCGCTGACGGCGGGAGCTCCGGGCAAAAAAACCCAGATGATAGCGCTCGATATTTACAATACCTTTTACGGCAGAATAGGTTTTGAAGGAGTAGGTCAGGCGAAAGCGGTCATTTTTTCGGTAATAGTTGCATTCATTGCGCTTTTGCAACTTTATCTTACAAGGCGAAAAGAGGTTTTAAACTGATATGGAAAAGGGCAAATTTTCCGATAAGATATGGTTTATAATCCTGCTGTTTTTGGCAGTCGTTTTTCTGGCGCCGATATTTATTGTGCTTCTTAACTCTTTTAAGACGAAGTTTTCTATTAGTCAAACACCTTTTTTACTGCCTTCAAAGGAAAATTTTGCGGGACTTTCAAATTATATAACGGGCATAAACAATACGGGATTTATGAGCGCCTTTTTCTGGTCGGTTTTTATAACCGTTTTTTCGGTTGCGGCGATAGTTGTATTTACTTCGATGACGGCGTGGTATATCATAAGACGCAATAACAAAACAACAAACGCCATATATTATCTCTTTCTGTCGTCTATGATAGTACCTTTTCAGATGGTTATGTTTACAATGAGCAAAATCGCAAATGTTTTAAGTCTTGACAACCCCTATGGAATTATACTAATATATTTAGGGTTTGGTGCGGGGCTTTCGGTCTTTATGTTTGCCGGATTTGTAAAATCGGTGCCTATCGGCATTGAGGAAGCGGCAACGATAGACGGCTGCAACGCTTTTATGACCTTTTGGCAGGTTGTTTTCCCGATATTGAAACCGACCGCCATAACCGTTGCAATACTCAATACAATGTGGATTTGGAACGACTATCTGCTTCCGTATCTCGTTATAGGAAGCGATTATAAAACAATACCCATTGCAGTTCAGTATCTCAAAGGCGGTTACGGTTCGGTTGATATGGGCGCTATGATGGCAATGCTTGTTTTAAGCGTTGTACCGGTTGTAATATTTTATCTAACCTGTCAGAAATATATTATAAAAGGAGTGGCGGCAGGTGCTGTTAAGGGATGAACTGCCAAAAAGAAAAAGCGGAATACTTTTGCCCTTGTCTTCTCTCCCGAGCGACTGCGGTATCGGAACGCTCGGTATGAGGGCTTATGAGTTTATCGACCTTTTATGCGATACAAAACAGAAGTATTGGCAGATGCTCCCGTTAGTTCCGCTCGGCGAAGGCAATTCGCCTTATAAATCTCCTTCCTGCTTTGCGGGGGAGATTTTGTATATCGACCTCGATATTTTAGCCCATGAGGGACTGCTTTCTCTTTCAAAGATTAAAAGAAACGAAGTTTACGAAAAAGTCGATTATAAGGCGGTTAAAAAATATAAAATTCCGCTCATAAAAGAGGCGGCGGAAAACTTTGATACCGAGAAAAGCGATTATAAGGTTTTCCTTTCGGAAAATGCATATTGGCTTGATTCTTATGCTGTTTTTATGACGGCGCTCGAAATATACAATACCGAGTTTTTGACGGATATTCCCGATTTTATCCTCAAAAAGCAGGGCGAAGATTATAAGACATTCATAAACGATAACGAAAAAACCGTAAGGTTTTATAAAATTGCACAGTATTTTTTCTATGCGCAGTATTTTGAGCTAAAACGCTATGCCAAACAAAAGGGAATAATGCTTATAGGTGATATTCCGTTTTATGTTTCCCCCGACAGCGCCGATGTTTGGAGTAACCCCGAGAACTTTTTGGTAGACGAAAACTTTGTGCCGAAACTTGTTGCCGGTGTTCCGCCCGATTATTTTTCGGCAACCGGTCAGCTTTGGGGCAACCCCGTATATAACTTTGAGCATTTAAGAAAAACGGGTTACGGCTGGTGGATAAAACGGCTTAAACATTATTTCAAGGTTTTTGATGTTGTAAGGATAGACCATTTCCGTGCCTTTGCCGATTACTATACAATTCCTTTCGGAAACAAAGATGCAACCGAGGGCAAATGGGAAACGGGAGTAGGAATGGATTTTTGGCAGACCGCCGAAAGAGAAATAAAGAATATGAAGATAATCGCCGAAGATTTGGGCGCCGATTCAAAACTTGTTAAAGAACTTGTTTCGCAAACGGGATTCCCGAATATGAAGGTTTTGCAGTTCGGTATTTGCGGTCAAAAAGATAATCCGCATAACCCCGAAAACTACGGTGAAAACTGTGTTTTATATACGGGAACGCATGATAACAATACCATGCTTGGCTACTATAACGAAACAAACGACTATGAAAAAAGGATTATAGAAAGCATAAATCCCGAACTTGAAATACCGCTTAATATGATAAAATTTGCGATGGATACTTCGGCAAATACCGTTATCATACCGATAAGCGACTATCTTATGCTTGACGAAAATTCGAGGATAAATGTACCGGGCATTCCTAAGGGCAACTGGGAATTTCGGCTAAAAAGGGACTATATATCCGACTCTTTGAAAACAACAATTCTCAATATAGCAAGAAAATAAAAGAATGCGCCGTTTTGCGCATTCTTTTTTAGGTTTCCACCAAAAAACCATATAAAATCTCTTGTAATAATATATAGAATAGTGTAAAATTAAAAGGTAAATGCCTATATTTTGAATGGAGGGCAAAAATGGAAAAAGAAAGAATACTGTCTCCCGTAAAGAAAATCGGAACGGCGATAAAACTGCCCCATAGCAAAACTACCGCCGAAACGGAAACGGTCCGCTTTAACCCCAAAAAAGTTTCGATACCGATGAGTATGAATATCGGCGCACCCTGTACGCCCTGCGTTGAGGTAGGAAGCAAGGTTTTTGTCGGAACGAAAATCGCATTCAGCGATGCCTTTGTTTCGGCTCCCATTCATTCTTCTGTTTCGGGAACCGTTACGGCAATAACTTCAAGAGATATAACGGGAAATAAAATTGATTACATAGAAATAGAATCGGATATGCAAAACGAGCCCGACCCGAATTTGAAGCCGTTTGAGGTCAAAACAAAGGAAGACCTTATTTCGGCGGCAAAGGAATGCGGTCTTGTAGGTCTAGGCGGAGCCGGTTTCCCAACCCATATAAAACTTAATCCGCCAAAGGAAACAAAACTCGATACATTGGTTGTAAATGCCGCCGAGTGTGAGCCGTTTCTCACTGCCGACTACCGTGAATGTATGGAAAAATACAACGATGTTTTGGAAGGAATATATCTAATAAAAGATATTTTGGAACTTGAACAGGTTGTAATTTGCGTTGAGTCAAATAAGCCGAAGGCAATTAAAAAACTTTTCGAAATGGCGAGTGATAAAAGGGATAAATACGATAAGGTTAAACTTATGCGCCTTCCGTCAAGTTATCCGCAGGGCGCCGAAAAGGTTCTCATATATTCGGCAACCGGCAGGGTTTTGCCCCTCGGCAAACTGCCCGGCGATATCGGCTGTCTTGTTATGAATGTAACGAGTATAGGAACGCTTTACAGATTTATTAAAAGCGGTATGCCCCTTACTCATAAGAGGGTAACGGTTGACGGCGATGCCGTTTTAACCCCTAAAAATCTTTTAATACCGATAGGAACGGAAATTTCGGAAATTCTTGATACGCTCGAAATCGCCGAAACCTACGAAAAGATACTGACAGGCGGACCGATGATGGGAACCTGCGTTGTTGATAAATCGGCGGTTGTTGAAAAAAGAACAAACGGTATTTTGGTATTAAATCCGCAAAAACCGATAACGGCAACGCCCTGTATCCGCTGCGGAAGATGTGCAAGAAACTGCCCGTTAGGGCTTACTCCCGCAAAGGTCGAAGCGGCAAACCGTGTCGGCAACTCAGATGCGTATGCCGAACTTAATGTTAATCTATGTATGGAATGCGGCAGCTGCTCTTATGTTTGTCCGGCAAAAAGACCGCTGACTCAAATTATGAGGGTTGCAAAAGCCGAGTTAAGGAGAAAAAAATAAAATGAAAGATTCTTTGGTTGTTTCCTCGTCCCCCCATATCCGCCACCGTGATACAACTTCGGGAATTATGCTTGATGTTATAATCGCCCTGATTCCGGCAACGGTTTACGGCATTATAATCTTCGGTATTTCCGCCGCCGCAGTCGTTTGCACCTGCGTTTTATCGGCGATAGTTTTCGAGTTTTTATGGAATATTATTCTTAAAAAACCGCAGTCGGTAGGCGATTTTTCCGCCATCGTTACGGGGCTTTTGTTAGGTCTTAACCTTCCCCCGAAAACACCGCTGTTTGTTGCCGCCATCGGCTCTTTTGCGGCAATAATCGTTGTAAAGCAGATGTTCGGCGGTCTCGGATATAACTTCGTTAATCCCGCAATAGGCGCCAGAATTGTTTTGCTCGTTTCTTTCCCGACTGCAATGGCAAGTGCCGGAAGTTATCTCGAACCGATTTCAAAACTCGGTGTTGATACCGTTTCAAGCGCAACTCCGCTTATGCTTTACGGTAAAGAAGCGGCGCCCTCGCTTAAAAGCCTCTTTTTCGGAATGAATTCGGGTGCTATCGGCGAAACCTCGGCATTTTTACTGCTTTTGGGCGGTATCTATTTAGTTCTCAGAAAGGTTATAAATCCCATTATCCCCGTATCCTTTATCGGAACGGTTGCGGTTATGACCTATCTTTTCTCGTTTAACATAAACGAAACGCTCTATTTCGTTTTATCGGGCGGACTTTTCTTGGGTGCTATATTTATGGCTACCGATTATGTTACAAGCCCGACAACAAATCTCGGGAAACTCGTTTTCGGTATCGGTTGCGGTCTTATAACATTTGTTATAAGAAAATGGGGCAACCTGCCCGAAGGTGTTTCATATTCCATTATTCTTATGAATATTCTGGCTCCGCAAATTGATAAACTAACCCGCCGCAAACCGTTCGGTTTACCAAAGGAGGGCTGATATATGAAAAAGTTTTTCGAAGAAAACAAAGGCATAATCATTCCTACCGTTGTTATGGTTTTAATATGCGTTGTCGTAACAGGCGCCCTTGCCGTAACAAATATGGAAACGAAAAATCCTATAAAGGAACAGGAAGAGAAAACTCAGGCCGACTCTATGAAAGAGGTTATGAATGCCGAAACCTATGAGGAAAATACGGCTATGCTTGAGGGCGAAGAGTTTACATATTATATTGCAAAAAACGGCGAAGAAATCGGATATATTTTTGTAACAGCCGAAAAGGGTTACGGCGGAGACGATAAGGTTATGACCGCCGTAAATCTTGACGGAACGATTAAGGCGGTAAAGGTTCTTGATGTTTCGGGCGAAACTCCGGGGCTCGGTCAAAATGCCGGAAATCCCGAATGGTACGGCGCTTTCAGCGGTCTTTCGGCAAAAACCGAAACAAAGATAGTTAAAAACGGCGCCGATAAGGATAAAAACGAAGTTGAAGCCGTAACGGGCGCCACAATTTCCTCAACCGCAATAAAAAATGCCGTTAATAAGGCAATTTCTTACTATAATTATCTCGAAAAGGAGGGCGATTAGTTATGAATAAAAACCTAAAAACTTTAACAAACGGTATCATAACCGAAAACCCGACTTTAAGACTTGTTCTCGGAACCTGTCCTACTCTTGCGGTTACAACCGCCGCAAAAAACGGTATCGGTATGGGCCTTGCGGCAACGGCAGTTCTTATATGCTCAAATGCCGCCATATCGCTTCTCAGAAAGGTTATTCCCGATAAGGTTAGAATACCCGCATTTATTACCATTATTGCAGGTTTTGTAAGCGTAGTTCAAATGCTCGTTAAAGCATTTGCGCCGAGTATTGATAAATCGCTCGGTATATTTCTTCCGCTTATTGTTGTTAACTGCATAATCCTTGCAAGAGCAGAGATGTTTGCTTCAAAAAACCCCGTTTTACCGAGTATTCTTGACGGTCTCGGAATGGGTGTCGGTTTTACCTGCACATTGACTTTAATGGGTATGATAAGAGAACTTTTGGGCAACGGAACCGTTTTCGGCTTAACCGTTACCGCAAATCATATTACCCCTATGGTTATTTTCCTCTTGCCTCCGGGCGGATTTTTCGTTTTCGGTATGCTCGTTGCCGCCTCTAATGCTCTTGCTAAAAGAAACGGCAAGAAAGCGGTTGAGCATTTAGGTTGCGAAACTTGTCCTATGGCAAGTGTCTGCCAAAAGACCAACTGTACGGAAAGCGAGGTTAAAGCATAATGAATAAAGTTACTGCCATAACCTCAATTTTACTTGCCGGAATTTTAACAAACAATATGGTGCTTTCAAAATTTTTGGGTATCTGCCCGTTTTTGGGTGTTTCCAAAAAGGTTAAAACGGCGCTTTCAATGAGTATCGCCGTAACGCTCGTTATGGTTATCGCCTCGGCGGTTACATGGCCCATTGATACATATATTTTGAAGCAGGATTATAACTATCTCCAAACGGTTGTATTTATCCTCGTTATTGCGGCGATAGTTCAACTTATCGAAATAGTGTTAAAGAAGTATATTCCGCCCATTTATAAGGCGCTCGGCATTTATCTGCCTCTTATAACAACTAACTGTGCCGTGCTTGGTATCACGCTTATAAATGTTCAGAATAAACTTGATTTTGTTTCGAGCTTATTTAACGCTTTGGCGGCAGGGCTTGGCTTTATGCTTGCGATGATTCTTTTCGCAGGAGTAAGAGAAAAACTTGAAACTGCCGATATTCCCGAGTTCTTGAAGGGACTTCCGATAACGCTCGTTGCGGCGGCTCTCGTTTCCCTTTCTTTCTTGGGCTTTGCGGGAATAGGGGGTTAAAATATGTTCGGAAATATTTTTTGGCCCATTATCGTTGTAGGAATTATCGGTCTTATTGCAGGGCTCGGTTTGGCACTTGCCTCTAAATTTATGGCGGTCAAAACCGATGAAAAGCAGGAAAAGATAAGAGAATGTCTTCCGGGCGCTAATTGCGGCGCCTGTGGGTATTCGGGTTGCGACGGTTATGCCGAAGCGGTTGCAAACGGCGAAGCCGAACCTAATAAATGCGCTCCCGGCGGAGCGGCTTCGGCAGCGGCTCTTGCCGAACTTCTTGGTGTTTCGGTTGATACAACCCCGATGGTTGCCTTTGTTAAATGCGGCGGCAACCGAGAAATTACCAAAACAAAATACGGTTACGATGGCTTTATGTCCTGCTCGGCGGCAAACCTCCTCTATGGCGGACCGCTCTCCTGCGAATACGGCTGTATCGGTTTTGGCGACTGTTATAACGCTTGTCCTTTCGGCGCTATCGAAATGAAGGAAGGAAAACCGGTTATCTGTCCCGATAAATGTGTCGGCTGTTCAAAATGCGTAAATGCCTGTCCTAAGGGAGTTATAACCCTCGTTCCTAAGGGTGCAAAAGTTCTTGTTAAATGCAACAACAAGAAAAAAGGCGCCCCCGTTGTTAAAAACTGTAATGTTTCCTGTATCGGCTGCGGAATGTGCGAAAGGGCTTGTCCAAACAATGCCGTAAAGGTTGTAGATAATCTTGCAACTATTGATTATAACCTTTGTACTGCGTGTGGAAAATGCAAGGAAGCTTGTAAGAGAAATGTTATAATATAAAAGAATAAAAAAACGAAAAGCAGGGAAGAAAATTCCCTGCTTTTTTTGTTGTTACATTATTTAATTCTTTTTAATTGCAAACGAAAAGTCTATATAGCCGTTTTCGCTGTCGGTATAGAGATTTGAAAGCGCCGAGGTATAACAGATGTTAAGGTCTTCAAAAGCGATAGGCAAAAGCGTATTGTTTTCAAGAAGACTTTTTTGTACCGATGCCAAACTGTTTCCGCTTTTTCCGAAATATTTAAGGTATTCGGCGCTGTCGGTAGATTTGGCGGTAACGGGGAAAACGGCAAAGTCAACCGTTTTGTGTTTTAGTTGCGAAACGAGTTCTTCGGGGTGTTTTGCGCTTGTTATGTTTATAAAAGCGCTGAGATTTTTCTGCCAATGCCCTAAAATCGCGCGAACGGCGGGTTTTATAGATTCGTTATCGTATATTACAAGAGAAGTTTTCGGAAATTCGCCTTCGGGCATTGAAGTTATAACATCGGAAAAAATCGCCTTTGCGTTTTTAAGGTTATATTTTTCGATAGAGCCCATATCTTTGCCCTTTGAAATAATTTCGGGGTAAATAGAGGTTGCGATTCGAAATCCCGA
This sequence comes from Clostridia bacterium, assembly GCA_024404145.1. Taxonomy (GTDB): domain Bacteria; phylum Bacillota; class Clostridia; order Oscillospirales; family Acutalibacteraceae; genus UBA737. Next base: position 138,012 of record JAKSQK010000002.1, on the reverse strand, counting down.
GGGGAGTTTATCCTTATAAATATCGGACTTATAACATTCGGTAAATGCCTTTCTGAAATAGGGATTCATTTTATCCGAAACGGTTAAAAACCAACAGGTCGTTTCGTAACTATTTTTGTTTATACCGAGTTCTGTTACGGCATCTAAATCTTTTGATTTAACAAAGGCGCAGTCAACGCTGTTTTTCGAGAAAAAGTCGCTCGGCGTTTCGTCTTCTTTATTTGATATGAAGACGGCGCCGTTTTTTGCATAAAAATCGCCGTTATAGGTTTCGTTCCTGTAAAGACGGATTCCGAAATCATCGGGATTCCATTTTTTAAGGGCATAGGAGCCGTTTGAGAGAACACATTCGGCGCAAAGCCCGTATTTTCCGACAGTCTTATTGAAAAATGCCTTATTGCAGGGCATAGCGATAGAGGTTGTAAGGGTTTGAATGAAGTTTTTATCTTCTTTTTCGAGGGTGATTTTAAGGGTTGTTTTATCCACCGCTTTAACGCCCAACTGCTCAACGGTTTTTTTGCCGATATATATATCTTTTGCGTTTTTAACGGCATAAAGACGGGCAACAAAAGGCGCTTTAACCTTCGGCGTTACCGCCCTTCTTAAACCGAAAACAAAGTCATCGGCGGTAAGGGGAGTACCGTCTGACCAGACGGCATTTTCTCTTAAATTAAATGTATATGTAAGTCCCGATTTTGTATAGGACTTAGAAACACCGCCGACTATTTCTCCCTTTTCGTTTTTTCGCAAAAGTCCCTCAAAAATATTGCGGACAATGAGCAGTTCTTCATCTGCCAAAGCGGTTTGAGGGTCTAAATCGACGGGTTTCGTTTCAACATTGAAATAAACATAATTGTCGTTGTATTTCGCATTGCATCCGCAAAACAGGTATGCGCTTAAAACGGCAACAAGCAAAACAGCAATAGTTTTTATATGTTTCATAAATTATCCCTGCATAAAGACATACATTGTGCGGTAGCACATATATACATCGAGTTTTGCGGTAGTTTCAAAGGGCGCGTGCATTGAAAGAACGGGAACGCCGAGGTCAACAACATCAACACCCTTATTTGCGATATAAACGGCAACCGTTCCTCCGCCTCCGATATCAACCTTTCCGAGTTCTCCCGTTTGCCAGATAATGTTGTTTTTATCGAGCATTTCTCTTATTTCGGCAACATATTCCGCCGAGGCATCGCTCGTTCCTGATTTTCCTCGGGCACCGGTGTATTTTGTTACAACAACGCCGTAGTTGAGGCGACAGGCATTTTTTCTTTCATAAACATCTTGAAAAGTGGGGTCAAGACCTGCGTTAACATCGGCGGAAAGGCATTTTGAGTTGCGAAGGGCAATAGTTGTATCCCCGTTTTGCATTTTTGCGAGGTCGCCTATAACATGGGTTAAAAAGTCGGATTCAAGCCCCGTATTACCGCAAGAGCCGATTTCTTCCTTGTCTGCCAAAATCGTAACGGCGGTTTTAACGGGCGATTTAATATCGGTAATTGCCGTAAGGGCAGGGTATGCGCAAACACGGTCATCTTGACCGTAAGAGCCGATCATAGAGCGGTCAAGACCTATATCGCAGGACTTAAAAGCAGGTACGATTTCGAGTTCTGCCGAAAGAAAATCGGCTTCGGTAATACCGTATTTTTCGTTTAGTATTTTAAGCAGATTAAGTTTAACGAGTTCACTTCCCTCGTCGTCCTTAAAGGGTCGGCTGCCGATTAAAACATTAAGTTCTTCGCCCTTTATACCGTCTGCAAGAGTTCTTTTCGACTGCTCGGTTGCAAGGTGAGGCAAAAGGTCGTTAACAACAAATTTCGGGTCGGATTCGTCTTCGCCGATACAAACATTTATAACCTCTCCGTTTTTAAGGGCAAAAACACCGTGCAAAGCGAGGGGAACGGTAGGCCATTGATACTTTCTTATTCCGCCGTAATAGTGGGTTTTGAAAAGACCGAGTTCTATTTCTTCGTAAAGCGGATTCGGTTTAAGGTCAAGACGGGGAGAATCTATATGGGCGGCAGTGATATTTACACCGTTTTGTACGGGCTCTTTACCGATAACGGCGAAAGCAACCGTCTTTTGGCGGTTGTTAAAGTAAACCTTATCTCCCGATTTATACTTTTTGGTATAATCAAATGGCTTAAAGCCCTTCTTTTCGGCAATTTCTATGGCGCTTTTTACGGCCTCTCTTTCTGTTTTTGCGCTGTTAAGGAATGCCTTATATCCTGCGCAGTACTGCTCGGCTTTGTCGATTTCGGCTTGGTCGGCAGTAAGAAGACCGTTCTTTTTTTCATAAAACAATTCTTTCTTTAATTCCTTTGAAACTGATTTGTTATCCATTGTTATTCCTCCGTATAATGTTTTAAGATACTAAGAAATTCGGCGGTATATTCCGAAATGTTTCCGTTGTTTTGTACGATATGCTCGGCTCTTGTTTTGTAAAACTCATCGTCTTTTCCGGCGCTCATTCTCAAAAGGGCATCTTCTTGGCTTATGTTATCCCTGGCTTTTATTCGCAAAAGACGGATATCGTTCGATGCCAAAACGGCGATGGTCGTATCGCAAATTTTATCGAGTCCGCTTTCAAAGAGGGTAGGAGCATCAAGAAGAACGCTTTTTTTATCAGTAAGTTCGGCGAAAACGAGGTCGCAAATATATGGAAAAAGCGTATCATTGAGCAGTTTTGTATTTTCGGGCGAAGAAAAAGCCCGTCTTGCAAGTTCCCGTCGGTTAAGTGTACCGTCTTTTTTAAGTATTCCCGCAGAAAATACATTTACCAAAGCGCAAAGACCTTTTGAGTCCTTTTTAACCGCCTTTCTCGCAAGTTTATCGCAGTCAATGATTTTCAGGTTTTTTATGTTACCCGCCATAAGACAGGCATAGGATTTTCCTGCCCCCGTAGGGCCCGTAAGGCCTATAATTTTGCTCATAGTTTTATCACCCTGAATGCACATGCCCTTATAAGTCGGTTGTAAACGGCAAGACCTACCCCCGATTTAGAAGGCGCATGGATATAAACGGCTTTTTTATTGAGGTTATCGATACTTCTCAAAGCCGAAAACAAGTTTTTCGCAAGGGTAAACTCATCGGTTTTTTTGCCGTAAATTTTCTTTTCAACCGTAATAAGTTCGCTCTCTTCGGCGAAACAAAGCGCCAGACAGTCCTCTTTTTTATTTACAAAATCGGCAAAAGAAACCTCATCTGCCTCAACTAAAAATGCCTCGGTTTTAGGGGCATAATGTTTGTATTTCATACCGGGAGAGGCAACCTTTTCGTCTTTTTCGGGCTCTTCTAAAATTGCTTTATCTACCTCAATATCGGGCAAAACTTCCCGCAATTCTTCGAGCGTTACGGCGCCCGGTCTTAAAAGGCGGGGGTGTTCTCCAAAGAGCGCAACAACGGTTGACTCAACACCGTACAGACAGTCTTCACCGCAAACAACGGCATCAATTTTACCGTCGAGGTCGTTTATAACATGCGAATATGTTGTAGGGCTCGGGGCGCCCGAAATATTAGCCGAGGGGGCGGCAAGGGGAATACCCGAAGCTTTTATAATATCCCGTATTGATTTTTCGCTCGGACAGCGAACAGCAACGGTATCAAGACCGGCGCAAACTCTGTTTGAAACATAGTCGGTTCGTTTAAGCACCATGGTAAACGGGCCGGGCCAGAACTTTTCGGCGCATTTTTTGGCGCTTTTCGGTATCTCGGCTGCGATTTTTTCAAGCATATCCATATCGCTTATATGAACGATTAGGGGATTATCTTGCGGTCTGCCTTTTGCCTTAAAAACATTTATAATCGGCTCGTCAAGAACGGCCGAGGCGGCAAGGCCGTAAACCGTTTCGGTAGGAACGGCAACGATTCCGCCGTTTTTGAGAATTTTGGCGGCGGCATCTATATTCTTTTGATAATCACCGCCGACTATATCGAGTTTTTTTGTTTCCAAATTTAATAACTTCCTCTGTTTGATTGTTCTTTAAGCGCTTCGGCTCGGTAGAAGGTTATAAGCGCATCAATAATTTCATCTAAATCGCCGTTCATAACCGATTCAAGACGGTAAATCGTAAGACCGATTCGGTGGTCGGTAAGGCGGCCCTGAGGGAAGTTGTAGGTTCTTATTCTTTCGCTTCGGTCGCCCGAGCCAACCTGATTTTTTCTATCCGATGCGATGGCGCTGTCGTGCTCTTTTTTTGCGGCATCGAAAAGACGGGCTTTAAGAATCCTTAACGCCTTATCCTTGTTCTTGAATTGGCTTCGCTCGTCCTGACATTCAACAACTGTTCCCGTCGGGATATGGGTTACTCTTATGGCGGAAGAGGTTTTGTTTATATGCTGTCCGCCGGCACCTGACGAGCGGAATGTATCAATTTTAAGGTCGGCAGGGTTTACGGAAATTTCAACATCGTCTGCCTCGGGCAGAACGGCAACCGTAACTGCCGAGGTATGAACACGCCCCTGCGTTTCGGTATCGGGAACACGCTGAACTCTGTGAACTCCGCTTTCGTATTTGAAACGGGAAAAGGCGCCGTTTCCCTCTATCATAAAGGAAATTTCCTTATATCCGCCGAGTTCCGTTTCGTTAACATTTGTTATATCAATGGTAAAATTATGCGCCGAAGCATACATCGAATACATACGGAAAAGCGATGCCGCAAAAAGCGCCGATTCTTCTCCGCCCGTTCCTGCCCGTATTTCAACAATAACATTTTTGCTGTCGTTGGGGTCTTTGGGCAAAAGCAGAATTTTAAGTTCTTCGTTTGCTTCTTCGCTTCGCTTTTTTGCATCGGCAAGTTCTTCTTCGGCAAGGTCTTTAAGTTCTTTGTCCATATCGGGGGAGTTTAGTATTTCGGTTGCCTCTTTTTGGTCGGCAACCGCTTTTTTATATTCACGGAACTTTTCAACTATCGGATAAAGTTCGCCATGCTCTTTCATAAGTTTTGTAAATTTTTCCGTATCGTTTATTACTTCGGGACGGGTAAGTTCAATACCTATCTGCTCAAAACGGCTTTCAACTGCCGAGAGTTTTTCTATCATATATTTTCACCTTGACGGATTATTCTTTTTATGCCCTTTTCGGCTTTCTTTCGGGAAATCATAATTTCATGGTTGCATTTTATACAGCAAAGCTTAAAATCCATTCCTATTCGCTTAACGGCAAAAATGTTATTTCCGCAAGGGTGCTGTTTTTTCATAACAAGTTTATCGCCTATCGCTATATCCATAACCGTTAAAACCCCTTTCGAGCATAATAATCTAATATATAGTATATATTAGATTTATTTCAAAAGCAATAATTTCTTGAATAATACTGCGCTAAATGATATTATTATAGTATATTATCATCTTTCGGAGGGGAATATGGGGATAAAAATACTTCATCTTGCCGATTTGCATATAGGCGCAAATGAGTCTTTTTTAGGCGAAAAGGCGAGTGGCAGAAGAATAGAGGCGCTGTTGACCTTTGAACGCGCAGTCGATATTGCAAAAGAAGAGGGTGTAGAACTTTTTTTGATAGCAGGAGACCTGCTTGATTCAAATAAAATCGAAAACTCTTTTATAAGCCGAATAACAGATAAAATTTCAAGTGTTCCCGAAATTAAATTCGTTATCAGTTTTGGAAATCACGACCCGCTTAACAGCGAATCGCCCTTTCTTAAAATAAAAACACCCAAAAACCTCATAATTATGCCGACGGTTGATTCGGTTTTCGAGATAAAAGAGGGTGTTAAGGTTTACGGAAGGTCTTTCTCCGAAACGCTCGAAAGCGGAAGCGACAGATTTTCGATAGAAGCCGACGGCGAAACCGTAAATATAATGTGTATTCACGGCTGTTTCGGAATTTCGGGAGAGCATAACCCGATAAGCGATAACTTTGTTATTACAAGCGGAATGGACTATATTGCCCTCGGCCATATCCATAAAAGAACAACTCCCCGAAAACTCGGCAACACTTATATCGCATACTGCGGTTGTACCGAGGGGCTCGGTTTTGACGAACTCGGCGAAAAGGGAGTATATATAGGCGAAATAGATAAAAACACCTGCGAACTTCAATTTTTCCCCATTTACAAAAGAATGCATATCGCCGAAAAGACCGATGTTTCGGGCGCAAAAGACGAAACCGAAATATTCCGAAAAACCGTTTCGCTTTTAAGGGAAAAATACGGCGAAAATTTCGGCGAAAATCTTTATAAAATTGTTTTAACGGGCGAAATTGAAGAGGATATACAAATAGATAAAAACGAAATTGCCGAGCGCCTTAAAGAAATAACCTATTTTGCAAAGGTTTATGATGAAACAACAATAAAATTCGACCCTCAAAAGATAAAAAACGAGGAGAGTTTGAAGGGTGTTTTCGTAAAGAATATGCTCTTAAAAGCAGAGCAAGACCCCGAAAACCGTGTCATTTACGAAAGGGCGCTTAAAATAGGTCTTAAAGCATTTTCGGGGGAGGTAAATTTTGATGAAGATCAGTAAAATTTACATAAGCGCATTCGGCGGACTTAAAGATTTTACCCTCGCTTTTGAAGACGACTTTACCGTAATATTCGGTGAAAACGAAATGGGAAAAACAACCGTTATGGCATTTATTCTCGCTATGTTTTACGGAACGGGCGCCAAGCAAAAAAGCATTTCGGCAAGTCCTCGGGTTAAATATACCCCGTTTGATGCAAGTCCTATGGGCGGAAGAATATATTTTGAGGATAAGAATAAAGAATATTGCCTTGAAAGGCAGTTTTTGAAGTCGGATTCAACCGATAAGGTAACTTTAACTTCGCTTGATACGGGCGAAAGCGTTGCCGTTCCCTCGGATATCGGAACAAAACTTTTCGGAATGGGTGCAGAGGCGTTTAAGAGCAGTATGTTTATAGGAAGCGCAAATTTTTCCGATTTCAAAGATGAAGCGATAGGCGACCTTAACGCCCGTCTTTCAAGTGTTGCCTTAACGGGCGATGAAAACACCTCTTTTGAAAAAATAAACGGCAGGGTAGAAAAGGCAAAAGAAAAGGTGCTTTCAAAATCGGGAAGGGCAGGACTTCTTTATAAGGCGAAAGAGGAACTGAAAATACTCGAAGAGCGTTACGAAAATGCAAAAGCCGATGCCAAGCGCAAATCGGAAATTGCAAAAGAAAAGGAAAATCTTGCCGAAAAGGGAAGAAATTTGGCGCAAACCTATCAAAAACTAAAAGAGATTACCGATAAAAAGGACGATGTTAAGTCTTGCGAAAAGTTAAAAGAATATCTTGAAACAAAGGCAAAACTCGACAGTCTTAACGAATGCCTTACGGCAAAAAACGGTCAGATTTTTGATTTGCAGTATATTTCAAAGGTTAAATTCTGCCTTTCAAAACTCGAAACGCAAAAGGAAAAATGCCTCGATATAGAAAAGGATATCGCCGATATAAAAAAGGCAGAGGAACTCGAAAACAGTTTGTCAACAGAAGAGGCACAGAAAAAAACCGAGGAAATAAAGAAAAATCTTTTAGACTGCCAAACAAAAAAAGATAAACTTTTTTCCGAGCAAAAAGTTTTGGAAGAAGAACTTGCAAAAACCGAAACGGAAGGTGTCAAAACCGAAAACACAAAAGCGAAATATAATCTTTTTCTTGTTATATTAGGCGCTTTGCTTGTTGTTTCGGGCATTGTTTCGGCACTTGCCGTTTCGCCGTTTTGTTATATTTTATCGGGTGTTGGCGCCGTTGTTTTACTTTTGGGATTTATACTTAAACCCTCCGCCCAAAAGGAAATTCTGGCGATAAGAGAAAAAAAGACCGATATAAAGCAAAAAATCGCCGATAATAAAGACAAATCCGCCCAGCTTTCAGAGCAAATAACTCGGCTTTCGGGCGAAATAAATTCACTTGCGGCGGTTATAAATGCCGACCGAACACTTAAAGAAAAACGACTTGCCGATTTACAGCAAAAGGAATTAAAACTCCAAGCCGAAAACGAAAAACTCGATGCGCTTAAAGCCGAAACGGATTCGGCGCTCGGCGGAATAATACCCGATGAAGAAACACTTGCTTTGATGGAAAAAAGCGCTGAAGAACAAAAAGAAATCAAACTGAAACTCGGAATATTGAGCAAAGATTTAGGCGGAATTTCATACGAGGAAGCAAAAATAAAACTCGAAAAAATGCAAAATTCCGAAAGTCCTCAAACGGTGGATTTTTCAGAAGCAGAGCGAAAAAAAGAGGAAATCGGCGAGGAAATGACGGCGGTAAGGGAGAAAATAACGGCTCTCGAAACCGAACTTAAAACCTCTTTCAGAAATTCCGAAATACCCGAAGTTGTAGAGCGGGAAATGAATGTTTTGCTTGAAAAAATAAGGGCATATTCCTCTTTTGTAGAGGCGTGTAATGTCGCAAACGACTGTTTGGCGGAAAGTTTTGCGTCGATAAGAAAGGGCTACGGCGGAGAACTCGAACAAAAAACGCTTGAAAACTTTTCTCGGCTTACGGGCGGAAAATACGGCAACCTTACCGTATCAAAATCGCTTCAAATGAATGTTGAAGATAAAAATATTTTCGGAATGAGGGAGATAGACTATTTAAGTCTCGGAACCTTCGAACAGGCGATGCTTTCGCTTCGTCTTGCCATTTGTTCGCTCATAGGCGAAAAGGGAACAACACCCGTTATGCTCGATGATGCGCTTTCAAATTACGATGACAGGCGAACCGAAACGGCGCTCGAATTTTTAAGCGAGTTTTCAAAAACAAATCAAGTTTTGCTCTTTACCTGCCATAAATCGGTTGTCGATAAGGCAAACGGTTTGGGGCTTAAAACAACCGAACTCAAAAAATAAAAGACCGCCAAGGCGGTCTTTTTTATTCCTTAAAGAAGTCTTTTGCTTTATCGAGAAAGGACTTCTTTTTTTTATAGTTTTTATCTGATGAAGTTTTTTCGAAATCTTTTAATTTTTGCTTTTGCTCTTTTGAAAGGTCTTTCGGAATTTCAACCGTTATTTTAACATATTGGTCGCCTTTTCCTATATAGTTAAGGCGCTCAATTCCCTTACCTCTCAGTTTGAATTCATCGCCCGGCTGAGTACCCTCGTGGATTTGGAATTTAACCTTTCCGTCAAGGGTGGGAACGGTAATTTCTGCGCCGAGAGCCGCCTCGGTAAATGTTATCGGAATTTCGCAGTAAACATCAAAACCGTCTCGCTCGAAAATCGGGTGGGGCCGTACATTAACGCTGACCCGAAGGTCGCCCGAAGGGCCGCCGTTGACTCCGGCATCGCCGCCGCCTCTGACCGAAAGAACCTGACCGTCGTCAATTCCTGCCGGAATATCTACCGCTTTTTCAACGGTATGCCTTATCCTGCCCTTTCCGGCGCAGGTATGGCAGGGGTTGTCGATAATCTTACCGCTTCCGTGGCAGTTATTGCAAACGGTCTGAGTCTGCATCTGTCCGAAAGGTGTTCTCTGAACGGTATTAACCCTTCCTGAGCCATGGCAAACAGGACAGGTTTTGGCATTGCTTCCTTTTTCGCAACCCGTTCCGCCGCAGTCGGTACAGTTATCAATTTTTGTTACCTTAACGGTTTTTTTACAACCCTTTGCTGCCTCTTCAAAAGAAAGATTAACAGCCGAGGTTGTATCGTTGCCCCGCCTCGGAGCATTCGGGTCCCGCTGTCTTCCGCCGCCGAAACCGCCGCCGAAGAACGAGCCGAATAAATCGCCTAAATCTCCGAAGTCGCCGAAACCGCCAAAACCGCCGAAACCGCCCTGACCGCCTCCGGCACCGAAGTTGGGGTCAACTCCCGCGTGGCCGAACTGGTCATAACGGGCTCTTTTTTCTTTATCCGATAAAATTTCGTATGCCTCATTAACTTCCTTGAAGTTTTTTTCGGCCTCTTTATCGCCGGGGTGAAGGTCGGGGTGATATTTTTTTGCGGCTTTTCGGTATGCTTTTTTGAGTTCGTCGTCGCCTACCGATTTATCAACGCCCAAAACTTCATAATAATCTCGCTTATCAGCCATAAAAAGATTTCTCCTGATAATTTATGTAAATGCTTTCGGGACGGCTTTTTACACCGTCCCCTTAAAAAGATAAATTTTACTGTTTGTCGTCAACATCGGTGAAGTCGGCTTCATAAACATTGTCATCGGCATTAGCCGTGCTTTGCGCACCGTTTGCATCGGCGCCGTTTGCCTGTGCTTGTGCTTGAGCTTCTTTGTAAACCTTTTCGCTTATGGCATAGAGTTCTTTTTGAAGGTCTTCCTGTTTTGCCTTTATGGCATCTGTATCTTCGCCTTTAAGCGCCTCTTTTAATGCCTCTTTTGCCGTTTCGATTTTTGATTTTTCGTCGGCAGAAAGTTTATCTCCGAGTTCTCCGATAGTCTTTTCGGTTTGGTAAATCATCTGGTCGGCATTGTTTCTTACATCAACCGCTTCTCTGCGCTTCTTATCCTCGGCAGCATAGCTTTCGGCTTCCTTAACCGCCTTATCTATATCTTCTTTGGACATATTCGTATTTGAAGTAATGGTAATGTTGTTTTCTTTTCCCGTTCCCAAATCCTTTGCCGAAACATGAACGATACCGTTTGCATCAATATCGAATGTAACTTCTATCTGAGGGATACCTCTCGGAGCGGGAGCGATGCCGTCAAGATGGAAAACACCGAGCGTTTTATTATCCTTTGCAAATTCTCTTTCACCCTGCAAAACATGAACTTCAACCGAAGTCTGACCGTCGGCAGCGGTAGAGAAAATCTGGCTCTTCTTTGTAGGAATGGTCGTGTTGCGGTCAATAACCTTTGTTGAAACACCGCCCATTGTTTCAATACCGAGCGAAAGCGGAGTAACATCGAGAAGCAAAAGTCCCTTAACATCGCCGCCCAAAACACCTGCTTGAAGCGATGCGCCGATGGCAACGCATTCGTCGGGGTTGATACCCTTAAACGGCTCTTTGCCCATAAAGTTCTTAACAGCTTCCTGAACTGCGGGAATACGGGAAGAACCGCCAACCATCAAAACTTTGCCGATTTCGGATTTATCAAGGCCCGAATCGGAAAGCGCCTGACGGACAGGGCCCATAGTTGCCTCAACAAGGTCGGCAGTAAGTTCGTTGAACTTTGCTCTTGTGAGGGTTGTTTCAAAATGTTTGGGGCCGGTCTGGTCGGCAGTGATGAAGGGGAGATTTATATCGGCGGTAGTCATACCCGAAAGGTCGATTTTCGCCTTTTCTGCGGCTTCTTTTACCCTCTGCATTGCCATTTTATCGCCCGAAAGGTCAATGCCCTGCTCGGATTTGAAGGTTGAAACGATATAGTCCATAACCCTCTTATCAAAATCGTCGCCGCCCAAACGGTTGTTACCGGCGGTTGCGAGTACCTCTTGAACGCCGTCGCCCATTTCGATAACCGAAACATCAAATGTACCGCCGCCGAGGTCATATACCATAACCTTCTGGTCGTCTTCCTTATCAATGCTGTAAGCAAGGGCAGCGGCAGTCGGCTCGTTGATAATTCTCTTAACTTCAAGACCTGCGATTTTACCTGCGTCCTTTGTTGCTTGACGCTGAGCATCGGTAAAGTAGGCGGGAACGGTTATAACGGCTTCGGTAACGGAGGTTCCGAGATAACTTTCGGCATCGGCTTTGAGTTTTGAAAGAATTATTGCCGAAATTTCCTGCGGAGTATAACCCTTATCGTCAATAGTTACCTTCTTATCCGAACCCATATCTCTTTTAATTGAACTTATTGTTCTTTCGGGGTTTGTTATCGCCTGTCGTTTTGCAACCTGACCTACCATTCTTTCTCCGGTCTTTGAAAATGCAACAACCGACGGGGTTGTTCTTGCGCCTTCTGCGTTGGCAATTACTACCGGTTCGCCGCCTTCCATAACGGCAACGCATGAGTTTGTTGTACCAAGGTCAATACCAATAATTTTTCCCATAATAATTTTTCTCCTTATAATATATGTTTATTTTATGTTTTAATTTGCCACTTTAACCATGGCGGGTCTTATAACCGTATCTCCAAGCTTGAATCCTTTTTGCAAAACTTCGGCTATTTCGTTTTCGCCGAAATTTTCGTCTTCAATATGCATTACCGCTTCATGAAAATTCGGGTCAAACTGTTCGCCCGATTTTCCGATTTCCGTAATTTCCAAAACCTCGGCAAGAGAATTAAACTGCTTTATTATCATTTCAATTCCTTTTATATATTCGGGGCTTTCCTTATCAGCGCCGTTTGCCCTATCGATATTATCTATAATCGGCAACAGCTTTTTTATAACCGATGCTTTGGCATATTCGGCAACACCCGATTTTTCCCTATCGGTTCGCTTTTTGAAGTTATCAAACTCGGCGGCGGTTCTCGCAAGAAGATCGGTCTTTTGTTCGAGTTCGGCTTTCAGTTTTTCGAGTTCGCCGTCCTTTTTTGCGGGTTTTTTCTTTTTCTTTTCTTCCGACTTGGCCGCAGCTGTTTTTTCTTCTTCTATTGTGGCTTTCGTTTCTTCGCTCACAGTTTTTTACCTCCTTTAATAAGCATAAAAGCCAAAGTTTTCCTTTGCGTTAAGTTATATTATATGCAACGATTTTCAAAAGTCAAGCATTTTTGCAAAATTTTTTTGACTTTCTCTGACCTTTTACAATTTGTTAATAATTTTTTTAACCAAAACCATCACTGTTAAGCATCTTTTCATATAATTCCAAATCATAACCGCCGTAGTTATATTTTCGGGTTTGTTTTTGGTTTTGTTTCGGTGGGAGCGAAGCGAACAACATTCGTCTTAATTTATTGATATCTAAATATTCTTTATTGTCGTTAGTTTGTTCGTTTGACTGTTTGCCGATTTGGGGGTTAGAAGAAATTGGAGTTCTTGAAAAAATTTCCTTATCAAGAAGGGTTATAACGGTAAATTTGCTCGTTGACCTACTCGCTATTTTCCCCGCCGATTTAAGGTATTTTATTATCGAGCGCAGATTTTGATAGGAAATTCCCAGTTTTTCGCCGAGTCCCTTAACGCCGACAACGACCTCGCCTTTGCTAAGATGCACCTTCTGATACCCGACCATAATATCGCTTTCTTCGTAAGTCGCCTTGCAAAGAAGCCATATATAGAATTTAAGGGCTTTTTCGTTTTTGAAAATTTCATCTTCGGTTATATAGCGGTTAAGTTTTACAAACGGATATGACATAGTTTTTTCCTCACTTTTTAATTTTTCCATATCCATAATGCACCGAAAATTTGCGACATTCACCGACATAAATTACAAAATGCGCCGTTTTCGAAAATTTTATTTATACCGAAGCATTCAAACCAGAATCAGATTTTGGAATAATAATTTTCCGCTGTGCTTCGTTAAAATACTCGTAAATCTTATGAAGTTTCTGCCTTTATACCGATAAAAAAAGACGGCCCGACGGGCCGCCCAAAAGAAAGAGGATAATAAAATATCGGTCATAAAAAACGCACCGAATAATTATTGAATATTACTATAAGGTGTGGTAAAATAAAATTAACAGTTAAAGGCGGAATTATGAACGCTATTTTCCTTTACAACTTTGAGCTTTTTGCGCCTTAAATCAGCCATAATTTTTTCCTCAAAGGCGATAAACCTATCCTCATGGAAAACTGCCCAAACAGTAAACGAAACAAGCAAAAATTCAAAAACCGTACTTAAAATTTGGATAAAACTCATAATTGACCTCCGCCGAACAAATGTTCGTTTCCTTAATCTTATTATAATAAAAAGGTTTTTGTTTGTCAAGACCTTTTTTCTGAATTCATTATAATTATTTTATTGTCCTAAAATCGGGACTTTAAGAAAATGGTGATTTTTATGCGCTTTTTGATACTTTCCTGCAATACGGGTGAGGGGCATAACTCTGCCGCAAAGGCGATAAAAGAATATTTCGAGATGAACGGTTCGGGCTGTGAAATTGTCGATTCGTTATCGTTTTTATCGCCCGAAGCGTCGAAGATTATCAGCAAAGGTCATGTCCTTGTTTACAGGAATTTGCCGAAGCTTTTCGGCGCCGCCTACCGTTTTGAAGAAAACCACCGTGCCAAAGAAGGCGAAGAGTCCTTAATATACGAAATCCTGACAAACGGATGCAGAAAGCTTAACAAGTATCTTCAAAGAGAAAGCTTTGACGGAGTTATATGCGTTCATATTTTCTCTGCGATGATGATGACGCATCTGCGAAAATCAAAGAAGACTTACCTGCCTTTATATTTTGTCGCTACCGACTACACATGCAGTCCGGGAACAAACGAGCTTATCTGCGATAAATATTTTATTCCGCATCTCGATTTGACCGATGAGTTTGTAAAAAACGGAATAGAAAAAGAAAAAATAGTCCCGAGCGGCATACCGATACGGCAGGAATTTTATCGGCGCATAAGCAAGCAGGATGCAAAGCGGGAGCTCGGCATTGACGAAAACGAGAGGGTAGTCCTGCTCACCTGCGGAAGTATGGGGTGCGGGCCGATAAAGGAGCTTACATCAGAGCTTCCAAAGGTGCTTCCGAGCGGCGTTCGGCTTGTCGTAATCTGCGGCAGCAACAAGCGCCTATACACCCGGATTTACAAAGAGGGTGTACCCAAAAACACTACCGTTTTGGGCTACACAAACCGAATGGCGCTCTATATGGACAGCGCCGATATAATCCTTACAAAACCCGGTGGACTCAGCTCGACCGAGGGCGCCTCAAAGCACAGACCGCTTGTCTTCATAGATGCGGTGCCGGGATGCGAAACGAGGAATCTCGATTTCTTCATAGAAAAGGGCTTTGCGCTTTCAAGTTCCAAAACCGACGAGCTTATCGACATCATAGTTAACTGTATGCTTGTCCCCGCCGATTTAGAAGCCGTATCAAACAACATAAGCAAAAGCTTTACGACCAACCACGCCAAAACCATCTACGATGAAATCACCTCTTTTTCAGCTCGGACATAGTTTTTCTAAAAAATAAGTTTTGTTCCCGGAGCTTTTTTAACTCGGGCATAGTTTTTCTTAAAAAATAAGTTTTGTTCACGGAGCGAAGCATTGATAAAATCAAAGCTTTTTGGATTGTTTCGTAGGGTGCGGATGCCCACATCCGCCCGTTTTTAATTCGGCTTTTTAACTCGGACATAGCCTTTCTTAAAAAACAAGTCTTGCTCCCGGAGCTTTTTTAACTCGGACATAGCTTTTCTAAAAAATAAGTTTTGTTCCCGGAGCGAAGCATTGATAAAATCAAAATTTTTTTCGGGACGATGTGGTGATTCCCCACAGTGTGGGGAAATGTCCGCTTTTGCGGACAAAAGGGACGGACTCGTCAAGTCGTCCCCTACGATAATCAATATGTTCTGTAATTTCTTAAAACTTAACACTTAAATCTTAAAACTTAACACTTAAATCTTAAAACTCAAACGGTCTGCCATCTGATATCCGGCAAACACACATATAAATAAATTATGCAAAGAAAATACTTGACCTTTTAGGGGTATTGTGGTATAATGGCTCTACCTCGAAAAGGTTCTTTTTTTTTGCGAAAAAATAACCTGATTTGTGGATAGACAGTATGTTGTATAGTGCTTTCTTTTTTGCTCAATATATTGAGAAAAAAGGTGCAATTTACGGTATATCGGCAGAGGGAGGCGTTTACTTTTGCCGTATAGGTTTACGGCGAAGCAAAAAATATTTCCGTAAAACGGGAGGTGCCGTTATGAGAGTAAAAATTACCCTCGCTTGCTCAGAATGCAAGCAACGCAATTACAACACAATGAAAAACAAGAAAAACGATCCGGACAGGCTTGAAATGAACAAGTATTGCAGGTTCTGCAAAAAGCACACCTTGCATAAGGAAACAAAGTAAGGAGATAGCGTAATGAAGACATTAAATAGAATTTGTCAGGTTCTCTGCATTGTTTTCGGTCTTGGCGCTCTTGCATTGTTCTTCTTTAACTTTGCAAACATAACCTTCGACGGCAAAAAAGCCACCGACTTAGCAGGTTCCGTTCTCGCCTTCGGCGCAAACACAAAAATCGGCGATACCGCCGTTACCATGCTTAAATCGGGACATTTGCTTTTCTGCTTATTGGTTACCGCTTTCGGATTCGTTATGAGCATCTTTTCTTTCAAAAAGAAAGGTCTTAGATATGCAACTTCGCTTTTCTCGGTAGTTGCCGCTGTCTATATGCTCGTTATCAGACTTTCAAATCCCGAGAATTTTATCAACGCAAACGCAAAGATAAAAAGCTCAAAAGAGATTTTAAGCGCAACCTCGGTTAAGTTTTCGTGTCTTGCGACCTACTTGACAGTTGCTCTTGTTCTTTTTGCCGCTTTTGCTATTGCATATTTGCTTATTGACGATAAAATCGAGGTTTTGGAGTCGAAGGGTGCTAAAAAGACTATTTTTGCACGAATAGGCCTTTTCTTCCGTGATTATAAGAGCGAAGTAAAGAAAATCGTATGGCCGTCATTTAGGGATGTTGCTAAAAACACCTTAATCGTGCTTATTATGTGTCTTTTAGTCGGAGCTCTTATTTGGTTACTCGACTGGGGACTTGGTAGTCTTATCAAGGTAATCCTTAATGTTAAGTAATCGGAGGTAAGGTTATGGCCGACAGCAATGAGGCAAGATGGTATGTAGTACATACCTATTCCGGCTATGAAAACAAGGTTGCAAACGACCTTGCGATTATGGTTGAAAAAAGAGGTATGCAGGATTTGATTCAGGATATTAAAATCCCGACCGAAACTGTTACCGAAATCAAGGACGATAAAACCCGTGATATTGAAAGAAAAATTTTTCCGGGATATGTTCTTGTAAAAATGATAGTTACCAATGACAGTTGGTATGTTGTCCGCAATATAAGAGGATGTACAGGATTTGTAGGTCCCGGTTCAAAACCCGTTCCGCTAAGCGACAGAGAGGTTGCGGCGTTAGGCGTTGAAAAGCACAGCGTTGAGGTCGGATACAATGTCGGCGATAGCGTTAAGATTATCAGCGGACCGCTCGAAGGATACGGCGGAAAAGTCAGTTCTGTCGATGTTGCAAACAATAATGTTTGCATTATCCTTTCTATGTTCGGAAAAGAAACTCCCGTTGAGCTCGAACTCGACCAGATTTCTCTTGACGAATAATTATTGTTAATACGCATGAAAATTGCTTATTAACTTCCGGCATATAGGTTCTTAGAGTTACGGTTGACCGGCTTTAAGGTGAGCGCTTATATGTCACGGTGGGAGGAATGGGAAAACGACCCGTTCCGCCAAGTGTTGGAAATTTTTCCAAGTAAACACGGTTACCACGAATTTTGGAGGTGCTTTATATGGCTCAGAAAATTACAGGTTACATTAAATTGCAGATTCCCGCAGGTAAAGCAACACCGGCTCCCCCTGTAGGTCCTGCTCTCGGTCAGTATGGCGTTAACATTATGGAATTTACCAAGGCGTTCAATGAAAAAACAAAGAACGATGCAGGTCTTATAATTCCTGTTGTTATTACGGTTTATGCAGACCGTTCATTCACTTTCATTACCAAAACTCCACCTGCTGCCGTTCTTATTAAGAAGGCATGTGGAATTGAACACGCTTCGGGCACACCGAATAAAACTAAGGTTGCCAAAATCACAAGCGAACAGGTAAGAAAAATCGCAGAAACAAAGATGCCCGACTTAAACGCAGCCAACATTGAATCAGCTATGAGCATGATAGCAGGTACGGCTCGTTCAATGGGTATAGAAGTAGTCGATTAATTCTCTCTTGTGGGAGGAAAATTCCGATTTGACCACTTATTGGGAGGTAAACTATGAAACACGGAAAAAAATATAATGAAGGCGTAAAACTTATCGACAGCGGTAAGTTCTACGATGTTGATGAAGCAGTTGCCATTGCGGTAAAAACCGGCACTGCAAAATTTGATGAAACGGTTGAAATGCATGTTCGCTTGGGTGTTGACTCCCGTCATGCTGACCAGCAGGTCAGAGGCGCAGTTGTTCTTCCGAACGGAACAGGTAAAACCGTTAGAACCTTAGTTTTTGCTAAGGGCGACAACGCAGAAGCTGCCAAACAAGCAGGTTCTGACTATGTTGGCGCAGAAGAACTCGTTACAAAAATTACTAATGAGAACTGGCTTGATTTTGATGTTGTTATCGCATCGCCTGATATGATGGGCGTTGTTGGCCGTTTGGGTAAGGTTTTGGGACCGAGAGGTCTTATGCCTACTCCTAAGGCAGGTACCGTAACACCCGATGTTGCAAAAGCAGTTACCGAAGCAAAGGCAGGTAAGATAGAATACCGTCTTGATAAGACAAACATTATCCACTGCCCCATCGGTAAGGTTTCGTTCGGTGCGCAGAAGCTTCAAGAAAACTTTGATGCTCTTATGGGCGCTATCGTTAAGGCAAAACCTGCCGCAACAAAAGGTCAGTACATCAAGTCCTGCACCATCGCAACAACAATGGGCCCCGGAATTAAACTCAATGTTTCTAAATTCGGCGCATAATTGCTGTTAAATTGTTTTATTTTCCCGTACTTTTAAGTACGGGATTTTTTTATCCTTATAATGATTAAGATTTTGTTACCTTTCTTGACAAAAATACGGCATAAGATTATAATATCGGTTATAAAAATCAAAGCAAAAAAAGGAGAAAATTTTGTGCTTAAAATAGAAAATTTAACTAAAATTTATGGGGATAAAAAGGCCGTAGATAACCTTTCGCTTCAAATAAACCCCGGCGAAATATACGGCTTTATCGGTCATAACGGCGCCGGAAAAACAACAACCCTTAAAAGTGTTGTAGGTGTTTTGAAGTTTGATAGCGGGGAAATTTATATCGACGGCAATTCGGTTAAAAACAGCCCGATAGAAGCCAAGAAAAAAATCGCATATATTCCCGATAATCCCGATTTATATGATTTTTTTACGGGTATAAAATATCTTAATTTTGTCGCCGATATTTTCGGTGTTTCAAAAGAAGAAAGGGAAGAGAGAATTGAAAAATATGCCGATGTTTTGGGGCTTAAAAACGAACTCGGCAATTCTGTTTCTTCTTATTCACACGGTATGAAACAAAAACTCGCCGTTATTTCGGCACTAATACATAATCCGAAACTTATCGTTATGGATGAGCCGTTTGTAGGGCTCGACCCGAAGGCGGCGCACGAACTCAAAGAGATTATGAAAGAGCATTGTAAGAGCGGCGGCGCAATATTTTTCTCAACCCATGTTTTGGAGGTTGCCGAAAAATTATGCGATAAGGTTGCCATTATTAAGAACGGAAAACTAATAAAATCGGGAACCGTAAGCGAGGTTAAGGGCGACGAAAGTCTTGAAGATGTTTTCCTCGAATTGGAGGATAAAAATGCTTAAAGTTTTACTCAAAAAGCAATTTGCCGAGATTTTTAAGTCATATTTCGTTAACCAAAAAACCGGCAAAGCAAGGTCAAAAGCCGCCGTTATCGGATATTCGGTTTTGTTTGCCTTTGTGATGCTTTTAATGTGCGTTATCTTTTTTTGTATGAATTTACTGCTTAAAGACCTGCTTAAAATCCCCGATTATGAATGGGTTTTCTTTGCGGTTATGGGCATTGCCGCAATTATGTTCGGGCTTCTGGGCAGCGTTTTTAATACCTATGCTTCTCTCTATCTTGCGGGTGATAACGAAATGCTTCTTGCGATGCCCATACCGATTAAATATTTATTGCTTTCGAGGTTTTCGGGTGTTTTCGTGCTTTCGCTTATTTACAGCAGTTCGGTTACCATTCCAACCCTCATTAGTTTTATAATATTCGGAAAACCTACCGTTTTGGCTATCGTTTTCGGAATACTTTTGATACCGATTATTGCGCTTTTTTGTTCGGTTTTATCCTGTATTCTCGGCTTTTTTGTTGCGCTTATATCCTCAAAATTTAAACGCAAAAGTTTTATAACGGTTATTTTGTCTTTCGCTTTTATTGGGGTTTATTATTTCTTTTGTTTCAAAATGAGCGATATTTTCAAGGCCATTGTAAACAACAGCAAAAGCGTAGGCAAAGGCATTAAACTCTACGGAAATTTGCTCTATCAGCTCGGCAAAGCATCAACGGGCGATGTTTTATCGTTTGTTATCTTTACCGCCGTAACCCTCGCTTTATCGGCGCTTTGTTTCTTTGTTTTATGCAAAACCTATATTAAAATTGCGCTCATAAACAAGGGCGAAAAAAAGACCGTTTATAAAAGAACGGCCGAAAAGCAAATGAGTGTTGAAAAGGCGCTTTTAAGAAAGGAAATTAAAAGATTTACTTCGAGCGCAACCTATATGCTTAACTGCGGACTCGGAATAATAATTATGCCTGTTGCGACGGTTGTTTTGCTTGTTAAAAGGAACAGCATTTTGGCATTTGCCGAACTTATTAAAGCCGAGTCGCCCAAGCTTTATAACCTTTTGCCGATAGCCGTTTTGGCGCTCGTTATCATTATGGCTTCGATGGGAAACATCGCAACACCTTCCGTTTCGCTTGAAGGCAAAAAACTCTGGATTTGCAAATCGCTTCCGCTCGACAGTTATAAGATACTTAGGGCAAAAATGAATTTGCATACCGTTTTTATGGCTCCACCCGCCGTTTTATCGGCGGCAATTATTTCATTTGCGCTAAAAATCGAATTGATTAATGTAATTCTCATTTCGGCTACCGTTTATATATCGGTAGTATTAAACGCAACGCTCGGCGTTATTTTAGGACTTTTGAAGCCGAATTTCGACTGGGTAAGCGAAACAACACCGATAAAGCAAAGTATAACGGTGCTTATTTCAATGCTCATCGGAATTATACTGCCTATTGCTGTTTTTGCGCTCGGCTATTTTTTAAGGAACTCGATAACAACGCAAAACTACCTTATAGCCGTTTTGGTAGTTTTGGCAATTATTTCAAGATATTTCGGTAATTGGGTTAAGAATAAAGGAACCGAAATATTTAATAATATTTAATTAAAGGAGAAAAATTATGAAAAAAGTTTTATCTTTAATTTTGGCGCTCTTTTTTGTACTTTCCGTTTGCAGTTGCTCGGTTAAGAAAACCGAAAATGAAAATAATAAGGAAAACAATATATCCGCCGATGAAGCGGTAGATTCAAAGCCCGATTATCAGGCATTTGTCGGCAATTATCAAGATAAAGTCAGCCAACGCAGTACGGCAACCGTAACCGAAAATCCCGATTTGAACAGTTGCCATATTGAAGTTTTATGGGGCAACTCGGCAACCGAAACTGAAAAATGGGTTATGGACGCCGTTTGGCAAGACGAAAAATTGAGCTATACCAACTGTAAAAACGGCACCGTTACTACCGATGAAAACGGCAACGAAACCTATAAAGCAAAATATGAAAACGGCAAAGGTTTCTTTGATTTTGATGGAAAAACAGGTAATCTTTCTTGGGTAGGCGCCGAAGATGAACAATGCAAAGAATGTGTTTTCGTTAAAATTGAGGACAATAGAATTACCCTGCCCGTTGCAAAAGAACTTTTTGACCGTAATTTGAAATGCACCCTTAATATTTTCGACCTCGATACTTTAAGTTACGAAAAAACCCCCCTAAGCGGAACTTGGCACAGAGTAACCGACAGCCGCTTTTCAACCTTTGCCGAATTAGAAGAGTATGTTAAGGCAACTTATATAGAAGAAACGGCGCAGATCTTTTTTGATAGGAAACTCTATAAGGATATCGACGGCAAACTCTCTATTGATACTTCGAGAATAGGCGGAAAAGGTTATTATGTTGACTGGACCGATTATATTATCGAAATAAACAAAAGCGATAACGAAACCGCTGAATTTTCCGTTACCGCAACTATTGAAGAGCCGTCTGATAATCCCAAAAAGGAAGAGTATAAAAAAACGGTAACTGCTTTAAGAGTCGGAGAAACTTGGCTTTTGGAAAAAATCGTTTACTGATTTTTTTTGTTGCCGAATATTTTGTAAAAAACCGTCTGTTTTAAGTCTTGCCGAAAATAAGAAAACCGAAACCGACCGTAAAAGGTCAATTTCGGTTTTGGGCAAATGCTGATAAAATACTTAAAATGCGAGAATAAAAACCATAAAAAGCAAGAGCCCCGACTGCGCAAAATGCATAGTCGGGGTTCTCGACTGGTGCCGATGACCGGACTTGAACCGGTACGGTATTGCTACCGAGGGATTTTAAGTCCCTTGCGTCTGCCTATTCCGCCACATCGGCATATCAAATATTTTAGCTTGAAATCGTCTTTTTGTCAAGAAAAAGTTGTGATATTAAGGCAAGATTTTTCAAAAACATAAAATTTTAGTTATTTACCATATTGACAATTACTTTTCTTTATGTTAGAATAATTGGGTCGCATACGGAGAGGTATCGAAGTGGTCATAACGAGGCGGTCTTGAAAACCGTTTGGGGCAACCCACAAGGGTTCGAATCCCTTCCTCTCCGCCATTTTTTTATCTAAAAAGCCGTGAGTGTTTTGATTTAGGGCACATGCCGAGGAACTACGAGAGAAAATAGAAGGAAATTTAATATAATAAATACAATTTAGTTACAAATTTGGAGTAGTACTCAAGTTGGTGACGGGCTTTAAGTACGAGCGCTGCCGGTGGCAGATGAAGCGAGAACTTAAAGGCGCAGCGGTCGAAATTTTGTGTCGCTACAAGACACATAAAAAATTTCGGGTACCGCAAGAGGGCACATGCCGAGGAACTACGAGAGAAAATAGAAGGAAATTTAATATAATAAATACAATTTAGTTACAAATTTGGAGTAGTACTCAAGTTGGTGACGGGCTTTAAGTACGAGCGCTGCCGGTGGCAGATGAAGCGAGAACTTAAAGGCGCAGCGGTCGAAATTTTGTGTCGCTACAAGACACATAAAAAATTTCGGGTACCGCAAGAGGGCACATGCCGAGGAACTACGAGAGAAAATAGAAGGAAATTTAATATAATAAATACAATTTAGTTGCAAATTTGGAGTAGTACTCAAGTTGGTGACGAGGCACCCCTGCTAAGGGTGTAGGCCGGGTAACCGGTGCGAGAGTTCGAGTCTCTCCTACTCCGCCATATAAAAAACCGCTTTTGTCAGAAAGACAAAAGCGGTTTTTTGTTTATCAGTCTAAATCTTTTCCGCAGCAGCGTTTATATTTTTTTCCGCTTCCGCACGGGCAGGGGGCATTTTTACTTACAACACCTTTACCCCTTACGGTTAAGGGTTTATCTCCCGTTCCGGTTTCTTCGGCAACTTTTTCCCGCTTTACTTCCTCATCTTTTTTAACCTGAACGGTCATAACGAGTTTAGCGGTTTGTTCCTTAATTGAATCGGTCATAGCGGTAAACATATCGTAACTTTCGTTACGGTATTCAACAACAGGGTCGTGCTGACCGTAAGCTCTAAGTCCTATACCCTGGCGAAGGTCGTCCATATTATCAATATGGTCCATCCAGTTCGTATCAACCGAGCGAAGAAGCATAGCCCTTTCAATTTGGCGCATGATATCGGAGCCGAACTCCTGCTCACGCATTTCATAGGTTTTATGGGCTAAATCTTTAATATTTTCCGCAACTTCTTTCGGCGAAACATTTTCGAGCTGTTCGGTTGTAAAGGAAATCGAGTCGGCTTCGGGAATCCAACTGCCGAAAAATTCTCTGAGTCCTGCTATATCCCAGTCATCTCTTACGACATCTTCGGACAAATAAAGGGCGGTATAAGAGTCGATAGTTTCATTTATCATATTGATAACGGTATCCTTTATATCCTCGCCGTAAAGCACCTTATCCCTTTGCTCATAGATGAGTTCTCTTTGTTTATTCATAACATCATCATACTGCAAAACACTTTTACGGGCGGCAAAGTTCATACCTTCTTTGCGCTTTTGGGCATTTTCGAGCGAACGGGAAAGCATGGTTGCTTCGAGCGGTTGGTTTTCATCTACCTTTAATGTATCCATAACCGAGGAAATTCGCTCACCGCCGTAAAGACGCATAAGGTCATCTTCAAGCGAAATAAAGAATTTTGTATTACCGGGGTCGCCCTGTCTTCCGGCACGGCCTCGAAGCTGGTTATCAATTCTTCTTGAATCGTGGCGCTCGGTACCTATTATACAAAGGCCACCGGCGTTTCTGACTTTTTCGGCTTCGGGGGCAATTTCCGTCTTGAATTCTTCATAATATCTCTTAAATGTTTCACGGGCTTTTATTATTTCAGTATCAGTTGTTTCTCCGAAACCTGTTGCTTCTGAAATCATTTCTTCGCTGAGTCCGTCATGGCGAAGGGCAGACTTTGCAAGATATTCGGCATTACCGCCGAGCATAATATCGGTACCACGACCTGCCATATTAGTAGCTATCGTTACGGCAAAGGGTTTACCTGCCTGAGCGATAATCTCGGCTTCTTTTTCATGGTGTTTTGCGTTAAGAACATTATGCTTTATGCCTTTTTGCTTCAAAAGGTTAGATAAAAGTTCCGATTTTTCTATTGTAACGGTGCCGACAAGAACCGGCTGACCTTTGGCATTACATTCGGAAATTCTTTCGATAACTGCTCTGTATTTTGCAAGTTCGGTTTTATAAATAACATCATTTTCGTCAACACGGGCAAGGGGGCGGTTTGTAGGAATTTCGATAACATCGAGTTTATAGATTTCCTGAAATTCCGCTTCCTCGGTCATTGCGGTACCCGTCATACCCGAAAGTTTGTTATAAAGTCTGAAAAAGTTTTGGAATGTTATGGTAGCAAGTGTTTTTGATTCCTTTGCAACCTTAACACCTTCTTTGGCTTCTATCGCCTGATGAAGTCCCTCGTTATAGCGTCTGCCGAACATAAGACGGCCCGTAAACTCATCAACGATTATAACCTCGCCGTCCTTAACAACATAGTCAACATCTCGTTTCATAATACCGTGGGCACGGATTGCCTGAGTTATATGATGGGCAATTTCTATGTTTTCGGAGTCGTTAAGATTTTCAATATTAAAATAACTCTCGGCTTTTTGAACACCCGAAGGCGTAAGGGTTGCGGTTCTTGCCTTTTCGTCGACAACATAATCGCCGTCGTAATTTGTTACTTCATCACTCGCCTTATCGTCCATCTCTTTAACCTTAACCATTTTAAGAGAACGGGCGAAACTGTTGGATTTGGCATATAGGTCGGTTGGCTGTTTTCCCTGACCGGATATGATAAGCGGAGTTCTCGCTTCATCTATTAAAATCGAGTCAACCTCATCGACTATTGCAAAGTTATGGCCCCTTTGAACCTTATCTTCTTTATAGATGACCATATTATCACGAAGATAATCAAATCCGAGTTCGTTGTTTGTGCAGTAGGTTATGTCGGCATTATATGCCTGTCTTTTGTCATCGGTTGTCATACCGTGGATAATAAGTCCTACCGAAAGCCCCATAAAGCGATAGAGTTTACCCATCCATTCCGAATCTCGCTTGGCAAGATAATCGTTTACCGTTACGATATGAACGCCCTTGCCCGAAATGGCATTAAGATATGCAGGTAATGTTGCAACGAGGGTTTTACCTTCGCCCGTTTTCATTTCGCTTATTCTGCCTTGATGAAGAACGATACCGCCCAAAATCTGAACGGGGAAGTGGCGCATACCGAGAACTCTGTCTCCCGCTTCTCTACAAGCGGCAAATGCTTCGGGCAGGATATCATCTAATGTTTCTCCGCCTTTTACACGCTCTTTGAATTCGTTTGTTTTATTTTTAAGTTGCTCATCTGTCAGCGCACGGTATTCCTCTTCAAGCGCAAGAACTTTTTGGAGCGTAGGATTTATTCTTTTTATCTCTCTTTCGCTGTAACTTCCGAAAATTGTTTTAATAAGTCCCATGATTTAACCTCTCAAATAGAAATAATTATTTTTGCCGTAAATCCCCGAAGTATGGCTGATTTTTCCGTTTTTATCAATAAAAACAGCTTCGGTATTTTCTGTTTTTTCAATAAGTTTTTCTGCCTTCTCTTTTCCGAGAAGAATGCAAACGGTTGAAAGCGCATCGCAGTCGAGCGAAGTATCGCCGATAACCGTTGCCGAATACAAATCGGTTTGAGCGCCGTATCCTGTTTTCGGGTTTAATATATGATGATAAATTATATTATCTTTCTCGATAAAGCGCTCATAAATACCCGATGTTACAACCGCTTTGTTTTTTATTTTAAGCGTTGCGCTGATTTCGTTATCCGAAAACGGCTTTTTTATGCCGACATTTTTTTCTTCCCCGCCGAAAACAATAACATTTCCGCCGAGGTTTATTATACCGCTTTTTATGTTTTTTTCTTTGAAAAAAGAGAGCAGTTTATCGGCGATATAGCCCTTTGCAATTCCGCCGAGGTCGATTTTTGAGCCGTTAAGGGAAACATAGTTTCCGTCGGTTTTGATATTTTCATAGGTAACATTTTTAAGCGCTTCGGCTATCTCTTTTTTATCGGGAAGGGCGGTACCCTCAAAATCCCAAAGGTTTGATACGGGGCATACAGTTATATCAAAAAGCCCGTTCGACAGTTGGGAATAATAAAGAGAACGCTCTATTATTTTAAGCGTATCGTCTTTAACAAGAGTATATTTTCCGCCTTTGTTTAATTTATAAACATCGCTTTGTTTTTTCGTTTTGCTAAGCAAATTTTCTAAATCCGAGCATAACGAAAACGCCTCGTTAAGCGTTTGCTCATCGCATTCGGCTTCGAGGGTTACAATCGTATCGAGCAAAAATCTTGAAGACTTTTGCGTTTTAGGGGCATTCTCGCAACCGACAAGAAAGACCAGCGCGAGTGCCATTCCAAGCGATGTAATTTTCTTCATTTAATGATACTATCCTATAATCTCTAAAATTTCGTTAACTCCGTTTCCTTTAAGAGCGGAAAACGGGATAACCGCAACATTCGAGCAAAGGTCGCCCAAATATGCCTTTATTTCTTCGAGTTGCTTACAAAATTCGGTTTTATTCAGTTTATCGCATTTCGTTAAAACAATGGTATAAGGGATACCGAAGTCGGCCAAAAATTCGAGCATAGAAACATCAAAATCGGCAGGATTATGGCGCATATCAATAAGCTGAAAACACATTTTGATATTTCTTGCCGAGTTGAAATATGTTTCCATAAGTTCCGACCAGCGCTCTTTTTCGGCATAGGTAACCTTGGCATAGCCGTAGCCCGGCAGGTCAACAAGCCGTTTATCGTCGCAGCGATAAAAATTGACCGTTATCGTTTTGCCGGGGGTTTGGCTTACCCTCGCTATGGATTTTCGGTTTAGAATTTTGTTTATAAGCGAAGATTTGCCGACATTTGAGCGCCCCGAAAAGCAGTATTCATCAAGGTCGGAAACGGGGAGTTGTTCGGCAGTTCCGAAAGCGGCTTCAAAAACCGCATTGTTTACATTCATTTGCAAACCCTTTCATTCTTTGATGTACCGTAATTATTTTCAATATAAATCGGTTTTTCGGCGGGGGTTTCTATATTTATCAAAGCGCCGTCGATAACCTCTTCAACCCGTCTTACAGGTACAAAGTTTATATTATCCCTAACCGTTTTATCAACCTCGTCGATATCGGGGATATTTTCGCTCGGGATAAATACCGTTTTAACTCCGCCGGTATATGCCGCCATGGCTTTTTCTTTAAGTCCGCCGATGGGCAAAACCCTGCCCCTTATGGTAACTTCGCCCGTCATGGCAACATCTCGCTTGATTTCTCTTCCCGTAAGGGCGGAAACAAGGGCGGTTGTTATTGTAACACCGGCGCTCGGGCCGTCTTTCGGGACAGCCGATTCGGTAGCATGGATATGAATATCTTTGTTCTTGTAAAATTCGGTATCTATGCCGTATTTTTTCGCATTTGCTCTTACAAATGTTACGGCGGCACGGGCTGACTCTTTCATAACATCGCCCAAATTACCCGTGAGTTCGATTTTTCCCGTACCGTCAAGAACGGCGACTTCCATCTGCATAATCTCTCCGCCGACCTTAGTCCAGGCAAGTCCGTTTATTATGCCGACCTGATCAAACGGTAAAATAATTTCGGGTTTATACTTATGTTTTCCGAGCATCGGGATAAGGTCGCTTTCCTTAACGGTAAAACTTTTTTCCTCGCCTGACGCTATCTTCTTTGCAACCTTTGAAATAAGCGAAGCGATGGCTCTTTCGAGTTTTCTGACACCTGCTTCACGGGTATAAAAATCAATGAGTCCGTAAACGGCGCCGTCGGTAATACGGCAGAGTTTTCCGTTCAGAGCATGTTTTTCGAGTTGTCGCTTTATGAGATGTTTTTTGGCAATATTAAACTTTTCTTCTCTTGTATATCCTTCAAGCTCGATAACCTCCATACGGTCGAGAAGCGCCGAAGGGATAGAGGAAACATCGTTTGCCGTTGTAATGAATACCGTTTTTGAAAGATTATAGGGGATTTCGAGGAAATTATCGGTAAAAGCGACATTCTGCTCAGGGTCTAAAACTTCGAGCAGCGCCGAGGCGGGATCGCCCTTATAATCACTTGCAAGTTTGTCTATTTCGTCAAGTAAAATAAGCGGATTTGAAGTTTTGCATTGTTTTACGGCATTTAATATTCTGCCCGGCATAGCGCCGATATAGGTTTTGCGGTGGCCTCTTATTTCGGCTTCATCATGCATACCGCCCAACGATATACGGGCATACTTTCTGCCCATACATTCGGCAATAGTTTTTCCTATTGATGTTTTTCCGACACCCGGAGGCCCTGCAAGACAGATAATCTGCCCCGTAATATCAGGCGCAAGAGCATAAACCGAAAGCATTTCGAGAATTCGGCTTTTAACCTTATCCATACCGTAAAAATCCCTTTCGAGAATTTTCTCGGCTTTATTTATATCAACCTTTGTATCGGTATAGGTGTTCCAAGGCATTTCAAGCGCCAAATCAATCCAGCCCTGCTTTACGGTGCCTTCGTGGGAGCCCTGCGGCATTTTGGAAAGTTTTATTATTTCCTGCTTTATTTTTTCTTTTACATTGTTATCCGCATCAAGTTTTGAAAGATCATCAAGATATTTTTCAATTTCGTCTTGCTCGGTATCGCCGTAGAGTTCGTCAGATAAAATCTTCATCTGCTCTTTAAGATAATATTCTTTTTGGCTTTCGTCTATACTCTTTCTCGTTTTGTCAATTATCCTGTTGTCGATTTTGCAGATTTCTCGCTCTTTTGATAAAAGTTCAACCGTTATTTTTGCCCTTTTTACAATGTCGAGTTGTTCGAGGATATACTGGCGGTCGTCAATAGGACAGTTTATGTTAAAAGCGATATAATCGGATAAAAAGTCGAGTTTATCGTTATTTATAACGGTTTTGATAATTTCAGCGGGAAGTCCGTTTGCAACCTCGGCATAGCGCAAAAACTCGTTATGAAGACGGCGGCGGAGTGTTTCTATATAGACAGGTCTGTTCTTAATCTCGGGAGAGATAAGTTCCGAAACCTTTGAAACATAGTTGTTTCCGTTATCAAAAAAGGAATAATGCTTCGCCCTCGCAAGACCTTCAAGCATAACCTTTACTTCGTTTCCTACCTTTATAACCTGCTTTATTCGGCAAATACAGCCGATGGGGTAGAGGTCTTTCTGTTTTGGAAACTCCTCGGTTAAGTTTTTTTGCGTTACGGCATAAAGCGAACATTCGGTATTAGCCGCAAAATTTACAGCCTTTATTGATTTTTGTCTGCCTACATCAACCGTTAAAATCATTCCGGGGAACATAACAAGTCCCCGAAGGGGTAAAACGGGAAGATTTTCAAGTAAATTTATATTTTCTGTTGTTGCCATAGTAATTTCCTTTATTTTGCTATTAGTGATGCCCCGAAGAGCGCATTGTCTTCAAAGGCGAAGATAACATTTGCGTTATCAAATTCAAATTTAAGATAGGTACAGTTCTCGTTGCCCGAGAAAAAACGGGATTCTTTATCGGTAAGGTCAACTTCTTCGCCCTTGTTGCCGAATTTTTCCTGCGAAGATTTAACCGATGCCAAATCGGTTCCCGTTTCGTAGTCGTAAACCTTGCCCAAAACAACAATTCTTGAAACGGTTTTTTCGTTCTTGTTATAAACATAATGAACGCTCGGTGTTACGATGGTAGAATAATCGTCGTTTTTGATAAGGTCAACATAGTTTTCTTGCGAAGACTCGCTTTTTTCGGCATTTTCTTTCAGTTCTTTATAAATCGAAGAAGCGTCATCGCCCAAACGGTATTCTGCTTCGTTTACGATACCCATATCGGCGGAAGAAGAAATATCCGCTTTGTTATCGGGCTTTTCGGTTTCTTTTTGGCAAGAGGCAAAAAGAATTAAAAGAGAAAGACTTAAAACCAAACATAAAACTTTTTTCATAACCGTTATTCTCCTTGTTTTGAATGTTCGCCTAAAAGGTCGTTTCTTAAATTCCATAGGTCTTCTGATAAATCAACATAGTAATTATGCGGTTTTTCAAATCTCTTTACCTCGTCCCATAAACATTCAACCGATTCTTTTCTTCGTTTTGCAATTTCTTTAAGAGATGGGGAGAAATAAACCTGCTTTCCGTTTTCAAAAACTTTAACCTGAAGTTTTTTAGCGCAGAAATCGGTAACGACCTTTCTCTTCCAGGTATAAATGGGGTCAAAAATTTCGTAGGGCTCGGTGTCGTCGATTTTTTCGTAATCAAGCGTTACAACATCGGCAATGGCTTTGCCCGATTTGCGGTCGAAAAGGCGCCATGGAATTTTAACACCCGGCAGGGTGATTTTCGAGGGATTTTCGCTTATCTTGATTTTGGGCGTTACGACACCGTTTTTTTCGGTTGCGGCAAGTTTATAAACACCGCCGAAAACCGCCTCGCTTGAAGATGTTATAAGCCGTTCGCCGACACCGTAACTGTCGACAACGGCGCCCTGGAAAATCATATCCCTTATAAGATATTCATCTAGCGAGTTTGAAACGCAGATTTTACAGTCGGGATATCCGGCTTCGTCTAAAATCTGCCGTGTTTTTTTCGAAAGATAGGTTATATCTCCGCTGTCTATTCTTATACCTACGGGGCGTTTGCCGAGCGGTTTCAAAACTTCGTTGAAAACTCTTATCGCATTCGGAAGTCCCGAACTTATAACATTATAGGTATCAACGAGCAAAAGGCAACTGTCGGGATATTGCTCGGCGTAGGTCTTAAATGCCGAGTATTCGTCGGGGAACATCTGTACCCAAGAATGAGCCATTGTTCCCGAAGCCAAAACGCCGTAGTCTTTTGCCGTTTTAACATCTGATGTTCCGATACAACCGCCGATAATTGCCGCTCTTGCACCGTAGTAGGCGGCATCTGCGCCCTGCGCCCTTCTTGCGCCGAATTCCATAACGGGACGGCCGTTTGCTGCGGTTACTATTCGGTTTGCTTTTGTTGCTATGAGCGACTGATGATTTATCGTTAAAAGGAGCATTGTTTCGATCATCATTGCCTGAATGGCAGGGCCCTTTACGGTTACTATCGGCTCTTGCGGAAAGATGGGAGTTCCTTCGGGAACCGCCCAAACATCGCAGGAAAATTTGAAGGTTCTTAAATATTCGATAAATTCTTCCGAAAAGAGATTGAGCCCTTTAAGATACTCAATATCCTCATCGTCGAAATGAAGATTGTTAAGGTATTCGATAAGTTGTTCAAGACCTGCCATTATGGCAAATCCGCCGTCATCGGGTACCCTTCTGAAAAACATATCAAAATAGGTTATAATATCTCGGCTTTCGCTCTCGAAAATACCGTTTGCCATGGTAAGTTCGTAGAGGTCCATTATCATTGTGAGATTTCGGTTGTCGATTTTCATAATCTTTCCTTCTTACATCTTCTCGGGAGCGTCAATTTTCAGCATATCGAGAACATTTTTAATAACAACGGCGGTTGCTTTGCAAAGGTTAAGACGGGCAAACATAAGCCCCTCGTCGTTGTCCTTTACTCGGCAAACGGCATAAAATTTATGGAATTTTGTTGCAAGGTCTAAAACATAATGGGTAATTCTTGCAGGGTCGTAGGATATTGCCGACTGGATTATTTCATCGGTAAACTGGGAAAGATGAATAATCAGTTCTCTTTCCTCATTGGTTTTAAGCAGTTTCAGTTCGTCGGCAGTCGCCGTACGGTATTTTATGCCCTCGGCTTCGATATTTCTTATGATACTGCAAATTCTTGCATAGGCATACTGAACATAATAAACGGGGTTTGAGTTTGATTCGCTGACGGCAAGGTCTAAATCAAAGTCAAAATGACTGTTGGGTTCTCTTAAATTGAAGAAAAATCTTGCGGCATCTATCGGAACTTCATCGAGCAGCGTTACAAGAGTTATGGCTTTGCCCGAGCGCTTTGATGCTTTTATTACCTCGCCCTCTTTAACAAGGCGCACCATCTGCATTAAAACGGCATCGAGGCGGTCGGCATCAACGCCGAGGGCGGTAAGCGCCGCTTTAAGACGGGGAACATAGCCGTGATGGTCGGCACCTAAAATATCTATTGCTTTATCGAATTTTCTGACTTCGAGTTTATTATAATGGTAGGCGATATCGGGAACAACATAGGTCGGAAAACCGTTAGCCCTTACCAAAACGAAATCTTTATCACAGCCGAAATCGGTTGCCTTAAACCATAAAGCCCCCTCTTCGGTATAGGTATGGCCGCTTTCTCTTAAAAGTTCGATAATTCTCTTTGTTTCGCCGTTTTCGTGAAGCGAACTTTCCTTAAACCAAGTATCATATTTTATGCGGTATTTTTGAAGGTCGGTTTTAAGACCTTCAATATTTTTGGGAAGCGCAAAAGCAACGAGCGCATCTTTTCTTTCTTCTTCGGTTTTGCCGATATAAAGGTCGCCGAAACACTCGGCAAATGCTTTTGCATGATTTATAATATCTTCGCCATGGTAAGAATCCTCGGGCATTTCTTCCTTATCGCCGAAAAGTTGGCGGTAGCGGATATCAAGCGAAAGAGCAAATTTGTTTATCTGATTTCCGGCATCGTTTATATAAAATTCTCTTTCGGTATAATATCCTGCCGATTCCAAAACCGCCGCCAAGCAGTCGCCAAGCGCACCGCCTCGGGCGTTACCGATATGCATAGGGCCCGTAGGGTTTGCCGAAACAAATTCAACGAGGATTTTTTTGCCTTTTCCGAAGTCGCTTTTGCCGTAGTCGGAGCCGAGTTTGTTTACATCGGCAACTATATCGGCATAAAAAAGGTCGCTTAAAAAGAAGTTTATAAAGCCGGGACCTGCAATTTCGTATTTTTCGATATATGTATTATCAAGTTTTGCATATTTAAGGATAGTTTCGGCTATCATTCTCGGCGCTTTGCCGAAAGTTTTTGCCCAGACCATCGCCGCATTTACGGCATAATCGCCGTGTTCTCGGTTTGCGGGGGGCTGAATGGAAAAGGGAGGAAGAACATCGGCACTGCTTAATTCTCCGTTTGCGGTGGCAGCCGATACGGCTTCCTTAATTATTTTTTCGATTTGTTCCTTTGCTGATTTTACGAGTACTGACATTTCTAAACCTCTTTTATGATAATTTTAACGCTGTTTTCGCTGATGATATTTTTGCTTTGGCTGATATCGTAACGAAGATTTATCTCTCCGCCCGAACAAGAAAGCAGATAATTTACGGTTTTTCCGAAAAGGCAAAGGTCAATTTCGCCTATCGCCGTTATATATTTGCAGTTTGTTTCTTTTCCTTCGGTTATAACAAGCAGAGAGGAATTTCCACCCGTTCTCTTTATTGTTGCGGTTTTATCCCTGCTGATACTTAAAGTCGTATCGGTTTTAACATTGTTATCCGTTTCGGTATAGCATAGGCAAAAACCGTTTTCGGTTTTTTTAAGCGTTCCGAAAAAATATTGTTTTATTTCCTCGCTTTGCCCCTCTAAACCCTGTTTGCTTATGATTTCGATTTTAACTTTTTTCATATATTTTTTATATCAACCGTTTCAATATTATTTTCGTTTACTTTTTCGCCTAAAAGGGCAAAAGCAGTTTTTTCGAAGGTTGTACCCTTATCCGAAACGAAGAACTTATGATTTCCGCCGTTCAGGTTAAGCATATCTGAGCTTTTAAGAGTATCTTTAACGGCCTTTGCCGTTTCTATTCCCATATTTATAAGAACAACATCTTCGCCCATCTCTTTTTTTATTGCGTCTGCAACAAGCGGAAAATGGGTACAGCCGAGAATAAGAGTATCAATATTATTATCCTTAAACGGCTTTGTATATATTTTAACTGCATTTTCCAAAACGGGGTTACCCGAACCGTAAAACCCTTCTTCAACTATCGGAACCAAAAGAGTTCCGGCAACCTCTGTAACGAGGGCATCGGGCATCATATCGAGAATGAGTTTTTTATGCTTTCCGCTTTTAATGGTGGCGGCGGTTGCCAAAACACCGATTTTTTTGTTTCTTGTTGCCGAAACCGCCGATTTAACCGAATGGGAAATTACTTCGATAAAAGGAACGGGGAGTTTTGAGGATACCTCAGAGGCAACCGATGATACAGTTCCACAGGCGGCAACAATGAGTTTAACATTCTTCGAAAGCAAAAACTTTTCATCATCTGCCGCATATTTTTTTATTGTTTCCGGTCCCTTTGTTCCGTAGGGAACACGGCCCGTATCGCCGAAATAGATTATATCCTCATTCGGCAAAAGTTTAATTATCTCCTTTGTTACGGTAAGACCGCCGAGTCCCGAATCGAAAACACCTATCGGACGAGAATCTGCCATAGGGATAACACCCCTTTTATTTAGTATAATAATTATAATTATATAACAATTCATAATATAATAACATAAATTGACAATTTTATCAACTGTTTTTACTCGACATTTTTTTCGGGAAAATAAAATGCTTTACTTTTTTTCGTTTGTGTGATATAATGACATTCGCTACCGCATTCTGTGCTTTTGGCGACCGCCGCTTTAAGCGGTTCACTCAACGGCCTTTTGCTCGGAATACGGCGGACAATTTTATTAAGGAGTGAAACAAAATGACAGCTGAAAAGAAAGCTCAGATTATGACTGACTTTGCAATTCACGAGGGCGATACCGGTTCTCCGGAAGTTCAGATTGCTCTTCTTACAAACCGCATCAATGAGCTCAATGCTCATCTTGAAGTTCATAAGAAAGACCATCATTCCCGCCGTGGTTTGTTAAAAATGGTAGGTCATAGAAGAAATCTTCTTGCCTATCTTCAAAAGAACGATATCGAAAGATACCGTGCCATTGTTAAAAAACTCGGACTTAGAAAATAAGTTTATGAGGAGCAAACCGAGCACCTACTCGGTTTGCTTTTTGTTTTTAATTATCAAAAAGGCGAGGGTATTTTAATCGATTAGCGGTAATTCGAGGGCTTAAAAAACGATTTTTAAGTTTTGGAATTATTGCTAACCTTAAAAGCTTTCGCCTTAATATAAAAAAGGAGAAAATTAAAATGTTTGAAAACTTTAAGGTTTATGAAACAACCATTGCCGACCGACCGTTTAAGCTCGAAACCGGCAAAATGGCAGGTCTTGCAAATGCCGCTTTTTTGGCTTCATACGGCGAAACAAGCGTTCTTTGCACGGTTACTGCCTCCTCAAAACCCAGAGAGGGAGTTGACTTTTTCCCGCTTTCTGTTGACTATGAAGAAAAAATGTATGCCGTAGGCCGTTTCCCCGGCTCTTTCCAGAGAAGAGAGGGAAAGGCAAGTGAAAAAGCCATTCTTTCTTCCCGTTGCATCGACCGCCCCATTCGCCCGCTATTCCCGAAGGATATGAGAAACGACTGCTCGGTTGTTGCAACCGTTATGTCGGTTGACCCCGACTGTTCGCCCGAAATTACCGCCGCTATTGGTGTTTCGGCTGCTATCGCCGTATCCGATATCCCATGGGACGGCCCTATCGCTTCAACAAGCGTAGGTCTTGTTGACGGCAACATAGTTATCAACCCGACATTAGAGCAGAGAGCAAAGACAGATTTAACCCTTACCGTTTCTTCTACCGCCGATTTAGTTGCAATGATAGAGGCGGGAGGTAACGAAATTCCCGATGACCTTATGTTCGACTGCATTATGGCAGGTCATGAGGTAAATAAAGAAATAGTTAAGTTCATTAACGGCATAGTTGCCGAAATCGGCAAGGAAAAATTTACCTTTGAATCGAGCAACCCCGACCCTGAAATAATGGCTGAAATCGAGGCATTTTGTATTGAAGATGTAAAGAAGGCGCTCGATACCGATGATAAAAATGTCCGTGATGCCGCTCTTCTTCCGATTTATGATGCGGTTCATGAAAAATTTGATGAAAAGTTTGAGGGCAACGAGGCAAAACTCGATGAGATTATGTATCTTGTTCAAAAGCATGTTGTCCGTGCATGGCTTAAAGACGAGCATAAGCGAGTTGACGGCAGAGGAATTGACGAAATCCGTCCGCTTAACGCTCAGATAGATTTACTTCCGAGAACTCACGGCTCGGGTATGTTTACGAGAGGTCAAACGCAGGTTTTATCGGTTGCAACTCTTGCTCCCGTAAGCGAAGCCCAGAAACTTGACGGTCTTGACGAAGATGTTCAAAAGCGTTATATCCATCATTATAATTTCCCCTCTTACTCGGTTGGCGAAACAAAGCCGTCAAGAGGCCCCGGCAGAAGAGAAATCGGACATGGCGCTCTTGCCGAAAGAGCTCTTATTCCGGTAATTCCGTCGGTTGATGAGTTCCCGTATGCCATTCGTGTTGTCAGCGAAGTTTTGTCTTCAAACGGCTCAACATCGCAGGGCTCTATCTGCGGTTCAACCCTCGCTCTTATGGCTGCCGGTGTTCCGATAAAGGCCCCCGTTGCAGGTATTTCCTGCGGTCTTATTACGGGCGATGAAGGTGTTTACGGCGACTTTATGACTATGGTTGACATTCAGGGCCTTGAAGATTTTTACGGAGATATGGACTTTAAGGTTGCAGGTACCCATAAAGGTATTACGGCAATTCAGATGGACTTAAAGGTTCACGGTCTTACTCCGGAAATCATCAAAGAAGCATTTGCAAAAACCCATAAGGCAAGAGAATATATCCTCGATGAAGTTATGCTTAAATGTATCTCCGCTCCGAGAGCAGAACTTTCAAAATATGCTCCGAAAATGCTTACAACCGCTATTTCTCCCGATAAAATCGGCGATGTTATCGGTAAGCAGGGCAAGGTTATTCAGTCTATCCAAGAGCAATGCGAATGCACCATCAATATTGAAGAAGACGGCAGAGTTTTCGTTTCCGCCCTTGATATCGAAAAGGCAAAACAGGCAATTTCTATTATCGAACTTATTGCCAACGACCCCGAAATCGGCGGTATTTACTCAGGCAAAGTTACCCGTCTTATGACATTCGGCGCCTTCGTTGAAATTGCTCCCGGAAAAGAAGGCCTTGTTCATATTTCCAAACTTGATGTTAAGAGAACAGAAAAGGTTGAAGATGTTGTCGCAGTCGGCGATCAGGTTATAGTTAAGGTTACCGAAATTGACGATCAGGGAAGAATCAACCTTTCAAGAAGAGATGCACTCGTTGAAATAAACGGCGCCGTTGTTGAAGATGATGATAACTCCACCGATAAAAAACCGAGAAAGTCCTTCAAAAAGCACGATAGATAATTCTTATTAAATTTAACCGCCGTTTCTAAAAAAACGGCGGTTTTTTATTGCTTTTTGCAAGTTGCGGTGGTACAATTAGAATAAGATTTTTCAACAAGAGGGGTTTTTATGTCAA
Source organism: Clostridia bacterium (assembly GCA_024404145.1). Taxonomy (GTDB): domain Bacteria; phylum Bacillota; class Clostridia; order Oscillospirales; family Acutalibacteraceae; genus UBA737. Next base: position 100,323 of record JAKSQK010000002.1, on the reverse strand, counting down.
GAGAATATCTTTTAAGCCAAAACGGTACCGATTACAGAACGAATATGCATTGCCACACCACTCTTTCCGACGGTTCGATGACTCCGCAAGAAGTTAAGGATTACTATAAGGAAATGGGATACAGCATTGTCGCTTTTACCGACCATGATGTTTTTATAAGGCACCCCGAACTTACCGACGAAACTTTTTTGGCGCTTAACGGATTTGAAATTGAAATTCACGAACTTGCAAAGGCAAACTATAAAAAGAGGGGAACTACCCATATTTGCAGTGTTGCGCTTGATAAGGATATTAAAAATCAACCCTGCTATCATAGAAGCGAGTATTTATACTATACTCCCGCCGAAAACAGAAAACTTGTTTCTTTTGATGAATCCGAGCCCGATTTTATAAGAGAATATAATGCCGGTTGCGTTAACGAGTTTATTAGAAAAACCAAAGAAAAGGGCTTTTTCGTTACATATAATCATCCTACTTGGTCGCTTGAAAATTACGAAGTTTATTCAAAATACAGCGGTATGGATGCGCTCGAACTCATTAACGGCTCGGTTTGCGAAAGCGGCCCCATTGATATAAATTACCATGCCTTTGACGACCTTCTTCGTCAGGGAAAGAAAATTTTCGGCGTTGGCGGCGACGATAACCATTCTAAGCGTGATGCCGGTTGGGGCTGGACATATATAAGAGCCGATAAACTGACCTATGAAGATGTTGCCAAAAGTCTTAAATCGGGAAATTTTTATACTTCCAACGGCCCGAAATTTAAGAATATTTATATTGAAGACGGAAAAATGTTTGTTGAATGCGAGAATGTAAAATCAATTCGTTTTACAACCGCTCAGCGCCATTTTAAGCATGTTTACGATAGGGAAGTCGGTTTTGTAAACAAGGGCGATTTTGAGATAAATTTCGAAAACGACGATTATGTAAGGGTAACGCTAAACGGTCTTGACGGCTCGGTTGCCTTTTCAAACCCTTATTTTATAACCAAAGAAAAATAATATAAAAATTTCAGCCGTTTCGGCGGATTATCATTGCATTTTAAGTCTTTGAAAAAGAAATGGTGATTATGAAAAAACTTTTTATCGGCGATACAACAAACGGTTTTATTCAGTTTTTTCGCTTTTGTTTTGTCGGTTTTGCGGCAACGGTTGCCGATATGGCGGCGGGAATTTCGGTAAGATATTTTTTGAACCCCCGATTTGCGCTTGACTTTTCGTTTTTTTCGCTCGGAAGAGATTCAGTAAGCGGTGCGATAGGATTTATTATCGGACTTGCAGTCAATTATCTTATTTCCGTTTTATGGGTGTTTAAGCGCAACGATATCAGCCGAGTAAAGGAGTTTTCGGTTTTTGCGGTTATAAGTATTATAGGTCTTTTTATAAACACCGCCATAATAGAAGTTCTCGGAATTTTTATATTAAAACAAAGCGGTTTTGTTTTTATCATTAAAAAAATAATCGCAACCGTTTTTACAATGTTTTGGAACTTTTTTGCAAGAAAACTTATTCTTTACCGAAACAACTGAAAAAAGTCCCCGATGGATTTTAATAATCCGTCGGGGACTTGAATTTTATCAGAGCAAAACGGCGCCGATTTCTTTGCAGTAATCAATTTGGCTTTGCGGCCAAACCGAACAGTGCACCTCGCCGATATGCGCTTTTTGAAGGAGAAGCATACATAGTCTTGACTGACCTATTCCGCCGCCTATTGTAAGCGGAAGTTCATCATTTAAGAGGGCTTTATGGAAGGGAAGTTGAAGGCGCTCCTCTTTGCCTTCGGCTTTAAGCTGACGCAAAAGAGCATCTTTATCAACCCTTATGCCCATAGAAGAAATCTCAAACGACTTTTCGGTTATTCGGTTATAAAGAATGATATCGCCGTTCAATTCCCAGTCGTCATAATCGGGGGCTCTGCCGTCATGCTTTTCGCCGTTTTTAAGGCGGCCGCCGATTTTCATGATGAAAACGGCTCCGTACTCTTTTGAAATGGCATCTTCTCTCTGCTTCGGCGTTAAATCGGGATATTTATCTTCGAGTTCTTGTGTTGTTATAAACTTTATCTGCCTTGGCAAATAGTTATCGAGTTCTTTATACTGCTTTTCGATAATATCGGCAGTATCAACAACTGCCGAATAGATTTTTCTAACCGTTTCTTTAAGATATTCTTCGTTTCGGTCTTCTTTTGTTATAACCTTTTCCCAGTCCCACTGGTCAACATAAAGGGAATGAATCGCATCGCAGGTTTCATCTCTTCTTATGGCATTCATATCGGTATAAAGGCCCGTATGAACGGGGAAGTTATATTTCCCGAGCGCCATTCTTTTCCATTTTGCAAGTGAATGGACAATTTCAACCTCGTTTCCTGTTTCGAGAATATCGAAAGTTACGGGGCGTTCAACACCGTTAAGGTCATCGTTAAGACCGCTGTTTTTCGGAACGAAAAGGGGAGCCGAAGCCCTCGTAAGGCAGAGCGCAACGCATAAATTTTCTTCGAAGCGGTGCCGTAACATTCTTATTGCCTTTTGCGTTTCAAGAACATCAAGTTTTGCTTTGTATTTTTCCATAAATTTCTTCCTTTTAAGATATAGAACCTACGGTTCTCGGATAAAGGATTACATCACGAATGTTTTGTACTCCCGTTACATACATAATAATTCTTTCAAGACCGAGCCCGAAACCGCTGTGCGGAACCGAACCAAAACGGCGAAGCGAAATATAATCGGCATAATCTTCGGTATTCATACCTCTTATCTTCATTGCTTCGAGCAGTTTGTCAAGGTCGGCTTCTCTTTCGCTGCAACCGATTATTTCTCCGACACCGGGAACTAAAAGGTCGGTTGCGGCAACGGTTTTGCCGTCGGGATTTTGTTTCATATAGAATGATTTAATTTCCTTCGGGTAATCGGTTAAGAATACCGGCTTTTTGCAGATAACTTCCGAAATATAGCGCTCATGCTCGGTCATAAGGTCGCAACCCCATTCAACGGGATACTTAAACTCTTCACCGCAGTTTTTGAGCTTTTCTATTGCCTCGGTATAGGTCATAACCGCAAAATCGTTGTTTACAACACTTGTAAGTTTATCTATAAGTCCTTTTTCAAAATGAGCATCGAAAAATTTAAGTTCTTCGGGGCATTTTTCCAAAACGGAGTTTATTATATGTTTAATGAGGTTTTCGGCAATTTCGATTATATCGGGAAGTTCTGCGAATGCAACCTCGGGCTCAACATGCCAAAACTCTGCAACATGGCGGGGAGTATTGCTCTTTTCGGCTCTGAAAGAGGGGCCGAAGGTATAAATCTTTCCGAGCGCCATGGCGGCAACCTCGCCCTCTAACTGTCCCGAAACAGAAAGGGCGGCTCTTCTGCCGAAAAAGTCGGCGGCGTCTGCCTCGTCCTGAGTTTTGAAGCCGTCTTCAACCCCTACCGTTGTTACTCTGAACATCTCACCTGCACCCTCGCAGTCCGAAGCGGTTATAAGCGGAGTATGGATATAGGTATAACGGTTGCTCTGGAAAAATTCGTGGATACAAGCCGATACAACACTCCTTACTCTGAATACGGCGTTAAATGTATTTGTTCTTACCCTAAGCGCCGGAATTGTGCGCAGATATTCAAGCGTATGGCGCTTCTTTTGAAGCGGGTATTCGGGCGGACAAACGCCCAAAACCTCAATGTTCTTTGCGTTTATTTCTACGCTGTTTGCGGCTACAACCGATTTAACAACCTCGCCTGTAACTTTAAGCGAAGTTCCGAGTTTCATAAAATCGGCGATATCTTTCATTTTTTCCTTATCAATAACTATTTGCAAATGCTTTAAGGTAGTTCCGTCGTTAAGCTCCAAAAAAGCCATATTTTTTGAATCTCTCGATGTTCTTACCCAACCGCAAACCGTAACATCTTTTTCGATTAAATCATTGTTGTTCATAACTTCATAAATGTCGATATGTTTCATAAAAACCCTCCGAAAAAAATAACGCCTATCCATCCTTATTATCAGGACGAATAGGCGCAAAATTTAATATCCGCGGTGCCACCCGATTTACCGTAAAATACGGTCATCTCACAGCAAAACTGTTATCAATTATAACGGATTGACTTTATCCGGCGCACCTACTAAAACAAAAGTTTTTTCAGATTGCAGCTAAAAAGTGTTCTTCCCGAAAAGCGTTGCAACTGCGTTTTCACTATCCGCAGCTCACTTATATACCCGTTTTAATCGGTACTTTTCTTTCTCAAAGCTTTTGAAATATATGATTATTATACACCGAAAAGGGAAAATGTCAACATTTTTTAATGCGCCATTATATATACATATAAATATACGGCGGATAAAAGAAAGAAAAAAATTGAAAAATTTTGTAAAAAAATACTTGATTTTTATTTTGTAATGTGATATTATACCAAGGTACGCTGCGAAATTGCGGCGTTTATACATGCGTTGATGCAGGAGGTGGCCGACTTTAAGGTCGGGAAATTTCTGCGGAGTATGTCCGATTTGAAACCGGGCGAAAAAACAAGGAATAGCATAAGGAATACTTGCGAATCTTATGCTGCGACGGTGCGAACCGTCGTCCGGAATTGTCTGAAACCCCAGCAATGCCGGTTTTATATTGTGCCGAGAAGAAATACACGGCACGGTGTAAGTTTTGCCCGCCAACTAATTAAGGAGGCGAAAGTTCACATGGCAGTGAAAGAAAAAATCCGAATTCGTATCAAAGGTTACGACCATGCACTTGTAGACCAGTCCGCTGAAAAGATAGTGGAAACCGCTAAACGTACAGGCGCTAGGGTATCAGGTCCCGTACCGCTCCCGACAGAAAAAGAAGTTGTAACCATTTTGCGTGCTGTACACAAATATAAAGACAGCCGTGAGCAGTTCGAAATGAGGACACACAAAAGGCTCATCGATGTAATCCGTCCTTCAAACAAAACAGTTGAAGCGCTTACAGGTCTTGAGCTCCCCGCTGGTGTAGAAATCGAAATCAAGCTCTAATATATTATATGTATTAAGCGTTTCGTTTTGCTACGGCAGAGAGGTCATGTCAGCGAGAGCTGACCAATAACCATTAGGAGGAAAAAACAATGAAAAAAGGAATCGTTGGCAAGAAGCTCGGTATGACCCAGCTTTTTGATGCAAACGGTAATGTCGTTCCGGTTACTGTTATTGAAGCAGGACCCTGCGTTATCTCACAGAAGAAGACCGCAGAAAACGACGGTTACGAAGCAGTACAGGTTGGCTTTGGCGACCTTAAAGCTTCAAAAGTTAATAAGCCGATGAAGGGCCATTTCGCAAAAGGCGATGTTGCTCCGAAGAAGGTTTTGCGTGAATTCCGTTTCGAGGATATGAGCGAAATGAATGTCGGCGATATAATCAAGGCAGATGTCTTTGCAGAAGGCGATGCCATTGATGTAAGAGGCACATCCAAAGGTAAAGGATATGCGGGTACAATAAAGCGTTGGAATTTCGGACGCCTTAAAGAAACCCACGGTTCAGGCCCTGTTCACCGTCATGGCGGTTCACTCGGTGCTTGTTCAAGCCCTTCAAGAGTATTCAAGGGCAAAAAGATGGCAGGTCATTTAGGCCATGAGCGTGTAACCGTTCAGAATTTAAGTGTTGTTAAAGTTGATGCTGAAAAGAATATCATCGCCGTAAAGGGTGCCGTTCCCGGTCCTAAGGGCGGAATAGTAATTCTTTTCGACAGCGTTAAAGCATAAGGGAAGGAGTGTTATTGATTATGCCAAATGTAGCAGTTGTTAATTTGCAAGGCGAAAGCGTAGGCAAGATAAAGTTAAGCGATGCTGTTTTCGGTATTGAAGTAAATGCCGCAGTAATGCATATGGCTGTTGTTAATTACCTTGCCAATCAGCGTCAGGGCACACAATCCACTCTGACTCGTACAGAAGTTTCCGGCGGCGGCAAAAAGCCGTGGAGACAGAAGGGTACAGGCCATGCCCGTCAGGGCTCAACAAGAGCTCCCCAGTGGAGACACGGCGGTATCGTTCATGCTCCGAAGCCGAGAGATTATTCTTATACTCTTAATAAGAAGGTTCGTCGTTTAGCTCTTAAATCGGCTCTTTCCGATAAGGTTGCTACTAAGGACTTAATTGTTCTTGACGAATTAAATCTTACCGAGTATAAAACAAAAACCGTTGCCGAAGGCTTAAAGGCAATCGGCGCAAAGAAAAAAGTTCTTATTGTTCTTCCTGAAAATAATGCATTTGCCGTTCGCTCAATAAGAAATATTGAGGGCGCAAAGGCAGCTCAGGTTAATACAATAAACACCTACGATATCGTTAACGCTGACACTCTTGTTATCGTTAAGGATGCCGTTAAGATGATAGAGGAGGTGTACGCATAATGAAAATCGCACAGGATATCATTATCGCTCCGGTTATTACCGAAAAGAGTATGTCGGGAATTGCCGACAAGAAATACACCTTCAAGGTCGCTAAGGACGCCAACAAGTATCAAATTGCCGATGCTGTTGAAAAGTTGTTCAAGGTAGACGTTGCCAAGGTAAACACCATCAATGTTCGTGGAAAAGCAAGAAGAATGGGCAGATATGCAGGTTATACCGCTTCTTTCAAGAAAGCCATCGTAACCTTAAAGCCCGATTCCAAACCGATAGAATTCTTTGACGGTTTGCTTTAATTGATGAACATTTGGAAATCAAAAAGGATTTCCGGTGATGTATGAAGCGGAAAACCGCTTCGCTAAGCCAAAATAGGAGAGTGAAACAAATGGCAATAAAACATTATAAGCCGACTACCAACGGTCGCCGTAATATGACTACTATGGATTATTCCGAGTTGTCAAAGGTTGCGCCGGAGAGAAGTTTGCTTGATACAATTAAAAAGAATGCCGGTCGTAACAGTTACGGCCGTATAACCGTTCGCCATAGAGGCGGCGGAAACCGCAGAAAATACAGAATCATTGATTTCAAGAGAAACCGTTTCGGTATTGAAGCTACCGTAAAGACTCTTGAATATGATCCGAACCGTTCTGCATTTATCGCACTCATTGAGTACACCGACGGGGTTAAGAGTTATATCATCGCTCCGCAGGACCTCAAAGTCGGCGATAAGGTTATCAGCGGACCCGATGCCGATATTAAGCCGGGTAACGCACTTCCGCTTGTAAATATACCTGTTGGTACTATTCTTCATAATATTGAGCTTTATCCCGGCAAGGGCGCTCAACTTGCCCGCAGCGCAGGAAATATGGCTCAGCTTATGGCAAAAGAAAACGGTATGGCGCTTTTGCGTTTGCCGTCGGGAGAACTTCGCAATGTTTCCGAAAGATGTATGGCAACCGTAGGCGTTGTTTCAAATCCGGAACATGCCAATGTTAACTACGGTAAAGCAGGTCGTAAGCGTCATATGGGTTGGAGACCTACCGTAAGAGGTTCCGTAATGAACCCGAACGACCACCCGCACGGCGGTGGTGAAGGTAAGTCCCCTGTCGGCCGTCCGGGACCTGTAACCCCGTGGGGTAAACCTACACTCGGTTACAAGACTCGTCAGAAGAATAAGGCCAGTGATAAGTATATCGTAAAGCGTCGTAAATAAGTCGGACGAAAGGAGAATTCATAATGGGAAGAAGCATTAAAAAAGGCCCTTATGTGCAACCCGTGTTGCTCAAAAGAGTTAAAGAAATGAATGAAGCCGGTGAAAAGCGTGTGCTTAAAACTTGGAGCCGTTCGTCAACCATATTCCCCGATTTCGTCGGACATACTTTTGCGGTACATGACGGACGCAAACATGTTCCGGTATATGTTACCGAAGATATGGTTGGACACAAGCTCGGCGAATTTGCACCGACAAGAACCTTCAAAGGTCATGCAGGTGCTAAAACGACCGGTAAGTAAGCAGCCGAAAGGAGAGTTTAATTATGGAAGCTAGGGCTACACTTAAATTTGCCCGTATTTCACCCCGTAAGGTGAAGATTGTTTTGGATTTAATCCGCAATCAAGATGCTGAAAAAGCAATGGCTATTCTCAAATTTACTCCTAAGTCTGCTTGTGAGTATTTAGAGAAGCTTTTACATTCAGCTATGGCTAATGCAGAAGAAAAAAGCATGGATATGTCAAAACTTTATGTTGCAGAATGTTTAGTTTGCCCCGGTCCTACACTTAAAAGAATTCGTGCTAAGGACCACGGCAGAGCACATCGTATCTTAAAGAGAACAAGCCATGTAACAATCGTTCTTAAAGAACGCGAGATTTAAGAAAGGGAGGTTAAATTATGGGTCAGAAAGTTAATCCGCACGGTTTCCGTGTCGGTGTAATCAAAAACTGGGACTCACGCTGGTTTGCAGATGCCGGAACATTCGGCAACACATTGGTTGAAGATTACAACCTCCGCAAATACCTTAAAAATTCACTTGCTTCCGCAGGTGTTGCAAAGGTAGAAATCGAGCGTGATGAAAAGAGAATAAGATTGCACATTCACTGTGCAAAACCGGGTATCGTAATCGGCCGTAACGGTGCCGAAATCGAAAAACTTCGCGATAAATGTCAGGCAAAGCTCGGCAAACCGGTTATTATCAACATTGTTGAAATAAAGAGCCCTGATGCAAACGCTCAGTTAGTTGCAGAAAACATTGCAATTCAACTTGAAAAGCGTGTATCTTTCCGCAGAGCCATGAAACTTGCCATAGGCAGAGCCATGAGACTCGGCGTTAAGGGTATCAAGACAAAATGTTCAGGTCGTTTAGGCGGCGCTGAAATAGCAAGAAGCGAAAGCTACCATGAAGGTACTATTCCGCTTCAAACACTTCGTGCAGACATTGACTACGGTTTTGCCGAGGCAAATACAACCTACGGTAAAATCGGCGTTAAGGTTTGGATTTATAAAGGCGAGGTTCTTAATGAAAATCGCCGTACAAATGGTAAAAGAGGAGGCGCTCGATAATGTTAATGCCAAAGCGTGTTAAATTCCGTAGAGTTCAGCGTGGCAGACTTACCGGTGCCGCTTCAAGAGGTACAAAAGTAAGCCATGGTGATTTCGGTCTTCAAGCTCTCGAACCTGCTTGGATAACATCCAACCAGATAGAAGCTGCCCGTATTGCTATGACCCGTTACATCAAGCGTGGCGGTCAGGTTTGGATAAAGATTTTCCCTGATAAGCCGATAACCGAAAAACCGGCTGAAACCCGAATGGGTTCCGGTAAAGGTTCTCCGGAATATTGGGTAGCAGTTGTTAAACCGGGCCGTGTTATGTTTGAAATCGGCGGAGTTAGCGAAGAACTTGCAAGAGAAGCTATGCGTCTTGCAGCCAACAAACTTCCTATTAAATGTAAGTTTGTTACAAAGGGAACGGATGGTGAGCAGTAATGAATGCAAAGGAAATAAGAGATAATACAATACCTGAGCTCAATGAGCAGTTAGGTAAACTCAAAGATGAGTTATTCCACCTTCGTTTCCAGCATGCGATAAATCAGCTCGATAATCCCATGCGTATAGTTGCTGTTAAAAAAGATATCGCTCGTATAAAGACTGTTCTTAACGAGAAAGAATCTGCCGACAGCACGGAAGCTTAAAAGGGGAGGTAAACTTTGATGAGTGAAAGAAACCTTCGTAAAACAAGAGTGGGTAAGGTTGTAAGCGACAAGATGGATAAAACCGTTGTTGTTGCTATCGAAGACAATGTTAAGCATCCGCTCTATAAGAAGATTATAAAAAATACTATCAGATTAAAGGCGCATGATGAGAACAACACCTGCGGAATAGGCGATAGAGTTCTTATTATGGAAACAAGACCTCTCTCAAAAGATAAGAGATGGCGTGTAGTCGAAATAATCGAAAAAGCTAAGTAATTGGCTGCAAGGAGGAAACCACTGTGATACAACAACAGAGTTACCTCAAGGTTGCCGACAATACCGGTGCAAAAGAAATCATGTGCATCAGAGTACTTGGAGGCTCCAAAAGGAGGTACGCCAACATAGGCGACGTCATCGTAGCTTCTGTAAAGAAAGCCATTCCCGGCGGAACTGTAAAGAAGGGCGATGTTGTAAAGGCGGTTGTGGTTCGTTCCGCAAAAGGCCTTCGTCGTAATGACGGCACATATATTAGATTTGATGAAAATGCGGCTGTTCTTATCCGTGATGATAAGAGCCCGAGAGGAACCCGTATTTTCGGACCAGTAGCAAGAGAACTTCGTGATAATGAATATACGAAGATTTTATCCCTTGCTCCGGAAGTACTTTAATGGGAGGTAAACGGAATATGAGTAAACTTCACATTAAAACCGGTGATACAGTAGTATTACTTACTGGTGATAAAAAGGACCGTAAAACCGACGGCGGCAAGATGAAGACCGGAAAGGTACTTCAAGTCAGCCCGTCCGAAGGCAAGGTTATCGTTGAAGGTCTTAACATTGTTAAAAAGCATGTTAAGCCGAAAAAGGCCGGAGACCCCTCCGGAATTATTGAAACTGAGGGCGCAATTTATGCTTGTAAAGTACAGCTTGTTTGCCCTAAGTGTGGAAAAGCTACCAGAGTAGGCACAAAAATCTACGAAGATGGCAAAAAAGACCGCCTTTGCAAAAAGTGCGGAGAGACTTTTTAAGAGTGAGGAGGACTAATTATGTCAACATTGTCGAATGAATACAAGAAAACAATAGCTCCTGCATTGATGACTAAGTTTTCCTACAAAAGCGTAATGCAGATTCCGAAGCTCGAAAAAGTTGTTATAAATGTAGGTTGCGGCGAAGCAAAAGATAACGCAAAGGTTATTGATGCCGCTATTGCCGACCTCGGTTTAATTACCGGTCAAAAGGCAGTACCCTGCCGTGCAAAGAAGTCGGTAGCAAACTTCAAGCTCCGTGCCGGAATGCCAATCGGTGTAAAAGTAACACTTCGTGGAGAAAAGATGTATGAATTTGTTGAAAGACTTTTCAATACAGCCCTCCCGAGAGTTAGAGACTTCAGAGGTATCAACCCCAACGCATTTGACGGTCGAGGCAACTATGCCATGGGCGTTAAAGAGCAGTTGATTTTCCCTGAAATCGAATATGATAAGATTGATAAGGTAAGAGGTATGGACATTATGTTTGTTACTACCGCTAAGACAGATGAAGAAGCTCGTGAGTTGTTAACTCTTATGGGCGCTCCGTTTGCAAGATAAGGAGAAGGAATTATGGCTAAAACATCTATGAAAGTTAGACAGGCAAGACCTGCTAAATTTTCAACAAGACAGTATAACAGATGTAAAATCTGTGGCCGCCCGCATGCTTATCTTCGTAAATACGGCATCTGCCGTATATGCTTCCGTGAACTCGCATATAAAGGCGAGATTCCGGGTGTTAAGAAAGCAAGCTGGTAAGGTAAAAAGTAATGGAAAATCCATTGCTAGAAGGAGGTTTACGGTATGCAAATCACCGATACAATAGCTGATATGCTTACAAGAATTCGTAACGCATCTGCAGCAAAACATGATTCGGTAGATGTTCCCGCATCAAAGGTAAAGAAGGCAATCGCCCAGATTTTACTTGATGAAGGATACATCAGCAGCTTTTCGGTAGAAGAAGACGGAAAGCAGGGCATAATTCATATTGTTTTGAAATATGGCCCGAATAAGTCGCAGACAATAACCGGCATCCGCCGTGTATCAAAACCCGGTCTGCGAATTTATACAAATGTAGAGGATATGCCGAAGGTTATGAAGGGCCTCGGCGTAGCAATCCTTTCCACCTCAAAAGGTATTATGACAGATAAGCAAGCTCGTACAGCCAATGTCGGCGGCGAAGTTCTCGCTTACATCTGGTAAGGGGGTGCAAGGGAATGTCAAGAATAGGAAAAAAGCCAATCGCTGTTCCTGCCGGTGTTGATGTTAAGCTTGATGGCAACAAAATCACCGTAAAGGGCGCAAAAGGCGAACTCTCTTATGTATTTAACTCTGATATCACCGTTGCAGTTGAGGGAAGCGAAATAATCGTTACCCGTCCTGACGATGAGAAAGAGCATCGTGCACTTCACGGTCTTACCCGTACGCTCATTGCCAATATGATAACAGGCGTTTCGGAAGGTTATTCAAAAACTCTCGAAATCAACGGCGTTGGTTACCGTGCACAAAAGCAGGGCAAAAACCTTGTGATGAACCTCGGTTTTTCGCATCAGGTTATCGTTCCTGAAATTGATGGTATTGCTATTGAAGTACCGGGTCCGAACCAGGTAATCATTAGTGGTGCTGATAAGCAATTAGTTGGTCAGTTTGCAGCAGATATCCGCAAGAAGCGTCCGCCGGAGCCGTATAAGGGCAAAGGTATTAAGTACGCCGGTGAATATATCCGCCGCAAAGAAGGTAAAGCAGCTAAGGGTGCTAAGAAGTAATAAAGGAGTATTAAAATGGTTAGTAAAACTGACAGTAACAAAGCAAGACTTAAACGCCATGCTCGTGTTCGTTCAAAAATAACCGGCACAGCAGCAAGGCCCCGTCTTGATGTATTCCGCTCCAACAGCTACATCTACGCCCAGCTTATTGATGATGAAAACGGCGTAACTCTCGCAGCAGCAGGTTCAAACGAAAAAGATTTCGGTGAAAATGCAGGTAACTGCGAAGGCGCTAAAAAGGTTGGACTTAAAATAGCAGAGCGTGCCGCAGCTAAGGGTATCAGCGAGGTTGTTTTTGACCGTGGCGGATACATTTATCACGGCCGTGTTAAGGAGCTTGCCGAAGGTGCCCGTGAGGGCGGCCTCAAGTTCTAATTAAGGAGGAGGAATACTTTTGGCTACTAATATTGATGCATCGACATTAGATTTGCAGGAACGCGTAGTTTCTATCAACCGTGTATCAAAAACCGTAAAAGGCGGCCGTATTATGAAGTTTGCAGCACTTGTTGTTGTAGGCGACGGTAACGGCATCGTAGGTTTCGGTCTTGGTAAAGCAGGTGAAGTTCCGGATGCAATTCGTAAAGGTATCGAAGACGCTAAGAAAAACCTTATAAAGGTTTCCTTAAAGGGTACAACAATTCCCCACGAAATCATAGGTGAGTTCGGCGCAGGTCGAGTTCTCTTAAAACCGGCTGCTCCCGGTACCGGAGTTATTGCCGGCGGTGCAGTTCGTGCCGTAGTTGAAATCGTAGGAATTAAAGATATCCGTACAAAGGCATTGCGTTCAAATAATCCGTGCAATGTTGTTCGTGCCACAATTGCAGGACTTGCAGCACTTCGTGATGTAGAACAGGTTGCAGCAGTCCGTGGCAAGAAACCGCAGGAAATTTTGGGTTAAGGAGGAGCAGCACTATGGCAACAAAGAAAAAGGCTGCCGGCCTTACAGTAAAGCTCGTTAAGAGCACAATCGGTTCTAAAAAGGACCAAATTGCAACTGCTCACGCACTCGGCCTTCGTAAAGTCGGCGATGTTTCGGTTCAGCCGGACAACGCGCAGACAAAAGGTAAAATCAACAAGATATCTCATCTTGTTAAAGTAATCGAGGACTAAGAAGCAGTTTTCCCGTAACGGTGTTACGGTGGCGGAAAAAAACCGCTAATCTAACAAGGAGGTGCGAACAATGAAATTGCATGAATTGTCTCCTGCATTTGGTTCTACAAAGGAATCAAAGCGTATAGGAAGAGGCCATGGTTCCGGCAACGGCAAAACTGCCGGAAAGGGACATAAGGGACAAAAAGCTCGTGCCGGACATGGTATGAGACCCGGATTTGAAGGCGGTCAGATGCCTTTGCAAAGAAGAATCCCGAAGCGTGGTTTTAATAATATTTTTGCCGAGGAATGGATTGCTATCAATGTTTCTGCTCTTGAAGTTTTTGACGACGGTGCAGTCGTTGACGCAGCAGCCCTTCAAAGCAAAGGAATAATAAAGAAAGCAGATAAGCCGGTTAAGGTTTTGGGCAACGGTAAAATTACCAAAAAGCTAACTGTAAATCTTAACGCATTTTCCGCTTCTGCTGCTGAAAAGATAAATGCCGCAGGCGGAAAGGCAGAGGTGATCTAATATGATAGAGACCTTAAAAAACGCTTGGAGAGTAAAAGAACTCAGAAACAAGATTCTTTTTACGATTTTTATTATTGCTATTTTCAGAATCGGTTCTGTAATACCGGTTCCTTATATCAATGTAAGTCAATTATGGAATGCAACAACAACTAATGATTTTTTCAACTACCTTTCAATTTTAACAGGTGGCGGACTTGAATACGGCGCAATCTTTGCTATGTCGGTTACCCCGTATATCAACTCTTCAATTATCATTCAGCTTTTATGCGTTGCCATTCCGGCTCTCGAACGCCTCTCAAAAGAAGGCGAAGAGGGACAAAAGAAACTCGCTACAATTACCCGTTATACGACGGTTATTCTGTCGCTTATTCAGGGTACGGCATATTATTTCTACTTAAAGAATTCCAACTACCTTTCGGTTACGGGAACAGGTGCTTTGATTTTTGCGGCATTTGTTATCGTTCTTGCGTTTACCGCAGGTTCGGCTCTCGTTATGTGGCTTGGTGAACAGATAGATGTAAAGGGTATCGGAAACGGTATATCCATTCTCCTCTTTGCAGGTATTCTTTCCCGTGGACCACAGGCGTTTGAAGTGCTTATTAAGAACTTCAAGGCAAACCCCGTTGTAGTTATCGGAATAGTAGTTGCCTTCTTTGCAGTAATCGGCTTCATCGTTTGGATGACCGATGCAGAGCGCCGTATTCCGGTTCAGTATGCTAAGCGAGTTGTAGGTAATAAGATGTATGGCGGCCAGAATACCCATATTCCGATTAAGGTTAATATGTCGGGCGTTATGCCTATCATCTTTGCATCGTCAATTCTTATGCTTCCTACGATGATTTTGTCGTTCGTAGGCGATAATTACAAGGGCAGTATTGACAGACCTTTATGGTATTCAATCCTTGAATTATTCAGCACAAGAGGCGCATTTTATGCAGTTATCTATTTCATAATGATTATCGCATTTGCGTATTTCTATACGACAATTCAGTTTAATCCTGTTGAAATGGCAAATAATCTGCGTAAAAACGGTGGCGCGATTCCGGGTATTCGTCCCGGCAAACCTTCATCAGATTTCATTTCAAAGATTTTGTCAAGAATAACCTTGCTCGGCGCTTTGTTCTTAAGCGTTGTTGCTATACTTCCTATCGTTATAGGAAACATCGGCGGAATCAATGTATCTTTGGGCGGTACATCAGTCCTCATTATGGTTGGTGTTGCTCTTGATACGGTTAAGAATCTCGAATCTCAGATGATGATGCGTCATTATAAGGGATTCCTCGATTAAGGAGAGTTTATGAAACTTATTCTTTTAGGAGCCCCGGGTGCAGGTAAAGGCACCCAAGCAGAAATAATTTCCAAAACATTTAATGTCCCGACTATTTCTACCGGAAATATAATCCGTGCCGCATTAAAAGAGGGTACGGAAATGGGACTTAAAGCAAAAGCTTATACCGAAAAGGGCGAACTTGTTCCCGATGAAATCGTTATCGGTATCATAAAGGAGCGTTTAAGTGAGCCCGACTGTGTCGGCGGATTTATACTCGACGGTTTCCCCCGCACAATTCCTCAGGCCGAGGCGCTCGATAAAATGGGCATTGCTGTTGATGCCGCCCTCTCAATAGAGGTTTCAGACGGCGAAATAGTAAAGCGTATGTCGGGCAGAAGGGTTTGCGAGAAATGCGGAGCCAGTTACCATACCGAGTATAAAAAACCCGAAAAGGACGGGGTTTGCGATGCTTGTGGCGGCAACCTTGTTATCCGAAAGGATGATGAGGCGGAAACTGTTCTTAACAGACTGAATGTTTATCATGAACAGACTGAACCGCTTAAAGATTTTTACAAAGCCCAGAACAAGTTACTTTTAGTCGAGGGGCAGGACGATGTTAAGGACACGACCGCTCTTGTACTGAAAGCGCTTTCGGAGATATAAGCGATGATAGTGCTTAAAACCGAGCGAGAGCTTTCTATTATGCGAGAAGCTTGTAAAATATCGGCACAAGCATTAAAATTAGTTGGTAATGCGGTTGAGCCCGGCATAACAACTGCCGAGCTTGACGCCTTGGCCGAAAAGTTTATCAGAAGCTGCGGAGCAATTCCAAACTTCAAGAACTATGAGGGCTATCCGGCAACCGCATGTATATCAATCAACAACGAGGTAATTCACGGCATACCTAACCCAAAACGAAGGATTTGCGAAGGCGACATCGTGAGTGTTGACCTTGGCGCAAAATACGGCGGTTATCACGGCGATAATGCTGCTACTTTTGCCTGCGGAGAAATCTCCGAAGAGGCAAAGCGGCTGATGGACGCTACCGAGCAAAGTCTTTACGAAGGCATTGCGGCGGCTCGTTCCGGCAGCAGAATCGGTGATATCGGTTTTGCGGTTCAGCAGTATGTTGAGCAAAGGGGATTTTCGGTTGTTCGGGACTTTGTCGGCCACGGCATAGGAACCGAGATGCACGAGCCCCCCGAAGTACCTAATTTTGGCACTCCCGGAAGGGGAATTCGATTACTCCCGGGTATGACCATTGCCATTGAACCAATGGTCAATGCCGGAAAATACGGGGTATCTGTCATGCCTGACGGTTGGACGGTTTTGACACGGGACGGATCACTTTCCGCACATTTTGAACACACCGTTTTAATCACAAAGGACGGTCCTAAAATCATGACCGACCCAAACGATTAAGGTATTAAAATCATTTAGGGAGATACAATCTATGTCAAAAGAAGATATGATAGAACTTGAAGGAACCGTTGTTGAGGCAATGCCTAACGCAATGTTCAAAGTTGAAATCCAAGGCGGACATCAAATCTTAGCCCATATTTCGGGAAAACTTCGTATGAATTTCATAAGAATTCTTCCCGGCGATAAGGTAACGGTTGAGATGTCGCCGTACGACCTATCAAAAGGACGCATTACTTGGCGTTCAAAATAAAAGGGTAAAAATTTTAGGAGGTAAATCCAAATGAAAGTTAGACCTTCTGTTAAAAAGATTTGCGAAAAATGCAAAATCATTAAGCGTAAGGGTAAAGTCATGGTAATCTGTGAAAACCCGAAGCATAAACAGCGTCAGGGTTAATTTTACTCAAAACTTTATATGGAGGTGCTTTTATAAATGGCACGTATTGCTGGTGTTGACCTTCCAAACGATAAGCGAGTTGAAATCGGACTCACTTACATTTACGGAATCGGTCTTACAACATCTAAAAAAATCCTTGCCGATACAGGTGTCAATCCCGATACCAGAGTTAAGGATTTGTCAGAGGAAGATATTTCCAAGCTTCGTGAGTACATCGACCATAACCTTCAAGTAGAAGGCGACCGTCGCCGTACCGTAGCTCTTGACATTAAAAGACTTATTGAAATCGGTAGCTATCGAGGACTCCGTCATCGTAAGGGACTTCCCGTAAGAGGACAGCGTTCAAAGACTAATGCGCGTACACGCAAAGGCCCCAAGAGAACGATAGCTAACAAGAAAAAGTAAGTAGGAGGAAGAATAAATGGCTACTGCTAAGAAAACGACCGGTACTCGCCGTCGTCGTGAGAAGAAAAATATTGAACGCGGTGCTGCTCATATTCAGTCCACCTTTAACAACACAATAGTTACAATAACCGATATAAACGGTAATGCTCTTTCATGGGCTTCTGCCGGTGAACTCGGTTTCCGTGGTTCAAAGAAATCAACTCCTTTCGCAGCTCAGAGCGCTGCTGAAATGGCTGCTAAGGCAGCAATGGAACACGGTCTTAAAACTGTTGAGGTTTATGTTAAAGGACCGGGTGCCGGACGTGAAGCTGCTATCCGTGCTTTGCAGTCAGCAGGTCTTGAAGTTAACATGATTAAAGATGTTACTCCGATTCCTCATAACGGCTGCCGTCCTCCCAAGAGAAGACGCGTATAATAATTATTAAATCAAAGTTACAAATTTTGGAGGTGTAACAGATGGCAAGATATACCGGACCAGTATGCAGACTTTGCCGTCGTGAAGGACAAAAGTTGTTCTTAAAGGGCGAACGCTGCTATTCTGATAAATGTTCTATTGGCATCAGGGGTTATGCTCCGGGTCAACACGGACAAGGTAGAAAGAAGTCATCCGAATACGGTTTGCAGCTTCGTGCTAAGCAGACCGCAAGGCGTTTTTATGGCGTACAGGAAAGTCAATTCCGTCATTATTTTGATGTTGCTGAGAGAAAACAGGGCGTTACAGGTGATAACCTCTTGAAAATTCTCGAAAGCCGTCTTGACAATGTAGTTTACAGAGCAGGTTTCGCTTCTTCAAGAATCGAAGCAAGACAGCTTGTAGGCCACGGTCATTTTGAAGTTAACGGAAAAAGAGTTGATATCGCTTCTTATCTTCTTAAAGCCGGAGATGTTGTTGCAGTTTGCGACAAAACAAAAGGCACAGAAAAGATGAAAGCAATTATCGAAGCCAACGGTGCAAAGCCGGTTCCGGCATGGATGGATGTTGACCATGAAAAGCTCACAGCAAAGGTTATCAATCTTCCCGAAAGAGACCAGATTGAAGCTCCTGTTCAAGAGCAGCTCATCGTCGAATTCTATTCAAGATAATTTATATTTTATCAAATCAGTACTACCCGCATTATGTACTGTATATTAAAATATCCATGCGGAGAAACGGAGCTTTCAGATGATAGAAATTGAAAAGCCCAGAATTGATACATTGGAACTTTCCGAAGACGGTAAGTACGGTAAGTTTGTAATGGAACCGCTCGAAAGAGGTTATGCTACAACGCTCGGCAACAGTATGAGAAGAGTTCTTCTTTCTATTCTTCCGGGTGCTGCAATTACCTCGGTTAAGATAGACGGTGTTGTTCATGAATTTTCCACCGTTCCCGGTGTTAAAGAAGATGTAACGGAAATCGTTCTTAACTTAAAAAGTCTTATAACAAAGCTCCACTGCGATGAGCAGAAGAGAATTTATATTGAAGCTGAGGGTCCATGCGTTGTTACCGCTGCCGATATTAAGGCAGATTCCGAAGTTGAAATTCTCAATCAGGATATGTATATCGCAACTCTTGATGAGGGTGCGAAACTCAATATGGAAATGACACTCGAAAAAGGCAGAGGATATGTTCCTGCTGAGCAGAACAAGTCTTCTCAAACCGTTATCGGCGTTATTCCCATAGATTCAATTTATACACCTGTTCTTAAAGCAAACTTTACCGTTGACAATACCCGCGTAGGTAATGTCGTAGATAAAGGCAGACTTACCCTTGAAGTTTGGACAGACGGTTCGATTAAGGCAAACGAAGCAATTTCGCTTTCGGCTAAAATTCTTATCGAACATTTCGAACTGTTCCTCGACTTAACCGAAGGTGTAGGCGATGTTCCGAGCATTATGGCAGAAAAGAAGGAAGACGGAAGAGAAAAGGTATTAGACCTTACTATCGACGAATTAGACCTTTCTGTCAGAAGCTATAATTGCTTAAAACGCGCAGGAATAAATACGGTTCAAGACCTTTTAGGCAAATCCGAAGAGGATATGATGAAGGTTAGAAATCTTGGCCGTAAATCTCTTGAAGAGGTTATCGCTAAGCTCGATTCATTCGGCTATGGCCTCAAAAAAGATGACGAATAAGATAGGAGTGATATAAATGCCGGGTACTCGTAAACTTGGTAGAACAAGTGATCAGAGAACTGCTATGCTTCGTGCTATGGTTACTTTCCTTTTGGAAAACGGAAAGATTGAAACAACCGTAACCCGAGCAAAAGAAGTCAGATCAATGGCAGAGAAATATATTACACTCGCTAAAACCAATAATCTTCATAGCAAACGACAGGCACTGGCTTTCATTACTAAGGAGGATGTTGTTGCAAAACTTTTCAACGAAATCGCTCCCAAGTATAAGGATGTTAACGGCGGTTACTGCCGTATAACAAAAACAGGCCCCCGCCGTGGCGATGCTGCTGAAATGGCAATTATCGAGTTAATCTAATCTCTTTTTAGTACTCACATTTTCAAACGCCTTTTTTAAGACATCGGGAATATATTTCCCGAGATAATGTGTGTACTAAATAACCCTAAAACAAACCGATGAAGCATAGTCTTCATCGGTTTTTTTATTTTGCCGTAAACATTAGTAGTTATTGACAATAAGATAGATAGTAGATATAATAAAGATAACTGTGTAAAAAGGATTGAATTTAATGGTATATGATAATATATTAGGAGCGATGGGAAACACCCCGATAATAAGACTTAATAACATTGTTTCCTCGGACAGCGCCGAAATTCTTGTGAAATTTGAAGGCCTTAATGTCGGCGGGTCGATAAAAACGAGAACGGCATATAATATGATACTCGAAGCCGAGAAAAAAGGACTTATCAACAGAGATACCGTAATCGTTGAGCCGACAAGCGGAAATCAGGGTATAGGTCTTGCTCTTGTCGGAGCCGTAAAAGGACTTAAAGTAAAGATTATTATGCCTGATTCGGTCAGCGAGGAAAGAAGAAAACTTGTAAAACACTACGGCGCAGAGGTTATTTTAGTTCATGATGACGGCGATATCGGAAAATGCATCGAAGGTTGTTTGGAACTTGCGATGAAAATGAAGGCGAAAGACAGCCGAGTTTTCGTTCCGCAACAGTTCGAAAATCCTGCCAATACCGATATTCAGAGAAATGTTACCGCCGCCGAGATTTTAAGTCAGGTTAACGGCCCTATTGATGGCTTTTGCTCCGGCATCGGAACGGGCGGAACAATTACCGGAATAGGCGAGGGATTAAAGGCGAAAAACCCCGATATGACCATCTGGGCGGTTGAGCCGGAAAATGCCGCAATTCTTTCGGGCGGTTCTATCGGAACGCATGTCCAAATGGGAATCGGCGATGGTGTTATTCCCGCAATTTTGAATCAAAATATCTATGATGATATCTGCATAATAAAGGACGATGAAGCCATAAAAGTTTCAAAAGAACTTGCCTCAAAAGAGGGAATTATGTGCGGCATAAGCAGCGGAACGAATGTTGCCGCCGCTATAAAACTTGCAAAAAAACTCGGCAAAGGAAAACGGGTTGTAACCGTTCTGCCGGATACTGCTGAGAGGTATTTTTCAACACCGCTTTTTGAATAAAAAACAGGGGAGTTAAAATGATTAAATTTGATAAAAACAACAAAGTTTTTACGCTTGACACCGTTAAAACAACCTATGCGATAGGGCTTATGGACGAGGGCGTTTTGGTACATCTTTATTGGGGAAAAAAGCTTAAAAATCCCATAAATGCCGAATGGAAAAAAGATTTTATTTGGCGGTCGCATTCGCCTTTCGATTACGGCGATTATTCGACAAATGTTCTTCCGCTCGAATTCTCGGCTTATGGCGGCGGCGATTCAAGGCTGCCTTCATTTTCGGCACTTTATGACGATGGAAGCCGTGTTTCAAAATACCGTTTTAAGGGTTATGAAATAGTAAACGGGAAGCCCGAAATTTCGGGACTTCCGTCAACTTATGCCGAAAAAGGGGATAGGGTTCAAACCTTAATAATCAACCTTTTTGATGAGCTGAAAAATGTCGATATTTATCTTAATTACTCGGTTTTTGAAGACCTTGATGCGATAACGAGAAATGTAAAAATCGTTAACGGCGGAAATACTTTTAAGCTCCATACCGTTTTAAGCGCAACAACCGACTTTTTCGGTACCGATGATATGGATATTATCCATCTTGACGGCGCTTGGGCGAGGGAGCGCTATGTTACAAGACAGAGGATTGTCAAGGGAAATCAGAACATAAAAAGTCAGATAGGCGTAAGCAGTTCTTACCATAATCCTTTTATTGCGGTTTGCGATAAAAATACCACCGAAAACAGCGGTGATGCCTACGGCTTTAACCTCGTTTACAGCGGCAACTTTACGGCGGGTGCGGAGCTTAATCCCTACGGTACTTTGAGGGCATATATCGGCATAAATCCGAATGAGTTTGAATGGGTTTTGGAAAGCGGAAAAAGCTTCGAAACTCCCGAGGCGATTTTGGTATATTCACCCGAGGGCCTTTCGGGTATGTCGAGGATTTTCCATCGGCTGATAAGAACTCGTTTGGCAAGGGGAAAATGGAGAGATAAAGAGCGCTATGCCCTAATAAATAACTGGGAAGCAACCTACTTTGATTTTAACGAAGATAAGATAGTCGAAATCGCCAAAAAAGCCAAAGAAATCGGCGTTGATACCATGGTGCTTGATGACGGTTGGTTCGGCAGAAGAACGGGCGAAACGAGGGGACTTGGCGACTGGGTTGAAATGCCCGAAAGACTTCCGAACGGGCTTAAAGGTTTGGCGGATAGAGTAAACGCTCTCGGTATGCGTTTCGGGCTCTGGTTTGAACCCGAAATGGTTAATCCCGACAGTGAACTTTTCGAAACACACCCCGACTGGATTATCCATACAAAAGGCAGAACACCGAGCAAAATCAGGGACCAGTACACCCTCGATTTATCGAGAGATGAGGTTTGCGAATACATAGTAAATGCGGTAGGTTCCGTGCTTGAAAAAGCGAACATAGAATATGTTAAATGGGATATGAACAGGCAGATGTCCGAGGTCGGCTCTGCCGGACTTCCGTCTGAAAATCAAGGCGAAGTTATGCATCGTTATATGCTCGGTCTTTATAGAGTTCTCGATACTCTTACAAAGAAATTTCCGAATGTTTTGTTCGAGGCGTGTGCTTCGGGCGGAGCCCGTTACGACGGCGGTATTTTACACTATATGCCTCAGGTTTGGGCGAGCGATGATACCGATGCGGTTGAGCGCATTTTAATTCAGTACGGAACAAGCTTTGTTTATCCTTATTCCTCTATGGGCGCCCATGTTTCCGCCTGTCCGAATCATCAGAACAAGAGGACAACTCCGTTTGAGATGCGCTGTCAGGTTGCCATTGCAGGTCAGTTCGGCTTTGAACTTGACCTTAACAAATGCAGCGGGGAAGAACTTGAAATTGCCAAAAAAGCGGTTGAAGATTACCGTCGTTTGGGCGAAATTTTCCATAAGGGAGACCTATACCGTTTGCGCTCTCCTTTTGAAACGCAGATGGCGGTAAATGAGTTTATCTCGGAAGATAAAAAGAAGGTTCTCGTTTGTATTTATCCCCATTCGATGACAACGGCGGGGCACGATGAATACATAAAACTTGCAGGTCTTGAAGAGAACGCAAATTACGAACTCAACGGCAAAATTTACGGCGGAGATTACCTGATGAATAAGGGTATTTACTTCATAAACGATTCGCTTTATAAAACAAGAATTTTAGAACTTAATAAGTGCTGATAAAAAGATAACCCCCCGATGGATTTCCATCGGGGGTTTTTTTATTTTTCTGATGCTTTTCTGTATTTTTCGGGGGAAAGTCCCGTATATCTTCTGAAAACGGTACTGAAATAAAGCGGGTCTTCAAATCCGAGCGCATTGGCTATCTGGCTTATCGAGTTGTTTGTTTGAAGCAGAAGTTTCGCTTTTTCTATCCGCAGAAAGTTAACATATTTCATAGGCGACATTCCCTGATTTTTTTCAAAATGCCTTGTAAGAGTTTTTGTTGTAACATTTGCAAATCGGGCGATATCGGGAAGCGACATTTTTTCGCTCAAATGGTCGTTGATATACTGAACGGCTTTAAGGTATTCGGGGGTTGTTTTGTCCTTAACATTAGTAACTTCCCGCTCTTTGGCTATTGATAAAATGAGTTCCTGAATGTAGAGGGTATTAAGCGAGTTTGTATAGGCATCTCGGTTTTGAAGATTTGAAATCATAAGATTAAAAAGTTGTTCAAACCGTTTGTTTGCCTGAATGGTAACAGTTCTCGAATCGAGAAGGTTGTTGGACTGCAAAATCATAGCGGCGGAAGAGCCGGAAAAGTGGACCCAGTAAATATCCGTATTGTCTTTAAGATAGCAGGAATACTTTTGCAATTCACCCGGCTTAAAAAAGACAAAACTACCGGCTTCGGCGGTATGCTCTGCGCCCTGCTCGAAGTAATAAAGAATACCGCTTTTAACATAGATTATCTGGTAGTCGTTTCGATTCGTATGAACGGTATTGTGGAAATCGAGGGTAAGCAGTTTATAGTGCCCTGCGCTGATAACAAAAAGGATTTGTCCGGCGGGTGCAGAATCAATAATTTCATACTGCGGAAGGTCTTTGTAATAATAACCGCTGTTTATAAACAAAATATCACCCCGTTTATTGTTTATTGCGGTTAAATTATATCATATATGAGCAAAAAAGTAAATGATTAGCAGAAAATCGCCCAAAAAACACAAAATATAGTGGTAAAACTGCGGTAGAAAGCGGATTTGTCCTTTTTTATTCCAAAAATAAGCAATAAATAATGAAAATTATAAATAAAGTGTCCTTTTTTCAAATAATTTGCCCTTAAAATTGTCTATAAGACCTATGTTAAAAAACTGTGAAAAATGATACAATATTACCACAAGAATTGTCTAATTTTATTAAAATATAACAGTTTGCCCAAAAGTGAGGGTAAGCATTTCCATAAAGCGAGGTTTTTAGCGGTGATAGTCAAAGGCGCAAGGGCGTATAAAACAGAAAATGACACCCGATTCTTTGACGGAGGATGCACCGTGAAAAACTTCGGTAAGGCGAACGCTCTTTATGCTGATGTATCGGTTGATTTTAATCTTTACAGTGAGTTGGGCGTTTCGATTTACATAGATATCGAAAATCTGTCTCAGTTCGTTTCGAACTTCAAACATGCAGAGTTTTGGTGTAAGCCCGTTTTTGGCAGTTGCCTTAAAGATGTTCCGAATAATACGCAGGGTCTTATAGCAAAAAAGGAAGACGGAAGTTATCTTGCGATACTTCCCGTTGTATCCGAAAAGTACAAATGCGTTCTTGAAGGCAACGAAGAAAATCTTTTGGAAGCGAGACTTTTCAGTTGGTACGAAAACCTAAACGAATGCAAGTGCCTGGCGCTGACATTTGCCGAAGGCGATAATCCTTTCGAATTAATTTCGGAATGTGCCAAACTTGCGAGTAAGCTTTTAGGCGGACGGTGCAAACTGAGAAACGAGCGAGAGTACCCCGAGATTTTCGAATACCTCGGATGGTGCAGTTGGGATGCTTTCGGAATTGAAGTAAACGAAAAAGGCATCGAAGAAAAGTGCGAAGAATTCAAAGCCAAGCAAATCCCCGTTAAGTGGGCGATAGTTGACGATATGTGGGCAGAGGTCAGAAACTTCTGGGATAAGACCTACGAAACAAGAGAAGAAATGTTTAATCTCATGCATTCTTCAAGTCTTTCTTCGTTTAAGGCAGATAGCAGAAGATTTCCGAGCGGTCTTAAATCGCTGATAGAAAAAGTCAACGGTTACGGTATAAAGGTCGGTGTTTGGCATCCGACAACGGGGTACTGGAAGGGTATCGACAAAGAAAGCGATATTTATAAAGAGCATAAGGATTTGCTTTTGCAGGTAAATGACGAAATGCTTATTCCTTCTTACGAATACGAAAAAGCATACGGCTTTTATAAATTATTCCATGATTATTTGGAGTCATGCGGAACCGAGTTTGTAAAGATAGATAACCAGAGTATGACGAGGCGCTTTTATAAAAAATATGCGCCGGTCGGTGAAGTTGCAAGGCAGTTTCACGATGCGATGGAAAGGTCGGTCAAGGAACATTTCGGCGGTGTAATGATAAACTGTATGGGCATGGCGAATGAGGATATGTGGAACAGAACCGACAGCGCCGTTGCAAGATGCAGCGATGATTTCCAGCCGGAAGACAGGCCGTGGTTTACAAAGCATATTTTGCAATGTACATATAATTGCCTTATTCAAGGCCGTTTCTACTACTGCGATTACGATATGTGGTGGACCGATGACGGCCAAGCGATAAAAAACAGTTTGCTAAGGGCCGTAAGCGGCGGTCCCGTTTATGTCAGCGATAAGCTTTCAAGAAGCAGGGCAGAGGTTATAAAGCCCCTCGTCTTTGAAAACGGCAGAATACTTCGCTGTGATAAACCGGGAATTCCGACGGCGGACTGCTTAACCGAAAATCCGACAAAAAACGGCAAATCTTTCAAAGTTCAGAATACTGCCAACGGTTGCGGTGTTTTGGCGGTATTTAACCTCGATAGCGATAACAAAGCCGTTTATGGCTCAATATCGAGTTCAAATATCAAAGGACTTTGCGGTGATGAGTTCGGTGTTTATGAACATTTTTCAAAATCGTTCATAACGCTCAAAAAGGGTGAAAAACACAAATTTTCACTCGCCGATAACGATGAATTCAAACTTTTCATTTTTGTACCGCTTAAAAACGGTAACGGAACAATAGGCAGAATTGATAAATTCATTTCTCCTTTAACATATAGAATCAAGGCAGACGAAACCGTAGAGCTAATTGAAGCGGGGCCGTTTGCGGTAATTGAAAATCGAAAACTCATAATTAAAGAATAATCAGGTGGGGGACTTCAAGTTGACTTATAACAAATACAAGTTAAAGAAGAAAAGCATAAGTTTTTTAGCGAGTCTTGCGAGATATTTAATTCTAATCGGCTTTGCTTACATACTTTTCTATCCGTTCTTATTTATGGCGCTCAACTCAATTAAAACACCTGCCGACTGGCTTGACCCGACGGTTGAATGGATAGCAAAAGGTGTAACGCTCGATAACTACAAAGCGGCGATAGCAACGCTTAAATATTTCCCATCGCTTTTAAGTACGCTCAAAAACGAAATTGTAGCATCGCTTATCTCGTTTTTAAGTTGTGCGCTTGTGGGATACGGACTTGCAAGATTTGATTTCACCGGCAAAAAATTCCTAACCGGAGTTATGATACTTTGCATTTTAATTCCCGACCCGATGGTAATGATAGCTTCCTATAACAATTTCCATTATCTTGATATTTTCGGAATTTTGGGCGGCATATCAAAATTAGTAGGGCATGAGTTAAGGCCAAACATTCTCGATACGCCGTTTGTTTTCTGGATACCGGCGGTTTTGGGAACGGGTCTTAAAAACGGATTCTTCATTTATATATATTCGCAGTTCTTTAAGGGACTTCCGAAAGAACTTGAAGAAGCCGCTTGGATAGACGGTGCCGGTCCTTTCAAAACCTTCTTCAAAATCGTTCTTCCTTCGAGTGGCTCGGCAACGATAACCGTTTTGGTATTCTCGGTAGTTTGGTACTATAACGATTATTACCAGTCGCAGATTTATCTCTCGAAGAACTATCCGCTGAGCGTAATGCTTGCGAATCTGGAAGCCAACCTTACATCTGAAATAAGCAGCGCATTCAAGCTGTCGCTCGGAACGCTCATTTTAACCTGTTCGTTTATAGCGATTATTCCGTTGCTTATCTATTTCCTTTCTCTTCAAAGGAAATTCGTTCAAAGCATAGCCACCTGCGGTATCGTAGGTTGATATATGACATATAATTTTAGGAGGACAAATTTATGAAAACAAACATTCAGAGAATGTTATGTTTGCTTCTTGCTATTGTAATGATGTTTGCAGTAGTAGGTTGCGGCAGCAAAAAGTCATCAACAGAAGATTTCGATGATGAAGATTGGGATATCGTTGATGACAACGGCGATGCAGACGATGCAGATGCAGATGCAGATGCAGACGATGCAGACGATGCAGACGATAATGGCGATAAGAACAATAATGGTTCGGGAAACAACGCAACTACCAAGACCGAAACAAAAGAGACCAAGAAAAAGAAGGCAGAAGCTGTTAAGAGCGCTGACGACCTTTCTTGGAGCCAACTCGTTTCAAAGATGCCGTCAAAATTAAAAGGTTCAACTGTAACTATGTATTCATGGAACCCGGCAAAACATGTTACCGGCGCTGAAAAGGTTATCGCCAACTTCACAAAGCAGACCGGAATCAAGGTTAACTGGAAACAGGGCTCTTATGATAACTATGATACAGAAATTGCCGCACTTATAAACAGCGGTTCTTCGCCTGATATTATCCGTTATGCTTCGGTTAACATTTACCGTATGAATTTAACTCAGGATGTTGAAGCTGCAACCGGCTATGACTTCAAGGGTAAAATTTGGGATAGTCAGGTAACAAGTGCTTATAAGGTAAATGGCAAGACCTATGGTGTAAACCTTAAAAACACCTTTAACCAGCAGCCGACCGTAGTTTACTACTCAGGCGCTACCATCAAGAGATATAAACTTGACGACCCGTATGATTTATGGAAATCGGGCAAGTGGACATGGAATAAATTCCTTGATATGTGCAGAAAGTTCAAGGAAGAAACCGGCAGATCCGGCTGGATGACCAATGACCATCTTGACCTTTTAAGATTCAGCGGATTAGACTTTATGAAATTTGACGGCAAGACCTTCAAAGACAATTCTTCCGACCCCGCTATTCTTAAAACTCTCCAAAAGATTTGCGGATACAAAGATTCTATCACCTGCGAAGCAATGCGTGAGCAGGATAAAATCGAAAACGGAACATACCTCTTTACAACCGATAATATGCTCTGCGCTCGTAGAACCGACTTCCACTATGAAACCCTTAAATCCGACGGCGACCTTTATTGTGTTCCGTTCCCGAAGGGATTCAACAAAACATATTTAGTTCCGATGCATGAATACGAAGCATACGGCTTCCCGAAGGGTTGTAAGAACGGCCCCGCCGCATACTACTTCTTGCGTTACTATCTCAACAGAGATAACTATGAAGAAAAGACCTTCTTTGTAAATAAACAGGCACTCGAAACTTATGACTATGTTATGAAGCAGAAGAGATTCTACAAGGTTTCAAGCGGTCCGATGGAAGTTACAAACGGCGATTCCAATGTAGGTCTTGATACTTATATCAGAACTACCGGTAAAGCCGACCAGATTAAGAGCGAACTTGATAAGGTTAAACCAAAATTCAAGAATGCTGTTAAGGCAGCTAATAAGACGGTTGCAAAATTCAAATAAGCTTGACCTATAATAAGGAGAAAAAACAATGAAAAAAGTCATTGCCATACTGATGGCTTTGAGTATAATTTCCCTTCTTTGCGGTTGTGGCGGAAGCGAATCCGCCAAGCCGTCAAAAAAGGTTAAAGCAGTAGATTCGCAGGGCGATAGTGAAATCGTTGAAGATGTTGATGATTCAGATACAGATGATTCTGACATCGGCGGTTCAAACGGCGCTTCCGAGGGCGGCTCATCAAACGGCGGTAAGGACAGTTTAACGGCTGATGGCGAAGTTGCTGTCGGCGATGCTGTTTACGACCTCGACTTCAATGCAAACGAAATTGATTCGGTTGAATATAAAACCTATGGTTCAACATTGAAGACGAAGTGGTACGCTGCCCGTGTTGAAGGTTTTAACGGAGTAGGAAAGAGCGATAAAGCAGCCGAAACGATGAGAAACAAAATTCTTTCGACTAAAAATACCGCTGACCTTTATAAAATTAAAGGTACAACCTATTATATATCGCCGAAAGGAAAC
This sequence comes from Clostridia bacterium, assembly GCA_024404145.1. Lineage (GTDB taxonomy): Bacteria > Bacillota > Clostridia > Oscillospirales > Acutalibacteraceae > UBA737. Next base: position 70,919 of record JAKSQK010000002.1, on the reverse strand, counting down.
GACGATAACGACGGTAAAACGCCTAAAACCGCATTCAAAACAGTCGATTCTGATGCATTTTCCTCGCTTGTAAAGCCGGGCGATGCAGTGCTCTTTGAGCGCGGCGGTGTTTGGCGACTTACGAGTAGTATCAAAGCCCGTGAAGGCGTAACCTACGGCTCTTACGGAAGCGGTGAAAAACCGGCGTTCTATATGTCTCCGTATAACTATGCGAGAGAAGAATTCTGGCTCCCGAGTAAGAGAGAAAATATCTGGAAAGTTTCCGCCGCTGATACCGATATCGGTCTTGTTGTTTTCAATGAGGGCGAAATCGTCGGCAGAAAGCAGTCTTCGGGTATTATCGCCCTCGAAAAGAACGGCGACTATTACTACAACAAAGAGCAAGATACCGTATATGTTTACTGCGATAAGGGTAACCCCGGAAAAGTATTCAAAGACATAGAAATAGGATTCAGACAGTCAATTATTTCTGTAACAAGAGCAAAGAATGTTACAATAGATAACTTAAAACTCAAATATTCGGGAACATTCGGCATTTCGCTTTCAAACAGCGATAATTCGAAAATTACCAACTGCGAAATCGGATTTATCGGCGGTGCATATCAGAATGTAACCGAGATGCTCCGTTACGGTAACGGTATTCAGCAGTGGAACAGTGTTTACAACCAGAAGGTTGAAAACAACTGGATTTATCAGATTTACGATGCCGGTCTTACCTGGCAGGGCGATTACAGCTGGACCGTTAACAACGATGAAGGCCGTATCGACCAGTATAAAGATATAAGTTATTGTAATAACCTGTTTGAATATTGCTCATTCTCGATAGAGTTCTGGCATTCATCCGATTCAAAAACGATGATTACTTTGGCTCCCGTTGAAAACTTTGTTTGTTCAAACAATATTTCAAGATTTGCGGGTTATGGCTGGGGTGTTCAGCGAACCGACCACATGGGCGAACATATATTATGTTACAACCGTGCATTCAAGAATGCCAAAAAGTGTAAAATCCAGAACAACATATTTGACCTTTCTTATTCCTATATGGTTCGTTGGAACTTCCTTTCCAAGAGGGATAACGGCGACTGGGATATTTCGGGTAATACATATTATCAGAAAGCTGCAAAGGCAAATGAGGGTATATGGTTCGGAACCGCAAGAAACGCAACGAATCAGGTATCGCTTCAAGCATGTGTTGATACTTTCGATACCAACCCGAAACATGTTGAATGGATAACCGGTTAAATTTGTTTTCCTTTAATCTTAATAATTTTTAATTTGTTTAGTCGGCGGGAGTCGAACCCCGCAACACTTCGGAATAACTGTTATATATATAAATATGTGTAGCGGTGTTCCGCTTTCGCCGACTTGTGGAATCTTTTATGATTTATTCGGAAGATTTTAAGAAAAAGCCGTTTTCGGATATCCGTTAAAGTCAAAAAGCGCTTTTTTAATCCTTTGCAGTAAGGTCGCTAAGGGAAGCGCAACGGCTTAAAACGGGTTGGGCAACCGAAAAAAGTTTTTTTGAGAGGTTTGAAGATTATTTTGTAAAAGACTCCGAACAGATATAAAAATTTATGAGATTTATAGCATAAATCCATAAAGAAAGGAGCGGGTGCGAAACAGTAAATTTTTTCGCATTCCCCAAAAAAATTCAAGAAAAATTTTAATGAGGTGATTTTTTTGAAAGCTAAAAAGCTATTAGCATTAGCATTAACTTTATGCTTAGCATTCTCATGCATTGCAGTAATTCCGTTTACTGCAACTGTTGCTTCTGCTGCTACTGCAACGGCTTCAAAGTCAGCTGTATTTATCGGCAAGTCAGACCGTAGTAATGTTGCAGCAAATGTATTTTTGCCCATTTCGACAAAGTATTCTGGCGACGGTGGATATAAACTCGCCGACGGTTGCTTTGTTAGATTAACATTCAAGGCAAAAATGTTAAGCGGAGAAAAGCCGATAGTAGGTTTCGTTCGTTTGAATACATCTTCAACTTCTAAGGTTGTTCAAACGACAACCTGGGTAAATAATTCTACTGCTTCATATGACGCTGCAACCGGTAATTATTCTATCGATTTCGAATTTGATGATATTCCGGGCGACAGCAATACTTATAAGTCCCAGAAAAATACCGGCCAGTATGATATGACCGTTACAAGAGGTTCAGGCGGTAAATGGGGCGCTCTTACCATTGGTAATATGGAACATAACAACAACTGGCATCGCACAAAAGATTATAGTGCATCTTTCATTATGTCTGACCCCTGTTTGCAGGTTATTAAGCAGAAAGACGGTACTGATTATTCCGATAGCGGAAATATGATAGCCGGATTTGATACCTTCAATGAAAACGGCGTTTACGGTCTCGTAGACGATATGGCTTGCGGTAATGATACTCAGGCTCCGAACAACTATTTTGCAGCTCCTGCAAATACATGGAGCCGTGATACTTATGACCCCGCTCTTGTTAAATTCGTTAAAGTTGATAACGATTATTTAACAGCAAACCGTACCTATGTTCAGCACGGTGCAACCGCTAATACAAGAGAATATTATACATGCGATGATTTCGGCGATAATGTTAAATTCGAAAAGTTAGGCGCAGGTTGCTACAACAGAATAAGCAACGATATCAATAAGAAATCTGTTGTTATCGGAAACGACGGTACAGATAAAGTTACAAATATCTATCTCCCGCTTTATACTCATAGATATTTCCAGAGTATCACCAATGACGGTAACCTTGATCTAAGAGACGGTTATTCTGCAAACAACGGCGATAATATATTCTATCATGTATCCTTTAACGCTAAGCGTCTTTCAGGAACAGGCCAGCCGATAGTAGGAAGACTTTATGCTAAATCTACCTATACGGCATTTGTAGAGTCATCTCCTAATGCGGCATATAACAACAGCGATAGTACCGCCCAGGCATCCCCTGTTATGTCCTCTTATAATCCTTCAACCGGCGCATTTAGTGCTGTTGTTCGTGCCAATAAGGGATATTTTGACCAATCAACACCGACAGGTTATAACGAATTCTTAACCATCGGTAACTGCGAACATTCGGGCTCAGGTTTCGATGCATCGTCGTTTGATTCTTCTTTCATAATTTCCGATATTCAAATCTCGGTTTATGATACAGATGATACTACATTGCTCGATAGCCATGCTGCTCCTGAAATGGTAGCAGGAAATTACAGCTTCGGTCCTTCAACCGATTCTGTTGATGACCATTCAACACAGAAAATCTACAGAGGCAATGATAAGTCCGGTGAAAACGGTCGTCCTACCGAACTTTACAAGACTGCTTGTGATACATGGACGGCTGAAGGTGCTTATCAGCAGATTAAAGCTATCAACCGCAACAATTGTAACGCCGCATGTCATACATTAGTTAAACATGCAGCAACCGATAATACCCGTGAGTATTATTCTTGCGCTACATGTGCTAAGAACTATGTTGATAAGTTCGCATCGGCAGAATGCGATACTATCTATGCTACCAAGAAGATGATAGCCGTTAAGGCATCAGGTAGCCGTCCCGGTAATGCATTTATTACCATTGATAACCCCGGCGTAGAGGGAATTCATTATTATATGTTTACCTGCGACATGAGAATCTTCGGTGAAGACCTTCCTGTTCTTTCAACCGTTAAGGGCTCATGGTGGGGCGGTAACGGCGCTCAGTCAGAAACCAGTTGGGTTAACAACAGCGAAGAGGCCACTGGGGAAGGTTTGTTCGCATATTATGACGAAGAAGCTCGTAAGTATATGGCAGTATTTAAGGTTGAACATCCGAATGCAACCGTACCGTTCAATTATTACAATGCTGTTTCCGGCGCTTATGCAGCCTTGATTCTTGGTAACGGTCAGCATGTTGGTGCAAACGGTTATACCGACACAAGATACTTCTCTTCGTTCATCTTCGCTAACCCCGAAGTTTACGAACTCAGCGACCCGACCGATTTGGAATCTATAGTAGGCGAAAACATTTGTCCTGCAATTTCTGATAAGACTCATGACTTTTCTACTGCTTATACGGGTCAAACCGCTCAGCAGTACAATACTGAAAACACCATGTACAAACCGAACAACATTCTTGCCGCTCCCGTTGGTCAGTGGCATGTTGACGGCAGTAATACATGGGTACAGCAGATGGATATTCCTGCTGAAACATTCTTTACAGAGCAACAGGGCTTCGCTTCAAAGATGCTCCGTGTTTCAGGTTCAGGTAATAACTACAACTACTGTAATTCACAGGCCTTCTTAAAGGCAGACAGAGAATATCAGTTCGATATTGACTACCGTGAATTCGGTTCACCTGCTCGTATTGAACTCCAGATTACCAATACCGAAACAGGCAGTTTCTCAAAAGTACTTGACGGCGCTCCCGACGATACGCATCCGTTCTATTTCACAAAGACGGCTGAGCATGTTGACGGCGCTCATTACTCAGTAAGATTTACAATGCCTTCAACGGTTGGTGTTACCGGCGACGGTAACTTCCGTGTATATCTCGGTCAGTCAACTCCGCAGGGCTCAAACAAGAACATAAACTCTGTTCATTTTGCAAATGCAAAACTTCGTCCGGTTGACAACGGCGAACTCGGCGGCAACCTTCTTATGAACGGTTCGTTCGACTTCGGCGAGGTTGGCGATATTACACAGGAAAACATCGCAACAACCCTCTTCGGTTGGGGCCGTGAAACCGTAAACAATACTATTACCATTCTTTCGTTCGTTAAACATCAGCTTATGGATATTCCTGCCGGATTCTTTACAGGCAATGACCTTGGTAACAACAACCGTGCTATCAAGTTCAATGCTAAGGACTGGGCTTATATCCGTACCGGTGTTGAACTCGAACCGAGTACAACTTATGAACTCTCATATAACTACCGTGCAACCGATGATGATATCACACTTGGTGTTTCTACATACGGTAATAATGCAGGTTCATATACTTTAACTCCTATTGAAACTCAGACAAAGAACGGTAAGTTCGCTAAGGTTTACAGAATTACAACAAGCGCAGATACAACTCCGGGCAGCGGTAATAATCCGAATACTCTCTTAGAGTTCAGATGCCCCGCAAGTGCTGACGGCAACGCTTACTACATTGGTAACTTCCAGTTCCATAAGGTAGTAAACAACGCTATCGTTGGCGCTAACATACTCGGCGACCGTAACGCCATCTATAATGACAGTTACTATCCGTCAACCGAAAATGCTTTCACACTTGCAAATAACGATTTCTTGACTTCTCAGTGGAATGACCTCGGTCATGCTTGGATCTCAACAAAGGCAAACACAACAGGTGCTGTTGTAAATGTTAACGACAAGTTCTTTAACTATTACACTCCGGCACAGCGTCTTGCAGCATTCAAGGATGTTCTCCTTGGCAGAGCAGCTGCTGACAACCTCTACACAGATTCAACAAATATGTATTACAACCCCGATAAGACCGGCGCTTATAATACACTTCTTGACTTTGTAAAGGTTAGAAACAATATCGTTAATATCGCTGATATCGGCGGTGCAGGAACAGATGCTAATCTCCTTAAAGACCAGATTATGTATTCTGAAAATGTAGATACAACCGGTGCTTCAAAGGTTATCTATGTTGACCCTGCAAGTGGTAACGATAGCGCAGCCGGTACTTCTGAAAGTACTGCTCTTAAGACTATCTCTAAGGCAAACGGCAAAGCATCATCAGGCAACTATGTTCTCGTTAAGCGCGGAACAACAACCCGTATCGGTACCGGCGAGAGCGGTATTCCTACCAAGTCTGGCATTAATTACGGTACTTACGGCACAGGCGATAAGCCGTTGTTCATCGGTTCTCAGAAGAACTATAACACAAGCTTTACCAGTCAGGGTAACAACATCTGGGTTGCAACTCTTCCGAAGTCAGGCGACTATCATGATGGAAATACTCCGGGTAATGTTTACTTCTTCACCGGCGCTAATGATATGACTCCTTCTATGATAGGTAGAATTATCAAGCCGAATAATCAGAGATTTGCTTCAACAGCAGAACTCGAAAAGAACGGCGATGTTTACTATAACACAAGTTCTATGGACGGTAAGGTTTACATTTACTCAACCGTTAACCCGAACACTTATGGTAAGATTGAAATCGGCGAAAAGAGAAGCCTTGTTACCCTTACAAGCAATGTAACAATTGACGGTTGGGCTCTTAGATTCACTGGCGGTCATGGTATGGCAGGTGCAGGTATTTCAAATGTTACTATTAAGAACTGCGAAGTTGCCTATGTAGGCGGTACTCCGAACGGCAGCGAGACCATGGGTAATGGTATCCAGTTCGGTAACGGCGGTTCTAACCTTAATGTTGAAAACTGCTATGTATATCAGTGCTACGATGCCGGTATCACATTCCAGTCCTATGGTAATGTTAATACAACATTTGACAATGTTAACTTTGTTAACAACCTCCTTACCAACAACTTCTACAATATTGAGTTCTTTACAACCGCTACATCTGCAAATAAACAAGGTTCAACCCAGACTTATGACGGTGTAATGAAGAATATCACTATTTCCGGAAACATCATGCGTTTCGCTGGTGAATGCTGGTCATATGAACAGAGAAACGATACCAAGTATCGTGCTTCTAACATCTGCGCTTCTCAGAATGCTTATTATGTAAATACATCTAACTTTGTAATTACTAATAACATCTTTGACTGCACAATGTGTCAGCAGGTATTCTGGCAGTGGGGTGGCTTAGATGCTCATAAGGACAAGACAACTCATGTTGGTCTTACTATTACTAAGAACACCTACTATCAGAAGGCCGGTTCTCTCGATGGTAATGTTAACAGATTCGGTAATGTTACTAACGACCATTATGACCGTGCAGGTTCTACCCAGACCCTCAGAGCAGCAATGACTCTGATGGATACTCAGCCGACTAAGGTTGAATGGGTTAACCGTTCGGATAAGTTCTAATTAAAAATTGTTTGATTTTTAGTTAAACTCAATAAAGGTGTAAGGGCGGAAATCCGCCCTTACACCCCAAGTTTGTTTTTTAATGGTTTCTCATACCGAGAAATTGTTAAAAAGTAAATTTGAACTTTATTTTATTTATTATAGATTTGAGGTTATTCTATTATGAAAAAAATCCTTTTCAAATCCGTGGCATTGGCATTAACCGGCGCCATGCTTGTTTCTTCATTTTCGTTCTCCGCTTTTGCCGAGAACGATGGCGGGGATACCGCTTCTGCTCCGAGCAGCAATGAATTAACATCTATGGCTTCTTCTGAAAAAACCGGAACCGAATATTCGAGTTATCTCGAAAAAATCGGCGAGGTTGAGTCTTCGGAAGAAACGGCAACTGCCAAGGCCTCTTTTAAGGTTGGGAAGGGAAATAATAATTTCTCGGTTGATATTAAAACCGCAGGTCTTTATAATATGGGCTTCTCCTACAAAACGCTTAGCTCCGATATTATCGAGTTCGGCGTTAAGGTTGACGGAAAGTTCCCGTTCGACGAGGCAAAAAAATTAACCCTTCAAGGTATTTATGAAAATGCCGAGGGCGGTAACCGTAAAGACGGTCTCGGAAACGAGTTCGCCCCCAAGCAGGTTTTGTCAAAAGATTTCTATTTTGATACAGTTAAGGATATTACCAAATGGAGCGCCGATGATTATTATTTCTATCTTACCCCCGGCGCCCATAAGTTTGAAATTGTCGGAAATACCGGCTCTTTCGAGGTTGAAAAAGTTGTTTTTTCAATGTCGAAAAATGTTGAAAAATACCAAAAACCGGAGGACTCTTCTGAATTTTATAAGGGCGACCGAATTGTAATTGAGGGCGAAGATGCCGTTAAGAAAACAAGTTATTGGCTCGCTTCTAAGGCAGATAACTCCTCTCTTGATGTTACCCCGAACGATGCCTATAAAACCCTCGCCAACTACATAGGTGGCGGCAACTGGGAAGCTTCGGGCCAAACCCTTACTTGGACTACTCCCGAAGTTGAAGAGGGCTATTATAAGCTCGGCTTCTCCTACCGCCAGAGCGCCGTTTTGGGCTCAAAGGTTTACAGAAGTTTGAAGATAGACGGCGAAACCCCGTTTGCTGAGGCAGAAAATGTCGGCTTTAAGTATTCTTATGACTGGCAGCAGTTATTCTTCTCCAACCGCAACGAAAAACCCTATCTTATCTACCTTACCGCCGGTACGCATGAAATTTCTTTAACCGTTGTTCCGGGCGAAGTTAACAATGTTAGAAACAAACTTAAAGATGCCGTTGCCGAACTCGGTAAACTCTATGTTGATATTACAATGATTACCGGCGAATCGGTTGATATCTACCGTGATTACAACCTTTTTGAGCAAATCCCCGATATGCAGGAGCGCTTAAAGAGTATCTATATGACCCTCAATTCCGCAAGTAAGGAATTGCAGAAAATTACCGGCGAAAAAACCGGCTCTTATGTTTCGATAATCGACAGCATGAAGCAGATTTGCAAACTCATGTATAAAAACCGCTATACTGCTCACAGATACAAGAGCGAGTACTACTCAAAATATACTTCTCTCGCTTCGGTTCTTTTCGAAATGAGCAGTATGCCTCTCGATCTCGATAAGATGGTTCTTTGCTCTCCTGCCGAAGAAGAACCTTTCGATAACGCAGGTGTTTTCAAGAAAATTGCCTTCTCTTTTGAAAAGTTCTTCGTTTCCTTTACGCAGGATTACAACAATATTTCCGGCCTTGACGAAGATGGCGAAAATATTACCATTTGGGTTAACTGGGGCCGTGATCAGGCGCAGGTTCTTAACTCTCTTATTCAAACCGAATTTTCAAATAAAACTAATATCGGCGTTAATGTTCAGCTTGTTAACGCATCCATTGTTCAGGCAGTTCTCTCGGGCAAAGGCCCCGACTGCTTAATCCAACATTCCCGTTCAGAGCCGGTTAACCTCGCAATGCGCGGTATGCTCTATGACCTTAAATCTTTTGATGACTGCGATGAGGTTCTCAAAAACTTCCATGAGGGCGCTGAACTTCCTTACTACTATAAGGGCGGTCTTTACGGACTTCCCGATACGCAGCAGTTCTATATGCTGTTTTACCGCACCGATATCTTCAAGCAAATGGGCCTTAAAGTTCCGAATACTTGGGATCAGTTCGAGGAAACGGTTAAACTCCTCGCAAGAAATAACCTAACCGCTTGGCTCCCCAACAACACCGCAACGAGTGTTGCTCAGGCAAATATCGGTATCGGTTCTATAAACCTTTTCCCGAGTCTTTTGTTACAGAAAAACCTCGAAGTTTATGCAAATAACGGCAAAAAGACAAATCTTACCGACTCCGATGTTGTTGTTGCATTCAACGAGTGGACCGATTTGTATTCCTGCCTTAAACTTCCGAGAACTCTTGACTTCTATAACAGATTCAGAACAGGTACCTGCCCCATAGGTGTTTCAACCTATACGCTCTATACAACGCTCAAAGCCGCCGCTCCTGAAATCGACGGTCTTTGGAATGTTGCTTTACTTCCCGGTACTGTAGGTGAAGACGGAAAGGTTAACCATACCTCTTCGGGCGGCGGTTCCGCTTGTTCAATACTTAACTTGACTAAAAATCCGAAGGCATCTTGGGAATTCCTTAAATGGTGGGTAAGCGATGAAACGCAACTTGCATATTCGAGCGAAGTTGAGTCTATCCTCGGTCCTACCGGCCGTGTAAGTGTATCAAATGTGGATGCGTTTAAGGCGATGGAATGGGATGCCGAGATGAAGGATGTTATTGTTGAATCGCTTAACAGTACGGGTGAAATCCCCGAATATCCGGGTAGTTATTATGTATCCCGTTCGGTATATCAGGCATTCTGGAATGTTGTTGAAAACAACCAGAACCCGAAGGATACTTTACTTAAATATGCTGAGGAAGCTGACGAGGAAATCGCTCGTAAGTGGAAACAGTACGAAAACAGATAAGGGGGATAATGATGAGCAAAGATTCCAAATTGCTTAAACGCAAAAGAACTACTACAAGCGAAGACATATCATTCTACATCATAACTATTCCCTTTATGCTATTCTTCTTCTTGTTTAACATCTTGCCGGTTTTGGCTTCGATGACCCTTTCATTCTTCGATTATGATATGGTGTCGAGCCCGATTTTTACCGGTCTTGAAAACTATTCGAGAATGTTCTCGGGCGACGATGTATTTATGAAGGTACTCGGAAATACCCTTAAATTCTCGATTATCGCAGGTCCTATTAGTTTTCTTTTATCATTTATGCTCGCATGGATGATAAACGAATTCCCGAAAACCGTTCGAGTTATACTTACCTTTATTTTCTATGCCCCCGCTCTTGTAGGTAACGCATATTTTATTTGGCAGGTATTCTTCTCGGGCGACTCCTACGGCTACTTGAACAATCTTCTTATCAGCTTCGGATTTATTACCGAGCCGATAAACTGGTTCCAAAATACAAGTTATAATATGACCATTATCATCATTGTTCAACTTTGGATGAGCATGGGCGTATCATTCCTTGCAAATATAGCCGGTCTTCAAAATGTCAGCGCCGAGTTGTACGAGGCCGCCGCTATCGACGGTGTCAGAACCCGTTGGCATGAACTCTGGTATGTAACTTTACCCTCGATGAAGAGCATTCTTTTGTTTAGCTCGGTTATGCAAATTCAAGCCGTTTTCTCGGTTAGTGCGGTAATTGTTACTCTCGCCGGTTATCCATCGGTAAACAATTCAGTTGATACGATAGTATCCTACATTTCCGATATAGGTACCGCCCGTTATGAAATGGGTTATGCATCAGCCCTCTCTATCTTCCTCTTCTTTATGGTTCTTGCTTTCCGTTTCGGTATCGGTGCGTTGTTAAATCTTGTCGGTAAGAGCGATAGTTAAGGGGGAGAAAAATGAAATTGTTTGAGAAAAAATCGACCCCGCAGTACAGAAGATATACGAGATCTACCGCAGGAAATGTTTTCTATTTCGGAATTTTGTTCCTCGCCGGTGTTTTCACCATTCTTCCGCTTGTTTACTGTATTGTAACATCGTTCAAACCTCTTGACGAACTCCTGATTTTCCCCCCTCGTTTCTTCGTTAAGAGACCTACGCTTTCGAACTATTTGGCGCTTCCTTCTTTGCTTAGCAAGATTCAAGTTCCGATTTCAAGATATTTCTTCAACAGCTTATTTGTTGCTGTTGCCGGAACGGTTATGCATATTATTGCGGCTTCTCTTGCGGCTTTCACCTTCTCTAAATCAAAGGTTAAAGCCAAAAATGCACTTTTCTGGATTGTTCAGATAATGCTTCTTTACAATGCCGTAACTTTGGCTGTTCCGAGATATTATATCTACACAAAACTACATATGATTGATACATACTGGGTTTATATTCTTCCCGCTATCCCTTCGGCTACCGGATGCTTCCTTATGAAACAGTATATGGATGTTTCGGTTCCCGATGCTTTGATGGAAGCGGCGAGAATTGACGGCGCAGGTGTTATGCGAATGTATGTCAGCGTTATAATGCCGATATTGAAACCTGCTTGGATGACGATGCTCTTACTTTCGTTCCAAGAAATGTGGACCATTATTCCGCAGGGTACAATTTTCAGCGAAGAACTCAAAACATTACCGCAGGTTATGACCTCTATTTCTGCCGGCGGTATAGCCCGTTCGGGTAGTGCAATGGCGGTTACGGTTATTTTGATGATTCCGCCTATTCTGGTTTTCCTTATCTCTCAAAGCAATGTTATGGAAACCATGAGCACATCGGGTATTAAAGAATAATTTGAAGGACGGAGATTTTTTTGAAAAGATTGTTATCAATCATTTGCGTTATATTAGTTCTGACAATCGGATTTTCATTTTCCGTCTTGGCAGAACCTACCGACTCTTTTACTCACGATGACAGCGCAGACGGTAAGGTTAAGGGCGTTTTGTCGTCCGAAATATATTCATCTTCCAAAGTTGTTACCGCCGCAAGATTAGGACTAAGCGAGTCTATGCTCGGTCTTACCGATGTTTGCACCGATAAAGACGGCAAGGTTTATCTTCTTGCAAGTGAGCGCTCTAAGGTTATAATTCTTAACAGCGATTATACTCTGGATAAAGAAATTGTCATCAAAGACAAAGACGGCATCGAAATGATGTTCGAAGAAGCAAAGGGCATTTTTGTTGACGACAATAAAGATATTTATGTTTGCGATACCGGCAACGGTATGATTTTAGTTACCGACAGAAGCGGTAAACTTAAATCAACATGGGAGCAACCCGAATCTTCTCTTTTGCCGGAAGACTTTTTCTTCCAGCCCTCTAGGATGGTTAGGGACGATAAGGGCTATACATATATATTGAGTCTTGGTTGTTATTACGGCGCTCTTGCTTATTCTCCCGATGATGAATTTATCGGATTTTACGGCGCCAACAATGTTAAAGCAACTGCGCTTGATACTCTCGCATTCCTTTGGGATAAACTTACCCAAACCGATGAGAAAAAAGCATTGAGCGTTAAAACCCTTCCGTATTCATTTGTTGACCTTTGTCTTGACAGCAAGGGATATATGATTACCTGCACCGGTGTTACCGAAAGCGATACTAACGGTACAGGACAGATAAGAAAATTATCCCCCGGCGGCGAAGATATCCTTTATAAGAGAGATACAAAAGGCATCTCTTCAACTTCGAGCGCCGTTAACTTTGTTGAAGAAAAGGTTACAAAGCGTTTCGGCGTTATGAAACCGCAGAATATCATTTCGGTTGAAGTAGACGATAAGGGCTTTATCTATGCTCTTGATTCAACCCACGGCCTTATCTATGTTTATGATAACGAATGCAACCTTTTGGCAGGTTTTGCCGGTTGTTTCAGCGATGCAAAACAGCTTGGTGTTTTCGATAATCCGACATCTCTTGCCGTTCACGGCTCCGATTTGTTGGTAATCGACCGTGATAACTGTGCATTAACCGTTTTCGAGCGCACTAAATACGGTGAGCTCTTAATGAATGCGCAACTTAAACATATAAAAGGCGAATACGATGAGGCCTCTCCTTTATGGGAAGAGATAATAAAGATGAACAGCGGTTGTCAACTCGCTTACAGAGGTCTTGCAATTGCAAATTATACCAACGGAAATTATGAAAAAGCCCTCGATTATGCCGAAAAGGGCTTAGATTATAAGACATACGACCTTGCTTGGAAGGTAATTTTCAGCAAACGGGTTAACGATAATTTCTTTTGGATTTTCTCAATTGCCGTTATTTTGATTATCGCTCTTGTCGTATTCCTTATATATAAGAAAAAGAAGAATATCATTCTTATAAAGAATGCTAAACTTAAACTTGCTTTATCGGTTTCTTCCCATCCGTTCAGGTCGTTTGAAGACATCCGATACAAGAATATGGGTTCGCTTATTATTGCATTTGTTTTCTTGCTTCTCTATTATGTTGCAAATATGCTCAACTCAACAGCGGCAGGATTCCTATTCCTTAACAGCGACCCGAGAACATACAATACTTTCTATACCATTTTAAGTACAATAGGTCTTGTGCTTTTGTGGTCGGTTGCCAACTGGCTTATCGCTTGTTTATCAAACGGCAAGGGCAGATTTAAGGATGTATTCATCGTTTCCTGCTATTCTACTCTTCCGCTGACATTATTCAAGTTCGTAAGAGTTATTCTTTCACAGTTCTTATCTCTTTCGGGTCAGGCAGTTGTAGATGCTGTCGGCGTAGCCGTACTTTTATTTACATTATTTATTCTCTGTATCGGCATTATGCAGGTGCACGAGTTCGACTTCTTTAAGTTCCTCGGCACTACTATCGTTACCATTTTGTTTATGCTTCTTATGGTATCGGTATTCCTGCTTGTAGGCGTATTGCTTGAACAGGTCATTGAATTTATATTCAAACTTTATAAAGAGGCAATATTTAGATAATTTTTCTTTTGGAGGGACACTTCGGATGTTTGCAAAGAAAACCATTTCCGCAATATTGGTTGTTGCACTCTGCACTTTGGTCTTTGCCGGTTGCGGCAGAAAATCGGCCGTAAAATATTCTTATGACGGCAAGGTAGAGATAAAGACCGTAAGTTCGCAGGTTTTGGCGGAAAACGGAAAGTTAAAAATGTCATGGGACGATGATAAAAAAGGCATCTTCTTAGAAGATAAAACATGCGGAAAGGTTTGGACAAATGTTCCGGACGGCAAAGATACATCTACCCTTGACTTATATGTTCAGAATATGCAAATTTTCCAAACGGAGTATGTTTCGAGTCTTGATGCATTAAAAGCTGGTAAAGTTTCTGCAAAAAAGACAGATAACGGAATTGAACTTACCTATTATTTCGATAAATTTAAGATTTCCATTCCCGTAACATATACTTTAAGAGAAACATCAATGCTTATGTCTATTGATTGCAGCAAAATTCAGGAAGGCGGAAAACAATACCGTATCGTTTCCGCTGCGCCTTCTTCGCATATTACTTCGATAAAGAAGAATGCAAAAAATTCCTATATGTTTACTTCCGACGGTCTCGGAGCAATTATTGATATAAATCAGAATTCCGACGGTGAGCGCAAGTCTTCAACCGGAAATACGAATGTTTCGGCTCTTGCAACAACTTCCGATTCAAACGATTCCGAATCCACCGGTATCCGCGCATTCGGACTTAAATATGACAAAGATGCATTGTTCGGTATTGCCGAAGATACAGCAGGTGCTGTAAGCGTAAGATTTTCGGCAGGAGATACAAAGAGCAAAAATTCCTCAATTTATCCTGAGTTTATAATGGTAGACTCCGACTATACAAAAGGTAAAGCCGTAAGCTCTCCTGATGTACGGCTTTTATCCGACCGACTTCAATCGGTTGTATCGGTAGGATATTACCCGCTTTCGGGAAAAGATGCCAACTATAACGGTATGGCAAACTGCTATCGCAATTATTTAACCGACAGCGGATTTATTACCGACGAAGAAAGAGATTTTTCTTCTCCCTATGCTGTAACCGCACTCGGCGGCGTTATGTCAACATCTTCAATTTTGGGTGTTCCGGTTTCAACTCTTAAATCGGCAACAACATTTGCTCAGGCAAAAAATCTCATCTCAAAAATCACCGAAGAAACGGGAACAAAGCCGGTTGTCAGATTAAAGGGATACGGTACTACCGGCCTTAACATCGGCAAACTTGCAGGTGGATATAAATTTGCCTCTATTTTCGGCAGCGATAAGGACAGAATGGCTGTTGAAAACTACTGCAAAGACCAAAATATGCCGTTTTATTTTGATTTTGACCTTGTAAGATATGCAAAATCAGGTAACGGTTTCTCTCATACAAATGATGCGGCAAAAACCGCAACACTACATACGGCTGAATTCAGCGGTGTAAATGTTCCGCTCAGAGACAGCAATTCAAAATTAAAATACCGACTGCTTTCAAGAAGCAAAATAAGCAAAGCGGTTGATAAACTCATAGATTTTGCAAACGATGATAAGATTTCGGGCGTATGCCTATCTTTCTTCGGCAGCAAATCATATTCAGATTATTCAGATATTAAATATGCCGTAACCGGACTTATGGATACGGATGTTAAAACTCAAATCGAAAAGATTAAAAAGTCGGGAACAAAGGTTTCGGGCAGCGCCTCGGCATACTATTCGGCAGGTCTTGTTGAAACGGTATTCGAAGCTCCGTTAGAACCTATGGGCAGATATCAGTTTAAGAAAGAGATTCCTTTCTATCAAATGGTATTTGCAGGTATAACTCCTTTGTATTCTGCTCCTATAAATACTGCTTCAAATCCGAATGAAAAGATAATGTTGGCAGCATCAAGCGGAACGGGACTCGGCTTCTCAATGATTGAAGACTTTGAAAACGAATATATGGAATCGGGCGTTGAAAAGCTTTATGCTTGTGGATACGATTATTGTTCATCTATCATCAAAGATTCTTTAAGCAAATATGAAAAAATATATAACAAGGTTGCCGGTTCAAAAATAACAGACTATCAATTCATTGATAAAAATGTTACGAAAACCGTTTTTGAAAACGGAACCGTTGTTTATGCAAACCATTCTTCGGGCTCGGTAAATTCACCGGCAGGTAAACTCGGAGCTTATGGATTTATGATGGAAGGTGGGAAATAAATGAAAAAGAAAAAAATCGGCGGTATCGAAGCTTTAAGGCGGAGATACGGATACGCCTTCGTAGCCCACTGGGTATTAGGACTTGTAGTCTTTTTCTTCATTCCGGTTTTCTATTCAATCGCCTATGCTTTCAGCGATATTTCCATCGATGCTGACGGTCTTAAACTTTCGTTTGTGGGTCTTGCAAACTTCTCTGAAAACCTTTTTCAAAACCCAGATTATTTAGACCAAATCAGAAATTCTTTGGGCTCTATATTTTATTCTCTGCCCATGGTAGTTTCGCTCAGTCTTATTTTGGCGGTTCTTCTTAATCAAAAATACCGTGGAAGGGCAGTAATGAGAGTTATCTTCTTCCTTCCCGTTATTATCGAATCATCGGTTATAGTTCGCCTTTTATCAAACGGCGCGATCAACTCTCCGCTTTTCAATATGTCAACCGAAGGTGTCGGAGTTTTCGATTATGCAACGATTTTAGGCAACTTAAATCTACCCAGCGCAATTACAACCTATCTTACATTCTTTTTGAGTAATGCGGTTATGCTGACTTGGAGTTGCGGTATTCAGATTATTCTCTTCCTCGCCGGACTTCAAGGAATCCCCGAATCTCTCTACGAGGTTTCAAAAATCGAGGGCGCTAATAAATGGGAAGAATTTTGGATGATTACCGTTCCGATGCTTCGCCATGTATTATCTCTCGTAATTGTTTATTCGATGATTTCCATGTGTACGGCATCGACTAACCAGATTATGGAATCCTCGATAACCCTTATTCAGAATAACAATTACAGTACGGCTTCTGCTATGCTTTGGTTTTATTTTGTAATCGTACTTGCCGTTATCGGTATTGTGCTTTTGCTTTATAATAAACTTTGTATTAAGAAATGGGAGTAATGATTTATTAATATCCATCCCGCACTTTCTGAAAGGAACAAAACTATGTCAAGAACTAAAATTTCTCTAAAATTGAGGAAAATAACCGAAAGAACAATAGCTTCTGTTGTTACTTTTGCTATTATTCTGTCAACGGTTACGGTTTTAAGTCTTGTGTCTTTTGCCGGTAACGACGGCAAAAAGATGATTACCATCAAGTCTGATAAAACCAACATCTCAAATGCGCTTATCCCGATTGTAAATCCCGATAAGAATGTTCATAAAAGCGAAGAGTATATGAAAATATCCTTTAAAGCTATTATGTCCGAAGGCACAAAGCCGATTATCGGTGTATTGAAGCTAGCTCCGATGACTTCAAAGCTTAAGGGTTATCCTCAACCGGCTTATGTTGAAAACACGGTCGAAAGTAAAGATGCCGCAGCAAATACTGCTTCGGCAATGGGATTATACTGCGATTATAACCCTGCTACATTTAAGTATACCGCTATCGTTAAATTTAATTTCAGTAAGTCTATTTCTTCAGCTGATGATGCTCATAACGATATTTCAGGGTATATTACTATCGGAAATTCTGAGCTTTCAACAACAGTTGGCTCAACCGATACAGCCGATAAAAATGCTTCATTTACTTTTGCCGACCTTTCGGTTAAATCAATGAAGTATGATGCCGGAGAATGGAAAGAAACCGGCGATAATCTTGCTCCCGATATGACCGGAGATACTATTGATTTTACATATCCGTATAATAGTACCGCCAATACATATCTGTCCGGTCAGCAGATAGCTTCTTATGCACCAACAACCACCAGCAACCTTGTTGCATATGCTCCTAAGGGCAAGTATTTAACAATGAATACCGCTCTTATCGAATATTCGGATTATGACGAGAGCGTATTCTCTAATCACCCGTTAACATTTCATCCGGAAGTTGAGCCGACTTCGACAAGCGACGGTGTAAAAGAGTACTATACTTGCAGCTGCGAAGAATGTGTTGGCAAGAAGTATAAGTTCCGCTCAACTACTACTACGATTACAGACAAAGAACTTATTATTCCTAAGACTACCAAGAAAATGATAGTAGTTAAGAAGAGCGAGAAAGCATCTGGCATTGTTATTCCTTTTGCCGTTAATGATGCAGTTCAAGCATTGGCAACTCCTGCTGATGTAACGGGCGGAAACGACAGTTATGATGCTTATGCAAAGGTTAGGTTTAAGGCCCGTATGTTTAGCGGTACTAAACCGATTATCGGCGTTGTAGGCGTTGATAATAAGACTGCCGTAACATATAAGGACTCCGCAAACAATGAAAACGCATCTGACCCGAAATTATACTGCAGTTATGATGAATCAACATTGGCTTATGAAGCCGTTGTTAAGATTCCGACATCGAAGGATAATACCGGCAACGATTTTGCGTTGACGATAGGTAATGCCGAGTTTGACGGCGAAAGCATTGATTCAAAGGATTATGATGTATCTTTCGCATTCGATGATTTCTCGGTAACTTTGCTCAAAGCAAACGGCGATGAACTTGAAATCCCCGCTTTTTGCCCGAGCGAAATAAACGATTATAATACGATGTTTGTAAACGACAAGGGCGAAGATATTATTTATACAAGCGTTTCTGATTTTATTTCTTCTGCCCGTGTTAAAGATTTCTTCCGCTTCGGCGAAGGAGAAACCGAAAAAGCAGATGTTCCTACAAAGTTCTTTGACAGTACACATAAATTCACTTATATTCCTTATAAAGCTCCTACCGAAGATGAAGACGGCAACAAAGAGCATTATTACTGCTCATGTAATGCGGCCGACTGCTGCTTTAAGGATAAAAAATATTTTGATAAAGGTTATACAGAAGCCGCCGAAAGTGAAATTATCATCAAAAAGTTCCAGATGATAACAATAGGCAAGGGCAGCAATACCAATGTTTTTGTTCCCCTTAATTTAAGCGGTGTTGTAAAACCCGAGCATATTGTAGATTATACCGATGAGTTAGTCGGCTCTGTCTTTGTTAAGGTTTCTTTCAAGACAAGAATTATCGAAGGCGGAGATAACGCTAAGCCGATTGTTTCAAGAGTTCGTGGCTCTTCTGACCAGCCGCAGGGCAAAGGTGCGTATTCAGAGCCCGATTTTGCGGATAATAAGAATTCTACACCCGCAGAGCCGGGACAACCGCCGGTACTTTATTCGAGAATAGATAAAGAAACCGGTAAATTTGAAGCCGTAGTTAAACTTGTTGTCGGCAAATGGTGGTCAACAATTGAAGAAAAAGGCGGAGTTCACGATGCCATCGTTATCGGTACTGCCGAGCATAACGGTACAGGTTACAGCGAAAACGATAAATCAGTCGCCTTCTCGTTCTCAAGCCCCGAAATGTATCTTCTTAACGCTACAACAGGCGAAGTTGATACTTCTACCGGAAATCTTCTTCCTTCCATCAACGAAGAAACCGTAAACTTCGGCAGCAATTATTATGAACATAAAAACAACCCGTGGACTGCCGATAATAATATGATGTTTGCTCCGCTTAACAAATGGAGTATCGACGGTAATCCGAACGATGTTAAAATGGAAGAAATTCCCGAAAAATATTTCGGCGCTTATAAATTTGAATATCAAAAACAGGTTGACCCGACCGCTACTACCGAGGGTTCAAAAGCGCATTATATCTGCAATTGCGGAAAAGACGACTGCATATATAACGGAAAGAAATATTGGGATAGGGGACTAACCGAAATTACCGATCCCGAAAACGAACTTAAAATCACCTATGCTAAGATGATTACCATAAAGTCGGGTTCGTTCAGCAATGCCTATATCCCGCTTGATTTAACCAAATATGTAAAAGATGAATATAAGGATTCCGATGGATATTCTTATGTTCAGTTAAGATTCAAAGCCCGTATGTTTAACGGCGAAAAGCCGATAGTTTCAAGAATTCGAGGCGATAAGAGTACAGGCAAAGAAGGTTCTCATGCCGAAAAGGATTATGTTGAAAACTCCGATGAGGTTTATGACGGAATTGTCGACGGAAAGCCCGACCTTTATTGCAGTTACAATGAAGATACTTTCGAATATGTTGCAATAATCCGTCTTGGTGTCGGAAAGGATTGGAGTACCGTTTCTACCGGCGCTCACGATGCTATCCTTATAGGTAACGGAGAGCATAACGGCGGAGCGTTCAGCGAAAGCAATTCTTCCGCTTCTTTCTCCTTTACCCAGCCCGAACTTTACTTTGTAAATGCAAAAGATTTTTATATAAATAAGAAAACCGGCGAAACGAAAAAAGAACTCGGCGAAGGCGATATAGCATCCGATTATATCGCGCCGGGTGCGGTTGACCTTTCAACCGGCAACCTTATGCCTCCTATTTGCGAAGAAAACTTGAATAAGGGCGAAAAAGACGGCGAATTAAAGGCATATCAGTACAAGAAAGACCCATATACAGAGGCAGACCATATCTTAACCGCTCCTCTTAATAAGTGGAGTACTGACGGCGATGCCTCAATGGTTATTTACGATAACTTTGAGCCCAAGTATTTCGATTACAGATTCCAACTTGTAAAACAAGAAGATCCTACAATGACTACCGAGGGCCATAAAGAGTATTACGAATGCGTATGTACCGACCCCGATTGTATTTACAAGGGAAGAAAGTTCTCTGATAAGGGAATGACCGAAATTACCGATGAATCAACATTGATACTTGGTAAAGCGAAGATGATTACGGTTGGCGGCGGCTCAAACGATAATGCCTATATTCCGCTTAATATTTCAAACAAATTAAACAGTAAATATAAAGATGCCGGCGGTTACAGCTATGTTTTACTTACCTTTAAGGCAAGAATGTACAGCGGTGCTAAGCCGATAGTTTCGAGAGTTCGAGGCGATAAGAGTACAGGCAAAGAAGGTTCTCATGCTGAGAAGGACTATGTTGACAACTCCGACTCGGTTTATGATGGCGCCATCGAAAATGAAAACGACAATAAAACCTGCCTAAGCCCCGACCTTTACTGCAAGTATGATGAGAAGACAAACACCTATGTTGCAGTTCTCCGTCTTGGTGTTGGCGTTAGTTGGAGTTCGCTTTCAAGCGGTATTCACGATGCTATTCTTATAGGTCATAGCGAACATAACGGCGGAACATTTACCGGCGAAAGCAATTCTTCCGCTTCTTTCTCATTTACCCAGCCCGAGCTTTACTTTATTGATATTCAAAAAGATATTTCAACCGAAGAAAAGCTTTTTGAAGCAGTTGATAAGACAACCGGTAACCTTATTGCTCCTATCTGCGAACAGACAACGCAGAATATGGATAAAACCTATGAATACACCGGCGACCCGACAGTTTCTTCAAGCCATCTCTTAATGGCACAGAAGGATACTTGGAATATCGACGGCGAAAACAAGAACAACGGTATCAAGGTTGAAAACATACCGGATGCTAAATACTTTACCCATTATTTCGTATATCATAAGCAGGTTAATCCGACAAGAACCGTAACCGGTACAAAGGCATATTATACCTGCGAATGCGAAGATAATGAATGTCAGTATAAGGGCAAATATTATAGTGATAAGGGTGTTCACGAATTAGATAGTATCACCTACGGCACTACAAAGATGATTACCGTTTTGAACGGTGCTAATAACAATGTATTTGTTCCTATTAATGTCAGCGAATTTGCAAAAGCTCATCCGGAATATTGCGTTGGCGATTACTCTTATTTCAGAATCAGATTTAAGGCAAGAATGTATAACGGTGAAAAGCCGATCGTTTCGAGAATCCGTGGTTCTTCCGACCAAACTAACTCACAGGGACAAAAAATTCAGGGCTCTTATTCTGAACCTGACTATGTTGATAATACAACAACCGAAGGCGGATTTAATGACCAAGGAAATCCGATTCTCTATTCAAGCTATAACAAGGAAACTTGCGAATATACCGCAGTAATCAAACTCGGCACAAAGACATCATGGAGTACTCTTGCAAACGGTGTTCACGATGCTATCCTTATAGGTAATGCCGAGCATAACGGAGGTTCGTATTCATCCGAAACAGATAGTTCAGTCGCGTTTGTATTCTGCGACCCCGAACTCTACTTCATAAATCCGAAACAGGTTTATATAAACAAGAGTACCGGCGAAACAAAAGAAGTACTCGGCGGAGGCGATATAGCATCTGATTATATCGCACCGGGCGGTGTTAATGAATCAACCGGCAACCTTATTGCTCCTATCTGTGATGAAACATTAAATCTCAACAGCAGTTATGTTCATACCGGCAACCCCTGCGCTGAAAGCAATCATATTTTGTCGGCTCCGCAGGATAATTGGAGTGTTGACGGCGATAAGTCGTTAGTAAAAGCCGCTGCCATTGATGATGATATAATCAAATATTATCCGTTTGTTAAGCATGATAAGGTAAACCCGACTCCGACTACAACCGGTCATAAGGCATACTACTCATGCGACTGCGGCAATAAGGACTGTATCTATGACGGTAAGTATTACAGCGATTTTGGACTTACCGAGGTTACCAATATAAATTACGGTACATCAAAAATGATTACTGTCGGCGGCGGTGCTAATAACAATGTTTATGTTCCGCTCAACTTAAAGCCATACTATACCGACAAATACAAAGCAAACGACGGATACGCTTATATGCGCATTAGGTTTACTGCAAGAATGATAGAAGGCAATAAACCTATAATTTCAAGAATCCGTGGTTCTTCCGACCAAACCGACTCACAAGGACAAAATATTCAGGGCTCATATTCCGAGCCTGATGATGCCGATAATACAACAAGTATGGGCGGCTTTAATGAAAACGGAAACCCGATTCTTTATTCAAACTTTAATGAGGAAACTTGCCAATATACAGCCGTTGTCCGTATTAGAATCGGCGTTTCATGGTCAACTCTTAACAGCGGTATTCATGATGCTATCCTTATAGGTAATGCCGAGCATAACGGTAAGGGTTATTCCGCAGAAACCGACAGCAATGTTTCATTTGCATTCTGCGACCCCGAACTCTACTTTATAAATCCGAAGCAGGTTTATATAAACAAGAGTACCGGCGAAACAAAAGAAGTACTCGGCGGAGGCGATATAGCATCTGATTATATCGCACCGGGCGGTGTTATTGAATCAACCGGTAACCTTATTGCTCCTATCTGTGATGAGACTTTGAATTTCAATAAGTCTTATGAGCATTACGATAACCCCTGCGCTTACAGCAACCATATTTTATCGGCTCCTAAGGAAATGTGGAGTATTGACGGAAGCACCTCAAATGTTACTGCCGATACTATCCCCGAAAATTTCTTTAAGTATTATAATTTCCAATATCATAAGCAGGTTAACCCGACAAGTACCACAACCGGTACTAAGGCATATTATTCCTGCGAATGCGGCGACCCTAACTGTATGTATAACGGTAAGTTTTACAGCGATAAGGGCTTTACCGAGATTACGAACTTAACTCTCGGCAAATCAAAAATGATTCTTGTTGGCGGAAATTCTCCGGGCAAAGAAACCGTTGCCAATGTTTTCGTTCCGTTAAACATTAAGAATTATGTTAAGTCGCAGCATAAGAACGAAAGCGGATTTACCTTTGTTAAGTTGACCTTTAAGGCAAAAATGCTTAGCGGTACCTATCCGATTACTTCTGTTATCAGAGGTTCTTCCGATTTAAGAGATGAAAACGGAAATAGTATTCAGGGCTCTTATTCAGAACCCGGTTATGCCGATAACGATGACCATACTTATGACGGCATAGAAAACAAAAACGAAGAAGGTACAACTAAGGGTCCCGACCTTTATTCCGAATATGACCCCGAAACTAATACCTATACTTCTATTTTACAGATTCGTGTAGGCACTGCTTTTTCAACCATTGCAAATGGTGTTCATAATGCAATTCTCATAGGTAACGCAGAGCATAACGGTAACGGTATATCGGAGCGCAACTATAATAACTCCTTTATATTCTCCGAGCCCGAACTCTATTTGCTCAATGCTTCAACCGGCGAGGTTGACACCGAAACAGGCAACTTAATCACTCCTATTTGCAATGATACGGTTGACCTTAAAACGGCATATAAACACGGCGAATGTTTGAGCATAAACGGTAACAACCCGTGTAATTTGCCGAATCATGTTTTATCTGCTCCGAAGGAAATTTGGAGTATCGACGGAAATAAAGACCTTATTTCGATGTATGATATTCCTGACGGTTTCTTCGATGCTGAACCTCATACTACTGTCGTAAAGGTTACAAACGGCAATACAAGTTCGCTTATTTCAACCAAATGTGATTTACAGCCGAAATCCAACTATAAGGTTGATATCGATGTAAATGCAACAGGCGGCGGTAAGTTAGATGTTAATTACTACTTCCTTAGCGCTTCCGGCGAGTATGTATCCGCTTCCGATATAGGAGCAAAGATAGATACAACGGTTGATAATGTTGAAGGAAAGCACTATGCTGCTGTAATTTCAACACCGGAAGCAAATATGCTCGGAACTTCCGATAAGAACTTTAAGATAGTAATAGGTGCAAAAGGCGGAACTGTTGAATTTACAAATGTTCAGATAAGACCTATCAGTTTAAGCGGTAAATACGGTTATAACCTCCTTCCGAACGGCAACTTCTCGTTTGCTGCTGCCGGAAGCAAGGATTATAACAAGATATTTACTTTCTGGAATATTGAAAATACGACTGAGGTTAAAAAGGTTAATACAAGCAATGTTGCCGACGGTCAGTTTGCCGATACAACTCCGATAGGCGCTTATGTCAGCGGTTCTACCGGAAAGATTACGACAAGCGTCACGCTTAAACCGAATACAAATTATGTTTTGAGATTCGGCAGTAAGTACAACGGCGACAGCAAGGCGAAACCTTATGTTGAACTCAAAACAAAATCGGGTACAACTTCTAAGATAGGTACTTACTCCAACAATGTTTCCGATATGTATAATACGGTTTACAAGTTCAAAACACCTGCTAACTTAGTAAGCGGTAAGAATGCAACCGTAGGTGTTAATATAAACTCTAAAAATATCGACGGAACATTCTCGAACTTTGAGCTTTATGAATTGACTGCTCAGGGTACCGATAAAGGAAATAACCTTATTTCTGACCCGTATCTCAATACTGCAGGTAAAGAGTCTTCTAAATGGACATTCTCCGAAGGACTCAACAAGGAACTCAGAGAAATTTCCATTTACTATTTCAGAATGCTTAAACCCAATTTGCTTATCTTTACCGGTAAGAACGGCTATGATTCAAAACTCGGTGAAGACGGCAAGGTTAAATACGCCGGTGAAACACAGGCATTTGTTGAGAATACCGCAACCGTTCAAAACGGTAAGGAGTATATCTTCTCGGTTAACTACAAGTTTGCTAACGAAGGATATCAGAATAAGGATATAGGCCCCGAGATTTTGCTCAATACTGCGGAAGGATTTACGGCTGTTGAAGATGCTGAGGTTATCGATTCGAAGACCGAATATAAGAAAACTTATATCTTTACTCCGAGCGGTATTTCCGAAAGCCTCGACAACTTTAAGTTTAAGTTCAAGGTATCGGGCGCTGTAACATCCGGTTATCTTGCAAATGCATTGCTTTATGAATGTAAAGATGGCAAACCGGTAGGCGAACAGTTGCTCGAAAACGGAGATTTCTCAACGGGAGATGCCAGTGAATGGACTAAGTCTGCTAACAGCGGTCATTTCTACAACTTCATATTCACTGAGTTCCCCGAGAATTACTTCTCTAAGACTAATCCTCCGAAGCCCGGTATGGCTATCTATCGTAACCCTGATGACTATGCTCAGTTTAAGCAGCATATAATGCTCAAACCTAATTCTTATTATCAGGTTGAATATAAGGATAAAGTTTCCTCTGTTAAATTTGAAGATCAAACACCTTATATTTCAATTTACAACTGTTTATATGATAAGAAAGAAGGACAGTATGTAATCAACGATTCGGGAAATGTTTCTTCTTCTACAGTTTCGATCGATTCTTATACATATAAATCAAGCGACGGCAAAATAAGAAGATTTACAACTAACGATGAGATAAGAACTACCGGCGACGGTAATATCTTCTTATTCCTTACTGCTCGTGCAGGTAATGCCGGTTATTGGGGCGATGTTTCAATTTATGAACTTGATGCCAACGGCAAAAAGATAGGTAACAACCTTGTTCTTAACAGCGACTTTGTTCTCGGCGATGCTGCATGGGAAATTGAAAAGAGCATCAATTTAAGATATGTTGAACAACCCGATGGATTCTTCTCTCCCGATTATAAAGATGAACCCGATACAATGATTTATTCTAACGGTACAGAGAAAGATAAGACCTACGGTAATACATTTGGTCTTAAAAAGGGTGAAACATATTACTTCACCGGTAAATATATAAATATGAACTCTGTCGGCATTACGCCCGAAATCAAATATCTTGATGTAAACGGCGAGTATAAAACACTTTCTGTTAACCAGTTCTATGACCCCGACAGATACTATTTCGAAATTGCTTTCTCGGTTCCCGATGATGCGTTGGTAGTTGACGGTATTGCAACCGTTAAGGTTCAGATGAACAACGGTAAATACGGAAAGGGCTACTTCCATAGTCTGATGCTTACAGAAGGCAGAAAATATACAAATATGTTCGATTCTAAGGGCTTCGTAAGCGGCGGAAACAACTATAAAAAGATGAAGTACGATGATTCCGTATTCGTATTCTACTATGATGACTCTCAATTCGATGACGGCGACTGGTCCGGCGAGGCAGCTCTTACCGATTCTGATATTAACGGTATGGTTTGCGATGAAGATTTAGAGCCGATGAAGGGTATCAAGATGGTACTTAAACCCGGCAATAAAACTTCGGTTACAAATGAAGAAGGCGCATATTCGTTCAAGGGTCTTAAACCCGGAAAATATACGCTCTACCTAATAAGCCAGAAGGACGGCAGAGAAATCTTCTGCATCGAACTCAATGTTGAGGAATGTCAGTCAATTACCGTTCCTATGATAATTTATCATTTGAATAATGATAACGGCGAAGGAAATGAAGACGATGTCTTTGACGACGGCAGCGATGTTTCTGATATTGATGATGATATTATCGATGTCGATTCAGACGATGTTGTTGTAAAGAGCAAATGCATGGTAATGTGTATGCTCTTTGATGCCGACGGCAAGAAGATGACCGATATGCCGGTATTCATCGAAAGCAACGGCTATGCAATAACCAACGAAAAGGGTATTGCAGTGTTCAACAACATTCAAAACCTCGGCAAGAAGCGTGTCTATCTTAACCTTGATAACGGTAAGAAGTATGTCTTCAAGAAAATCAATTTAGTTGAGGGCAAAGGCCTTAAAGTTAAGCTCATTTATGACCCCGACGAAGGCGATAATACACTTCTCTATATATTGATTTTCGGCGGTGCAGGACTTATCATAATTGCCGCTGCCGCAACAATTCTCCTTATAATCTTCAAGAAAAAGAAGAAACAACAAGAAGAATAATAATAACAAAAAACCTCCGGAATTATTCCGGAGGTTTTTTATATGAAAAATATTAAAAATAAATTTTTAACGGTTGAAATCAAAACCGCAATGCTTTAAGAATTCTCTTGCCATAAGGGTTGCGCCAACCTGATTCGGATGAATTCTATCCCAAGTTATATATGAGGAATGGCGGTATTTAAGATAGTCGTCATAAACCGCTTGAAAGTCGATATAAGTGCATTGGAATTCTTTTGCGAGTTTTTTGCAAACAGCAACATATTCGTCAATTCTTTTGCGCATAGCGTCATCTTTGCAGGGCTCCATAAAATATGGGGATATAATAAACAAACCTTTAAGATTAAGCTCACTTTTTGCTCGTTTAATCATTGTTGTAAGGTTGCTTGTATATTCCTCTAAATCAACCTGATCGCTTAATATAGCCGGACTGTCGAATTGGCGCCAAACATCGTTAATTCCTATGCAAATAGAGAGCCAGTCCGGTTTAAGGTCTATAACATCACGGTCGAAACGGGCAAGTAAATCACGGCTTGTATTTCCGCTTATACCGGAGTTTGTAATTCTTAATTTGAGTTCGGGATACCAAACGGCGAGCATACTGTCAACAACTCTTACATATCCTTTGCCGAGGTTATCAAAAAGTCCCTCGCCTACGGGTTGGGCGCTTCCCATATCGGTTACCGAATCACCTGCGAAAACTATTCTGTCCAAATTTTCAAAAATCATTATTTTTATCTCTTATAATTTGTTTGGCGAAACCGTAGTTCCCCAAGAATTTATTGCTAAACATTTGCCGTCAAGATAATCGTTTCCGTTAAAGGGCAGTCTTTTCTGATCAAGTTCTTCAATGCGGTTTATATTTCCTGAAATATAATCATCAAGCAATTCTTTTGCCGAGATAATTCGGGCTTTAAGTCCGCCGAGTCTTATATCCTGAACATCAAATCCGCCCGTTTTATTTATCGAGTACCACTGATTTTTGAATGCTTTATGAAAAGCATCAAGGCGCTTTATCAGAAGCGGAATTTCTTGTTCACTTATCTTTTTAAGGGAAATAATATCCCTTTTATCATAGGCATTTTTAATTCTGACTCCCATATCGCATTTAAGTTCCAAAACACGGCATAACTTGAAAGCGGTATTAAAAAGGTAGTTGAATTTACTGTCTTTGCCTGACAGGCTTTTGAGTTTTGCGCTGCATTTTTCAAAATGCGCCCTATTGCAAACACCGATATGCCTATCAAACATTCCCATCAATAAATCTTGATATAAAAGATATTTTGTAGGGTTGTTTTGGTAGTTTTGTCTTTCGTAATACTTTGTTGCATCGGCAAGGGCGAGGGCTTTATAATCATCGAGGGTATATCCCGAAAGAATTTTTGTAATTTTTGAAATCTCATTATCCGAGGGTGTTTCGCTGTAACCGTATTCGCCGTAAAGCGCTAAAACGGGGAGTACCGAAAAAACGGGACATTCGGCGCCGTCATCGCCCCAGGCGGTAACAATAACGGTTTTTATGCCGTTTTCTTTGGCGCTTTCGAGCGCATTTCTCGAAACTTCCAAACTATGCTCGATTTGGGGCAAAAATCCGTTCCATTTCCATGCTCCGCCCGCAAAACCGATTTCGCTGGGCAAACAGATATGCTTTTTCATTTGTTTGTCGTAGTCTTCTTTTTTAATGGTGTAGTAGTCCCAGTAAATAAGCGCAACATCGGCAGGGATAAGTTTTGCGAGGTTTTCGTCGATTTTTGCATCGCCGTAGTAGTCCTTATCAATAAACTTAAAGAACATATCACTCCACATCATCGGCTTAAACTCGTATTTTTTGCAAATATCAACAACCCTGTTAAGATGATCGCACATAATTTCAAAACGGTTTTTCAGCCCGTTTTTATCGAGGTATTTTCCTTTTCCGAGATTATGCGCCTCGTCCATACCTATATGGATAACGGGCGAATCAACGCATTCTCTCCAAGTTGAAATCAAGTTTTCGATAAACTTATATGTATCATCGTTTCCGATAAGGAGAATATCGTCTATATCCCTTATTTTTGCATAACGGTTATACCGCATAATCTGATTTAGGTGGGCAAGGGTTTGAATGCAGGGGATAAGGAGTATTCCGAAACCTTTTGCAAATTCGTTTAGTCCCCTTATTTCGGTTTTTGTATATCTCATTCGCATATATCCGAAATACGGTTCGCCGTTTGCCTCGAATGTATCTTCAAGGTAAAGTTCGATATGGTCAAATCCCATAAGGGCGGAAAAAGCGATTAAAAGTTTTGTTGAGCCGACCGTCATAACGGCATTTCTTGAATTATCAATCATAACACCGTTTGTTTCGAAAACTGCCGTTTGACTCATTTCAAAATCATCGTTTTCGTTCTTTATTATCTCTAAAAGCCCTTTGAAAAATTCGCTTTTTTTACTGAAAAAAATGGTGGCTTTTTTGCCGACTCTTTTAACCTTTAAGTTGTCGCTGAAAGCGGTGGCGGAAAGACAAATGTCGGCATCGTCCTTATTAGAAAGCTTGATATCAATATAGTTTTCTAAAAATTTAATTTGGTTTTCGAATTGTTTTGTGCTTTTATCTAAAAACAACTGCATAATATACCTCTTACTTGGTTATGGGATGAAAATCCGAGTCTTTAAGGTCTAATACTTTAACATAGTTTTCTGCAAATTTGAAATAATCCATATCGGCACTGCTATGCGCATCGGTGCCTACGGTGAAGAGACAACCTTCATCTTTTGCAATACGGAACATTCTTATCAGAGGACTGTCGGGAACCTTTTCAAGCGGTAAATCTTTAATATAAAGCGGGTTAAGTTCCATTGCAATTCCTTTTTCGGCGGCAGCCGAAAAACAACGCTTGAACTGGTCATCGGTTATCTCGTCTAAAAGGGCATAGCGGTCGTAGGGACAGCAAACTGCCATAAACGGATGAGCGATGGCGGTTGTATATTTTGCAACATCGGAATTAACGGTATCCATAAATGCCTTTATCATAAAGTCGATATGCTTTGAATGGGGCTCGTAAAATTCCCTCGGCATTGCAAGATGAGTATGCGAAATAGGTATCAAAAGAATATCCATCTGCTCGGCAACTGCAGGAGTAACGGCGGGGCGCTCGGCTTTGAAACTGTATTCGGCTTCGGCGCCGAACAAAACTTTAACACCTTTTGTATCGGTATTTTTGATTTCTTCTTTCATCGGTTTTATCCAATCAAAATTCTGGTCGAAATAAAACTCGATGTCCTCGTAGCCCTTAACCGCATGGTCCCACATATGATTTGTTATGGCTATCTTTTTAATGTTTTGCTCTTTTGCCAAATCAACATACATGCCAAGAGTAGAATTTCTGTTAGCGCATATTGATAAGTTTGTATGGATATGAAAATCATGGTCTATCATATCGCAAAATGCCTCCAAATAAAAAATATAATTATAACTATATGTAATTATATTGCCGCAAATCCTATTTGTCAACCGACAAGTTACATTTATCGGCTCAAAAAACAAAAAATCAAATCTCATAATTCTTTGATTTTGCCGTTTTCAAAAGGGCATAAAATTCTTTTTCAAAATCTATGGGATTTTTATAAAAAATATCGTTAATTTTCTTGATTTTAAGGGGGTTATTTGGTATAATAAATTGAATAATTATGTTGGCATATTCTACTTTGTTAAAAGAGGTTGCAGCGTTAAAATTTATGCCGACAAATTATAAAAGAGCCTGTTTCGGTGAATTTTCATCGCATTTTGTGTCTTTTAGAAAGAAATGGTGATTTTTATGATAAAAACAGCACCGGCGGTTTTTGCCGTTGGAAAAAATTATCAAATAATGGTACCCGTATCAAAGCCGTCGCTTATGTGGGTTAAAATCGGGGATAAATGCTATTATGATGAGTTAAACGGCATAATGCGTTCAATTACAACCGTTCATAGAATTACCGTTCCGATGGAGGTTCTTGACAGCGCTAAAAGTTATACCGTTTGCGAGAAAATTTTAATTGAAAGAAAACCGTATTTTCCGACCTCCAAGCCGACAACCGAAAAAACCTATAAATTCCGTCCCGTTACCAAAAGAACGGGGATAAGGGCTTTCCATATCGCCGATGCTCATAATTATGTTGAGGGCCCTGTAAATTCCGCAAAGGCATACGGCAAGATGGACTTTCTTATTATGAACGGCGATATTCCCGACCATAGCGGAAGCATAAAGAATTTTGATACGATTTATAAAATCGCCGCCAAGGTAACAAAGGGCAGAATACCCATCGTTTTTTCAAGGGGAAATCACGACCTTCGAGGTTTTTTTGCCGAGAAGATAGCAGAATATACCCCGAGCGAAAATCTCAATACATATTATACCTTCCGCCTCGGCAGTATTTGGGGAATAGTTCTCGACTGCGGAGAGGATAAAGACGACAGCCACGAGGAATACGGTCAAACGGTTGCCTGTCATCAGTTCAGAGAAAAACAAACCGAATTTATAAAAGAGGTTATCAAAAATAAAAGCAACGAGTATGCCGAAAGCGGAGTTAAAACCCGACTTGTTATTTCGCATAATCCGTTTACATATCTTCAAAACCCGCCCTTTGATATCGAAAGGGAAACCTTCGGCGAATGGGCAAAACTTCTCAAAGATAATATAAAGCCCGACCTTATGATTTGCGGTCATATCCACGGTGTTTTCATCAAATACGAGGGCGAGGATTTTGACCATTTAGGTCAGCCCTGTCCGCTTGTTATAGGTTCCGATATTAAAGATAACTATTTTGTCGGAGCGGGATTTGAGTTTTCGAAAAACAATATTAAAGTTGATATTTTAGATAGTTGCGGTAAAAATCTTTTAACCGAAAACATTAAAAAACAATGATAATTTTTATCGCATTTTATGCTTATAAGAAAGAAACGGTGATTTTATGAAAAAACAAATAGGTATTTCAATCTGCGGTTTGCAGGAGTATTACGGCGATAAAAGAGCGCTCGAAATTGTTTCGGAAGTCGGCGCCGACTCTGCCGATTTTACCCTCGAATTCGAATTTAACGATTATCGCAATAAGGATTCGCTTTATGCAAAGGGCGAGAATGCCGTTATTGAATATTATTCCGAACTTAGAGAATATGCCGAAAAACTCGGTATTATAATCGGTCAAACCCATGGAAAACTTCCCGGTTTCAGAAACATAAAAGCGGAAGACGATGCGCTTATCGAAAACACCCGTCTTGATCTTATAGCAACAAAGACGCTCGGCGCCCCCGTTTGCGTTATCCATAATGCAACTTCGATTTTTTTGGGCGCTAACCCCGATAGAAAACTTATGCAGGATTTAAGTCTTGATATGTGGACAAGAATGTTGCCGTTTGCGAAGGAAACCGGCGTTAAAATCGCAACCGAAACATTCGGAGATGCGGTAAGATTTTCGGCAGTTGACTTTTTCGGCGATATAAACGAATTTGAAGAAGCATATAAAAATGTCAAGAAAATCGAAGAATATAAAGATTACTTTACAATTTGCGTTGATACGGGCCATTCAAATAAGGCGATGCGCTACGGCAACCCAACTCCTGCCGATGTTATAAGAAGACTCGGAAGCGAGGTTACTGTTTTGCATCTCAATGATAACGATACATTTACCGACCAGCATAAAATCCCCAAAACCGGAACTATCGACTGGGACGATGTTTTTTCGGCGCTTGATGAAATCGGATATAACGGTATTTACAATATGGAATGCAGTCTTCATCATTTCAGCAAAAAATTCCAAATTGAAACTGCCGATTTTGCCGTTAAGGTAATGAAGAATATTTTAGAGGAAAGATACGGCAAACTTTAAGTTTTCAGGCAAATTTATAAGGACGGTTAAAGATTATGAACGACATTAACAAAAGAATTGAAGAAATACTTTCGGGCTTAACCCTTAAAGAAAAAATCGGGCAGTTAAATCAGCAGGAAACACCCGTAGACGGCGATGCCGAGAGTTTTAAGGAACAGGTTAGAAACGGCGAGATAGGTTCTATCTTGATGTCGGTCGGCGCTACCGCCGGTAACGATGCGCAGGGCGCTATAAGCATTGATTTTTATAACGAACTTCAAAGAATAGCAGTTGAGGAAAGCCGTTCGGGAATACCTATCCTTTTCGGTAGAGATGTAATTCACGGCCATAGAACCGTTTTCCCGATACCTCTTGCCATGACCGCTTCTTTTAACGAGGAACTTATCGAAAGAAGCTATAAAGATATTGCCGAAGAAGCTTCAAACGACAGTATTCATTGGACATTTACTCCCATGCTTGATTTGGCGAGAGACCCGAGATGGGGAAGAATTATCGAAGGAACGGGCGAAGACCCGTATTTAGGTTCCAAGTTTGCCGCCGCTGCGGTAAAGGGACTTCAAGGCGAAAACCCCGCCGATAAAAACAGAATACTCGCCTGTGCGAAACATTTTGTCGGTTACGGCGCTTCCGAGGGCGGAAGAGATTATCACAGAGCTGAAATTTCCGATTATTCTTTGAATAACTATTATCTTCCTGCTTTTAAGAGCGCCATTGATGCAGGTGTCAAAACCGTTATGTCGGCATTTAACGATGTCAGCGGACAGCCCGTAACATCGAGCAAATACTATTTAACCGAGATATTGAGAAACCGTTTGGGATTTGATGGCTTTGTCGTTTCCGACTATGATGCCATTGTGCAACTTATCCGTCAGGGTGTTGCCGAAAACGATGCCGACTGCGCAGAACTTGCGCTTAATGCCGGTCTTGATATGGATATGCATGATAAGATTTATATTGATAAACTCGAAAAACTTATTGAATCGGGCAGGGTTTCGGAAGAAACGCTTGATAATGCGGTAAGGCGAGTTTTAAGGGTTAAACTTATCATAGGACTTTTTGAAAACCCCTATTGCAAACAAGAAAAATACGATATAAACAAGCATAGGCAAGATGCAAAGGAAATGGCTTGTGAATCAATAGTTCTTCTTAAAAACGACGGTGTTTTGCCGCTTGATAAATCGGCAAATATCGGTCTGGCAGGACCTTTCGTTTATGAGAAAAGAAGTTTGCTCGGCTCATGGATGCTCGACGGCAAGGTTGAAGAAACACCGAATATGTATGAAGCAATGAAAGCGAAAATGAGCGGAACAATTCACGATGTCGGCGGAACGGGACTTTCTTGGGACAGTTCGCTTAAATGGCTTTACAACAGCGATGTTGCGGTATTATGTTTAGGCGAGAGCTGGTCTTCAACCGGCGAACACCGAGCTGTTTCGGATATTTCGCTTCTTCCCGAACAAAAATTGCTTATTGAAAAAGCAAAATCAACCGGTAAAAAGGTTGTCGGCGTTCTTTTTTGCGGAAGACCTATTGAGATGCAGGGCATAGCAGATAATTTTGACGCTTTGATTTATGCTTGGCATGGCGGAAGCGAGGTTGCGAATGCAGTTGCCGATATTATCTGCGGCGATGCCGTTCCTTCGGGCAGAATGCCGATGACGGCGGTCAGAAAAGCAACTCATATCCCAATGTATTACAATGTAACTTCAAGCGGAAGACCGGTTAACTGTTACTATGGCGAAAACGCCGGAGAATGTTATATTGACAGTCTTGCAACACCTTATTATCCGTTTGGTTACGGTCTTTCTTATACCGAGTTTTCCTATGGCGATATTAAATGCGAAAATAAGGAAATATCACTGCAAGACCTTAAAAACGGCAAGAAATTCAGCATTAGCATAGATGTTAAAAACATCGGCGGATTTAACGGCAAAGAAACCGTTCAGCTTTACATTCACGACAAGTTGGCTTCGATGATGAGGCCGATTAAAGAACTTAAAGCATATAAGAAAGTTCTTATAAATAAGAACGAAACCGCAAATATAGATTTTGAAATAGGTTTTGAAGATTTAGGATTTTATATGCCAAACGGCGAATATGTTGTCGAAAAAGGCGAAATTGAAATCTTTATCGGAGAAAACTGTTTAACCCAAAGGAAAATTACAATTAAAGTTAAGTGATTTTTGAGGTGGCATAATGCGAGTATATGAAAATCCCGAAAAAACGAGCGAAAACCGACTTCCCGAAAAAAGTTATTATATTCCGACCGGCTGTGCCGAAAGGGAACTTCTAAACGGCGAGTGGGATTTTGCTTATTTTGAAAAAGAATCGGATATTCCCGAAACAATTAAAAAATGGAATAAAATTCCCGTTCCGAGCGTTTGGCAGCTCGAAGGTTACGGCAACCCGAATTACAGTAACATAAATTATCCGTACCCTTGCGACCCGCCGTTCGTTCCCGACGAAAACCCCTGCGGTTTTTATAAGAAAACCTTTAATATTTCGAAAAAATGGGGAAAGGTTTATTTCTGCTTTGAGGGTGTTTCTTCCTGCGCTTTCCTTTATATCAACAAAAAGCAAGTCGGATTTACCGAGGGCAGTCATTTAAGAGCGGAATTCGATATAACAGAGTTTGTTAAAGAGGGCGAAAACGAAGTTACCGTTAAGGTTATGAAGTGGTGCGTCGGCAGTTATCTTGAAGACCAAGACTCTTTCAGATACAACGGTATTTTCCGAGATGTTTATGTTATTCAAAGACCGCTTAATCACATAGGCGATATAGAGATTATCCCCTCGGCGGATTCAATAAACATTAAACTTGACGGCGGTGCCAAAGTAAAGATTTACGAGGGCAAAAAACTTCTTGTTTCGGGCGAAATGGAAAACGAATTTTCATTAAAACCCGATAATCCTATTCTATGGAATGCCGAAAAGCCGTTTTTATATACCGTTGAGTTAAGCCGTGAAAACGAAATTATCGAAATTAAAACGGGACTAAGGGATATAAAAATCTCAAATGACTATGAACTTCTTATAAACGGTCAGTCGGTTAAACTTTTAGGTGTTAATCATCATGATACAAGTAAATATAGGGGCTGGTGCCAAACCGAGGAGGAACTGCGCAAAGACTTAATGCTCATGAAAGAGCTTAACATAAACTGCGTAAGAACCTCTCACTATCCGCCTCACCCGAGCTTTATAAATATGTGCGATGAAATGGGCTTTTATGTTATCTGCGAAACCGATATCGAAACCCACGGCTTTGCAAGAAGAACAGCGGGTGGAAACGGCTACGATACTTTTTCGAACGACTGGCCTTGCATGAAACCCGAATGGGAGAACGAACATATTGAGCGAATGAGCCGTATGGTTGAAACATTCAAAAACAACCCGAGTGTTATTATGTGGTCAACCGGCAATGAGAGCGCTCACGGCAGAAATCATATAAAAATGATAGAATGGACAAAAAAGAGGGATAATACAAGACTTATTCACTGCGAAGATGCTTGTAGAAAGGGTCAGTTCCATAATTCCGATATCTATTCAATGATGTATCTCGACTTTGACGAACTCGAAAAGAAGGCGCTCGTAAACGATATTGACCGCCCTGTTTTCCTATGCGAATATTCCCATGCCATGGGCAACGGTCCGGGAGATGTTTGGGATTACAGCGAGATATTTTATAAATATCCAAAAATAATAGGCGGCTGCATCTGGGAATGGGCAGACCATGTTGTAACGGTTGACGGCGTTCAGAAATACGGCGGCGATTTTGAGGGTGAGCTTACCAATGACGGAAATTTCTGTTGCGACGGTCTTGTTTTTGCCGACCGTTCTTTTAAGGCAGGTTCTTTGGAGGCAAAAGCCGCTTATCAGCCGTTAGGCCTAAATTATCAAAACGGAAATCTTTGCGTTGACAACCGCTTTGATTTTACTAATCTTTCAGAATGCGAACTTGTTTTGGAGGTTAAGGTTGACGGCAAAACCGTTTGGGATAAAAAGGGGAATTTTGATGTTCCTGCGCATAAAAGCATTATAATCCCGATAGAATACAAGGAAACCGAATGCGAATACGGCGCATTTTTGAATGTTTATCTTTATAAGGATAAAAAAGAAATTGCAACGGGTCAGATAGAACTGCCGTACTGCTTAAAGAAAAAGGAAAACACTAAAAAACTGCTTAAACTTTCAGAAGACGAATGGTTCATCTATGCTAAAAATGAAAAGTTTTCCTATACATTTTCTAAAATGTACGGTGCGTTTACAAGCATTATTATTGACGGTACGGAGCAACTTTCCGGCAAAACTTCTGTTTCGGCTTTCAGGGCTCCGACCGATAATGACCGCAACATAATCTATAAATGGGCAAATATGAATATTTGGGAGGGCGAGAATTTAGATGTCGCCTTCACAAAGGTTTACGACTGCGTCATAACCGACGGAAAGATTACGGTAAACGCTTCTCTTGCGGGAATTTCGAGGGTGCCCGTTTTCCGCTATAAAACAACATTTTCAATTTTCGAAGACGGTACAATAGATGTAAATCTTAACGGAAAGGTAAGAGAGGGCGCCGTTTATCTTCCACGGCTCGGATTTGAATTTACCCTTAATAAAAATTCAAAAGATTTTGAATATTTCGGAATGGGCCCCTATGAAAACTATCTTGATATGCACCATGCTTCAAAGGTTGATTTTTATAAGAGCAATGCCGATAAAGAGTATGTAAATTATGTCCGTCCGCAAGAGCATGGCAACCATATAAAAACTAAACTCTTGAATATCGGAAAACTATCCTTTACAACCGATAAAACTTTTGAGTTTAATGTTTCTGATTTCTCGGTTGCGCAACTCTATAAGGCAAACCATACCGACGAACTTAAAAAAGACGGAAAAATCCATCTTCGTATTGATTATAAGGTTTCGGGTATCGGCTCAAATTCGTGCGGACCAAAACTTAAAAAACAGTATCAGCTTTGCGAAAAGGATATAGATTTTTCGTTTACGGTAAACCCGTTGCTTTAATGTGCTTTTGGGGGACATAATAACGGGAGAAGAAACAGAAAATTTAAGTGCAAAAAAACCCGAACTTGATGTTTGATTTTTGATGATGTTTTAAGATTTTATTCTTAAAACATCATTTTTTTATTGTATATTTTCTAAAAATGATATATAATTTAAGGGATTATAGACAAGTTAATATTTTGTTTACAATTATCTGATACGATATAAATAATATTTAGCTTTGGAGGAGTTTTAATGATAAATGTTACCGGACTTTCAAAAAGATACGGAAACCATCTTGCGGTTGACGATGTTAGCTTTAACATAGAAAAAGGCGAGGTAATCGGATTTTTGGGACCTAACGGTGCCGGAAAGTCAACCATTATGAATATTTTAACGGGTTACCTTTCGATGACAAAAGGCAAGGTTATAATCGACGGTTTTGATATAACCGAATATCCCGAAGATGCAAAGAGAAAAATCGGATATTTGCCCGAAATTCCGCCTCTTTATACCGATATGAAGGTTAGGGAATACTTGGGATTCATCTATGATTTGAAGAAGGTTAAATTCCCGAAAAAAGCGCATATTGACGAAGTATTAAAACTTGTTAAAATTGATACGGTTCAAAACCGACTCATAAAAAATCTCTCAAAAGGTTACCGCCAAAGAGTAGGATTTGCGGGAGCGCTTATCGGAAACCCCGATGTTTTGATTTTAGATGAGCCGACCGTAGGTCTTGACCCGAAACAAATTATAGAAATCCGAAATCTTATTGAAAAACTCGGAAGAAATCATACAATTATTCTTTCATCTCATATCCTTTCGGAAATTCAGGCAATTTGCAAGAGGGTTATTATTATAAACCGTGGGCAGATTATCGCAGATGATACCGCCGATAATCTTTCCGCAAAACTTTCAAGCGACCGTTCGCTTGTTGCCCGAATTATCTGCAATGAGCAGGATATGACGGAAGTTCTTAAAGGCATAAACGGCGTTGCAAATGTAACTTCGCTCGGCAGTTTTGAAAAGGGAACCTGCGATTTTCTCATTGAACCCGAAAACGATAAGGATATAAGAGCAGATGTTTTTGATAAGGTTGTATCTTCGGGCAAGAAAATGCTTTCTCTTAAAAATAATGCTATGTCGCTCGAACAAATCTTCCTGCGCCTTACCGAAGCGGACGACAGCGAACTCAAAAAACTTTTGGGCGATAATATAATTGCTGAAAACGAAACAAAGGAGGAAGAATAATGAACGCAATATTCAAACGAGAATTCAAATCTTATTTTCAAACACCTATCGGTTTTATTATTTTGGCGGCTTATTATTTCTTTTTGGGCCTCTTCTTTTCGGCAATTTATAAGAGCGGAATACCGAGTATCGAAACGGTTATAATGGCAATGTCTATCGTATCGGTATTTACAATGCCTATACTAACGATGAAACTTATGAGTGAGGATAGGCGCCAAAAGGTTGACCAAGCGCTTATAACCGCCCCCGTAAAGTTAATTTCTATCGTTCTCGGCAAGTTTTTTGCGGCATTTGCGGTATTTGCGCTTTCCTTTGCGCCGACCGTTATTTTTGAAATTATAATTGCAACTAAAATAAGCGTTAATGTTTTCAGTTATATTTATGCGCTTTTCGGAATGTTCCTTTTGGGCGGAGCGCTTATTTCTATCGGAATGTTTATTTCCTGCCTTACCGAAAGCCCCGTTGTTTCGGCCATACTAACGCTTGTTATAAATATTATTGTTATCTATATGTCGAATTTTGCGACTATGGTTAATAATACATTTTTCTCAACAATTCTTGAAAAAGCCGCCTTCGTTTCGGCTTCGGAATCGTTTAGCGAAAATGTTTTCAGCATTCCGGATGTTGTGTATTTTTTAAGTATTATTGCGGCTTTCATCTTTTTAAGCGTTCGTTCGCTTGAAAAGAGAAGATGGTCTTAAAGGAGGTAAAAAAATGGACGAGAAAAAGATAAACGAACTCGAAACAGAGCTCGAAACCGAAAGTAAGACCGAAAATGAAAATTTAGAAGAAATAATTGAAGAAACAAAGAAGGTTAAGCCGAAAAAGATTAGGAATGAGGCGCTTCTTAAAAAAGGCAGTTATTCGGTTGCAATTACCGCCATTGTTCTTGCGGGAATTGTTGTTTTCAATATTCTTGTCGGCGCTTTGTCTAAAAGGGTTACGCTCGAATATGATTTTTCGAAGGATAAGAAAAACTCTTTATCGGCAGAAAATGTTGACTATATAAAGAATATAAAGAACAATGTTGATATTATTCTTTGCAGTTCAAAAGACGAGTATCCGAACTATATGGGCTATTATGCCGCAAATCAGTATAATGTTTCGGACAGCGGAGAAGATTATTATGCGCAGACCCTTAAAATTATAGATAAATACTCTAATTTGACCGACAAGATAAATATTCAGTATATTGACCCGCAAACAAGCAAGTTTATGGAAATTTCCTCTAAATTCGTAAACGAAAACCCAACCTACGGCGATATTATCGTTTCGGCAACCGTTGGCAAATCTACCAGAACAAAGGTTTTGAAATTTGCCGATGTTTACCAAACCGAAACCGATGATACCTATTCGGCATACGGCGTTACTTCGGCTACTATTACGGGAAATAATATCGAGAATGCCCTAACGGGTGCAATTTCTTATGTTCAAAGCAATAAAACTAAAAAGGTTGCGTTCTTAACTTGTCATACATCGGCAGATGTTACCGCCGATTATAAAACTCTTTTGACCGATAACAATTTTGAAATCAAAACCGTTGAAGATAAGGTTTTAACAAAAATTTCGCACGATTTCGACAGCGTTGTCATTCCCGCGCCTACAAGCGACTATACCGCCGATGAAATAAAGGTTTTATCGGAATTTATTGATAATGACAGCAAACTCGGCAAAGGAATTATATTCTTTGCAAATGTAAATGCTCCGTATCTTACAAACTTGTATGATTTTCTTGAAAGTTACGGCATAACGGTTGAAAACGGAACTGTTTTCGAAACAAGCGACGGCTATCATGTTGAAGGAAAGCCGACTGCGCTCATTTCGGGCGATACTGCGTTAGACAGTCTTACCGCCGATATGCTTTGCGTAACCGATAACAATGTTCCGCTCAGCACCGCTTTTGAAACGAGAGAAAACTTAACTGTAACGGCGCTGACGACAACAAGTACTACAACTATTGCGGCTCCCAAGGGCTCTTCAAGCGACTTTAAGGATACCGATAAATATGAAAAGAAAAATTATTACAGCTGTATTCAGTCGCAAAAACTATCATATATCGACGGAACGAAAGAAGCAAAGAGTTATGTTATCGCTTTTTCGAGCGCCGATTTCTTATCCTCTGTTTATAACGAAGAGTCGTTCTCAAATAAGAATTTAACTCTTGCCGTTGCCGAAAGGGCTTGTGGCGGAGAAAAAAGCGAAATATCCTTTGTAACAAAAAGTATTGAAAACGAGAGTTTCGCCGAGTCGGTAACGCAGAGGTCTTCGAATATTGTTGTTATTCTGTTTATAATCTTGTTGCCGATTGTTATGATTGCCATCGGCATAATAACCTTTATTAAAAGAAGGAACAGTTAATTTATGAGCGATTTTTTCAACGATGATAATTTAATCGAACAAAATCCTTCGCAAGACGGCTTAAAAGAAACGGAAAAAAAGGCGCTGAAAAGCAAAAAATTATGGACTAAAATAGTTGCGGCTTTGCTTTCGGTTGCGCTGCTTTCATTCGGAACATTTGCCGTTATAAAGTTTATTCCCGAAAAGGAAGAAAACTCCTCGCAAAAGGAAATTGAAACCATAGATGTTTTGGATTTGGATACCGATAAGATTTCGAGTGTTTCGATAACCAACCAAAACGGAACTTATACTCTTAAAAGCGAAATTTCAAAAAGCGATACGGAAGACGGCGAAGACAGTAAGACATGGTATGTTGAAGGGGTTAATAAAAATCTTATAGACCCTTATCTTGTTTCGGCTAAGGTAAGTTCCGCAAGTATGATAAGCGCAATACGGGAGATAACCGAAAAAAGCGAAAAGGACTGCGGACTCGAAAATCCGAAAATCTATGCTGAAATAACGATGGACGATAATAGCAAAACTGCCGTTTATTTGGGTGGCGATTCGCCCGATAATACGGGTTGTTACCTCAAACTTTCAACATCGGATAAAATCTATCTTGTTGAAAATTCGGTTAAGCAGGATTTGATTTTCGATAAACTTGATTTTGCTCTTGCCGACAATATCCCCGCTCTTGACTCTTCGGAGTTTGACGGTTATTATACCGACGGAACTTTATCAAAATTCGATATGCTTACAATTTCGGGGGATAGGTATAAAAATCCCGTTGTTGTTACCGAAAATACCGATAAATCATTCTCGGAATATATTCCCTATAAGGTTGTTTCTCCGCAGGAGCATTATGCC
This sequence comes from Clostridia bacterium, assembly GCA_024404145.1. GTDB lineage: Bacteria > Bacillota > Clostridia > Oscillospirales > Acutalibacteraceae > UBA737. The sequence goes on along the minus strand of JAKSQK010000002.1, from coordinate 28,039 downwards.
GATAATATTGATAAAATCATCGAGTTGTTTCAAAACGGCGTAACCGCAAGTGGCGCTTATTCTTATGAAACGGATAAAAATGCGCTTAAAAAATTCGGGCTTAACAGTCCCGATTTTACGATTAAAATGAAACTCGGCGCAAAAACCGTTTATCAAAGTTATAAAATCCAAAATGACGGCAGTTATGCCGCTGTTTCTTCGGTGGGAAACCTTATTTATAAGGTTGAAGCGGAAAATATACCCGATATTTTAAGCGGCGACCCGACAAAGTTTTATTCCTCTGTAATTTGCCTTTTTAACATTGATAAATTAAAGAGTTTCGGAATTACCGCCGAGAATAAAACCTATGATTTTGCAATAAAGAAAAAGCCCGACAGCGATACAAGCGAAGATAGGTATGATATTACATTAAAGGATAAGAAAATCGACTGTTCTTCTTTCCAAAACCTTTATAAGTATGTTCTTACATTCGGTTGCTACGACTATTCGGTCGGCAAAACCGATAAGAGCGATACGGTAAGACTTACCTTTAATCTTTCCGACGATAAACCCGTTTATGTTGATTTTGAAAAATCGAGCGATACAAAATATCAATATTCGATAAACGGCAAACCTATCGGAAAAATTCAGTCTTCAAAAATTGATAAACTGATAAGATATACCAAAAAACTTGCAAACGGAGAAAAAATCCCCGATATAAGTTAAAAAAATCCCCCGAGGAGTTAAGTCCTCGGGGGATTTTATTGCTTTTAATATTATATGGAAACATCTTCAACAATAAGTTCTCTTACTGCATCATCGTTTTCATTCGTTTGGTCTTGCTTTTTATCACGGAAGGCAAAAAACTTTTCGGCAACGGCAGGGAAAAGAGCATAACTTAAAACATCTTCTTCTGATTTTCCTATGCCTTTTTCTTGCATTTCCTTTTTATATTTTTCGAGTTCCGGCTCAATAAGGTCGGCAGGTCGGCAGGTTATAACCTCATCGTCGCCGATTGCCTTTTTGCGGACTTCTTCGTTAACTTCGCCCGGCAGTTGACCGTATTCTCCCCGCAAAAGAGCTTTTGATTCTTTCGGAACCATCTTATATCTTTCGCCCGAAATAACATTCATAACCGCTTGTGTACCTACGATTTGGCTTGTAGGAGTAACGAGCGGGGGATATCCGAAATCTTTGCGAACTCTCGGAACTTCCGCCAAAACATCATAGTATTTATCTTCTTTTCCGGCTTGTTTAAGTTGAGAAATTGTATTAGAGAGCATACCGCCGGGAACCTGATAGATAAGGGTTTTTGCATCAACGCCTAAAACCTTGGGGTCGAGAATACCGTTATCTTTCAGTTTATCGGCAACTGTTCTGAAATACGCCGCAACATCGCTTAAAACCGAAAGGTCAAGCCCTGTATCACGGTCGGTTCCTTTAAGGGTTGCAACGAGCGCCTCGGTTGCCGGATTTGAAGTTCCGTTGGCAAGAGGGGACAGCGCCGTATCAACAATATCAACTCCGGCTTCACAAGCCATAAGATATGTCATATCGCCGGTACCGGTTGTATTATGAGTATGAAGATGAATGGGGAGTTTTGTATTCTCCTTCAATTTTTTAACAAGCGAATAGGCATCATAAGGCAAAAGAAGATTTGCCATATCCTTGATGCAGATAGTATCTGCACCCATATTTTCGAGGGTTTTCGCAAGGTTAACAAAATAGTCTTCATTATGAACGGGACTCTTTGTATAACTTATTGCCGCCTCGCATATGCCACCGTACGCCTTGCAGGATTTTATCGACTGTTCAAGGTTTCTCGGGTCATTTAGCGCATCGAAAATCCTGATAACATCAATACCGTTTTCTATGCTCTTTTTAACGAAAGCATCAACGACATCGTCGGCATAATGTTTGTAACCCAAAATATTCTGACCTCTGAAAAGCATTTGAAGTTTGGTGTTTTTCATATGCTTTTTTATGGTGCGAAGTCTTTCCCAAGGGTCTTCGTTCAAAAAGCGCATACAAGAATCAAAAGTTGCGCCACCCCAACATTCAACCGACCAATATCCGACTTTGTCGAGTTTTTCAAGGGCGGGAATCATATCCTCAATTCTCATACGGGTTGCCGCCTGAGACTGATGAGCATCACGAAGAATGGTATCGGTAATAAGAAGCGGTTTCTTTTCCATTTGTTTTGTATCTCCTTAAAAATTATCCAAACAGCGAAATTAAAACACCTGCGGCAATGGCAGAACCTATAACTCCGGCAACATTCGGTCCCATAGCGTGCATAAGAAGGAAGTTTGACGGGTTTTCGTCCTGACCTACCTTCTGCGAAACTCTTGCTGCCATAGGAACAGCGGAAACACCGGCGGAACCGATAAGCGGATTGATTTTGTTTTTGGTAAACAAATTCATAATTTTTGCAAGAATAACACCACCCGCAGTTCCGAGACCGAAAGCAACTATACCCATACCCATAATTTTAAGGGTTTGGAGATTTAAGAATGCTTCGGCGGTAGCGGTAGCACCGACAGAAATACCGAGGAAAATCGTAACGATATTCATAAGTTCGTTTTGAGCGGTCTTGCAAAGTCTTTCGCAAACGCCCGACTCTTTCCAAAGATTACCGAGCATTAAGCAACCGATAAGCGGAGTAGCCGAGGGAACGAGTAAAGATACTATTATTGTAACCGCAATGGGGAAAATTATTTTTTCGGTTTTTGAAACCTGACGAAGCGGTTTCATAACTATTTGGCGCTCTTTTTTGGTAGTAAGAAGTTTCATTATCGGCGGTTGAATAACCGGAACGAGAGCCATATATGAGTAGGCGGCAACGGCGATAGGGCCTAAAAGATTCGGGTAGAGTCTTGAAGTTGTATAAATAGCGGTAGGGCCGTCAGCACCGCCGATGATACCGATAGAAGCGGCGGCTTCCTGCGGGAAAGCAAGGAAAACACAACCGATAAAGGTTGCGAAAATTCCGATTTGAGCGGCGGCTCCCAACAGGAGTGATTTTGGATTTGAAATAAGCGGACCAAAGTCAGTCATAGCGCCTATTCCTACGAAAATAAGGCAGGGATAAATGCAGGTTTTAACTCCGATATAAAGAATATCTAAAAGTCCGCCATCGTGCATAATCTTGCCGTATCCGATTTCTCCCGCCATAAACTGGCGCCAAAGTTCGGTATGATACATAGCGTCGTTAGGCGTAAAAGCGGTAAGGTTAGTCAGCAACATTCCGAAAGCAATGCCGACAAGCAAAAGCGGTTCAAACTGCTTTTTTATACCTAAAAACAAAAGGAATAGGGAAATCAAAATCATAACAAGAGATTTCCAGTTATCTCCTATATTGCCGAAAAGCAGGTAAGCACCCGTTGTTTTGGCAAAATTTATTATTTGTTCTAACATTTTTCCATTCTCCTAAATCAACCGATAACGCAAAGAACAGCGCCTGTTTCAACGGCTCCGCCTTTTGTTACATTAACGGAAGTTACGGTTCCGTCAACGGGAGACATAATTTCGTTTTCCATCTTCATTGCTTCCAAAACCATCAAAACATCGCCTTTTTTAACCGAAGCACCGTTTGATACTTTAACATCAAGAATATTTCCGGGCATCGGGGCGGTAACGGTTTCGCCACCTGCATTTACAGCGGGAGCGGCAGGGGCAGCGGCAGGGGCAGCAGATTTTGCACTTGAAGCATCAATTTCTTCAAGAGTTATCTCATAAGCAGTTCCGTTTACGGTTACTTTATACTGTTTCATAATTACATACCTCTTTATTTTTTATATTTTTTTGAATGATACAACACGCAAAGCAGAAATATCTTTTCCCATATCTTCTGCACATGCTGCCGTAACGGCGGCTAAAATTTCTTGTCGGTTTTCGTTTGAAGAAGAGCTGACGGCATTGGCATTGCTCGGTTTATCTTCGGGTTTCTTTTTAGCACCTGCAATGCAAAAAAGACCGATGATTTTGCAAATGATTATTATGCAAATAAGACCGATAAATACCGTTCCGATGCCCATAACAACAACGAAAGCATTGCTGATTTCAGACATTTTGGAACCTCCAATAAAAATGAATAGTTATGATTCATCTGAGCAAATTACCAAACTTACCCATCTAATCATATTATAGACAAAAAAGTCAATATAGTCAAGGCAATTTTTATTCTATTATTCCAAAAGTGAGCTAAAAAAATTATTTCTTGACTTTTCGTTAATTTGTTGATAAAATATCGGTATAAGATAAACCGACGATTAAGAGTAGTAACTTGAAGTTTGGATTTAAGAGAGTCGCTGAGGGTGGAAATGCGATATCGGATTTTAAGCGAATGGACTTATGAGGGCGACCGAAAGCATTATTTTATGTCAGTAGCAGTCGACGGTTTCGCAGCCGTTACTATGCGACTTGTATGATAGTACAAGGTTTAAGCGGATGATTTTTCATCAACTTGGGTGGTACCGCAGGATTTTTCAGTCTTGTCCCTTGAATTAGGGGACAGGGCTTTTTTATTTTTACAAGAAAGGAGTTTTTTTATGTTTTTACTTACAAAACGATGGCGTTTTACAGCATATAATGAGCAAACAAAATATATAATAACAAACGAAAGAGGTAATTTATCATGAAAAAAGTTTTATCAATTATTTTAGCAGTTTCAGTTCTCCTTTCATTAGTATTGCTTTCGGGCTGCGGCTCCGAAAACAAAAACAAACCGACCATAGGTATTATTCAGTTCGGAACGCATGAGTCGCTTAACAACTGTTATAACGGTATTGTTAAGGGATTAGAAGAAAAAATCAATTTAGATGACTATAATGTTGAGTATGTTAACAGTAATTTTACTGCCGAAACATCACTCTCTCAGGCAAACAAACTTGTTAACTCAAAGGCAAAAGTAATTATTGCGATAGCAACACCTTCTGCTATTGCCGCCGCAAATGCCGCAACGGGCAAAGATGTTCCGGTTGTTTACTGCGCCGTAACCGATGCCTCAACCGTTGCAAACTTTGAGAATATGACGGGTACAAGCGATATTCCCGATTTTGAAGCCCAGCTCAAACTCGTTTCGGCTTTCTTTAATAAGACCGATGTTAAAATCGGCGTTTTGTCCTCAACCGAGGAATCAAGCGATGATATTCAGATTAAAAATTTAAGAGAGGCAGCCAAAAAATACAGCGGTATGGAAATTATTGTTGAAAAGGTTGCGGATATTACAACGGTTGATGCCAAGGTAAACTCCCTTGTATCAAAGAAGGTTGACTGTTTTGTAAATCTTCTTGACAGCACAATCGTAGGCAAACTCCAAAACATTCTCGCTATAACCGATAAAGCGGGGATACCTGTTTTCGGTAGCGAAATTGAACAGGTTAAAAACGGTTGTTTGGCAGCCGCTTCTATCGATTATGTAACTGTCGGAAAACTCGCCGGAGAACAGGCGGCTGAAATTATCGGCGGTAAAAATGTTAGCGAAGTCGCTCCGAAAACAATGGAAAACGAAACATTCCCTTGCTTCAATTCTTCGGTTGTTGAAAAGTTCTCAAATATCAAAGTTCCTGCCGATTATAAAGACCTCAAAGATGTCATAGAAAAGTAAAGAGGAAGTATATAAATGGATTTAATTCTCAATACCGGTATTGACGGTATAAAACTTGGACTATGCTATGCCATTGTTGCGATGGGTATGTATATAGCATATTCGGTTCTCGATTTTCCGGACCTTACGGCAGACGGAAGTTTTCCCCTCGGCGGAGTTGTGGGAACGATTATTCTGTATAGATTTTCGCTTAACCCGATTTTTGCCCTGCTCGGCGGTTTCGTTTGCGGAGCCGTAGCGGGAATGGTAACGGGAATTTTGCATGTTAAATTTAACATAAGCAAACTTCTTTCAAGCATTATCACGATGACAGCGTTGCTTTCGGTAACACTGGCGCTTACAAAACTGCTGACCAAAACCGAATTTACAACGGTTAATTTCTCATATACCGCAAACGGTTTTTCGGGCCTTTTCAACAACGGAAACGAAGTTTTGTCAAACACAAAAATAATAATTATTTTGCTCGTTTGCGTAGTTGCAATAAAGATTTTGCTTGACTTATTTTTCTCAACAAAACTCGGATTTATGCTAACCGCAACCGGAAATAACGAATCGGTTGTAAATTCGCTCGGTAAAGACTGCGGTTTTTATAAAATTTTGGGGCTTGGTATTGCCAACGGTCTTATGGGACTAAGCGGTGCATTATATGCCCAGTTGACGAGAAATTACGATAATACCTGCGGAAGCGGAAAGGTAGTTTTGGCCCTCGCTTCGGTTATTATCGGTTTGTCGCTCTTTTCTAAAATAAGGTTTGTAAAGCCGACAACGGCGGTTATAATAGGCGGAATTATCTACTCTTTGGCGCTTAATTATTTTACTATTATTGATTCCGACGGTACATATCTTAAAATTATGAATGCCGCTTGTTTTGCAATAATTCTTATAGTAAACAACGGCTTAAAGAAAAACAGGGTTAAAAAAGCGGCAAAAACTGTAAAAAAAGGCGGTGAGCCGTTATGATAGAACTCAAAAATATCACAAAGAAATTTAACGAATCAACCGTTAACGAAACAACAATTTTCAACGATTTTAATTTTACCGTTAAAAAAGGCGAATTTGTTTCGGTTGTCGGCTCTAACGGCTCGGGAAAAACAACCCTATTAAATCTTATCGCAGGGACATATCTTCCTACAAGCGGAAGCATTATCCTTGACGGAACGGATATTACAAAGCAAAAAGAATTTGTAAGGGCAAGGCGAATGAGCCGAGTTTTTCAAGACCCGTTTAAGGGCGTCGCTTCTAATATGACGATAGCCGAAAATTTAAGTCTTGCCGAAAACAAGGGCAGGTTATACGGTCTTTCAAAAGGTGTTTCAAAATCGAAAACCGAATACTATAAAGAACTTGTTTCTTCGATAGGTTTAGGGCTCGAAGATAAAATGAATATCCCGATGGGGACATTATCGGGCGGTCAGCGTCAAGCGGTTTCGCTTATTATGGCAACGATGACTCCGATAGATATTTTAATCCTCGATGAGCATACCGCCGCTCTTGACCCCCATACTGCCGATACGATTATGGAAATAACCGATAAAATCGTTAAGGAAAAAAATCTTACAACCATTATGGTAACCCATAATTTAAGATACGCAACCGAATACGGAAACCGACTTGTTATGATGGATAAAGGAAATATCATTATGGATAAATCGGGCGAAGAAAAGCAAAAAACAAAAACAGATGATATCCTTTCGGTATTCGTTGAGATAAGCGTTGAATGCGGTAACTAAAAAAAGACTGTTCCTTTTACAAAAGGAACAGTCTTAATTTTTTTCTTAAAAGTTGATATTTTTATTTTTCTTATGCGCCGAGATAATCAGTTTTGAAATATCCAAACTGTTGATTTTTTGAAGAGAAAGGTTTTGTTTATGAAGTTCCTTTTCGGTTTTTGCCGATTCTTCACGCTTTCGCTTTTCTCTTTCATAATTTTCGATTTTATCGCAAAACATAGCAAAAATTATAACCTTGTCGGGTCTTACTTCAAAAAAGCCGTCTTCAACAACGGCGGTTTGCCATTTTCCGCCGATTTTAAGTTTTATTTCATCTCTGCCCAATGCGGCAACAAGATTTTGATGGCCTTTCAGTATTTCGATATTGCCATCGGAAGTGGGGCAAATTGCGGCTTCTACAAGTCCGTCGAAAAATTGCTTTTCGGGTGTCAATATTTCAAGAGCAAACTCGCCCATTTGCTACACCTCCAAATTTTTTATCATTAAAGAGTTTTGGCTTTTTCTCTTGCTTCTTTTATAGTTCCTACCATCGAGAAGGCGAGTTCGGGGATATCGTCGGCCTCACCGTCAATAATCTGCCTGAAACCTTCAATGGTATCTTTAAGCGGAACGAATTTTCCTTCAAGTCCTGTAAATGCCGAGGCAACAAACATAGGTTGCGAAAGGAAATTTTGGATTTTTCTTGCTCGGTAAACCGTAAGTCTGTCTTCGGCGGAAAGTTCTTCCATTCCGAGAATGGCGATAATATCTTTAAGGTCGGAATATTTTTGCAAACATTGAACAACCCTTCTCGCAACATCATAATGCTTTTTACCGACAATTTCCGGCTCTAAAACACGGCTTGTAGAATCAAGCGGGTCAACAGCCGGATAAATGCCCTGCTCGGCAATACTTCTTGATAAAACGGTTGTTGCATCAAGATGATTAAATATTGTTGCGGGGGCAGGGTCGGTTAGGTCGTCAGCGGGGACATAAACCGCTTGAACCGAGGTTATGGAGCCGTTTTTTGTTGATGCGATACGCTCTTCGATTTCGCCGAGTTCGTTTGCGAGGGTCGGCTGATAGCCAACTGCCCCCGGAAGACGGCCGAGCATAGCGCTGACTTCATTTCCCGCTTGGATAAAACGGTAAATATTATCAATAAAAAGCAAAACATCTTGCTTTTTTTTATCTCTTAAATATTCGGCTTCGGTAAGCCCTGTCATGGCAATTCGCATACGGCTTCCCGACGGCTCATTCATCTGGCCGAAGGCAAGAATTGTTTTGTTGATAACTCCGCTTTTTTCCATATCGGAAATAAGCTCGTTGCCCTCTCTTGAACGCTCTCCGACACCGGTGAAAACCGAATAACCGCCGTGATTTGTTGCAATATTATGTATCATTTCCATAATAAGAACGGTTTTTCCGACTCCGGCACCGCCGAACAGACCGATTTTTCCGCCTTTTGCGTAGGGTATCAAAAGGTCGATTACCTTAATTCCCGTTTCGAGAATTTCGGTTGTGCCTTTCTGTTCTCTTAACGAGGGCGCTTTTGCATGAATGGGATTAAATGATTCTGCCTCTATTTCGCCTTTGCCGTCGATAGGTCTGCCCAAAACATCTATACTTCTTCCTATAACCTTTTCACCGACGGGCGCTGTAATTCCGCTGCCGTCGCCGATAACGGTAAGACCGCAACAAAGACCTTCGGTTGCTTCAAGAGCGATACTTCTTACCGTTCCTTCGCCCGAATGAAGAGCAACTTCCATATGTTTATCCTGATTTTCAACCGTTAAAAGAGAATAAATGGGCGGAATATCGCCCTCGAATTTACAGTCGATAACAGGACCTTGTATTCTTGTTATTTTTCCAATAAATTTTTTCATTATACTGCTCCCGAAATATCCGTAGCCGCCGAAATTTCAAGAATTTCGTTGGTTATGGCAAGTTGCCTTTCGGCATTTATCTTTGCCGAAAGATTTTGTATCATTTCATCCGCATTATCGGTTGCGTTTTGCATGGCTCTCATTCGAGCCGAGTTCTCACTTGCCGCCGACTGCATAAAAACATCGTACATAAATCCGGCAACATACTGAGGTATCATTAAATCAAAAACTTCGTCAACACTTGGCTCATATATAGGAAACGAAGTGTATTTGTAATCGGATTTGATATCGTCAAAATCCCGCCTTAAAACAGGAAGAATACGCTGACAAACGGGGGTTTGAACCGATGAATTTTTATATTCCGTAAAAACAACATATGCCTCGTTAACCTCGTGCTTTCGGAATAAACTTATAAGCGTTGCCGCAATTTCGTTCGCCATATTAAGGGTAGGGTGGGATAAAACATCGCTCCAATTATAATCGGGCGTAACCCCTCTGTTTTTGAACATTTGATTACCCTGCGAACCTATGGATAAAAGAATCGAATCTTCTCTTTCTTTAAGTAGATTTACCGTTTTGTTTACGATATCCGAGTTATAACTTCCGCATAATCCTTTATCCGAGGTTATGGCAATATAAAGGGTAACTCCTTCGCCTTGCTTTTCGATAAAACGGTTATACAAACCGTTATATTTCGTCTTTTCGATGATATCTTTCATCGTTTCTCGGAGTTTATACAAATATGTGATATTAAAATCCGCATTTTGTATGGATTTTTTCATTCTCGAAGTTGAGAGCAAATACATAGCGCCCGTTATCTGCCTTGTTTGCTTTATAGCTTCAAGTCGGCTTTTAAGTTCACTTATATTACTCATCAGAAATACCCTTAAATTCCATTATGGATTTTTCGAGGGCGGACATATCGCCGTCGCTCATAAAACCTGTTTCGATAATCGGAACAATTCCTGCGCAAACATTTTTAACATATTGTGTCATTTTTTTGCAAAACGGCTTTAATTTACTCGGTTCAACATCGTCAAAAACATTGTTATTATATGCCAAAAGCAAAAGTGTTTCCTCAAAGTTTGAATAAGGATTTGATTTTTGCTGCTTAAACAGTTCGGTTAAAATACTGCCTTTTTTGAGCATTTTTGCGGTTTGAACATCAACATCGCTGCCGAAACGGGCAAAAACCGCCATTTCTCTGAATTTTGAAAGTTGGATTCTTAAAGTTCCGGAAACTTTTTTTATAGAATCGCATTGTGCGGCCCTGCCGACACGGGAAACCGAAAGACCGGTATTTATGGCAGGTCTTATACCGCTGTTAAAAAGTTCGTTTTCAAGATAAATCTGACCGTCGGTAATTGAAATTACATTTGTCGGAATATATGAAGAAATATTACCGCCCATTGTTTCAATAATGGGAATGGCAGTCAGCGAACCTCCGCCTAAATCTTTTGAAAGACAGGCGCTTCGCTCTAAAAGACGGCTGTGAAGATAGAAAACATCTCCCGGAAATGCCTCTCTGCCGGGCGGTCTTTGTAAAAGAAGCGACATAGTTCTGTAAGCAACGGCATGTTTTGATAAATCATCATAAATAATAAGAACATTTTTACCCGCGTACATAAACCATTCTGCTATACTTGTAGCGGCAAAAGGAGCAAGATACTGCATGGCGGGGGAGTTAGAAGCGGTTGCCGTTACAACGCATGTATAACTCATTGCCTTCGCTTTTTTGAGTGTTTCGATAACCCTCGAAACGGTAGATGCCTTTTGACCGACGGCGCAGTAAATACATATAACATTTGAATTTTTTTGATTTAGAATTGTATCTATGGCAATAGAGGTTTTTCCGGTTTGGCGGTCGCCTATTATTAGTTCTCTCTGTCCCATACCGATAGGAACCATACTGTCTATTGCGAGAATACCGGTGCGAAGCGGAGTATCAACGGGGCGCCTTTCGATGATTTTGGGCGCCGACTGTTCACAAGCCCTGAATTTTTGAGCCATAAGCGGTCTGCCGTCAAGAGGACGGCCGATAGAGTCTATTACTCTACCGAGTATCTCATCGCCTACGGGAATTTCCGCAACTTTTCCCGTTCCGATAACGGTCATACCCTCTCTTACGGTATCGCCCGTATCGAGGATAACGGCGCCTAAATGGTCTTCTTGAAGGTCAAGCGCCATACCGTAAGTTCCGTTTTCAAACCGCAGAAGTTCGCCGTATTTACATTCGGGCAAACCTAAAATACGGGCAACGCCGTCGCCCGTTTTCGTAACCGTACCGTATTTATATTTTATTGTTTTAACCGTATGTTCATCGAGGCGCTTTTTGAGATAAGCGCTGATGCCTTCTGGCATATATTCGGACATATTCTGCCTCCGATAAAACTTTATGAAGTTATTGCCTTTTTAATTTCGTTTAGTTTTGAACGGATACTCGTATCATAAACGGTTCCGTCAACCTCGGCGATAAATCCGCCTATTATTTTTGTGCTTTTTTCTTTAATAAAGACTGTATCGTCGCCGTATTTTTTCTTAAATCCATCTAAGATTTTTTCGTAGATATCATCGGATAAATCTTTTGGAACGGTAATAGTTACTGTCATATATTTACCTCATCAAAGAAATCTTCAATGATTTTTTCGTTGTCTTTACTGTTTGTTTCACGGCTCAAAATTCTTTCGGCGATATTAACTGCGAGTTCGGCAATTTCGTCCTTTGAAGAAGCAACAAAGTTCTCTTTTTTTGCTTTTATTTCGGCGTTTGCTTTTTCTTCCGCAGTTTTGGCATTTTTCTTTGCCTCGGCAACAATAAAATCGGCATTTGCCTTTGCTTCGCTGATTATTTTCTCAGACTCCGCTTCGGCATTTTTACGACTTTCTTCTAACAGCAAATCTTTTGATTTAAGCGTATCAGTTGCCTCATCGAGAATTTTTTGCGCTTTGGAAGTTTCTTCGTTTATTCTTGCCTTTCGGTCATCTAAAAACTTTTTAACCGGCTTATAAACAAGCAATTTTACGATGACAAAAAGAATAAGGATATTTAATATGTTGATAATAAGGTCAACAGCAGTTTCTCCAAGGTTGATATTCATTTGAATTCACCTCTTATTTTACCGCAAGAACGAGAGCGATAACGAAGGCATAAATTGCGGTAGATTCGGCGAGAGCGCAACCAAGAAGAAGAATAGAGTTTATTTTACCTGAGGCCTCGGGTTGACGGGCAACCGATTCAACGGCTTTTGCCGTTGCCATACACATTCCGAATCCCGCACCTAAGGCGGTTAACATTGCAAGTCCTGCACCAATAGCATACATAAAAATCACCATTTCTTTCTAAGACACAAATGCCGTTTGTCAGCGGCGGGAAAAATGAGTGTCCTGATTTTTTTTCGGGCGCTTTTTTGCGCCGATAATTAGTTAAAAATTTATTCTATCGCTTCGTTTATGAAGGTCATAGATAAAACAATAAATATATAGGCCTGAATTACGGGGTGGAAGAGGTTGAAATAAAGACCTGCAACGGCGGGAATTCCCGTAGCATAACCGCCGAGAGCGGATTTAAGCAAATCCATAACTATCATTCCTCCGAGCATATTGCCGAAAAGACGACAGGCAAGAGAAACGGGAACGGCGATATCGCTTAATATTTTCATCGGGAAAACAAGCGGAGTAGGGGAAGCCATACCTTTTATTCTTCCGCCGACGCCCTTTTTCTTAACTCCGAAGAAGTTTATTAAAACAAAGGTTATTATACCCATCGAAAAGGTTGTAACGATATCCGAAGTCGGCGCCCTAAGACCGAAAAGTTCACTCGCTGCGGAAAATATCATAAAAATTCCGAGGGTAAACATATAAGGAGCGAGAACACCTGAATAATCGCAAAGATTATCTTTTGCAAAGTTTTCCATTGCCTCAACGGCAAGTTCAAAAACATTTTGAAGGGTTTTCGGATTATCGAAGGTGAATTTCGGGAAAACAAAAAGTCTGAAAATAATACCGAGAACAAGAACGATAACCGTTATAAAGAGCGAAATTACGGTTGTTTTCGCAAGTGAAAAACCGAAAACCGACATTCGGTCGCTTAAAAGGGAAAATTCGATATTTATACCGCTTTTTTTACTGCTTATAACGGAAATTACGGTTCCTATAAGAAACCATGCTCCGAAAACCGCAAGAACGGTAAAAAGCGTTTTTCGTTTTTTTGCCTTTTTCGGATTTTCGCCTACGGCTTTTGAAGATTTTGCAAAAGCCATACCGATAATTCCGAGCGCCAGGCAAACGGAAGAAACGCAAAGTTCGATAATATTGATGATTTTCAAAAAATTTTCATCTCCAAAAATTAGTTCCTTTTAATGAATGAATAATAAATAAAAAGACTGATGGCGGTAAGGGGCATACCTGCCGCAAAACCGCATAAACAATAGGTTGCATATTTCATAAATTTGAACATGAAAAGCGCTATAACAACGCCGTATAGAATAAATTTAATGAAGAAAAGGCGAATGCTTGTTTTTTTATCTTGGGCGGTTATAGCCGCCATTAGTTTTTTAAGTAAAAATGTTTGCAAAACGGCAAACAAAAAACTTACTATCAAAGCTAACATAAAAATCACCATTTCTTTCTTAAAAACATAAAATTTACCGAAAAGGGCGCCGTTATAATTTGACAGCGTGAATGTTCCTCGCTATCACTTCCACTTAAAATATAAAAGAAATTATATACCTATTTGATGAAAAGTCAAGTCAAACTTAAAAAATCAAAAATTTCCTTATGCTTATTCAAAAGGATGTAAAAAGGAATGCCGAGCCCTAAACAAACGACTGCTTCACCTACGGCTACCGTCAAAAAGTAAACAATAAAGGACTGCGAAGCGCCCGAAAAGAAGAAAGAAAGTTCAAAAGAAATAATTAAGGCGTTTATTATAACGGGGCAAATAAGGGATAAAAGCGGAATACCTTTTATTTTTATATTTCTGAGCAAGTATGTAAGAATTGCCGAAATAAGCGTTGCGAGGGTACCGAATACCATATCAATAGGATTAAAAGAGGCGATATTGCCGAGAAAACAGCCGATAACAAGACCCCATATTGCACTGGGAGAAAAAACGGGAAGAATTGTTAAAACTTCCGAAATTCTGAATTGCAAACCGAGATATGCAAGACCGAAAAAACCGCTTAAATATGTAAGACCGGCATAGGTTGCGGCAATACAGGAAGAAAAAATTATTTTTTGGATATATTTTTTTCGTTCCATATGTCAGTTCCCCTTTAAGTTCTTGTAAAAAGCAACCGCCAAAGCATCGCATCTTTCGTTTTCGGGGTGGCCGTCATGCCCCTTAACCCAATTTATCATAACATCGTGATAGTCAAGAAGTTCAAGAAACCTTTCCCAAAGGTCGGGGTTTAGAGCAGGTTTTTTATCGGCCTTTTTCCAGCCGTTTTCTTTCCAGGATTTTGCCCAGCCGTTGTTAACCGCATCGGCAACATATTTTGAATCGGTTGTCAGCGTAACCTCGCATTTTTCTTTCAAAGCTTCAAGCGCTTTAATACAGGCGGTAAGTTCCATACGGTTGTTGGTTGTATTTTCTTCTCCGCCCGAAAGTTCTTTTTGGTGGTTGCCGAAACGAAGAATGACACCCCAACCGCCCGGACCGGGATTACCCGAACAAGCGCCATCGGTAAAAATTTCAATATGTTTAATCATTTTTCTCTCCATTAACTGTATTTACGGTAACTTCCGATAACCTTTCCGAGAACCGACGGCTTTTCGGGATATATCGGCTCGAAATCTTCGTTTTCGGGCATAAATATAACTTGTCCGTTTTTAATAAGAAGTCTTTTAACGGTTGCGCTGTCGCCGTCCATACCTATAACAATATCACCGCTTTTGCAGGACATATTTTTATCGGCGATAACTATATCCCCGTCAAGGAGCCCGATGTTTTTCATACTGAATCCCGAAACTTTGAGGGCGAAAAGACCATCGGCGCTTTTTGAAGGATAGGGAATATAATCTTCTATTTCTTCAACTGCCAAAATCGGCTTACCTGCCGTTACTTTTCCGACAAGCGGAACAAAAGAAGCGTCAAAATCGTTTTCTATTCTTATGGCTCTTGAAAACTTAGGGTCTCTGCTTATGTAACCGTTCTCTTCGAGAAAGTTTAATATTGCGTGAACGGTTGAGGTGGATTTAATGCCTGTTTCTTCGCATATTTCTCTGACACTCGGCGGAACGCCGTTTGAAATACGCTTTACCAAAAATTTGAAAACGGCATTTTGTTTTTCGTTAAGCGGTATTTTATCCATAAAAAACTCCCCTTTATTTGCCGAACATATATTCTTTTTTGATTATAACACTTCTAAATCGGCTTTTCAAGAATTATATTTATTTATCCTTCTTTTTGAAGACGGTAAATATTTCTTTTACACCTAAAATACAAAGAAAACCGCCGAAAAGTTTTGCCAAAAGTTCGGCTCCTGCAATATCGGCTAAAAATATTCCGATAACGGCACCTATAAGTCCGCCTATGGCAATGGGAATTACGATTTTGAATTTGATTTGTTTGTTTTTGGCATAAATTATACAGGCGAAAATGGCTATGGGGATAAAAAAGAGCAGGTTTATACCTTGGTTTGCGAACTGTCCCTTATCGGCGAAAAACGAAAGGTATATAATGAGAACTGCTCCGCCACCCAGTCCCATACTGCCGAGCATACCCGAAAAAAGCCCTGCTAAAAGGGCTAAAATGTTCATCGTCTCAGCAGGGAAATCCCTGCATAAATCATAAACCCGCCGAAAATCCCTTTGAGAATTTTCGGCGATATTTTTGCGATTATTTTACTTCCGAGATATGCGCCGATAAGTCCTGTCGGTATGAATATATATGCGTCATTCAGCTTAACATAATCCTTAAAAAGATATATAATTGCCGACAAAACGGTTATGGGCAAAATAACGGCGATAGCATTTCTATGCGCATTTTTTTGGTCAAGTCCGCAACTCCTTAAAAGCGGAACGGCTATCATTCCGCCACCTGCGCCGAACATTCCGTTGACTATGCCGACTGCAATGCCGACACCCGCCTTTTTTGCGTAATCAATTATTTTAGTCTTCAAAAAAATCACCGATAGTATTTTAACCCGATTTTACTTTAATATTTCTTCGGCAAAATTTTCGGTAAATTTATTCAAAGCTTCAAAATCCATACTTTCTATATAAAACCGTTCTAAAATATCGTGCGATTTTTTTGCTTTTTTAAGCATTTCAACCGCCGAAAACAAAAAACTGTTTTTAACTTTCTCGGAAAATTCAATTCTCGATTTATGCTTTTTCTTTTCTGCAAAATCGGTAAACCTTCTGGCGCTTATGCGCCTTGTAACACTTTCAAATTCGCAAAATTTATTCTCGGTTACAACGGCGAGTTTCAACTCGGGTATTAAAATATGCTCGGTTAAAATGTTCGGCAAAAACGGGCTTTTTACCCTTATGCAATTATACCCGTTTTTCAGAGCATAGTTTTTAATATATTCGGTAATAACACTTGAATGAGCGCCGTAGTCGTCCTTTATCGCTATAATTTTTTCGGCATTTTGCTCTATCGTTTTCGGGAAAGTCATAATGCCTTTCGGCGTTATTCCGCCGATAAATCTAACCGTTTCCTTGCCTTCGGTTTTATCTCTTTTCGGTATTTCTTTTTCGGCAAGTTTTCGGGCAAAATCGCAAACCTTATCTTTTTTTGTAAATCCCTTTGCGATTTTAATTGTATCTTTTGCTATTTCGCCGCAAAGCGAAAGATAAACCGAAGCGGTTTTATGGAACTGTTTATTTATGTTTGTTGCGTTTATTATTTCAATTCTCTTTTCTTTGAGTTTTTTTGTATTCCAAAATCTTGAAAGGTCGATTATGTTTTCACAAGCACCGGGATATGCGGGGTCAACCGTATGGGGCGCTGTTCCGTCTAATATTACGATTTTCTTTTGGTCTATTATTATCCCGTCGAGCGAATCGGGGTCGGAAGAACAATGGCAAAGATGAACGCAAAGCCCCATATCGAGCGCCCTTGCGGCTATATATTTCATAAATGAAGATTTTCCCGTTCCGGGACCGCCTTTTATAATATAGGTATCATATCCGTTTTCGGCGCTGTAACATTCCGAAAATTCGGAAACAAACCCTTCAAAAGAATTTGCGGCTAAAAAATATCTGTCAAAATCGTTATTCAAAAAACCCACACCCCGTAAAAAATATTCTTTCAAAATATAATATTCAGAAAAATCTATTTTGACACAGAGCGGTTTTTATGTTATCATTTAGCATAAGAGTCGACTACACGGTTGCGCAAACATAAAGTTTGTGAGGAAAGTCCGAGCCCCGCAGGGCAGAATAACGGCTAACGGCCGCCGAGGGTAACCTTAGGGAAAGTGCAACAGAGATATACCGCCGATTTTTTCGGTAAGGGTGGAAAGGCGAGGTAAGAGCTCACCGTTTTCCGTGGAGACACGGAAAACCTGTAAACCCTATTCGGAGCAACGCTGACTGTGGCGATACACCTGCCCGGTGTGCCACGACGAGCGGCTGGAGCAAAGGAGTAATTCTTTGTCGAGATAGATGACCGTGCTTGACAGAACTCGGCTTATTGTCGGCTCTTATATAAAAATTACCGCAGTATAATATGTTTATACTGCGGTTTTTCGCATATATAAGAAAAATATTTGCCGTATTGTTTTATTTTGTTTATTTCGCTTGACTAAAACACAATATATGGTATATAATGTAAACTGTATAAGACTACGAAAGGAACGGATATTTTGGCAAAAAAGACTATTGAATACGGTAACGACAGTATTAAAAAACTTGACGGGCCTGACAGAGTAAGAAAAAGACCGGGTGTTATTTTCGGCTCAGACGGTCTTGACGGTTGCGAACATTCCGTTTTTGAAATCATTTCAAACTCCATTGACGAAGCAAGGGAAGGTTACGGCAAAAAAATCAATGTTTCGCTTTATACCGACGGTTCGGTAGAGGTTGAGGACTTCGGAAGAGGTTGTCCTGTTGACTATAACGAAAAAGAACAATGCTATAACTGGGAACTTGTTTTCTGTGAGCTTTATGCCGGTGGAAAATACAATACCAACGATGGCGACAACTACGAATACTCGGTAGGACTTAACGGTCTCGGTCTTTGCGCAACGCAGTACAGCGCCGAGTATATGGATGTTGAAATAAAACGAGATGGATATAAATATAATCTCCATTTTGAAAAAGGATTTAATATAGGCGGACTCAAAAGGGAAGAATACAGCGGCAAAGATACGGGAACAAAGATAAAATGGAAACCCGATATAGATGTTTTTACCGATGTTAATATTCCGAAAGAGTATTTTCTTGATATCTTAAAACGACAGGCGATAGTTAACGACGGTCTTGTTTTCGTTTTCAGACAGCAACAGGGCGCAAGATTTATAAATACCGAAATTTGCTATAAAAACGGCATTTCGGACTATGTTGCCGATGTTGTAAAGGAAGAAAAGTTAACCGATATTGTTGTTTGGCATACCGAGAAAAAGGGAAGGGACCGAGAGGACAAGCCCGAATATAAGGTAAAGATAAATGTTGCCTTAACATTTTCAAACCTGCATACATTAAAGGAATACTATCATAACTCATCATGGCTTGAACATGGCGGTGCTCCCGAAAAGGCGGTAAGAAACGCATTTGTTTATCAAATCGATTCATACATAAAAAGCAGCGGAAAATACAAGTCGGGCGAAAGCAAGATTATGTTCAGCGATGTAGAGGAATGTCTTGTTTTGGTTATTTCTTCATTTTCAACGCTGACTTCTTATGAAAACCAGACCAAAAAATCCATAACAAACAAATTTATTTGCGAGGCGATGACGGAATTTTTGCGCCATCAACTTGAAATATATTTTATCGAAAACAAGGCGGAGGCCGATAAAATCGCCGATCAGGTTCTCATAAATAAGAGAAGCCGAGAAAAGAGCGAAAAAGAAAGAATAAACATCAAGAAAACGCTTCAAACAAGCAATTCAATGGTGGATAGAGTTCAAAAGTTCGTTGACTGCCGAAGCAAGGATATAAACGAGCGTGAACTTTACATAGTTGAGGGCGATTCGGCTCTCGGTTCTTGTAAACTTGCTCGGGACGCCGCTTTTCAGGCGATAATGCCCGTCAGAGGAAAAATTCTCAACTGCCTTAAAGCAGAATATGATAAAATCTTCAAAAGCGAGATTATAACCGACCTTCTCAAAGTTCTCGGCTGCGGTGTTGAGGTTAAATCCAAAGCGAATAAGAGTTTATCAAATTTTGATATAAATAACCTGCGCTGGAACAAGATAATTATTTGTACCGATGCCGATGTTGACGGTTTTCATATAAGAACCCTTATTTTAACTATGATTTACCGTCTTATGCCCACCCTTATTTATGAGGGAAAAGTGTTTATTGCCGAAACCCCACTTTATGAAATCGGAACGAAGAATATGACCTATTTTGCCTATGACGAAAACGAGAAAAAGGAAATTCTCGAAAAAATAGAGGGCGAAAAATATAGTCTTCAACGCTCAAAGGGACTCGGCGAAAACCAACCCGATATGATGAATCTTACAACAATGAATCCCGAAACAAGGCGCCTTGTCAAAGTTCTTCCGCAGGACGCCGAAAATACAAGCGAAATGTTTGATTTGCTTTTGGGCGATAATCTTCAGGGAAGAAAGGAATATATTTCCGAAAACGGCTATCTTTATATGGAAGATGCCGATATCAGCTGATTTAGGAGAGAGATAATGGCTCCAAGAAAGAAAATTACGCAAGAAAAGCCGAAAAAAAAGAATATGGCAAACGCCTATATCGCAGGGGCGGGAACGGTTGTAGAACAGGAGATAACCGAAACCCTAAAAACTAATTTTATGCCCTATGCGATGAGCGTTATTGTTTCCCGCGCCATTCCGGAAATTGACGGGTTTAAGCCGTCGCATCGCAAACTGCTTTATACAATGTATAATATGGGTTTGTTAAACGGAAATACGATTAAATCGGCAAACATCGTCGGCAGAACTATGCAACTTAACCCCCACGGCGATGCCGCAATATATGATACAATGGTTCGTTTGTCCGAAGGCAACGGCGCTCTTTTGCACCCGTTTGTCCGCTCAAAAGGTTCGTTCGGCAAGGCATATTCGAGAGATATGCAATGCGCTGCCGCCCGATATACTGAGGCAAAATTAGCCCCGATATCGGCAGAACTTTTTTCGGATATTGATAAGGATACGGTTGATTTTGTCGATAACTACGATGCAACAATGAAAGAACCGATACTTTTCCCCGTTACCTTCCCGACTATTCTTGTAAATACAAACTTGGGTATTGCCGCAGGTATGGCAAGTTCCATTTGTTCCTTTAATTTGCGAGAGGTTTGCGAAACTACAATAGAATACATTAAGGATAACGATGTAAATGTTGCCGATACGCTTCTTGCTCCCGATTTTTCGATAGGCGGAGAACTTTTGTATAACCGCTCGGAAATCGAAAAAATCTACGAAAGCGGCAGAGGAAGTTTTAAGATAAGGGCGGTTTACAGCTATGATAAGCCGAATAACTGCATTGATATTACCGAAATTCCGCCGACAACAACGAGTGAGCAGATTATTGAAAGGGTAATTGAACTTGTAAAACTCAAAAAGGTCAACGAAATAAACGATATAAGGGACGAAACCGACCTTGAAGGTCTTAAAATCACCATAGACCTTAAAAGAGGAACCGACCCTGAAACTTTGATGAAAAAACTCTTTAAGATGACAACATTGCAGGATAGTTTTTCCTGCAACTTCAATATTCTTATCGCCGGTTCGCCGAGGGTTATGGGCGTTAAAGAGATTATTTCGGAATGGGTTGCTTTCAGAGAAGAATGTATTAAGCGCAGGGTTTATTTCAAACTTTCAAAAGCAAAGGATAAACTTCATTTACTGAAAGGTATGCAGAAAATCCTTCTCGACATTGATAAAGCGGTTAAAATCGTCAGAGAAACCGCCGAAGAAAAAGAGGTTGTTCCAAACCTTATGATAGGTTTCGGAATTGATGAAATCCAAGCAGAGTATGTTGCCGAAATAAAACTCCGCCATCTTAACCGTGAATATATCCTCAAAAGACTTGAAGATATAGAGTCTTTGCAGAAGGAAATCGAAGAATTTGAGGGCATTTTGGCTTCAAGAACAAAGATAAAGAGGATTATTATTTCGGAACTTAACGAAGTTATCAAGAAATACGGCGCCGAGAGAAAAACAAAGATTATCAGCGCTGAAAATATCGAAGACGACGACTTTATTGAGCCGATAGATGATTCCCCCGTAACGCTATTCTTTACAAAGGACGGCTACTTTAAGAAAATCACTCCGCAGTCGCTCAGAATGAGCGGAGAGCAAAAACTCAAAGAGGGCGACGAAATAACCCAGATTATCGAATCTTCAAACGATAAAGATTTATTGTTCTTTACCAACGCAACGCAAGTTTATAAGAGCAAAGTTTCTGAGTTTTCAGACGGTAAGGCGAGTCTTCTCGGCGAGTTTGTTGCCGGAAAGCTCGGGTTTGATGACGGCGAATCTTCGGTTTATATGGTAGAAACGAAGGATTACAGCGGATTTATGCTCTTTATCTTTGATAACGGAAGAATAGCAAAAGTTCCGCTTTCGTCTTATGCTACCAAAACCAACCGAAAAAAACTAATATCGGCATATTGCGGTAAATTTGCGCTCCATACCGTTTTATTTCTTAAAGAAGACTGCGATATTCTTATGGTATCAACCAACAACCGAAAACTTCTTCTTAATACCGGCTCTGTGCCTCTTAAAACGACCAAGGATAACTCGGGCATTGCCGTTATGACGCAGAAGAAGGGCCAACGAGTCTATTCGGTACAGGTCTATGAGAGCGGAACGCTCGAAGATGAGCATAGATACAGAACAAAAAATCTACCCGCTGCCGGAAGTCTTAAAGTCGGCAACAAAGCAGAGCAAACAAAACTTGACATTTAATATTAAAAATATGTAAAATAAAAACCGCTTGAATTCGCTTTTTGCAAACTCAGGCGGCTGTCCGCCCGAATTCGCAAACGCTTTTGTCTAAAATCGGGTTGACAGTTTAATTATTTACAAATTTCAGTAAATTATACTTAATTATACTTATTTTTATTTCGGAGGGACTGTTAATGAGCAAGGAACTTGCAAAACAGTATGATCCAAAAGAAGTTGAGGATCGAATTTATAAAATGTGGCTTAACGGAAAGTATTTCCATGCCAAGAGAGAAGAGGGCAAGGAAACTTATACCATAGTTATTCCGCCGCCGAACATTACAGGTCAGCTTCATATGGGCCATGCGCTTGATAATACTCTTCAAGATATTTTAATCAGATTTAAGAGAATGCAGGGTTTTGATACCCTTTGGGTCCCCGGAACCGACCATGCTTCAATAGCAACCGAAGCAAAAATTGTTGAAGCAATGCGGAAAGAGGGCATAACAAAAGACGATATCGGCCGTGAAGGTTTTTTGGAAAGAGCATGGGACTGGAAAAAAACATACGGCGGAAGAATTATAGAGCAACTTAAAAAACTCGGTTCTTCCTGCGACTGGGACCGAGAGAGATTTACTCTTGATGAGGGCTGTAACAAAGCCGTTAACGAGGTTTTTGTAAACCTCTACGAAAAAGGTCTTATTTACAGAGGCGAGAGAATAATAAACTGGTGTCCGCATTGCCTTACTTCAATTTCGGATGCCGAGGTAGAATATGAGGAGCAAAGCGGTCATTTTTGGCATCTTCGCTATCCTTTTGCCGATGGCTCGGGATATTTGGAACTTGCAACAACAAGACCCGAAACGCTTTTGGGCGATACCGCCGTTGCCGTAAATCCAAACGATGAAAGATATAAAGATATTGTCGGAAAAACTCTTATTCTCCCGATAGTTCACAGAGAAATTCCCGTTGTTGCCGACGATTATGTTGAGGTTGATTTCGGAACGGGTGTTGTTAAAATCACTCCTGCCCATGACCCCAACGACTTTGAAGTCGGTCTTCGCCATAACCTCGAAGTTATAAATGTTTTAACCCCCGATGCAAAAATAGTTGACGATTATCCCAAGTATGCGGGAATGGACAGATACGAAGCCCGAAAGGCAATCGTTGCGGACCTCGAAGCCGAGGGCGCTCTTGTAAAGACAGAGGATTATGCGCATAATGTCGGAACCTGCTACCGTTGCGGAACAACGGTTGAGCCCCGTGTTTCAAAGCAGTGGTTCGTTAAGATGAAACCACTTGCAGAACCTGCCATAAAGGCCGTTAAAGATGGCGAAACAAAGTTTGTTCCTGCCCGTTTCGAAAAGGTATATTTCCACTGGCTCGAAAACATCAGAGACTGGTGTATTTCCCGTCAGCTTTGGTGGGGACACCGTATTCCCGCGTGGTACTGCGATGACTGCGGAGAAATAACCGTTTCTAAAACCGAAGTACATAAATGTTCAAAATGCCAAAGCGAAAACATTCATCAAGACCCCGATACGCTTGATACTTGGTTTTCATCTGCGCTATGGCCGTTTTCAACTCTCGGTTGGCCCGAAAAAACCGAAGACCTTAAACATTACTATCCTACAAACACCCTCGTAACGGGATATGATATTATTCCTTTCTGGGTTATGAGAATGATGTTTTCGGGAATTGAGCATACGGGCGAAGTGCCGTTTGATACCGTTTTAATCCACGGTCTTGTAAGAGACCCACAGGGCAGAAAAATGTCCAAATCGTTAGGCAACGGTGTTGACCCGCTTGAAGTTATCTCCGAATACGGCGCTGATGCTTTAAGATTTTCTCTTGCAACGGGCAACAGCCCCGGAAACGATATGCGCTATATTCCCGAAAGGGTTGAGGCAAGTCGAAATTTTGCCAATAAACTTTGGAATGCCGCAAGGTTTATTTTGATGAATCTTGAAAGCGATGAGATTATTCCGCTTGATAAGGATAGTTTTGCGCTTGAAGATAAGTGGATTATCTCGAAATACAATACCCTTTGCAAAGAGGTAACCGAGAATCTTGACCGATTTGAGCTCGGAATGGCGGTCGGAAAACTTTACGATTTTATATGGGATGTTTTCTGCGACTGGTATATCGAAATCTGCAAATCCCGTTTAGTCGGCGATGACGACAAGGCAAAGAATACGGCAAGAAGCGTTTTAACTTATGTTTTCAGCGGTATTTTGGCTTTGCTTCATCCGTTTATGCCCTTTATTACAGAGGAAATATGGCAGTCCATTCCGCATAAGGGCGAAGCGCTTATGGTATCAGAATTCCCGAAATACAGCGAAGACTTTGCGTTTATAAACGAAGAAGCCGAATTTGAAAAGATTATGGAAGTAATAAAAGCGGTAAGAAACCGCAGGTCTGAAATGAATGTTCCCCCCTCAAAGAAAGCAACGGTTAATATCCAAACCGATTTTGAGGATACATTTAAGTCGGGCGCTTCCTATATCTGCCGTTTGGCTTATGCTTCCGAAGTTCAAATAGGAAGCGGATTTTCGGGCGAGGGAGCCGTAAGGGTTGTAACCGACTGCGCTTCCGTTTATATGCCGATGAAAGAACTTGTTGATGTAAATGCCGAAATCGAGCGCCTTAATAAGGATATGCAAAAGGCAATAGCAGATAAGGAATTCTTTGAGAAGAAGCTTAATAATGTCGGCTTTATGGCAAAAGCCCCCGAGGCCGTTAAAGAACAGCAAAAGCAGGGACTTAAAAAAGCCCTCGATAAAATCAAAATGATAGAGGATTCCATTAAAGAACTCGAAAATATGTAAACTTCCAAAAACTGCCGAGCGGAAAATCTGTTTGGCAGTTTTTGCTTTTTGTGGTAGAATAATGGCGGTGAAGATTTATGAATTACGAAGAAACATTAAAATATATTCATTCTCTCGGAAATTTCCGCTTGTCTGCAACGCTTTGCCGTATGGAAAAGGTTTGTGAAATGCTTGGAAATCCGCAGGAAAAATTCAAAAGCATTCATATCGCCGGAACAAACGGCAAGGGCTCGGTTGCGGTTATGACTGCCGATATCTTAAAAGAAAGCGGACTCAAAACAGGGCTTTATATTTCACCTTTCGTTGTTAATTTCAGAGAGAGAATTGAGATAAACCGAGAGTTTATTTCGGAAGAAGACCTTGTAAAATATTCGCAAAAGGTTATTAAAACGAATGTAGAGCTTAACGAGTTTGAGTTTATTACCGCCGTTTGTTTTCTTTATTTTCGTGATAAAAAAGTCGATGTTGCCGTTGTCGAAACGGGACTCGGCGGAAGGCTTGATGCCACAAATATAATTAAAAATCCGCTTGTTTCGGTCATAACAAAAATAGGGCTTGACCATACCGCCGTTCTCGGCGAAACGATAGAGCAAATAACAAATGAAAAATGCGGTATAATTAAAACAAATTCGGTTGTAACCGTTCCAAATCAGGATAAAACGGCGCTTTCCGTTATAAGGAACAAAACCGAAAAACTTGTTGTTCCGAAAATGCCCGAAACGGTAAAAAGCGATTCTTTCGGAAACGAGTTCTTATATGATAACCAAAAATACTCTCTTTCGCTCTTGGGCGAACATCAGATTTATAATGCCGTAACCGCCATCGAAACGGTTAAAAATTCGGGTTTTTTAGTAGATGTCAAAACCGTTAAAACGGCGCTTTCGAAAACCGTTTTTCCCGCAAGACTTGAAGTCGTATCAAAAAATCCCGTTACGGTTATCGACGGCGCCCATAATCCCGACGGCGCAAAGGCGCTTTCAAAGTATCTTTCGTCATCGGGGGAAAAGATAACGGCGATTATCGCCATGATGCAGGATAAAAACTGCGAGGAGTTTTTGAAAACTGTCTTGCCTTTTTGCGAAAACTGTATCGTAACCGAAATCGAAAACCCGAGATGTATGAGCGCTTCCGATTTATCGAAAATAGCAGAGAAATATTGTCAAAATACCGAAAAAGAAGCCAATCTTTCTACCGCCATAAAAAGAGCAAAAGCGACCGATTTACCTATATTTATCGTGGGTTCTCTCTATCTTGCAAGTGAGGCAAGAAAATATTACATTTAACCTTTCTAAACAACAGCTTAATATGACAACTTTTTAACGGACAAACTCTTATTATATATAAGGGCTTGTCCTTAATTTTTTTCAGGAGGAAAACTAATGGCAGTGGAAATCAGTGCAAGAGGCGAAGTTTTAACCGCCGTTCTTATCGGCGAAATCGACCATCATTCCGCATTCTATATCAGAAAAGAAATAGATAGCGCAATAGAACTTAATATGCCCTCTCTTTTAATTCTCGATTTTGAGCGAGTAACATTTATGGACAGTTCGGGAATAGGGCTTGTTATGGGAAGATACAAAACTATCGCCAAAAGGTGCGGCGAGGTGCATGTTGTGGGCGCCAAACCGCAAATCTATAAGGTCATGAAACTTTCGGGTCTTGAACGGCTCGTCAGATTAGAAAAGTGTTCGTAAAGGAGAAAAGAAAATGGAAAATAAAAACAGTTTCAGTATGACCGTTCTTTCAAAATCGGTCAACGAAAGTTTTGTAAGAAGTGTTGTGTCGGCATTTGCGCTGGGGCTCGACCCTACCGTAGAGGAAATCAGCGATATAAAAACCGCCGTTTCCGAGGCGGTAACAAACTGTATTGTTCATGCCTATAAAGACACTATCGGCAAAATCTACATAAGCTGTGAAATCAAAGATAATGTATTGTCGGTTAAAATAAGGGACAGAGGCGTGGGAATAGAAAATATAGAACAGGCGATGGAACCGCTTTTTACAACTTCTGATGATGAAAGGGCGGGGCTCGGTTTTGCGGTTATGGAGTCTTTTATGGATAGTATAAAAGTGCGCTCCGCAGTCGGAAAAGGTACAACCGTTTTGCTTAAAAAACATATATCTGTCCGCTATGCAAACAAAAAACAGAGATAACCTCGTAAAGGATAACCTTCGGCTTGTTTCGAGTCTTTGTTCGAGATTTACGGGCAGGGGTATAGACTATGAAGATTTGTTCAGCAGCGGCTGTTTGGGTCTTGTTAAAGCGGCGAAGGGCTTTGATGAATCCCGAGGGCTTATGTTTTCAACCTATGCGGTCCCCGTAATACTCGGAGAAATAAAGCGTCTTTTCAGAGACGGCGGAGAGGTCAAGGTTTCAAGGAGCATTAAAGAACTGTACCTTAAAGCTACGAGGGTTAAGGAAAAACTCGAAAAAGAACTTTTAAGGGAAGTAACCGTTAAAGAAATTGCCGAGGAAATGAGTTTGCCGCTTGAAGCATTGACCGAGGCATTTTGCGCTTGTAGGTCAACCGTTTCGCTTACCGTAACCGATGAGGACGGCGAAAGGGAGTTTGATATTGCCGATAAAACGGGAGAGGAAGAGCTCACCGAAAGAATAACGCTCAATATGGCAATTTCCAAACTCGACGATAAGGAACAAAAAATAATAAAATTCAGATATTTCGGCGCTTTAACTCAAAGCGAAACGGCAAAAAAACTTTCAATGTCGCAGGTTCAGGTTTCAAGAGCCGAAAAGGTTGCTCTTGTAAAACTGAAAAGGATGTTAGAACCCGGTGCATAAATATTACCTGAAAGTATAAAGAGTATATAAACAACATATATAAAGTAGGGTGCTTAAAACGGTTATTCCACTATATATGGTAGTCAAAAAAATATAGGAAAAATTTTTTCAAAAAAATGAAAAAAAGTGTTGACAACGGTAGACGGTTGTGGTATTATAATCGGGCGCCCTGCAAAAAGCGGGGAGCGAAACGAACCTT
>JAKSQK010000012.1 GCA_024404145.1 Clostridia bacterium | reverse complement strand
ATAGAGCTTTACATACCGAAATACTTCATCGCTCACGCGGCGTCGCTGCATCAGGCTTTCGCCCATTGTGCAATATTCCCCACTGCTGCCTCCCGTAGGAGTTTGGGCCGTGTCTCAGTCCCAATGTGGCCGTTCACCCTCTCAGGCCGGCTACTGATCGTCGCCTTGGTGGGCCGTTACCTCACCAACTAGCTAATCAGACGCGGGTCCATCTTATACCACCGGAGTTTTTCACACCGTACCATGCGGTACTGTGCGCTTATGCGGTATTAACAGTCGTTTCCAACTGTTATCCCCCTGTATAAGGCAGGTTACCCACGCGTTACTCACCCGTCCGCCACTATTCACAAAAAGAGCAAGCTCCCATGTGAACCGTTCGACTTGCATGTGTTAAGCACGCCGCCAGCGTTTATCCTGAGCCAGGATCGAACTCTCAATAAAAATTTTAAGTTCTCCTCTTCGACTCGGTTAAAAGCTTGGCTTTTTTCCTTGTCATTCAAACTTACTGTGTTTGGATTTTGTTCAAATCCGAAAAAACTTTATTTAAAAGAATTTTCGGGGTTGTCATGTTGTTAAATTGTAAAAGAGCTTTTTCGTTGCTGTCTTAGCGACAGCTTTGTTAGAATATCACTTTCGCATTTCCTTGTCAACAACTTTTTTAAAAAGTTTTTTAAGTTCTTGGAAAGCTGAATTCGTACCGTCATCATTCTTAGCTATATTGCTTTTTCCTGACGACAGTTTTAGATTATATGCCCTCTTTTTTAAAAAAGCAAGTCATTTTTTAAAGAATTTTCTATTTTTTTCACACAAATCAAAAAACGGCCGAAAACAACGATTTTGCGTCATTTTTGACCGATTTTTAATATCGATTTGTCAGAAATAATTCATCATTTCTTTAAATTGTTTGAAAATTCCCACAATTTCATTTTCCCGTATATTATTTCTTCTAATTCCATTTATAGTTTTCAATATGTTTTTCACATAATCAATTCGAATTCCGATCCTTTCCATATCCGGTGTTTTATTTGCCTCCGGAACGACCGCTCTTCTATAACCAAGCTTCGCTGCTTCACGCACTCTCTGGACAGCATTTCGAACACCTCTTACTTCTCCTGCCAGTCCGACCTCCCCCAGTATCACGGTTCCGTCCTCAACCGTTCTGTTTTTATAACAGGAAGCAACTGCTGCAATGACACCCAGATCAGACGAAGGATCATTTACACGAATACCTCC
>JAKSQK010000011.1 GCA_024404145.1 Clostridia bacterium | reverse complement strand
ATTATTTATTGTCATTAGTGAAATAATTTGTGCCAATTTGTGCTTATTTGTTTCTGAAACTTAGGTTTAATTATAAAAATAAAATTGGTTGAACCGAAGGAAGGCGGCGCGAAGCGGAACCGAAGGTCGGCGGTCCGAAGGAGAAAGTCAAAGCCAATCTGCGGTTAAAGATATAATCAGTGGTTTATGCCAAATTATATAATCACCCTTTTTTTTTGCCCTCCCATTTGGTTTTTCCTTATGCGCGAGAGTATAATGCTTATAATGCATATATGGCATCTGTATCTGATGATGGCAACATTGAATGTGTTGAGGATGAATTAAATGAGATGAATAGGAAAATAGTTAAACGGATTTTAAACGAAAATAAACATGGGATACGGATATAAAATAGTAAATTGTTTTGCTTGTACAAGAGGAAAAAAATTTGGAAAATATAAGATAGGAGTCTGTGACCGTAAATTTGGTGATGGCAAAAAAATAGATGTTGGATGCTGTTTATTACATTATGATGGACACGTATATGGCTCTTCAATGAGTAATGAACTACGTAAAATAACATTTAACGTTGAAAATCGTTCAATAACTTTTGAGTTACGTAGTTTAAAAAAGAAAAGATTTCATAAAGTAACATTAGAGAATATCACCAATAAGGGATTTTTTGAATATACTCGTAAGCATTTGGAAAAATTGTTTGGGGCATTTTATAATATAACACCAAATAATGATAGAACAGAATTTATACTAATTAAGAATAAACCAAAAAGACTGTAAATCATAAAACGACCTTGTCGGAAATTTTCTGCCCTCCCATTTGGATATTTCCGTGTGCGCGAGAGTATAATATGATAGAGAACCCCAAAAACCTTGACATTTGTTTTGAGGTTTCATGAAAAAATCATAATTTTGCAGCGAGGACAGATAAAAGTTCTTCAAAAACAGATTATGACACAAGAGAACAAGAACATACTGATTTCATTACTGAAGCAATACCATGAACTCGGCATCTCTGACCAGATAGACTACAGCAAGACATCGACAATTATAGCGAGTCTGTCGGCGATAAAATCGGCGATAAATCATCCCAAACCATGCAAATCGGCGATAAAAAGACCCAAATACTATCATTTATCGCCGATAACCCAAGTGTTAAGGCGAGCGTTATTGCCGATTACATAGGTCTTAAGGCATCCCGTACCCGCGACTATCTCACAGAACTGGTAAGGGAAGGAAAGGTCGTTGCTGAGGGAGCAAACAAGAACCGAACATATAGAATTGCAAACGAGATTAACTAACTCCCCCCACTGCCCTGAACGCCTCGTCCATTTTCCTACAGACATCCTTGAATTTCGTGCA
>JAKSQK010000010.1 GCA_024404145.1 Clostridia bacterium | reverse complement strand
CAACAAGAGCAGAACCCTTGATGATAGGAGTATCATCGCCGGGGAATTCATACTTGTCGAGAGTTTCACGAATTTCCATCTCTACGAGTTCGAGAAGTTCAGCATCATCAACCTGATCGCACTTGTTCATGAAAACAACGATTGACGGAACGCCAACCTGACGAGCAAGAAGAAGATGTTCTTTTGTCTGAGCCATAGGACCGTCAGTAGCGGCGATAACAAGGATAGCGCCATCCATCTGAGCAGCACCGGTAATCATGTTCTTAACATAGTCAGCATGTCCCGGACAGTCAACGTGAGCATAATGACGAGCGTCAGTTTCATACTCAACATGAGCGGTATTGATTGTAATACCACGCTCTCTCTCTTCGGGTGCCTTATCGATGTTTGCATAGTCTTCAAACTGTGCATATCCCTTTAATGAAAGGAACTTTGTGATTGCAGCGGTAAGAGTTGTCTTACCATGGTCAACGTGACCGATTGTACCAATGTTAACATGTGGTTTATTACGTTCAAATTTTGCTTTTGCCATTGTGATATTTCCTCCCTAAATTTAGTTTTTTTAATCACATTTTTTAGTTTACCAAAAAATACTTAAAATTTCAAGTATTATTTATATATTAGTCTTTCTTCGCTCTTGAAGAAACAATTTTCTCAGCAATGCTCTTAGGAACTTCCTTGTAGCCATCCGGCTCCATAACATACTGACCACGGCCCTGTGTTTTAGAGCGGAGGTCGGTAGCATAACCGAACATATCGCCGAGCGGAACTCTTGCGTTAATCTGTTTAAGACCCGAACGGTCTTCAAAGCCCTGAATCTCACCACGGCGAGAGTTAAGGTCTCCGATAACATCGCCCATATAGTCCTCGGGAACGATAACGGTAACTTTCATTATCGGTTCGAGAATAACGGGATCGGCAACACGACAAGCTTCCTTGAATGCCATAGAACCGGCAATCTTAAATGCCATTTCAGAAGAGTCAACCTCATGATAAGAACCGTCATAGAGGGTAACCTTAACATCAACTACGGGATAGTTTGCAAGAACACCTGCGTTCAATGCGCCCTGAATACCCTGATCAACGGCAGGAATATATTCCTTCGGGATAGAACCGCCGGTGATAGAGTTGATAAACTCATAACCCTTTCCGGTTTCGTTCGGCTCAACAATAATCTTAACATGACCGTATTGACCTGAACCGCCAGACTGACGCTTATATTTGGTTTCATGGTCGACTTTCTTTTTGATGCTTTCCTTATAAGCAACCTGAGGAGCACCGACATTTGCTTCAACTTTGAATTCACGAAGAAGTCTGTCAACGATGATTTCAAGGTGAAGTTCGCCCATTCCGGCGATAATTGTCTGTCCGGTTTCTTCATCTGTATAAGCTTTGAAAGTCGGATCTTCTTCTGCGAGTTTTGCAAGAGCAATACCCATCTTTTCCTGACCTGCTTTTGTTTTCGGCTCAATAGCAACACGAATAACAGGCTCGGGGAAGTTCATAGATTCAAGAATTACAGGATGCTTTTCATCGCAAAGAGTATCACCGGTTGTTGTATTTTTAAGACCAACAGCAGCGGCGATATCACCAGCATAGCAGGTTTCGATATCTTCACGGTTATTAGCATGCATCTGCAATATTCTTCCCATTCTTTCACGGTTCTGCTTAACCGAGTTATATACGCCCGATCCTGCATCAACAGAACCCGAATATACACGGAAGAAACAGATTTTACCAACGAACGGGTCGGTAGCTATCTTAAATGCTAATGCTGAAAACGGCTCGGAGTCGGAAGAATGTCTTATTTCTTCTTCGTCTGTATCCGGATTTACGCCCTTGATAGCTTCAACATCGGTCGGAGCCGGCATAAAGTCAACAATAGCATCGAGAAGCGGCTGAACACCTTTATTTCTATAAGCAGTACCGCAACAAACAGGCACCATTTCGTTATCGATAGTTGCCTTGCGGATAACCTTTTTCATCTGCTCAATAGTCGGCTCTTCGCCCTCAAAGTATTTTTCCATAAGGTCTTCATCCAACTCAACGATGGATTCGATCATCTGGGTACGATACTTTGCAGCCAATTCCTTCATATCATCGGGAATCGGTTCTCTTCTTACATCTTTACCGAGGTCATCATAATAAATCTCGGCATCGTTCTCTAAAAGGTCAACTATTCCTCTGAATGTGTCCTCACAGCCGATAGGCAGCTGAATCGGAACGGCATTACAGTTAAATCTTTCCTTTATCATATCGAGAACATGGTAGAAATCGGCACCCATTATATCCATTTTATTAACGAATATCATTCTCGGTACCTTATATTCGTCAGCCTGATGCCAAACGGTTTCAGACTGCGGTTCAACACCGCCTTTTGCACAAAGAACGGTTACGGAACCGTCAAGTACACGGAGCGAACGCTGAACTTCAACGGTGAAGTCAACATGTCCCGGGGTGTCGATGATATTGATACGATGGTCTTTCCAAAAACAAGTTGTAGCAGCCGAAGTAATTGTAATACCTCTCTCTTTTTCCTGCTCCATCCAGTCCATGGTTGACGCGCCATCATGAGTTTCACCTAACTTACGGTTGATACCGGTATAGAAAAGGATACGCTCAGTGGTGGTGGTTTTACCTGCGTCAATGTGAGCCATAATACCAATATTTCTTGTCATTTCAAGACTAACTTTTCTTGGCATATTTACCTCCATCCGCTTTTAAGCGGTCATTAACAACAGATTATTACCATCTGTAATGAGCAAAAGCTTTGTTTGCTTCTGCTGTTCTGTGCATTTCCTCGCGTCTCTTAACGGCATTACCTAAACCGTTTGTAGCATCCATAATTTCAGATGCAAGACGCTCTTTCATTGTGCGCTCACTGCGCTGACGGCTGAACATTGTTAACCAACGCAAAGCCAAAGTTTGTTTTCTTTCAGGACGAACCTCAAACGGTACCTGATAGGTAGCACCGCCCTTACGAACGGCTTTACATTCGAGCTGCGGCATAATGTTTTCCATTGCAGCATCGAATACTTCGAGAGGATCCTTTCCTGTTTTTTCATTGATGATGTCGAAAGCACCGTAAACTATCTTCTGGGCTACACCCTTCTTACCGTCAAGCATAATGTTGTTGATAAGGCGGGTAACCTTCTTTGAATTATAGATAGGATCAGGCAATACATCACGTTTTGCAATAAAGCCTCTTCTTGGCACTTTACTTCCCTCCTTCATAAAAATGATATCATTGGTACTCGAGTACAATCTCCCGTTTTACCAAGCAAAGGCGTATTACATATTATATATAAACGCCGCTGCTTGAATATTTTGCAGCAGAGATTTCTTCTTTTTTAAGAATTACTTCGCACCTGCTTTTGGACGCTTAGCACCGTATTTTGAACGGGACTGCATTCTGTTTGCAACACCTTGTGTATCAAGGGTACCTCTTACAATGTGGTAACGCACACCGGGAAGGTCCTTAACACGGCCGCCACGAATAAGAACAACGCTATGCTCTTGGAGATTATGTCCGATTCCGGGAATATAAGCAGAAACTTCGATTCCGTTGGAAAGACGAACTCTCGCAATTTTACGAAGAGCAGAGTTAGGTTTCTTAGGAGTGGAGGTTTTAACAGCTGTGCAAACGCCACGCTTCTGCGGTGAGTCATTGTCGGTAAGACTTCTCTTCATCGAGTTATAACCCTTCAAAAGAGCAGGAGCCTTTGCCTTCTTGACGGCAGTTTCACGGCCGCTGCGAACTAACTGGTTAAAGGTTGGCACTTCTACATTACTCCTTTCTGTTAAATTTGCGTATGCCAAAACTGAACATAATTTCGCATACTCGCATATTATATCGCTTTTTTCTATGTTTGTCAATGCTTTTTTAAGGCAATAAATAAGCATTTTTTATATATTGTTCTATTGACAAAATTCGACTGTTTTTGTATAATCAATATATGGTGCAAATTTGTACTAAATAATGGAAAACGGTGGTATATATGGATCAAAACAAAGTTGATATGTTTATCATGGCAAATCAAAAATATTTTCCGGCAGAGAAAATAATGTATCTTAAAGAAAAACTTCAGTCATTAGACGAACAGAAGTTTTCTCTTATCAGCACAATTGAACTCAAAGACCCGACGACTATCCTTTTAATTTCTATCTTTTTGGGTGGTTTGGGTATTGACCGTTTTATGATAGGCGATACAGGAATGGGCGTTTTGAAACTTTTAACAGGCGGTTGCTGCTGTATTTTAACTATTATTGACTGGTTTACAATTTCAAAAAAGGCAAAAGAATTAAATTTCAATAATTTGATGACTCTTCTATAATGAATAGGTTGAAACTTTTCGGGCAACACATTTTATTTTGTGTTGCCCTATTATTTGCCGCAAAATTCTATGTTTGCCCGTTTTTTTATTTTTTCAATACGCCCTGTCCGACCTGCTATATGACAAGAGCAATAATTTCTTTGTTAAAGTTTGATTTGAAATCCTATATCGGTTTTAATATTTTTGCTCTGCCTTTGGGTATTTGCGTTTTATTACAGATACATAAAGAAAAACTCCCTAAATTAAAAAAACCGATAGATTTTCTTGCAATTTGCGTTGCGACTATGAATTTAATATACTATATTATGCGATTTTTTATAATAAAATAAACTCCCTTTGACGCATTTAACCGTCAAAAGGAGTTTAATTTTTATCGCTTACAAAATACTGTTATTATGGGTTGATATATATTCTTTTTTATCTCTGAACTGCAACTCATAAAGTTCTTTATAAACTTTTCCGTTTTGGATAAGGTGTTCATGGCTTCCCTTTTCGAGAACCTTGCCGTTATCAATGACCGCTATTTCATCGGCATTTTTAATCGTTGATAATCTATGCGCAACAACTATCGTCGTTCTTCCCTTGCAAAGTTCATCAAGCGCATCTTGAATTAAAATTTCGGTTGTATTATCAAGGGCGCTTGTCGCTTCATCCAAAATTAAAATTTTCGGGTCTTTTAGGAAAACCCTCGCAATTGAAAGCCGTTGCTTTTGACCGCCCGAAAGCTTAACGCCCCGCTCTCCTATCTCTGAATCAAACCCGTTAGGCAATGTCATAACATAGTCATAAATATTGGCGCGTTTTGCCGCCGTTATAACCTCTTGCTCGGTAGCATCGGGACGGCCGTAGATTATGTTATCTCTGATAGTTCCGTTAAAAAGGAAAACATCTTGCTGTACGATACCGATATTTTTTCTGAGCGAATCGAATTTAATATCGTTAATGTTCTTGCCGTCGAGCAAAATTTCACCGCTGTTAACCCTGTAAAAATTAGGGATAAGATGGCAAATCGTTGTTTTTCCTCCGCCCGAATGACCTACAAGAGCAAGTTTCTGCCCCTTCTTAACCTTTAAGTTTATATGGTCAAGCACAATTTTTTCTTGGTCTACTTCATAGGCAAACGAAACATCTCTTATATCAATTTCGCCCTCGACATTTTTAAGCTCAAAAGCGCCGTCGTTCTCTTTTTCGGGCTCTTGGTCCATAACCTCAATAAACCTTTCGAATCCCGATGCGCCGTTTTGGA
Organism: Clostridia bacterium; assembly: GCA_024404145.1. Lineage (GTDB taxonomy): Bacteria > Bacillota > Clostridia > Oscillospirales > Acutalibacteraceae > UBA737. The sequence continues at coordinate 50,322 of JAKSQK010000010.1, read as the reverse complement.
ATTGCTCCATAAAACCGATTAACTGTGTTACGGGGTTTATAAATACATTTACCGAAACGATAAATGTTGTATAGTCGCCGAAATTTATCTTGTTTGCGTATAGGAAAAGACCACCTGCGATTATTATTACAACATTAAATACATCGGTAATAAAGTTGGATATTGAATGGTACTGTCCCATAGCGCTGTAAGATTTTTTGCAGGACTCGACAAAAAGTTCGTTGTTTTTTTCAAACTTTTTCATCTCTGTTTCATTATTTGTAAATGCTTTTGTAACCCTTATTCCCGTTATACTGCTTTCAACTGCGGCATTTATTCCCGCAGTAGTTGCCCTTCTTTCCTTAAATGCGGCATGCATTTTCTTTCTGTAATAGGAAGAAACGACAACAAGAATCGGAACACATGCGAAAATAATAAATGTAAGATAAACATTAATGGATAAAAGATAGATAAACGAACCGATAAGCGTTAAACTTGAAACGATAAGGTTTTCGGGGCCGTGATGGGCAAGTTCTACAACATCAAACAAATCATTGGTCATTCGGGATAAAATTCTTCCGGTTTCGTTGTTGTCAAAATATGTAAAAGGCAATGTTTCAAGATGCCTGAACATATCTCTCCGCATATCTGCCTGCATATTGGTTCCTATCATATGGCCGTAATACTGGACAAAGTATTTAAGCAACATTCTAAGAAAATAGAGTATTAAAACAATAATTCCGGCAACGATTATCATACGGTAATTTTTGTTTGGAATTAAATCGTTGAGCATTTTGTTTGTAACAACAGGATACACAAGCCCTATTGCCGAAATTAGAAGTGATGCTGCCATATCCAAAATAAAAAGCAGTTTATATGGTTTATAATAACTTATAAATCTTTTAAGCATAATCTCCCGCCTTGTAATTATTGTTTGAGTTCACCCTTTGAAGCCGACTTCAAATAGGCGTTTATAAAACCGTCAAGGTCGCCATCCATAACGGCATTTATATTTCCCGATTCAAAAGAAGTTCGGTGGTCTTTCGCCATTGTATACGGCATAAATACATAGGAGCGTATCTGTGAGCCCCATGCAATTTCCTTTTGAACACCCTTGATATCCTCGATTTTTTCAAGATGTTCCCGTTCTTTTATTTCGAGAAGTTTTGATTTAAGCATTGTCATCGCTTGGTCTCGGTTTTGAAATTGGCTTCGCTCGTTTTGACAGGCAACAACTATTCCCGTAGGAATGTGGGTCAGGCGAACTGCCGATGAAGTTTTGTTGATATGCTGTCCGCCGGCGCCTGATGAGCGGAAAACATCCATTTTTATATCTTCTTCTCTTATCTCGATATCTATATCGTCGCTGATTTCCGGCATAACCTCAACCGATGCAAAAGAGGTATGCCTTCTTCCCGAGGCATCAAACGGGGATACCCGGACAAGTCGGTGAATACCCGATTCGCTTTTGAGATAGCCGTAAGCATTTTCGCCCTCTATCAGCATAACCGCACTTTTAAGCCCTGCCTCATCACCGTCAAGAAAATCGAGAACTTTAACGCCGAATCCATGTCGCTCCGCCCAGCGGGTGTACATCCTTACTATCATACTTACCCAGTCCATCGCCTCGGTACCTCCGGCACCTGCATGGAAGGTTAAAATCGCATTGTTTTGGTCGTATTCGCCGGTAAGAAGCGTTCCGAGTCTTAAAGAAGCAATATTTCCTTCGAGTTCATCAATGGAAGCGGTTATCTCTTCAACAAGCGACAAATCGCCGTCTTCATCGCCCATATCTATAAGCACCAAAAGGTCATCAAAAGATGAACGGACATTATCGTATGCTTCAACCTTATTTTTCAGTTTTCCCGTATGTTGCAAAACCTTTTGGGAATTTTCGGCATCGTCCCAAAAGCCGGGCGCTGCCGATTTCTGTTCAAGTTCTTCAATTTCTCTCACAAGAGAATCATAACCTATCGCATCTTTAAGGTCGGCAATTTCCTGTTCGTTCGCAATAAGTCTTAGTTTCAGTTGCTCAAATTCAAGCATAAATTTCCTCCGATTATTTAGTTAAAACAAAGGCGTACCATTCGTCTTTTACTGATTTCTTTTCTATCTTAAAATTATATTCTTCTATCGCTTTTTCAACATCTTTAACTCTAAGGTCAATTATCCCCGAAATTATAAGTTTTCCGTCGTCCTCCATAAAATCTTTAACACTGCCAAAAAGACGGATTATAACATCGGCAATAATATTAGCGCAGACTATATCATATTTTCCGCTGACTTTATCTGCCAAGTCGCCGTGCAAAAACTCGGTGTTTTGCGAAACGCCGTTTCTTTCGGCGTTCTCCTTTGCCGTTTTAACGGACATCGCATCAATATCAACGCCGACGGCACTTTTTGCACCTAACAGTCTTGAAGCAACCGCCAAAATTCCGCTTCCCGTTCCGATATCGAGGATACGGGTTTGTTTATTTACAAGTTTTTCAAGTTCCAAAAGGCAAAGAGAGGTCGTAGCATGGCTTCCCGTTCCGAAAGCGGCGCCGGGGTCAAGACTTATTACGGTTCTCATTTGCTTATTATCATATTTTCCCCAGCTCGGGCAAACGGCTAATTTTTCGCCTATCTCAAATGCCTTAAAATATTTTTTCCAGTTTTCGTTCCAGCCCTCGTCGTCAACCGTTCTGTTGCTCAACTTAAAGTCGATATCCGAAGCGGTCATTCGCTCATTAAGATATGCGAGTTTCTCGGCAACATTATCGCTCTCGGAAAGATAAAGATGAATAACCGATATTTCACGGTTTTTTGCAATTAAATCCTCGTCAATAAGGTCAACATGGGCAATTTCCATTGCGCCCTCTTCCAAATCGGAATAGTCCTCAATATAAATTCCGTAAGGCACAACCATATTGGCAATGGCTGCCGCTTCGTCGGTTTTTTCCGTCGGTACCGTTGCGGTTATCTCGGTCCAGTTCATATACTTTCTATTACTCCTTTGATTTCGCCAAGCGATGCTTTAACGGTTCCTTGTATCATACCGTTTCGTCCGCCGCCGCCGACTTCAAGTTCTTCTTTCATTTTGGAAAACAAATAGGAGGTTTCCTCTTCGCTTCCGACTATTACAAATGAATATGTATCCTTTTCTTTCTCGGATAAAACAACCTTTAATTCGGAAAACTTTTTATAGAGCATATCCGCAAGAGTTTGCAAATCCTTCATATCAAAATCGGAAACAACGGTTATTTTGTTTTTTGCTTCTCCGCTTTCCGCCAAAAAAACGATAAGCTTTTTGTTGAGCGCAGATAATTTTTGCTTTTCGGCGCCTAATTTCCGATTCAAATTTTCTACCGCCTCGGCGGTATCTTCGGGCTTTGATGATAAAAGATTTTGGATTTTCGATATGTTTTTCAGTTTGTTTTGATAATCCGCAAGAGCCAAACCCCCGCATTTCATATAAATACGGGTTCCGCCCCTCATCTTCTCAAAAGCCAAAAGTTTTATAAGCCCTATCTCTCCCGTGCTTTTAACATGGGGAGCGCAACAAGCGCAGATGTCTGTATTTTCTATTTTTACAATACGGATATCGCCTGTTATTTCCTTTTTTTGCCTAAACTCCAAACCCGAAAGTTCTTCGGCGCTTGGATAGTATGTTTTAACGGCATTGTTCTCCCAAACTTTTTTGTTTGCCGTATTTTCGATAAGGTCAAGCTGTTCTCGGTCTAAAATACCGTTAAAATCGAGCGTTGCTATTTCCTCGTTCAGATGAAATCCTACATTGTCCAAAGAAAAAAGTTTATTTATAACTCCAGAAACGATATGTTCTCCCGAATGATTTTGCATAAAAGAGAAACGGCGCTCAAAATCTATTTTTCCGTTTACGGTTTGTCCCGCAGAAAACGGCTTGTCCGAAAAATGATAAATTATATCGTTTTCGATTTGAACATCTGATATTCTGTTGCCGTCTATCATTCCCGTATCGCAGGGCTGTCCACCCGCTTCGGGGAAAAATGCGGTTTTATCTAAAACGGTTTTATATTTTTCGCCCTGCTTTTCGCAGGAAACAACCGTTGCGCAAAATTCTTTTATATAGGCATCTTCATCGTATAATTTTATCGTTGTCATGATAATTTCTCCGAAATTTTCTTTGCAACTTTATAAATATCTCCGGCGCCCATAGTTATAATGATATCGCCGCTATTCGCCGATTTTATCATTTCTTCGGCAAGTGTTTCATAATCCGCCAAAACATACGCATCTGAAAGTTCTTTTGCGATATCCTCGGAAGAAACGCCGAAAGTGTTTTTTTCTCTTGAAGCAACAATAGGCGTTAAAAAAACTTTATCTGCAATTTTAAGCGCATCAACCATTCCGTCTTTAAGAAGCGCAACCCTCGAATAAGTATATGGCTGGAAAACGCAAATCACCTTGTTATAATTGAGCGATTTTGCGGCTTCAAGAGTCGCTTTTATCTCGGTAGGATGGTGGGCATAATCGTCAACAACCGTTATGCCGCCGAAGTTACCGTAGATTTCAAACCTTCTTCCCGCTCCCGAAAACTTATATAAGGCATCGCTTATTTGCTCGGGATTTATACCCATATCATAGCAAACGGCAAAGGAAACGAGCCCGTTATAAACATTATGCTTTCCGGGAACATGCATTTCGATATGTCCTGCCTTTTTGCCGTTTTTGAAACAGTCAAAACAAAAACCGAACTTGCCTTCTTTAATGTTTGCAGCATAGTAATCGTTTTTTTCGTCAAGTCCGAAGGTAATAATCTTCGTTTTAAGATTTTTTACCGCATTAACCGACAAAGCATCATCGCCGTTAACATAGGAAATTTTTGAAAGCGAAACAAATTTTCCGAATGACTTGCAAAGATTATCCATCGTTTTGAAAAAATCCAAATGGTCGTTATCAATATTAAGAAGAACCGAAATATCAGGCGAAAACTCCAAAAAAGAGTTTACGAACTCGCAGGATTCGCAAACAAAGGTTTCGGAATTGCCGACAACCGCCGATGTACCGGATATTGGAAGTTTTCCGCCGATAACGGCGGTAGGTTCCTTATTGCTTAAAAGCAAAATTTGTGTTATCATAGACGAAACGGTAGTTTTTCCGTGAGTTCCGCAAACACCGATAACATTATCATACTTTCTCGTTATTGCGCCAAGCAAAACCGAACGCTCCATTTCGGGAATCCCGAGTTCTTTTGCCCTTAACCTTTCGGGGTTTGTTTCGGGTATTGCCGCCGAATATGCCAAAAGTTCGGCTCCGTCAACATTCTCGGCTTTTTGACCGATAAAAACCTTTATTCCTATGCTTTCAAGATAATCGGTTTTTTCTGTTTTAACATTATCCGAGCCGCTTATAATAAATCCTCTGCTCAAAAGAATTTCGGCAAGGGGACACATTCCGCTTCCGCCGATACCTACCATGTGTATTCTCTTTATTCCGTTAAGAAGTTTGTCTGTTTCTCTGATTTCTTTCACAAAAACTACCCCTTATTACTTACTAAATAATTATTTTATCATATATTATTGAAAAAATAAACCATTTTATTACAAAAGAGGGTGAAAATGTTGCTAAATATTCCGATTTCGGTCGGCGATATTCTTCTCGCCATAGAAAACAGCGGTTTTGAAGCATATATCGTAGGCGGTTGTGTCAGGGATTTGCTTATGGGCAAAACCCCAGATGATTACGATATAACAACAAACGCCTTGCCGAAAGAAATAAAGTCCGTTTTCAAGAACACCGCAGACACCGGCATAAAGCACGGAACAGTTACGGTTATAGACGGCAACAATACCCCTTTTGAAGTAACAACCTACCGAACCGAAAGCGGATATTCGGATATGCGCCACCCTGCCGATGTTAAATTTGTTTCGGATATAAAAGAGGATTTATCAAGGCGGGATTTTACCGTAAATGCCATGGCGTTTAACAAAAAATGCGGACTTGTAGATTATTTCGGTGGAATAGGCGACCTGAACAAAAAGATTTTAAGAGCGGTAGGCAACCCCGAAAAACGATTTTCAGAGGACGCTTTAAGAATTTTACGGCTTTTCAGATTTTCAAGCACTCTTGGCTTCAAAATCGAAAGGAAAACAAAAAGTTCGGCGCTTCGCCTTTGTAAAAATCTCGAAAAAATAAGCGCCGAAAGAGTCGCTTCGGAACTCATAAAGGCGGTTTCGGGCAAAAATCCAAATGCGTTAAAACCGTTGATAAAAAAGGGCGGTCTTAAATATTTCGGCATCAAAAACTGCCGTGGGCTAAAACTGTTAAACAAATTGGATAACAAAGAAAATTTGCGTTTTTTTGCGTTTTTATACCTTTGCGATTGTGATTGCTTTGAGGTAATTAAAAATCTCAAATTATCTAACGCTTATAAAAAATATTTTGAAGATATGCTTAAACTGAACTTTATAAATAATAAGAGCAGCGACAGCGAACTGAAACTCGCATTATCGGTTGCCGATGCCGAAACAATTTATGATTATTTTGATTTTTTAAGCATTAAAACGGCAGAAAACTTCCAAGAGCAAAAACAAAAGATTAAAAAAATAATCGACTCTGCCGAGCCGTATAAAATATCGCATCTTAAAATAAACGGAGATGATTTATTAAAACTCGGTTACAAAGATAAGGAGATAGGAACGGTTCTTCAAAATCTTTGCGAAACGGTAAGAAAAAATCCCGATGCAAACAAAAAAGAAGCTCTTCTTAAAATGCTCGATAATAAGTAACAAAAAAAATTAAGGCGCCATAAAATGTATTAAGTTGCATTTAGGCGCTTATATTTTTTGTTTGTGGGTGTTTTGATGGAGAAAATTCTTTTTATCGGCGGCGACAACCGAAGCAAAATTGCGATGGAAAATCTAAAAGCGGAAGGTTATTTTGTTTCAAGTTTCGGACTTTTTAACAACGATTTTGAAATTATTTCCGACTTTGATGTTATCGTTCTTCCCGTTCCTGCAACGAAGGACGGAGAAACGGTTTACTGCCCTCTTTCGAGAAGAAAAATATACCTTTGCGAAGTTGAGAAAAAGGCGAAGGGCAAACTTATTATAAGTTGCAAATATATCTTCGAAAATGAAAACTGCATCGACCTTATGAAATCAGAAAGTTTTGCATATCTGAACTGCGTTCCCACAGCAGAGGGAGCCATTGCTTTTGCGATACAAAATACCGATTTTACCGTTTGGAAATCGAAAGTTCTGGTTATCGGCAACGGCAGAGTTGCAAAAGTTTTAATTTCAAGACTTGCCTCTTTCGGTTGCGACCTTACGGTCAGCGCCCGTAACGATAAGGATTTTTCTCTCCTTGAAGCGCAAAACATAAACTTTGTTCATACATCTGCCGTAAACCGCATATCAGAAAATTTTGATATAATATTCAATACAGTTGACGCCGATATTTTTGATAACTCAAATCTGCCCCGAAAGCCGATAATAATTGACTTATCGAGCAAGGGCTGTCTTGATTTTGATATTGCAACCGAGCAAAAAATCAAGGCATATAAACTTCCCTCTATCCCCGCAAAAACGGCGCCTCTTACGGCAGGAAACATTCTTGCAAAAACAATAAAAACTCAAATTAAAGCTAATAAATGCAACAACTGAAAGGAAAGGTATGAATGGAAAATATAACTCTCGGCTATGCCCTTTGCGGTTCTTTTTGTACTATGAGAAATTCGGTTGATGCGCTTAAAGAACTCAGCAAATTTAATATAAAAATAAAACCCATTATGTCGGATATCGTTTATAAAACCGACACCCGTTTCGGAAAAGCACAGGATTTTATAGAAGAAATTGAGGATATTTGCAAAGAAAAAATTATCCGCAAAATTTCTGATGCCGAACCGATAGGCCCTAAAAATTTGCTTGATATCATCGTTGTATCGCCCTGCACCGGCAACACCCTCGCAAAAATCGCCCTCGGAATTACCGATACTCCGGTTACCATGGCGGTTAAAGCACACCTTAGAAACGAAAAACCGGTTGTTTTGGGAATAGCAACTAACGACGCCCTAGGCGCAGGTGCCAAAAACATAGGACTTTTAAGCAATGCCAAAAATATATATTTTGTTCCGTTTAGGCAAGACGACCCGTTTTCAAAGCATAACTCGTTGGTTTGCGATTTTTCGCTTATTCCGAAAACAGTTGAAAAAGCCCTTAAAGGTGAGCAAATTCAACCCGTTATAATATGAAAAAAAGCAGAGATTTTTTGCAAATCTCTGCTTTTAATTTTATAGAATTTTCTCTAATTCTTTAAGCGATTTAATTTCATAATTAACGCTGTATTTCGGCTCGGCTTTTTCGGGGTTGAACCAGCAAATATCAAGCATAGAATTAAGAGCGCCCAAAACATCGGAACTTTGCGAATCGCCGACTACCAAAACTTTGGCTCTGTTCTTTTCTTCGCATTTTGAAAAAACATAATCAAAATATGTCTTCTCGGGTTTTTGACTACCCGCGTCCTCCGAAACACAAACAACATCAAAATATTTTCCTATTCCCGATTCTTCTATTCGGCGGTACTGCGTTTTTGAAACCCCGTTTGTTGTTGCGCATAAAATATAACCTTTGCCTTTAAGATAATCTAATATTTCTTTAGCATAAGGCATTAGGTCATGCCCCTTTGAAAGTTCGCCGAAATAATCATCGGACAGTTTTTTAACATCGGCGGTTTTCCCGATTCTTTGAAGAAGGGTTAAAAATCTGTTCTCGAAAATATCCTGTTTTTCTATTTCGTTTCGCTCATACTTTTCCCAATAATACTTATTGATTTCGGAATATAATTTCGCCGTTTTTTCGTCATGAGGAAGCCCGTTTTTCCGAAGCGCATTTTTAACCGCTTTATTTTCTGATTTCAAAAAATCAAAAAGAGTGTTATCGAGGTCGAAAAATACGGTGGTGTATTTTTTTATCATAATTTTTTTGCCAAATCTTTAATATATTCTTTTAATTCTTCGCCGATTTCTTTATGGTCAAGACCAACCTCTATATTAGCTTTGAGAATTCCGATTTTGCTTCCCATATCGTACCTTTTGCCCGAAAATTCAAAGCCCATCATTTTGTTGTTTCTCGCCAACTCTTTCATAGCGTCGGTCAATTGAAGTTCGTTTCCGGCGCCATAGGGCGTTTTTTCGAGAATGCCGAAAATTTCACCGTCTAAAACGCAACGGCCCAAAACAGAGTAGTTTGAAAACTTTTCGGAAAGTTTTGGCTTTTCTACCATATCGGTAACATTAAAAAGACAGTCGCTTACGGCGTTTATCTTTAATGAACTGTATTTAACGATAAGTTCATCGCTTACCTCTTTTATTCCGACAACGCTCTTGCCGTATTTTTCATAAACATCGCAAAGTTCGCCTATTGCCGGAACTTCGCCAACAACAACATCATCGCCGTAAAGAACGGCAAACGGCTCATTGCCTACGAACTCTTTGGCCCTTAATACAGCATCGCCGAGTCCTTTTGTCTGCCTTTGGCGGATATAATAAATGTTGGCAAGATTTGCGGTATTTTCAAGGGCTTCGAGCATTTGGGTATTACCCCTTTGTTCGAGCATGGCTTCAAGCTCGACAGAATGGTCGAAATGGTCTTCGATAACACCTTTGCCTCTGTTTGTAATAATGAGAATATCGGTAATTCCGGCGCTGACCGCCTCCTCAACGATATACTGAATTGCGGGTTTATCAACAATAGGAAGCATCTCTTTTGGCAGCGCTTTTGATGCCGGAAGAACCCTCGTTCCGAGTCCTGCGGCGGGAATAATCGCCTTTTTTACTTTCATAAAAAATCACCATTTCTTTTTTGCGTAAATTTTAACGCTGATTTGCCTTATATTCCTGCAAAACTTGCTATCAAAACGGGCAAATAATCGGTTATCAGAATGCCCAAAATCAGAAGGAGTAAACTAACTCCGCCTTTTTTTCGCATATTTTCTTCTATATCTTCTCCGCTTTTCTTTATGCTTGAAACCGTTTTTAAGGTATGATTTCTATAAAAATAATCTCCGAAAATACCGATTATTATTCTCATAATAACCGTAAGCGTTGAAGCGGCAAAAGCAAAATATAAAGCAGGACCCCTGAAAAACTTTATATTATCCATAAGATATGTCGCAAGTTTTGTAGAGTTTTGCGCAACATCTTGCGGAATTCCGGATTTTATTACATTATTAAACGGCATCATAAGCATTGAAAAGGCGACTTCCAACGCACCTATAAATGCCCCTAATTTATACATTTTTCTCGAAAGCGCCCATGCGCAGGGAAAGAAAAATGCCAAAATATTAAAGGAGGCCTTTTGCCCGTTCTTCATTCTCGCAAATTTCGGGATAAATCTCTGGGTATTTGAAAAGACAAATTTTTTGGCTTCGGCGGCGGTAACGCCTTCGCCTAAATCCATATCTGCAGGTACTCCTCCCAAAAAATCGAAGGTTACAAACCTACCGCCCGTCTTAAAAGAGTTGGGCGTTGAACAATTTGGACATACCGCCTCGTTTACATTGTATTCTTCGCCGCAGAGGGCGCATTTAACCTTAACGGCGTTTGCCTCGGTTTTGATATTTTCCTTTTCGGTTTTTGACTCTTCTTTTGAAGAATCATATTGGCGCTCGGTTCCATGCAACTCTTCAAGAGCGCAGTGTCCTAAACTGTTATAGCACTCCCTATGGTGCGGCGCTCCGCATACGGGGCAGAAAACAACATCGTCCTCTTCAAAAAGGTATGCGTTACAGACTTTGCATTGTTTTCCCTCTATATTATAACTCATAAAAGTGAACCTCTGTATTCATCTAATTTTTCGAAAACGCTGTCAAAATATTCATCGCCGTAGTTATGATATTCGCCGTTTTCTATCATATCGTAAAGTTGGTCGGCAGTTACCCATTTAGCCGAAGCAACCTCGCTTTTTTGGAGAACAAGACTTTCTGCGGGCAGGTCAACAGTTATAGCCCAGACATCAAGAAAAGAATTTTTTCTTTTAAGTCTTAAAAGTTTTATAAGGTTATCCCGATTTGATTTTATGCCGAGTTCTTCAAAAAGTTCTCGCCTTGCAGCAGTAAAAGAACTTTCCCCAGAAATGGCGGCTCCGCCTGTTGCAGCCCATTCTCCCGGCATCAGTTTTTTATCGTCGGCTCTGCGCTGGATAAGTATTTTACCGGTGCTTGAAATTATCCAAATATGAACTACCAAATGGTATTCGCCCGGTTTCAAAAATGCTTTTCCCCTTAAAATAGTTCTTCCGGTTGATTTTCCGTAAGAGTTAAGAACATCCCATTTTTCAATATTCATCTAATCTTTTTACAACCTCTGTGCTGTTTTTATAAATACTGTTTTCGGGAATATAACCTCTTACCATCGAAAGCGGATAAACAATAGTATGTTTTCCGATTATCGTTCCGGGATTCATAACGGTTCCGCAGCCGATTTCAACATAATCGCCCAAAAAGGCGCCGATTTTACGAATGCCGGTTTCGATTACCTCATCGCCGACACGGATTTTAACATTAGTTCTGTCCGACTTTATATTTGAAGTAATTGAACCTGCTCCCATATGTGAGCGATATCCTAAAATTGAATCGCCAACATAGTTATAATGCGGAACCTGAACATTATTGAAAATAATAACATTTTTAATCTCGCTCGAATTGCCGACAACACAGTTATCCCCTACAAAAACACTTCCCCTTATGAAAGCGCAATGCCTGACCTGTGAATTTTCGCCTATGATACAGGGCCCTTCTATACTCGCAGTTTTTGCAACGGTAGCGCTCTTGGCAATAAAAATACCGCCCTCTAACTCATTATAAAGACTTTTATCGAGGGCTTTGCCGTATTCCAAAATAAAATCCGAAATATATGGTAAAACCTCATAGGGATATTCGAATTTTTCAAGAAGCGGAGCGGTTTTTGTGTTTTCAAGCGAAAACAAACTTTTAATCTTTATTGATTCCATCTTTAACTCCCGAAAATAAAATATTCATTATTACATATAGTATAACAAATTTTCCTATGTTTTTCAACTTTTTATATTTTGCTATTGTAAAATGCTCAGTTTTATATTATACTATATTATATAATTGTATATTGAACCGTGCGAATGGGCGGGTCCTGTACGACGGGAGACTACGAACCATGTCAGGCGGGGAACCGAGCAGCATTAAGAAGTTTATCCCGTGCGTTTAGTAAATCGGCTCATTCGTGCGGCTCAGTATATAATTTATTTTTTTATTTTGTTTGGGGTGATTTAATTGGCTTATACGGCGTTATACAGAAAATACCGTCCTGCAACCTTTTCCGATGTTTACGGGCAAGAGCATATAACCGAAACATTAAAATCGGAAATTGCTTCCGAAAAAACAGTTCATGCCTATCTCTTTACAGGCACGAGAGGAACCGGAAAAACAACCTGCGCCAAAGTACTCGCCAAAGCGGTAAACTGCTTAAACAGTAAAGACGGAGACCCTTGCGGCGAATGTGAAATGTGTAAAGCCATAGCAAATGACGAAATCACCGATATCTGCGAGATAGACGCCGCTTCCAACAACGGTGTTGACGATATAAGGTCTTTGCGTGAGCAGGTAAATTTCAGCCCTGCCGCCGCAAAATACCGTGTTTATATCATAGATGAGGTTCATATGCTTTCTCCGAGCGCCTTTAACGCACTTCTTAAAACACTTGAAGAACCGCCGAAACATGTTATTTTTATTCTTGCAACAACCGAAGTTCATAAACTTCCCGCAACTATTCTTTCCCGTTGTCAGCGGTTTGATTTCAGAAGAATAGATGCCGAAAAAATTTGCGACAGAATTAAATATATCGCCCAAAAAGAGGGCTTTTCAATAACCGATGAAGCATTATCGCTTATATCTGCCGCCGCCGACGGCGGTATGCGAGATGCCCTTTCTATTTTAGACCTTTGTGCCTCGGTTACGAAAGATATAACCGAAGATACCGTTGTAAATGTCTGCGCAATGGCAGGTAACGAATATCTTATAACCCTTGCCGAAGCCATCAAAAACAAAAACACCGAAGAAGCGCTTATGCTCATAGATAAACTTCATAATTCTTCGGTTGATATGCTTCGCCTTTTATCGGAACTTACAAGCCATTACCGTAATTTAATGATTGCCAAAACAATTAAAGGTACAAATCTTCCGATAATCTGCTCGGCAAAAAAACTAAAAGCCATTAAAGAACAGTCCGAAAAATATCAGCTTTCTGAAATTCTTTCGGTTTTGGAAATTCTTCAAGCTACCGCTTCGAAAATGCTAAACGGAAACCACCGAACCGAAATGGAAATGGCAATAATCCGCCTTTGCAACCCGAAACTCGGAAATGATATCGCATCGCTTGAAGCGAGAATTTCGGCGCTTGAAGCAAACAAAACGGTTGCCGTAAAAGAGCCGAGTACGGTGCCGATTTCAGAAAAACCGCTTAAAAAAAACGAGCCGGAATGCGAATTTGAAAATTCGCAAAACACCGAAATTGCAGATATCACCCCAGCTTTCGAAAAAGAAAGCAACGGCAAGATTCCGCAATGGGAAGATATACTAATAGTTCTTAAAAAGACCTGCCCGATTATTGCGGGAGTTTTACAGGGTTCAAGCGCATATATCGAAGGTGAGCGTTTGCTTATTGATGCCAAAAACGAACAGTTCCGTTCGCTTATAAACGGCGAAACATCAACCTATCGTGATGCCATAAGAAAGGCGGCTTTTGAAGTATTGGGAGCTACATATAAGCTCGGGCCTTATAAACCGAAAACTGCTCCTCAAAACGATGTGGACCCGCTTGACAGTTTCAAAGAAAGAATAAACGATTTGAATATTTAAGGAGATAGAAAATGAAGGTTAGAATTCCAAACTCCGGCGGCCCCGGAAATATGAATCAAATGCTTAAACAAGCGCAAAAAATGCAGGAAGATATGGCAGTTTTGCAAGAAGACCTCGAACAAAGGGAATATACTGCCGTTTCGGGCGGCGGTGCCGTTTCGGTTACAGTTGACGGAAAGCATTTAATAAAAAGCATTAAGATTAATCCCGATATTATCGACCCCGACGATGCGGAAATGATAGAAGACCTTGTTACAGTTGCGGTCAATGAAGCGATAACAAACGCCTCTAAAACCGCCGAAGATGAAATGGGTGCCATAACGGGCGGACTTAATCTTCCGGGTATGTTCTGATGAATTACAATATTATTCCGCTTAACGAACTCATAAATCAATTTTCCCGACTCCCCGGAATCGGAAAGAAAACCGCCGAGCGCCTTTCGTTTAGCGTTTTAGAGCAGTCGCCCGAATATGCTAAAAGTTTTGCAAAAGCGCTTACCGAAGCGAGAGAGAAAATTCATTTTTGTAAAGTTTGTCAGGCGCTGACCGACCTCGAAATATGTCAAATATGCGATAATCCTCAAAGGGACCATTCGGTTATCTGCGTTGTCGAAGACCCGAAAGATGTTATGGCATTTGAAAGAATGAGGGAATTTAACGGAGTTTACCATGTTCTTCACGGAGTTATTTCTCCTCTTGACGGAGTTACTCCCGATAAACTTAAAATAAAGGAACTTATGGCAAGACTCTCCGAAACGCAGGTTAAAGAAATTATTATGGCAACCAACCCTACCGTTGAAGGCGAAGCCACCGCAAGTTATATTTCCCGTCTTGTAAAACCGATGGGAATTAAGGTTACAAGACTTGCTTACGGTATTCCGGTTGGCGGAGACCTCGAATATGCCGACGAGTTTACTCTCGCTCGTTCGCTGGAAGGAAGAAACGAAATCTAATGGAGCAAAAAAAAATCGACCGAATAAACGAACTTGCAAAAAAACAAAAATCGCAGGGGCTTACCGAAGAAGAAAAAGCCGAGCAACAAACTTTAAGGCGGGAATATATAAACGCTTTTAAGGCAAGTCTCGAAGCCCAACTTGATACAATTTATATCGTTGACGAAAAAGGCAATAAGAAAAAATTAGTGCAGTAAAATTAAAAATCACTGATGAAATTTCATCAGTGATTTTTTTACATATGTATTAAAATAATTTCTGCTTTTCCTGTTATTTGAACCCTTGTTTTTTGCGGAATAAAAACACAGTCGTTTTTTGAAACCTTCATTGTACTGTCGAAATCGGATAAAAGGCAGTCGTTTTCTTTAACATAGAGGATTAAAAAACTTTCTTCCTCTCTTAACCCCGCCCTGCCGTCAAGCATCAAACTGTCGGCAACGATATCGGCATCGTTTATAATGCTATTTACAACACCGAACGGATAAATCGTAGCATCTTCTGTATCTACCCTCGAATTTACCGTTTTAAGTTTATTCATAAGGGCGAATTTATCGCCATCGGAGCGGAAAAATGCTGTATTTATTCCCTTTTCTCCGAAACACTCTTTTCCGAATTTTCTAAGCACATCTTTTATTTCGGAACCGATAAACTCGCCGTTTTTTACGGTTGAGCGACCTATATTTGAAATAATAAACGAAAGAATACCCTGTTTATTTCCGTCATATTCTTCATCAAACCCAAGTAAAATCGGATACATTTTTCAAACTCCTTTCTCTTTCTTTTTTCAATATAACACATTTTTTTAATTTATTCAACAAAAAGCACCGCAAAAGCGGTGCTTTAACATTATAATACGCAATTAAGAAAATCAATAGTTCTCTGATTTTGAGGATTTTGGAATATTTGCTCTGGTGTTCCTTCTTCAACGATAATGCCGTCGGCTATAAACAAAACCCTATCGGCAACATCTCTCGCAAATCCCATTTCGTGAGTTACAACAACCATCGTCATACCTTTTTTTGCAAGTTCTTTCATAACCGCAAGAACTTCGCCTACCATTTCGGGGTCAAGCGCACTTGTCGGCTCGTCAAAAAGCATAATATCAGGGTGCATACAAAGGGCTCTTGCTATGGCAACCCTCTGCTTTTGTCCGCCCGAAAGCTGATGCGGAAACGCCTCTGCCTTTTCGAGAAGCCCTACCATATCAAGCATTTTAAGGGCTTCCTCTTTTGCTTCCTGCTTGTTTGCCTTTTTAAGTTCGGTAGGAGCAAGCATCAAATTTCCGAGAACATTAAGGTTTGCAAAAAGATTAAAATGCTGAAAAACCATTCCGACATTTTCTCTCATCTTATTTATGTCGGTTTTTTTAGAGGAAACATCGTAACCGTCAACAATAACCGTTCCGCTCGAAATTTCTTCAAGACGGTTTATGCATCTTAAAAATGTACTTTTTCCGCCACCCGAAGGCCCGATTACTACAACAACTTCTCCCTCATGGATATCGGTTGTAATTCCCGTTAAAACCTTATGTTTGCCAAAACTTTTTTGGAGATTTTCCACATGGATTTTTACATTTCTGTTATCTGCCACGGTTAAGTCTCCTCTCTAACATCTTTGCAACCCACTGCAAAACAAGGATTACAAACAGATACATTACTCCGACAATTATCCATGTTTGAAATGACATAAATGTCCTCGCAATAATGTTTTGTCCCTTGTTAACAAGTTCGGGAAAACCGATTACCGATAAAATAGATGTATCTTTAAGCGTAATAATAAACTGATTAACTATGCTCGGAACCATATTCTTTATTGCTTGGGGCAATACAACTCTGAACATTGATTTCCAGTACGGCAAACCTAAACTTCTTGCGGCCTCCATCTGACCGGGGTCTATCGCCTGAATACCGGCACGGATAATTTCAGACATATATGCTCCGCAGTTTACGGCAAGACAAATAGTACCTGCCGCAAGAGAGGTAAGCATAACTCTCGTTCCGAAGAAATTTTTGAATGCATAAGGTACACCTATGTAAACAAACAAGGCAAGAACTATCATAGGAATACCTCTTATTATGTTAACATAAACAAGAGAAATCCAGTTGCATACCTTGCTTTTAACTACACTCAAAAGTCCGAAAACAACACCGATAATGCACCCGAAAAACAAACCCAAAAGGGCTAATAATAAAGTTTTACCCAGAGCTTCAAGCAAATAAATGCCGTACTCTGATAAAATTCGTCCCATAATCTACTTCCATTCGTTCTATAAGGGCAAAGGGATTTTTCATCCCTTTGCCCTTAAATAATTCTGCTATTAAATGAGTTAAGCGCTTAAATTATCCGAGATATTTTTTGATGATTTCATCATATTTGCCGTTGGCTTTTATGTTTTTAAGACCGGCATTGAATTTTTCCAATAATTCAGCACTGTCTTTGCTGAATGTTGCAAAACCGTAACTTGCCGGTTCGTTTTCAGAACCGTCGATATATTTCATTTTAAGATCGCCGGTCTTTATAGAATATTTAAGGATAGGAGTATCGTCAAAACAAGCATCTGCCTGACCGCCCTGAACCTGAGCATACATATCGGGCGAAGTTGAAACTCTTGTAACCTTAAATCCATACTTATCGGCAATGCTTGTTGCATATTCGTCGCTCATAGTACCGTTCTTAACAACAACATTTTTATCCTTTAAGTCTTCAAACTTAGCAATAGAAGAGTCTGCAGCTACTGCCATACCCTGAGTTGCATCATAATAACCGTCGGAGAAAATCCAACCTTCGCTTTTTCTCTTGTCGGTAATAGAAGCACCGGCTATCATACCGTCTGCCTGACCTGCCTGACATTCTGCGATGGCTGCATCCCAGCCGATATAATGAAGGTCATAAGTAAAGCCCTGATCTTCGGCGATGGCATTCATAATATCCATATCAATACCGCAGATATTGCCTTCTGCATCTTCAAATTCAAAGGGGCTGAATCCTTTGTCTGTTGCAATTACATAATCTTTTGCTTTTTCGGCATCTTTATTGCCGCATGCTGCGAAACAGCAAATAAGCATCATTACTGCCATAATTAGGGAAATAACTTTTACAAAATTTTTCATAGTGTTCTCCTTCTTGTATAAATATAAATTGTTACCATAATATTTTAATATAAAACCTAACTCTTGTCAACTGTAAAGCGCATTATATCGGCAGTTAATATGCCGATATACTTAATAATATTAGGCAAAACGGCCAAGAAGGTTAATATATATAAGTTTTCGCATTATTTTATAAATATAAGAAAATTTTCAAGCCGAAAAAACCCTGCCGTAAGGCAGGGTTAAACTTAAATAATATTGCTTAAAGCGAAGTTCCGTTTTGAGAAAGTTCTGAATATATAATGTTAAAGCCGAAAGCGGAATTATCGTTTGGAACAAAGAGCGATGTTGCCGTATAGCTTTCATTATTTATGCCGTTTTCTGCTAAAACATCGGTAACGGCGGTGATAGTGCCGTCTTCATTCTCGGTTAATTTTATGTTGCTGTGGCGGTATTTCGTATCTCCCGAGGACATATAATAAACACTTAAATCGCCCTTTGGGGTTCCGCAGTCAAGCGAAGAAATATCAACGATATCTTCGCCATACATATTAAAGACAAAATCGGCGATAAGATTTCGGTCTATACCTTCTTCCGCATTTCCGTAAGCACGAAGGGCATTGACCGAACGGCTAACCATAACATCGGCATCGTCAAAATCAGAGCCGTAAACGAAATTATGATTTAACATACTAAGCAAATTTGCCTCGGCAGAAGAAACAGAAACGGTTTCTTTTTCAACCGACTTTTGGGCATTGCCCGAAAAGAAAAAAGAAGAACATATAACCGCCATACATAAAACGGCGGTAAAAATCAAAAAGCGCTTTTTCATATATGCTCCTCCTCTATTTGATTTCATCTTACATATAGTATTATACTCGCTGTAATATTCAATTCCAAAAACAATTCGGTTACAAATAATTTCAGTTTTGTTACAATTAAGCTTCTTAATACCGAAAATTTCGTCAATTTATTCAAAAATTTTACATTATTTTATTTTTTATGACATTTTTACAATATTTTTTAATATTGTGAATTATTTTAGTTGTATTGCAACAAATAATATGCTATAATTCAAATATCAAACAGATTTATGTTAAATTTGTCTATTTAAGGAGTGCAACCATAGTGAAACAGTATTCAATTTCAAAAATCAAAAATATTGCTATTCTCGGTCATAGCAATTCCGGAAAAACAACATTAGCCGATTCCGTTCTTTGTTACGGAAAAGCTACTGAAAGAATAGGAAACACTTCGGAAGGTACTGCCGCATTGGATTTTGACCCCGAAGAGAAAAAAAGAGGATGTTCTGTTCAGACTTCGGTTTTCGCCCTTGAAAAAGGCGACTTCAAATTAAACCTTATAGACGCACCGGGACTTTTCGATTTTGCCGGAGGAGTTACCGAGGCGCTGAGCGCCGCCGATTCCGCAATTATTGTCCTCTCGGGTAAATCGGGACTGACAAACGGCGCAAAAAAAGCATTTGAAAAGGCAAAATCCCTTAATAAAGGCATAGGTTTCTTCATAGGAAAACTTGATTCGAGCCATGCGCATTTTTATAGAGTTATTTCCGCCCTCGTTGCAAATTACGGCTCGGTAATATGTCCTGTTGTTGTTCCCTATATTGAAGACGAAACGGTTAAGTGCTATGTTGATTTAATTGAAAACAAAGCATTTTCGTTTAACGGCTTTGAGAAAACGCAGGTTGATGTTCCTTCGGGTGGCGAAATAGGTCAGATGCGGGATATGTTCCTTGAAGCCGTTGCAAGTGTTGACGATGCTTTGATGGAAAAGTACTTCGGCGGAGAAGAATTTACAAAGGATGAAATCATTTCCGGCTTAAAGAAGGGAATTGTTGCGGGAGATATCTGCCCTGTTTACTGCGGTGTTCAGCAAAACGGCGATGCCATTTCTCTCTTTGCCGATTCGGTTGCGGAAATTTTGCCGTCAGCGGAAAATGCTACATATAAATTAAGCGACGGCACCGAGAAAAAATTTGAAGAATCGGGCGAAAATGCTTTATTTGTTTTCAAAACAATTGCCGACCCATTTGTCGGAAAACTTTCGTATTTTAAGGTTGTATCAGGAAGCATAACTTCCGATATGAAACTTAAAAACAACCGAACAGGCGAGGAAGAAAGAATTTCAAAAGTTATGTGGCTTAAAGGCGGAAAGCAGGAAGAGGCCGATAAAATCTCTGCCGGAGATATCGGCTCGGTTTCAAAACTCGGTAATGTTTTAACCGGCGATACTTTAAGCATAAGCGGAAAAACATCGGTTGCGGCTCCGATATTCCCAAAACCGACCCTTAAAACTGCAATTTATCCTGCAAATAAGGGCGATGAGGAAAAAATCAGTTCGGGTCTTAACCGCCTTATGGAAGAAGACAGAACTATTTCCCTTTTTTCCGACACAGAAACAAAAGAGCAGGTTATTTCAACGCTCGGCGAACAGCATCTTGATTTAATCGTTTCTAAACTTAAAACAAAATTCGGTATTGATGTAGTACTCAGTGCGCCGAAGATAGCATATCGGGAAACAATAAGAAAGCCGGTCAAAGCCCAAGGAAGACATAAAAAACAGTCGGGCGGACACGGTCAGTTCGGCGATGTTATCATAGAATTTGAGCCGACCGACAGTTTAGAACTTGTTTTCGAAGAAAAGGTATTTGGCGGTGCCGTTCCCAAAAACTTCTTCCCCGCTGTTGAAAAGGGACTAAGAGAAAGTACCGCAAAGGGCGTTCTTGCAGGATACCCGATGGTAGGTATTAAGGCAACTTTGGTTGACGGTTCTTATCACCCTGTTGACTCTTCCGAAATGGCATTCAAAACGGCTGCGTCAATAGCATTCAAAGAAGGTATATCTGCCGCAAACCCCGTTTTAATGGAACCGATAGGAACTCTCAAAGTTTCGGTTGAAGATGATGTTTTGGGTGATATAATCGGCGATATAAATAAGCGCCGAGGCAGAATAATCGGTATGAATCCGCTTTCAAACAAAATGCAGGAAGTTGTCGGCGAAGTGCCTATGGCGGAAATGTCAGATTTCTCAACCGCTATGCGCTCGATAACCGGCGGAAGCGCTGAATTCGATTTGGAATTCGTAAGATATGAAGATGTTCCGCAAAATATTGCCGATAAAATTATTGCCGAAAGCAAACCCGAATAATATTATCTGTTATTAAAATAAACCCCCGATGAAATAATGTTTCATCGGGGGTTGTTGTATCTTTATAATTACACCGTAAAAACAAATTATCGGCTTTTTTCAAAGTTAAAAATTTAATGATTCTTTATATTGCTGACCTTCTTTTCTCAATAAAAGTGCAAAATCATTATAAATGTGTGTTTTTGCGTCATCAAAAATGAATAAGTGTATTTGACTTGAACTGCAATATTGTAACGATTTGCCAGAGTATGCAAAAGCATAGTGGACTGTTTGATACGAATGTTCATAAAGGAACTTAAAACGCGAGAATAAAACTATAAAAAGAAAAACCTCAACTACGCAAAATGCGCAGTCGAGGTTCTCGACTGGTCCGAGTGACGGGACTTGAACCCACGGCCTCTTGACCCCCAGTCAAGCGCGCTACCAACTGCGCCACACCCGGAAATGAAAAGTTATATTCGAATCAACTCGGATATAACTTTTTTAAGTTAAATAATATTATTCTGCAAAACCTGATTCAACGAGGTTTACAAGACCTTCAAGCGCTTCCTTTTCGTCGCTTCCGTCAACAATAATTTTGATGGTAGTACCGCCGACAATTCCGAGAGAAAGAACACCCAAAAGACTTTTGGCATTTACCTTGCGCTCATCTTTTTCAACCCAAATTGAAGATTTGAACTCGTTTGCTTTTTGAATAAAAAAGGTTGCGGGACGGGCATGTAAACCAACCTGATTTTGAATAGTTACATCTTTAACACACATAATATCACCGTTTCTTTCTAAGACACAAAACATCAAGCAACATTGAAATGGCAAATTTTTTGCATCTACTCATATGGCTTTTTCCAGTAAAACAAAAAATAGGTATTTTTTATACTTTTTAAGTAGTTTATCCTACTTTTGTAATTATACCACATTAAATGAAATCGTCAATGTTTTGTTAATAAGTTCTAATATTTATCCAACTTTTGATATTACGGAGTAGTCGGATTTGGTCAATATAACAAGAATAATCAGTCTTCAATTAGTTTTTTATCGTTTTTATCAAGTTTTAGTTCTGCATACATATCGGGTCTTAATTTTTTAGTTAATAAAAGCGACTGCTTCCTTTTCCATTTAGAAATTTCGGCATGATTTCCCGAAAGCAAAACCTCAGGCACTTCGTTTTCGTGCCATACCGACGGTCTTGTATACTGCGGATGTTCGAGGAGACCGGCAAAATGACTTTCCTCTTCAAAGCAAATATCATCGGATAGAACGCCGGGCAACATTCGGCAAACAGCATCGGCAAGTGTTAAAGCGGGAAGTTCGCCGCCGGTTAAAACATAATCGCCGACCGAAATTTCTTCATCGACAATTTCTTCAATTACCCGTTGGTCGATACCCTCATAATGTCCGCAAAGAAGAACAATTCTGTCAAGTTTTGACAGTTCCGCTACTCTCTTTTGAGTTAAGGTTTTGCCTTTGGGCGACAAATATATTAAATGGGGCTTTGGCTCTTGCTCACCGTAAAGACTCTTATAGCAGTTATAAATCGGGTCTGCCGCCATAATCATTCCCATTCCGCCGCCATAGGGCATATCATCAACCTTATTATGTTTATTTCCCGAAAAATCACGAATATTCGTACAAACGATTTCAACTTTTTCGGCTTTTCTTGCCCTGCCGATAATGCTTTCGCTCATAACCGTTTCGCACATTTCGGGGAAAAGGGTCATAATATCAATCCTCATCAAAAATCCCTCCGAGCGGTCTTATTATTACCTTTTCGGCATCAATATCAACCGAAACAACAACGCTTTCTATTGCAGGAATTAAATATTCCTTTTCGTTTCTTTTAATATGCCAAACATCGTTGGCGCCGGTTTTTGATACATCAGATAATATTCCGAGCAAAGCGCCCGTATCGGCATCGAAAACCTGAGAAGAAATTATTTCGTCGATAAAATATCGGTCTTTTCCAATATCGGCATCATTGCGCTTTATCATCAAAACCTTATTTCTTAATGCTTCGGCCTTTTCGATAGAGTCAATACCTTCGGCGGTAATAACAGTAATATTGCCGTGGGCTTTTGCCGAAACAAGTTTTATCGGAGTTTTATCGGCAAGATAAACGGTTTTGATTTTTTCAAGAAAAGCGGAGTCGTCCGACCAAGGTTGAAGGCGCATAGCACCCTTAACACCGTGGGTTCCCACGACCTTGCCGACCTCTAAAAATTCCTTTCTCAAAATAACGCCTCCTACAAAATATAAATCCCGAAAAAATAATAATTAAAGAAAAAGGCCACCTTTTTGGTGGCCGCAATTAAAAAATCAGTCGATTTCAACCATAATCTTCTGGTTGTTACGAGCAGCAGCTGCACGCATAACTGTACGAATAGCTTTTGCAATGCGACCTTCTTTGCCGATAACTCTGCCCATATCGCCTTCGGCAACATTTAGATGATAAACGATAACGCCTTCTTCGTTGGGCTCGTCAACGGTAACATTAACAGCATCCGGAGCTTCAACAAGACCGGAAGCGATGGTAACTAATAAATCTTTCATAATTATAAACTCCTAAAATTATTCTATTATACCGTTCTTTTTAAGCAATGCCTTAACGGTATCGGTCGGCTGAGCGCCGTTTTTAATCCACTGCTTTGCCTTATCGCCGTCGATAGTAACAACAGCAGGGTCCTTTGTAGGATCATAGGTGCCGATTTCTTCGATGAAACGGCCGTTGCGGGGATATCTTGAATCAGCAACAACAACACGATAAAACGGGGCTTTTTTTGCTCCGAGTCTGCGAAGTCTTATCTTAACTGCCACCTTAATACACCTCCATAAAATTAGTTTTTATTTGTAAGGATTTTTCCTTATAAACCGAAATTATTAGGGTTAAAACCGTTCATTCCCATTCCGCGCATCATCTTTCGCTTTCCGCCTTTTTGACCGAACTGCTTAAACATTTTTTTCATCTGTTCGTACTGCTTTACAAGACGGTTTACATCTTCAACTGTTTGTCCGCAGCCGGCGGCGATACGGCGCCTTCTTGAAGCGTTTAGTATATCGGGTTTTTCCCTTTCTTTTTTGGTCATAGACTTTATGATGGCTTCAATTCTGTCCATCTGCCTATCATCTATATCAACATCTCTCAGTTGCTTATCCATGCCGGGAAGCATAGACAAAACACTTTTGATACTGCCCATTTTTTTAATCTGCTGGAACTGGTCGAGCAAATCATTCATATCGAATTTGTTTTCTTGAAGTCTTTTTGCGGTTTCTTCTGCTTTCTTTTCATCAAGCTCATTTTCGGCTTTTTCAATAAGCGATAAAATATCGCCCATACCGAGAATACGGGTTGCCATACGGTCGGGATGGAATTCTTCAAGAGCATCAAGTTTTTCTCCGACACCGGCAAACATAATCGGTTTTCCCGTTACTGCTTTAACCGAAAGGGCAGCACCGCCACGGGTATCACCGTCAAGTTTTGTTAAGATGACCCCGTCGATAGCCAAAATATCGTTAAACGCTTTGGCGATATTAACGGCGTCCTGACCTACCATTGAGTCAACAACAAGCAAAATGTTGTTTATTTCAACCGCTTTTGTAATGCGGATAAGTTCGTCCATAAGTTCGGAATCAACATGAAGTCTTCCGGCGGTATCGAGAATAACAAAATCATGGCCGTAGTCTCTTGCATAGGAGATAGCTTCGACAATGGTTTTTTCCGGCTTTTGCGTTCCTTTCTCAAAAACGGGAACACCAACTTGACCGCCTACAACTTTCAACTGGTCTATGGCGGCAGGTCTGTAAATATCTCCGGCAACAAGCATCGGCCTATGGCCTTTTGCTTTTAAGAATTTTGCAAGTTTTGCGCAATGGGTTGTTTTACCGGAACCTTGAAGACCGCACATCATAATTACAGTAGGGATTTTAGAAGCGGTTTTAAGACGCGCCTGTTCGCTTCCCATAAGAGCGGTAAGTTCCTCTTTTACTATCTTTACAACCATTTGAGCGGCTGTAAGACTTTCCATAACATTTGCGCCGATACATTTTTCGGCAACACTATTTGTAAAATCTTTCGCAACCTTATAGTTAACATCGGCTTCTAAAAGCGCCAAGCGAACTTCACGCATTGCTTCTTTAACATCGGTTTCGCTTAGTTTACCCTTGCTTCTGAGCTTTTTGAATACACCCGCAAGTTTATCCGAAAGATTATCAAATGCCATAGAAATTCACCCGCCTTTTATAAATCATCAATTATTTTAATTATTTCGGAAATAGAGTTTTCATCGCCGCTTTTTGCAAACGCCGATAATTCTTTCAGTTTCAAAAACTTTTTTGTATATCCGCATTTTTCTTCTAAATCATAAAGTTTTGCGGAAGTCCGCTTTATTGAATCTAAAACGGCTTGACGGGTGATATCCTCATTTTCGGCTATCTCGGCAAGAGAAAGGTCTTCATCAAAATAAGCCGATATTATTCTTCTTTGCTTTTCGCCCATAATAGCGCCGTAAACATCATTAAGCGCACCGACAAATAGGTCTTTTTCGGTCATATTTTTCACCCTCTGTAAAGTAAATTTCTTTACACCGCATTGTAGTATATCATAAATAATTTTATCTGTCAAGTATTTTTCTTTACAGCGCCCCGTTTTTGCGCAATTTTTATACATTCATTTTTGGATTATCGGTTCTTTCGAGCAAATAATCGGTTGAAACACCGAAATAATCTGCTATTTTAATTAGTTCTTTAAGCCCCGGCTCCCTTTCTCCGGTTTCGTATCGGCTTATCGTATTTTGATTTGTATTAAGGTCAAGCGCAAGTTTTAACTGCGAAATATTTTTTTGCTTTCTTAACATTTTCAGTCGCATAAAACCACCTCTTGACTTTATTATCCCATAATGGTATAATATAAATATCCCAATTTGGTATGTTTTAGGAGGTAAAATATGGAAGAACAAGTAAAAAGAAAAAGCGGTTTGGCAACCGCCGGATTAGTTTTGGGGATAGTAGGTATAGTGTTATCTTTTATACCGATTATCAGATTTGTAGCATACCCACTTGCTGCGCTAAGTTTTATTTTCGGACTAATTCCTTTAATCGGAAAAAAGAGTATCGGCAAGGCAGTTGCTGCCATTGTACTCGGAATAGCAACTTTAATAAGTACCGTTGTTATGCAAGCCGCAACCGTTAAAGCGGTTGATACAGCAATAAATACGGCTACCGATTCGCTAAATGATATGACCGGAGATAATACCGATGCTCTATTAAAGAATGATGTTGATGTAACAATCGGAGAATTTAAGATTGTTAAAGGCGACTATTTTGATTCGTACAAATTGCCCGTTACCGTTAAAAACAAAGGTAAAGAAAAAGCATCTTTTTTAGTTAAAGTAGAAGCCGTTGATAAAAACGGCGAAAGAATTGAAGATGACAGCGTTTCGGTTGACACCTTAAATGCGGGGCAGTCGCAAAGCTGCGAAGCATTTACGCTTATTACAAGCGAAACGGCAAAACAGCTCAAAAGCGCAACATTTAAGGTTGTTGAAGTTTCAAAATTCTAAAAAATTCAAAAAAATAAAAGCCGAGTGAAAAAAATTCACTCGGCTTTTTTGTATGAAAATTTATTCAATAATAGAAGTTCCGCTCATTTCGGCAGGTTGTTCAAGTCCCAAAAGTTTAATAATTGTAGGACTTATATCGCAAAGTTTTCCGCCGTTTCGAAGCTCAACATCTTTACCGATAACGGCAAACGGAACGGGGTTTGTTGTATGCGCAGTAAAGGGAGAGCCGTCGGTATCGAGCATTCTGTCTGCGTTGCCGTGGTCGGCGGTAAGAAGCATAACACCGCCCATTTTGCGGGTTGAGTCTTCAACCCTGCCAACGCAGGTATCAACCGTTTCGACAGCTTTAACGGCGGCATCGAAAAATCCGGTATGTCCTACCATATCGCAGTTGGCGAAATTAAGGATAACAACATCGTATTTTCCGCTTTCTATCGCCTCGCATACCTTATCGCATACCTCAACGGCGCTCATTTCGGGTTGCAAATCATAGGTTGCAACCTTCGGAGAATTAACTAAAATTCTATCCTCGCCGCCGAACATAACCTCTCTTCCGCCGTTGAAAAAGAATGTTACATGGGCATACTTTTCGGTTTCGGCTATACGAAGTTGGGTAAGGCCCTTATTCGATAAGAATTCACCGAGAGTATTATTAAGACTTTCGGGCTTAAAAGCTATATCGACATTCGGCATTGAAGCATCATACTGTGTCATACAAACATAGAAAACTTTCTGTCTGCCGCCTTTGCGCTCAAAACCGGTAAAGTCATCGTCAACAAAAGTTCTTGTGATTTCTCTTGCCCTATCGGGGCGGAAGTTGAAGAAGATAACGCTGTCGCCCGATTTAATTCTTTCGGTTTTGTTTACTACGGTAGGAAGAACAAACTCATCGGTAATAAACTTGCCTTCTTCGTCCTTTTGGGTATAGGATTTTCTAACAGCATCAGAAGGGTCGTCGGTCATAACACCTTCGCCGTAAACGAGGGCGGAATATGCCTTTTGTACACGGTCCCAACGGTTATCTCTGTCCATTCCGTAAAATCTGCCCATAACGGTAGCGATTTTTCCGCAACCTATTTTTTTAAGTTCGGCTTTAAGTTCGTCTAAAAAGTCGGCGGCAGATGAGGGCGGAACATCACGGCCGTCTAAAAGACAATGAACAAAGACCTTATCAAGACCTTCTTTTTTTGCAAGTTTAACCAGAGCATAAAGATGGGTATTATGAGAATGAACACCGCCGTTTGAGAGCAGACCCATAAGGTGAAGAGCGCTGTTATTCTTCTTGCAGTTTTCTATTGCTTTTAAGAAAGCATCGTTTGTAAAGAAATCGCCATCTTCGATAGCTTTTGTAATTCTTGTAAGTTCTTGATAAACAACCCTGCCGGCACCGATGTTGGTATGGCCTACCTCGCTGTTGCCCATCTGACCGTCGGGAAGACCGACATCAAGACCCGAAGCGCCGATTTGAGTTGTGGCACATTCGGAAAATATTTTATCAAGACGGGGGGTTTTTGCAAATTTAATTGCATTTCCCTTTTCTTCGGGATTTATTCCGAAGCCGTCCATAATTGTTAATACAACGGGTTTTTTCATTTATTTCACCTAAAATTATTTACTTGCGGCTTTAACGATAATTGAAAAATCTTCGGCTTTGAGCGAAGCGCCGCCGATAAGACCGCCGTCAACATTCACCTTTGAAAGAAGTTCATCAGCATTTTTAGCATTCATTGAACCGCCATACTGAACGGTAACGGTTTCGGCAACATCTTTACCGTAAACCTCGGCGATAGCAGCGCGGACAAATCCGTTTCCTTCATCGGCCTGTTCGGCAGTTGCAGTAACACCGGTACCGATAGCCCAAACCGGTTCATAAGCAACAATAACATTTTTAAGCTGTTCGGCAGTTACATTTGTAAGTGCCATTTTTGTTTGATATTTGAGGAGAGTTTCGGTATAACCGAGTTCTCTTTGTTCGAGAGTTTCGCCAACGCAAACAATGGCTTTAAGACCGCCGTTTAATGCGGCAAGAGTTCGAAGATTTACGGTCTGGTCGGTTTCGCCGAAGTACTGTCTTCTTTCGCTATGACCTATAACAACATATTCAACATTACATTCTTTAAGCATATTTGCGCTGACTTCGCCCGTATATGCTCCGGACTCTTTGAAATGCACATTCTCAGCGCCGATTTTAATATTTGAACCCTCGGCGGCTTTTGTTGCGGCAGCGATATCAACGAAAGGAACGCATAACAAAACATCGCAGTCGGCATCCTTAACGAGAGGTTTCATTTCGTTTATGAGAGCGGTGGTTTCGCTCGGGGTTTTGTTCATCTTCCAGTTACCTGCAATAACTGTTCTTCTTTTTGCTTTGTTCATTTTTATTACTCCTTTACGCACAAATTTCGGCGGTCAAATCAAACCGCCGAAAAGTTGCTTTTATTATTTTTCATTTAATGCGGCAATGCCGGGAAGTTCCTTACCTTCAAGGAACTCAAGAGATGCTCCGCCGCCGGTTGAAATATGAGTCATTCTATCGCCGAAGCCGAGAGTATTAGCAGCAGCGGCAGAGTCGCCGCCGCCGATAACGGTAACAGCGGAAGAATCTGCAAGAGCTTTTGCAACGGCAAATGTACCCTTTGCAAGAGTCGGGTTTTCAAACACGCCCATAGGACCGTTCCAAACAACCGTTTTTGCATTCATAACTTCGTTTGCAAACAGTTCGGCAGTTTTAGGACCGATATCAAGACTCATCATATCGCTCGGGATTTTATCTGCATCGACAACCGAAACATCAATTTCTTTGTCTATCGGGTCGGGGAAGTCTTTTGCGATAGTGCAGTCAACGGGGAGAAGAATTTTAACGCCTTTTTCTTCGGCTTTTTTAAGCATATCTTTACAGTAGTCAACCTTTTCGGCATCAAAAAGGGAAGTTCCGATGCCGTATCCCTTAGCGGCAAGGAAGGTATAAGCCATACCGCCGCCGATTATGAGAGTATCGGCTTTATTCAAAAGATTTTCGATAACGGTTAATTTATCTGCAACCTTTGCACCGCCTAAAATGGTAACGAAAGGACGCTCCGGATTATCAACGGCACTGCCTAAATATTTAAGTTCTTTGCCGATAAGATAACCGGCAACGGCTTCCTTAACATAAGAAACAACGCCAACGGTTGAGCAATGAGCTCTATGAGCGGTACCGAAAGCATCGTTAACGAAAACATCGGCAAGAGAACCGAGTTCCGCGCTGAATGTTTCGATATTTTTTGTTTCTTCTGCTCTGTAACGGGTGTTCTGTAAAAGAACAACATCGCCGTCTTTCATTTCGGCGACTGCCTTTTTGGCATTTTCGCCTACAACAGTATCATCAGCGGCAAAAACAACATCTTTGCCCAAAAGTTCGCCGAGACGCTTGGCAACGGGAGCCAACGAAAGTTCGGGCTTGGGTTCGCCCTTTGGTTTGCCTAAATGAGAGCAAAGGATAACTTTGCCTCCGTCGTTAATGAGTTTTTTGATGGTGGGAAGAGCAGCATTTATACGGTTTTCGTCGGTAATAACGCCGTTTTTAAGCGGAACATTAAAATCGCAACGAACAAGTACACGCTGACCTTTTACATTGATATCATCAACGGTTTTTTTGTTTTGTGCGTTCATTCGAATACATCCTTTCACATTGTTAAATTCCTAACAGTATTATTTTACCACAAATTTCGTAATTTTCAACATATTTTTATTATTTACGGCTCAATAGAAAAGTCTTCGGGAGTAAAGTCTTTATCGGGAGTTATCCGCTCGGGTTGGCGTTTCAAAACATCGTATTTGAAATGACGGCAATAATCCCTTTTTTCGCAAACTCCCCGCTTTTTGCAAAAAACTTCGTCAAGATACGGGGATACTTCTCCGAAAACACAGCAACTGCAACTTTTGTTCTTTTTTATGTTAAAAAATTTATTACCCATATTTTCAACTCCTCACATAGCTATTTTAACAAATCAAACTTCAAATTTCCACCTATTTTTTTGCCTTCAAGCGAAATTATCAAAAGAATAATCATCATTAAAAGCGAGAGTGTAACCGAAGGTTTTGAAACAATGGCTTTGGAGACAAAATAAATATTGTTTGAAAAAACTTCTGCCGACGGGCAAAAAACTTTAAGAAATACGAACATAAACCCCGAAGAAAGAAGTCCGCAAACAATTCTTGAAATTATGAGATTTTTAATGTTTATTTCGAGGTCTTTGGCATTAGACAGTATCTGACACAAAATACTGATACCGCCGAAAGAAAGCAAAAATGCGGTTAAATATATGTTTTTTGTAAGGGAAAGCGCCGAAGTTATCTCGGTAAAAAAACATAGATACCTTAAAATTTTGCTTTTAAGAAGAAAACCGTTTATAACGCTGAAAATCAATACATAAGAACAAACCGACAAAACAGTATTTGCCGTTTCGCTTACCGACAAAACAAAAACATCGGCAGGATTTTGAGTTCTCGTTTTTCTTATAACGGGCTTTTCGTTTTTCGAAAACCGATTTAATATCAGCGCTAAAAAAAGCGACGAAAGAAACTGCGAAAGGAAGAAAAAACAGCCGATTTTAACCGAACCGAAAATTCCGTATCCGACAGCCGATATTATAAATCCGACTCCGCCGTTTACCGAATACAAAAGCATAGTATTGCATAATTTTTTCGAGATGTTTCCCGATTTATACTCTTCCTCTAACAGTTTTGCGCCCGTAGGATAACCGCCGAGCATTGAAAGGATAAATATTACTGCTTTTTTTAAGAAAAAGCTGCGAAAATCAAATTCCGAAAAGATTTTCATAATCAAAACGGCGCAAAAATTTATCGGAAAAAGCGAAGGAATTATAACATTTCCGCAAAGGAGTAACCCTTTTTCGGCAGACGATACGGCAATTTTTGGAAATGCGGCAAAAAGAATTAAGCAAATAAAAGAAAAAATAAGAAAAAGCCAACTTTTTTTATTTGTCCTCAAAAAAATCACCCAAGATAATCTATGCAAAAAAGCATTATTAAAATGCGAAAATCATATTCATTTATGAAGGGCAAGTGATATTCTTTGGGGAAAAAGATAAAATTTATTTCAAAAAAGGAAAACAAAATAAAACTTCTCGACGAGGCAAAATCCATCGTCGGAGAAAGTCTCATTGAAATGATATCGGACAGAGAGCTCACTCTCGACGGTTGCAAATCCATACTCGATTTTTCGGATACATACATAAGTCTTAAAATAAACGCAGGGAGTCTTCTGATATACGGCAAAAATCTCAAAATAGAAGAGTTTGAGGAAAAAACCATCAGGGTAAAAGGCAAAATCAAAACGGTAGAATTCTGCCTTCGGGAGAAAAGCAATGTTTGATTTTGTAAATAATATATGCGGTTTTTTAGAAATAGAAATTAAGGGTGAACAAAACGAAAAATTGTTGAATACCGCCCATAAAAAAAGAATAAATCTTTGGCATTTGCGCTTTAATAAAAATACCGTTTTCGCAAGACTTAAACCAAAAGATTTCAAGAAACTCAGAAGCATCAGGAATAAACAAAAAATTATAATAAAGAAAAAAAGAGGTTTGGTATTCGGACTGAAAAAAGCATTGGCAAGAAAAGGTATTATAATAGGTGTCGTTCTTTTCATTTTGATAATTGAGGCATCATCAATGTTTGTTCTCGGAATAAATGTAACCTCTAACCGAAAAATCGACGAGGGCGCCGTTATCAATACACTCTCTCAATTAGGAGTTAAGGAAGGGGCGCTCAGAAAGAACATTGATACAAATTATGTTGCTCAAAAACTTATGCTCACCGTACCCGATGCCAACTGGGCAGCCGTCAACATAGAAGGGTGCAAAGTAACCGTAAATCTTAACATTAAAAAGCCCGTTAAAAAAGAAAGAAAACCTTCAAATCTCATTGCAAAAGCAGATGGGATTATAACAAAAATTGATGTCCAGTCGGGCGAAACAATAAAAAGCGTCGGCGATAAGGTTAAAAAAGGCGAAATTATCGTTTCGGGGATTAGCAGAGATTTTGATACGGTAGTTATCGAACCCTCAAAAGGGGTTATCCTCGCAAAAACAAAATATAAAATTTCAAAATCGGGTAATTATACTTTTGAAAAATATTTTACCTCAGGGAAAAAAGAAAGAAAAGTTCTCGAATTTTTCGGCATTAAAATCCCCCTGTATTTAGGTGCCGTAAAAGCCCCGTATCGTTCTGTAAAATCAAAAAAGCAACTATCTCTGATGGATAAAAAACTTCCCGTTAATATTATTTGTAAAACCTTTTATATGAAGGAAAAGAGAACGGTAACTCTATCAGAAGAATTACTGATAAAAAGTCTTAAAAAACAGGCAGAGCAAGAAATAAAATCAAGAAATTTCATTTCCTCTGAAATAAAAAAAGAAAAGATTATAAAAAATAAAAAATCGCTCACCGTTGTTTTAACAGTGAGCGCAATAGAAAACATTGCGAAAGAAAAACAAATAGAGAAATAAAAAAAGGATTGCTATTGCAATCCTTAATTCATATGTTGGCATCTACTTATTTTCCCAGGCAGCTGCCCGCCAAGTATTTTCAGCGCAAGTAAGCTTAACTTCTGTGTTCGGAATGGGAACAGGTGGACCCTTACCGCAATCAACACCAACTTTTCTGCCACCTTTCGGCGACAAAAAAGATTATATCACAAGGGAAAATATTTGTCAACAGTTTTTTTGAAAAAACAAAAAGTTTTTCTGGCATTATAATTCTTCTTTTACAACCGACTTTACAACCGATGAAAACCAGCAGTAAAGCGCCTCGCCGAGTTCTTCAAAAATCGGGTCGCCGTCGTGCGAACAAAGCATGGCAAAGGTTTCGCCTATTCTTCTTTCAACATCTGTGCCCCTTCGGTATGCCAAATAGTAGAAAGAGAATGCGCCTGTATCACTTGAAGAAACATATAAATTTACATCGGTTGATTTTATTGTATCAAGAAAACTTTTTTGTGCAATACCGACAAGCGCATCATCGCTTATATACTGCTCAAAACCGATAGTTGCAACAAAAGATAATAAAAGTTGTCTTTGCATAAGCAGTTCGGCATTATCGTTGTTTTGGAACGCCGTTTTAACATCGCTTATATATATATCGGCAACCCGCTTACCGATTTGTTTGGCATTTTTTATATCGGATGCGGAAATATTGCTTTCTTCGTTCGCCTTGTTTCGGTTTTTTTCAACATCAAGCGAGGGTTTGTTGCCGACTATTTTTATATCGTTATCGCCAAACACCATATTCCCCTCCCTAAAACAAAATCAGTTTTTATCTCTAATGTTTTTAAGTGCCTGTGCTAACTGGTCGGGGCAAGATGTGTCCTTAAAACCGCATCTTATGCCCTCGAGTTTTGTTATTACATCTTCAATTTTCATACCCTTTACAAGTTCGCCTATTCCTTTAAGGTTACCGTTGCAACCGCCGATGTATTTAACATCAATTAAAATGCCGTCGGCAACTTCTATTTCAATAGTTCTTGAACAAACTCCACGGGTAGTATATGTGTATTTCACTGCTTATCACTTCTCCCTGAACTTATTACTTCTTACCGGATGACGCAGTTTTCTCAGCGCCTTTGCCTCTATTTGTCTTATTCTCTCTCTTGTTACATTAAATTCAGAGCCAACCTCTTCTAATGTATGGCATCTGCCGTCTTTAAGACCGAAGCGCAAACGGATAACATCTTCTTCTCTTTGGGTTAAGGTATGAAGAACCGAGTCGATATCTTCGTTTGTTATGGTTTTTAATGCGGCATCGTCGGGAGCCAAAGCGTCCTCATCTCTAATAAAGTCCATAAGTCTTGAATCCTCTTCGGGGCCTATCGGAGTTTCCATCGAAACCGGCTCTTGCGCAACCCTCATAATTTCACGGACACGCTCAACCGTAAGATTCATCTTTTCGGCGATGAGTTCCTCGCTCGGCTCATAACCGTTTTCATGCAAAAGCTGACTTTGGATTTTTTTAAGACGGTTTATTGTTTCTACCATATGAACGGGGATACGGATAGTTCTTGCCTGATCGGCAATGGCTCTTGTTATGGCTTGTCTTATCCACCAGGTAGCATAGGTTGAAAACTTGAATCCCTTAGTATAATCAAATTTATCGACTGCCTTAATAAGACCTACATTTCCTTCTTGAATAAGGTCAAGAAAATACATTCCTCTGCCGACATATTTTTTTGCAATACTTACAACAAGCCGTAAATTTGCTTCGGTAAGGCGCTGTTTTGCCGCCTCATCGCCATCGGCAATTTTTATGGCAAGTTCTATTTCTTCATCGGAAGACAAGAGCGGAACCCTGCCGATTTCACGAAGGTAAACCTTAACGGGGTCGTCAAGCGACATCATTTTGAAGGTTTCATCATCTTCAAGATGTTCAACATCAACCTCTTCAAGTTGCAGGTCATCTTCGTTCGGCTCTTCATCAAAATCAACATCAAGAGTAGGCGGTTCTTCATAAAGCTCGTCCAAATCATCGGGAGCATTCTCTATATCGTCGATAGAATCTTTCCTATCCTCTTCGGCGGAAATATTATCGGCGCTTTCTGCCGTTTCCTCAACCGCATCTTCAATAATTTCTTCGATTATTTCTTCTTTCTTTTTAGCCATTATTTTATCCCCTTTTTTTATTTTCAATTAAATCATTCATACATTTTGCCCAGTCGTCATTAGAAAGGTTTGCAGAATCAAGCATTTTTATTCTAGTTTTCTCATCTAATATAACCTTTATGCTGTCGTTTAATACGGTCAGCGAGTTTTTTCGACCCGATTCGCTGTTGAAAAGCGAGGTCAGAAAACTGAATTCCGCCGTATTTAACGACTCTCCGAAATATGAGAGTTCGGGGTTGTTTCCCTCGTTGATACAGTTGCAAACAAGCGAATAAATACGGGAGTTAAAAGCCGTTATCATATCTTCGGGCTTTAATTTTTCATAGGTTTGCTCGAAAAAGTCAGGATGGGAAAGCAAAACCGAAATTACCGTTTCTTCGGCAACAACGGCGCTCGGATATTTTCGCCTTTCGGGATTTACATCGGAGTTGTCAAATTTCGGGTGAATAATATTGTTTATTTCTTTTTTTCGGTTTGCCTTTGCCTTCTTTTTGCGGATTTCCTCGACCTTTGCATTGAAAGCCGTTCTTGAAATTCCGTATTTTTCCGACATTTTGCCTATATAAAGGTCTCTTGTTATTATATCATTGCTTTCGGCGATGATTTGAGCGGCTCGGCTTAAATACTGAACTTTACCGTCATCGCTATCGGTATCAATACCGCTAACGGCGGTTAAAAGCTTATATTCTATTTCGCTTACGGCACCATTCAAAAGCGCATCAAATCTTTCTTTGCCGTTTTTCTTTATGTATTCATCGGGGTCTTTGCCGTCGGGAACTACTACAACCCTGACTTCAAGTCCGGTATTTTTAAGTATTTCTCCCGCTCTTTTAACCGCCTTTTGACCGGCGGCATCCGCATCAAGCATCAAAACAATTTCTTTTGTATATCTTGAAATAATGTTTGCCTGTTCGTTTGTAAAGGAAGTTCCGAGGGCGGCAACAGTATTAGTAAATCCCGCCTGATGAAGCGAAATAACATCCATATTTCCCTCAACGAGAATTATCCTTTCATCGCAGGAATTTTTTGCAAAATTCATTCCGAAAAGATTTTCGCTCTTTTTATAAACGGGGGTATCAGCGGTATTTACATACTTGGCACCCGCTTTATCATCATCGGGCATTGCCCTTCCGCTGAAAGCGATTACCTTTCCTCTTATATTTATTATGGGGAACATAACCCTGTTTCTGAAACGGTCGTAATAAGTTCCTCTTTGGCTTTTTCCTATAACATTTGCCGCCAACATATCGGAAATTGAAAAGCCCTTTGATTTAAGATGGTTAATAAGAGAATCCCAAGAATTCGGGGCGGCGCCCAAACCGAAATGCTTTATTGTTGAAAGCGAAAGTCCTCTGCCCTTCAAATAATCGAGCGCCCATTTGCCGTCGGGGCTCATAAGATATTCATGGAAAAACTTTGCCGTTTCTCTGTTTATCTCATAAATATTATCTTTAAGTTTTGAATAGGAATCGTCATATCCGCTTTCCGGAATGGAAATTCCGCTTCTTTCTGCCAGAAGTTTAACCGCCTCAATATAATCGAGACTTTCTATAAGTTTTGTAAATGTAAAAACGTCTCCGCCGACACCGCAACCGAAACAGTAGAAAGATCCGTTTTCGGGATATATGGTAAACGACGGGGTTTTTTCGCCGTGGAAAGGGCATAAACCAACAAGATTTTTGCCTCGCCTTTTTAGACTGACATAAGGCGAAACAGCAGTTTCAATATCATTTTTATATTTAATTTCATTGATTATTTCTTCCGGTATTGCCAAACTGTATCACCCTTTCCTGAATTTTTTTGAAAACCGTTTGTTAAAATGTCCAGAATTTCGGAACAAATATATTATTATATGTTGTAACGGCAAAATGGTCGGTCATACTTGCAATATAATCGGTAACCGCCCTTTCGCCGGATTCTCTTTTTGCAATGGAAACATACTCTTCCGGCATTTTATTTATATTATATGTATAGTATCTGAAAAGCCCTTCAATAAGACCGAAAACCTTTGATTCTTCCGCTTTTGCCTTATTGTTTCTGTAAACCTTTTCAAACAAAAACTCATGGAGCATATCATAGTATTTTTCGGTTTCTTTATCCATTTCGATATTGTATCCGTTAGAGTTTACAACAACCGATTTAACAAGTTTATCTATTCTGACACTTTTTTTATCACCCAAAAAATCGGTTATTTCTTTCGGAATATCCGATTCGCTTATAATATCGGCTCTTACGGCATCGTCTATATCATGATTTATGTATGCTATTCGGTCGCTCAACCGTACAATTTTGCCTTCATTAGTTAAAGGCCATTCATCTTTTGTATGATGCAAAATACCATCGAGTACCTCAGATGTAAGATTAAGACCTTTGCCGTTTTTTTCAAGTTTTTCGCAAACTCTTACGCTTTGTTCATAGTGCGTAAATCCTGCATTGTTAAGGTCGTTAAGCGCCCTCTCGCCGGCATGGCCGAAGGGAGTATGCCCAAGGTCGTGCCCCAAAGCAATGGCTTCGGTTAAATCCTCGTTAAGCCGAAGCGCCCGAGCAATAGTTCTCGCAACCTGCGAAACTTCAAGCGTATGCGTAAGTCTTGTTCTGTAATGGTCGGATTCGGGGGATATAAAAACCTGTGTTTTATGTTTTAGGCGGCGGAATGCTTTTGAATGGATAATTCTATCCCTATCCCTTTGGTAATCGGTTCTGAGTTCGCATTTTTCTTCCCATTGCGCTCTTCCGCTTGTTTCGCTGCTTTTTGCGGCAAACGGAGAAAGAGTACTGCTCTCCAATGCCTCGATTTGTTCACGGATAGTATCCATATTTTCGCCCCCTTAAAAATCTTCTCATATATATTATAAGCCAAAAAAATTAAAAGTCCTTCAATTTTTTGCATTTATCGGCAAAATTTTATCGGCCTTATGCTCGGCCCTTAGTTTATCCGAAGTCAACTCGCAAAGTTTTTTCGAAAATTCATCTAACAGCGGTTTTGCCATTGCAATTTCAAAAATAACATTATCGGAAAACTCTGTATTTATTATAGTAATGCCCATATCCGAAAAAAGGGACATAACAAGCGACTGCATATTATACGGAACGGTTATGCTCAAAATACTGCATTCGGTCATTTTTATCGGAATTGCGTTTTCTATCGCTTCTTTTGCGGCGCAGGTATATGCCCTTACAAGTCCGCCCGTTCCGAGCAAAATTCCGCCGAAATATCTTGTGCAAACAATTAAAGCATCTGTTATTCCGCTATGAATCAGTGTTTCAAGCATAGGTTTTGCGGCGGTGCCGTGCGGTTCGCCGTCATCGGAAAATCTGGCGGTATTATCATG
Organism: Clostridia bacterium; assembly: GCA_024404145.1. GTDB lineage: Bacteria > Bacillota > Clostridia > Oscillospirales > Acutalibacteraceae > UBA737. The sequence continues at coordinate 11,745 of JAKSQK010000010.1, read as the reverse complement.
CAAAACAAAGGCATAAACATTATGTTTTGCATCAAAATATTTTTTCTTATGCGCCGCTAATATTTCGTTGGCTTCAGCTTCTGATGTAACGGGATATAAAGTTGCCGTAAACTTTGAATGCTTTTCCTCATAGTTTCCTACGGAAATTTCATTTATCGTTATATAATCTCCCATTACCTTTTCACCTCAAAATCTAAAAAACCGCAACTACACTGAAAAAGAGTAGTTGCGGCAAAAAACAAAATTATTTTTCTTCTAAACCAAAGCGCTTATTAAATCTATCAACACGACCGCCGGTATCAACTAATTTTTGTCTGCCGGTAAAGAACGGATGACATTTAGAGCAAATATCCAAACGGATATCTTTTTTGGTAGAACGGGTTTCAAATTCTGCACCGCAAGCACATCTAACGGTTACCTTTTCATATTCAGGATGAATTCCTTGTTTCATCGTATTCAACTCCCTTCAAAACTCATTAGCATAATGATAATATCATAAAGTATTATAAAAATCAAGAAAAAATTACTCAGCGGTAAAAACCAATTCCTCGTCTGTTTCGGTTTCGATTACAGGTTCCTCAATGGGGTTTATCTCCGGAACCTTCATACCGGTACCGGCAGGAATTAACTGACCGATAATAACATTTTCTTTAAGACCGAACAATGGGTCAACCTTGCCCCTGATAGCGGCCTCGGTAAGAACTCGGGTTGTTTCCTGGAATGATGCTGCCGACATAAACGATTCGGTAGCAAGGGACGCCTTGGTAATACCGAGTAGCGTTGCCTGATAAGTTGCAAGTTTAAGGCCTTCTTCACCGGCTGCAATACGGGATTTTACAATTTCGTTTGCATCGTGAATTTCCTTATACTCATAACTTACATTCTGGATAAGGGTTGTATCTCCGGGATCGGTTACGCAAAGTTTTCTCATCATCTGACGAACGATAACCTCAATGTGTTTATCGTTGATATCAACACCCTGCGTACGGTAAGCATTCTGAATTTCGGCAATAATATATTCCTGAACTGCTTCGGGACCCTGCGCTTCCAAAATATCCTGCGGATATTTAGCGCCCGGTACCAAAGAATCTCCGGCATTTACATAATCGCCATCATTAACAAGAGTGCGGACACCGTAAGGAATTGCAACCTTTTCCTCTTGCATTGTTTCTTCGTTGTTTATATAGATAACATTGCTCTTCTTTTCCTCTGCAAGACGAACTCTGCCCGAGATTTTTGCAATAAGTCCGCAATGCTTCGGTCTTCTTGCCTCAAACAACTCTTCAACTCTCGGAAGACCTTGGGTAATATCCTCGGTTGATGCGATACCGCCGGTATGGAAGGTACGCATCGTAAGCTGAGTACCCGGCTCACCGATAGACTGAGCGGCAACTATGCCGACAGCTTCGCCGATTTGAACCGGCTTATTAGCGGCAAGGTTAGCGCCGTAACATTTCTGGCAAACGCCGTGGTGAGAGTGGCAAGTGAGTATTGAACGGATTTCGATTTTTTCAACACCCGAATCAACTATTCTCTTAGCATCTGCTTTTGAAAGCATATGCTCGTTATCGCAGATAACTTCGCCTGTTTTTTCATCAACAAGCGGTTTAAGAAGATATCTGCCGACAAGACGCTCTTCTAATGTTTCAAGAATATGATTACCGTCTTTAATATCCGAAATTGTAAGACCTTCTTCTGTACCGCAGTCGTTTTCACGAACGATAACATCCTGCGAAACATCAACAAGACGACGGGTTAAGTAACCCGAGTCGGCGGTACGAAGCGCCGTATCGGCAAGACCTTTACGAGCACCACGAGAAGATATAAAGTATTCAAGAACATTAAGGCCTTCACGGTAGTTGGCACGGATAGGAACTTCGATAACCTTACCGGCAGTATTTGCGATAAGTCCGCGCATTCCGGCGAGCTGACGAATCTGGCTCATGGAACCACGGGCACCGGAATCTGCCATCATAAAGATAGGGTTGAATTCATCGAGGTTATCTTTAAGGGCATCGGCAACATCTTCGGTTGCCTTATTCCAAGCTTCAATAACATGGCGGCTACGCTCATCATTAGAAATAAGGCCTCGCTTATACATCTTGGTAACCTTATCTATCTGAGCTTCGGTATCTGCCAAAATATCTTTCTTAACAGGCGGAATAACGGCATCGATAACGGCAACCGTTATAGCGCCCTTTGTTGAATACTTAAATCCGGTAGCTTTAACATTGTCAAGAACGATGGCAGAACGGCTCGTTCCGTGAATATCAATACAACGGTCGATAATCTTTCCGAGCTGTTTCTTGCCAACCTTATTCTGAATTATCTCGTCATAACTCTCAACGGTATTTTTAGTTGGGTCTTTAAGCGAGAATGTCCATTCAAGGTCAAATTTATGAGCATCGTCGTTTCTGTCAACAAATCCTAAATCCTGCGGAATTGATTCGTTGAAAATGATAAAGCCGACTGTACACCAAACAAGGCGGGATTGACCGTCCTCTTTTGTGAAACGGACACGGATAGGAGCGTGAAGTCCTATAATTCCGTCGGAATAAGCCATAATAGCTTCGTTTTTATCACGGAAAACCTTATTTGCGCCGATTTCATCGGGCTTAACTAAGGTTAAATAATAAGAACCGAGTACCATATCCTGAGTAGGAACTGCAACCGGCTTACCGTCGGACGGTTTAAGAAGGTTGTTTGCGGCAAGCATTAAGAAACGGGCTTCTGCCTGTGCCTCTGCCGACAAAGGAATATGGATAGCCATCTGGTCGCCGTCAAAGTCGGCATTGTATGCGGTACAAACAAGGGGGTGAAGTTTTAATGCCTTACCCTCAACGAGAACCGGCTCAAATGCCTGAATACCGAGTCGGTGAAGTGTAGGAGCACGGTTTAAGAGAACAGGATGTTCTTTAATTACAAGTTCTAATGCATCCCAAACATCGCCCGAAGCACGGTCAACCATCTTTCTGGCGGTTTTAATATTTGTTACCTTGTTAGTTTCAACAAGGCGTTTCATAACAAACGGCTTAAACAGTTCAAGCGCCATTTCTTTCGGAACACCGCATTGATACATTTTAAGTTCAGGACCTACAACGATAACCGAACGACCGGAATAGTCAACACGCTTACCGAGAAGGTTCTGACGGAAACGGCCTTGCTTACCTTTAAGCATATCCGAAAGGGATTTCAAAGCACGGTTGTTGGGGCCCGTAACCGGTTTGCCTCTTCTGCCGTTATCAATGAGAGCGTCAACCGCTTCTTGGAGCATTCTCTTTTCGTTCCTGATAATAATATCGGGAGCCGAAAGTTCCAAAAGTCTTTTCAAGCGGTTATTACGGTTTATTACCCTTCTGTAAAGGTCGTTAAGGTCGGAAGTGGCAAATCTGCCGCCGTCGAGCTGTACCATAGGACGAAGGTCGGGCGGAATTACCGGAATGACATCAAGAATCATCCATTCGGGGCGGTTGCCCGACTGGCGGAATGCCTCTAATACTTCAAGGCGTTTAAGAATTCTAACTCTCTTTTGGCCCGATGTATTTTCAAGTTCTTCCTTTAATGATGAACATTCTTTATCAAGGTCTATTTCGCAAAGCAGTTTTTTAATTGCCTCGGCACCCATCATTGCTTTAAAGTCATCTTCATACTTTTCACGCATATCATAGTACTGCTTTTCGCTTAAAAGCTGTTTCTTTTCAAGCGGAGTAGTACCGGGGTCGGTAACAATATACTGCGAGAAATAAATTACCTGTTCAAGGTCTTTTGGGGAAATGTTAAGAACTAGTCCCATTCTTGAAGGGATAGTTTTGAAATACCAGATATGAGATACGGGAGCGGCAAGTTCAATAGTACCCATTCGCTCACGGCGAACTTTTGCTCGGGTTACTTCAACTCCGCAGCGTTCACAGATTTTACCTTTATAGCGAATGCGCTTATACTTTCCGCAATGACATTCCCAGTCCTTTTGGGGCCCGAAAATGCGTTCGCAGAAAAGACCGCCCTGTTCCGGCTTTAAGGTTCTGTAATTTATGGTTTCCGGCTTGGTTACCTCGCCGTGAGACCAGCTTCTGATTTGCTCGGGAGAAGCAAGACCGATTTTTATTGATTCGAATGCAAGTTCATTTGAATTTTCCATCTGTTTTGCCCTCCTTGTTATTCTTCTTCGGCGAGTACTTCTTCGCCGCCAAGTTCTATCGCATCGCCGTTTTCGTCTTCAAGACCGAAACCGCTGTCAACGAATTCATTATCGTTCGACATCGAGCTTCCCATCTCCTCTGAAACGGCGGGAATGTTAAGACCGATATCTTCATCGTCTTCAAACTTCTGTTTAAGGTCAACCTCTTCGCCTTCGTTATCAAGAACCTTAACATCGAGCGATAAAGACTGTAACTCTTTTATAAGAACCTTAAACGATTCGGGGATACCGGCTTTCGGAACATTTTGTCCCTTAACAATAGCTTCATAGGTCTTAACTCTGCCGACAACATCGTCCGACTTAACGGTTAAGATTTCTTGAAGCGTATAAGCGGCACCGTATGCTTCAAGCGCCCAAACTTCCATTTCTCCGAAACGCTGACCGCCGAACTGCGCTTTACCGCCTAACGGCTGCTGAGTAACAAGAGAATACGGACCGGTTGAACGGGCATGAATTTTATCATCAACAAGATGATGAAGTTTAAGGTAATACATATAACCAACGGTTACTCTGTTATCAAACGGCTCACCGGTTCTGCCGTCGTAAAGCTGAACCTTACCGTCTTCCGGCATATCCGCCATCTTGAAGCATTCTCTGATATCTGCTTCGTGGGCGCCGTCAAATACCGGAGTGCAAATGTTCCAACCGAGCGCTTTTGCAGCATATCCCAAATGAACTTCAAGAACCTGTCCTATATTCATACGGGAAGGAACGCCGAGCGGGTTAAGAACGATATCAAGCGGAGTACCGTCGGGTAAGAACGGCATATCTTCGCTCGGAAGAATACGGGATACAACACCCTTGTTTCCGTGGCGTCCTGCCATTTTATCGCCGACAGAAATCTTGCGCTTCTGAGCAATATAGCAACGGACAACTACATTGACGCCGGGGCTTAATTCCGATGAGTTTTCACGGGTAAAGACCTTAACATCAACTATTGTACCGTATTCGCCGTGAGGAACACGAAGCGAAGTATCTCTTACTTCTCTTGCTTTTTCACCGAAAATAGCACGGAGAAGTCTTTCTTCTGCCGTAAGTTCGGTTTCGCCCTTAGGAGTTACTTTACCTACAAGGATATCTCCGGCAGTTACTTCGGCACCGATGCGGATTATACCTCTTTCATCGAGGTCTTTTAGCGCATCTTCGCCGACATTCGGGATATCACGGGTAATTTCTTCGGGCCCTAACTTTGTATCACGGGATTCAAGTTCATATTCTTCTATATGAATTGATGTGTACATATCTTCACGGACAAGTTTTTCGTTAAGCAAAACAGCATCCTCATAGTTGTAACCTTCCCAGGTCATAAATCCTATGAGAGCATTTCTGCCGAGCGAAATTTCGCCGTTTGATGTTGCGGGGCCGTCGGCAATAACATCCTTTTCGTTTACCTTTTCGCCTACCGAAACGATAGGACGCTGGTTTATGCAAGTTCCATGGTTGGAACGGGTAAATTTAATAAGGTCATATTCGTCGATTTCGCCGTTTTTGGCACGGACTTTGATTAAATCGGCGCTTACGAATGTAACAACACCCGAGCGACGGGCCAAAACAACAACACCCGAGTCAACAGCGGCTTTATATTCCATACCGGTTGCAACAATGGGGTTTTCGGGTTTAAGAAGCGGAACTGCCTGTTTCTGCATGTTTGAGCCCATCAAAGCACGGTTGGTATCGTCGTTTTCAAGGAACGGAATCATAGCAGTAGCAACCGATACTACCATTTTAGGCGAAACATCCATAAAGTCGGCTCTTGAAGCTTCAATTTCCTGGAAGCCGTCTCTGTAACGGGCATTTACCTTTGAGCGAACAAAATATCCCTTTTCATCAAGCGGCTCGTTTGCCTGTGCTACAACATAATCGTCCTCTTCGTCGGCAGTCATATAAACAACCTCGTCGAGAACACGGCCGGTTTCGCCGTCTACCTTTCTGAAAGGAGCTTCGATGAAACCGTATTTATTGATTTTGGCATAGGTTGCCAAATAAGAGATAAGACCGATATTAGGACCTTCCGGTGTTTCGATAGGACACATACGGCCATAATGGGTATAGTGAACATCTCGAACTTCGAAAGACGCTCTGTCTCTCGACAAACCGCCGGGACCGAGAGCCGATAAACGGCGCTTATGGGTAAGTTCGGAAAGCGGGTTGGTCTGGTCCATAAACTGAGAAAGCGGAGAAGAACCGAAAAATTCCTTAACAGCGGCAACAACCGGACGGATGTTTATAAGCGCCTGCGGAGTAATATTCTCGGCATCCTGCGCTTGAAGATTCATCTTTTCTCTTACAACCCTTTCCATACGGCTGAAACCGATACGGAACTGATTTTGTAAAAGTTCGCCTACGCTTCTTATGCGACGGTTGCCCAAATGGTCGATATCATCAACATTTCCGACTTCGTGGGGCAAACCGAGGAAATAGTTAACCGAGGCAAAAATATCGTCGATAACGATATGCTTCGGAATTAAAGCATCGGCACCTTCTATAAGCGCCTGTTTAATTGCTTCTTTATCAGAATTTTCATCAAGAATTTCACGCAAAACTTTGAAAGATACCATTTCATTGATACCTTTTTTATCAAGGTCAAGAAGTTCCTCATTTGTAAAATCAACGAAGTCGGCAAGATTTACCATTCCGTTTGAAAGAATCTTGACTTCTGTTATGTTGCCTTCAAAGTCCTGAACATTGACATAAACTTCGAGAACACCTTTTTTCTCGATAAGTTCTGCCAATTCCTTCGTAACAACCGTATCGGGCTCGGCAATGATTTCGCCGGTCAACGGGTCGGCTACAACGCGGGAAATAACCTTTCCTTTAATGCGGTTGCCGAGAGCAAGTTTCTTATTGTATTTATATCTTCCAACCCTCGAAAGGTCATAACGGTGAACATCGAAAAACAACTGTTCAAGATATGTTTTTGCACCCTCAATGGTAACGGGCTCACTCGGGCGAAGTTTCTTATATACTTCTATAAGTGCATCTTCGCTGTTCTTTGTTTCGTCTATTTCAAGCGTTGCGGCAAGACGGTTGTCATCGCCTAAAAGTTCACGAATTGCCTGATTTGTTTCAATGCCGAGCGCTCTTATAAATGTAGTTATCGGGAGTTTTCTGTTCTTATCAATGCGTACATATAATATATCATTTACGCTTGTTTCATATTCAAGCCATGCGCCACGGTTCGGAATAATGGTAGAAGAAAATAATCTCTTACCGGTTTTCTCATCTGCCTTCTCGGCATAATAAACGCCCGGAGAACGAACAAGCTGAGAAACAATAGCTCTTTCGGCACCGTTTATTACGAAGGTTCCCGAAGCGGTCATAAGCGGGAAATCACCCATAAACACTTCGCTTTCCTTGATTTCGCCGGTCTCTTTGTTTTCAAGACGCGCCGTTACACGAAGCGGAGCGGAATATGTTGTATCTCTTGCCTTACATTCGGCAATATCGTATTTCGGCGTTTCGTCGATACGATAGTCTACAAAAGTCAACTCCAAATTACCGCTGTAATCGGTAATCGGGTCCATATCGGCAAAAACTTCTTTAAGTCCGTCGCCGACGAACCACGCATAAGAATCCTTCTGAATTTCAATAAGGTTAGGCATATCAATAACTTCATTGATTTTTGAGAAGGTCATACGCTCGTTTTTGCCTAAGCGAATGGGCTTGACCATATCTGTTTTCTTCATAGGTTGAAAATCACTCCTATAAAAATATAAAATAATGCGAAAAAACGCAAGTTTTGACGAATAATTTTGTGCTTTTTGCCGTAAAAAATAAAGGTGTTTTTGAAAAAAAGGCGCAAAATCCCCCATCATCCATTAGTAATTTTTGATTATATACCTAAAAAAAGCAAAAGTCAAGCATTTTTTTGCGGCTTGAATGACTTTTTTTACAAATCTCAAAAAAAGTCTTCTAATTTAAGGTAATGTTTGTTATAATACTTACTATATAGAATTGTAAATTCGGAGGGATTTGCAGTGTTTGAAGAGATAAACGGTTTGAAAACAGAATATGTTGAATGCGGAAAAAAGGACGGTATCCCCGTATTATTGCTTCATGGCTGGGGTTCTTCTTATGATGTTTATAAGGGTATTATGAACGCCCTCTCCGACCGTTGCCGTCTTGTTGCGCTTAATTTTCCGGGCTGCGGAAACAGCGAAGTTATGGCAACCCCCTGGAACCTTGATGACTACTGCCGTCTTGTTTTGGATTTTTGCAAAAAAACAGGGCTTGACAACCCCATTTTGATAGGCCATTCGCATGGCGGAAGGGTTGCGCTTAATCTTACGGCAAACCGACTGTTAAATCCGCCGAAAATTGTTCTTCTCGATTCTGCGGGTTTAATCCCCGTAAAAACAACCTCTCAAAAAATTAAAATTGCAACTTTTAAGTTCATTAAAAAAGTTTTGTCTTTGCCGATAATAAACACTTTCTCGGTAGAACTTCTAAACAGAGCAAGAAGGCGTTTCGGCTCTGCCGACTATATTGCGGCACCGCCCGTTCTGCGCAAAACGCTCGTTTCCCTTGTCAACACCGATTTACGGGATATTTTGCCCGATATCAAATGTCCTTCGCTTCTTATTTGGGGCGAAAATGACACCGCTACTCCGCTTTCCGACGCAAAAATCATAGAAAAACTTATTCCCGATGCGGGACTTTGCGTTATTAAAGGTACAGGGCATTATTCTTTCTGCGAAAGACCGTATGAAGCACATGCCATACTTCGTGAATTTATTAAATAGGAGAAGATTATGTCTGGTTTGATTATTGTTTCGGCAGTTTTGTTGTTTGGCTCGGCAGTCTGCTCTCTTGTAAGGCAGTTCCAAATGTTTCAGCAAAACTCATATTTCCCGTCAAGATACCTTAAATGGGTTTACGAAAGTTTTATGACCTTTATTACCTTTCTCGCTTTCGGCTATTGCATAAACTCATTTTTATATCTCGCCGAAAAATATTTACTCTGTGTTATTTTAAGCGGGGCGGTTTTTGCAATTCGCCTTATTCTTTGCATAAAAACGCATAAAAAATCAATAAAAAAATTAGTTGTAACTGCCCGTGTTAAGCGCCTTTTTGCGGCGGCGCTTTTTATCGGAGCTGCTTTAATTATACCGATGTCGTTTTCGGGAGGACTTAGCGCCCAAATCTGCTTTATGATTTTGGCTCTTGTTTCCTTTATTTCTCCCGTAATCGTTTTGCTCTCTTTTATAATAACCTTTCCCGTTGAAAAGACCGTAACATCTTACTATATAAATGATGCAAAAAAGATTTTGAAATCCGCAGAGGACCTTACGGTTATCGGCATTACGGGAAGTTTCGGAAAAACTACAACAAAATTTATCCTTAACAGAATTTTAAGTGAAAAATACAATACGGTTTGTACTCCGCAAAGTTATAATACGCCGATGGGAGTTGTAAGGACTGTAAGAGAAAACCTAAAACCGAATACAAAAATGTTTATCTGCGAAATGGGCGCAAAAAACATAGGCGATATAAAGGAAATTTGCGATATTGCCCACCCCCGTTACGGAATAATAACCTCGGTAGGAGCGCAACATCTTGATACTTTCAAAAACACCGACAATGTTTTCAAAACTAAGTTTGAACTTGCAAAAGAAGTTGCGGCAAATAACGGATTTACCTTTATAAGCGCCGAAAGCGAGGACATATTAAAGCGCTACGATAAAAACGATAAGTCGCTTATTCTTTTCGGCGGCAAAGAAAACTACCGGGTTGAAAACATAAAACAAAATGCTTTCGGCTCCGCCTTCGATTTGATTTTAGATGGCAGCATTATCCCTATTACAACAAAACTTTTGGGTATTCACAGTATTTTTGATATTTTAGCCGCTTCGGCTCTTGCATATAAATTAGGTGTCGGCGAAAACGATATAAGGGTTGCCGTTTCGTCCCTTAAACCTACCGAGCATCGCCTTGAACTCAAAAATTTCGCCAACGGTTCTCTTTTAATTGACGATGCCTATAATTCAAATCCTGTTGGCTGTCTTGAAGCGGTAAGAACGCTCGGAAATTTCGAGGGTTACAAAAAAACGGTTATAACTCCGGGGCTTATTGAACTCGGAGATAAGGAATATGAGGCAAACTATAATCTCGGACTTGAAGCAACAAAATATTGTGATATAATAATTCTTGTTGGAAAAAAACGCTCTAAGCCGATGATGGATGCCATAAACAATACCGATTTTAACAAAGACAATGTTTATGTTGTGTCAAGTTTTAAGGAAGCAATGGGGGTTTATACTCCTCTTTGCGATAAAATGAGCGTTTGTCTGCTCGAAAACGATTTGCCCGATAATTATTTGAATTAAAGAGGTCTTTATTTATGAAAACAAAAATTGCCGTATTTTTCGGATGTCGCTCGGTTGAGCACGAAGTTTCAATTATTTCCGCCGTTCAGGCGATGAAAAGCATAAACAGAAACAAATACGATATAATTCCCGTTTATGTTGATAAAAACGGAACTATGTTTACGGGCGATAACCTTTTTGAAATCGAAAACTTTCAGAAAACAGATAAACTGATAAGCGATGCAAACGAGGTAACTTTCCTAAAAAGCAAAGACGGCGTTTTAATGCACTATCTGAACTCTTCTTTGTTTTCAAAGAAAAAAGATGTTTTAATCGACCTTGCTTTTCCCATTGTTCACGGTACCAACTGCGAAGACGGAACAATGGCGGGATATTTTGAGTTTTTAGGACTTCCGTATATCAGTTGCGATATCGTTTCGGCTGCCGTAGGTATGGATAAATCGGTGTTTAAGGATGTGCTTTTGAATGCCGGTCTTCCAACATTGCCGTGCTTTACTTTCAGAGCAAGAGAATACCTTTTGGAAAAAGAAAAAATTGTCGATAAAATCGCCGATAAAATAGGTTTTCCGCTTATAATAAAACCTGTAAATTTAGGTTCAAGTGTCGGCATAACAAAAGTTAAATCAAGAGAAGAACTTATTGATGCCGTTGACCTTGCCGTTTCTTTCGGCGATAAAATCCTCGCCGAAAAAGCCATAACAGGACTAAGAGAAATAAACTGCTCTGTTTTAGGCGATGCCGACGACTGCAAAGCATCGGTCTGCGAAGAACCGTTTATGCATGACGAAATTCTTTCGTATAAGGATAAATATTTAGGCGGCTCAAAGGGCTCAAAGCAGGAGGGCCCAAGCAAAGGTATGGCATCGTTAGGCAGAAAAATCCCCGCCGATATTTCGGAAGAAAAATCCGAAGAAATAAGGGATATTTCCTGCAAAATTTTCAAAACTATGGGTTGCTCGGGTGTTGTCAGAATTGACTATCTTATGGACACCGAAGATAACAACAAGGTTTATGCGAACGAAATAAACACTATCCCCGGTTCCCTCGCTTTTTATCTTTGGGAAGCAACCGGTCTTAAATATACCGATATGCTTGACGAACTCGTTGAAATCGCTTTCAAAAGGCAGAGAACAAGGGATAACCTGACATTTACAATTGATACAAATATTCTTTCGGGAGTTTCTTTTGGCTCTAAGGGTGCAAAGGGCTCTAAAATATAAT
>JAKSQK010000001.1 GCA_024404145.1 Clostridia bacterium | reverse complement strand
ATTCATTAGCTCAGTTGGCAGAGCACTTGACTTTTAATCAAGGTGTCCGGGGTTCAAATCCCCGATGGATCACCAGTCGAAAGCGTTAACTTGATGTTAGCGCTTTTTTTATTTTTAAGAATGAACTTATTAGGGATTTGAAAAGGAGGGAGCGAAGCGGAAGAAAACAGTCCGGTGGACTGTTTTTGCCGACGTGGGCGTGTAGAATGCGGTAGCATTCGTAGCAAATCCCCGATGGATCACCAGTCGAAAGCGTTAACTTGATGTTAGCGCTTTTTATTTTATAAAATTTAAACCACCCGCAAACTGCGGGTGGTTTTGTTTATTCGCTTCTGAGGGAAATTACAGGATCTTTCTTTGCGGCTATTCTTGAAGGAATTAAACCTGCAATCAATGTTAGAATCATACTGATTATAATGAGTATAATTGCGCCTTTAATCGGCAAAACGGCAAGACCTGCAATATCTGTAAATCTTTTGATTATTTTATTTATCGGAATTAGTAAGAGAATTGTTACGAGAATACCGAGAGTTCCCGAAGCAAAACCTACAATAAGTGTTTCCGCATTAAATATATTTGAAACATCTCGCTTTGATGCACCCATCGCTCTTAAAACACCTATTTCCTTAGTTCTTTCAAGAACTGAAATATAGGTTATAATTCCTATCATTATTGATGAAACGATAAGTGAAATACTAACAAAGGCGATAAGAATATAAGTTATTGCATTGATAATTGTTGTAACAGATGACATCATAAGCCCGACATAATCGGTATATTTAATCCTGTTGTTTTCATCTTTTGATTTATTATAATTATTTATTATATCGGAAATTTTATCTTTTGATTCAAAATCCTTAGGATAGATACTGATGCCGCTCGGTAAATCAATATTGGCAACACCGAGTTTTAAGAGGTTATCATCGTAGGTTGATTCGCTCATTGAGTTTTCAAGATATGAAGAGAATTTTTTAACTATCTCATCATCTTTCAAACCACCTGCACGCATTTGAGCGATATATCCTTTCATTTTCGCCTGTTCTTCGGCAGGAAGTGTTGTGATATAGTTGTCTATGTCATTCATAGTAAACTCTTTGTCGGTTTTGAACGGAAGCCCCGTAAATACATCGGTATCTTTATCTTTTTCTTGTTTTTTAACAATGGCGCTGTTGTTGTTTCTTTCAATTAAGGTTGTCATAAGGGAACTAAGATATCCTACTGTACCACCTGCAATTGAAGTTTTATTTTCTTCGGAAGGTCTTAGAATACCTACAACCTTAACTTCGGTCCCTTTTTTAAGTTTTTCGAGCATGTAGATTTCGTCTTTAGATTTATCTTCATAAGTGCCCGATTTTGTTTTCTCATAAAAATCGGTATTAAGCAACAACTTAAATTTAAGTTTTAAGATATCATCGTAACTATAATTTGTTTGTTTGGGCTCTTTAATTTTTTTGCCGTCCATAGCATCTTTAATGATTTTCGAGAGTTCATCGGCATCTTTAATGCCGAGAGAATAGAGAGTATAATCGCTTATTTCATTGTTCTTATCAATAATCAGTACAACTTCGTTGTAATTTTTCGGCATTTTACCCGCAACAATTTCATATTGCTTTTTGAGAAGTTCGCTGTTATCTAAAAGTTCATGCCAAATTTCAGTATTAGTAAAACTTGAAGACATTTTAATTCCGCCAGAGTTTTCTTCTCTTTGTTTGAATCCCATTTTTTCGAAAACCTGACTCGGATTAACCTGATATCCATCTTCTGTAAAGATATTTATCTGCGTTTTATACAAATATTTAATATCGGTTACATAATCCTTGATGTCGGATTTACCGCTTTCAAGATACTTCTTAAATGCCTCTAAATCATTTGTTGTTGAGCCGTTTATCATTGAAGTCATCATTTGAGACATAATATCATTTGAATAAATTGTATCCTTTTTGTAGTTTCGATTTTTATCTTTGTTCTCCATAAGTGAAGTTATCATTTCATTGATATCGGTACTGCTTTCTTCTATCATTAACGGATAACTTGATAATGTATCTTCTTCAACCCTGTTGATATATGCGTTTACACCGCTTGAAAGGGAGAGAATAAGCGCAATGCCGATAATACCTATCGAACCTGCAAAAGAGGTTAGAAATGTTCTTGCTTTCTTTGTGAAAAGATTTTTAAGCGATAAAGATAGGGCAGTATAGAACGACATTGAAGTTCCTTTTGTTTTTTCGCTTTTAAGCTCAGTTTCTGTTTCAGAAGAATAAGGATTTGAATCGTCAGTTATTCTGCCGTCAAGAAGTTTTACTATTCTTGTTGAATATTTCTCGGCAAGTTCCGGATTATGCGTTACCATAATAACAAGACGGTCTGATGATATTTCTTTAAGCAAATCCATAATCTGTAAACTTGTTTCGCTGTCTAATGCGCCGGTAGGTTCATCTGCCAACAAAATTTCAGGGTTATTTACAAGAGCCCTTGCGATAGCAACTCTCTGCATTTGACCGCCCGACATTTGATTTGGCTTTTTCTTTAATTGGTCTGAAAGACCAACTCTTTCAAGGGCTTCAATTGCCATTTTTCTTCTCTTTTTTGCCGAAATACCCGAAATTGTAAGAGCCAACTCAACATTTTGAAGAACAGTTTGATGAGGGATAAGATTATAACTTTGAAAAACAAAACCTACCGAGTGATTACGGTAGTAGTCCCAGTCTCTGTCTTTATATTCTTTTGTGCTTTTATCTTTTATTGATAAAACTCCTTCATCGTATCTGTCGAGACCGCCGATGATATTGAGAAGCGTTGTTTTACCGCAACCCGACTGACCTAAAACCGAAACAAACTCGCTTTTTCTGAATTCAATACTTATACCTTTAAGAGCTTCGATATTGCTGTTTCCGGTTTTATAAATCTTATGGATATTTTCAAGTTTTAACATTAAATTACCTCTTTAAATGATTTTATAATATAATAATGCCTAAATATAACAAAATTATGAACATTTACAAATTTGTTTGAAAAAATTTACGATTAGTGTTATAATTAATCTTATGATATAAGGTGGTGTGAGTTTGGATAAGTTATTTAAGAAATTATCTTTATTTTTAACAATTATCATAACATTTTCTTCGCTTTTTACAGTTTTTTCTGTTTTATCTCCGAACTCCGAAAGCAGATTTGACTTTTTTGAGGCAAATGACATAGTTAATAATATTAAAAATCTTGAGATGAATATGACTTCGGTTATATATGTTCAGGATTCTCAGGGCGCATGGGTAGAATATCAGCGTCTACACGGTAACGAGAACAGAATTTGGGTAAGTATTGATAAAATGCCTAAACAACTTATAAATGCCTTTATTGCAATAGAAGACCAAAGATTTTATTCGCACACGGGTGTTGACTGGAAGCGAACAGGTGCCGCATTCATTAACTGGCTCCCGAATGTTAATATTTTAGCGGGAAATCAAGGCGGTTCGACCCTTACGCAACAGTTGATTAAAAATATAACCTCAGATAACGAGCAAGATGCAAAGCGCAAATTCAGAGAAATAATAAGAGCGCTGACCATTGAAAAAATCATGGATAAAAAGTCTATTCTTGAAGCATATCTTAATACCATTTCGCTCGGAAACGGCATATGCGGTGTTCAGGTTGCCTCTAATTATTATTTTAACAAAGATGTCAGCGAACTATCCCTTGTTGAATGTGCTTGTCTTGCCGGTATTACTAAAAACCCGTCGGCATATAATCCCATTTCATTCAAAAGCAATAATGATGAGCGCCGTCGTTTGGTTCTTGACGAAATGAATAAGCAAGGATATATAAACGACAGCGAATATATTGATGCGTACAATGCCGAAATCACGATTGATAATACACAAAAGAAACATTTTGAAATTGACATAAATAATTATTTCGTTGATGCTTTAATTGATGATATTATTGCCGATTTAACTGTAAAATATGATTGTAGCACAGATACTGCCTCATCTATGCTTTATAACGGCGGTTACAAGATATATGCAACAATGGATAGGGAAATACAGTCAACTATGGAAAATGTATATTCCAATGTTCCGAGATATTTTTCGCAAAGATTAAATGGCGCTAATGTTCAGTCTTCAATGACAATTACCGATTATCAAGGTCATATTGTCGGAATTGTCGGCGGAGCAGGTGAAAAAAAGGTAAATCGTGGATTAAACAGAGCGACTTCTGCGCCGAGACAACCCGGTTCAACAATGAAACCGATGGGAGTTTATGCTCCTGCTATTGACAACGGAACGATTTATTATTCTTCGATTATTGAGGATAAACCACTCGAAAAGTATTATAAAGACGGAAAACCCGGACCAAAGGAATGGTATGGCTACTATGCCGGAAATATGACAGTACCAAAAGCAATAGAAAGGTCGGCAAATACAATTCCTTGCCATATTCTAAAAGATTTAGGCGTTGAATATTCTTTCGATTTCTTAACAAAAAAATTAGGTCTTAAACATTTAGTTGAAAATGATAAAAATATATCATCTCTCGCTCTTGGCGGTTGCAGTTACGGTGTTACAACTATGGAATCTGCGGCGGCTTATGCCGTTTTCGGTAACGGCGGTATTTATTATGAGCCGACTACCTATTATAAGGTTGAGCGACCTAACGGTGAGATAGTCTTATCTGCCGATTCAAATGGTCAACGAGCCATAAAACAAGACACTGCTTATATTATGAATAAACTTCTGCAAGGAGTTGTTTACGGCAGTCAGGGAACAGGTAGCGGTATCAGACATTACAGTTCTATGAAGGCATACGCAAAAACCGGTACATCGAGTGAATCAAACGATTTATGGATGGTTGCGGGAACACCTTATTATGTCGGTTCCGTATGGTACGGTTTTGACAGCAACGGAACTATATATAATCAAGGTGCTGCGGCAAGAATTTGGAATACCGTAATGACCGATGTTCATAAAGGTTTAGAATATAAGGAATTTGAAGGCGTTGACGAATTGACCGAGGTAGATTATTGTTATTATTCGGGTAAACTTTTGGGGCCTAAATGCTACCGTTCTGCAAAAGGATATTTTGTTTCGGACCATCAGCCGGAAGTATGCGACGGAAAGCATGTTTGGTTTAATTCTGAAAGCAGTAAAACCACTTCAAAAACTTCTTCTGCTACATCATCAAATACTTCAAATTCTTCCGCAGTAACGAGCAAACCGACCGAATCTGCGGTTGAGAGTGGTGTAGTTTCTGAGACAAGTAAACCAAATACTTCTGTAGGACAAACATCAGATTCAACTTATGAAACTCCGCCAATTATTCCTCAAGCTCCAACATCTAATCCTCAAACGCAAAGTACTGCTCAAACTCAATAATTGTTAACATAAAAAATCCCCCTTAATATTATTATAAAGGGGGATTAAATGTATAAAAATATACTATTTGCATTATTATCATCTGTAATAACATGGCTTGTAACGGCACTGGGAGCCGCTACGGTTCTGTTTTTTAATAATACCGGCAAAAAGACACTTGATAGAATGTTAGGACTTTCTTCGGGGGTTATGGTTGCGGCTTCGATTTGGTCGCTCATAATACCTGCTCTTAACATATCAAAAACAAATTTCCAAAAAACTTTTAATGTTTGTCTTGGAATTATTTTAGGCGTTATCCTTATGCTTTTTTCAGATAAAATTATAAACCTTCTTGACCGAAAAAACATTGTAAACAGCAATAATAAAAATCTTTATATGCTTGTAACTTCAATAACAATTCATAATATTCCCGAGGGTTTGGCGATAGGTGTTGCTTTCGGCGCCTGTTCAAAATATGCAACAATTCCTCAAATGATGTCGGCAATTATTGTTGCAATGGGCATTGCAATTCAAAATTTTCCGGAAGGTGCGGCAATTTCTTTACCGTTATTTAATTACGGTTTATCAAAAAGAAAAAGTTTTTTAGTAGGGCAATTTTCGGCAATAGTTGAGCCGATTTTTGCAGTTATCGGCGCATATTTAGTTGTTTATATTACAAAAATTTTGCCGATTTGTTTGTCATTCGCTGCCGGATGTATGATTTTTGTTGTTGTTGATGAGTTATTGCCTTCTATAATCGAAAACAATAAGCGCAGCGCAGCGTTATTCTTTATTTTGGGATTTATGATTATGATGATTTTAGATGTAGTTTTATAAAAATAAGCAAGTCTTATAAATAAGACTTGCTTTTATTTTATCCACCGAGATATGCTTTTTTAACCTCTTCGCTTGACATAAGTTCTTTTCCTGTTCCCGAAAGGGTAATCCTGCCGTTTTCCAAAACATAAGCCCTATCGGAAATAGCTAGAGATTTTCCGGCATTTTGTTCAACTAAAAGAATAGTTGTGCCTTCATTATTTATTGTTTTAATTATATCAAAAACTTCGTCAACAAGTAGGGGAGAAAGTCCCATCGAAGGTTCGTCAAGCATAAGAAGTTTAGGTTTGCTCATCAGCGCACGGCCAATGGCAAGCATCTGTTGTTCACCGCCCGAAAGAGTACCGCCGATTTGATTTTTTCTTTCATATAATCTCGGAAATCTTTCGTAAATCATATTTATATCTTCTTTGATTATTTTTTGGTCTTTTAATAAAAAACCGCCAAGCAAAAGGTTTTCATAAACAGTAAGCTCTTGAAAAATATGTCTTCCTTCGGGAACCTGGGTCATACCGAGTTTTACTATTTTATCACATGGCAATTTCGATATATCATGACCGTCAAAGGTAATGTTACCGCTCTTTGAAGAGAGTAAACCGACAACACTTTGCATTGTTGTTGTCTTTCCGGCACCGTTAGCGCCGATAAGAGTTACGATTTCACCCTCGTTAACTTTAAAGCTAATACCTTTTAAGGCGTTTATTACACCATAATATACTTCTAAATTTTCAACTTCAAGTAAAGCCATGATTTAACCTCCTATATATGCTTTTATAACTTCGGGGTCGTTTAGTGCGGTTTTTGTATCGCCCTCAACCAAAACTGTACCGAAATTAAGAACGGTTATCTCATCGCATAGTCCGGAAACAAACTTCATATCGTGTTCAATAAGCAAAACTGTTATATCAAATTTATCTCTAATAAGTCTGATTTTTTCCATCAGTTCAGCAGTTTCGTTAGGATTCATACCTGCGGCAGGTTCATCTAACAAAAGTAAAGAAGGATTTGTTGCCAAAGCACGGGCAATTTCGAGCATTCTCTGTTTGCCGTAGGGCAGGTTTGAAGACAAATTATTTCTTTCTTCATAAAGGTCAAAGATTTTAAGAAGTTCTTTTGCCTTATCCCGCATGGCTTTTTCGGTTTTATAAAACTTCGGTAATCTGAAAATTGATTCAAATAAATTGCATTTATACTCAGGAAGATTTGAAAGGCCAACTAAAACATTTCTTATAACACTCATATTATTGAACAAGCGAATATTCTGGAATGTTCTTGCAATTCCTTTATGATTTATAGCTTCCTGAGATTTGCCTTTAAGTTCTTCGCCGTTTAGCAAAAAAGTTCCTTCTGTTGGCATATAAACGCCGGTTAGCAAATTAAAAATAGTCGTTTTACCGGCACCGTTAGGACCTACAAGACCGTAGATTTGATTTTTCTTTATCTTAATATTTACATTTTCTGCTGCTTTAAGACCGCCAAAGGTAATACCAAGATTTTTTGTTTCTAAAACATAATTTCCCATGGTTATTTACCTTCCTTATCTTGGATATTGAGAACAGAATTTTGGTCATTGTTTGTAACATCAAGAGAAAACAGTTCGTCCATTGAGATTTTTGTAGGTATTTTATCCCAATGTGCTTCATCGCTATTTATTGTAGAGGGATCGTTTTTTCGTATTTTGGCAAATAATTTTTTAACATCATATTTTTCTCTGAATGATTCAAGGGCAGGGGAGTTGCCGAAAATAACGATTAAAATAAGAATAATTGCATAAAGCAGATTTTGAAGAACTGCAAGATTACCGGTAAGAATTGTTGCAAATTCTGTATTTATAAAAGTAATGAGAGTTGCGGCAATAATTGAACCGTTTATTGAACCGATTCCGCCTAAAACAACCATTACCAAGATTTCAATAGAATAGTTATATCCGAATTTTGAACTTTGAATATTATAGTTTGAAAAACTATATAAAACACCTGCTACACCGGCGAAAAATGACGAAATAATAAAAGCATAAAGTTTGTATTTTGTTACATTTATTCCGGTTGCACGGGCAGCAATTTCGTTATCACGAATCGAAGTGATAGCTCTGCCATGTTTTGAATTCATAAGGTTAGTTACAACTAAAAGTGTAATAATAAGCGCTATAAATGCGTAAATAAATAATTGTTCTTTATCAAATCTCGGAGTTTCAAGACCTAATGCGCCACCAAAGGATTCACGGCTTGTATTTTGGAAGATAGATTTAACAATTTCGCCGAAACCTAATGTTACAATGGCGAGATAATCGCCTTTAAGACGAAGCGCTGGAAGACCTATTATGGCACCGCATAATGCGGCAACCAAGCCGCCGACAATAATTGAAGCAATGAGATTTAATGCGCTGTTTCCGAGATTCGGAAGCATAATGGCAGAAAATTTTCCGCCGAGATATGCGCCAACGCACATAAATCCTGCGTGTCCTAACGAAAGCTCGCCTAAGAAACCTACAACGAGATTTAAGGAAACAGCAAGAATAACAGCAATAATTATTTTTTCAAGAAGATATATTGTTGATTTTTCAAGACCTATACCTGCAGAAAAAACAGTAAAGATAACAGCAATTGCCGTAATAATAAATGTTGAATAGTAATGTTTGAATTTTTTAAGTTTCATTATACTTTTTCTCTCCTTCTTTTACCTAAAATTCCCGTTGGTTTAACAAGAAGAATAACAATCAGTATAAGAAATTCTATTGCATCTGTATATGGTGCAATAATAGGAATTTTATAAGAAATACATTCAACTATACCAAGCAAAAAACCACCGAGCATAGCGCCGGGAATTGAGCCGATACCTCCTATAACTGCAGCGGTAAAAGCTTTAATACCGGGCATAGAACCAAATGTATTTGAAATGCTGGGTGCTTTAAGCAAATAGAACAAACCGGCAAGTGCGGCAAGAGCGGAACCGATGGCAAAAGTAATTGTGATAATCCTATTAACACTAATGCCCATAAGCTGAGTTGCAGCTTTATCTTCCGAAGTTGCAAGCATTGCTCGTCCGGTTTTAGTCAGCTTAACAAATAAGGTTAAGCATATCATTACAATTATTGTGCAAACAAGTGTAACAAGAGTATAAACCTGAATTTTAAGACTGCCGATTTTAAGCGAACCCATATCAGCAATTCTAACCATCTTAGGTGCTGAACCGAAAACTATCTGCGCTAAACTTTGCAATAAGTAACTTACGCCTATTGCGGTAATAAGTACCGCAAGGGGAGAGGCGCCTCGAAGCGGTTTATATGCAACCTTTTCTATTGTAACGCCGAGTATAACGCAAAATACAACGGCAACGGCTATTGCAATAAGAGGATGACCGGTTAAATTCATTGTTACATAAATAGTATAACCGCCGACCATGATTATATCGCCGTGAGCAAAATTGAGCATTTTTGCGATACCGTAAACCATAGTATATCCAAGAGCTATCATTGCATAAATACCGCCGATACTCAAACCGTTAATAATCGTTGTGATAATTTCCATTTTAACACCTTACTTAAAAGCAGAATATGAATTGGCAGGTCTTTCGACATGCCAATTCATCAAGTAAAAAATTAGATTTAGTCAGCTTCTTTAATAATAAACTTAATTGCTGTTTTGTTTACATAGCCGTTAGCATCCCAAGAAACATCGTTTCCACCGCCTGTAACGGCATCTTTGAATTTGAATCCGCCCTGGAACTGTTCTTTTAATTTATCAGAAAGATCAGAAGCGGAAATTGTTACATCATCAACCTTTGCAGCGCTCATTGCCTGATAAATTGCATAAACACTGTCATATCCAGATGCTGCAAACTGATTTAAAGTATCAGTACCGTACTTATTTGTGTAGTCTTTGATGAATTTAGCAGTTTTACCGTCGGTTGCCTTAGAATTAAAATGAGAAAGCATTGATACCTGCTGCGGAATTTTCTTGATATCAAAACCTTCAATGGCATCGATACCGTCAAAACCGTCGCAACCGTAATAAACAGCATCAGAAGCGATTACATCTTTTGCCTGAGTCATAAAGATAGAAGCGGGAGTGTAATAAATCGGCATAAAGATAAATTTGCAGTCTTTAAGTGCATTTATCTGAGAGTCAAAGCTTGTAGCACCGGCATCGGTAAATACTGTTTCAATTATTTTAACATCTTTTGAAACATTTTCCTTGAACTGCTCAAAAATTCCGTTTGAATAGTTGTCGTCAGATTTATAGAATACACCTATTGTCTGACCTGCATAGTTTTCGCTAACATATTCAGCAGCAGCTTTACCTTGGTTGCCGTCAGCGAAGCACATCTGATATCCGTTATCATATTTCGGAACATCATCATTTGAAGCAGAAGGTGTAATAAAGAACACATTATCTTCATTAGAAAGGTTTGTCCATTCAGCGCAAGGAGCAGAAGTTACACAACCGAGAGAAACCTGCATTCCTTTTTCAAGCAACGATGAATAGTTTGTTGCAACTTTTGTTGCATCGTGCATATCATCGGTAGCTTCGAGTTTGAACTCAACACCGTTAAGACCGCCGTTGGCATTGATTTCTTCGATAGCTAAGGTAGCACCGTTTTGAACACCAAGACCGTAAATGGCAGCAGGGCCGGTTAAAGGACCAGACATACCGATTACATACTTTGTATTATTTGCGGTATAACCTTTTTTACCGCAACCTGCAAAGCATGAGCAAATCATGGCAATAGCCATGATAAGGCATAGAACTTTTACCAATTTTTTCATTTTTGAAACCTCTTTCTTTTTAGAATGATTTATTAGCAAATATTCTTAATAATTACATCTTTCGTTGAATTAAAAATTACGAAATTTCGTAATTATTAAAAATAAATTCTACGATAAAATAGAGAAGAATAAAAAAAGCTTTGCTTTTAATATATAAAGCAAAGCCGAACAGGTTTACAAAATTTGATTTTGAAGACCAATTATTCGAAATTTGCTTTTCATTCTATATAAAAAGTTTAATAGTGATAAATATACAAAATCAAGCTTGTTAAGTATAAAAAAAATCACTGCAGGAAATGCAGCGATAGAGATATACAAAATAGAATTTGACGCAGAAGAATGAGCAGGTGCAAAAGATGCATCTGCAGAATTAAATGTTGAGTTAGAAGAATTAAAATCAAACATCTAAAACATCTCCAAAAAAGTGTAGTAATATAATACCACAAAATGCGTCAAAAGTCAAGTAATTTAGCCAATTGGGAAATATTAGTTAAAAATTTATAATAAATACTTAAATATTATGATATTAACTGTAAATTATGCGAAAGCATATCCCCTCAATTATACAAAATATTCATTTTGTATAATTAGTTGTGATTTTCCAGGTATGTCGTGATATTTGTGCCCTATCTCATTTTTCTAGTTATTTTAGTTATTAGATATAAACTTTTGTTTGACTTTTGTTTTTATGACCTAACTGTTGTTGAACACTTCTTAGAGTTTCACCGTTTTCCAACATATGCTTTGCAAATGAATTTCTTAACGAATTCGGTGTTATTGTTTTTTCAATATCTGTTTTATCGGAAAATGAATCGATAATTTTGTTTATCCCCTGTCTTGTCAGTTTTTGCCCTTTCATATTTGTAAATATACAGTCTGAGTTATTTTTTGTTATAAGAGGTCTAATGCTATCTAAATAAAAACCGAGATTATTTGATGCATCTAAATACATAATTACAGTTCGCTTATTTTTACCTTCAATATTTAATGAACCTATTCTTCTGTTAAAATCGGTAATTTTTAGTTCTGTAAGCTCAGAAACTTTTATACCGGTTGCGTAAAGCAGTTCGATAATCATTCTATCCCTGTATTCTTTATTGCTTTTAGGAACTATTGATAAAATTTTAACAATTTCATTTCTCGATAAATAATTTGTATTATAAGATGAAATCTTTTTTGATTTTATTCTTTTAACAGGATTTTTTTTGATATAACCTTTTCTATCTAAAAAATCATAATATGATTTTAGTGAAGCAATTCTCCTGTTTATAGTCGACTGCTTGATACCATATTCCCTGCAATATTCAATAAAAGATGTTGCTGTTTTTTCGGTATCAGAAATTATAGTATGCTTTTCGCAAAAGTCTGAATATTTTTTTATATCGGCAATATATGAAGATACTGTAACCGACGAAAAACCGCGCGAAAATAAATATTTTTCATAATCATCTAAATACCGATTCATACAATTCACCCGTTTCTAAAATCCAAAAATTTTTATAACATAAAATCCAAGTATTGAGTCAATAACAGCAAGAATAACGCTGACAAACAACAGAAATAAAAACTTTTTTACCAACAACGAAAATTCCTCAGATATGTTATGATTTTTATTATTTGCAACAGTTATCTTAAACAGTTTAAGACAGAAGCCGAAGTAATACCTGACAATATAGGTAAAAGCGATTAAAAAAATCAAAAATACGGGTATAATCACAATGGCATTAAACGCAATTCCCTTTATTGAATATTTAATAAAGTTATACGAGAGAACGCAACCGAAAAAATACCCTAGAAAAGCAAGAATTACCGGAATAATAATTATTCCCGTTAGTGAAATTCCTATTGATACAGTAATAATATCAAAAAAAATAAAAAACAGTAACGACTGTAATAAGATACCGAGGAATCCGGTTTTTAATCTGAAATTTATGTAATAATCAATAGTTTTACTAATTAAATTTCCACAGTTGCTTTCAATCGAAAATGTTGTGATTCCCAAAACAACAAAAATAATCAGTAAAATATAAAACATAGTGCTGACAACATCGAGTTTGCCGCTGAAATTTAACTTATTAAGACTTAGTACCCTTCCCTTTTTCATATATCTTCCTCCGTTCATTAAAATCTATGTTAATGTCGGACAAGATATGATTACATCAATGATTTATAGCATATTTTAAGAAAAATGTCAATTACGATAAAAAAATACTTGTTTTTTAGTTTCTATATGATATAATAGTAAAAATATATAAAAAAGGAGCGCCTGTTTATATGAGTAAAACTGTTATCGTTACCGGCTCTTCCCGTGGCATAGGCGCCGCAACGGCGATGTTGTTTGCTGAAAAGGGATATAACGTTGTAATAAACTATAATAACTCCTTTGAATCGGCAAAACTGTTAACTTCCTCGTTGCGTGAAAGAGGTCTTTCCGTTATCGGTATGAAGGCAGATGTTTCAAACCTCAAAGAAGCCGAAATATTGATAAAAGAAACTCTTTACAAATTTGGAAGTATTGATTGTTTGGTAAATAATGCCGGTATTTCTCAAATAGGACTGATAAATGATATCGGTGAATATGACAGCAACCGTATATTTGATGTAAACCTAAAAGGTGTTTATAATTGCTGTAAAGCGGTAACGCCTGTTATGGTAAATCAAAAAAGCGGTAAAATCATAAATGTTGCTTCAATGTGGGGCGAAGTCGGTGCTTCTTGCGAAGTTGCATATTCGGCTTCAAAAGCCGGTGTAATCGGTTTAACAAAAGCTCTTGCAAAAGAACTTGCGCCCAGCAATATAAATGTTAATGCCGTTTCTCCGGGGTTAATTGAAACATCAATGAATGCAAATATTTCAATTGATGTTTTAGATAGTTTTGTTAATGATATCCCACTTGGCAGAATCGGAGAACCTATTGATGTTGCGAATGCGATATATTTTTTGGCTTCGGATTTATCCGATTACATTACCGGACAGGTTATAGATGTAAACGGCGGATATATAATTTAATGTAATATTTGGAGGTTGTTATGGCTTATTATTTCGAAGAAACTTCACATACTTTTAACGAATACTTATTGGTACCTGGATATTCTTCATCTGAATGTATTCCCGATAATGTAACGCTTAAAACACCGCTTGTTAAGTTCAGAAAGGGCGAAGAATCGGAAATTTCGCTTAATATTCCCCTAACCTCTGCTATTATGCAGTCAGTTTCGGGCGAAAAATTAGCAGTTGCCCTCGCAAAAGAAGGTGGCGTTTCGTTTATTTACGGTTCGCAGTCAATAGAAGACGAAGCGGCAATGGTAGCAAGGGCAAAATCATATAAAGCCGGTTTTGTTGTTAGCGACTCTAATTTATCCCCTACCGATACACTTGAAGATGTACTTAACCTTAAAGAAAAGAACGGCCATTCAACAATTGCAATTACATCCGACGGTACGCCTTCGGGAAAACTTTTAGGCATAGTAACCGGCCGTGATTACAGGGTCAGCCGTATGGAAAAAACAACACAAATAAGTACATTTATGACCCCTCTTGAAAAACTTGTAACAGCGCCGGAAAATACAACCCTTAAAAAAGCAAACGATATTATTTGGGATAATAAATTAAATTCTTTGCCTATTGTAGACAGTGAAGGCAGATTAAAATATTTTGTTTTCAGAAAAGACTATGATGCGCATAAGGAAAATCCAAACGAACTGCTTGATAAGGATAAGAGATATGTTATAGGTGCCGGAATAAATACAAGAGACTATGAAGAAAGAGTTCCTGCCCTAATAAATGCCGGAGCAGATGTTCTTTGCATTGATTCGTCAGAAGGATTCAGCGAATGGCAAGAAAAAACAATAGCATTTATCCGTGAAAAATACGGCGAAAGCGTAAAGGTCGGCGCCGGTAATGTTATTGATAAAGAAGGATTTTTATTTTTAGCAAAAGCCGGTGCAGATTTTATTAAGGTAGGTATAGGTGGCGGCTCAATTTGCATAACCCGTGAAACGAAAGGAATCGGTCGAGGCCAAGCAACTGCTCTTATAGATGTTTGTGCCGCTCGAGATGAGTACTTTAAGGAAACGGGTATATATATTCCTGTTTGTTCTGACGGCGGAATTGTACATGACCACCATATGACTCTTGCTCTTGCCATGGGGGCCGATTTTCTTATGTTAGGCAGATATTTTGCAAGATTTGATGAAAGCCCTACTAACCGTGTTTCTCTTAACGGAAATTACTATAAAGAGTACTGGGGAGAGGGTTCAAACAGAGCTCGAAATTGGCAAAGATATGATTTAGGCGGAGATAAAAAGCTGCATTTTGAAGAGGGCGTTGATTCTTATGTTCCCTACGCAGGTTCGCTTAAAGATAATGTTGCCGTATCGCTTTCAAAGGTTCGCTCAACGATGTGCAACTGCGGTTCGTTGAATTTACCCGATTTCAGAAATAATGCAAAACTCACCCTTGTTTCCGCAACAAGTATTGTTGAGGGCGGTGCCCACGATGTAATTCAAAAAGAAACTTCTTTGGGAGCAATAAAATAAAAAAAATTAAGCCCCGTGATGTTAAATCATCACGGGGCTTTTATTATCTGTCTTCTCTAAAATACGGAAGTCCCAAATGAGCAGGAGGTTGAGTATTTTTACTTTTAACAACGCTTGAAAGAACTAACACAATTACGGTTAACAAATACGGGAAAATAGCAAAAATCTTTTGCTCCGAAAGCGACATTGTTTTAAGCATTGCATCAAGAATCGAAAGACCACCGAAAATTATCGAACCGACCGCAGCGAGAAGCGGTTTCCACATGGAAGCAATAACAAGAGCAACAGCCATCCAACCAAAAGAGTCAATGGCGGCTTCGGCAATTTGAGTTCCGCTTGACCTATCCATAATATAGTATAAACCGCCAAGACCGGCAATAGCAGAACCGAGGGTTATATAAACATACTTATATAAAGATACATTTATGCCAACAGCATCAGCAGTTGCAGGGCTCTCGCCTATTGACCTCAAATATAATCCCGAACGGGATTTATTGAGAAATAATGAAGAAATAATTGCAATTATTATGGCAATATAAACGAGAATTCCATGCGAAAGGAAAATTTGAACTAATGGATTTGTACTGTCTTTTAGACCGAACAAATTTTGAAATGCAGGACTTAATGAAACAAAAAGTTTTTGGTCATAAATTCTCTTTGAAAAGAATTTCATAAATCCAACACCGAATGTTGTTAAAGTAAGACCGGTAACATTCTGATTTGCTTGAAGAGAAACGGTTAAGAATGAGTAAAGCATTCCGGCAGCGCCAGAAAACAACATTGAAAAAAGTATTGATAAAAATACTAAAAGCGCTGAATTAACATTAGTTCCAAATATTGAAATTGCGAAAGCACCGCCGGTAGCGCCTATGCACATAATTCCGGGAATTCCGAGATTAAGATGCCCCGCTTTTTCGGTAAAAATTTCGCCGATGCAACCAAATAGGAAAATAGTTCCCATACGAATTGCATTAACAAGAATAGATGTAAACATAAACTATTCACCTACCCTTTCATTATTGCTTGTTTTCTTGTTGTTGAACTGAATTTTGAATCTTATGAAAAATTCGCAACCGATAACAAAGAAGAAAATTATTCCGACAACAATATTTGCATAATCGTTGCTGTTAAGTTGGAACTGTGTTGAAACATATTTTGAACCTGCATCGAGGAAAACAACAAAGAAAGAAGTTAAAAGCATAACTAATGAATCAAAATTAGCAAGCCAAGCAACAAGAATTGCAGTAAAACCGAGACCGCCGACTTCTTTGTTTATTGTGTGCGAAACTGAACCTGCGTAAAGAAAACCGAGAATTCCGCAAATAAGTCCGCCTAAAAGCAAAGTTCTTATTATAACTTTTTTAACATCTATACCTACATATTTTGCGGTATTTACACTTTCACCGACAAGCGAAACTTCAAAACCGTGTTTGGTATATTTCATATAAATAAACATAAATGCCGTTAAAACGACAGCAACAATTATTGAAAGTATGTATTTGTTTGAAATATCGGGAATCCAACCCTTTCTGCCGTTTAATAGATTTACAATACCGAGGTTACCGGAACCGGTTTTATCCCAAGTAAATACGCAATAATCGACAAGAGCAAGAGCGATATAGTTCATCATAAGCGTAAATAAAGTTTCGTTTGTATTGAAATATGCTTTGAATATTGCAGGAACTACCGACCATATACAAGATGCAAGAATACTCGCAATGGCCATAATTAAAATGAGAACTGTATTTGAAATTTCAGGATATTTTTCAGGTAAAAATTTCATACAAGCTATCGCAGCAAGGCAACCTGCCAAAACCTGACCGTTTGCACCTAAATTCCAAAACTTCATTTGGAAGGCAGGAATAACTGCCAAACCGAAAATCAGTAAAAGAGCAGTATTTTGGAAAAGGGTCCAAACATCAATAAAAGCGCCTTCAAACATAGACATATAAATAAGAAGAGGATTTTCTTTAATAAGAATCATACTCAAAATGCCAACGACTAAAAGAGCGGCTAAAATTGCACAAATTCGGATAGCAAGTGCTTTGCCGAAAGGCATTGCATCATTTTTTGAAATATGAAACAGAGGTTCTCTTCTTGCTATTTTAGTTTGCATTATTATCCCCCATTCCTTTATCGGCATCGTTCCATTGTTCATCTGTTAAATGGCTGTCCTTTGCTTTGCCGAATTCTTTAATTTCAGATTTATCGAGAGAACCGGTCATCATCAAACCGATTTCCTCTTTTGTAGTTTTATCGGTGTGAACAACACCCATAACTTCACCATGGCAAATAACCATGATTTTATCGCAAAGAGCAAGCATTACATCAAGGTCTTCGCCAACGAATAGAATGCCGACACCCTTTTGTTTTTGCTCATTTAATATATCATAAATTTGATAAGACGAGTTGATATCAAGTCCTCGAACGGGATATGCGGTAATTATGACATTCGGGCTTGACTCTATCTCTCTGCCGACAAGTATTTTTTGAACATTACCGCCGGATAATCTTCTTACCGGAGTTTCGGTAGAAGGAGTTACTATGCCGAGCTTCTTGATTAACTGTTTTGCTCTCTCCCTTGCAGACTTTCGGTCAACAAACGGAGTTCTACCATCACCGTAAGTTTTGAGCATCATATTGTCGGTCGTTGAAAACGACGGTGCAAGTCCCATACCAAGACGGTCTTCCGGAATAAAACTCATCGAAATACCACGCTTAATAATTTCACGGGTAGGCATTCCGACAATTGATTCGCCCTCATGCATAATAGCGCCGGAAGAAATGGGCCTTAAACCTGCTATCGCTTCACATAATTCCTTTTGTCCGCAACCGGAAATACCGGCAACACCGAGAATCTCACCGCCACGGATATAGAAGTTTACATTTTTAATAGCAACATTTCCTACATCAGAATTAACCGTTAAATCACGAATTTCAAGCAACGGTTTTTTCTTTTCAACTATTGCCCTTTCGATTTTTAAGTCAACTTTTTTGCCAACCATCATTTCGGTTAAAGCTTTTTCTGATGTTTCGGAAGTATTGACAGTTCCTATGTACTCCCCTTTTCTTAAAACGGATACCCTATCGGAAATTGCCAAAACTTCGTTTAACTTATGAGTGATAATGATAATTGCTTTACCGTCATCACGCATACGCCTTAATATAGTAAACAATTTATCAATTTCCTGAGGAGTTAAAACGGCGGTGGGCTCGTCCAAAATAAGTATATCGGCGCCACGGTATAAAACTTTTATAATTTCAACCGTCTGTTTTTCGGAAACTGACATTTCGTGAATTTTCTTTTTTGGGTCAATATCAAAACCGTATTTAGATGCAATATCTTTAACACGGGAATTTACAACTTTAAGATTATACGGCTCATTATTACCGAGAATAATGTTTTCAGCCGCAGTAAAAGTATCAACAAGCTTAAAATGTTGATGAATCATACCGATTTTATAATTGTATGCGTCCTTTGGAGAGGCAATAACGGCAGGTTTACCGTCGATAAGTATTTCACCTTCATCGGGGAAATAAATACCGGAAATCATATTCATCAGGGTTGTTTTACCCGAACCATTTTCTCCAAGTAAAGATAAAATTTCATTTTTATATAATGTTAACGAAACATTTTTATTTGCAACAACTTTTGTTCCAAATCTTTTAGTGATGTTACGGAGTTCGAGAGCAATATTGTTTTCCATAAAAAACTCCTTTAATTTAATAATAAAACAGTAAAGCGGGGGTTAACCCGCTTTACTTAATTCAAAAATGTTTATCAGCCGTAGTTACGGTCGAGCAATGTAATACCGTCGATTTCAACATCGAAGTAAGGAGCAGAACGATATTTCGATTCTTCAAATATACCGTCGGTTATAACTTCGGTATCCTTTTCAAATTTTTCATCGGTATCAACATCAGCTTTGTAAGTATCAAGCTTCTTGCCGCCAACAGTGAAGTTAGCAGTATCGAATACTTTGAGAGTACCGGCTTTGAAATCTTCAAGAGCTTTATCAAGAGCTTCTTTTGTACCCTTAGCAGCAACTGCATCATTTATTTCAAGCAATTGAACAGAATCTGTTTCAACAGTACCAGTCCAGTCCTTATCGATTTCTTTGCCCTCAGCGGTACATTTAATCATATATTCATAATAAGGAGCCCAGTCGATTTTGGAAGAAACAATGTATGAGTTCGGACCTACATCCTTAGTTGAGCCGTTGTAAGAAACATTCGGAACACCGGCAGCTTCACAAGCTTCAGGAGCACCGTAAGAGTCAGCATGCTGAGAAATAAGAACGCAACCGCCTTTGATAAGAGATTCAGCAGCAGCTTTTTCCTTATCGTAGTCATACCAAGAACCTGTGAACTTAACATTCATCTTAACTGAAGGACAAACTGATTTTGCACCGAGGTAGAATGAAGAATAGCCGGACATAACTTCTGCATAAGTGTAGGCGCCAACATAACCCATAAGTGCTTTATCAGCGGTAATCTTACCAGCATCAATCATTTCGTTGATTTTCATACCAGCTGCAATACCAGCGGCATATCTGCCTTCATAGATAGAAGCGAAAGCATTTGAGAAGTTAGGAAGATTAACAGTATGTGCCTTAGTACCGGTAGCATGGCAGAACTTAACATCTGGGAATTCACCTGCTGCCTGAATTACATAGTCTTCATGACCAAATGAATCGGCAAATACAACATTACAACCCTGATTTACGCATTCTTTTGCTTTGTTGTAGCAGTCTTCTGTTTCGGCAATGCCGGTGTAAAGAACTAACTGTTCTTTGCTCATGCCGAGATTATCAAGCGCACGATACATAGCATCAATGAAGTTCTTGTCATAGGTTGATGAGTCATCATGGAGTGTGATAAGACCAACTTTTACATTAGCCAAATCTGAGCCGGAAGTTTCTGTTTTTTTCGTACCGCAAGCTGCGAATGACATAATCATTACGAGAGCAAGTACAAGAGCGAGTAATTTTTTCATTTTTTGTTTCCCCCAAAAAATAATTTAATGTATGTAAAATTAATTACATCTGAAAGTAATACCGGCGGGACTCATTTCATCAATAATCGCAAGAGATTCAATTCTGAATCCCTGCTCTCTTAAAGAATCCCCGCCCTTTTGAAAGCCCTTTTCAATCGCGCATGTGCAACCGACAAGATGAGCATCGGCTTGCTTTACAATTTCAATTAAGCCGAGCAAAGCTTTACCGTTTGCAAGGAAATCATCAATTATCAAAACTCTGTCGTTTTTGTTTATATATTCGCAAGGAACGATTATCTCATAGGTTTTATTATGAGTAAAAGAATAAACAGAACTCTTATAAACATTGCCCGAAACATTTGAAGAAGCAGTTTTTTTAGCAAAAACAATCGGACAGTTAAGTTTGGTACCGGCGGCAAATGCAATAGGAATGCCAGATGTTTCAATTGTTAAAATTTTCGTAATTTTTTCATCATTATATATACGGGCTATCTCATCGCCCATTTCCATAATGAAAGAAGGGTCAAGCTGTTGATTCAAAAAAGAGCCGACTTTAAGAACTTCTTCGTTTAATACAATACCTTCTTTAAGTATTTTATTTTCGAGAGCTTTCAACAAAAACGCCTCCTGAAAAAAAGAAAAGCAGACTTATAGTATAAGCCTGCTGATAAAATCAAAAACAACACTGCTAAAAATATAGCAATGCAAAATACCAATAGTCACAACTGTGGCGTTGCGGTAGAAACGAATGGGCCATTTATCCATACATATATCGGCAAGCAATATTAAATTTACAATGATATGTTAACACAAATAAAATTTTATGTCAACACGAATTATGTCATATTTTATAACTTTGTATAAAACTGCAAATATTTTTTCGAAATAAGCAGAAAAATAATGCAAAAGCAACAAAACACATTATCTAGTTGTTATCTAAAATGCAATCCGCAACATATATACCCATTGCTCCGGACTGAGAAAGTCCACGGCAGATACCGCTGCCATCACCTATTATATATACACCGTCTATAAGTTCAAATTTATTATTCATAAATACAGGTCTAATCGAATAATACTTACTTTCGCAACCGTAAAGCAAAGTATCATCGTTTGCGGTACCGGGAGCTACTTTATCGAGGGCATATATTGTTTCAATTATGTTTGTTAAAATTCTATGCGGAAGAACGAGAGATATATCCCCTGCTGTTGCTTTAAGCGTCGGCGTAACAGTATTTTGAGAAAGTCTGTGTTCATTTGTCCTTC
This sequence comes from Clostridia bacterium, assembly GCA_024404145.1. GTDB lineage: Bacteria > Bacillota > Clostridia > Oscillospirales > Acutalibacteraceae > UBA737. The sequence continues at coordinate 411,493 of JAKSQK010000001.1, read as the reverse complement.
TGCCTCTGATTAAATCGCCGAAACGCTGAACTAGAACATTGCCGTTTCCTATCATATTAGCAAGTTTTGAAATATATTCGGCATATTCAGTCGGCTGATTAAACGGTTCAGTAAAACGAATGCTTGAAAGAATGGCAAAATTGCAGTTATCGGTTTTCTTTTCGGGTTGTGCAAAAGAATGACCGTTAGCCGTAATAATGCCGTGATTATTTTCGGCGGAAACCAAACCGCCCTGATTAAAGCAGAACATTCTGCAACGGTCTTCAAAAGTTTTGGTCTTATATAGAATTTTCGGCTCATAAATTTTTGAAGAAAACTCACGCCAAATTATATCTTTCATTTCAATTCTGACGCCGATATCAATATGATTTGATTTCATTTTAACATCGTTCTCTTTGCAAAAATCATTAACAAAGTTTGCGCCGGACCTACCGGTTGCAATTATTACTTTATCGGCAGTAAAGACTTCACCGTTTTTATAGGTAAGTTTATATGTATTTCCGTCTTTTTTGACCGATATGCAGTCATAAAACTTATAAAGTTCGGTTCCCGAATCCTTTATTGCGGTAATAAGATTTTGCATTGTAAGGAAATTGTTATCTGTACCTAAATGTTTAACATTCATATCAAGAAGGCGAAGATTATTCTGCAAACATTTAAGACGAAGTTCATCATTTGATTTATAAACTTTTGGAGCACCCGAAGTGCAGTATTTATTAAGAATGGCATCAACTTCGCCGATATACTTATTTGCAATATCATCTCCGAGTTCTTCGCCGAGAGTTCCGCCGTATGCGGTTCCTAAATTAAATTTGCCGTCAGAAAATGCACCGGCACCGGCAAAGCCGTTTGTTATACTGCAAATATTACAATGAACACATTTGTTTTCTTTACCGGCGGGACAAAATCTCTCTTTTAATTCGTTACCCTTTTCGGTTATGGCAATTTTAAGTTCGGGAGAAAAACTTTTTAATCGGTAGGCAGCCATTAGGCCTCCGATACCGCCTCCGATTATTACAATATCATAAGATTTAACTGAGGGCATATATATCACCTGAAAATAAAAATAGAGGACTGCGTAAAAGGCAATCCTCTTACTTATCTATTTTAAGTGTTTAGAATATACATGTCAATACCCAATTTCATCTTCAATCATCAAAAGCCGATTATATTTACAAACTCTATCGGTTCTGCAAGGCGCTCCGGATTTAATTTGCCCTACTCCTAACGCTACGGCGATATCTGCAATAGTTGTATCTTCGGTTTCGCCGGAACGATGAGAAATAATTGTATTATAACCGTTGTTTTTAGCGGCTTTTATTACTTCTATCGTTTCAGTAAGTGTTCCGATTTGATTAGGTTTAATAAGAATTGCATTGGCAATTTTTTCTCTTATGCCGATATTGAGTCGGTCAATATTTGTTACAAATAAGTCATCTCCGACTATCTGAATTTTATCGCCCGTTTTTTCTGTTAATATTTTGAAGTTCTCGAAATCATCTTCGCCTAACGGGTCTTCAATAGATACAATAGGATATTGCTTAACAAGATTTTCATAGTATTCAATTAGTTCTTCTGCGGAAAATGTTTTATTTTGTTTCGGCTTATGATATTTGCCGGCATTATACCATTCACTTGCGGCAATATCAAGAGCTATTTTAACCTCGCCTATATTATTTCCGGATTTTATTATTGCTTCAAGTATATACTCAATGGCTTCTTCTTCGTTTTCGAGTTTCGGAGCATATCCGCCTTCATCGCCTACTCCTGTTGAATATCCTTTTGCATTTAGTATTTTTCCTAATTTATGATAAATTTCAGCACAAACTTCAAGCTTTTCTGCGAATGTTGAGTTAAACATAGGAATTATCATAAACTCTTGAATATCAATATTATTTGAGGCATGAGCACCGCCGTTTAGAATATTCATCATAGGTCTTGGCAAAGTTAAATCGTTTTTATTCTCATTCAAAAACTCAAATAAAGGCATATTACTATGCGAGGCAAGTGCTTTCGAAAATCCCAAAGATGCCGATAAAATTGCATTCGCCCCGAGTTTGCTTTTGTTTTCGGTTCCGTCTAACTCAATTAAATATTTATCAAATTCCTTTTGTGTTTCAAAATTTCGGTCAATTATGCTTTTTTTAATAATCGTATTTACATTATTTACCGCAACTTTTGTACCTTTACCGTTATATCGTGTTTCTTGTTTATCCCTTAATTCATGTGCCTCGTGAATACCTGTTGATGCTCCCGAAGGGGAAATTGCAAAGCCGGAAGAACCGTCGGAAAGTATAATTTTTGTACCGACGGTAGGGTTGCCTCTTGAATCGAGTAATTCGTATGCTTTAATATCTTTTATTTTCATAAAAAAATCTCCTTAAATTTCTCTTTTATTTTTTTAAGAGGTGTGTTATAATATATTCTGTATTATTATGTGAATAAAATCATTAAATAAACTAAGGATTTGAAACTTTAATGCATAACGAAGAAAAAACAACCGAATCAAGCATCATTTTTGGCAGAAATACTGTTCTTGAAACACTGCGCTCGGGCCGTGAAATTGACCGCCTTTATATTGCCCATGGCGTATCCGGCGGTTCTATATCCGAGATAATCGCCAAGTGCTCAAAAAAAGGTATTTTAATAAAGGAAATCAGTCCGCAAAAACTTGATTATTACTGCTCGGGCGGTAATCATCAGGGAGTTGCATTGATGGTCGCTTCTCACGAATATTCAACCGTCGAGGAAATTTTAGATTTTGCAAAGGAAAAGAAAGAACCGCCGTTTATTATTATTTGCGACGAAATTGAAGACCCGCATAATCTCGGCGCAATTATTAGAACTGCCGAATCTTGCGGAGTACACGGAATAATAATCCCGAAAAGGCGTTCTGCTTCTCTAAATTCTACCGTTGCAAAAACTTCGGCTGGTGCGCTTGAATATATGAGGGTTGCAAGAGTTACCAATATCGCAAATACAATTGATTTATTAAAAGATAACGGTATTTGGGTGTTTGGGGCGGATATGGACGGTAAAGATTATAAATCTTTTGATTATAATCTTCCTGTTGCGGTAATTATCGGCAATGAAGGAAAAGGAATAGGAACGCTGACTGCAAAAAAATGCGATGAAATTATAAGTCTTCCTATGAAAGGGCAAATAAATTCATTAAATGCTTCCGTTGCAGCCGGAATTATAATGTATGAAGTTATAAACCAAAGAAAATAAATTGGGGAATGAATATGGGTAAAACAAAAAAAGATAAGGTTTCGCAGTATTTTGAAAATATGAAAAACGAAACCGAGAATGTAAGATTTAATTCAAATAAAAAACTCGGCGATTTCGTAAACGATAAAGACGAATTTAAGACGGGGGCTTTTTCGATTGATTTCGGCAATAGCGAAAATAGTGAATCTGACCCGTTAAAACAGATTAAAAGCAAGGTTCAAAAGGTTGAAGATACTTCCCTTCTGGAAAAATGCAAACACTATACTTATGATGACGAAGGTAACGATGTTTCGCTTGACGACTCCCCTATTTACGAGCTTAAAAGTGTTGCTGATATTTTGAAATCAGACAGTAAAGATGCTCTTGAAAGTTTGTCGAAAAAGTACAACATTACCATTACTGAATCTTTGGAAGCCAAAGAAGAAACTGCCAATGATGAAACCTCAATTACTGAAGAACCGCAGAAAGAAACAGTAACACCAAGTTTTGCAAAAATGATATCGGAAGCTGAAAACAACGATAAAAAGTTGCTAAATGATTATGTTTATGAGCAAACTTCCGATGTACATAAAGTTGATAACGAAACGCCAAGTGTTCCCGATATTTCTGATTTAGATAATAATCAAAAAATTGAAAAAAAGAAAAAAGCACCCAAAATCACTCAAACTACTATTAAATTTGTACCCATAAAAGATAAAATTGTAAATACAACACAAGTAGGATTTAATGCAATTACCGATAAAATTGAAACTGTTAAATCGGAAATTGAAGGCAAAAAACCCAGCATTATCGAAACGAAACTTGAAGAAAATGATTTTGATGACTTTAATCCCGATAATGAAATTACAAATACAAATGAACTTAAAGAAAGATATTTAAGTTTGTTCAAAAAGAAAAGAATAAGTTTTTTCAGTTTTGCATTTTCGCTTATTTCCTTTTTATTTTTGTCAGTATTTTTAATTCCCGGCATGTTTTATAAGCTTGAATCAAACTGTTCATCTTCTTTGATTTTACTCGGCTGTGTTTCAGCATTGTTGTTGCTTGTGAATTTCGATGCGTTATTAAGCTTTTCTAAATTGTTCAGCAGGTTTTCAAAGCCCGATATTTCAGCTTTGCTTTCCGTTCTGTCGCTTATTTTAATAATAATCTCGCAATATTTAACAGCCGATTATCAACTCTTTTCCGAAACATATTACTTAACTCTTTCTGCCTCCTTTATTTTTACCGTTAGGTCATTGTTGGCGGTTTACGATATTTCGGCAATGCTCGGCAATTTAAGAATTATCGGAACTAAGAATAATAAGTTTGCTTTAACTCTTATTGACGACCAAGCTGTAACAATGTCTATCGCAAAAAATACTATCGACGGTGATGTTTTAATCAGTGGTGCAAGAGAAGTCGGTTTTGTTGAGAACTTTGTAAAATACAGCAATTATAAATCAATTCTAAACGGCGATTTTATGTTCTATCAGATAATCGGAATACTTATATCAATATTAACATCAATTTTTGGTGTAATATTTTTTGAAAGTGCCGTTTGCGGTCTTGTTTGTTTTGCAATTATGACGCAAATCATATCATTGCCCATTGTTTATTTTATAAATGTTCTTCCCTTACATAGTGCTGCCAAAAAGCTCAATTCAAAAGGTGCTATGATTTCGGGTGTTGAAGGCGCTTCTCAAATCGAGTCTTCAAATGCCGCCGTCATATCGTCAACCGAATTGTTCCCTGAGGGTTCGATAGTATTAAAGGATATGAAAATACTCTCAGAAAACAGTATTGATGATACTATTCTTAAAGCAACCTCGCTGACACAATCGGTAGGCAGTACCCTTTACCCGATATTTAGACAAATCGCAAAAACGAACTCTACCTATGTTTTGCCCGATTCAGATACCGTTAAATATGAAGATAAACTCGGAATATCCGGCTGGGTTGACAATGAACTTTTGTTCATAGGTAACAGAACCCTTCTTCAGTCCCACGGAATAAAAGTTCCCGATTATGAGATTGATAAAGAAATTCTTCAAAAGGGTTGTTTCCCCGTTTATCTCGCAACAACGACAAAGGCATGCGCCCTTCTAATCATTAAATATAATCCGCTTGATTCTATTACAAGAGATTTAAGAAAACTTTCAAAACTTGGTGTTACCCTTTTTGTTAAGAACTATGACCCAAATATTACCGAAGATTTTATTGTTGACTTTTTCGGCATTTATTCTGATACTGTTAAGATTATGAATAACCCCGATATGGCGATTTATGACCGTACAACCGCGTATCAAAAATCTTCCCCTGCACCGGCGTGTTTCAGAAGAGAAAACTTATCAACTGTCAGAATAGTAAATGCCGCATCGGCGCTAAAAAAATCAAATAGAATGCTTACCGCTTTTTATGTTCTGTTTTCTGTTTTTATGGCTGCTGTATTTATTTATCATTCTTTTTCTCAAAAAGGAATAGCATCTTCAACTTCTTTACAGTTTACTTTTCAAATTGTAACAACTGCTTTTACCGCATTTATATATCTATTTAAGAAACCCTGACATGGAGGCAACTATGAATAAAGATAACAAATTTTATATCACAACCGCAATTGCTTATACTTCAAGAAAACCGCATATCGGAAATGCATATGATATCGTTTTGGCTGATATGATAGCACGATACAAAAAAATGCAGGGCTTCGATGTATATTTGATGACAGGTTCTGATGAGCATGGACAAAAAATCGAAGAATACGCAAATAAAGCAGGGATAACACCGAAAGAATATGTAGATAAAATTTCTTCGGAAATCAAAGAAGTTTGGAACTCTCTTGATACTGATTATGATAAGTTTATTCGAACAACTGACGATTATCATGAAAAGACAATACAAAAGATTTTTAAGAAACTCTATGATCAGGGTGATATATATAAAGGCACCTACAACGGAAAATACTGTGTTCCCTGCGAATCATTTTTTACTCCTTCTCAGCTTATCGACGGTAAATGTCCCGACTGTGGCAGAGAGGTTATAGACGCAAAAGAAGAAGCATATTTCTTAAAACTCAGCAAATATCAAGAAAAACTTAAAAAGTTCTATGAAGATAATCCCGATTTTATTCAACCCGTTTCGAGAAGAAACGAAATGATAAACAATTTTATAAAACCGGGTCTTTCCGACCTATGCGTTTCAAGGTCAACTTTCAAATGGGGTATTCCTGTTGATTTTGACCCTGAACATGTTGTTTATGTTTGGATTGATGCGCTTTCAAACTATATTACAGGTATCGGTTTTGACTGTGAAGATAATTCCAAGCAGTTTGATAAACTTTGGCCTGCTGATTTGCATGTTATCGGCAAAGATATTGTTCGTTTCCATACGATATATTGGCCGATTATACTTATGGCGCTCGGTCTGCCTTTGCCGAAGCAAGTTTTGGGTCATCCTTGGGTTTTGGTCGGCGATGATAAAATGTCAAAATCAAAAGGCAATGTGATTTATGCCGATTATTTAAGCAAAAAGTTTTCGCCCGATGCCGTAAGATATTATCTTTTAAGCGAAATACCATTTACGCAAGACGGTACTATCACCTATGAGAGTTTTATAACCAAGTTTAATTCTGATTTGGCAAATACACTCGGAAACCTTGTTAACCGCTCTATTGCGATGACTAATAAGTATTTTTCAGGCGTTGCAAAAAAACCGAATAAATTTAACGATTTGGATAATGACCTTGTTAACTGCGCAAACGAGTCGATAAAGAAGTATTATGAGTGTATGGATATATATCATAATGCCGATGCTTGTGAAGCAATAATGACCCTTGCAAAAAGGTGTAATAAATATATTGATGAAACAACCCCTTGGTCTCTTGCAAAAGACGAAGCCAACAGTGATTTGCTTAATTCCGTTTTATATAATCTTCTTGAATGCATAAGAATTATTGCTTTGATGCTTTCTCCAATTATGCCAAAAAGTTCTGAGTCCATTCTCGAACAGTTATCAACAAAAGAAAAGACTATTGAGTTTGGTATTCAAGCAGAATATAAAGTAGGAACACCTACCCCGCTCTTTGCAAGAATTGATGCCGAAAAAGTATTGAAAGAAATTGAAGAAGAAACAAAACCTAAGGAAACGGCTGAAAATACTGTAACACTCGAACAAATTTCTATCGAAGATTTTGCAAAAATTGAGCTTAAAACGGCAAAAATCATAAATTGCGAACCTATACCAAAAGCAAAAAAACTCTTAAAATTAACACTTAACGACGGCACGAGTACCCCGAGAATTGTCGCATCGGGTATTGCAAAATGGTATAATCCTGAGGATTTAATTGGAAGAACCGTTATAGTAGTTTCAAATCTTTTACCTGCAAAACTTTGCGGTGTTGAATCTAACGGTATGATTCTTGCGGCTGACTGCGGCGATGATGTTAAGGTTATATTTACCGATAATATTCCAGAAGGTTCAAAAGTAAGATGATAGCATATCCTGATGAGATTAAACTGACAAGACAACTTATTTTTGATTCTCATGCGCATTATGACGATGAAAAATTTAATGGCATAAGAGATGAATTACTCAACGCTTTGCCAAAATACGGTGTTTCTTTTGCTGTAACATGCAGTGTTGACGGTAAATCTTCTGAAAACTCAAATAAAATTGCCGAAAAATATCCTTATATATATTCGGCTGTCGGAATTCATCCCGAAAACCTTGACAGCAATACTCCCCTTTCGGTAATAAAAAAACTCTCGCAGTTTTGTAAATGTGTTGCAATAGGCGAAATTGGTCTTGATTATTATTACAATTCCGATAACAAAATCGAGCAAATGGATATATTTGAAAAACAACTTGTTTTAGCCAATGAACTCAACTTGCCGGTAATTGTTCACGACCGTGAAGCCCATTCCGATACTTTGGAACTTCTGAAAAAGCATAAACCGAAAGGTGTTGTGCATTGTTTTTCCGGAAGCAGCGAAATGGCAAAAGAAATAATTAATATCGGAATGTATATCGGAGTTGGCGGAGTTATAACTTTTAAGAATTCAAGGAAACTACCCGAAGTTTTAACTACTATTCCAACGGATAAACTACTTGTTGAAACTGATTGTCCCTATTTAGCGCCCGAACCTTACAGAGGTCAATTAAATCATTCGGGTTTTATTACTCTTACTGCGAAAAAAATTGCGCAAATACTCAATTTGTCTTTTGAAGAGGTTTTAACAATTACTTCTAATAATGCCAAAAAACTGTTTAGTATTAAATGAATAATAACCCTGCCAAGTGTTAACAATATTAACACAAAGCGGGGTGATTTCATGTTTGCAGATAAAAATAAGAATACAAATAAGAAGCAAGAATCTAATTCAAAGAGCAAAAATAAAAGCACTAATTCTAAAAAGTAATTTTTCGGCGATTTTTTTCGCCGAGTACATATATTAGTTTTTGTAAGGAAACAAGAGAAAATCGAAGAAAATCAGAGAAAAACTGAGCCATTATATTTTATTGTTAATTTAGTAACGAAAAAATAAAGATTTTTAGAAAAAAACACTTGACTTTTTAGAAAAATTACATTATATTTATGCAGTATTATAGAAATATAATACAATAACGCATCTGTGCAAAAAAATAAACTGAAACTGCAACTATATGCCGTAGTCTGTTTGACTGCGAAAAACCCTTTGTCAGGGCATATATCAGGGCGTTTCGGGGGTATCGCGCAGGGTAAACGGAAGGCACTTGCCTATTTACTACTGTCGGCACTTTAGTGTTTGACAAAGGGGGATGCAAAATGGAAAATATTGTAGAACTTAAAAATGTTATCGTTTCATTTGACGGAGAAAGGGTGCTTGATGAGTTAAACTTAACCATCAAGGATAAGGAGTTTATAACTCTTTTAGGCCCTTCGGGTTGCGGTAAAACAACAACTTTACGACTTATTGCCGGATTCCAAAATCCTGATAGCGGAAAGATATCATTTGAAGGAAAAGATTTGAATGGTGTTCCGTCTTATAAAAGGCAGGTTAACACCATTTTTCAGCGTTATGCCCTATTTCCGCATTTGAATGTTTTTGAAAACATTGCTTTCGGTATGAGGGTTAAAAAACTGCCTGAAAAAGAAATTGTAAAACAAGTAACAGAACTTTTGGAACTTGTAAATCTTGTTGGATTTGAAAACAGAAAAATCTCAACATTAAGCGGTGGTCAGCAACAGCGAATTGCAATTGCAAGAGCCATTGCAAACCGTCCGAAAGTACTGCTTCTTGATGAGCCACTTGCCGCTCTCGACCTTAAACTTCGTAAAGATATGCAAAAAGAATTAAGGCGAATGCAAAAGCAACTCGGAATTACATTTGTTTTTGTAACTCACGATCAGGAAGAAGCGCTAACAATGTCCGACCGTGTTGTAGTTATGGATAAAGGAAAAATCCAGCAAGTCGGAACTCCGCAAAATATATATAATGAGCCGAAAAATGCTTTTGTTGCTGATTTTATCGGTGAATCAAATATCGTTGACGGCGTTATGAAAAACGACTATGTTGTTGACTTTTCAGGCCATACATTCAAATGCCTTGACAAAGGTTTTGACGATAATGAAAATGTTGATGTAGTTGTAAGACCTGAAGATGTTGATATAGTTGACAGTGATAAAGGTATGCTCAAAGGTGTCGTAACATCGGTCGATTTTTTGGGTGTTCATTACGAAATTATTGTCGATATCGGCGGTTTTAAGTGGATGATTCAAACAACGGATAAACATAATGTCGGAGATAATGTGGGTCTTGATATTGAACCTGATGCCATACATATTATGAAAAAATCCGAATACTCAGGTCTTTACGGCGATTACAGTTCGTTTAGCGAAGAGATGGACCATATCTCAGATGTGGTTACGGAGGACGACTAAAATGAACAAAAAAAGTTTTGGAAGTCGCCTTGTAGCCGCCCCATATTATGTTTGGGCAGCAATTTTTATTATAGTTCCTTTGTTAATTATGTTTTACTTTGCGCTAACCGACCAAAACGGTGCATTCACTTTTGCAAACATAATGGGTATTGCAAAATATAAAAAAGCATTTTTAATTTCTATTATTTATGCAGTTATTGCAACTGTCATTACTCTTGTAATATCATATCCGATGTCATATTTTATGACAAAAATGAAGATAAGCTCTCAAAGAATGATTCTTCTTATCGTTATGCTCCCTATGTGGATGAACTTTCTTATCAGAACTTATTCCTTGATAACTATTCTTGCTAACAAAGGTATAATCAATACTATTTTAACTAGTTTAGGTCTTAAACCGTTGCACCTAATAAATACTCCCGGCGCCGTAATACTCGGTATGGTTTATGACTTTATTCCATATATGATTTTGCCGATTTATTCGGTTATGTCAAAAATTGATAATTCTTTGCTTGAAGCCGCCTCAGATTTGGGCTCTAACGGCTTTTCAAGATTAAAGAATATAATATTGCCCCTATCTCTGCCGGGCGTTATTTCGGGTATTACAATGGTATTTGTGCCAAGCGTAAGTACATTTTATATTTCTCAAAAACTCGGCGGTAATAAAAATCTTTTAATCGGCGATGCCATTGAATATTTATTTAATGTAGGTCCCGATTTTTACAACATCGCCTCTGCCCTTTCGCTTGTTCTTATGGTAATGATTTTACTTTGTCTTGCCGTTATGAACCGATTCTCTTCTGATGAGGAGGATTTGATAGTATGAAAACATTATCAAAAATTTATGTCGGACTAATAGTATTCTTTTTGTATGCTCCTGTTGCCGTTATGATTTTCTTTTCATTTAACGGCGGCGAAAGTGTTTGGGTTTTAGACGGTTTTTCTTTTGATTGGTACAAGAGCATTGTTACAAATCAGTATATGTTAAGCGCTCTTAAAAACACTTTGATAGTTGCCATAATTTCCGCTGTTATTTCAACTGTCTTAGGCACTGCTGCGGCTGTTGGTATTCATGCTATAAGGAGTAAATTCGCAAAAAAATTAGCAAATACCGTTACAAATATTCCGATGATGAATGCTGATATCGTTACCGGTATTTCTCTTATGCTATTGTTTATTTTTGTCGGTGAATTGATAGGATTAAATGAATCTCTCGGTTTTGCTACGGTTCTAATTGCGCATATTACATTTAATTTGCCCTATGTTATCCTCTCGGTTTTGCCGAAATTAAGACAAACCGATAAAAATCTTCAAGAAGCCGCTCTTGACCTTGGTTGCACCCCACTTCAATCTTTTTTCAAAGCGGTAATTCCTTCAATTTCAACGGGTATATTTACCGGCTTTATTATGGCCTTTACTCTTTCATTAGATGATTTTGTTATCAGTTATTTTACCTGCGGCCATTATCAAACTTTACCGATAGTTATTTATAATATGACAAAGAAAACCGTTACTCCTGATGTTTATGCGCTTTCCACCGTTGTTTTCTTTGCGGTATTTGCATTGCTTGTTTTATATAATGCAATTCAAAATGACAGCGAAAAAAGGAGGAGTAAATAATGAAAAAAATTATTGCTATATTCCTGACTTTTTTAATTTTTTCCCTATGTTGCAGCTGCGGATACGAGTATGCCGATATTGAGTACAGGGCTAAATTCGACAGAAGTTTGGCAGGTACTGAACTAAATGTTTACAACTGGGGCGAATATGTATCTGATGGCAGCGATGACACTATTGATGTAAACCGTGAATTTGAAAAAATGACCGGCATAAAGGTTAATTATTCAACCTATGAAAGCAACGAAACAATGTATTCGCAACTTAAAAGCGGCGGTGTTTCTTACGATATAATCATTCCGTCAGATTATATGATAGAACGCTTAATCAACGAGAATATGCTTAAAAAAATCGATTTGAATAAAATTTCGAATTTTGATTTAATTGATAATCAGTATAAAAATTTGTTTTTTGATAAAAACAACGAATACTCGGTAACATATAATGTCGGTATGGTTGGAATAATATATAACCCGACTATTGTTGGTGAGCCGGAACATTCATGGAAAACATTATGGGATAAAAAATATAAAGATATGTCCCTCAATTTTAGTAACCCGAGAGACGGTTTTATGACTGCTCAAATGATTTTGGGCTACAGTCTTAATTCAACAAAAATGAGCGAATGGAAAGAAGCCGCTGAACTTCTTAAAAAAGGAAAAAGTGTTTTGCAGTCCTATGTTATGGACGAAATTTACGGAAAAATGGAAACGGGCGAAGCCGGTATCGGCCCATATTATGCCGGAGATTATCTTACAATGCTTGAAACAAACTCAGATTTGAAATTTTTCTATCCTAACGAGGGAACTAATATTTTCGTTGATTCTGTTTGTATTCCATCAAGTGTTAAAAATTATGAGGCAGCGCTTATGTATATAAATTTCCTGCTTGATCCGGAAATTGCCCTTGCCAATGCCGAATATATCGGATATGCTTCTCCTAATATTTCAGTTGTTAATAATAAAGATTATTACTATTACGGTAATCCTATATTATATCCGAAAAATGAAGATATGCCTTATACCGAATATTACCATGATATTGACCCTAAAATCCGCTCATATTACGAAAATCTATGGATTGATGTTAAACTCTACTGATGAGGTGATTTTCTACGAAAGATAAGAAAATAAGCGAAACATTAAAACAACAAGAATTTGCAAGAAAAGAGTTTTTGGAACTTAAAAAAATGCAGTCGGGCGAACTTCAACCGGCTCCGAAACCAAGCGAAATTGAATTAAAACCGAAAACATTCGGCGAAAAGGTATCGAATTTCTGGTTTCATAACAGCAAGATTATTATAGTTTTACTGTTTTTGTTTATTGCCGTTATCATTATGATTTCGCAATGCGCTACAAGAATTAAATATGATTTAGAGGTTGTATATTTTACCTACTCCCCTGTTTCAGATAACCTAACAAATGATATGGCAAAATATTTCGAAAAGTATGCTGACGATGTTAACGGCGATGGCGAAGTTCATATTGCGGTTGTTAACTGCTCATGCGACCCATATTCAAACAATAATGCCAAACTTACAAAAATGCAGTCTATTATCGCTTCTGAGCCAAAAGCTTTGTTGTTTATAACCGATAGCAACTCTATTAAGTATTTTGACAACATAAAAACGAGCAGTGGTAATTTCTTCGAAAAAATAAAATATTCTTTAAGTGATAATTTTTATAGTTTTCTTGCAGAAAATAACAATAATGTGCCAAGTAATCTTTTTCTCAACATAAGAAATGTTAGCAATACTCTCGTTGAAAAAGAAAAAGATATACGCATATACCTTAAATCCTCTAAAAAACTCATGGATAATATTAAATAAAAAAAAAGACAACTTTCGGTGGAAAGTTGTCTTTATTATATTGTTAAATTAACTAGGAAAATTTTTAGTAAAAAGTGAATGTGAAGAGATAATAAGTAAAATCGACAAACCTCTATCGAGATTTGTCGATTTTTTGGCGGAGATAGAGAGATTCGAACTCTCGAGCTCGTTTCCGAGCTACACGATTTCCAATCGTGCGCCCTCGACCGGACTAGGCGATATCTCCATTCGAACATTTTGTATTATAACTTAAAATAACATAAAAGTCAATCTTTCTTTTTCTGTAACATTTTTGTTTTGTGTTCATAGTATGTGTTGAAGACGAAAAGGAGGTCTTTTTTAATGTGTAATAATGGTTTTGGCGGAAATTGTACTTGGATTTTAATCCTTATACTCTGTCTTGTTTGCTGCTGCGGCAACAATGATGGTTGCAATTGCGGTTGCTAATTCATAACTTCTGTTTCCAGCATAAAAAGAGGGCAAAATCGCCCTCTTTTTATATTATAATTCTTGACAATAACCGTTAATTATTATATAATGTCAAGGTCGGTAATAAAACCGAATATTTGGAGACGTATCGAAGTGGTCATAACGGACATGACTCGAAATCATGATGCCCCTTGAGGGACGAGGGTTCGAATCCCTCCGTCTCCGCCAAAAAAAGCAAGTCGAAAGACTTGCTTTTTTTATATTAAAATAGAGAAATTTGATTTGTATCGGGCAGGTCTTTCATTGCGCCTAATTCCGACAAATTTGAAATTATAGTTTTAGAAACACCCGATTCAATAGCAAAATCTTCTCTTGAAACGAAGTTGCCTTTTTTCGCAGTTTCATATATTGAATATGCAGCTTTTTCTCCGCAACCGGACATAGCGCAGAACGGCAAACGAAGTTTACCGTCTTCCGGCAGATATTTTACGGCATGAGAACGGTATAAATCTATCGGCAATACTTCGATACCTCTTGACATCATTTCATTGAAAATCAGAAGGTTTTTATAGTTATCAAGTTCCTTTTTTTCTGCATCTTTTCCCTTTGCTTTTATTGAATACATTACGCTTCTTACCTTTGATATTCCGCCCATAATTGTCGGCACATCAACATCTTCCGGCCTTGCAGTAAAGTAAGCGCAGTAGTATTCGAGTGGCTTATATACTTTATACCAAGCGATTTTAAGGGCGGAAATAACATAAGCTGCCGCATGGGCTTTCGGGAACATATATTCTATCTTTTTACAGCTGTCAATATACCACTCTGGAACATTGACTTTTCGCATTTCCTCTGCATATTGATTCCATTCCTCTTCGGAAAGTTTTCCTTTTGCTATAAGACCTTTACGAACTTTTTCGGTAATCGAAAATGCAAGTCCCTCTTCCATACCCTTATGGATTAAATACATCATAATATTATCTCTGGTACCGATAACTTCAGAAATTGTACATGTACCGTTATCTATCAAATCTTTTGCGTTACCGTGATAAACATTAGTGCCGTGAGATAAGCCCGAAATCTGCAAAAGGTCGGCAAAGGTTTTAGGTTTGCAGTCAACAAGCATATCAATAGTAAGTCTTGTTCCAAACTCAGGAAGACCGAGGGTTCCGGTTTTAACATCAATATCTTCAGGAGAAACACCTAAAGCGTTTGTTGAAGTAAACAAACTGTAAACCGTTGGGTCAGACATCGAAACATTGTTGACGGAAATATTTGAGTACTCTTCTAAATACTTATAGATAGTTGGTACAACATGACCAAGCTCATCAAGTTTCAGAATTGTATCATGAATTGAATGGAAATCAAAATGAGTTGTAATAATATCGGAGTTAACATCATCAGCAGGATGCTGAACGGGACAAAAATCATAAATTTTCATTCCGGACGGAACTATTATCATACCGGCAGGATGCTGACCGGTCGTTGTTTTAACTTTGGCTTTTTCAACCTTATTTGCAAGACGGTTAAGCTCTGCACCGCTCAAAGTAATATTCATCTTTTCAGCATAAGCTTTTGAAAAACCAAAGGCGGTTTTTTCAGCAATAGTTGAAATAGTTCCTGCTTTATATACATTATCGGGGCCGAACAGTGTTTTTGTATAGTCTTGAACGGCATTTTGAACTTCATCAGAAAAGTTTAGGTCGATATCAGGTACTTTATCGCCCTTAAAGCCCAAAAATGTCTCAAAAGGAATATCATGACCATTTCTGTCAAGCGGAGAACCGCAGTTAGGACATTCTTTTTCAGGCAGGTCAAATCCGGAACCGACCTCACCCTTTGTGAAAAATTCACTGTAACAACATTTAGGGCAAACATAGTGAGGTGCTAATGGATTTACTTCGGAAATACCCGCCATTGTTGCAACAAATGAGGAACCAACTGAACCTCTTGAACCAACGAGATATCCGTGCTCTTCACTGAAAGCAACAAGTTTTTGGGCGGATATATACATAATTGAAAATCCGTTGTTTATTATTGAATTCAATTCTTTTGAAAGACGCTTTTCAACAATTTCCGGAAGATTTTCGCCATAGATTTTATGAGCATTTTCCCAACAAATTTCTTTTAGTAATTCATCGGAGCCCTCAATAACGGGCGGATAATTGCCCTCGGGCACCGGAATTACATCATCACTTACAAGCTGGGCGATTTTATTTGGATTTTCTATAACAAATTCTTTTGCCCTATCGCCAAAATATGAAAAGTCTTCAAGCATTTCATCGGTTGTTTTAAGATAAAGCGGTGCTTGATTATCAATATCATCAAAACCTTGACCCGCCAAAACAATTTGACGAATAATGCCATCTTCTTTATTAAGAAAATGCACATCTCCCGTTGCAACAACAGGCAAACCTAATTCATCGGCGACCGAAACAACCGTTTTGTTAAATTCCTTAATAACATCTAAATTAGTTACCTTTTTGAAACGATTTTCAATTACAGCACCGGTTTTTTTATCGGTTTTGTCCGGTTCAAGTGAAGACCTAACCATAAACGCATTATTTTGGAGAGGCTGAATTTCAAGATAATCATAATATTTTGCTATTTCAAGCAGTTCTTCTCTCGATTTTCCGTCTACTATCGCCTTATATAATTCTCCTTGTTCACAAGCGGAACCTATTATCAAACCTTCCCTATGCTTATCAAGATTAGATTTTAATGTAATAGGTCTAGCATGGAAACAGTTTAGATGAGCATCGGAAACTAATTTATATAAGTTTTTAAGTCCCGTCAGATTCTTTACGAGAATTATCTGATGATTTCTGAGTTTTCCGATTTGCTTTGAATTAAGACCACTGATGTCATATTTTTCGTCATTTATGAAATATGATTCAACACCGTATATAACCTTAAAATCGCCGCCACCTTTTCTTATTGAAGCAACGGCTGCAGCGGCAGCAGGATAACTTTGAACTACTCCGTGGTCAGTAATAGCGATGGCTTTATGTCCCCATTTATAAGCTTTTTTGATTATATCACCGGCACTTGAAACGGCATCTTTTGCCGACATATTAGTATGACAATGAAGTTCAATTCGCTTTTTACCTTCATGCTCGTCCATTAAAACATATTTCTGAACGGTAGCAAGTGCAGTAACATCGATAAGATAATCGTTTGTATAGTTATCAAAATGGTAATCGCCGTTAACAATAACATATGCACCGTTTTCAAGGGGAGCCAATTGTTTTTTGAGTTTATATGCTTGTGCTTCGGGATTATCGGAATAACGGTTATCGAAAAACTTTGTAATATTAGCATTAAAAGAGTTAGTATCGTCGCTAAAACTAAACTTGGCTTTCAGCATTTTACCGCTTCTTGTATCCCTTACCGAAATATCAACACCGAAAACTTCGCCCCAAGCGGCAATAAATTTGCTTTCATAACGTTCTTCCGGCGGTAAAATATCCTTTAAGGGAGTGATATCCTTAACAATTTTTCTGCCAAAAAATAACTCAGCGCTTTCTTTATAGAAATCGAGTCCATCTTCAGGTTTGCCACTATAAATCTTTTTTTCTTTTTTATTGGGGCTTTTCTGAGAGGATTTGTTTGTTGTTTCGTTTTCAACAGTAATTTCAGGTAGTTTAATTTCGATATCATCTAAATTGCCTTCAAAAATGATATCAATATCCTTATTAAAAAGGTTTTTTATTTCCGATTTGAGAGTTGTTTCAAAATCAGCCGATTTTATAGAATTTAATCCGCCGAATTTAAGAGAAATGGTCAAAACGCCGTTGCCGTTATTGTAATCATAATCAGCATCATTAAAATAGCCGTTGTATGCAACATTTTTTTCCTTGATTTTAGTTATAATGTCCTCAAAAGCTTTTGTCGAAAGAGCATTTTCGGAATATGTAGAAATAAAATTTATATCGTTTAGTTTTAGCGCACCTGTTATTTTATCCGAAAACTCAGAAATAGTATTTGAAGGGATATACTTTCCCGATTTAATATTAAGATTTAGTATTCTATTCTCAGCATTAAGAGTGCATGACTCAACAACTGAATCATTAAATTCAGCAGGAATGTCATTCATATATCCTGAAAATAGGTCTTTAAGCGAATACATATTTTATTAACTCCAATTTACATCTTTTTAATTTCATCTACAAGGGTTTTAAGTAATTTATCTTCCGATATGTTGTTATAAAGAATTTTACCTTTCTTAAAGAGAACTCCACTTCCCTTTCCACCGGCTATACCGATATCGGCATCCTTTGCTTCGCCGGGGCCGTTAACAACACAACCCATAATTGCAACAGTTATATTCTTATCAACATCAGACAGCAACTTTTCGGCTTCTTTTGCTATCTTTATAAGGTCTATTGATGTTCTTCCGCATGTTGGACAAGAAACAAATTTAATACCGTTCTCTCTTAAATCAAGACCTTTAAGTAAATGTTTGGCTGCAATAACTTCTTCAATAGGATTATCGGTTAACGAAATTCTGATAGTGTCGCCGATACCGCTTAAAAGCAGACCGCCTATACCTGCGGAAGATTTGATAATTCCCATTTCCTTAGTTCCGGCTTCGGTTACGCCTAAATGAAGCGGATACGGACAAGTTTTTGATGCTAATTTATAAGCATCAAACATTTTCTGGGTATTAGAAGATTTAAGAGATAAGACAATATCGGTAAAATCAAATTTTTCAAGCAAACCAATATGATAAAAACCGCTCTCAACAATAGCTTCGGGTGTTACGGTACCGTATTTAGAAAGAATATCTTTTTCAAGCGAACCGGAATTTACACCGATTCTTATAGGAACACTATGCTCTTTGCAAACTTTTGCAACTTGTTTTACATTTGAATCATCACCGATATTACCGGGATTTATTCGTACCTTGTCGGCACCGGCATATACACTTTCAACAGCTAAACGCCAGTCAAAATGAATGTCAGCAACGATAGGTACCGATAAATTGTTTTTAAGCGCTTCAATAGTTTTTAACGATTCTTTGTTAGGCACCGAAACTCTAATAATTTCGCAACCGGCATTTTGAAGTTCCAGCGCCTGTTTAACATTTTCTTCGGTGTTTTCGGCAGGAACATTCAACATAGACTGAATGCTTATTTTTGAGCCGCCGCCGATAAAAATATTACCGACCTTGATTTTTTTAGTAGTTTTATTTGTAAACATTTATTTTATCAGTCCCCAAATATCCTTAAAAGTAATAAAAAGCATAAATAGTAAAAGAATAGCAAAACCAGCGGTATGAACGGGCGCTTCATACTTTTCAGGAACTTTTTTTCCAAAAATAATCTCAATAAGAATAAACAATAAACGGCCACCGTCAAGAGCCGGTAAAGGCAATAGGTTGAAAATTCCGAGATTTATAGAAATCAGTGCCATTATCGGGATAACCGCCTGTAAATTTTGTTTTGCAACACTGCTAATGGCAACAGTTACGCCAACTGGTCCTGACATTGCACTGATACCGTATTTGCCTGAAATTAAATCAATAAGCGAACGCCATACAACAAGACAGTTTGAAACGGAAGTTTTGAACGATTCGGAAATAAAACTTAAAACTGTTTTCTTTTTACCAACAACATAAAAATCAACTTTAAGATAAGAAATACCTTTTTCTGTTTCGCTCTTAAAAGAAACATTGTTGAGTTTAACTTTTTCGCCGTTTCTAAGAACCGTCATATCGAGTTTACCGTCATCAACATTAGTAAAAGCATAACTCAAATCATAGGTTGTAATTATTCTGCGGTTTCCCACTTTAATAATTTTATCGCCGATTTCGAGTCCGCCGATATTACTCGTTGAGTCTTCATAAAAACCCGCAACGGTTGTTGTTGTAAAAGAATCTTGCGGAATAAGAGTTATGCCGATTAGTACAAAACCAAGCAATAGGTTAAATATTGCTCCCATTATTACAACAAAAAATCTTTTAATCGCAGATTTATTGCAAAATGCTCTTGTATCGGAACTTGATTCTTCTTCACCCTCCATAGCGCAATATCCGCCAAGTGGTATTAAGTTAAATTTGTAGGTTGTTTCTCCGAATTTCTTTGAAAAGAGTTTGGGTCCAAAACCTACTGCAAATTCGTTAACTTTAATTCCCGATAATTTTGCGGCAATAAAATGTCCGAATTCGTGAATAATTATAAGAATAAGAAAAAGTAATACTGCAATTAAATATGGCCAAAAACCCGACCAAATTTTAGAGATAATTATTTTAATCACTACCCCTTGACTAGTTTTCTGACAGTTTCTCTCGCAAGTGCATCTGCATTATAAACATCTTCAAGAGTAAAATCTTTTTTATCAGGCGCAAATTGTAGAGTTTGTTCAACTAATTCCCCTATCTGTAAAAATCTGATTTTTTCATTTAGGAATAATGATACTGCCTCTTCGTTTGCACCGTTAACCATTGCAGGACTCAGTCCGCCACGGTTTATTGCTTCAATACATGCAGGAAGACATTTGAAAGTATCAAAATCGGGTTTTTCAAAGGTTAAAGACCCGATTTGAGATAAACTTAATTGCTCAAATTTTATTCCTCTGTCAGGATAGGTAAAAGCATATTGAATCGGCAACCTCATATCAGGAGTTCCAAGCTGAGCAATAACAGCGCCATCAGATAATTCAACTGCCGAATGAAGAATACTTTGCTTATGAACTAAAATTTCAATTTGATTTGGAGATACATCAAATAAATGCACCGCTTCTATAACTTCAAGACCTTTATTCATAAGAGTAGCAGAATCAATGGTAATTTTATTCCCCATAGACCAATTAGGATGATTAAGTGCATCTGCAACAGTTACATTTTTAAGGTCTTCGGCTTTTTTGCCAAAGAAAGGACCTCCGGAAGCAGTTAGAAGAATTTTATTGAGCGAATTTTCGGGAACACCCTGTAAAGACTGAAAAATTGCCGAATGTTCGCTATCAACCGGCAAAAGTTTAACATTTTTTTCTTTAATTCGTTTTTTAACGAGGTCTCCTCCGGTTACAAGCGTTTCTTTATTGGCAAGGGCAATATCTTTTCCTGCATCTATCGCCATGAGAGTACTTTCAAGACCTGCTATGCCTACAATGGAACACAAAACAGTATCGCCTTCGCCCGTAGCAACTTGATTAACACCGTTTTTTCCACCAAATACGGCGATATCAGTATCTGCAAGAGCAATTTTAAGCTTATTTGCGGCTTCAGTATCAAACATCGCAACGCTTTTCGGCTTGAATTCTCTCGCCTGTTTTTCGAGTAATTTATAGTTTTTTCCGGCGGCAAGACCTGTTATGTTTATATTCAGTTTTTTGGCAACTTCAAGCGCTTGTGTACCGATAGAACCTGTTGAACCTAAAATAATTAAATCCTTCATTAAATTACCCCAAATTCTATAAGCATATACAAAACAGGAGAAATTAAAAGCATACTGTCAAATCTGTCAAGTATTCCGCCATGGCCGGGAATGAGATTGCTGTAATCTTTTATACCGACACAGCGCTTGATAGATGAAGCAAATAAATCCCCCATCATACCGACGATACATAAAATAACAGTCGCAATAATTGTTGTGAATATATGGGTTGAACTGTATATTATTATCAAAACAACGGATATAACGATACTTGATGCAATTCCGCCAATAGCGCCTTCAACGGTTTTTTTAGGGCTTATTTGCGGACATAATTTATGTTTACCGAAGAAACTGCCGACAAAATATGCGCCCGTATCACAAATGGAAGCAAAATTAACAAGCAACAATAAATAATATATTCCTTTATGGTCGCAAATAATACTGTCGAGACACGAAAAACCAAAAGAAACAAAGAACGGAAAAGCAGAATATGCAAAAATTTTTTCAAGAGAAAATTCTTTATGTTTATAAAGAATAACAATAACCGCAAAAATAAAATAAACTATTGATAAAAATACGGGGAGTTTTGAAGAAACTTTGGAAATGCAAAAATACTCGATAAAGTTTTTATCGAGAAATAAAACCAATAAACCGCTATAAACCGAAGCAACAAGCGAAATAGACCGTTCTTGAATTTTCGCGACATTTCGCAGTAATTCATAAATTCCGACACCGCTGATAAGGGCGATAAAAAAAGTAATTATTAAAGGAAAATAAAGTTTTCCAACCGTTAATACAGCAACAACAAAAGAAATCATAACGGCAGCAGAAATAATTCTTGTTTTCATAATGTAACCACCTTATATCCCGCCATATCTGCGGTTTCTTTTATTAAAATCTTCTATTGCCAAGTCTAAATCTTTCGGCTTAAAATCCGGCCAAAGAATATCGGAAAACCAATATTCTGCATAGGCAGACTGCCAAATAAGATAATTTGAAAGGCGGTATTCCCCGCTCGGTCTTATTATCAAATCGGGGTTAGGGATACCTTTGGTATAGAGATTATCGTTAATAGTATCTTCGGTAATATCCGATGAAGATATACCGCTGTCGACAATTTTTTTAACGGCATTTACAATTTCGTCTCTGCCGCCGTAATTGAGAGCAATAAATAATTGAAGTCCGGTTGCATTCTTTGAATCGTCTTCTGCTTCGGCAATCATCTGCTTAATATCCTCAGCTAAAACATCGGTATCACCGATGAAACGAAGTTTGATATTTTCGTCCTTGAAATTTTTTGTATCTCTCAAATAATCTCTTAAAATATTCATTATGCTTTCAACTTCATCTTTCGGGCGTTTCCAGTTTTCGGTTGAAAACGCATAAACTGTTAAATAATGAAGACCGATTTTATTGGCATAACGAGCAATTTCTTTGAATGTTTTTGAACCGGCTATATGACCGGCTGTTCTCGGTAGCGAACGCTTTTTTGCCCATCTACCGTTACCGTCCATAATTATTGCGATATGTTCGGGTAATTTATCAAAATTTTTTGTTTTCTTAAAAAAAGACATATTTCACCTAAAACATCGGCGCACGAAAAATATGTGCGCCGAATAAATTATATTTCCATTATTTCATTTTCTTTATCAGAGCATAAACCGTCAATTTCTTTGCAAAACTTATCGGTTAAATTCTGAATTTTCTTTTCGCCGTTGGATTCATCATCTTCTGTGATTTCGTTGTTCTTTTTAAGCGATTTTAACTTATCAAGCGCATCTCTGCGAAGATTTCTTATCGCAACCTTTGCATCCTCGGCGATTTTTTTAATATCTTTAACAATATCTTTTCTTCTTTCTTCGGTAAGCGGCGGGAAACTAAGTCTTATTACTTTACCATCGTTTTGAGGGTTGATACCGATTTCGGATATCAAAATCGCCTTTTCAATTTCTTTAAGAGTTGAGGCATCCCACGGCTGAATAACAAGACTTCTCGGTTCGGGAATTGAAATGGCAGCCATTTGCTGAATCGGAGTAGGAACACCGTAATAATCGACAGTTACCTTATCAAGAACGGATGCATTTGCTCTACCCGCTCTTATTGACTTGTATTCACGGTCAAGTGAAGCAATGGTTTTCTCCATTTTTTGTTCGGTAATTGTAAGTAATTCGTTCATAATTTTCTCCTTTTTAATTATTTTACGAGAGTGCCTATATTCTCACCCTTAACGGCTTTTACAATATTATCGGGATCATCGAGATTAAAGACAAGGATTTTAACCGAATTATCCATACAAAGCGATGCGGCGGTTGAATCCATGACATGAAGCTCTTTTTGCAAAACATCAAGATGAGATAGAGAATCAAACATTTTAGCTTCGGGATTAAGTTTTGGATCGCTGTCAAAAACGCCGTCAACATTAGTTGCCTTAAATATAACATCAGCGCCTATTTCGACAGCACGAAGCGCAGCGGCGGTATCGGTTGAGAAGAATGGATTACCTGTTCCGCAACCAAAAATAACAACTCTGCCTTTTTCAAGATGCCTTATTGCTTTGTTTCGGATATAGGGCTCTGCGACCTGACGCATTTCGATAGCGGTTTGAACACGGGCGCAAACACCCAACTGTTCGAGAGTATCAACAAGGGCAAGAGAATTTATTGTTGTTGCGAGCATACCCATATGGTCGGCCCTCGTTCTATCCATACTACCGCTTGAACGACCTCTCCAAAAGTTTCCGCCACCTACAACAATGGCAACCTGAACACCGAGCTCGGTTATCGTTTTAACACGCTTACAAACATCATTAACCTTATCAAAATCAATGCCTGTTCCCTTTTCACCGGCAAGAACTTCGCCGGACAATTTAAGAAGAATTCTTTTATACGGAATACTCATTTTATAACCGTCCTAACACTTAAACTTATTATAATTATTTTACAATAATTACATAATATTGTCAATACAAAAAAAGAGATAATCAAAACAAAAAAAGTTACGATTATCTCTAAAAAATATTATAATTTATCGGCGATTTCATATATTAGTTTTTCGCTTTTTTCAATACCGAGACAAGCATCGGTAATAGACCTGCCGTATACCTTTTCTTCGGGCGACTGACAGCCGTCTTCGATATAACTTTCTATCATAATTCCTTTTACCAAAGATTTTATCTCGCTGTTTTGATTTCTGCTGAATAAAACATCTTTGGCAATTCTCGGTTGTTCAAACGGATTTTTAGCGGAATTGGCATGATTAGCGTCAACAATTAAAGCAGGGTTTAGAGAAGGTATTTGGCGGTATAGTTCGTTGACATTCAATAGGTCTTCATAGTGATAATTGGAAATATACTTTCCGTATTGGTCAACATATCCCCTTAAAATTGCATGAGCAAGTGGATTTCCGCTGCTTTCAACTTCCCAACCTCTGTAAATAAAGGTATGAGAATGACTGGCGGCGAAAACTGAATTCATCATAACCGTCAAATCTCCGCTTGTCGGATTTTTCATACCAACCGGAACATCAATGCCACTTGCAGTCAGTCTATGCTGTTGATTTTCAACCGACCTTGCGCCGACGGCGACATATCCTATAAGGTCTGATAAATACCGATGATTTTCGGGATATAACATCTCATCGGCACAGGTAAATCCATAATCCCTTAAAGCCGCCATATGCAGTTCCCTTATTGCAACTATTCCTTTAAGCATATTTGGTTTTTCATCGGGATTCGGTTGGTGAAGTATTCCCTTATAGCCGTCGCCTGTTGTACGGGGTTTGTTTGTATAAATTCTCGGAATAATAATAATTTTATCTTTAACTTTTTCCGAAATTACTTTGAGTCTTGAAATATAATCCAAAACCGCATCTTTATTATCGGCAGAGCACGGCCCGATTATCAATATAAACTTATCTGATTTTCCTTCGAAAACAGCCCGTATTTCAGCATCTCTCTTTGCTTTGATTTCGGCAAGACTGTCGGTTAAAGGGTATAGTTTTTTAATTTCCATAGGTATAGGTAGTTTTCTAATATAATTTGCACCCACGGTTATTCTTCTTTCTTGTTAAAAATTTGTCTTCTTTTAGATGAAATTTTCATCATATTTCTTATGCCGTTTCGGTCATTATTTTTAATATAACCGAATAATTCATCAAAGGCGCTTCTGTACTTTTCCATCTGGAAAAGAAGGGCCTCTTTATTGTCGAGAAAAAGTCCGCTCCACATCTCATCATTAATATCGGCAATTCTTGTTAAATCTCTGAATGAATCGCCGGTAAACTCGGATAAATGCTCGTTATCATCAGCACACATAAGCGAAACGGCGATACAATGCGTCAACTGAGATAAGAATGCAATCATATTATCATGTTCTTCTGTTGATAGTACAGCAATATTTGAAAAGCCGAGCGTTTCTCCCAAAGACTTGCAAAATTGAATGGCATTTTCGGTATTCTTTTTTGTTGGAACAACAAGATAATTTGCGCCGCAAAATATATTTGGGTCGCTGTTTTCTATTCCTAAATGTTCCTTTCCTGCCATAGGATGAGCCGCAATAAATTCAACACCGTTCGGCAGCATACTCTGAATTTTTTCGGTTATAATTCCTTTTACACCCGTAACATCGGTAATAATCGTACCGTACGAAATTAAATTTCCGTATTCTTTAATCCAGTCAACAAAAATATGCGGATATAATGCAAAAATTATCAAATTGCTTTTTGCTATCAAATCGGTTTCGACTTTATCGGTAACATAGTCGGCTATTTTCATTTTTCTCGCATAACCAACCGTATCTCTATCGGTATCAATTGCTGAAACGCAAAAACCTTTATTTTTAAGAGCTTTTGCATAGCTTCCGCCGATAAGACCTAATCCGACAATTAAAATATTATCTTTTTTATTCAATTCCATATTCAGTAAATTTCACTCCAAGTTTACCTAACTGTTCAAAAAACGAAG
The DNA here is from genome assembly GCA_024404145.1 of Clostridia bacterium. GTDB lineage: Bacteria > Bacillota > Clostridia > Oscillospirales > Acutalibacteraceae > UBA737. The sequence continues at coordinate 385,157 of JAKSQK010000001.1, read as the reverse complement.
GATAGCTTTTATTAACAGCTTCTGCTCCCTCGATTTTACCTCCGAATTTAGCGCAGAGTAACGATAAAGCCATAACAATTCTATGGTCATTATGCGACTGCAAAATAGAATTTGGCGAATGAATTTTTGATGCATCAACAGATAGAGAATTGTCTGATATTTCAATTTTTACACCAAACTTTTCAAGTTCTGTCTTCATCGTATTAGCCCTGTCGCTTTCCTTGAATTTCAGGCGCTTTATACCGTTAAAAATCGCCCCATTACAAAAGCAAGAAAGCGAAAACATAATCGGTGCCAAATCAGGAAAATCTTCAAGCTCAAATACCTTAGTTCCGCTAAGAAGTTGCTTAAAATACCGTTTATATATAATATCACCTTGAACGGTAGAATTATTTATTCCGTTAACATAAACATTACCGCCCAAAAAGCTAAAAGCTTCAATATATGCAGAATTAGAACAATCGCCTTCAACGGTAAATTCACTGTTTTTTAGTTTATTATTTCCGTTAACAGTGAATTTTTTATGTTCTTTGTCAACAAAAACACCGAAATTTTTAAGAACATCAAGCGTTATATCAATATAAGGTTTACTTTCTGATTTGCCGATGACTTCTAAAACACTCTTACCGTCAATAACAGAAAGTGCAAGTAACATTCCGCTTATAAACTGGCTTGAAACAGAACCGCAAATTTTATAATTACCTGCCGAAAGATTGCCGCAAACAGTAATATTTGAGCCGTTTTTAGAAAACAAAAAGCCGTTATCTTTGCAAAGATTTTCATATTCATCAAGCGGTCTTTCTGCAAGTCTTTTTGAACATTTAATGATGATTTTTTTCCCGAAAGTAAGGCAAATCGGAATTAAAAATCTTAAAGTACTTCCACTTTCGTTACAGTCAATTTCGGTCATATCTTCGGTTTTGTTTATATCAATTCCTTTAACAGAAACGCCGTCATTTATAAAATCAATTTTTGAGCCTAATTTTTTAAGACAAGCTATTGTTGCTTTTATATCATCGCTTAATTCTAAATTATAAATCTTAGAATTATCGCTGAAAGCGGCACAAATCAAAGCCCTATGAGCATAACTTTTAGAGGGCGGAGCAGTGATTTTACCATTTGCAATGCTTCTCTTAAATTCGATTAACATTTTAGTTCACCAACTAAATATTCCAAACATTCGGTATAGCCGTTAAAACCTTTTCCGAAAACAGTTTTAACCGCTTTGTCCCTTATATAACTAATTTTTCTGAAATCTTCTCGTGAAAAAACATCAGAAATATGAACTTCGGCATAAGGAATATTTACAGCCGTTAATGCATCGGCAATGGCAACACTTGTATGAGTAAATGCGGCAGGATTTATTATTATACCGTCAAAAACACCGTATGCCTCTTGGATTTTATCAATGATACTTCCTTCATGATTTGACTGAAAAATCTCAATTTGAACGCCTATTTCATTTGCTTTATTTTGAAGTAAATTACATAAATCTTTATAGTTTTTGTTACCGTAAATTTCAGGTTCTCTTATACCGATTAGGTTTATATTCGGCCCATTTATTACTAAAATTTTCATAAATCAAACATTCCTTTAATTGTTTTGGCAATATCGCAAATATCTTTATTGCCGTCAACAGTAAAATCGGCTGAGGATTTATATAAAGATATTCGCATTTTATATAAATCTAGCAATTTTTCATAAGATGATGAAAGCGGTCTTGAAGATGTAAAGGTAAGATTTTTAATATCTCTGTCAATGAATACAAATATACCGTTTTCCTTTAAGAGAGATACATTTTCGTTATTTATTACCGAGCCGCCGCCGGTTGCAATTATTGAGTTTTGCAAAGCCGATAAGCGCTTAATTATTTTTGTTTCGGCAACTCTGAAAAATTCTTCTCCTTTATCTTCAATTATCTGTTTTGGAGAAATACCATACTCTTTTTCAATTTCATAATCGACATCAAAAAAGGTTTTATCAGTTAACTCTGCTAATTTTTTCCCTATCGTTGTTTTGCCGCACGAAGGCATGCCGATAAGTACAATATTTTCTTTTTCTTTCATGATTTCATTAAATATATCATCAGCATATTTTTTATCTATATTACTGTCGGAAAACAGTCTGGCGGAAAAAAGCGCCTGCATAACAAGCATATATGTTCCGCCTTCGGATTTAAGTCCTTTGTTTTTGGCATCGCATATAAGTTTTGAACGAATAGGATTATAAATAACATCGAAAACGGCTTCGAGATTTAGAAAACCGTCTAAATCGGCTGCCGATTCAAAAATATTAGGAAACATACCGCAGGGGGTTGTATTTATAATAACATCAGTGTCTTTATAGTATTTCGAAATATTACTGTAAGTATCGGTATTTTCGGTCGGTTTTAACGACAATTTTGTAATACTTTTTGCATTGTTTTTTCGGCATAATGCCGAAGCCGTATTTGAAGTTGCGCCGTTACCGAAAATCAAAATATTTTTATTTTTAAGATGAACACCATTTTTATCTATTAAAGCTTCAAGCCCCATATAATCGGTATTATATCCATATAATTTTCCGTTACGGTTAATAACGGTATTTACGGCGCCGGTAATTTTCGCCGTTTCATCTAAATAATCAAGGTATTTAATAACCTCGCTTTTATAAGGAATGGTAACATTTATACCGCAAAAATCCTTTTTTAAGAAAAACTGCTCTAATTCTTCGCTTTTAAGTTCGCATAACTCATATTTGCAATTAAACAGTTTTGGATGTATTTGCGCCGAAAAGCTATGCTTTAATGTCTTCCCTATCAGTCCGTATTGCATTTTTAATACCTTCTGTACCGTATTTTTCTGCTAACAAATCAAGAAGTGTTATGGCGGCAACGCTGTCTATAACAACTCCGACTCTGTGAGCAATGCAAGGGTCGTGTCGGCCTTTAATTGTGAGTTTGCAGTTGCTCATCTTATCTAAGTCAACAGTATCCTGCTCTTTTTGAATACTCGGTGTCGGTTTTACGGCAACTCTGAACATAAGCGGATTACCGTTAGTTATACCGCCGTTAATACCGCCGTTATTATTGGTCTTAGTTAAAACTTTTCCGTCAATAATTTCAAAAGAATCATTTGCATCAAAACCGGTTAAATCTGCAAAACCGAAACCCAAACCAAACTCAACCGCTTTAATTGACGGAATCGAGAATAGAGCATGAGATAATAAGCTTTCAACTGAGTCAAACCATGGTTCTCCAACGCCGGAAGGCATACCTAAAACAAGAGTTTCAACAATTCCGCCGATACTGTCATTATCGGCTTTTATACTCTTGATTTTTTCCTGCATTTTTAGTCCGATAGACTCGTTAATTACAGGAAAATCAAGTGAATTGAGTTTATTTATATTATCTTCAAAATCGAAAAAGTCATCGTCTTCAATATTTCCGATTCTTTTTAGATGACTTGCAATTTTAATTCCCATACCGTTCAACACAGAAATGGCAATTGCGCCGACTGCAACAAGCGGTGCGGTGATTCTTCCGCTGAAATGACCGCCTCCCGGCAAAACACCATATTTTCCATACTTGCAAAAAGCAGAATAATCGGCATGAGAAGGTCGGGGCTTTGATTCTAATTCGTTGTAATCATTAGAATTTTTATCTCCGTTCTTAATAATGATACAAATGGGAGAGCCCGTAGTAAAATCATTATAGACACCGCTTATTATATCAAACTCGTCAATTTCAACCCGAGAGGTAGAAATATTTTTATGGGGTCTTCTTTTTGATAGTTGATTTTTAATAAAGTCTGTATCGATTTTAATGCCGGCAGGAATCCCGTCAAGAACAGCGCCGATAGAATCCATATGGCTTTCGCCAAATAGTGTTACGGTTATATTATTTCCAAAAGTGTTTTTCATAATTTACACCTGCACTTCTTTTTCAAAACTGCCTACAACTTTAAGATTATCACAACAGTTTTCGAGTTCTTTCAGCATATTTTTGCCATTATCGGAATTTATATTACCTTCGCCCTCAATAAAGAAATAATGTTTCCATTTTTCGAGTTTTGTCGGTCTTGATTTCAAATCAAGCAAATTATATCCGTAATTACCGATAACCGAAATTGCCTTAGATAAAGCACCGGCAATATTTCTAACTGTAAACATAATAACAAATCTGTTATCGGAATGGTTGTCCGCTGATTTTGAACGGGAAAAAACGGCAAACCTTGTTGTATTTTGATTTGACTCGTTTATTGCGCTTTTAATTATTTTGAGACCATAGTTTTTTGCAGCTTCGCTACTTGCTATCGCCGCAATGCTGTTATCATCTGATAAAGCAACAATTTTAGCGGCTTCGGTTGTATTACTTGCGTTTCTTGTTTCGAAATTATTTGCTTTAATAAACTGACCGCATTGCAAAATTGCCTGTGGATGGCTTATAACGCATTTAATGTCTTCAAATTTTGTTTTAGTTTTAACCAACAGATTTTGAACTATATCCGTTTCATAAATTCCGTTGATATAAAGATTTCCGTAAAACGCCAAATCAAGAACAGCGCCAACATCGCCGCCAAAGCTGTTTTCAATAGGTAAAAAAGCATAATCAGTTTCGCCGTTTACAGCGGCATCATAAGCGCTTGAAAAATCAGAAAACGAAACATTTTTAGCTCCCGAATATACTTTTTTAGCGGCAACATCGGCAAAGGCACCTTTTGTTCCGCTTATTGAAATCTTAACGCCGTCTATAAGCTTGTTTTGATAATTTTTAGATATTCTTATCGTAGAAGATAAAAAATCGTTGTAATACGGCAAATAATCAAAATTTTCAATATATTTACTGTTGTTTTCGATTAGTTTCATTTCCCTGTTTTTATCTTCAACGGGCTTTCCGACTTCTTTTTTATATTCGGCAACTATGTTGACTGCATCCATTCTTTCTTCAAACAGATGAGCCATTCTTTTATCTATTTCATCAATTTTCATTCTTGCTTTTTCAAGCTCTTTCATAAAACCACCTTATTTGTAGTATTCCTTATAAAGCAACTTAAATGCAGGAATAGATTTCTCTATTTGTTCGTATGAAACGCAGTAGGCAATGCGAACATAACCTTCTATTCCGAAGGAATCGCTCGGAACCAGCAAAAGTTCAAATTTCTTAGCAGTTTCGCAAAATTCCTTTGCATCTTTAATGGGAGATTTCATAAACAAATAGAAAGCGCCGTCAGGACGGATAACATCAAAGCCAATTTCGGTTAGTGAATTATAAATCAAATTTCTGTTATCGGCATATTTTTTAATATCGGGCAATAATCCGTCGCATTTAGATACAACATATTGCATTAAACTCGGAGCGCAAACATATCCCGATGCTCTACCGGCTCCGCAAACAGCGGCAAAAATATCAGAACTGTTTTTACAAAGCGGCGATACCATTATGTATCCGATTCTTTCTCCGGGTAGCGAAAGCGACTTACTGTAAGAATAGCAAACAATTGTTTCATTATATAAGTTAGGCACATAGGTAACCTCAATATTTCCATAAACAATTTCACGGTAAGGTTCATCGCAAATAAAATAAATAGGACCGCTATCCCTGTTTGAATATTGATTTAAGACAGAAATTAAATCTTTAATATCGTTTTTTGAAAATACAACGCCCGATGGATTATTCGGCGAATTGACAATTATCGCTTTTGTTTTATCGGTAATTGCTTTTTTAACTGCCGAAACATCAATACCGAGGTCATTTTCTCGGCATTTAACCTCAATTGCCTTTGCATCGGCATTCTCAATGAAAACTTTGTATTCAGGAAAATAGGGGGCTAAAACAATAACTTCATCGCCTCTGTTACAAAGCGCTTTAAGCGAAATTTCAAGAGAAGCCGCTGCGCCGCAAGTCATATAAATATTAGTAAAGTCAACTTCAAAGTTAAATCTTTTCTTAATATTATTGGCAATTACTGTTCTTGTATTTAGGTCGCCGGGACCGGAAGTATATCCATGAAGGTCGATACTTTCCCTTTCGTTTATAAGTTTGATTATTGTTTCGTTTACCTCGGCGGGTGCGGGAATATTCGGATTGCCGAGACTGAAATCAAAAACATTTTGAGCTCCGATTTCCTTCTTTCTCTTGTTTGAATATTCGAAAATTTCTCTGATTGCCGATGGCTTTTTGCCAAGCTCTTCCATTTTTTTAGATATCATAAATACCCTCCTAATAAAAAATCCGCATACCGTTACACAAAAATCAGTGCAACTGAATGCGGACTGTCCATATAACTACAAGCAAAAAACTCAGATAGCTAACGGGCAGTCCAAAATAAAATAATATCCAAAATAACCTTTCATAACCCGTTGCTCCTTTCGTGTTTTTCTTTATTTATTTTACACCTTAGTTAATAAAATGTCAATATTTTTATACTAACTGTAATCCTTGAAAATTTCCAATTTTCCGTTTGAATCCACAGTTGCAAGAAGTATTTCTTTAATCTTGACATTATTATCATTAAGTTTTTTATTGAGCCAATTAGAATCGTAACCGATTAGTTGCAGATTTTTTTCTAAAATTTTACCATCGGCAATAACATTATAGCAAAACGAACTGTCTTTTGTTTTTAATTCCATATCATCGGAAGTTACGGGTTTGCTGCCTGAATTCGGCAAAAATGAAATTTTACCATTCGGTTCCATAACTGCAAAATCTATTTCTGCCAAATCAAAATATCCGCTCGTTCTCGCCTGCATTAAAAATTCGCTTATATCAAGTTTCGCTTTTTTAAGTGCTGATTTTGAAATTTTGCCTTTGTCCATAATTATTATTGAGCGTCCGAAAAACATTCTTCTGAAACGCATTGATTTGGTAGTTATAAATGATATCAAAACCGCAACAAGAGCATAAACCGTCATCGCAACAATTCCATAAATCGGTTTTTCAATTTCGGTTGCCATTTCGGCAGCTATCGAACCTATACTGATTCCTATTATATAATCGAACATCGTAAGTTCTGATACTTGTCTATTGCCCATAAGTTTTGTTAGGATAAACAATACAGCAAGTGAAGAAACAGAACTCAAAAGTATTTTAATATATTCCAAAAAATTTCACTCCCATAATATTATGCGCCTAAATTGCCTAATTATAATCGACATAAAACTCCCCTTTTTTCTTGACCGATTATATAATTTATGGTATACTTTTTTAAGTTGGTTAAAGGAGTGATTATAAGTGGACGGAACAAAATTGATAACAAAAAACCGTCAGGCATACCATGAATATTTTGTTCTCGAAACTTATGAGGCAGGAATCAGTCTTTCGGGGACCGAAGTAAAATCTATAAGAAACGGAAATGTTAATCTAAAAGATTCTTGGATAAATATTCAAAAGGGCGAAATATTCATAAAACAAATGCATATAAGCCCTTATGAATATGGCAATATCTTTAACAAGAATGCAAAAAGAGACCGCAAACTTCTCATGCATAAAAAAGAAATTATGCGGCTTTTCGGCCAAGTAAAACAAGAAGGTTTAACCCTTATTCCGCTGTCTTTATACTTCAAAAAATCAAAAGTTAAAGTCGAGGTCGGTGTTTGCAAAGGTAAACAGTTGCATGATAAAAGAGCGGTTGCTGCCAAAAAAGATGCAAACCGTGCTATCGACCGTGCTTTGAAAGAACAAAACCGATAACTAACTTAAATACTTGGGGGCGTAAAGGTTTCGACAGGGATTTTGAACTTACGGAAGCGAGCAGCGGCGCAAGACCGCTATAATACTTGTGTTATAAATTAACTGACAAATCAGTTTCTTTTGCTGCCTAATTTACGGTAGCCGTCCTATAAAAGATTACTGCGACTTTTATTGGGCGTCATTTAGCAGTGAACGTGAACATGAGATTGATTCGTATCATGTCATGATTTAGAATCTACCAAGTTTCAAAGCTTGACTGTCGGCGTTGTTACGAGGGAATGTTAAATTTCAGTCTGCGCTCGGAGATGCTGTAAGGAATTGATTTTTGGACGGGAGTTCGACTCTCCCCGCCTCCACCAGTCGAGGGGCTCGACACCCAATTCGAGAATACAGTCGGTGCAAACATAAAGTTTTTATGCCCGACCGTGAGTTCGTCTATGGTTGTGGATGCTCCACCAAAAAGAAGATTGTGTCTTTTGACATGGTCTTCTTTTTCTTTTAGTTTGGGGAGAGTCGAAAAGAACGGTTTTTTTGCAGAAAAAAATTGCGACCTTTCGGGGAACGGTCGCAAAGTTCGGGTGCGTGCCAACGACGACAGTCGAGAAGCTCGACACCCAATTCGAGAATACAGTCGCTGCTAAAATTTATGTTTTTATGCCCGACCGTATGTTTGTCTATGGTGTTTATTGTTCCATAATTCGAGAAGCTCGGCACCCAATACGAGAATACAGTCGGTACTAAAATTTATGTTTTATGCCCGACCGTATGTTCCTCTGTGGTTGCAGATGCTCCACATGAGCAAAGATTATACATTATTTTTCTTCTTCATCACATAACAATGATTTAATTATTTCCTGCTAATCAGTGTTATGTAATAAGGACATCACAATACATATGGTGATGTTTTTTTAGTAAGGGGGTTATTTTCACCACTAACCGAATCCGAGCCGAAATATTATTGTATTGTCATTCATCCTCACTCATCCGCCTAAATCCTCGACCAACCCTTTTGATTATCCCCATTTCATCGCCCCTTCGCAAAAAATTCGCAAAAAAATATCACCCACAAATCCGAGGTGACATTTTTCCAAAACGCCGTCCGAAACAGCCAAAAGTCGAACTCAAAAAAACCGCCCAAAATAGAACCCGTTTTTTTTATGACGCTTCTTTAAGTTTATTTTCACTTGCCACGCTTTGTGCTGTTTCAAGCATATTTTCGGCAAAGATGGCATAACCGGTAGTTGGGTCGTCTACGAGGACATGGGTTATCGCCTCAATTAACCGCCCATTTTGCAAGACAGGACTACCCGACAGGAGTGTTGTCAAGTAGGGACAACGCTTAAATTATTCATTATCCCTGTTATACAATTTAACCTTTAGGAAAATGTGATGTGTCCTCATATGTACAAAGAGTAATCTTTTTAAATTTAGCATCAACAATTACATTTCCTTTTTCATCAATAATTCCGTGAAGATTGTCTTCAGAATATTTTTCAGGAGATTCCTTATAAATTGCAAAGAAACCATTCGGGACTTGGAAACCGTTTGTAATATATCCGATACTATAATCATAATTAAAATGTAAATCTTTTGCTGTACACTTAAATTTAGAATTATAAATATCCATTGTTTGTTTTTTGCCTTTTTTATCTTGGTATTTTATTCCTACAATATAGTCATTCGCTTCGTATATTTGATCGTATTCAGGAGGAACAACGGTTTTTCCATCTTTTTTTGCTCCAGAAGCATATCCGCTTAATGTTGCAGCAGATTTGTTGCTAAAAAACTCATAATTTTTTGCTTTATGATAATTCACAAAATCTTTTTCATTAAAACACTCTGTTTTTTTTACTTGATTATCATTATTGTAAAATCCGTAACGAAAAACACCTTGTTCGTTGCATTCAAAAAGATAATACAAAACACCGTCTAATTTATCAATATCTTCACAATGGTTCAAAGTATTCAAATCATCTGATAAAGATTTTCCATTAAAATCAAAAATTTTATCAAGGCCTTCTTTTTCGGCAACAAAATATTCATCATAAACATAATAAATATTTGTATATGTTGGTTCCACAATAATTTTTCCTTTTGTATCCATGATTCCAAAAAGATTATCTACCATGGTGTCTCCGTATTCATCTGTTCCATTCTCTTTGTCCACCCTAAAAACCGCATATCCGCTTTTAAAAAAGCTAAATATTTCAGGATAGATAAAATCTACTACCGTTTTCCCTTCTGAATCAATTACACCGCAGAGTTCTTCGCCTTGTTCGTTTTCAATTTTCACAACAGCAACACCTTCATCAGAAAATGGCGTGCCATCAATGTATTTTGGTTCAATTATAAAAATGCCATTTCTATCAACAAACCCGACTTTATCTGTCGAAGGATCAACTGCTATGGCAAGTCCATTTTTTGCACGAAAACCAATATAATTATTATAATTTAGCAATTTGCCTCTATAATTATAAAAACAAATCATATCGTCATCATCATAGCTCTCAGAACAAATAAATAATGGTTCTTTCTCTGAATATTCTGCATATACATCTTTTCCATTATTTTGTTTTTTTGTCATTTCCGTTTTTTCACATGAACACAGTGTGGAAATCATAAGTGTTGCCAAAATAATAATCATAATTTTTTTCATATAAATCACTCCAATTTTACTATTCTTCAATAAATTTTGTTATGAAAATAACAAATATCAAATACAACCTCCTAAAACAAAAAAGTGCGACCACCGAAGCAGTCGCACAAAAAACGCAAACTCCGATAGTCGCCAAACTAACCGAATGTGAAATGGGTGCATACGCACACAACCTACAATCGACGAAATTTGCATTTTTATCAAATTCAAACAATTATAGATTGCGAAAAAATAGCGCAATTATCCCTATAAAAAGAAAAATACACCCGATTTCACACATATTCAGTTAGTTTGGCAATATTATTATATCATACACTTTTCCGTTTAGCAATAATTTTTTACAGGTTGTAGGATGTGATGAACTTTGATATAATAAATAACGTTGAAGAATATGGATAGAAAACACAACAAAGAACTGACGGCAAACGCCAAAGTGTTGCGAAAAAATATGACAAAAGAAGAACGGCATTTGTGGTATGACTTTTTGCGAAATTACCCGATAAGATTTTTAAGGCAAAAGGTCATTGATAATTATATTGCGGATTTTTATTGTCATACTGCCCGACTTGTTATTGAGCTTGACGGTAGTCAACATTATAGCGAAGACGGTCTTATCAAAGATAAAATAAGAACCGAAAAAATTGAAGAAAGAAATTTAACTGTTATCAGAATACCAAATAATTATCTAAATAACAATTTTCGTGATGTTTGTGAATATATTGATAATACGGTTAAGCAAAAATCAAATAAAGAGAAGTAACTAACGCCTCACTTGTCAATATGCACAATTTAGATTGATTGCACAGACTGATGCCTCCCTTGCCTAAAGGGAGGGGGACCACGAAGTGGTGGAGGGATACTCTTTCGGTTTACTGCGAAAAGATTGACCAATTTTTTCACAGCACAAATTATAGTGATATCCCCCAGTCGCCTAACGGCGACAGCCCAACGGGCCCGTCCCTTTTGTCACTTCGTGACATTTCCCCACACTGTGGGGAATCACCCTTTAGGCAAGGGAGCCGTTGGTTTGTGCTACTAATATATTTTCTGCTGTGCGAGGGGCGCTTTTGTGCAATTACTTATTTTATAGCAAATGTTAAAGAATATCCCCCAGTCAGCTTACGCTGACAGCCCCCTTTAGGCAAGGGGGCCTTTTGTTTGTGCGGTCAATTTTTATTTTATGATGCATCTTTCAGTTTATTTTCGTTTGCCACGCTTTGTGCGGTTTCAAGCATATTCTCTGCGAATATTGCATAGCCGGTAGTTGGGTCGTCTACGAGGACATGGGTTATCGCCCCAATTAACCGCCCATTTTGGAGGACAGGACTACCCGACATTCCCTGAATTATGCCGCCGGTAGTGGCGAGGAGTTCTTTATCCGTTACGGTTACTGTCATATTCTGGGTATTGCTTTTATAGTTTTTTATCTTAACACTGCAAGAATAAAGTTTTGGAGTTTCGCCGTTTATTGTTGTTAAAATCTGGGCTTTGCCCTTTTCAATTTCCTGTTTTAAGGCAACCTTAGTTAGGGTTGAAATTGTAACATTGGTACAACAATCGCCGTACACACCGTTAATTTTGTTTTTCAAGTTTCCGCAAATTGTTTCATAGGTAAATCGGCCCGTAAGTTCTCCGGGCTCCCCTTTTAGTCCCTTTTTATAAGATAATATTTTTGCGCTGACCATTTCGCCGCTATTAAGACTGATTATTTCTTCGGTATCGCTATCACAAACTGCATGACCTAATCCGCAAATTATATTATCAACGGGACTGTAAAATGTTAAAGTTCCTATTCCTGCCGAACTATCTCTCACCCAAAGCCCTGCTTTATATTCGCCGGTTTCATTATCGAGCTCGGGTTTTAGACTGACTTTGAGATTTTTCGAATTTCTTACAATTTCAATATCCATTGATTTTCCTTTGCTGCCGACAATTAGCTCCGCTACTTCCTCATTTGTTGAAACGGTTATATTATCTATCGACTTAATATAATCCCCTACCATAATTCCTGCATCTTGGGCAGGTTTTTTATTACCGTTTTTTGTTTTAATACCGTTTATTTTTGTAACGAGAACACCATCTGTATATACTTTCATTCCAAAGGGATTCCCTAAAACAGCAACATACTTATCATCGACAATTTCAACACTTGTACTTGAAAACGGGATAACACCGAACATTTTAAGGTCAACTTCAAATTTATCTCCTGCTTTTTGAACCTTAGTATTCTTATATTCTTGATTATTAAGGACAGCGGTTACGGGTATCGGTGAATCAATATTCAACTCCTCGAAAACTTTTAGTTTATAATTATTTGAAACATTGTTTTTAAGCACGATTATCATTGCAAAAACCGATACAATCAAAATCAAAAAAGAAAAAAAGAAAATCCTTATTACAGTTTTTACTGCTTTCAAAAGCCCATCTCCTTATAGAGATAGTGTTTGCTAAATTTCAAAAAAATTTCTGGTATTTTTAAGAAATTTACTAATAAAAATTTTATGTTTCTTGCCTTTTTTGTCAGAATATGTTATAATTATCGCAATAAATTTTTTGTTGTATAAAATTGACTTATACAATTTTTTAGGTTCGATTATTTTTTCTATGAAAGAAATGGTGATTGTGTGAAAAATATAAATATTGATATTTCCATTGCCAACAATTTTTTTATAAAAGGCAAACCTATCTCAATAAATCAACATGGAAACGGCCATATCAATAATACTACCATAATTACAACTGACCAAAACATTAAATATATACTTCAAAGAATAAACGATGCTTTTGATGTTAATAAGCTGATGGATAATATCAATGCCATAACCTCTTTTTTGGCGCTTAAATCCGATTCTCCGGATAGGCAGATGAAACTTATTCATACTATTGACGATAAAAACTATTATAGCGATGCTACGGGAAATTACAGAATGTTCAGCTTTGTTGAAGACAGCATTTGCCTTGATGCCCCAAAAGATGAAAACGATTTTTATCAGAGTGCATTAGCTTTTGGAGAATTTCAAAAACTATTAGAAGATTTTCCTGCCAAAACTCTTTTTGAGCCAATAAAGGATTTTCATAACACTCCTAACAGGTATAAATTATTAAAAGAAGCAATTTCAAAAAATTTGTCCGGCAGAGCTGATTTTGTTAAAGAAGAAATTGATTTTGCGCTACAAAGAGAAGAATTTGCCGGAACTTTGGAAAAATTAAAAAACGATGGCGAATTACCGATTAGAGTTACGCATAATGATACCAAACTTAATAATGTTTTATTTGATAAAAATGACAGAAAAGCAATTTGCGTAATTGACCTTGATACCGTTATGCCCGGCCTGTCATTATATGATTTTGGTGATGCCATAAGATTCGGTGCATCAACTTCAAGTGAAGACGAACATGACCTATCGAAAGTAACAATTGACCTTGGTATGTTCAGAGCTTTTACAAAAGGTTACATAAATTCCTGCAATTTGACCGACAATGAATTAAAATATTTAGTTCATGGTGCAATAATTATTACTCTTGAGTGCGGTGTAAGATTTTTGACTGACTATATCGACGGCGATTTATATTTCAAAACAACCTATGACGAACAAAATCTTGCGAGATGCCGAACTCAATTCAAACTCGTTAGCGAAATGGAAAAGAATTTCGATAAATTGCAACAAATTGTTAAAGAAGAATGCAAGAAATAACAGCTAATTAAAAAATCCCAAGTATCTTTTTGATACCTGGGATTTTTACTATATATCATCTTTTTTCATAGTAAGAGAAATTCTCTTTTTAACCGTATCGCAAGAAAGAACCCAAACTTTTACAATATCTCCGACTTTCAAAACCTCGCTTGGGTGTTTAATAAACTTATTTGTAATCTTTGATATATGAACAAGTCCGTCTTGATGAACACCAATATCAACAAAAGCGCCGAAATCAATTACATTTCTAACCGTTCCCGTAAGTTCCATTCCCGGTTTAAGGTCATCTATCGACAAAATATCTTTACGAAGAAGCGGTGCAGGAAGTTCATCTCTCGGGTCTCTTCCCGGTTTTTCAAGCTCATCAATTATATCGTTAAGCGTTGGAACACCTATACCGAGTTCGTCTGCAACAAGCGAAATGCCTTTATGCTCAACCTTTTCGGATAGCCCCGATACACCGCCCGAAATATCCTTTTCGGTATAATCGCATATTTTTAGCAAATCTTTCGCAACTTTATAACTTTCAGGGTGAACTCCGGTTGAATCGAGAGAATTATCGGCATCGGCTATCCTCAAAAATCCTGCACATTGCTCAAATGCTTTGGGGCCTAATTTTGCGACCTTTTTAAGTTCGGTTCTCGAACTAAACGCTCCGTTTTCGTCCCTATAAGCGACAATATTTTTTGCAAGAGCATTACCAACACCGGCAACATGCGACAATAGCGACACTGATGCCGAATTAAGTTCAACACCGACTGAGTTTACACAGCTTTCGACAACTCCGCCCAATGCTTCTGAAAGTTGATTTTGTGGCATATCATGCTGATATTGTCCTACTCCTATTGCTTTGGGGTCGATTTTTACAAGTTCGGCAAGAGGGTCTTGAAGTCGCCTTGCGATTGATACGGCACTCCTAAGCGAAACATCGTATTCGGGAAATTCCTCAGCGGCTAGTTTTGAAGCCGAATATACACTCGCTCCTGCCTCGCTGACTACCATATAATAGACATTCAGATTTTGCTCACTGATTAAGTCGGAAACAAAAACTTCGGTTTCATGACTTGCCGTACCGTTTCCGATAGCAACCGTCTTGACATTATGTTTTTTAATCATTTGAGATATAATGTTTTTTGCTTCATCTACCTTATTATGCGGCGGAGCAGGATATATAACACCAGTATCTAAAACCTTGCCGGTTTCATCAACAACTGCAACCTTGCAACCAGTTCTGTAACCGGGGTCAAGACCTAATGTTACACTGTTTCTGACGGGAGGTTGCATCAAAAGTTGTTTCAAATTTACCGAGAAAACTTTAATTGCGGAATTGTCTGATTTTTCTGTCAATTCGTTTCTGATTTCTCGCTCAATAGATGGAAAAATCAATCGCTGATAAGAATCTTCGGCGGCATCTTTTACGATACTTGTCGAAGACGAACCCTCTTTGATATGATTTTTAGCAATAATATACATTGCCTTTTCTTTATCAAAATCAACAGAAACTTTAAGATATTCTTCCTTTTCACCACGGTTTATCGCCAAAATACGGTGGCTCGGGATTTTAGAGAGCGCTTCGCTGTAATCGGAATACATCTCATAAACGCCCATGTCTTCTTTGTTTGCTTTTGTAGTTAATATGCCGTGAGCCATGCAAACAAAACGCATACGCCTTCTTATATCGGCATCATCGGAAATCATTTCGGCTATAATATCTTTCGCACCGCAAATGGCGTCCTCGCAGGTTTCAACACCTAAACCGGGATTTATATATTCTTTGGCAATTACATACGGGTCGGGCAAATCTGCTCTCTGCTCATAAAGTAAATCAGCAAGAGGAGAAAGACCCTTCTCTTTTGCAACAGTTGCCCTTGTGCGCCGTTTTTTCTTAAAAGGTCTATACAAATCATCAAGCTCGGTCAAAGTTTGCGCCATATCAATTTTTAAGGCAAGTTCATCTGTTAAAGCTTCTTGTTCTTCAATGGCAGTTTTGATTTTTTGCCGAGTTTCATCTAAATTTCTAAGGTATATCAGCCGTTCATAAAGTTCCCTTAAAACCTGATCATCAAGACTACCGGTCATTTCCTTCCGGTATCTTGCAATAAACGGAATTGTATTTCCGTCATCAATTAGTTTAACAGCATTTTGCACCTGCCATAGTTTAAGCGAAAATTCATTTTTAAGTTTCTCGATTATATCCATACGAAGCTCTATCTCCCTCGTTTTAATTATTTCGTTATAGTTAAAAAACCACTTCTTACGAAGTGGTTTTTTTGGCAGGGGCAGAAGGGATCGAACCCTCGGCACTCGGTTTTGGAGACCGATGCTCTACCAGCTGAGCTATACCCCTAAATTTTCAGTGCCAAATTATTATATATCAAAAGCCGTTTAATGTCAAGAATAAATTTATTGTTATTCTATTGATAATTCTTTAATTGACCTTAATTGATAATCAACATTTTTAAGCATTTCGGGATATTTAAGAGCATAGGCAGCGCCTCTAACAACACTATGAGTCGGGTCATCAAGAAGTTTAACCTTTATATCAATCTTTTCCGACAGATAATCGACAAAACCCCTAAGAAGAGCTCCTCCTCCGGTTAAAATTACACCGTCATTTTTAATATCGGCAACAAGGTCCGGATCGGTTTTCGAAAAAACGGTTCTGACGGCATTTATAATCGTATCAACGGTATCACATATTGCTTCATAAACTTCGTTTGCTGTAAGTTCGATACTTTCAGGAAGTCCTGTAAAAACATTGCGACCTTTAACAACCATTGCAACCTCAACATCGCTCGGATAAAGGGTGCCTATTTGTTTTTTTACATTTTCGGCAGTAAGAGGGCCAATTTCAATATTATATTCTTTTCTGACATATCTTGAAATTTGTTGGTCAATATCATTAGAGGCGGTCTTAAAAGAATCGCAAACCGAAATACCGCCGAGCGAAACGACCGAAATATCAGTTGTTCCGGCGCCGAAATCAATAATCATAGTACCATGCGGTTGTTTCATATCAAGTTGCAGACCGAAAGCAATAGCAAGTGGACCCTCAATAACCGAAATATTTCTGCCACCTGCCGCTTCAATAACATTTGCCAAAGAATGATGTTGCAGTTCAGTAAGACCGGCCGGCAAAGTCGCCATTATACGAGGCCTTAAAATTCTATTTCCGAATGCCTGTTCCATATAGTTTTTAAGCATTAGTTCGGCAATATCATAATCCGAAATAATTCCGTTCGATATCGGAGAAACGCAGGTAAGCGAATCGGGAGTTCGGCCTAAGGTTTGTTTTGCTTTTTCGCCGTAATATACAGGAAGCCAGGTTTCATTATCAACCGTAACAAAACTCGGGAGTTCTAAAACTACTTTTGAACTCGAAAAAATAACGGTTTTTGATGTACCTAAATCAATACCGATATCAGTTGACATACCCGACACCTCCAAAAATATCATAATGTTATTATATAATCAAACAGCAATTTTTTCAATAGAAAAAGAATAATTATTTTAATTCTTTTGTATGTAGTCCCGAACACGAAATAGGTTCGTTACCAGCTAAAAGATGCGATGTATCCCCTATTCCCGCAAATATACCGTGAACTAACGGTCTTGATTTTATATGCTGTTCCATATAAAGCGAAGTAACCGATGACGGCGGCAAAAAAATCGAATTCCAAATCGGGATTAAAGGCATATTAAGTATATGGGCAATTAAAGCAGTTGCAATTCCGAAATGGCAAAACAATGCAACAGTTTTATCTTGATATTCGTTGGATTTAACTTCAAAATAATTGCCGTTTTTAGAATATCCGAAACTTTCTATCAGACGGTCAAATGAATCACATACATTGTCATAATATGAAGTTATCTTGCTATTGGATAAGATTTTGCTGTTTTTCCAACCTTCGTTATCAAAAACCGTTTCATCATCAGCCCAAATTTCGGGCGGTATATTCCAAGGGGATTTCATATTCTTATAATAATCGGTATTATATTCAAATCCGAGCATTTCGGGGAATTCTTTAAGCCAGTCAAGAACAATTGGCTTAATTCCAAATGCATCTGCGGTAGGTTTTGCTGTGAGTTTTGCTCTGCCAAGCGGCGAAACAAAAATATCAGTTATATTTTCTTTAATCAGTTTTTCAGCTAAAAGCTTTGCTTCCCTCTCTCCTTTTTCGGTTAAAGAATCTGTCGGATAATAAGGGTCGGCATGTCTTATTAAAAGTATTTTCATTTATTTTTTATCCTTATTATTTTTTAGAATCGGCGATAGTTTTTTATAAACGGCAAAACAAAAGGCAGAGTCGATAAGCCCCTTAATAAAGGTAAAAGGAATATTAAAAATTACAAGCGCTTTTAAGAGCGTGTCTGCTTTATCATAAATTGCCGAATACATAGAAATTATCGCTTGTTTAGGCATAAAGTTAAAATAAAAGGGATATGTTATGAAATAATTTATCGGCAAACTGAAAATTGCCATTAAAAAAGCCCCTGCTAAACAACCAATTACTGCCCTTTTGAAAGTTTTTTTGTTTTTATAAATAATTCCGGCAACATAACAAAAAACGGCGCCCAAAATAAAATTTGCCAACTCGCCCACGCCTGATGTTTTTGAAAGAGAAAGATGTAAAATATTCTTAACAAGGCATACCAAAACACCGTGGGTCGGGCCAAACGCAAAAGATGTTATAAGAGATGGCAACTCCGAAAAATCAAACTGAATAAAGCTTGGTATTATAAAAGGTATCGGGAATTCAAGCCACATTAAAACAAAAGAAAGTCCGCTCATAATACCTGTTACGGCAATGGGCCGAATTTTAGAACGATTCATTAAATTTTCCCCCAAAAAACAGCCCCGTATCATAAAGATACGGGGCGACAATGATAATCAAAATTTCTTTCATCCGGACTTTAACCGTCGGTTTCGGAATTTCACCGAATCAGCCATATCGGCTCGTGGACTTTAACCACCGGTGAGGAATTGCGCCTCGCCCTGAAATTATATTATAATTTTATATGATTTATTCTTACTTGTCAACTAATTATTATCGAGATAATCGGTAGCGGCGATAGCTGCAACAGCGCCGTCAGAACAAGCGGTTGTTACCTGCCTTACCTTTTTGGTACGGCAGTCCCCTGCAACAAAAATTCCTTTTGCGTTGGTAATTCCGTCTTCAAATGCCGAAATGTATCCGTGCTCATCAAGTTCTAAAACTTCGGAAAAAATTTCGTTTTGGGGAACAAGTCCTATTGCAACAAACATACCGTCAATTTTAAGTTCGGAACTTTCGCCGTTTTGATTTTTTAATCTTATCGCCGAAAGTTCGGTATCGCCGATAAGCGAAGAAACAACCGTACTGTAAATTACTTCAACATTCGGTTTTGAATTTAACTGTTCAATAAGTTTTTGCTCGGCAGTCAGCATTTCAAGATTTTGAATAACATAAACCTTTTTGGCTAAATCGGCAAGTAAAAGAGTTTCAACAATAGCAGAATTTCCTCCGCCGATAACCGCAACGGTCTTATCCTTATAAAAGGCACCGTCGCAAACGGCACAAAAAGAAATACCGTTTCCGATAAGTTTTTCTTCGTTTTCAAGACCTAATAACCTATGTTTTGCACCGGTTGCAATTATAACGGCTCTGCCCTCAAAATTTCCGCCGTCGGTTACAACGGTTTTAACATCTCCGTCAATTATCTTTGTAACTTCACACATCTCAACATCGGCGCCGAGCGAAATTACCTGTTCGACAAGTTTTTCGGCGAATTCATTACCCGAAAGACTGAGAAAACCCGGAATGTTTTCAACCTTCGGAGAAAAAGTAATCTGACCGCCGAAAGTTGATTTTTCTATTACCAAAACGCTTTTGTTTGCCCGTCTTGAATAAACGGCGGCGGTTAGCCCCGCAGGGCCACCGCCTATAATTATAATATCATACATAATATTAAATTACACCTTCAAATACTTCTTTATATCCGAAACGCCGGAGTATTTTTGAATATTACCGCCGTCAACGACAACAAGTGTCGGTGCTTGTTTTATGCCGAATTTTTGAGCAGTTTCGGGATTTTGGTCGGCATATATTTTTGAATAAGAAATATTTTCTTTATCAAGAATAGCACAGGCAATTTTGCAGTTAGGACAGGTTGTAGTCGCAAATAAATAAATACCGTCGTCAACCTTTACATCGGCGTTTTCATCACAAGAATCGCAGGTTACAACCGGTCCTTCGTGCGAAAGTTTTGAACGGCCGATATCATAAACCTTACGGTCTTTATATTCCTGCGTTTTACCGTCATTCCAGTTCTGAACAGGGCGGTAATAACCGGTAATACGGCTGTAAACTTCTGTCTTTTCGCCGCATTCGGGGCAGGTAAACTGCTCGCCGCTTATATAACCGTGATTTTTACAAATTGAATAGGTCGGAGACATTGTATAATACGGCAATTTATAATTCTCGGCAATTTTTCTTACAAGCGTTGCAGCGGCTTTCCAGTCGGGAAGTTTTTCGCCTAAAAATGCATGGAAAACAGTTCCCGATGTATAAAGAGTTTGAAGTTCATCTTGAACATCAAGCGCCGAGAAAATATCCTCGGTATAGCCGACAGGAAGATGAGAAGAATTGGTATAATAAGGAGTATCATCGCAAGATTTTGCGGCAGTAATTATATCGGGATAACGCTTAACATCATGTTTTGCAAGACGATAAGATGTTGATTCAGCAGGAGTAGCTTCAAGATTATAAAGGTCGCCGTATTCTTCTTGATAATCCGAAAGGCGCTCTCTCATATGATTAAGAACCTCAGCGGTAAATTCCTGAGTTTCGGTATTAGTCATATCCTTTTTGAGCCACTTAGCATTTAGACCTGCCTCATTCATACCGACAAGACCGATAGTTGAAAAATGGTTATTAAAAGTACCCAAATATCTCTTGGTATAAGGATAAAGACCGTTTTCAAGAAGTTTTGTTATTACAGTTCTTTTTACTTTAAGAGAACGGGCGGATATATCCATAAGTTTATCAAGGCGCTTAAAGAAATCGGCCTTATCACTTGCAAGATAAGCAATTCTCGGCATATTGATAGTAACAACGCCGACAGAACCGGTGCTTTCGCCCGAGCCAAAGAAACCACCGGATTTTTTGCGAAGCTCACGAAGGTCAAGACGAAGTCTGCAACACATTGAGCGAACATCTGACGGTTCCATATCGGAATTTATATAGTTGGAAAAATAAGGAGTTCCGTATTTAGCGGTCATTTCAAAAAGAAGTTTGTTGTTCTCGGTTTCCGACCAGTCGAAATCTCTCGTAATCGAATATGTCGGGATAGGATACTGGAATCCTCTGCCGTTGGCATCGCCTTCTATCATTATTTCAATGAAAGCTCGGTTTACCATATCCATTTCGGGCTTACAGTCTTTATATTTGAAATCCATTTCCTTGCCGCCGACAATACAGTTAAGCTCGGCAAGGTCGTTAGGAACGGTCCAGTCAAGAGTAACATTCGTAAATGGCGACTGAGTACCCCAACGGGACGGAGTATTTACACCGTAGATAAATGACTGAATGCACTGTTTAACTTCTTTATATGAAAGGTTGTCCTTCTTAACAAAAGGAGCCAAATAGGTATCAAACGACGAAAATGCCTGAGCACCTGCCCATTCATTTTGCATAATACCTAAAAAGTTAACCATCTGATTACATAGGGTTGAAAGATGACTTGCCGGAGAAGAAGTAATTTTACCGGGAACACCGCCTAAACCTTCTTGAATCAACTGTTTCAACGACCAACCTGCGCAATATCCGGTAAGCATAGAAAGGTCATGAATATGAATATCCGCATTTCTATGGGCATTTGCAATTTCCTCATCATAAATCTCGGAAAGCCAATAGTTCGCAGTAATGGCGCCGGAGTTTGAAAGAATAAGACCGCCAACAGAATATGTTACGGTAGAATTTTCCTTAACACGCCAGTCGTTTATTTTAAGATAATCATCAACGGTGCTCTTATAATCGAGCATAGTTGTACTTAAATTACGGATTTTCTCACGCTGTTTACGATATAGAATGTATGCTTTGGCAACATCATCGTAACCCGCTTTAATTAAAACGGTTTCAACACTATCCTGAATATTTTCAACGGTTATCTTACCGTCGGTAACTTTATCTTCAAAATCAGCAGTAACCTTTAATACCAAAAAATCTATTGTATCCGGATGATACTGCTTCTCACAAGCATCAAATGCCTGAGTTATTGCAACTTTAATTTTTTCAAGGTCAAATCCAACTACTTTACCATCACGTTTTACGACCGCGTACATATTTATCCCCTTCATTTACAAGATTTATACTAAGTATAGCACACATATATAGCAAAGTCAAGAGCGAAAACACAATATATAGTGTTTTCGCTCTTTTTGTTAAAATTTACAATTATAGTCCCCTAATTTCTACATTTTTAATAAAGGAGGATAAAATTTCTTTTGCTTTTTCAATTTCTTCTTTCGGAACACTATGCAAATTTTCACCTATCAGATTACCGCTATCAACAAAATTTTGGAGAAAATATTTTGGTGCGCCCGAAATAAGTTTTCCGATTTCTGCAAAATCATCAATTTGATGAAATTCCTTAACAACAGTTGTCCTGAACTCAAAATCGACATTACCTTCAAGGAGAAAATCAATGCTCTCTTTTATACAGGAAAAATCAAATTCTTTAAGTCCCGATGTAATAGCATATTTTGAAGGACTGTTTTTTATATCCATGGCAACATAGTCAACAAGTTTACTGTTTACAAGATATTTAAGTTTATCGGGAAAAGTTCCGTTTGTATCAAGTTTTACGGCAAATCCGAGTTCTTTTATTTTTCTTATGAAATCAACAATATCATTTTGAAGAAGCGGTTCACCGCCGGTTATGGCAACACCATCTAAAAGCCCGTTTCTTTTTGAGAGAAAATCTAAAATTTCCGCCTCTTTAATCTCACTTTCACCGTCAATTTCGGTTACAAGCGAAGCATTATGGCAAAACGGACATCTTAGATTACAACCGCCTGTAAAAACAGTACATGCGACTTTACCCGGAAAATCAAGCAAAGTCATCTTTTGAAAACCATGTATTTTCATATTATTATGCCTCTACTTAAAAATACGGGCGGACAAAATGTCCGCCCATAAAAATTATTTGCTATAATTTAGAAATTATATTTTTTCTTACGAGCAACATAGGTAGTATGCAGGTCGTGATGTGCCTTATGTCCGCCGAAACCGTCAGTGTACCATTCTTTATAAATGGCCTTAACTGCGGGTGATTCATGAGACATACGGAGAGTTGATGCCTTATCCTGATCATAAAGTGCCTTAGCACGAACAGTTTTAAGGTCAACAGTATCACGAATATACTGAGGTTGAATCGGCTGTCCGCCGCCGTTTACGCAGCCGCCGGGGCAACCCATTATCTCAATAAAGCCCCAACCGTCAGGATTTCCGGCTTTAAGCTTATCCATAACAACCTTTGCAGCGCTTCCGCTTGATGCAACGGCTATCTTCAAGTCCATATCGCCAACCTTTACGGTTGCTTCTTTAAGACCCATTGTACCACGAACTGCTTCGAGTTCGATAGCTTCGGTAGCGCCGTTTAGCCAAGCATTTGCAGTACGAACTGCAGCTTCCATAACACCGCCGGTAGCACCGAAGATTACGGCAGCGCCGGTATCTTCACCGAGCGGACTGTCAAATTCTTCATCGGGGAGAGCTGTAAAGTTGAGACCTGCTCTGTCTATCATTCTTCCGAGTTCTCTTGTTGTAATTGCAATATCAACATCGGGAACACCGGCAGCAGATTCATCATCTCTTCCGATTTCGAACTTCTTAGCAGTACAAGGCATTACAGATACAACAACTATATCTTTTGGGTCAACACCGTTTTTCTCTGCCCAGTATGTCTTTATAACCGCACCGGTCATTTGCTGAGGAGATTTACAGGTTGAAAGATGACCTATCATATCAGGATAGTAGAACTCGCAGAATTTAACCCAACCGGGTGAGCAAGATGTTATCATCGGAAGTGTTCCGCCGTTTTTTATTCTCTCAACCAATTCGTTTGCTTCTTCGATAATAGTAAGGTCGGCACCGAAGTCGGCATCGAACACTTTATCAAAGCCCAAGCGACGAAGAGCGGCAACCATTTTACCTTCAACATTAGTTCCGATAGGCATATCGAAACATTCACCGAGAGTAGCACGGATAGAAGGAGCAGTTTCAACAATAACCTTCTTTGTCGGGTCTGCAAGAGCTTCCCAAATCTTTTCTGTATCGTCTTTTTCGGTTAATGCACCGGTAGGACATACAACAGTACACTGACCGCACGAAATACAAGGAGTATCGTTAAGTTTAAGATTAAATGCCTGACCGATGTTAGTATCAATACCACGGTCGTTAGCACCGATTACGCTGACATACTGCTCATTACAAGCAGCAACACAGCGACGGCAAAGAATACATTTATTATTATCACGAACAAGATGCGGAGTAGTTGTATCAAGTTCATAAATCGGCTTAAAGCCCTCAAATGCAACATCATCTACGCCATATTCAAGGCAAAGCTTTTGAAGTTCGCAGTTATTTGAACGAACGCATGAAAGACAATGCTTATCATGAGTAGAAAGAATAAGTTCGAGAGTGGTTTTTCTTGCTTTTTGAATTTTAGCGGTATTAGTAAGAACTTCCATACCCTCGCTAACGGGATAAACACAAGCGGTTACAACTCTGAAACCTCTGCCCTCGTTTACCTCGACAACGCATATACGACATGCGCCGATTTCATTTTTTTCTTTCATGAAGCAGAGTGTTGGAATTTCAACACCGGCAACACGAGCAGCTTCCAATACTGTGGAGCCCTTTGGTACGCTTACTGCAATACCGTTTATTTTAACATTTAACATATCCATTATTTCTGGCTCCTTTCTTAAATCTTAGAAATTGCATTGATCTTGCAGTTGCCCAAGCATACGCCGCACTTAATGCACTTAGAAGCATCAATCTCATAAGACGGAAGCTTGTGATTAGGCGCAGTATAATCTGTTTTTGAAATGGCAGATACAGGACAGTTACGAGCGCAAAGACCGCAGCCGATACATTTATCTTTGTCAATAGTGAATGTGAGAAGGTTCTTACAAACACCTGCGGGACATTTCTTATCAACAACATGAGCTACATATTCTTCACGGAAGAATTTAAGTGTTGCAAGAACTGGGTTAGGAGCTGTCTGACCGAGACCGCAGAGTGAATTCTGCTTAATGTAATAACAGAACTGTTCGAGTTTGTCTATGTCTTCAAGAGTTCCCTTGCCTTCTGTAATTTTGTCGAGCATTTCAAGAAGTCTTCTTGTACCTACACGACAAGGTGTACATTTACCGCAGGACTCATCAACGGTAAATTCAAGGAAGAATTTAGCCATGTCAACCATACAGTTATCTTCGTCCATAACGATAAGTCCGCCTGAGCCCATCATACAGCCGATAGCAACCAAGTTGTCATAATCAACTTCTGTATCAATAAGACTTGCCGGAATACAACCGCCGGAAGGTCCGCCTGTTTGAGCGGCTTTGAACTTCTTGCCGTTGGGAATGCCGCCGCCAATATCATCAATGATACTGCGAAGAGTAGTACCCATCGGAATCTCAACAAGACCGGTATTCTTAATTTTACCGCCGAGAGCAAATACCTTTGTACCCTTTGACTTTTC
This sequence comes from Clostridia bacterium, assembly GCA_024404145.1. GTDB lineage: Bacteria > Bacillota > Clostridia > Oscillospirales > Acutalibacteraceae > UBA737. The sequence goes on along the minus strand of JAKSQK010000001.1, from coordinate 359,389 downwards.
GGTACCCATTGAAGCAAACCAATCAGCACCACGAAGAATAATCTGCGGGATATTTGCAAATGTCTCAACATTGTTTTCGATTGTCGGGCTATTGTAAAGTCCCTTAACAGCCGGATATGGAGGACGGGGTCTCGGTTCGCCACGGTTACCCTCAATAGAGGTCATAAGAGCGGTTTCTTCACCGCAAACAAATGCACCGGCACCAAGACGAATATATAACTCAAAATCAAATCCGGAACCGAAAATATTTTTACCTAAAAGACCATACTCATGCGCCTTATCAATGGCGATTTGAAGTCTTTTAACAGCAATAGGATATTCAGCACGAACATAAACATAACCCTTTGTAGCACCGATAGCATATCCGGCAATAGCCATAGCTTCGATAATACAATGCGGGTCGCCCTCGAGAACCGAACGGTCCATGAATGCACCGGGGTCGCCCTCGTCGGCATTGCAAACAACATATTTTTGCGGCGCCTTATTAGGGGCGCAAAGAGACCACTTAAAGCCGGTCGGGAATCCGCCGCCGCCACGGCCACGAAGACCTGAATCGGATACAACCTTTATAACATCTTCCGGCTTCATTTCAGTAAGAACTTTGCCAAGAGCTGCATAACCGTCCATTGCTATGTATTCATCGATGTTTTCAGGGTCAATAACACCGCAGTTACGAAGAACAACACGGTTCTGAGATTTATAGAAAGCTGTATCATTAAGTGAAACATTTCCTACAATTGGATCAATCATAATTAAACCTCCAGATTATAAGTTGGAAGTAGCAATGGTATATTCGCTTATAACATTGCCACCTTTAAGATGTTTTTCGATAACTTCTTTTGCCTTTTCGGCAGTCATCTTTACATAAGTAACCTTATCTTTACCTGCCTCGTAAACCTCAACAACCGGTTCAAACTGACAAATACCGACACAACCGGTCTGATAAACCGTAACTTTATCGGAAAGGCCTTCTGCTTTTACGCCCTCAACCATCGCATTAAGTACGGGAGTAGCACCTGCCGCAATACCGCAGGTAGCCATACCTACTACAACACGAATGTTGTCAGAAGCATCTACGGGAATAACTTTGCCCTTCATTTTTTCCTTAATGGCTTGTAATTCTGCCAATGATTTCATTTTTAATATCTTCCTTTCTTAAAAATACAATATCAAAGTTTGGAATTGCCGTTTAATCAGTCCTGATATTTAGCTAAAATATCATCAATATCATCAACAGTTAAACGACCGTAAACTTCGTCATTAACCGTAAGTACAGGGGCAAGACCACAAGCGCCGATGCAACGACATGCAGTAAGAGAAAACTTGCCGTCTTCTGTGCATTCGTCTGCGCCGATACCAAGTTTTTCGGAAAGCTTATCAAATATCGGTCCTGAACCTTTAACATAACAAGCGGTACCTAAACATACCGAAATGTTATATTTGCCCTTCGGAGTAAGAGCAAACTGAGCATAGAAAGTTGAAACGCCGTAAACCTTTTCAAGCGGAACTTCCATACCCTCTGCTATCATATTTTGAACTTCGATGGGAAGATATCCATAAATATCCTGAGCATGTTGCATTACAACCATTAGGTTTGTTTTGTCATGCTTATTCTCATCAATGACCTTTTTTAGCTGTGCTTCCTGCTCGGGAGTTCCCTTAAAAGGAAGCTTACTGATTTTTTTCTTCATAGACAAAAATCCTCCTTAAAAATTCTATATCTCACATATTGGGACAGAAAACGACACAATATATGACTATACTTATACAGTATAACATATTTTTTTGATTTTGCAAACATTATTTCACGAAATTGATAATTTTTTATCAATTGGTAAAATTATCTTGTTTTTCTTAGCTTAAAATAATCAAAAAACAATATATTCTATTCCCTAACTTCTGCTTATAGTCCGAGTTCAAACTGCAAAATAAAAAACGCCGACAATTATGTCAGCGCTGAAATTTTGATGAATATAAATTATCGGCTATTTACATTTTTTATCGGGCATACTTTTATGCACATTTTGCAACCGATACATTTTTCCGGATTTATAATCGGATATGAAAAACCCTCGCCGTCTTCTTCAAATGTTATGGCATTTTTAGGACAAATTGAGTAACAGGCGGAGCAACCGCAACATTCGTCTTTTTTATTAAACAGAACAGGCAATTCTCTCATTATTTTTTCACCTTAAATTTACGCAAAATTTTTTTAACAAAGCGCAAAAACCTATCAAATCTTGTAGCATCAAGATAGTATTTTTTGTATAACTGATTAAAGGATTTATTTCCGATATCATTAAAGAATGAACTTCTATTATGAGGAATTTTAACAGAAGAAAACTCGGCAGGATTTTTTATAACGGCCTCGTTATAATCAACTTCCTTAAAAACCAAATCATTTTTAATATCGTTAAAAAGTTCTTCTGCTTTTTGATTCCTTAAAATAAACAAACTTGTACCCATACGGTCATTAAGTTGCGGGGCGAATTTATCTATCCCCCAAAAATCACCGATAGTAGCATCGCTTAGTTTATCCTTTTTTGTAACACAGTTATAGCAACTGGGCCTTAGCGCAAGATTTTGAAGATAAAGTTTCATATAACGGTTGCGCTCATTAGAAATGTATTCACCATTGAGTTCCATGCCGTATTTTTGCCAACTAACCTTTTTTGACCTGAAATTGACACTTTTAACATCAATACCGTCAATAAATTTATTCCATAATTTATAACTCGGAACACCGTGGCAAATTATATCAACCGTAAATAAATCAGAATAATCCCTGCCTAAAAAACAGAGTAATCCGCTAATCTGACAAATTGTACCGCAAAAAAGAACTCGCTTACCGCTTTCAAGGTCGGATTTAACTTGATTAAAAGTATCCCCCATCTTTGCCTCAATATATTTTGAACCTTTAAGGGATGAAAAATCGTCGGTTTTGCGGGAAAACCGAGCATATTTATTATCCGAACTCATTTCAACGCCGTAAACAACCTCAAACTTTTTTGCAATAACCGAAAACAAACCGCCTGATGATGAAGTTAGTCTTTCACCGTTATTATAATATGCCGCATAAGTTTTCATCGTTTAAGCACCATTCTTACAGCTTTATTGACAGCTTCTTTCTCTTCGTTATTAAATCCGAAAAAGTAAAGAGAAACAAAAAATACAACTGAATATAAAAGAACAATAATAAGAAAATCAAAAAGCGAAGAAAAAGAATAAAACTTAAATAGTAATACGCCGAGGATTACCGGAATTATATAAGCTTTAAGTGTTAAGAAAATACTCTTCCAGAACTTCAAAATATTTATTCCGCAACGCTTATGGTAATAGATATTCATAATAATTCCGTTAGCCAGAACAAGCGAAATTGCCGTTCCCAAAGCGGCGCCGATTTCTCCCCAAATCTTAACGAGGAAAATAGTAAGAACAACATTTATAAGCGCCATAAACAAATAAACTATGCTTCTGAATTTATGCTTATATTTTGCTCTTTGAATTTCAATGCCGATATTTTGGATAAACGGAATGATGCCGGGAGTCATTAAAAGCAAAGCAACAATATAAGAATTAGAATAGGATTTACCTGCCCATCTGCGAACAAAATACTCACCGAAGAAAATAAAACCGCTTAAAATCAACGAGAGAATAAACCACTGTATTCTGCCAACCTTAATAAAAATATTTGTCAACTGCTCGTCCATATTTTTTTCATTACGGCTGACTATCATATTAACCTTTGGCGCAAAAACGCTTGAAACGGCCGTTGAAAAATGAACGAACATAGTATTTATCTGGGCGCCAACCGCATAAATTGCGACAGCGGTTCCGTTGATGATTTTTCCGAGAATGATTTTATCGGTTTGCCAGTTGATTTGGTCGATAATCTGATTTATTGCTATAAATATTGAAAAAACAAAAATGTCTTTGAGAAGGCGCCAATTCAGATTAGAAAAAGATATTTTCATCTTTAACTTAGCAAAACAGAAATAAATGTTTACTATATCAACAATAAGCGAAATTGCGGTAGTTGATATTACCATACCGACTGAACCGAAGCCGAGATACAAGAATATGATATTTGCAACAGGGCTTAAAATAGTTTTTCCGATATTAACAATTTTTTGAAAAACGAACTTTTGTTGACTTGAAATATAGGAAATAAATACAGAAGCAGGAAAAGAAAAAGCAAGGTTTATTGTAAGGAAAAACATTAAAATTTTTGCTGTTTCTATTTCCGCCGACTTATATGTTGAATTAAAGAATATACCGACATTTGATGTCAAAATAAAGCCGACAACAATGGCAATAATTCCGATAAAAGAAAATACGATTAAATAAAGACCGTTTAATTTGCTTATTCCCGTATTATCGTCATTTTTCTTATACATGCTATACCATCTGATATAACTTGCTCCAAAACCTAACGAAAGCAAGGAAAGATAAGCGATGGTTGATGCTGCTATATTATAAATTCCGTATTCGTTTTTTCCGAGAATTCGAAGCATAATAGGCGTATATATAAGCTGAATCAGTATGCTTAAAGCCATTTGGCTATATTGTAAAATTACGCCGAAAACTCGTTGTCTTTTATTATTAAGTACACTATGACTCATTAAAACAATCCTCTAAATCAATCAATTTTTAATGCATTATTCAAAAAATTCTTTGAAAAATCAATTCTATCCTCAACAACAGAATTTATTTTATCAAAATTCCAAGATAAGTCGTTAAGATTATTAACATCGTGCAAATCAACAAATTTATCGAGTTCGTCAATAAGAGATAAAAAGTCAATCATACGATTATTCATTTCAAAGCTTTCTTTTCGCTTTGTAACAACAAAAGGCACATTGAATTTAACGGAAAAAGCGGTGCCGTGAAAACTATCGGTAATAACATAAGAAGCATGATGAACAAGCCAAACCCATTCCTCAGGCGAACAATTCATAAGTTTTATATCGGCAAAATCATCGTCAACCGAATTTATTTTACCCGATGCAAAAGGTATATTAACTACTTTCAGATTCATTTCTCGGGCAATTCGTTTAATGTTTTCACGGTCTGCTTTTGAAGAACTTAAAAGATAAGTAAAAATATATTTTTCGTCAATTAAGGAGTTTACAGGTGATTCGATATTTTCCCAATCATTTCGGGATAAAAGCAAAGTCGGGTCTATTGTGCTTACGGCATCGTTTCTTCCAAGTGTTGCCATAACCGAAACACTTGAATTTTCTCTGACCGAAATGGCAGAATAATCAGAAAAGCATCTTTTTAATTCGTCAATATTTTCGTTTGGAATATAATCATTGCCAAAAGAGGCAGCATAAGAAATCTTTTTAACTTTTGATTTTGTCTTGAAGTCAAGCAACTTTACGGGTCTGATTCCGTTTCGCCATTGATACCATACAACATCAGAGCCGACAATATAGGTGTCATAGGGCAAATTTTCAAGCTCTTCCCTTTTTATTGCATGATTTGATAAAACAGTATTTTTTTTCGAAAAATCATTAAACCTTTCAAGTCTTTCGCTGAAAATTGGCGAAAAGTTTTTCTTCTTTTTAACTAATCTCTCGATTTTCTTGACCAAACGCTCAAAAAACGGTTGCTTTTTCGTTCTTTTGAAATCCTTAAAATCATCAAAATAAAGCGTACTTGCAGGTAAATGCAAATCATTATTTATATAATAATTCAACGCAAATGTTTGAAGGCGGTTGCCGAAATTAACATTGTTGAAATCAAAACATGTTATTATACCTATTTTCATTTAAGTGTTCTCCCGGTATATATTCTTTTATCAAAGTAAATCCTGTAAATCGTAACATAAATAAACATAATGGATGTTGTAATTGATACATCCATGAAAACATGAGTATAACAAGAAAGAGCAAAAAACGCAAGTAATAAAACAAGTGAGATAAATCTGTTTCCAAATGTTCTTTTGAATGCAGAATAAATAAGCGAAAACATTAAAAATATATAAACGGAACCGCCAAGGCAAATAAATGTTCCGACATCTGCCTGACCAAAATGTGCAAAACCGAGATTTCCTGATGTATAAACATAATTTCCCAGTCCCTCACCTATAATGGCGGTTTTTAAGTCAGAAAGAGCATATAAAATCATGGCAAATCTTTCGCCGCCGCCCTTTACAGACTGATAAGAACCGTCTTTCGGTGCGATAACACCCTCATAAACTTTTCGGATAGCAAAATCAACAATGTCTTTGAATGTTTTAACATTTGAATAAATATAATAGCCGAAAAGTATAACCGCAATAAGCAAAACAAACAAAGAAAATAAATTTGATAACCTTCTGCGTACTATTTCACTACTTGACTTTGAAAAGGTTTGAACTCTACTCTCTCTGATTGTTATTATAACCGTAAAAGCAAATAGAATGATGACAATAAAATAACCCTTATTATCATTCTGCGTTGCCATCCATAAATAGAACAAAAACAAAAAAGATGTAAAAAGAGTTCGTTTGTTTAGAGAAAAATTATAACCGATTAAAATGCGATATAAGTTAAACAATAAAATGAAGGTTATAAATATCGCAAGGCACGGCGTTCCATACAACCCAAAAAAACCGCTCATCATATCTTTCGAATAGAATTCACTGTTATTATATGAAACAAATCCGAGAAGCGAAGAAAGCGTTGTTGTTCTGAAAATATGCGCTCTTTGCAAGAGCAAAAACGGAATGTTGATAACTGCATAAATATTAAGCAAAGGAAGGATTTTATCTAAATAATCAAACAAAAATTCCTTCTTATTTTTTAATAAATTTGTTATATAAAGTAAAATTATCAGAGATTTGAAAGTTCTGAAAGCATTTCTCATCAAAAAAACCAAAGAACCGCCCAAAACCAAAAAATTCAAGAACTGATAGGAAAGAAAAATAAATAAAACTGCAAAAGTTTTTGTTTTAAGAAAGGATTTTTGTCGGAATAATACAAAAAATATTACAACAACTAATCCCATAGTAACTAAATCAAAAAGTTTATATGAAATCCATTTAATAATAACAACTTGCAGTAATAATACGGTAAGTATCAAATGGTCAATGTTTACTCGGAAATTATTTTTGATAAACCCCAAAATCATTACCTTCACTTTTCTATGATTTTTCAAAAGAAGATTTATTAGGAAGTAAAATATCGAAACTGTTGTAAAGTTCTTTTTTTACTAATTCATAATCATCAAAATCGGCATCATTAGGACATATAAGTTTATATTTGCCGCTCTTTATTGCGTTTGTTGCGGCAACAAGTTTATTATTATCCTCAATGGAAACATAGCAACCGATTTTTGTATTGCGAGGATAAAAATTGCCTTCACAAAACTGCCAATCTTTTATGAGCCACTGATTAGCATCGGTAAGGACACGGAATTTATGAGAGCTTGTCCTATCCATAAGTTCGGGTTCTTTTTCCCAAATAGTTGAAAAAGTCGATTTCAAGAAGGAAGTCGGCAGATGAAAATATTTGAAACCGGGGAAAAATTTGCCCATAATGAATTGAATGTTTTTCAAAAGATAAGAATGATACTTTAATGTGAATAACTTCTTTGCTTGTTTTTTCATTACCGATTTTTTGTTGAAATTTCTGTTTATTGCCGCAGCATTTACAAAGGGAACAAGATTAAGAGGTTCAACTCTCGGGGCGGCATAATTGATAACCGCCGAATCGCAAGGAAGACCGTTCACAAAAAAATCAGTTGGTTTTGTAGGAGCGGTAATAAAGGTATCATCATTAAAATATACAAAATGTTCACTTAAACCGCTTATTCTATGCAAATTAACCTCTATCGCCTGACTTGAAAAGGTCGGCAGGTATTTTTCGGGAATAAAATCTTTATGGTCAACAAGAACAATTTTCGGATTATTCTCATCGAGCCATTCGGGTTTTTGACCGCAGGTTACGAAATAGATTTTATTCACCCAAGGGGCAAACTGCTCAACGCCTCTAAACCAAAACTGCAATAAATTCATATCCCTGAAACGGCAATCACGGCTGTCGCCGTCAATACCCTTATGCTTAAAGTATTCTTTTTGCCATTCGGGGTCGTTACCGTCAACCCAAGTGATAACAAAATCAATGGGGAAATTATTATTAGTTTTCATAAATTATACAACTTATAAGTTGTAATACACCCCTTTATATAATACAATTTCCAACAAAAAACTACCGAGTATAGAATTCAAATAACTTTTCGTCTGTGTCTAAACCGAATAACTGCGGTATAGCAGTTTCATCAATATCTGCTCCAAAACTACCATCAGAATTAAAATATTTTTTCCCTGTCATACGGTAATACCATTCTAAAATCGTATCAATAGTCGGAGTTTGAACCTTGGCAATTAAACCTAATGCTTTTAATGTACAAACTCCGTAAGGAATATCTTCGGTATAAAATCTGGAAGAAAAATCAGGCAAAAATCCATTATCAATTTGTTTCATCGGCAATACGAGGTCGTGAAACGAAGGAATCGAATGGAATTTCCTTGTTAAATCTTCCGGACTCGGTGATTCATAATACTTTTGGATAGAATCAACTTCGCTTAAATCAATTTTCAAACTATCGCAAATTTCCATCATTTCATCACTAAACGAACAAATCAAACGAGAACACTCATCATTCCAAGATTGATAATAAAAAATTTGCGACGGAAAAATCTGGCCGTTGACATAATTCTTCAAATATACATAAGACCCGCTTGTATGAAGCAAAGGATTGCCGGGCAAAAGAGTTGCAGCCATATAGTTTCTTAATCTTTCGCACCTAATTAACAACATATCTTCTAAAATTGTTGCAAGATTATCAGTCATATTTTTGGGGATTGCAGCAATCTTGATAACACTCTTTTTAGACCAAAGACCCGCTATTTTACCACGAACTTTTGTACGAGCAACATACGGAACTTTCTGCAAAGCAAAAATTGTAACACCTCTGTTAATAAGGTCTTCGCAATATAATTCTGCGCCGCCATAACCCGGAAAAAAGCCCAAATATGCATCATTTTTAATATACGCTTTAATATCATCAACAAATTTGCGCCTTAATTGCGACGGATAGGTGCAAATTATCATATCAGCAAATTCGACTGCATCTTTCAGTGAATCTGTTGCATAAATATCACCGGATAAATAGGTTATTCCCTTTTCATCGTCGACAACTTGTATTCTTCTGTCAAATTCTTCGGCATTTGAAGCATAAATGGTAACATCATATCCCTTAACACGAGAGATTTCACCGGCAAGACACATTCCGATATTACCGCCGCCAATGATGGTTATTTTCATAAATAATCTCCTAACTGATTTATCGCGAATTTAATATTTCAAATTTATTCTTCAAGAAGTTCGGCCATATGATAATTGCGCTTTTCTTCCGGAGGAAGTTGCATATAATCGTTATACAAAACTTTAAGATAAAAGTCATAGTCTTTGAGACCGACTAACTCAATATCCTCGAATTCATACGGAACCTCAACCCCGTATCCATAACATTCTTTTGTATATCCGACAAAATGGTTATCTCCCATAAAGTTTACCAAAACATCGGATTTTTCAACAGGACACGATTTTAATATTTTATCAATTTTATCAAGCAACTTTTTACTGTTAAGAGAAGTAAACAATTCGCCGATATGTGTAACAACTAAAAATTTGATAATAATACGATGATAAAGCGGTCTGTTGGGGCGCTGAATGTTTAATTTATCGAAAGTAGAAAGAGAATAAACAAAACGGTTAAAAAGCAAACGACCTTTATGAACGCACCTTACGATAGCATTCCTCGGTAAACCGTCTAACGGAAAGATATCAACCCAAACTTCTTCAAGGCGCTCTTCGATTCCGCCTTCACGCTTTATGTGATAGCGAGTATCTACAACTCTTGAAAAATAAAAATGATGATATGAATCGTCCCAGTATGTTCTGAGTTTCAAATGTTTCGGAAGATTTTTTTCGCAAATTTCCAAAAATTTTTCATAGTCAGGCCTCGGTAAACCGATATCAATATCATCATCCCAAGGAATAAACCCTTGATGCCTAACGGCGCCAAGCATTGTTCCTCCTTGCATATAGTATTTAATGTCATATTTTTCAAAAATTTCAAGAAGAGATTTCATAATATCTATCTCAACTTGCTGAATTTTAGAAAGATTATGTTCAGCCATTTATAAAACTCCCAGTAAAAAATTATTTTAATAACATAAAATAACGAGAAATAACTCTGCGGTTTCAAACATCATAAACCCCAAAATCAAATTCAAGATACTGCCCTCTTACCCGTTTATTTTCGGGCGGGATTTGCATATAGTCGCCGTAAATTGATTTAAGGTAATTATCAACATCAAACGGTACCCACATATTTTTGCCTTCAAAAAGTACATCACGGGTTTCGCAAATATTACTTCTTAAATTAAGGCCCTTAAAATAGTGAGGACCGTCCGACGGAATGGTAATAAACTTCGAATTATTATTTTTACATATCTTATGGCAATTATCCGTCCATCTTGCCCAAGTTTCGAGAGAGGCAAAAGAGAACAAAACGCCAAGAAATGATTTAATCTTAAAACTTAAACTGTTAGAAAGTTTTGCATATTTTTTTCTGCCGTCAAAATGCCTTTTGCAGGTTAGAGCAAAACCGAAAAACATACAAGCAACACCGTGAAGATATCGCAAAATTGAATTATCAAAAGTGTTTTCAATTATAAAAATATCCATTCGAATACCGACATTTTCATTTGGGGAATCCAAAACGGTTTGATATTTTGTTCCGAGAAGCCGAAGTTTCGGAATAATCTTTCCGAAGTTATTTTTATCCTGCGGGTCGGAAATCAAATATTTATCAGAATAGTCGTTTCTTATAATATCGCATAGCTTTTGGTAATTATCTCTTGACATTGCGATATCAACATCATCGTCCCATGGAATAAAACCGCTATGACGCATAGCTCCGATTCCGGTACCGCCTATCAGAACAAATTTAAAATTATTAGTTCTGCAAATTTCAGCTAGATCTTCAAGCATCATAAGAAGAACATTTTGCAGCTTTTTAAGATTTTCATCAGATAAAACCTTTGCCGCTTCATTTTGAGAAGCTTTTGAAACATCATGTAATCTCATAAAAATACAAACTCTCTCTATAATAAAATAATCGAATAATTAAATGGTAAAAGTATAAAAAACAAAATCGAAAAACAATTTATTTGTTTCAAAGCATAATTACACATAATGCCATATATATTGTACTCCAAATCTCACAAATAGTCAAGATATATTAAATTTCTACAAAAAAAGAATACCGCCGTTTTTCGAAAAACGGCGGTATTAAAGAAGAAAAAATTATTTATTATTTAACAACTATATTTACAAGGCGTTTTGGAACATAAAGTTCTTTTATTATCGTTTTGCCATCAATTTCCGCGCTGACATTTGCTTCGGCTTTTGCAAGTGAAATTGCATCGGCATTTGAAACATCGGCAGGGACATTTATTCTCGCCCTGATTTTTCCGTTGACCTGAACGGCAATTTCAACGGTACTGTCAACACATTTGGCTTCATCGAAAGTTGGCCATTCTGTTTCATTGAGCATACCCTTAAATCCGCACAAAGTCCACATTTCTTCGGTCATATGCGGCGCAAACGGGTTAAGCAATGTAATATATGTTCTAAGTTCTGCTCTGTTGATATTTCCGGTTGCAGATATCGAGTTCAAAAGCGACATAAGTGCCGCAATCGCAGTATTCATTTTGAGATTTTCGATATCTTCGGTTACTTTCTTTATTGTTTTATGGAACTCGGTTTCAAGTTCCTTGCGGTATTCATCGCCTTCAATAAGATTATCAGCAAGTGAAAAAACCTTTTCAAGATAGCGCTTAGAACCTTTAATAGATGCCTGACTCCAAGGAGCCGCCTTTTCGAAATCGCCAAGGAACATTTCATAAAGGCGCATTGTATCTGCACCGTAATCACGGATAATATCATCGGGATTTATTACATTTCCACGGGATTTTGACATTTTTTCACCGTTTTCGCCCAAAATCATACCATGGCTTGTTCGCTTTGAATAGGGTTCCTTATTGGGAACAACGCCGATATCATAAAGGAACTGATGCCAAAAACGGCTGTAAAGAAGGTGAAGCGTTGTATGCTCCATACCTCCGTTGTACCAGTCGACCGGACACCAATATTCGAGCGCTTCTTTCGATGCAATTTCCTTATCATTATGCGGGTCGCAATATCTGAGGAAATACCAAGATGAACCTGCCCATTGAGGCATTGTATCGGTCTCTCTCAAAGCATGACCGCCGCATTCAGGGCATGTAGTATTAACCCAGTCGGTTATTTTTGCAAGAGGAGATTCGCCGTTATCGGTCGGCTCATAAGAATCAACATTAGGCAAAACAAGCGGAAGTTCGCTTTCGGGTATCGGAACATAGCCGCATTTTTCGCAGTAAACCATCGGAATCGGTTCGCCCCAATATCTTTGCCTTGAAAAAACCCAATCTCTGAGTTTGAAATTAGTTTTTCTTTTGCCTATTCCCTTCTCGATAACCCATTCTTGCATCTTAACTTTTGCTTCGTCAACATTAAGGCCGTTAAGAAAATCGGAATTTATCAAAATGCCTTTGTCGCAGTCGGTATAAGGGCCTTCTTCGATATTTCCGCCGGATACAACTTCTATCATCGGAATATCAAATTTCTTTGCGAAATCGTAGTCTCTCGTATCGTGAGCCGGAACTGCCATAATAGCGCCGGTTCCATAAGAAATGAGAACATAATCGGATATAAAAATCGGGATTTCTTTACCGTTTACGGGATTTATCGCCATAACGCCTTCAAGTTTAACGCCCGTTTTATCCTTTGCCATTTCGGTTCTTTCAAAATCCGACTTTTTGGCGGCTTCTTGTTTATATTTCAAAACTTCATCATAGTTGGTTATTTTATCTGCCCATTTATCAATTAAAGGATGTTCGGGCGAAATAACGGTATAAGTAGCGCCAAACAATGTATCCGCTCTGGTTGTAAATATTTGAAATTTATCGCCTAAGGTCGTATCAAAATACAGTTCTGTACCGTATGAGCGACCGATCCAGTTTCTCTGTTGGGTTTTTACTCTGTCAATAAAGTCAACCTCATCAAGGCCTTCCAAAAGTTTATCTGCATATTCGGTTATTTTGAGCATCCATTGACTTTTGTCTTTATGGACAACCTCGCTGCCGCAACGCTCACAAACACCGTTTACAACCTCTTCGTTTGCAAGAACGCATTTGCAGGAAGTACACCAGTTAACCGACATTTCCTTTTTATAAGCAAGACCTTTTTTGTAGAGCTGAAGGAAAATCCACTGTGTCCATTTATAATAAGACGGGTCGGTTGTATTGATTTCTCTATCCCAGTCGAAAGAAAAACCGAGTGATTTTAACTGCCTTTTGAAATTTTTAACATTATTCTCGGTAACAACCGAAGGATGAATATGATTTTTTATTGCAAAATTTTCTGTCGGAAGTCCGAAGGCATCCCATCCCATAGGATAAAGAACATTATATCCTTGAAGGCGCTTTTTACGGGCAATAATATCGAGCGCCGTATATGAACGGGGATGACCAACATGAAGACCTTGTCCCGAAGGATAAGGAAATTCAACCAAACCGTAAAATTTTGGCAAAGAATAATCATTTTTTGTTGCAAAAGTTTTGTTATCATCCCAAATTTTTTGCCATTTTTTCTCAATATTCTGATAATCGTATTTCATTTTCAGTCTCCCTGCTTTTCGATTAGTATTTTATCAAGGTCAAGTTTAATGCCATCTGCCCACATTCGGTCAAGATTATAAAACTCTCTGCGGTCGGGGGTAAAAATATGAACGATAACAGAGCCGTAATCAAGAATAATCCAGCCGGTAGTTCTGCCCTCGATATGGTCAGGTTCAAGACCCTGCATTTTTAGTTTTTCTTCAACTTCATCAGCCAATGAATGAACATGGGTACTCGATAAAGCTGTTGCAATAACAAAATATTCGGAAAGCGATGTTAACGCTTCAACCCTTAAAACATTTAGGTCTTTTGCTTTTTTGTTATTAAGCGTATTAGCCGCAATATCAATTATTTTTGTACTTTCCAAATTTTTATTTCTCCTTTAACATTATTTCGTTATATGCATTTAAGGTGTCAAGATGAATAGCACAGTTTTTCTCTGCTAAATCCTTTACCGTATAAGATAATGCATATTTATAAGCATCATCAAGCGAAATATCGACAAGTTTTCGCATAACTTCAACATCGTCATAATCTCGGTCTTTCGATGTAAAATCGGCAAGATAAAGAATTTTTGAAAGAAGCGGCATATTTGCCTTCGCAGTTGTATGATATCTTATTGCATCAAAAATTTCTTCATCGTCAATTTCCAAAACAAATTTTACATAAGCCGAACCGGAAATGGAATGCCATAGTTTTTCAGCGCTATTTTCGATTTCGTTAAGTTTAATTGAATATTTTTCGAAAATCATTCTGTGTTCTTTTTCATCGACATTTTTTGTTATGTCGTGCAAAAGTCCGCAAAGGTATGCCTTCTTTGTATCGGCACCGTATTTTTGCGCCAACCGATAAGCTTCATCGGCAACGCAAAGCGAATGATAATACCTTTTGGGATTTAATCTCAATTCTAAAATTTTCTTATATTCATCATAAGATTTATGCATTGTAAAGTCCTTTTTCTTTTATATAATCATAAACACATTTCGGCAAATAGTTTTCATCAAGTTTATTTCGCAGAGAAGTTGAAGAAATATCAGGAATGGGGGTTGAAATAATCTCAATTTTTGCACCGAGCTTTTTCATTCGGTTAACATCTTCAATGAATTTTCCGTTATCATTTCTTGAAAAAGCCAAAAAAGTTACCTTACCGATAAGCTCTTGCCAATTATACCATTTGTCAAGAATTGAAATCATATCAGCGCCGCAAACAAAATAAAAATCATCATGAATATATGTTTTTTTAAGTTCGTTTACGGTATCAACCGTATAACTTTTACCTTTTCTAATAATCTCAATATCCGAAACTTCCGCTTTTGAAAATTCATCGCATACTGCTTTGCACATATTTATTCTGTCTTGGTCAGATGCTAAATAATCTGTTGTTTTATGGGGCGGAATATGGTCCGGAATTACTAAAACTTTATCGGTTTTTTCCATTTTGCAAATTGTTTTGAGCATTAAATAATGCCCGTTATGAAAAGGATTAAAGGTTCCGCCAAACAAAATAATATTCATATTATTTTACCAATGTTATTATTTTATTTTCGGAGGGTCGGTAAAGAATAAATTTTGAGCCGATAACCTGAACAACATCGGCACCGACTTTTTCGGCGATAAAATCGGCAGTTTCTCTTGTTGTTTCGGGCGCAGTTTCCAAACGGCGAAGTTTAATAAGTTCCCGCGCTGTTAAGCAATCATCAATCTGTTTTATAGATTGCGCACTTATTCCCGATTTTCCGATTTGCATAACGGTTTCATAAGAATTTGCCATTTTCCGCAGTTGTGCTCTTTGTTTACTGTTTAGCATATTTTCCTCACAAATATTTTTTTATTTCATCTCTGAATTTTTTTGTTGCCTTACCTCTATGGCTTACGCTGTCTTTATCCTCGGGCGAAATGGTAGCAAAGCAACCTTTTTCACTAATAAAAACGGGGTCATATCCAAAACCGTTCTCACCAAGCCGTTTTTCAGCGATATAGCCGTTACATTCACCCGTTACGGTGAATTGTCGCCCATCGGGGAATACACAGGCAATAGCAGAAACAAATTTTGCCGTTCGTTTCGATTTTTCAACACCTTTTAGTTCTGATAAAAGTTTATCTATGTTCTTGTTATCATCGGTGGGCACACCTGCATATCTTGCGGTATATATTCCCGGTTTACCGCCTAAATAATCAACGCAAAGTCCCGAATCGTCAGCAACCGAAATAAGACCGGTGTTTATAAGTCCGTTTTTTGCCTTTATAAGCGCATTTTCGGCAAATGTTTCGCCGTTTTCTTCAACATCGGGAAAATTGCCGTTAAAATCTATCTCGGATAAAACATCAAATCCCATAGGTTTTAATATTCTTTCGAGCTCGATTAGTTTATGTTTGTTTTTTGTTGCAATAAATATCTTCATATCAGTTACCAATATCAATTATTCCGTCGGCAAATTCTTTTGAATTAAAGGGCAGAAGATCGTCAATTCCCTCACCTACTCCGACAAATTTTACAGGTATGCCAAGCGCTTTTTGAATTGCAATAATTATACCGCCTTTTGCAGTACCGTCAAGTTTAGTTAAAATTATACCGGTAATATCGGTTACATTCATAAACTCTCTTGCTTGATTTACGGCATTTTGACCGGTTGAAGCATCAAGAACAAGCAATGTTTCGATAGAAGAATCCGGTAATTCTCTTCTGATTACCCTATTTATCTTTGCAAGTTCTTCCATAAGATTCTTTTTGTTATGAAGTCTACCTGCGGTATCGCATATAATAACATCGGCATTTTTTGCCTTTGCCGACGCAATGGTATCAAAAACTACCGATGCGGGGTCGGTTCCGTCAACACTTTTAACCATATCGACACCCGCTCTTGCTGCCCATTCGCCGAGCTGTTCTATTGCAGCGGCTCTGAAAGTATCGGCAGCGCCTAAGATTACCTTTTTGTTTTCGGATTTGAGTTTTAATGACAGTTTACCGATAGAGGTCGTTTTACCGACACCGTTAACACCGATTACCAAAATAACAGACGGTTTGGTATCTAAAACCAACTCTTTTTCGTCGCCTAATATTTCAACGATAGTTTCATTGAGCAATTCCTTAATTAAAATCGGGTCGGTAACGCCGTTTTCTTTAACTTTTTTTCTGAGCATTTCACAAATATACTCAGAAGTTTCAACGCCGATATCCGCCATAACAAGTATTTCTTCAAGTTCTTCAAAAAACTCTTCGTCAATTTTTGTAAAACTGTTAACAATACTTGTTATGCCGTTCGAAAGCGAATCTTTTGTCTTTGTAAGACCCTCTTTAATTTTACTGAAAAATCCCATTATGCACCTTTTTCTTCTAGTTTAAGTTTCTTTTCAAGTTCGGCAACATTAAGCTCTAAGAGTTTAGTTACGCCTTTTTCCTGCATTGTAACACCATAAAGCATATCTGCCGCTTCCATTGTACCTCTTCTATGCGTAACGCAAATAAACTGAGTTGAAAACTTAGATGAACCCATATAGTCGGCAAATCTGTCAACATTGATATCATCAAGAGCTGTATCAACCTCATCAAGGAAACAAAACGGGGGCGGATTTACCTGCATTATAGAGAAATAGATAGAGAGCGCAACCAATGCTTTTTCGCCACCTGAAAGTCCGTCAAGACTCGGAACATTTTTACCCGGCAAATTAGCTTCAATATCAATTCCGCTTTCAAGTATGTCATCGGGATTTTCAAGTTTAAGTCTTGCCGTACCTCCGCCGAATAAATCGGAAAAAGTTTTTTGAAAGTTTTCGTTTATCTTTTCAAATCCGACAGTAAAGAGTTCCTGCATTTGCGTTGTTAGTTGATTTATGAGTTTATTAAGCTCAGACCTCGACTTTTCTATATCGTCCATCTGCTCTTTCATAAAGTCATAACGCTCTTTAACTTCCTTAAATTCCTCTATCGCCGAAACATTGACACTTCCAAGCGACCTTATAGACGACTTGATTTCGTGAAGTTTTTTCTTTGATTCCTGCGGTTTATCAATTCTAATTGCTATTTCTTCTGCCTCAGATTTCGTCAGTTGATATTCATCATAAAGCTGACGGATACAGGAATCATATTCCCTTTCCATAACTTCTTTGCGCTCTGAAAGACGGGCAAGTTCACCGCTGATCTTTTCTCTTTCGAGGATTTGTTCTCTTTCGTCGGCTCTGTATTTAACACCGAGTTTTTCGGTTTCATTGCGCTTTTCAAGCAAATCTGCTATGCATTTATTGCAGTCTTCGATTCTGAATCTATTATTATCAATTTCGTCGTTGAGTTTGGAAATATCCTCATTGAACTTATCTGTTTTGAAAGAAACGGCGGCAATTTCCGAATCAATTTCAGCAAGACGAAGTTTTCTTCCCGATAACGATTTTTGAAGTTCGGTTGCCAAAAGCAAAAGATTAGTTTGGTCTTTTTGGGCATTGATAATTTGAAGTTTAAGATTTGTTATTTCTTCGGAAATAGCATCTCTTTTATCAAAAATATCGTTTCTTCCGCCCGTCATACTATCTATTTGCGACTGAATTGATGACTTTTGATTTTCAAGTTCTGCAATAATCTTTGCTGCACTTGCGGAAACAGTTTTAAGGTTTTCGATTTTCTTAGAACCGTTTTCTTTTTCATCGGTTAAATCTTTGATAGAAGCATCAATACTCGAAATTAAATCTTCAAGATGTTTAAGCTCGGAAACGGTTCTGATTTTATCCTCATTAGCGGCTTTAAGTTCATCATTAACCGCCTTTATATCGGCTTCAACCTTTGAAAGTTCCGATTTTGAAAATTCAAAATCAACATTTAACTTTTCAAGTTTACTATTAAGTTTTTCAACCTGCTCACCGTATTTCTTTATCTCGGTAGAGCGGCTTAAAATACCCGCTTGTTTTACTCTTGCGCCGCCGGTCAGAGTACCGCCGGGGTTTACAACCTGTCCGTCAAGAGTAACAACTTTAACTCGGTAGCCCCATTTTTTTGCAATAATAATTGCGCTGTCGATATCTTCGGCAACTACTGCCCCGCCGAGCAAATATTTCATAATTTCGCTGTATTTTGAATCGCATTTAATCAGGTTGTTGGCAATGCCGACAAATCCCAAAACACTTTCAAAACCGCTTTCTTTGTATTCTCTTGCGATAACAGAATTTATCGGCATAAATGTTGCTCTGCCGATGTTGTTGCTTTTAAGAGTATTTATGGCTCTTTTAGCATCGGAATCGGTATCAACAACAATATTTTGGATATTATTTCCGAGTGCCGTTTCGATGGCAACGGAATATTCCTCGTCAACGGTTATCAGTTTTGAAACAGTACCGTGAATACCCCTTAGAGTTCCTTTTTTAGATTCTGAAAGTATATATTTAACGGCCCCCGAAAAACCTTCCATACTGTTTTCAAGGTCTTCCAAAATCTGAATACGGCGCTTCTTTGCTTCAATATCAAGTCTTGTTTCCTCAATATTTGCCTTGATTTCATCATTTGCCTTGATTTTGCCGTTAAGTCTTAATTCGTAACCTTTAAGTGTATTGGTATTTGAAGTAATGCTATCCTCAATTTTTTCAAAAAACTTTTTAGTTTCTTCAAAATCTTTTGATAGCTGTTCTCTTTCGGAAGTATTTTGATTTAGCAATGCATCAATAGAAGAAAATCTTTCTTCTATTTCACCTATTGCGGTATCGGCGGTTACCATTTCAACCCTTTTATCAGAGCTCGTTGCCGAAATTGCGTTAATTGCCTTTGCTTGTTCTTCAATTTTTCTTGAAATTGATTCGCTGTCAGTTACAAGTTCGTTAAGCTCCGTTTCAAGAGCTGATAAATCCTTATTCAGTTTATCAATTTCAGCATTTTTTTCATTTGCTTCATTCTTTTTTTCTTCGATTTCCGTTAAAGCATTTTTCTCGGTTGAATCAAGATTTAACTTTTCGCTTTCAAGCCGTTTTACGGTTTCGCTATTATGAATAATATCATTTTTTATTACCGAAATTTGTCCTTCGATTTTAAGTATTTCTTCATTTACAGCCGAAATTTCTCTGCGTTTCTCTTCGATTTCGGTAGTAAGTTTAGAAAACTCGGCAGTATTATTTTCGCTTTTAGCATCAAATTCCGAGATTTTCTTTTCGATTTCATCATATTGCAGTTTTGCGCTTAAAATTTTACTCTCTTGTGAGCGCAAAGCATCCTTTGAATTATTAAGCGTATAAAGCCAAATACCTATTTCGAGTTGCTTTTTTTCTTCGGCAAGTTCCAAAAATTTTTCTGCTTTTTTGCTCTGCTCAAATAAGGGGCCTACCCTTGATTCAAGTTCTGAAATAATATCTTTAAGGCGCAACAAATTATCTTCGGCCGAAGCCAGTTTTCTTTGCGCTTCAACTTTTCTGTAACGGTACTTGGAGATTCCCGAAGCTTCCTCGAAAATATCTCTTCTTTCATCGGATTTTGAACTGATGATATTGTCAATTTTTCCCTGTCCTATCATCGAATAACCGTCTCTGCCAAGACCCGTATCCATAAATAATTCGTTTATGTCTTTAAGTCTTACTGAAACATTATTTATTTGATACTCGCTTTCATGGGAACGATAATATCTTCTGGTAATTGAAACCGAATCATTATCGAAATTAAGCGACCTGTCGGAGTTATCAATGTTAAGGGTAACTTCGCAAAAGCCATGCGGACGCCTATCTGTTGTTCCGCCGAAAATTACATCTTCCATTGACTGTCCGCGAAGACTCTTAGTCGACTGTTCACCTAAAACCCATCTGACGGCATCTGCAATATTACTTTTACCGCTTCCGTTAGGCCCTACAACAGCGGTTATTCCTTTACCGAATTTTAATGTTGTTTTATCGGCAAACGATTTGAAACCCTGAATAACAATGGAAGTTAAAATCATAGCTTACATTTTCCTTTCGCTGATAATTTCATACGGTTTTAATTTGCTGTCGGTTTTAACCGTACAATCAAAACCGAGTTCGTGAAGTTTTGATATATTTATTCTTTTCTGACCTATAATTTTAGATACTTCACTCGGATTTACAAAAAGAGTATATTCCCCTTTTTCACTCAGCATATCCTTAACCCTTAAAAAATAAAGATTAGAAATACAAAGTTCACTGAAAGCCGGATGCCACGGCCCTGAAATATAAGAATCGGGCTCTATGGAATGAAGACCTAACCTAATAACCTTTATATTGGCATTATTGAAAATTTCAAGAAGTTTTGTTGCAAGTCCGACTGCATCTTCAAGTGTTTGCGGTTTATAAAAACCGTCTGCATAAAGCGCAGCCAAATCAGTATCTTTTAATACTATTGTCGGATAAATTCTTACGGTTTCGGGCGATAATTTAACAATTTCTCTCGCTGTTTTAATCGACATATCATAGCTATCGCCGTAAAGTCCGGTCATCATTTGGATACCGAGCGAAAATCCCATATCTTTAATAAGTTTTGAGGCGTTTATAACATCCTTTGCCGTATGTCCGCGGTTATTCTTTTTAAGTACTTTATCGTTCATACTTTGAGCGCCAAGCTCAATGGATGTTACACCGTAACTTTTAAGAAGCGCCAAAATTCCTATATCAATGGCATCGGGTCTTGTTGAAATTCTGATACCGGATACCTGCCCTTTATGAACATACTTAAATGCACTGTTTAGAAGCGTTATCATATAATTGCGGTTTATAGCCGTAAAACTTCCGCCGAAAAACGCAATTTCGGTTGTTTTGGGGTCGTAATTTTTGCTTTTTAATGCAATTTGTACAGCATTATCAACATCATCGGCATTAGGCGCCAAATGTTTGCCGGTAATATGCCTTTGATTACAAAAAGAGCACATATTCGGACAGCCGATATGCGGAACGAAAATTGAGATATTTGAATGGACCGAACTCATAGTATTTTACCCATAAGTTTTAATGTTTGCATTGCTGCCATCTGCTCAGCCCGTTTTTTAGTTTTGCCCGTTCCGATACCTATCGGATTTGAATTTATATAAACGGTTACGGTAAATTCCTTGTTATGGTCGGGCCCTTTTTCATCGGTCAATACATAGGTAACCTCTTCTTCAGGATTTTTCTGTATTATTTCTTGAAGCAAGGTTTTATAATCTTTAAGGGCTTCATCAATTGTATGGGTATCAAGTTCTCTTTTAACAAACCGCATAACAAATTCTTTTGCTTTTTCCATACCGCCATCTAAATATATAGATGCTATAACAGCTTCAAAAGCATCAGCAAGAATTGAATCTCTGTTTCTTCCTCCGGCATTTATTTCGCCATGCCCCAGTTGCAAATAAGAGCCCAAATTAAGTTCTCTCGAATAGGTACAAAGCGTTGTTTCACAAACAAGATATGCACGAAGACGGGTTAGGTTTCCTTCGGGCATTGAAGAAAAATTATTATAGATATAATCCGAAACGATAAGCGATAAAACACTGTCGCCTAAAAATTCAAGCCGTTCGTTTGACATCATATCTTTTTTGATCTCATTTGCATAAGACGAATGCGTTAAAGCATTTTTAAGTAATGAAATATCATTAAATTTGTAACCCAATAAATCTTCAAGTTTTTTCATTGTTTTACTCCAAATTTTCGGCAATTAAATCTACTACTTTATTTTCGGTAAATGTAATTGCCTGTTTAATAGCATTTTTTATCGCTTTGGCATCGGAACTGCCATGTGCTTTGATAACCGGTTTTTTAACACCGAGAAGCGGAGCACCGCCGATTTCCGAACTGTCCATAAGGCTCTTTAATGAATAAACATCTTTTTTGAGCATCAAAGCGGCAAGTTTGTTTTTAATGTTTTTATAGAATATGTTTTTAATTAGTTTAAGAAGAGTCATTGAAGTCCCTTCAATAAGTTTAAGGGCAATATTACCGGAAAAACCGTCGGTAATAACTGCATCGCAAACTCCTTTCGGCATTTCTCTTGACTCAACATTGCCGACAAAATTGATAGGAGCATTTTTAAGAAGATTATATGCTTCAATATGTAATTGGTCGCCCTTTGTTTCCTCAGTTCCGATGTTAAGCAAACCGATTTTCGGGTTTTCTATTCCTTCAACCTGTTTAAGATATGCATCGGCCATAATTGCAAACTGCAAAAGCATTTCGGGACGACAGTCGGAATTGGCGCCCATATCCATAAGAAAATATTTTCCGTCGGGTGATGGCAGCATACTGCCGAGAGCAGGTCTTTTAATACCCTTTATTCTCTTTACCAAAAGAGTACCGCCGACAACTATGGCACCGGTAGAACCTGCCGAAACAAAAGCATCGGCTCTTTCTTCAATTAGTTCCTTGAAAGCAAGTCCCATAGAAGAATTTATATGGGCTTTAAGAATTGAAGTTGGATCATCATGCATTGAAATAACATCTTTTGTATCAACTATCAACAAGGAATCATCAAAGCAAAAGTTATTTTCGGCAATAATTTTTTCAATTACCTCTTTATCTCCCGACAGAGTAATTTCTGTTTTGAAATCTTTATGGGCAAGATAAGCGCCTTTTATAATTTCAAAAGGAGCATTATCGCCGCCAAACGCATCAACAACAACTCTCATAATAGTTTACCTTTCTTCAAAATATTTGAGCGACCTCTCGGAAAAAGCCGCATATCTTTCTCTTTTGTCCCTTATATGATTTTCAAGCGGTGGAAAAATACCGAAATTCGCACCCATCGGCTGAAAATCGGAGATGGTTTCATCAGTTATGTAATTTATCAGCGCACCTATCATTGTAGTTTCGGGAAGCACCAAAGTTTTTCTGCCAAGCAAACGGTTAATCGCATTTTTTCCGGCAACTATTCCGCTTGAAGCCGACTCCATATAACCCTCAACTCCCGATAATTGACCGGCAAAGAATATGTTAGCATTCTTTTTAAGGGAAAGGTCTTTGTTAAGAAGTTTCGGGGAGTTAATAAATGTATTTCGGTGCATAACACCGTATCTTACAAAATCGGCATTTGAAAGACCGGGAATTAAGGAAAACACCCGTTTTTGCTCACCGAATTTGAGATTAGTTTGAAAACCGACAAGATTATACATAGTTCCTTTTGAGTTTTCTTTACGAAGCTGAACAACCGCCCATGGCCTATGGCCGGTTCTCGGGTCCCTCAGACCGACGGGTTTTAACGGGCCGAAACGAATTGAATCAATGCCCCGTTTTGCCAAAACTTCAATAGGCATACAACCTTCATAAACATCAAAATTATGAACTATTGCGGATTCAGCAGTTATTAGTTCGTTATAAAAAATCTCGTATTCTTCTTTATTCATAGGGCAATTAACATAATCGCCTTTGCCGTTATCATCGGCATATCTCGAAGCCGAAAAAGCAATATCAAAATCAATGCTTTCGCTTGTTACAATCGGTGCCGCCGCATCATAAAAACTTAAATTTTGGGCGTTGCAATAATCCATTATATTATCCGCCAAAGACGAATCGGTTAAAGGGCCCGTTGCAACAACAACAACTTTATCTTCGGGTAATTTTGACACAGTTTGATTTATTATGTTTATTTTCGGGTTGTTTCTTATTTTTTCGGTAATATAGTCGGAAAAAATATTTCGGTCGACCGCTAATGCCCCACCGGCTTCAACCCTCGAAAAATCCGCCGCTTCAAGGCATAAAGAACCTAATCTTCGCATTTCTTCTTTAAGAAGACCTGCCGCAGAGTCGATTCTTTCGGCTTTGAGAGAATTTGAGCATACAAGTTCGGCAAAATTATGCGACTTATGGGCAGGGGATTTTTTTTCGGGTTTCATCTCATAAAGGTCAACACCGATTCCTTCGTTTGCAATAGTATTTGCCGCTTCGCAACCGGCAAGACCGGCACCGATGACAACAACATTATTCATTATCAGACTTTTTTCCCTTACTGTTTTTCTTTCTTGAAGCACATTCCGAATTCATACAATATTTTCTGCCTCTGAGACCGCTTATGATATAGCTGCCGCAAACTTCGCATTTGTCGCCAGTCGGAAGTCCCGGTGAAGCAAAATCACAGTTAGGATAATTAGAACAACCGTAAAACTTATTTCCTTTTTTGGAAACTCTTTTAATAAGTTTACTTCCGCATTTAGGACAAGGTTGTTTTATATCATCTTGCGGAACGGGTTTTGTGTTTTTACATTCCGGATATCCGGGACAAGCAAGAAATTTACCGAAACGGCCGTTTTTAATCACCATTTTTCTACCACATTTGTCGCAAACAATATCGGTTTCTTCATCGGGAATTTTAACATGTTTTCCGTCAAGTGATTTCTCTGCTTTTTTATACTGAGTTTCAAAGTCGGAATAAAACTCGTTTATTATCTTTATCCAGTCTGCCTCACCGACCGCAATTTTATCAAGTTTCTTTTCAAATCCGGCTGTGAATTTTACATCTACTATTGATTTGAAATGTTCACCGATAAGGTCGGATACAACAACTCCGAGAGAGGTCGGTTTGAGCGACTTTTTTTCTCTTTCAATATAGGTTCTTTGAAGAATATTTGAAATAATCGGCGCATAGGTTGAAGGTCTGCCGATTCCGTTTTCATCGAGGGCTTTAATTAAGGTCGGCTCGGTGAATCTTGCAGGTGGCTGAGTGAAATGCTGATTTGGCACCAACTTTTTGAGTTTCAAAGTATCGCCTTTGGATATTTGCGGAAGCGCACCGCCTTCTGTTGTTTCATCGTCGGTACCCTCAATATAAAGTGCCGTAAATCCGTCAAAGCGAACGGTATATCCACTTGCTTTGAAAAGATAATTATTTGCAGTAATATCCGCCGAAACGGTATCCTGAACACAAGCCGCCATCAAAGATGCAATAAATCTTTCCCATATAAGCTTATAAAGTTTATACTGGTCGGTTGTAAGCGAATCTTTAACAAACTGCGGAGTAAGACCGATTATTGTAGGTCTTATGGCTTCGTGGGCATCCTGAGCTGTATTTTTAGATTTGAAGTATCTCGGTTTATCGGGCAAGTATTTGCTTCCGTAAGTTTTATTTATATAATCATTTGCGGCAGCTCTTGCCTCTTCGGATATTCTTAAAGAATCGGTACGCATATAGGTAATAAGACCGGTTACACCGTAACTCGGAACATCTATACCTTCATACAGTTGTTGAGCTATACGCATTGTTTTTTGACCGGTAAAATTAAACTTTCTTGAAGCTTCCTGCTGAAGCGTTGAAGTAATAAACGGCGGAGCAGGTTGCTTATTTCTTGTTCCCTTTTTAAGAGCGCTGACAACATAAGTCGCATCAGATAAACTATCTACGATTTCCTTTGCGTCTTTTTCGTTTGAAATTTCCTGAAGCTTAGTGCCGTCGGCAAAACCGTAAAGTCTTGCATCAAAACTTTTCTTCGAAAATAGTTTTGCATCAATAGTCCAAAACTCTTCGGAATTGAACTTTTCAATTTCTCTTTCTCTGTCAACAATGAGTTTTAATGCAACCGACTGTACTCTACCAGCCGAAAGACCGCTCTTAACCTTTTTCCAAAGAAAAGGACTAAGTTTATAACCGACTATTCTGTCGAGAGTTCTTCTTGCCTGTTGCGCATCAACTAAATCAATATCAAGGGCTCTCGGCTCTTTAATCCCTGCCGTTATGCCTGATTTAGTTATTTCGTTGAAGGTTACTCGGTTTTTTTCGCTTAAATCGAGCGAAAGGATTTGGGCTAAATGCCAGGAAATTGCTTCACCTTCTCTATCAGGGTCGGTTGCAAGAAAAACACTATCGCTTTTTGCAGCGGCCTCTTTAAGAGATTTTATTAAATCTTTCTTCTCCGGCATATTTATATATTCAAGTTTGAAATTGTTATTTACATCAATTCCAATCTTTGATTTCGGAAGATCACGAATATGTCCCATAGATGCCATAACATCATATTCACTGCCAAGATATTTCTTTATGCTCTTGACCTTTGTAGGGGACTCAACGATAACAAGCTTTGACATAAATTGCTCCTTTATTTTAATTTGTATTTCCCACCTATGATGGGTTCAATTAAATTTTCAAGTTCAAGTTCGGTAAGCGATGAAAGTATTTCATCGGAAGACAAACCGCATTCGGATATATCGTCTATACTAAATATTTGCCTATCTAAATAATTATATACTATTTTTGCTTCATTTGAAAGAGTTTCTTGCAAATTATTTGAACTTTTTTTAATATTCTTTTTATGATTTATCTCATCTTCTTTGCTGAAAGCTCTTTCAAGGTCAAGATATTCGGCAAAGCGAGGTATATATTCGCCAAAAATATCAGAAGAATCAATAAGCAGTTTGGCGCCGTCTCTTAAAAGTTTATTAGAACCTTTATACTGTTTAAGCGACGGACTGCCGGGAATTACAAATACATCTCTTCCCTGCTCCATCGCACATCTTGCAGTAATGAGCGCACCGCTTTTTTCAGGTGCTTCAACGATAACGGTTCCAAGCGTTAAGCCGGACATAATCCTGTTTCTTATGGGGAAACTATGCCTTGTCGGTTTAACAAGAGGCGGATATTCCGAAATAATACAACCGTTCTTTTCTGTATCATCACGGAGTTTTTTATTTTCCATTAAATATTCCGCATCTATTCCGCAACCCAAAACCATAACAGTTTTTCCGTTTGTTGATAAAGCACCCTCGTGGGCGGCTGTATCGCAACCGAGCGCACCGCCGCTTACAACTATCATACCGGCTTTTGATAAACGATAGCCAAGAGAAAAAGCAACTTTTTTGCCATAATCAGATACCTTTCTCGGACCTACAATTGTTATTGAAGGCAATATATCAAAATTCGGAAGTTCGCCTTTATAGTATAAAACGAGAGGCGGAACATCAATATTTTTAAGAATCTCGGGATAGTACTTATCGGCGATAGTTAAAATATTTACATTATGTTTTTTACAAAGGTCTATCGTATTTTCGGCAATTTTATAATCGGCGGCGAGGAGTTTGATTTTAACCTCTTCGCTGAATGATATTTTTTCAAGCATTGTTTTAATATCATTATTCAATAAATTTTGAGATTTAATATTTTCGTATATCTTAAATGCTCTTAAAGATCCCGCGCCGAAAATATGTTGAATTGTTATTAAATTGGGCGTTGATAACTCTTTCATAATTTATCACTACTTTGTCAATTCATAAATTGCAATTGCTGCCGCAGATGCGGCATTGAGCGACTCTGCGGTACCGCTCATCGGTATTGTAATTTTTGCAGTTGAATTGCTTTTAACAAAATCGGAAATACCGTTTGCTTCGTTGCCTATGATTATAACATCGCCAATATTAAAATTGACCGATGATATGCTTTTTGCATCTTTATCTATAACGCATGAATAGCTTTTTAGACCGTTTTTATTAAAAAACTCTATCAGATTATCGGTAATAAATACAGGCATTCTAAGTAGAGTTCCCATGGAAGCCCTTAAAGATTTCGGAGAAAACGGGTCGCAACTTATGTTGTTCAAAATAATACCGCCGACTCCAAGCGCTTCACATGTTCTGGCAATAGCGCCTAAATTTGATGGGTCTTGAAGATTATCAAGCGCAATATATTTTTTCTTGCTGTCTGCTTGTGCCTCAAAATTCGGCATTTCGGTTACAAGAATAATGCCCTGCGGAGTTTCGGTATCAGATATTTTTTCAAAAAGAGAATCGGGTATGATATAGTTGTTATCACATTTTTCCGAAAAATATGCAACCTCATTTTTGTATCGCTCGAAAAAACTTTTTCCGACAATCAATGTATCAAAACCGACTCCGTTTTCTAATACATCTTTTGAAATTCTAAGACCTTCAACGACAATTTTTTTCTCGCTGTATCTGAATTTCGAGGATGTTTGAAGTTTTGATACATACTTTATCAACCTATTATCTTTTGACGATATTTCATTAAAATTATTCATAAATTTCCCTTCTTGAATAATATATAAATATCAAAAGTCGCCCGAGAAAATATCTCGGGCGAAAAGTAATTATTTATCTAATGCTTTTTGGGCAGTCTTTACGAGAGTTGCAAATCCCTTCGGGTCGTTAACTGCAATATCAGCTAACATCTTACGGTTGATTTCAACTCCGGCTTTGTTAAGACCGTTCATAAAAGTTGAGTAATTCATGCCGTTGATTTTAGCAGCGGCAGAAATACGAGTAATCCACAAACGACGGAAATCTCTCTTCTTCTGACGACGACCGATATAGGCATAATTACCTGACTTCATAACTGCTTCTTTCGCAGTTTTGAAGAGTTTTGATTTAGCGCCAAAATAACCCTTGGCAAGTTTTAATACTTTCTTTCTTCTTTTGCGTGTTGCTAACGCACCTTTGACACGAGCCATGTTAAGTAACCTCCACTTTTAATTTGTTCCCGATTATTTATACGGAATCATTTTCTTAACCTTTGCAACATTTGTTGCATCGGCGCATACTACTTTGCGAAGATTTCTCTTACGCTTTGTTGTTTTCTTGTTAAGAATGTGCGACTTAAAAGCATGAGCTCGTTTAACCTTACCGGTTTTTGTGAGTTTGAAACGCTTCTTTGCGCCACTGTGAGTTTTGATCTTAGGCATTTTTATGTCCTCCTAAATTAAATATAATACTTATTTACCCGATTTCGGAGCCATAAACATAAGCATGTTGCGGCCTTCCATCTTAGCAGCTTTTTCAACAGTTGCAACCTCGCTGCAATATGCGGCAAATCTTTCCATAATCTCATATCCCATTTCAGGATGGCCGAGTTCTCGACCTCTGAATCTTATTGAAAATTTAACCTTATTGCCGGCCAGCAAAAATTTCTTTGCATGGTTGCCCTTTGTTTCAAAATCATGAACATCAATTCCAACGCCGATAAGACGAATTTCCTTGATTTCAATAACCTTCTGATTTTTTTTAGCATCCTTTTCCCTTTTTGCTTGTTCGAAACGGTATTTACCGTAGTCCATAATCTTGCATACGGGCGGAACAGCATTTGGAGAAATGTTAACAAGGTCAAGATCGGCGGCATAGGCGGCTTCTAATGCTTTTTCTATTGGCATAATGCCAAGCTGAGTGCCGTCATTACCGATAACTCTGACTTCTTTAACTTTGATTTCTTCGTTGATTGCTAATTCTTTGCTGCTGATTGTAAAGCACCTCCGTAAAAATGGTAAAATATAAAAAACGCAGACAAAAAATGTCCGCGTTTATACACAATAATCCTAAAATAATAGAATATTGACCTTATGATTTATAAATCATACAGGTGAGAACGGAACATTCTTCTTCATTGTCTTAAATTATTATACAACAGATTTTATCTTTGTCAAGGTTTTTTTGTTTTTTGAATATAAAATTTTCTGTAATTAAAACTCCGATTAAGATGATATCGATTTTACACCTGCAAATTAAAGTGAATATTCCATTCCGAGCATTTTATATTTTGCACCGGCCATAGTATTATACGGGATTTTTTCCCAAGGTGAATCGCCGATAATCTTTTTTATACCGTCTAAATTCTCTTTGGTATCGGTAATATTGGGGATTAGCGGAGTTCTGATAACAAAAGGCACACCGCTATCTCGCAAAATTTCAAAATTCTTTATAATAATACCGTTATGAACTCCCGTGTATTTATTATGCAAATTACTGTCGGCAAGTTTTATATCCATAATTACATAATCGAGTTTGTCAACAACCGTTTTGAACTTTTCGCTTTCGGTATAACCGCTTGTTTCTATACATAAATTATAACCTTTTAATTCTTCAATAAGTGAAATTAAAAAATCATACTGAAAAAACGGTTCGCCACCCGAAAAAGTAAATCCCCCAAAGGATTCCCCAAGGATTTCGGCGCCCTTTTTAAGCTCGTCTGCCAAATTATTCGCTGATACTTCCCTGCCACTTACAACAAGGCAGTTTTCGGGGCAAATATGAAGGCATCTGCCAAAGGGCTTACATTCGGTATGATTACATTCACTTTTGCAAAGATTACAGTGGGTACACCGTGCCTCTTTATACATAAGTTGCAAATTTTTGCTTAATCCCTCAGGATTATGGCACCAACGGCATTTTAAGGCGCACCCCTTAAAGAATACCGTCGTTCTGAGCCCCGGACCGTCGTGAACCGCCATTTCCTTAATATCAAAAATTATTCCGTTCATAATCAAACCGTATATGCCTGTCTTGCAATAACATGGTCTTGATATTCTTTATCCAGCTCAACAAAATATGCACTCCAACCCCAAATACGAACAACAAGCTGTTTATGATTTTCGGGATGAATTTGAGCATCAAGCATAGTTTCTCTGTTAACTGTGTTGAGCTGTAACTGATGACCGCCTTTATCAATAAACGATTTAACGACCATACCTACCTTTTCAACGCTTTCCTCATCAGTAAATAAACTTTGATGGAATTCAAGAGTTAGAGGTCCGCCGTTTATTGCCCTTTCAAAATGCGGTTTTGACATAGATGCTATAACCGTTAACGGGCTTTTGATATCGGCAAACAAACTAACCGAAAAATTAGTTCCGAAAGGTTCGCCGTTTCTTCTGCCGTCAGGAGAGGCGCCGATTTCGTTAGCATGCCACAAATAATACATGGCGCTACCTGTTCCTGCTCTGAATTTTCCGCCACGACAATTTGTTTTTCCCTCTAAACTATCGGCAAAAGTATCAAGTAATTTTACAACAAAACTATCAACATTATCATCATTATTACCGACTTTTGGAGTTTCAAAGCGAAGTTTATGCAGAAGTTCGGGAGAATTTTCAAAATTTGTATCAACCGCATTTATATATTCTTCCGCAGATATTGTTTTATCGTCGTAAACATATTTTTTAATTGCTGCCAAACTATCGGCGGCGGTTGCAATACCCGTTCCGTGAATACCGAAATTATTATATTTTCCGCCATTATAAATATCCGTATCCATAAGAACATTCATAAATGGCGACGGAACAAACCAAAGGTCTTTGATTCCCTCGCAGATGCTATCGGCAGTATTTTTAATTTCCCGTTTTACTGCCGTTAAAAATTCATCAAAAGTTTCGCAATTTTTCAGATTATTATGAAATGCCGTATCAACTGCTTTCGGGAAAGAAAGCGCAGAAATATTGGCAACATCGGCGCCGACATTGGGGATAATAAACTCCCAACAAGCGGCAACCGTATAATTAACTGCATCGCAATATTCATATCCGAGTTTTTCGAGCGCCGGAATAACTATATCGTCATTAGAATACTGCGGAAAACCGAGCCCCGCCTTCGTTAAATGACTTGCAAGAGTATATCTTTCTTTCGGCGTGTTTTTTGAAACTCTTAGGTTGATTTTCGGGTCTATCAGCTTATTATTATAACTTGCTTTAAGGCAAAGTTCTGAGAGTAGGTTGAAAACTTCGTTTCCGTTCTCATCAAGACCGCCAAGCATCATACTTTGACCGTTATCTCCCTGCTGAACACCGACATAAATATCGCTGTCCTTATTAAATGAGAGGAAGAAATCTTCAAGCAAATCAAGCGCTGTTTTGGCAGTATATAAACCTTTATCCATATCGGCTTTAAGATATGGATAAATATATTTATCAAATCTTCCAACGGTATTATGATAGTTTCCTTCTGCCCATAATGCAAAATGAATTATCCTGAAAAACTGCAATGCCTCACGGAAATTACGAGCAGGATAACGGGGTACTTGTGTCAGTACCTCAACTATATCTTCTCGGCCTTGTTTCTTTGCCTGTTCCAAATATTTATCGGAAAGCATAATTATATTGTCTATCGCGCGTTTTCCGTATTCATCGGCAGTTTTTCTCTTTTGGAGAAGTCCTTCGGCAATGGTACCGTAATAGTTTGGCGAAAGGTTAGACATATATCCGAGTTCGTGAATATAATGCTTTGATTTTATATCCGCCCATTCATCTTCGGTAAAACAGTCCGGAAGATTTGCAACAGTACGCATAAATACTATTTTTTCATTATCGTTGATAATGGCTTTTTCTTCCTTCATAACACGCTCAAATCTATCAGCCATACGCTCTTTTGGAGTTAAATTTGCGGCTGAATATTCCTGCGCTAAATTCCAGTCAACCGTATGCCTTAATTTATGGTGTTCCTTATTCACAAAAAAATCATATAATTTTTTATCCATAACATACCTCTTCGCATATTGATAAAAATATTATAACAAACCATTTTACAATTTGCAATAGTAAAACAGTAATGATTATTGTTTTTTATAATAAAATTTTAAGCACTCTTAAAAAAGAGTGCTTAAAACAATTATTTCTTGATAACAGCTAAGCCGTTTTCTACGGTTTCGGCAGTTATTGTAATTTTTTTGATATCGGTATCGGAAGGAGTTTCAAACATAAGATTTTGAAGGATACCTTCAATTATCGACCTTAAACCTCTCGCACCGGTTTTCCGCTCAATAGTTAATTCAGCAATGCGTTCAAGCGCTTTGTTTTCAAAGCAAAGTTCAACATTATCCATAGCGAATAATGCAGTATATTGCTTAATAATTGAATTTTTCGGTTCGGTCATAATTCTTACCAAAGTATCCTTATCCATACTCTTTAATGCGGTAATAATCGGAAGTCTGCCGACAAGTTCCGGAATAAGACCGAATTTTACCAAATCCTGATGAGTTGCGGATTCGCTCAACGACTGCGCCTCAATACTCTTAGGCGACTTAACATTGGCTCCAAATCCCAAACTGCTCCCACCGATTCTTCGCTCGATAACTTTTTCTATTCCGTCAAAAGCACCTGCGCAAATGAAGAGAATATTAGTTGTATCTATTTGGATAAAGT
Source organism: Clostridia bacterium (assembly GCA_024404145.1). Taxonomy (GTDB): domain Bacteria; phylum Bacillota; class Clostridia; order Oscillospirales; family Acutalibacteraceae; genus UBA737. Next base: position 325,834 of record JAKSQK010000001.1, on the reverse strand, counting down.
CCTGTTGCGGATGTTTTCTTCCACCCTGCGGAGGAACATTTGAAACGGTACCTTCAAGTATTTTCAAAAGCGCCTGTTGAACACCCTCGCCACTAACATCACGGGTTATAGATGCATTCTCGGATTTTCTTGCAATTTTGTCTATTTCGTCAACATAGATAATTCCATGTTCCGCTCTTTTTATATCATAATCTGCCGCCTGAATAAGACGAAGAAGTATATTTTCAACATCTTCTCCGACATATCCTGCCTCGGTTAAAGTTGTAGCATCTGTTATGGCAATCGGAACATCTAGGATTTTTGCAAGTGTTTGAGCGAGTAAAGTTTTTCCGACACCGGTGGGCCCGAGCATCAAAACATTGCTCTTGTTGAGCTCAACATCAGTTTTATTGTTAATTCGCTTATAATGGTTATAAACGGCAACCGAAAGAGTTTTCTTCGCATCATCCTGACCGATAACATATTCATCAAGTTTTGATTTTATCTCGGTAGGTTTAGGCAAAACAAATTCTTTTTCTTTTTGCTTTTTATTTGTTTTTTTACTATTTGCCTCATCATCCAAAAGTAGCGAAGCGCAAAAATCAATACAGTTATCGCAAATAAATACTCCAGGACCTTCAACAAGTCTTGTTACTTGATTTTGGGTCTTTCCGCAAAAGGAACAGCGAATTTCTTTTTCTTCATTTCTCAAAGCGGAATTCTCCCTTATCTTTTTGTAATAACCTTGTCAATAAGACCGTATTCAGCCGCTTCATCAGCCGACATAAAATTATCCCTATCGGTATCTCTTTCGATAATTTCAAGAGGTTTACCCGTTCTTTCGGATAAAATTGTATTGAGGGTATTTTTTGTCTTTTTAATATGATTTGCGTGAATCAAAATATCAGTTGCCTGACCTTCGGCAGAACCGAGGGGCTGATGAATCATAATTTCACTGTTAGGCAAAGCATATCTTTTACCCTTAGCACCTGCGGCAAGTAAAAAAGCGCCCATACTTGCAGCCATACCAAGACAAATTGTACTGACATCGCATTTAATATACTGCATCGTATCGTAAATTGCCATACCTGCCGTAACCGAACCGCCGGGACTGTTAATATAAAAATTGATGTCCTTTTCGGGGTCCTGACCTTCAAGATAAAGCATTTGTGCAATAATTACACTTGCACTTGCGTTATCAACCTGGTCGTTAAGCATAATAATACGGTCGTTAAGAAGGCGGGAAAAAATATCATAGGAACGCTCTCCACGACTTGTTTGTTCAATTACATAAGGAACTAAACTCATATCCATAAATTTATCCTCCGATAGTTGATTTTATAATAGGCCGAAACAAAGAAACTTTATTCCGACCTAAAAATTATTGACAATAAATAAATTTTCTAAACAACAATTATTTATCGGCAGTTTTCTTGGCAGTTGTTTTCTTTGCAGTTGTTTTCTTTGCCGTTGTTGTTTTCTTTGCGGCGGTAGTTTTAGCGGTAGATTTGGCGGCAGTAGTTTTAGTTGCCGTCTTCTTGGCAGGAGTTTTTTTCTCGGCATCGGCAGACTTTTCGGTTAAAACGGCATTTTCCTTAATAAGGTCAATTGCCTTTCCTACTGCAATATCCTTTTCAATTTCATCCTGCGGAATTGCCGACTTAACTTTTTGAACATCAACACCGTAATTCTTTGCTAACTCTTCGTAATGCTCGCCAATTGCTTTTTCATCGGCAACTATCTTTTCAAGCTCAACAATCTTTTCGAGAGCCAAGCGGTATTTAACCTGCATTTCGGCTTGTGGACGGAAAGATTTTTTGAAATCATCAATAGTGCTGTTTGTATATTGAAGATATAAATCGAGATTCATACCCTGCGACTGCAAACGATAAGCAAAATCCTCAACACAAGCATTCATACGGTTTTCAAACATAGCTTCGGGGATTTCACCCTTAATACTGTCAACAATCTGCTGAACAAGCGCGTTTTCAACGGCTTCATCTGCGGCATGTTGCTTTCTTTCGAGGGCTTTTTTCTTCAAATCGGCTTTAAGGTCTTTAAGAGTATCAAACTCGCTGACATCCTTTGCGAATTCATCGTCAATAGCAGGAAGTTCTTTAACCTTAATCTCATGAAGAGTAATTTTGAACATTGCATCTTTTCCTGCAAGTTCTTTTGCGCCGTATTCCTCAGGGAAAGTTACATTGATTTCAAACTTTTCGCCGATATTCTTTCCGATAATCTGTTCTTCAAATCCCGGAATAAATGTATTAGATCCGAGTTCTAATGACTGAGCTTCTGCTTTACCGCCGTCAAATGCCTTACCGTCGGCAAAACCTTCATAGTCAATCACAACGGTATCGCCTTTCTTTGCGGCTCTGTCCTCAACCGAAACCATACGGGAATTTCTGTCTGCCATAGCATTGAGTTCAGCAGTAACTTCGGCGGCTTTTACTTCAACAACCGGCTTTTCTGCTTTTAATCCCTTATACTTGCCGATTTCGATTTCGGGATATGTTGTAACGCTGATTTTGAAATCAACGCCATCTTCCTTAGAGATGGAAACAAGGTCAAAATCCATCTTATCATCAATAACTTTAAGACCGGATTCGTTAATTGCTTCTTCAACAACATCATTGTAAATTAAATTTAATGCATCTTCATAAAAAACTTCAACACCGTAGTATGTTTCAACCATGTGAAGCGGGGCTTTGCCCTTTCTGAATCCCGGAACATTTATTTTCTTTCCGTTTTTCTTATAAGCTTGTTTAATTGCTTCACGGAACTTTTCTCCGTCAACCGTGATTTCAAGACTATATCTGTTTGTTTCAAGCTTTTTTGTTTCTTTAAGACTCATTATCTATTACCTCCAAACAAATTGCATCTATTATATCATATATTGCAAAAAATTTCCATAGTTTTTTTGAAAAAAACAAAATATTGTTATTAAATTATCAATTTTGGCACAAAGTCGATTAAATCGCTCGATAAACAGGTAAGTTTAATGCCCTTATATTCGCCGACAATATTAAAACGGCCGATACCGTGGATATGCCCGAAATATACTTCTTTTATTCCGTATTTATTTAATATTTCGTATATTTCTTCACAAACATAATCACCGTAAACAAAAGGATAATGAAGAAAGCATTTTAATTCGCCGCCGAGTTCCAAAGCCGATTTAACCGATGTTTCAAGCCGACCGCATTCCCGAAGCAAAACCTTTTCGTCAAGTTCGCTTGTTCCGTCATAAACCCAACCTCTTGTTCCGCAAACGGCATATTTGCCGACTTTATAGGCATTATTAAACAGTATCTTAATATCATCAAAATTATGTTCGGCTAAAAAACAATTGATTTTATTTGCCGTTGTCCACCAATAATCATGGTTGCCTTTAATAAGAATTTTGTTTCCGTTCAAACTATGGAGAAAATCAAAATCCGGAAGAGCATCTTCGAGCTTTAATGTCCACGAAAAATCGCCCGGAATTATAACTGTGTCGTCATTTGATATTATTTTTTGCCAGTTTTCTTTAAGTTTTTTCGTATAGTCGTTCCAACCGCCGAAAATATCCATAGGTTTATCGGCGCCAAAAGGAAGATGCAAATCGGAAATAGCAAAAATTTTCAACAACAACACCTCACTTATTGAATAAAAATTAAAAAAATGATTAAAATAATACTGACGCTTTAAGTCAGAAAGGATGAAAATTATGTTAGACTGTAATTCAACAGAATCATGCGTAAGATGCAGTGTTAAAAATTGTATCCATCATTCAAACGAAAACACTTGCGAGGCAGGTTGCATTTCGGTTGGAAATTCAACTGCATGTTCTTGCAGCGAAACATGTTGCGACACCTTCAAAGCAAGAGACTAATCATTAAACTTCAAAGTATCCGACTGATTTCAGTCGGATACACGGTAAAAATTTACATAAGACCAAGCGATGATTTAACTGCATCATACATATCATCTTTTGAGTAGACATTCTTAAATCTGACTTTGGCATTTTTTAGTTTTGCAATGGGAGACGGAATATCGGTAGAAGTGAGTTTTGATAATTCGTCCAAAACTTCAAATTTATCTGCATTTTGGTTTTGACCGAGCGCTTCTAAAACACTACCTGCAAATTTATAAGGCGAAGCGGTTGAAGCGATAAGGGTAGGTTTGTTATCGCCGGTTTCGCTTATATATTTGTTATAAACATTTACGGCAACGGCGGTATGAGTATCAATTAAGTAACCGAAATCATCAAAGATTTTCTTAATAGTATCAGATGTTTCGGAATCATCGCAAAAGCCGCCGTAAAATTCATTTTGAATTTTATTTTTAATTTCTTCTTTAACTGTATATTTTCCGCAACTTGAAAGTTCTTCCTGTATAGACGAAATATACTTATCGTCCCCTTCTGCCAAAATATAAAGCAACCTTTCAAGATTACTAGAAATAAGAATATCCATAGAAGGAGAAGAAGTTAAATAAAAATCACGGTTTTTGTTATAAATACCGGTGTTTATAAAATCGGTCAAGACCTTATTTCTATTTGAAGCGCAAATCAGTTTTTTAATCGGAACACCCATCATTTTAGCATAATAGGCGGCTAAAATATTACCGAAATTACCCGTAGGCACACAAACATTAAAGCCGTTTTCGAGGTTTTCTCCGCTGTTAAGCATATCGAGATACGCCGAAATGTAATAAACGATTTGAGGACAAAGACGACCCCAGTTAATCGAATTGGCGGAAGAAAATTCCATATTATTATCTGCCAAAATTTTCTTAAACTCATTATCGGTAAATATTTTTTTAACGGCAGTTTGGGCATCATCAAAATTTCCCTTGATGGCGCAAACATGAACATTACTGCCCTCTTGCGATGCCATTTGAAGTTTCTGCATATCGGAAACACCGTTTTCGGGATAAAATACTACCATCTCGGTTCCCTCAACATCCTTAAAACCTTCAAGCGCTGCTTTACCGGTATCTCCGGAAGTTGCTACCAGAATAACCGACTTTTTACCATTTGAAATCTTTTTGGCGGAAGTTGTAAGTAAATACGGAAGAATTTGCAAAGCCAAATCCTTAAATGCGCAGGTAGGGCCATGCCATAATTCAAGAATATTCATATTATCGCCGAGTTTTGAAATCGGAGCCGGTAAATCGTTATCAAAAGTACCGATATATGCCCCTTTTACGCAATTAGTAATCTCTTCGTCCGAAAAATCGGTAAGAAAATATTTGAAAACATATTTTGCTCTATCAACATACGAAAGTTTTCTCATAATATTAAAATCATCTTCTGTTAGTTTCGGCGCTTCTTTCGGCAAAAACAAACCGCCCTCTTTAGAAATACCATGAGCGATGGCAAAAGAAGATGAAACTATATTATTGTTATCTCTTGTACTGATATAATCCATTGAACTTCCTCCAAAATTTATAATATATAATACAATATTATAATCTATCTGCTTTAATTTGTCAAAGAATAAAAGTAATTAAAAGCATTTTTGTAAAAAATATTATCCAAAGTTATTTTATCAATGTTCTTTTTTTGCAAAAATGAATATAATTTACCGATATTTCCTATGTTTATATCGGTATTGCAACCGTCAAAATCACTGCCTATTGATATGTTATTTTTAAGGCCTTTTTCTAGGCAAAAGTAAATATGTTTATAAATATCTTCAAAAGTATCATTATTACCTAGAAATTGCGGATAAAAACAAATCCCGATAATCCCACCCTTTTCGGCAACAAGTTTTGCCGCATTTATATCAATATTTCTTTTATGAACAAAAACATTATTTATACAGATATGGCTTACTATCGGATAATCGGCCAACTCTACCGCTTTATAAAAACTCTCCTTGTTAAGATGCGATAAATCGGTTGCAATTTTAAGGTTATTAAGTTCTCTTATTACTTCTTTTCCAAATGGTTTTAACGGCGCAGTGGAATCTACTCCACCGGCAATTAAATTTTCATTGTTCCAAGTAAGCCCGAAAGAAAAAACACCGTCATTTTTAAGAAGTTCCAATCTGCCGATATTATCTTCGATTACTTTTCCGTTTTCAATAGTCAAAACGGGGGTTGGATTTTGCAAAAATTTACTCTTTAACTCGTTTTTATAAAGATTATGTAACTTCTTATATAATAAAAATGGCTCTGCCGTTTTATCATCAATAAAAACAGCAAAGCATTGATACCAATTTTCAAAATCAGTTGAAAATCGGCTGTTTACAGATAACTTTTCATCATAAAAAGCAAGATTATTATTATACATCTTTAACAGGGTATCACAATGTAAATCAAAATAATTCATAAATCACCTAAAATGCCGACTCTATATAGTTTATCTCAAAACTGTCAGAGGTGCTGTCAAAAACAACATCGGCAACATCAAATCTCGGCGGTTTATCGGTCATAAACTTGCTCAAAAAATCATTTGCAAGATTATAAACTCGATTCATTTTGTATGAATCAACTGCCTCAACGCCCGAAACAAGTGCATTTTTCGACCTTGTTTTAACCTCTACAAAAACAATATAGTCGCCGTTTTCGGCAATTATGTCAATTTCGCCGTATCTATTTGAAAAATTTTGTTTTATTACAATATACCCGTTTTCCCGAAGATATTTTGCAGTAAAATCTTCACCTTTTTTACCGAGACCTGTTATTTTTTTATCAGTGTACATTTTTCAGAAAAGACTTTCTGTGAATTTCGGTTACTCCGAAATTTCTTATTGCTTCATAATGTTGTTTTGTTCCGTAACCCTTATGCTTTGAAAAGCCATACTGCGGGTATTTTTTATCGTATTCGAGCATAAGGCGGTCTCTCGTTACCTTTGCTAAAATACTTGCGGCGGCGATAGATGCGGATTTTGAATCGCCTTTTACAACAGTTTCGCTTGGGAATTTAATGTTTTTCGGCATTCTGTTGCCGTCAATAAGGCAAAAATCGGGAGTAACATTTAAGGATTCAATAGCTCTGTTCATAGCAAGGAATGTTGCGTTTAATATGTTAAATTCCTCGATTTCCTCGACACTTGCGAAACAAATTGAATAGCAAACAGCATTATTTATTATAACATCATAAAGAAGTTCACGCTTTTTTTCCGAAATTTTTTTTGAATCGTTAAGACCTTCAATAACTAAATTATCGGGCAATATAACCGCAGCGGCACAAACGGGTCCGGCAAGGGGGCCTCTACCCGCTTCATCAACTCCGCAAACCAAATTATAACCGTTATTATGCGCATTCTTTTCAAGTTCAAAATCAGGCATTTGGAACCTCCAAAGTTATTCTGCCGAGTTTACAGTTTCTGAATTCTTCAAGCAACATATTTGCGGCTCGTTCGGTATCGGGTTCGCCGCCTCTTATCATCATACCCCGTTTTTTTGCCAAAAGACAAAGATTTTCATAGGGTTCAATACTAAAATCGGTGATATTAAAGCGTTCTTCAATCATTTGTTTATAATTTTCAATTAAAATTTCAAGCAACCGCATACCCAAAAGTTCGGTATCAAGTATTCTATCGGTTACAGCACCCGTAAAAGCAAGATGCTCTCCTACGGTTTCATCATCAAACTTCGGCCACAAAACACCCGGTGTATCCAAAAGTTCAAGTTCCTTATCAACCGAAAACCATTGATTTCCCCTTGTAACTCCTGGTCGGTTTTCGACCTTTGCCCTTGTATTGCCGACAAGTTTATTTATAAATGAAGATTTACCGACATTCGGAATTCCGACCGCCATAACACGAAGCGGTTTACCGATTAGGCCTTTTTCACGATTAGTTTTAAGCTTTTCAGACAAAACAGATTTAACGGTATTCTTAAAATCGTTTATACCTTTACCGGTTTTGCAGTCAACGGCAATCGCAAGATTACCCATATCGTTAAAATATTTAATCCATTTATTTGTTACGGCAGGATCTGCCATATCGGATTTGTTAAGAAGAATAATATGCGGTTTATTACCAATAATACCCATCAGGTCGGGATTACGACTACTGATGGGTATTCTAGCATCAACTATTTCAACAACCGCATCAATAATCCTGATAGTTTCGGATATTTGGCGCTTTGTTTTTGCCATATGACCCGGAAACCACTGAATATTTTGCGTATTGCTCATTATACTCCTCCAAATCTGGAAAACGGGAAAACTCTGAAATAAACCTTTCCCAAAATATACTTAACATCTATCATTCCGTCGCCACGGTTTCCTATCTCGGGGCTACGGCTGTCAAGCGAATTATTTCTGTTGTCGCCCAAAACAAATACGCAGTTAGGCGGAACAGAAATGCCTTCTTTTAATTTTTCGGCTTGAACACTGTCAACAACATTGTTCGTGGGAGTTGAAGTATAGTTCTCGCTCAGCGCAATATCATCAACAAAAACAACTCCGCTGTCAAAATCGATTTTAACAGTTTGACCGGCTGTTGCAATAACTCTTTTTATGATTGGTTGCGATTCTTTATCATTTCTTTCAGGGTCTATATTATAGTTTCTCGAAATAACAACAACATCGCCGTATTTCGGTGTATATGAAACTTTGGAAATTATAACCCTATCCCCTTCAAAAAAGGAGTTTTGCATAGATTCTCCCTCTATCGTTGCGACACGGAAGAAAAATGTAAAAGCAATTATTACCGCTACCAAAGCAGCAACAATTATATCAAGCCATTCAAAAATTTCCTTGGTTATCTTTCTTTTCTTACTGTGCGGCTTTTTAGGAGTTTCGCAATAAAAGTTTCTGTCAAGATAACTGTAATCATCAACATATTCTTTGCTGTGTTTTGACTCAAATAATGACATAAGAATCACCCCCGAACTTGCAAATCAGGGGGACAAGTGCTGTCCCCCAAAAAAATTATTAACCGATAAGTTCTTTAACCTTAGCTGCTTTGCCGACTCTATCACGCAAATAATAAAGTTTAGCTCTGCGAACTCTGCCTCGTCTTACCAACTCAACCTTGGCAACGATAGGTGAATGAAGCGGGAATACACGCTCAACACCAACTCCGTATGAAATACGGCGAACGGTGAATGTTTCTGCAATTCCGCTGTTATTCTTGGCGATAACGGTACCTTCGAAAACCTGAATTCTCTCCTTCTCGCCTTCTTTAATTCTAACATGAACTTTTACGGTGCTTCCGATTTCAATATTCGGAGCATCGGTTTTAAGCATTTCTGCTGTTAATTCTTTAATAGCATCCATTATAATATATCCTCTCTTAATATAAAGATTAGAGGTTCATAAATCAAATTTGACCAGAGGAACATCCGTTTTAATGTCGTTAAATTTCGGCACCAAACCCACCTTGAGGTAAGGCGAAATTATTTTACCATACTTGCAACTTCGGCAGCAAAATCGTCAACTCGTTTTTCGATGCCTTCGCCCTTTTCAAAGCGAACAAAGTCTGCAATTTTGAAATTTTTGCCCATATCTTTGGCAGCTTTTTCAACGTACTTACCAACGGTAAGGTCGCCGTCCATAACAAACTGCTGCTCAACAAGGCAATTTTCTTTATAGTATTTACCAACCTTACCATCAACGATTTTAGAAAGAACTGCCTCGGGCTTATTAGCCATCTTGGGGTCTTCCTTCATCTGAGCGATAAGGATTTCTTTTTCTTTTTCGATAACAGTTGCAGGAACAGAAGCTTCATCAAGATATGAAGGATTCATAGCGGCAATCTGCATTGCAACATTCTTACCGATAGTGATATATTCGGAATCGTTTGCATCGAAGTCACCGTCGAACTTAACCATAACACCGATTTTACCACCGGCATGAACATAAGTTACAACATTTCCTTCATAACGAACAAAACGGCGAACCATAATGTTTTCACGAATCTTTAAGAACAATTCCTGAACCATTTCTTCAACCGACTGACCGTTCTTTGTGCATTTAAGAAGCGCTTCAAGGTCAGCAGGATTTTGCTCGGCAACGATATTGGCAACTTCAAGAGCTAATGCCTTGAATTCTTCACCGTTAGCAACGAAATCTGTTTCTGCATTGAGTTCAACAACAACGCCTACACCGTTATTTGTAATGGCGCAAACGGTACCCTCAGCAGCTACACGACTTGCCTTCTTTGCCTGAGAAGCAAGACCTTTTTCACGAAGAAAATCAACAGCGGCGTCCATATCACCGTCGCATTCGGTCAATGCTTTTTTACAGTCCATCATACCGCAACCGGTTTTTTCTCTTAATGCCTGTACATCCTTAGCAGTAAAAGCCATATCAATTTCCTCCTAATTACTGAGCATCTTCAGCAGGAGTTTCTTCTACTGCTTCGGTCTCGGTATCTTCTTTAACATCTTCTGCATCTTCTGCTTCTTCAACAGCTGCAGTTCCCATTTCAGTTCCCTGACGGCCCTCTATAACAGCGGCAGCTATTGTTTCGGCAATAAGCTTTACTGCACGAATAGCATCATCGTTACCGGGGATAACGGCATCAATTTCATCAGGATCGCAGTTGGTATCAACGATTGCAACAATCGGAATACCTAACTTTTTAGCTTCTTGAACGGCGATTCTTTCCTTGCGCGGGTCAACAATAAACAAAGCGCTCGGAATTTTATTCATATTCTGAATACCGCCGATGAACTTTTCAAGTTTTTCAATTTCAAGTTCGAGTTTTACAACTTCCTTTTTCGGAAGAAGTTCGAATGTACCGTCATCACGCATAGCACGAAGCTGTTCGAGACGGGCAATTCTTGTACGAATGGTTGTAAAGTTTGTAAGCATACCGCCGAGCCATCTCGCATTTACGAAAGGCATACCGCAATGCTCTGCTTCTTCTTTAATAGAATCCTGAGCTTGTTTCTTGGTGCCTACAAAAAGGATATCGCCGCCTTCGGCTGAAATATCTCTTACGAAGTTATATGCTTCGTTGAGTTTCTTTACAGTCTTTTGAAGGTCGATAATGTAAATGCCGTTACGCTCTGTAAAGATGTAACGAGCCATTTTGGGGTTCCAACGCCTTGTCTGATGTCCGAAATGAACACCGGCTTCAAGAAGTTGTTTCATTGATACTACTGCCATAATAATTTCCTCCTGAGGTTTTACCTCCATTGCGCCCTTTACAAACGGCAAATTGTCGCAAGTATCAAACGACAACACCTAACCGAAAACAGCGCAATGTGCGTATTATTCTGCTATCATCGCACGATAGCTGATTAAGTATACCACAATGCAAATTAAATTGCAAGTGTTTTTTATGAAAAAATAAGGCGACCTTGTCATATAAAGCCGCCTTATAAAAACTATTTACTTTTTCCGAGATATGCTTCTTTTACCGAATTGTTTTCAAGAAGTTCCCTGCCCGTTCCTTCGAGCGTTAAATTGCCGGTTTCAATTACATAACCTTTATCGGCAATTTTAAGCGCCATATTTGCATTTTGCTCATTGAGAAGAACGGTGATACCATCATCATTTATTGTTCGGATAATCGAAAAAATGTCCCTAACAACAAGAGGGGCAAGACCGAGCGACGGCTCGTCCATCATAATAAGTTTAGGACGGCTCATCAAAGCTCTGCCAACCGCCAACATCTGTTGCTCACCGCCCGAAAGAGTACCTGCCTGTTGCCAATGCCTTTCCTTTAAGCGAGGGAAAAGCGAATAGACATACTCAATATCATCGGTTAGTTTATCTTTTCTTAAAAATGCACCGATTTTAAGATTTTCGAGAACAGTCAGATTAGGAAACACTCTTCTTCCTTCGGGAACGAGCGTTATACCTTTCGAAACGATTTTATCGGGAGATAATCCCAAAATACTTTCGCCTTCAAACATGATATCGCCGCCTGTCGGCTTAACTATACCCGAAACAGAGCGAAGTATTGTTGATTTTCCGGCGCCGTTTGCACCGATTAAAGTAATTATTTTACCTTTTTCAACATCAAAAGATATATTATCAACGGCTCTGATACCGCCGAAGCATACATTTAAGTTTTTAATTTCAAGAATACTACTCATCTTCTTCAACAACCCCCAAATATGCATCGATTACCTTTTGATTTGACTGGATTTCGGAAGGCAAACCGTTTGCAATAAGTTTGCCGAATTCAATAACATAAATTCTATCGGAAATATCCATAACGAGATTCATATGATGTTCTATAAGAAGTATTGTTATGTCAAATTTTTTCCTTATATCCGAAATAAACTCGGCAAGTTCTTCGGTTTCCTGCGGATTCATACCGGCAGCAGGTTCATCAAGCAACAAAAGTGTAGGATTAGTCGCAAGTGCTCTGGCAATTTCCAGTTTTCTCTGTTTGCCGTAAGGCAGACTTGTTGCAAGTTCGTCTTTAACATCTTCAAGACCGACAAGTTTTAACAGTTCGAGAGTTTCTTTTCTCATTCTTGCCTCTTCTTTGAAGTTAAAGCGAAAAGTTGCCGTAAACAGATTTGAAGTTCTGCGGATATGCTTTGCAGTTAAAACATTTTCAAAAACCGTCATCGACTTAAAAAGTCTTATGTTTTGGAATGTCCTTGCCATACCGAGTTTTGTGAGTTTATCGGGAGTTTTTACGATACTTGATTTATAAAGCCCGTTATTTTCACCCGAATAGAGTTTTCTCATTTTTCCCTTTGGAAAATTCTCAATAACTTTATTTCCGTTGAAATAAATTGCGCCGTTAGTTGGCTCGTAAACACCCGTAATTGCATTAAAAGCGGTTGTTTTACCTGCGCCGTTAGGCCCGATTAAAGCAACTATCTCGCCCTTATTGACATCCATTGTTAAATTATCAACGGCAACAACGCCGCCGAACTGCATTGTGATATTTTCGATATGCAAAACATTATTATCCATTATTTTGCACCTTCCTTTTTACCGCAAAGCAGATTTTTTATCTTAATAATTCCATCATAAACGGATATTTCTTTTGTTCCCATTATACCTTTACGGAAGAACAAAACAACTATCATTATAAGTACCGAAAAAACAACCATTCTAAAACCGGGTCCTAGAAGCGGAATTTTCGTACCTGTTTTTGTAACGGTTTCAAGGTCAAGAAATTTAAGCCACCATTCGCTTGACGCATAATATATAAATGCAGCGATAATTGAGCCGGAAATTGAACCTATTCCGCCGATTACAACAACTAATAAAATCTGATATGTCATTGCCGAAGTAAAGGAAACAGCCGAAACGGCAGAGTTACACATTGCAAACATAGCACCGGCTATTCCGCAAAAAAACGAACTGATAACAAAAGAAATTTGCTTATGCTTTGCAAGATTTATTCCCATTGCTTCTGCGGCTATTTCATCATCTCTTATCGCTTTAAGAGCACGGCCGTAGGTTGAATTTATCAGCAAAATGATAATAGAAATACAAATACCTGCAATAGCAGCATAAACCAAGATATTCTTAGGTGAAGTAAAGTTATTGATAGGGTCAGGTCCGTTTGTAACGGGTCCAAATTGAGTCAACTGAACAATACCCCTTACGATTTCGGCAAATCCAAGAGTTGCGATAGCAAGATAGTCGGATTTAAGCCGTAAAACCGGAAGTCCTATCAAAAAGGCAAAAAATGCCGCAACAAGACCGGCAATAATAAGCGCTAAAACCATAGGCAGACAAAATGTTACAACGCTGTCTCCGTAGTTGCGGAAAACGGTTGTACGCATATCGCTCGAAATTGTAAAAATCGAATATGCATATGCGCCCAAAAGCATAAATCCTGCCTGTCCCAAAGAAAACAGTCCTGTAAAACCGTTAAGCAAATTCATTGCAACGGCGGCAAGAGAAAATGTGCATACTTTTCTTATAACCGAAAACCACATTGAGGTTGACGGCGCAGTATACTGAATTATAACAAGTACCGCAAAAAGCAGAAGTATAAAACAAAGGTTGCAAATCAGTCTTTTATTCTTATCCCAAAATTTCATACTTACACCTTCTCTCTGACCTGTTCGCCAAATAAACCTGTCGGCTTAACGACCAATATTATAATCAAAAGCGCAAACGAAATTACATCGGCAAAATCGGCAAGGTCAAACGCACGGGCAAGACTCTCGACAACACCGATAATAAGCGCACCGACCACGGCACCGGGTACAGAGCCGATACCACCGACAACGGCAGCAATAAACGCCTTAATTCCGGGAGTTGAACCTGCCAAGTGATTTATTCCGGTATTCTTTGAAAAATATAAAAGAGAACCTGCGGCAGCAAGAAATGCGCCTATGGCAAAAGTAACCGAAATAACCCAGTTGATTTTTATTCCCATAAGCTGAGAAGTTTCAAAATCACGGGATACTGCCCTCATTGACATACCGAATTTTGTTTTATTGATAACAAAAACCAAAGCCACCGTGAGCAAAATTGCGAGTATCGGAGATAAAAATACAGAAATTTTATCCTTAACGCCAAACAGTCTAATATTTTCGCTCAAAAACGGCAGTTCGGGGAATTGTTTGGAAATACCGCCCGTTAGATAGGCAACAAGATTTTGCAAAAGATAGGAAACACCTATTGCGGAAATCATTACCGACATTCTCGGCGCCTGTCTTAAAGGAGAATAGGCGCACTTTTCGATTAAATAACCGATGACTACTGTTATAACTATCATTATAAGTATCGAAAAATATATCGGCATAGTCGGAAAATCTGCTACTAAATAAATAAGTAACATTCCCGAAACCATAAACAAATCGCCGTGAGCGAAATTTATAAGTTTCAAGATACCGTAAACCATTGTATATCCGATAGCAACCAAAGCAAACTGTCCGCCGGTTGCAAGGCCTCGAATCAGATATGGCATAATATTCATATCAAAAAACCTTTCAATTACAAAAGTACGGCAGGTTATTCGCCTGCCGTACTAATAGTATTATTTTAATAAATTACTTAATAGTATCCCAAGCAAATTGAGCCATTACCGAGCCCTGGAAAGGATCAAGGAAACAGGTACGGAAATACCAGTCGTGTCCTTCTGTAACGGAAGCATTTGTGCAGGAAACACCGATAGCGGGAATATTTGCATTTGCAAATGTATCGGCGGCGGCGATAGAAACACCGGAACCGTAAGAACCGAGAGAAATCAAAGCATTCTGATTAACGATGTTGGAAGCGGCGGTAACTGCCTGTTCATCAACCGAGCCGTTATCAGAAACATAAAGTTCAACAGTGTATTCATCAGAGCCGATTTTAATCTTATTATCAAGACTGTTTGCATATCTTATGCCTATAACTTCCTGCTTACCGCCCGCGGCGTTATCACCGGAAGTCGGCTCATAAACACCAACAACAATTTTCTTGTTCTTTGTATCAAGTTTAACGCCCTTTGCATTTGCATATGCGGGAGCAGTTCCTTTTGAAGCATTATTGGCGATAGTTTGCTTTTTGATGAATTCAAACTTTCCGTCGTTAGCTTTCTTAATATAAGCGCTGTCCTTTATAGCATCACCGTTACTGTCAAAGGTGATTTTACCGGTAACGCCGTTTTCGTAATCCATATCCCAAAGCGCATTTGCAACATCAACCGATGTAAGGTCAGCACCCTTTTTATCAGCAGCGGCACGAATTGCGCTCATGGCAACATTGTATGCATCAAAACCGAGAGCAGATACAGCGGCAACGATATCATTTCCGCCGTTCATGGTTTTATATTCGTTATTGTTATTTAAGAAGTCCTTAAATCCTTTAACAAAATCACCTGCGGCCGCAGTAGATGTATCGGATTCATCAAAGAAGGTTGAACAGTAAACTTCGAGGTCTGTTCCCTTAACGGCATCAAGAATTACGGAATGTTCCCAAGTATCTCCTGCCATAATAGGGCATTCAATACCTAAGTCATCTGCATTTTTAAGAAGATTTGCAGCAACGGCGGTTGAGTTAGGAGCAAAAATTACATCTGCATCCTTATCAATGGCTTTCTGCAAATAGTCAGAAAAATTGGTAGTGTTTTTGGGGAAGGTTTCCATTATTACAGAACCGCCCATGTCTTCAAAAGCTCTCTGAAAATTACTTGAAAGTCCAAGAGAATAGGTATCGCCTTTTTCGGCTAAAATATAAGCTCTTTTTAATGTTGTTTTGTTATCTTTGCTTCCGCAACCGGCAAAACATGCAACGATTAAAAGCATAGATAATAAAGTAGCAATGATTTTTTTCATAATTTTCCTCCATTAACAATTTTATACACTAATGCAAAAAAGTGTACTGTGTATATCATATCATATTTTCAAAAATTGTCAATATATTGAATGGCATTTTAGCAGATTTTACAAATAATACCAGCATTTTATGTTAAAAAAACAAGCCATCTGAATATCAGATGACTTGCTGTTTACAATATGCAAACATAATGCTTTGTTACTCAAAAATAAAGTTTTCGCCATCAAAATCGCATTTAACATTTTGGCCGTTTTTGATGGTTGAATCAAGTATTTTTTCGCTTAACGGGTCTTCAATTCTTGTTTGTATTACTCGCCTTAACGGTCTTGCACCGTAAACGGGGTCAAAACCGACTTCGGCAAGTTTATCAATGGCTTTTTCGCTGATTTCGATTTTTATTTCCAAGGATTCGAGCCGTTTAAGAAGATTAGAAAGCATATTACGGGCAATTAGTTTTATCTCATCTTTTTTGAGTTTATTAAAGACAATAATATCATCAACTCGGTTAAGAAATTCAGGTCTGAAATCGGCTTTTAGTTCTTCTAATACCTTTTCCTTTATTGATTCATTTTCATTGTTTTCATTTGAATCGCCGAAACCGAATGCCATCTTTTTTTCAGTAATAAGACGAGCTCCGATATTTGATGTCATAATAACAACGGTGTTTTTGAAATCCACTTTTCTGCCCTGCGAATCGGTAAGAATACCGTCTTCAAGAATTTGAAGAAGGATATTGAATACATCGGGATGCGCCTTTTCTATTTCATCAAACAGAATAACGCAATAAGGTTTTCTTCTGACTTTTTCGGTCAGCTGTCCGCCCTCATCAAAGCCGACATAACCCGGAGGAGAACCTATTAACCGTGAAACGGTATGCTTTTCCATATATTCCGACATATCGAGGCGAACAAGCATATCTTCGCTTCCGAACATTGAAGCGGCAAGTGCTTTGCATAGTTCGGTTTTGCCGACACCGGTCGGTCCTAAAAAGATAAATGAGCCAACCGGTCTTTTCGGGTCTTTAAGGCCGACCCTTCCCCTTCTTATCGCCCTTGATACGGCAGTAACGGCTTCCTCCTGACCGATTATTCTTTTATGAAGTTCATCTTCGAGTTTAAGCAGACGCTCACTTTCCTCTTTTGTAAGACTTTGAACCGGTATGCCCGTCGAATTTGATACAATTTCGGCAATATCTTTTTCGGTTACCGTTTTTTTACTTCTCGCATTTTTCTCCTGCCAATTTTCCTTTAATGAATCCCTTTGCTCTTTTAAGTTTCTTTCTTTATCCCTTAAAGTTGCCGCATTTTCAAAATCCTGAGATGATATGGCTTTTTCTTTTTGAGAACGGATATCTGTAATTTTATCTTCGATTTCTTTAAGTTCATCGGGAGCTTTATTGCAGGAAAGCCGAACTCTTGAAGATGCCTCGTCGATAAGGTCTATCGCCTTATCGGGCAAAAATCTGTCGGCGATATATCTTGAAGAAAGTTTAACGGCTGAAATTATCGCTTCATCGGTAATCTGAACCTTATGATGCATCTCGTACTTTTCCCGCAAACCTTTTAGAATTTCTATCGTATCATCTATGCTCGGCTCGGCAACCATAACGGGTTGAAAACGCCTTTCAAGCGCTGCATCTTTTTCTATATTTTTTCGGTATTCGGTTATAGTTGTAGCTCCGATTAACTGGAAATCTCCTCTTGCAAGAGACGGTTTTAGAATGTTTGCGGCATCGGTTGAACCCTCAGCGGAACCGGCGCCCATAATCGTATGAACCTCATCAATAAACAAGATAACATTATCAGAAGCGGTAACTTCTTCTATAACCGCTTTTATTCTTTCCTCAAAATCTCCTCTGTATTTTGTTCCTGCAACCATTCCCGTAAGGTCGAGAGAAAACACCTTTTTGCCTATGAGAATATCCGGAACATCTGCATTTGCGATTTTCATCGCAAGACCTTCGATAATTGCCGTCTTTCCTACACCGGGCTCACCTATAAGGCAAGGATTATTCTTTGTTCTTCTGCATAGAATTTGAACAACCCTTTCTATCTCTTTATCTCTGCCGATAACCGGATCGATTTTTCCGCTTTTGGCTTCCTTTGTTAAATCTCTGCCGAATTTTTCGAGACTTTCGGTTTTTTCCGTATTCTCGGCGGAAAAGGCATTGTTGTTCATATCGTTGGTCTTTATCCCTGCTTTTTCTGCAACATCGGCCGTCAGTAAAGCAATATCAATATCAAGCTCATTTATAAATCTTATGGCGTAATTATCGCCCTCGCTTAAAATACCAAGCAAAATATGCTCTGTACCTATGAATTTTTTGCCTAAATTACGAGCGCCGGCAATTGCATTTTCAACAACTCTTTTTGCTCTCGGTGTAAAATGGTCGGGGGTCAGCCTTGTCGGTGTTCCTACACCTATTTCGGTGCCTATGAGTTCTTCTATGCTTTCGGCGGTTATGCCCTTCTCGTTCAGAACTTCAAATGCAAGGCCACTGCCCGTTTTAAGAAGTCCCAACAAAAGATGTTCGCTGCCTATATAAGTATGGCCCAACTCCTCTGCGCAGACAACCGCATTATTAAGACTTATATTTGCCTTTTCGGTAAATCCGTCAAAATTATATTTCATTAAAATTCACCTTATTCTGTAAAAGTAATTTGATTATTCAGTATTTCCGCCCTTTTTATATCCCTCTCCGTAGGCGGAATATCGCCGTATTTACTCATTAGCATAAACGGTCCCGTTGTTATAAGCGCTTTTATCGGCATTATCGCCTCTTTGCTTAGAAGTTCCAATGACTGTCCTATCATAATATCGCTTAAAAGTTTCATCGCTTCGCTGCTGCTCAAAATTTTCGCACCTTTTAATATATAAAGCGCTCTTGATGCCCTATCTTCAATTTGCAGTCTGTCAAGTCTTTTTCGTAAATTCATTTCGGCATCAATAATTTTTGCGGTAATATTATTTAATGTAGTTATTGCTTCCTTTTCGGTTAAACCGAGAGTAATTTGATTTGAAATTTGATAGAAAGAAGATAGCGCTTTACTTCCTTCGCCGTACATACCCCTAATGGTAAGACCGATTTTTCCGAGTGTTTCGGCTAATTCGTTTATCTTGCCGTTTGCTTCAAGAAGCGGTAAATGTAACATTGCAGATACCCTTAAACCCGTTCCGAGATTTGTTAGACATTCGGTAATATATCCTAACTGCTCATCGAATGATATCGGCAATTTGCGAGATAATTCATTATCAATTTTGTCAGCAGTTTCATATGCTTTTTCAGGCGAAAATCCCGAAGAAATAACCTGTATTCTTATATGGTCTTCCTCGCCTATCATAATTGCGATACTTTCATCTTCCGATATAATTATTGCCCGATTTTCAGTATTTGTTGCAAATTCTTTGCTTATAATATGCCTTTCCACAAGCGCAAATCTTTCGTTTTCGGGTATATCTTTCATCAGAATAAATTTAAGGCAAACATTATCCTTAGTTGCCGAACTTACTTTTTCGTACAGTTCTTTCATCTGCAAATCGGTCATTTTGGAAGGAAATGGCAAATTCTCAATATTTCTTGCAAGACGAACACGGGTACTTATAACAATATTATCTTTGCCGTAATTTTCGTTATACCAATATCCCATATTACTTTGCATCTCCTTGCAGCGCCTTTAATTTATCGCGTATAATTGCGGCTTCTTCAAAATTTTCTTCTGCTATCAAAAGTTTTAATTTATTTTTCAGTTCCTCTTCTTCGTTGTTGTTTGATTTTGAAAATCCTTCGGGAATTTTTCCGATATGATTATCGCTCTTTTGTATTCTTCTTATATACGGAATTAGGTTGTTTTTGAATGTTTCATAACATTTAGGGCAACCGGGTTTGCCGTTTGTTAATATTTCATTTAGCGTTGTTCCGCAAACGGAACATTTTTGTATTGTTTTGTTTTTTGGGGGAAATTCATTTTCAATAAGCGAAGAAAAAATATTCGGTATCGAAAAATCCGTAAAGTTAAAGTCGTTATCGGCATAACATTTTGAGCATAAATGCTTTTCATCCGTTTTGCCGTTAACAACCGTCTTAATATGCATAGTTGCTACATTTTTATTGCATTTTTGACAAAGCATAAAATCATTTCCTTTATAGTAAAACTAAAAACATTTCTTTAAGAATTCTGGCTCTTAATATATCTCGAGATTCGGCTGAAACCCCATGCATAACATTATTGTTTACTGCCGATAGCATAAGCTTTGCGTTAGTTTTATCAATAAGCCCCGATTCGATGCAGTTTTCAATCAAAACTCTGGTACTAAGCGCATCAATCGAATTTCCGATTGAATTTATAATATGCATAATGGCAGACGAGTGATTCATAATAACCCTTTGAATTCTTATATATCCTCCGCCACCTCTTCGGCTATCTATAATATAACCGTGTTCCGGAGTAAATCTTGAAGATAAAACATAGTTTATCTGACTCGGCGCACAACCAAAAGCGTTTGCAAATTCATTGCGCTGAATTTCAGCTGTATTTTCCTCGCTTTCGTTTAGCATTCTTATTATCTCTGCTGTAATTAAATCACTTATTTTCATATTGTCCCCCAAATTATTGACTTTTTGACCTTTTGACTTTCTCTGACCTTTATTATAATTCCCCTATTCCAAAATGTCAATAGATAAAATAAAAAAAGCTGCACATAAAAAATTATGTGCAGCCGAGAAAATAAATTTACATCTTTGCAAGATTTGCTTTAAGATTATTAAGTTGTTCACGAAGTTCTTTGGGCAATTTGTCGCCGAACTTCTTATAATGTTCTTCAATTTCGGCAGCTTCCTTTTCCCAAACATCTTTATCGACTTTAAGAATTGATTTAAGAGTTTCTAAATCAATATCAAGGTCGGTAAGGTCGATATCCTCAGGTTTCGGAAGATAACCGATAGCGGTTTCAACGGCATCTGTTTTGCCTTCGCAACGGTCGATAATCCAGTTAAGAACTCGGGCATTATCACCGTAACCGGGCCAGATGAAGTTGCCGTCATCATCGGTACGGAACCAGTTAACATTGAAGATTTTAGGAGCTTTATCACCGAGTTTTTTGCCCATTTCGAGCCAATGCTCAAAGTATTCGCCCATATTATAACCGCAGAACGGAAGCATAGCCATAGGATCACGGCGGACAACACCTAACGCGCCGGCAGCGGCAGCTGTTGTTTCGGAAGCCATCGCAGAGCCGATAAATACACCGTTAACCCAGTCCTTCGACTGATATACGAGCGGAGCGCATTTTGCACGGCGACCGCCGAATATAATTGCGGAAATCGGCACACCCTGACCTTTATCAAATTCATCTGATATGCAGGGACAATTCTTTGCCGGAGCAGTAAATCTCGAATTAGGATGAGCGCCTGATGTTGCGATTTTATTTGCTTTGTCATACTTTGTATAATCCCACTTTTCACCCTTCCAGTTAAGAGCATTGGTAGGCGGATTATTGTCAAGACCTTCCCACCAAACAGTGTTATCATCAAGGTTATGGCAAACATTTGTAAATATAGTGTTTTTCTTTGTGCTTTCGAGAGCATTGAAGTTAGATTTAGCGTTAGTACCGGGGGCAACGCCGAAGAAACCGTTTTCGGGGTTAATGGCATAAAGTCTGCCGTCGGGACCTATCTTCATCCAAGAAATATCGTCGCCAACAGTCCAAACCTTATAGCCCTTTTTCTTCAAATACTCAGGCGGAATAAGCATTGCGAGGTTTGTTTTTCCACAAGCCGACGGGAAAGCAGCGGCAACATATTTAATCTCACCCTTCGGGTTTTCAAGACCTAAGATAAGCATATGTTCTGCCATCCAGCCCTCTTTCCAACCTTGGAAAGATGCGATACGCAAAGCAAAGCATTTCTTACCGAGAAGAACATTTCCGCCGTATGCAGAATTTACAGAAATAATTGTATTATCCTCAGGGAAATGGCAGATATAACGGTTATCGGGGTTAACATCGCATTTTGCATGAAGACCTCTTACCCAATCATCAGAATCGCCCAATACTTTTAGAACTTCGGTTCCTACACGGGTCATAATCGCCATATTAAGAACAACATATATAGAATCGGTAACTTCAATACCTATCTTAGCAAGAGGAGAACCAACAGGTCCCATAGAATACGGAATGATATACATAGTTCTGCCCTTATATGTGCCCTTAGCAATATTATATAATTTTTTGTACATTTCGTCAGGATCGCACCAGTTGTTTGTGGGACCGGCAGTTTCCTTATCACGAGTACAAATAAATGTTCTGTCTTCAACACGAGCAACATCGTTCGGCTGAGTTCTATGCAGATAACAGCCGGGAAGTTTTTCCTCATTAAGTTTAATCATTTCGCCGGTAGCAACGGCTTCTTTTCTCAAATCTTCAAGCTGTTCTTCGCTTCCGTCAATCCACATTACCTTGTCAGGACAAAGCAATGTCTTCATTTCTTCAAGCCATTTAATAACTGTCTTGTTTTCAGTCATTATAATTTCCTCCTAATGTTTTGGGACAAATTGTCCCAAATTCTCGCCTTATACATTATAATACCCAAAAATATAAATGTCAATCAAAAATGTATAAATATTACTATATATTACAAAAAGCAACACCTTAAAAAGATGTTGCTTTTTTTACAATAATTACTGCTCCATAATTGCCTTAAACTCTTCGCCGTCGATTTTTTCTTTTTCGAAGAGAGCTTTTGCAACTTCGTGAAGCTTACCAATATTATCGCTGAGAATTTTTTCGCCTTTTTTATATGCCTCATCGATTATGCGATGAATTTCTTTATCAATTAAAGTGTTAACCGATTCCGAGCAGTTTTCAACATGACCGTAATCACGGCCGAGAAAAACTTCATCGTTGGAATTAGCATATAAAATCGGGCCTAATTCCTCGCTCATACCGTATTTAACAACCATATCCCGAGCAAGTTTTGTTGCTCTTTCAATATCGTTAGAAGCACCGGTTGAGATATCGGAATTGCACAGTTTTTCAGCTATTCTACCGCCGAGAAGCATAACGATTTCTTCTTCCATTTCGGTTTTGTATTTGCTGAATTTATCTTCACTCGGCAAAGAAACGGTAAGCCCTAATGCCCTGCCCCTCGGGATAATCGTAATATAATGGATTTCGTCCTGAGTCGGGAGGAAATATCCCGTAATGGCATGACCGGCTTCGTGATAAGCGGTATTTTTCTTCTCGGAGTCTTTAATAACCCAACTCTTCTTTTCGGGTCCGCCGATAACTTTAAGGGTTGCTTCTTCTATTTCCTCTTGTGTTATTGCTTTTTTAGTTCTTCTTACCGTCAAAAGCGCTGCTTCATTTAGGAGATTTTCGAGGTCTGCTCCGGTAAATCCTGCTGTTGATTTTGCGATAGTTGCAAGATTAACATCGGGTCCTAACGGTTTACCTCGCGAATGAACTTTTAATATTTCTTCTCTGCCCTTAACATCTGGGTAATTAACGGTAATCTGCCTATCAAATCTTCCCGGACGGAGAAGGGCTTTATCGAGAATATCGGGGCGGTTAGTTGCTGCCATTACAATAACACCCTCATTTTCGCCGAAACCGTCCATTTCAACCAGCAACTGATTAAGAGTTTGTTCTCTTTCATCGTGTCCGCCGCCGAGACCTGCGCCACGCTGACGGCCAACGGCATCAATTTCATCAATGAAGATTATAGCGGGTGCATTTTTCTTTGCTTCTCCGAACAAATCACGAACTCTGGAAGCACCGACACCGACAAACATCTCAACAAAATCGGAACCGGAAATTGAAAAGAAAGGAACTCCCGCCTCACCGGCAACGGCACGGGCAAGTAATGTTTTACCTGTTCCCGGAGGGCCGACTAACAAAACACCTTTCGGTATTCTTGCGCCGAGTTCATTAAACTTTTTGGGGTCTTTAAGAAAATCAACGATTTCGGTCATTTCTTCCTTTTCTTCGTCGGCACCGGCAACATCGGCAAAGGTTGTTTTCTTCTTATCGTCGGCTTTTTTAACTTTTGCCTTGCCGAATCCCATAGTTTTATCGGCGCCCATTGCCGAATTCATTCGTTTAATTATAAAGATGCCGAATACTATCATCAAAACGACCATAATAATCGTCGGAAGCATACTCATAAACCACGATGCCTGACCGCCACTCTTATAGTCATACTTTATTACATTTTCGGTGCCTTTGTTTTTAGAGTTTATTTCCATAACGGTTGTATTTACATCGTTATAGAACATGGTAGCATCGGCAACAGTATAATGGTATGTTTTACCGTCGTTTCGCTGAACATAGGTTAAATCGCCGGAATAAAGATTAAGACTGAATTCTTTAACATCATTATTTACGATTTTTTCAACTATCTCATAATATTTTGTCTGTTCGCTTCGGTTTGCAAGATTTGAAACCGCAACAAATGACAAGATAAGTATTATCGGAATGCCGATAAACAGCAAAACATTCTTTAAGTTTTTATTCAATTATAGGACTCCTTTATATGGAAATTATAAATCTTAGTTTTCTTCGTAAACCTTCGGAGAAAGAATACCTACATACGGAAGATTTCTGTATTTTTCATCATAGTCAAGACCGTATCCGACAACAAAATGGTCCGGAATTACTCTTCCGTAATAATCCGCTTTGATATCGGCTTTTCTGTTAGCAGGTTTGTCAAGCAAAGTGCATATTTTCAAGCTGTTTGCATTTCTATCCATTAAAACTTTTTTGAGATAAGAAAGGGTTATTCCGGAATCAAGTATATCCTCAACAATAAGAATATCATGGCCGTCCGGATTTACATCGAGGTCTTTCTTGAACTTAACAACTCCGGTTGTTTTTGTTCCCGAGTATGAAGAAACAGCCATAAAATCTATTTTGCAATCGCAGGTTATCTCTTTGAGCAGGTCGGACATAAACACTACCGCACCCTTTAATACACTTACAAGCAGAAGATTTTTACCCTCGTAATCTTTTGAAATGCGTTTGCCTAAATCTTTGCAGATTTTTGCAAGTTCTTCCTCAGATACCAAAACTTCTTTAATGTCATCACATATCGCCATAATTCTTATTCTCCCCTATTTTTTCGGTTTTAAAATATAAAACCGTCTTTGTTTTATTATCAATTTTTACCCTATCGGCAGTTCCGATTTTATATGCCCATACAACACCTAAATCATCGGAATAAATAGGTAAATTTTTTCTTTCGCTGACAGAAACTGCCTTTTCGGTTAAAAGTTTTTTAATCGTTTTTGTCGAATTTGAATTGGCAAGTTTGATTTTGTCTGAGGAATTTCTGTTAATCCTTCTTAGATTGCCTACTATCTTATCACAATCTATCGCGCAATTTAATAACAAATTATGAATTTTTTTGTTTCGGTTGAATTTAGAAATACTCATTAATTCTGTTTGCAAAAAAAATTCAGTATCGGGCTGATTTGTTTTTGAGAAAACCAAATACCCATTTTCGTTTTCAGCACAAATATCATCAAAAAGACTTGTCCGCTTAGAATTTTTTAAGCAAACATTTAACATTTCTTCGATATGCTTTGAATCTAACTCTCTGTCAAAATTTTCCTTATAATAAAGTGATAAAACTCTTTTTGATATCGAAGGTTTAAGCAAATTAAATCCATCTAATAAAAGTTTGCCGTTATGAAGGCGCTCGGAAAATTCTTTTTTTGCCAAATCGTTAAGGAAAGTTCCGTCTTCCGATAAAATTACAGACAGTCTTGAAGCATTTTCGGTCGAAGCCGAATTTATTTCTTTAAGAACAGGGATAATTTTATGCCTTATAATGTTTCTCGAACAGTCGTCATCCGAATTTGTTGAATCGGTAACATAAGACAAACCGTTACAAAGGCAGTAACTTTCAATTTCATCTCTTGTGCAAAAAATAAGCGGTCTTATAATATTGTCCCTTTTTGGAGGAATGCCTTTTATACCGTCAAGCGAAGTACCCCTTACAAGATTAAAAATCATTGTTTCAAGATTATCGGAGGCAGTATGAGCAGTAGCGATTACACCCTTTGCAACACTGCTTAAAAATTCATATCTCTTCTGCCTTGCAGCAAGTTCAATGCTCATTTTATTGTTTTTTGCAAAGGTTATAACATCGCCCTTTTCTGTAATAAACGGAACCGAAAGTTTTTTGCAAAAATCACGGGCAAACTTTTGGTCGTTATCGGCCTCTTCCCCTCTTATACCGTGATTATAATGAGCGGCATAAAGTTTGAAACCGAACTCATCTTTAAGAGAATTAAGCAAATGCAAAAGGCAAACGGAATCAGCACCGCCCGAAAAGGCAACCGTTATCTCTTTTTGATTATCCAAAAGCCCGTATAGATTATTGGCTTTTATAACCTTATCAAGCATTTTCATTACCATAATCTATTCGGTTAACTCCGGTATATCTCGTATATTTACTATCCCAATAAAGTTCGATGGAGCCGGTTTCGCCATGGCGGTTTTTAGCTACTATACATTCGGCTTTATTCGGGTCGGAAATATCATCATCGTTTCCTTTTTCGTTATCGTAATATCCCTCTCTGTAAAGGAATAATACGATATCGGCATCCTGCTCAATAGAGCCAGAATCACGAAGGTCTGCAAGAGCCGGTTTATGGGATTTTCCCTTTTGCTCGGTAGCACGGGACAACTGAGCGCAAACAATAACCGGAACTTTTAATTCCTTTGCCATAATTTTAAGACTGCGGGTAATTTCCGAAATTTCCTGAACTCGGTTGTCTATCTGCCTTGGTGTATGCATAAGTCCCAAATAATCTACAACAACAAGGTCTACTTTACCCATTCTGCGAAGTTTTGCTTTCATTTCGGGAACGGTTATCGAAGATGTTTCATCAAAATACAATTCCGCTTTCGAAAGCTGTTCTCCGGCTTGGGCAAGTCGTGTCCAGTCGTCGCTTTGAAGGTCTGCCGTTCTAAGTTTATCGCTGCTGATTGCCGCCTCACTCGATAAAAGTCTTTGTGCCAACTGGTCTCTCGTCATTTCAAGAGAGAAGAAACAAACCGTCTTTTTCGAATTTACCGCAACATTTCTTGCAATATTAAGCGCAAAAGCCGTTTTTCCCATACCGGGACGGGCGCCGAGAATAATCAAATCGGACTTATTAAGCCCCGTAATAACCCTGTCAAGGCCAGAAATACCGCTGGGGATACCCTTATAATCATCGGCGGTTTCGGGGTCGGTCATTTTATTCAGTCTATCATAAGTTTCGGTTTCGATAACCTGCTTTATATGAGTAAGACCGCTGACCTCTCTGCCGGAGCGGATTTCATAAATTCTCTGTTCGGCATTGTCGATAAGTTTGCTTGAATCAAGTATATTCTCGTCAATATCTTTAAGTATATCCTTAGCAGCCGCCATAAGCGCTCTTGAATAATAATGCTCTCTGATAATTGCAACATATTCGAGAACATTTGCCGAAGACGGAACGCACTGAACAAGTTGAGTTAAATATGCCTTTCCGCCGTCCTCATCGTATGTACCGCTCTTTTTGAGCGATTCGAGCAGTGATACAAAATCAATAACCTGATTAAACTCGAACATAACCGAAATTGCGTTATAGATATCCCGATGTTGAGGCAGATAAAAATATTCGGTTTTAAGTAAAACAGCAACATCATTTAAGCATTTAGGGTCAATGATTACAGAACCTAAAACTGCCTGTTCGGCTTCAAGAGAATAGGGCTGACGGGAAAAATCGTTAATATATTCGTTATTAGCCATTATTCATTTACCTTAACGGTAACACAAGCGGTTATACCGTTATAAAGTTTAATTTCCGCATTATATTCGCCGAAATTCTTAATATCGGCGACGGTCATTTTTTTGCGGTCAACTTTAATTCCTATTTGTTTTTCAATTTCGGCGGCAATTTCTTTTGAAGTTATGCTGCCGAAAAGTCTGCCGTTAGAACCTGCTTTGGCGGTCATATTGACAGTCTTTCCGTTAAGTTTGTTTGCGGTTTCTTTCGCAGCATCTATCTCTTCCTTCTTATGATGAGCCGCCGATTCGTTTCTGCTTTTAAGTTCGCCCAAAGCGGCATTATCCGCTTCTTTTGCCAAGTTTTTAGGGAACAAAAAGTTTCTGGCATATCCATCTGAAACATTGCAAAGTTCACCTTTTTTGCCTTTGCCTTTGACATCGGCAAGTAAAATAACTTTCATACTCTGAATCCCCCTTATATCTCAATTACGATAGGTAAAACCATAGGACTTCTATGGGTTTTATTGTAAAGGAATTTTCCAACCCCGTCTTTAATACGGGTCTTATAAACATTCCAGTCTCTTATATTTCCTCTGTAACAAGCTTCAAGAATGTTGTAAACTTCACCTTCAATTTGAAGCATAAGTTCTTCGGATTCTTTTACAAAAACAAATCCTCTTGAAACAATTTCGGGCCTTGATAATACTTCTCTTGTTGTAGCATCTACTACGACTGTAACTACTATTATACCGCCCTCAGCCAAATGCTTACGATCTCTAAGCACTATTGAACCTACATCGCCGATGCCGAGACCGTCAACCAGAACCCTTCCGGCTTGAACATAATCGGAAGTTTTAACTCCGTTTTTGGTAAGTTCTATTACATTACCGTTACCGGCAAGGATTATGTTATCTCGGTCCATACCCATTGAAAGACCCAGCAAAGAATGTTTGTAAAGATGTTTTTGTTCGCCGTGAACGGGGATAAAATACTTCGGTTTCACTATGCTCAACATAGTTTTTAACTCTTCTTGACACGCATGTCCCGAAACATGAACATCATACATTCTTTCGTAAACGACATTTGCGCCCCGTTTTATGAGTTCGTTGACAACATTGCTTACCGTCTTTTCGTTCCCGGGAATCGGCGTTGCCGAAATAATAAACATATCGCCGGGGATTATCTCTACCTGCCTATGCTCAGAAAAAGCAATACGGTGCAGAGCCGAAAGAGGTTCGCCCTGACTTCCGGTCGTTACAATAACGATTTTTTCGGGCGGATAGTTTTTTATTGTTTCAATTTCGATTAAAACGCCCTCGGGAACATTAAGGTATCCGAGTTCCGAAGCAACCTTAACAACATTAAGCATGCTTCTGCCCGATACCGCAACCTTCCTGCCGCATTTTACTGCCTGATTTATTATCTGCTGAATACGATGAATATTTGAAGAAAAGGTTGCAACAACTATGCGTTTGCCGTCTGCCCTGCTGAAAAATGTTTCAAGCGATGAACCGACAAGTCTTTCTGAGGGTGTATAGCCGGGCCTTTCGGCATTTGTCGAGTCGGAAAGAAGCGCCAAAACACCCTTTTTACCAAGTTCGGCAAAACGAGCCAAATCTATCATTTTATCGTCGATTGGCGTTGTATCAATCTTAAAATCGCCCGTTTGTATCACGGTTCCGGCAGGTGTTGTTATCGCAAATCCGACCGCATCGGGTATTGAATGATTAACATGAATGAATTCGACCGCAAATTTGCCGATATTAACCGTTTCTCCGGCATTTACAACATTAAGTTTTGCATCACCGAGCAAACGGTGTTCTTTTAATTTTTCCGAAATAAGCGCAACCGTAAGACGGGTTGCGAAAATCGGAACATTAAACTCTTTCAAGAGATAAGGAATTGCTCCGATATGGTCTTCATGACCGTGGGTTATAACAAGACCTTTGATTTTTTCTTTGCATTCAAGAATATAGGAAAAATCGGGAATTACAATATCAATTCCCGGAGTTTCTTCGTCCGGAAAACTCATTCCGCAATCGACGAGCATCATATCTCCGTCGTATTCATAAAGAGTAATGTTTTTCCCTATCTCATCTAAACCGCCGAGCGGTATGATTTTAATCGGTTTTGACGGATTTTTTTTACTTTTTTGCTCATAATTATAATTCTTTTTTGCAAAGCTTTTGCCGTTCTGTTTATAATTCTTACCGCCAGTCTTCCTCTGACCGCTTTTGCTCTCATTATCGCTTTTTGCCGACTTCTGATTAGCACGATTATTATAATACTTTTTCTTTGCAGAAGAACCGTTTGGTCTTTTCTGCTTTGGTTCTGACATAAAATCACCATTTCTTTCTTAAAGACACAAACTGCGATGAAAATTCGCCAAAATGCGATTTTTATATCGCATCTTTTTTAGTTGCCGTATAAACGGCGGAAAACAAGTGCCTTTATAATTTGTCAGCGTGAATTTTCACGCTAAACCTCCTATTACATAAAAATTTTATTTTTATAACCACCAACTGCAAAGGTGATTATTTAGTCCCCGTTGAACCGAAACCGCCGACACTGCGCTTTGTATCGCCCAGCTCATCGGTTTCGATAAAATCCGCTTTTACAAACGGCAGAAAAACGATTTGCGCTATTCTTTCGCCGTTTTCAACCGTTTGAATGGATTTCGACTGATTATAAAGCGGAACCATTATTTCACCACGGTAATCGCTGTCGATAACACCGACCTTATTTGCAGGAGCAAGACCCTTTTTAGTTGACAGCCCGCTTCTTGCAAATATAAAACCGCCAAAACCTTTCGGTATTTCAAGAGCGATTCCGGTATGAACAAGATATGTTTCATTAGGAGCGATTTGAATATTGCCGTCTTCTATCAACGCATATAAATCCGCACCAGCGGAAAATTCAGTTCCGTAGGTTGGAACAACAGCATTTTCGTTTAGTTTTTTGTAATTAAAAAACGGCATATCCATACCCCCAAACAATAGATAATAATATATTATCACATTTTTTATGTTAAGACAAGTATTTTTTATCGTTTGACATTAGAGTTTTTATATGCTATATTCTTAACATATTTATTTCGGAGGTAAATATGCCGATAGTTAAAGAAGTAACTCACAAATTTGAAATAAATCCTCTCGCCTGTGGTCAAGCGGTTCTTTCGATGCTCTCAGGGCTTGATTTCGGCGACATTTTCAAAATCGTAAAAACAGAAAAAGAAACAACCCTTAAAGATATGAAAAATGCCCTTGAATTTCTCGAAATAAAAATTGGAAATGAGCGCAAAGAAGCAGAAAGTATATCCGACCTTCCAAACATTGCTTTACTTAGTCTTGAAACGCCTAAATGTTGGCATTGGTCGTTGTTTTTCAAGGGGAAAATCTACGATCCGGAATTTGGTATTCTCGATGATTTTCCGCCTTCTCGGAGAAAGTATTTTTGGGAATTATTTGACTAATGTTCCGGCATCTGATTTGGTTAAAATCATTATATTTTGTGTGGCAAGAGTATCAACATCTATATAGACAAGTACCTCTTGCTTTTCTGCCGTTTCGCAGGTAAATTCATAACATCTTACTTCTTTACCGCCGTCGCTTGGAATCAGCGCTAATGCGACCGATTTTACGCTCAATAAACTGCTGATTTTCTTTTTTGCCTGTTCGGCAGTAAACTTCGGTTTTTCAAATGACCTTTTCGTATGATTTGTAAGATATCCTTTGGCTTCAAAAAGCATTATTTCTCCTGTATCTACGGCAACTCCGACCTTTATTAAATCGGTATAACAAAAGGTTTTTCCGTCAAGGTAGTTAAAGTTTATAACGCAAACGCCCTCGTCTGAAAAATAGTAGTTTTCTATCATATTTTCGAGTTCAAGACCGCTCATAAACCTTTTTGCAAATTCAACCGCATTTTTGCAGGAAATTTTTGTATTATCAACTGTTCTGTTCTTGCGCATATAAACAATATAACAACCGTATTTTGAAACCGAAACCGTAATGCTGTCGTTACTAAAACGATAGCATTCTATTTTTCCGTCTTCAATGCCGTCAAATTGAAGCGAATTTTCTTTTAGTCCGAAGGTTTTTTCTGCTTTTTTCCTACATTCCTGCTTAGAAAAAAGTTTTTGATTTTTCAACATAAGCGGTTCTTTTTCAAGAATGTGGTCTGAAAACGGTCCGTCATAAATTAAAACGGGATAATCGCTCAAATCCTCTTCCAAATTATCAAGCGAATCAGCCAAGCTGTTTTTATCAACATCTTTTTTAATTTTTTTATCGACAATATCCGAAAAATCATCTAAATTTTCATAGGTTAAATTTACTTCTCTTATTGCGCCAGAAATCTTTTTGGAAGTATCAAATAAATTTACAAGTTTTTGTGTTTCTTCTTTGCTTAGCATATCCTCATTTAATGCGCTTTTCGAAAGCGACATTGCATAGTTGCCCACCTGCGACAAAAACTTATAAACCGTACTTGAACTTTTATTTCCGTTAGGAAGATTCGAGAGCGAATCTTTGGCAAGTTCTCCGTCTGCAAAAAGCTTTGTTGAAAGCGAAAGCATATCGCTTCCCCCGCTCATATACACAACCTTATTAAGCGTTTCTGTAATGTCGTTTACCGAAGAATTAAGACTGTTCAAACTTTTTGCATATTCGTTTTCAACCATTTGCTTATAACCGTTTGAAACCTGCTTTTCTTTAATAAAAAAGCCAAAGCCCACCATTGATATGGCGGCTGCAAATGAAATTATCCTGATAACCGTACTCTTTTTTACCATTTTTATCTCTCCTTTTTTTACTATTCTTGCCTAAAACTGCTTATTTTATAACGCACACTTGATTTTTTGTTTTATTTATGTTATATTTAATATAATATTTAATGGCTGTGAACGGGAGAGTAACTTTTTATACTTTGATTTAAGCGAGTCGGTTATAGTGGAAGTCCGATATCAATAAAAAGCGAAAATCACTCGGAAGCTGCAAATCCGAAAAGCAATTTGCCTATTAAGATGCGCCGATTTACCTTCGTTATCAGGTTCGGGGATAAATGGATGTCCCTTGTAATAGGTGGTAAAACAAGTTCCCTTGTCCTATTATGGATAAGGGGATATTTTGTTAAAAAGAGGTATTATGATGTACGACAGCATTTCGCCAAATCTTAACTTCGTTGAACAAGAGAAAAGAATTAAAGAGTTTTGGGATAAGGAGGAAATCTTCAAGAAAAGCATTGAAGAAAAAGCCAAAGGCACTCCTTATGTATTTTATGACGGTCCCCCTACTGCAAACGGCAAACCGCATATAGGCCATGTATTGACACGAGTAATCAAAGATATGATTCCCCGTTACCGTACTATGAAGGGCTGCATGGTTCCGAGAAAAGCCGGTTGGGATACCCATGGGCTTCCTGTTGAACTTGAAGTTGAAAAACTTTTAGGTCTTGATGGCAAGGAACAAATCGAAGAATACGGTTTGGAGCCGTTTATTGACCATTGCAAAGAAAGTGTTTGGAAATATAAGGGAATGTGGGAAGATTTTTCAAAAACCGTCGGCTTTTGGGCTGATATGGATAACCCTTATGTTACCTATGATAATAATTTTATCGAGTCAGAATGGTGGGCATTAAAGCAAATTTTTGATAAAGGTCTTTTATATAAAGGTTTCAAAATTGTTCCCTACTGTCCCCGTTGCGGAACTCCGCTTTCGTCTCACGAAGTTGCGCAAGGATATAAGAATGTAAAAGAGCGTTCGGCTATTGTAAGATTTAAGGTCAAGGGCGAAGATGCATATTTCCTTGCCTGGACAACAACTCCTTGGACATTGCCGTCGAATGTTGCTCTTTGCGTAAATCCCGATGAAGAATATTCGCTTGTAAAGGCAAAAGACGGTTATACTTACTATATGGCAACCGCTCTTCTTTCAAAAGTTCTCTCTAAACTTTCGGAAAACGATACACCCGCTTACAGCGTAATAAAGACATTCAAGGGAAGTGAACTCGAATATAAGGAATATGAGCCGTTATTTGAATGCGCCGGAAAAAAAGCCGAGCAACAACATAAAAAAGCTCATTTCGTAACCTGCGACACTTATGTTACCATGTCTGACGGTACAGGTATTGTTCATATTGCTCCTGCCTTCGGTGAAGATGACTCAAAGGTTGGCAGAAGATACGACCTGCCGTTTGTTCAATTTGTTGACGGCAAAGGCGAGTTAACAGACGAAACCCCTTATGGCGGAAAATTTGTTAAAGATGCCGACCCGTTAGTTCTTACCGACCTCGATAAGAAAGGTTTACTGTTTGATGCTCCGAAATTTGAGCATGATTATCCTTTCTGTTGGCGTTGCGATACTCCGCTTATTTACTATGCGAGAGAGTCCTGGTTTATTAAAATGACCGATGTTAAGGAAGACTTAATCAGAAATAACAACACTATAAATTGGATTCCCGATTCAATAGGAAAAGGCAGATTCGGCGATTGGCTTAATAATGTTCAGGACTGGGGTATTTCCCGTAACAGATATTGGGGAACTCCGCTAAATATTTGGACCTGCGAATGCGGTCATATGCACTCGATAGGTTCCATAGAAGAATTAAAGTCGATGTCTGACAACTGTCCCGATAATATCGAACTTCACAGACCTTATATAGATAATGTTACCATAAAATGTCCGCAATGCGGAAAAGATATGCATAGGGTTCCCGAGGTTATTGACTGTTGGTTTGATTCCGGCTCTATGCCTTTTGCTCAGCATCATTATCCTTTTGAAAATAAAGAATTATTTGAATCGCAATTCCCTGCCGACTTTATTTCCGAGGCGGTTGACCAAACAAGAGGTTGGTTCTATTCGCTTCTTGCAATTTCAACCTTAATCTTCAATAAAGCGCCATATAAAAATGTTATCGTTTTAGGTCATGTTCAAGACGAAAACGGTCAAAAAATGAGCAAATCAAAAGGCAATGCCGTTGACCCGTTTGACGCTCTTGAAAGTTACGGCGCCGATGCTATTCGCTGGTATTTCTATACTAACTCTGCCCCTTGGCTTCCTAACCGATTCCATGGCAAAGCCGTTACAGAAGGTCAGCGCAAATTTATGGGAACATTATGGAATACCTATGCTTTCTACTGTTTGTATGCCGAAATAGATAAATTCGACCCATCAAAATACAAACTCGAAGACTGCAAACTTACCATAATGGATAAATGGCTTTTATCGAAACTCAATTCCTGCATTAAAGCGGTTGACGAAAACCTCGAAAATTACCGCATTCCCGAAGCCGCCCGTGCTTTACAGGATTTTGTTGACGGTATGAGTAACTGGTATGTTCGCCGTGGCCGTGAGCGTTATTGGGGCATCGAACTTACCGACGATAAAATTGCCGCATATATGACACTTTATACGGCTCTTGTTAAAACTTCGCTTACCGCCGCTCCGATGATTCCGTTTATGACCGAATCAATTTATCAAAATATCGTAAGAAATGTCGATAAAAATGCCCCTGTTTCGATTCACTTATGCGATTTTCCGACGGTTGACGAAAGCAAAATAAATACAGAACTCGAATCCAAAATGGACAGTGTGCTTGAAATTGTTGTTTTGGGCCGTGCTTCAAGAAACGGAGCAAACCTTAAAAACAGACAGCCGCTTAATACAATGTATGTTAAATGCGACAGTTCACTCGACAACCTTTATTCCGATATAATCAGAGATGAACTGAATATCAAGAATGTTGTATTTACTGATAATGTATCCGATTTTGTATCATATAATTTCAAACCGCAACTTAAAACCGTTGGCCCTAAATACGGCAAACAGCTCGGAGAAATCCGCACCGCTCTTTCGGATATTGACGGTATGAAGGCAAAAGCCGAACTTGACAAAAACGGCGTTTTAACTTTTGATTTTGATAGCGGAAAAGTTGAACTCGGTATTGACGATTTGCTCATTGAAACAAAGCAAAAAGACGGATTTTTCACCCTTACCGATAACGGCATTACCGTTGCTATTGATACAACTCTTACCGAAGATTTAATCAAAGAGGGCTTTGTAAGAGAAATCGTAAGCAAAATCCAGACTATGCGAAAAGACGCTGATTTTAATGTTACCGACCATATCAAAGTTACTATTGAAGGCTCAAATAAAGTTGTCCAAATTGCGCTGGAAATGGAAAATGAAATAGTCGGGGATACACTTTGCGATTCTCTTAGCAATTCATCTCCCGAAGGTTTTGTTAAAGAATGGGATATTAACGGCGAAAAACTAACAATAGGTGTAGAAAGGATTTAGAAACTATGGATAACGAAAATAGAAACTATATTCCCGATGATTATATTGATATCGTTTCTTCTTCACAGCCAAAAAGCACCGCCAAAACAAAAGCGGGTGAATATGTTGAGGAATACGAAAACGCTATTTTCAAAAATATTGGAAACATAATCAAATTTATCGCCTTCGTTGTTTGCTTTACAACAATAATAATCAGTTTTGTTGCGGCATATTTCATCTTTTCATTTAACGCACTTTTTATGACAATTGCCGCCGCTATCGTTCTTGTAGGAACAATTATTTCGGTTATCTTGCTTTTTATTATCTACGGTTTGGGCCATGCAATTTGCCAAAACAATGAAATAATTTCAAGACTGAGAAAAATGCAATAATAAAGATTAAAAAACGGCTTCCTTTAATTAAAGGAAGCCGTTTTTATTATACCTAAATTACAATTCTAATGAATCAACACGGTCAAGCAGAGTTAAAATTTGTTCTTTATAGAACTCAATTTTGGCTCTGCCCTTTTCGTCTTCAAGTCCATTTCTTCTGATAAGTCTTCTCATTAGTCTTGTATATCCTATGAGTGATGCTTTATCGGTAACGGAATCAAGATACTCTTTATCATCAGTTTCAAAATAAGCCGTAATGGTTTTCTCCCAGAAAGGTACTAAAAGTTCATCGGGTATTCCGAGAAAAGACGGAGCGTTATCTTCTTGAAGCTTGTTAAAGCCGATATAAGCATTAAAAATCGAGGCAAATTCAAATATCGGGTAGCCATGACAGAGAGTATCCATATCAATAAGTAAAACTTCGCCGTTTTGAAGCATAACATTTTTTGTATGATAGTCGCCGTGCATCATCATATTAGATTCCGGTACGGCTTTAATAAGGTTATACAATTTCTGCCATTTATCCGAAGGCAAATAATCTTTTAAGAAATCTGCCCAGTCGAGAGCAACCGCCTTCATATCGGGCATATCTTCCGGCAAAACTTCGGTAGAATGAATTTTTTTAAGAAGGTCTACAAACATTTTTACAACTTCATCGATTTTTGACGGGTCGGCATTTATGATTTTTGAAAAAGACTGTGCGTTAAGAAGTTCGAAAACCGAACCGTAGCTGTTTCCAACCTTAACAACATCATAAGGAATTGCCGTAGGAATACCTAAAACGAATGCTCTTCTTGCAAGTTCTCTTTCTCTGTGGATATCGTCCAAAGAATCGGGGTTAAGATATACCTTAATAATTGTATCGGGGTCGAGGCGGTAAACCTCTCCGTTAGCACCTCTTCCGATAATTTCGCAACCATCTACCGAAAGTTTTCTGTATGCCTTTTCAAGTTTAATCATTTCGGTAAAACCGGTCATATCGAAAATTTCATAAACATCGCTTGAAACATTTATAATTTTAATGTTTGGATATTCCTTGCGAAGCCGTAAAATAATTCTAAGTCCGGCGCTTGAAATATATTCAAGACTTTCGGCATCAATAATAATGTCCTCAAAATTATTTTCGCCTTTGATAGTTGTAATTTTGTTTTCAACATCTGCGGCATTTTGAGAATCTATTCTGCCTTTCAGAATAATAAATAAAACTTTACCTTCGATTTTTGATGTAACAATTTCCATAATGCACCTCGTTATTTATTTAATAAAATACGGATTAGAATATGCTATGGTACCGTCCATACCGAAAGCGGTAATTCTAACATATTTATCATATTTATTGAGCTTAAATCTACCCTCGTTTACCGGCTTATTATTTGCTCTGTCAATAGAAATTCCCGCATGGCGGCAATTAGTTGAGAATGTTATGCTTTTAACATCACTTGTTTTTGCAACAAGTTCATTGTCTTCAATATAAATCTCGTTGAATGCGGGACCGTTTGTGGCATAAAAATCGCCGTTTTTGAGCGCTTTTGCAACAGATTCGTATGCCAAATCTTTGGCTCTGATAACTGTCCAACACCAGAATGAATCTCGTTT
This sequence comes from Clostridia bacterium, assembly GCA_024404145.1. Taxonomy (GTDB): domain Bacteria; phylum Bacillota; class Clostridia; order Oscillospirales; family Acutalibacteraceae; genus UBA737. The sequence continues at coordinate 287,695 of JAKSQK010000001.1, read as the reverse complement.
TGAATGGTTGTCGTCTCCTGCTATTGCAAAAACTTTTTTACCTTGTAAAAGAAGGTCATCATACGCTTGAAAACAATTTTCTATGTATCCTTCGGCAAGTGAACTGCCGTTTAGAATTTCAAGAGCGTTCATTTCGTCATATTTGCTGTAAATCTCATAGTTTTCGAGCGACCAGCGGGGATGATTATATGTAACGAAAAAGCCGAGTTTTTTACATTCGCGCATAACCATATTAACGCATTCCGGCGTATAAGATCTCACAAAATCGGGTTTGGATTCATCATATTTAATCATATGCTTATTATTAACACCGTTGCCGATAAAATATCTTTTTCTATGATAAAATGGCTGTAAATCCAAATTAGGGTCAAGCGCAATCATATTAAGATGAGTAGTTCTCATAATATTAAAATCTTCGGTAGTATCATAATCGTAGAATTCCATCTCATATCCGCTCAACGCCAAAAAATTTTCATCGCAAAGGTCTAAATGCGGAACAAACAAATCATGGTCGGTATAAGCAATGATGCTGTAACCCTCTTGCATATACATTTCTTTAAGTTCACAAGGAGTAAATATGCCGTCGGAAACTGTTGAATGACAATGCATATTTGCTTTATAATCATTACCGTTTTTACATAATATATATTTTTTAGCCAATTTAACTCACCTTATTATCAAAACCATACAACTTCATTGGGATTTGAATCAAACGATTTGACCGCTTTTATATAATCTTCTTTTGTTTCGGCATAAACAGGGACATTTTCATAGAAGTTCATAACCCTGCCATCGGCAGTTTTTGCCTGATAAAAACAGTTGTGTTTTACCGTAAGACCGGGGTGTTTAACGGGATGTAAATATCCTTTCTTTTCATCATGCCACCACCAGAAAATCATAGAAGCTCTTGAAATATCAAAAATGTTATTTACAATATTAAAGTTTTCGCAGTCCGGAACATAAGCCCAGTTTCCGCCTCTGATATGCGAATTCATCCAAGGGTCAGGCCGCTGAAGTTGCGACCATTCATATCCCGAAAAGCGAATAATATTACTTTCAAAAGTTATGTCTTTATAGTCGCTGTATAACCCGTTATCGTCCTTATTTGTGGTAAAGAATTCAATACCATAAGAGCAGTTTTCGATTAGGTTTTCGATAAAGTTTACATTATGATAACTTGTTTCTAAATTTGCGCTTGTCCAGGTTTGGAAGGTTATTCCGGCATCATAACATTCATAAACATAGTTGTTTTTTACAAGAGAATTTACAGAGCCGAGTTGAATTTCAATGCCGTTGCCGAAACGGGTTGTACCAAACTGCATAGAACCGCCCAAACAGCCGATTTCATTGTTGGTAATCGAAACATTTTCGCAAGAAGTGTTAACAACTATACCATGGGAACCCGTATATTTAACGCATAGGTTATCTGCAACACAATTTGAATTTATTGTTATAAGGTTTCCTCTCTGCCCTATTTCTATAGAATTAAAATCTTCGCCGATATTGCCCTCGTAATAAAAATAAATATATTCCGTTTCATATTCGTAAAAGAAATCGTAGTTTGATTTAACATCATCGAGAGTCCATTTTTTAACGCCGAGACATGCTTCGTCATCAAAAACGATAATTCCGGGATTACCGCCGGGCAAAAAAGTTTTATATAAATTGCATTCAACTTTTTCCCAAATGTTATTATCGGCATAGTTTTTTGTTGAGCCGTAAAACTTAGGTTTATCACCCGTACCGTAAGCCCCTATGGTAACACCGTTTGGTAACACAATACCGTTGCCATAAGATATTCTCCATAAACCGCCCCGTTCAAAAAGAACGGCATCGCCTTCTTTTAACTCGGCAGGAATATCTTCTATTCTCATATCCTTGGCAATATAATATTTTTTCCCTTTTATATCATATATTTCTTCTGTATTTACAGAATTAAGTATTTTATTTTTCAGGTTGTCTGCTTTATCTTGGCAACAACCTTTAATTTTTTTTGTATAATCATATCCAGAACTGTTTACAGTATAGCGCATAAATACATCTCGTTTTCCAAACCACAATAAATTGTGTTATTTATTTTAATAATATACCATATAATATGCTTTTTGTAAAGACAAAAATCGTATATTTTCAAAAAAATATCCACCCGCTAAATGGGTGGATATTTTTCATTAGTTTTCATGTTTTCTTTTTGCTATGAAAAAAGCAATGGCTAACATACTGAAACCTGACGCAAAAGCCCAAAAATAAATATTTCCGTTATCGCCTGTTTTCGGAGAAACGGTTGGCTTTTGTGTTTTGTTTATTACGGGGTTTCCTTCGTTTTTGGCGCTGTCGTCATTCTTTTCGGGGGTTTTTGTTGTTTCACTTTCCCCTTTTACTTCAAATTTATGTTCAACCAAGAGGTACTTGTATTCGCCCTCAAAATCATATACAACCGACGGCTTATCGGTTGCACTTAAACCGATATATCCTTTTTCGCTTATCGCATTTACCGTTATTTTTCCTGCATATTCATTTTGAGTATCGTTGCTTTCCTTAAAACTCATAGCACCCTTTGCCTTAAAAACGGCAACTAATGTATATGTTCCTTTGGAATCAACCTTGTCCGTTTTATCGCCCTTGGAGTTCAGAAGATAAACATTTTCCAAATCCATATCGGAACTATTGTATCCGCTTAATTTTATATCTTTTTTATCAGTTCCGATTTTAATATCATTTGCGGTAATTTTTATATCTTCGCTTATTAAACCGCTTACAGTTTTGATTTCGAATATATCGTTATACCAATTATCTTCAAAATATGACTTATAAGTCAAATATGTCATACCGGCAGATTTTGCTCTTACTGTAACCTCAACACCGTCTTTTACATTCTTTGCCGAAAGAAATTCGAGAATATCGGGGTTGGCGGACTTAATGTCTTTAATGTTATTCGGAACATTTTCATTGCTTAGTTTAACATTTTTCAAAGTTAATGTTCTTTCTTCTTTTGCGCCGACGATCGGTGTAATATAAAGAGCATTCCATCTGTCTTCCCAACTGCCGTTGCTATCGAAACTATAGCCGTACCTTTGGTAATTAAGTCTGAAATAACCGTAACTCAGCGCTTTACATTTAACTATAACATTTTCGGAGTCATCGGCTTGTTTTATGCTAAGCACTTTAACATTCGCCGTTGTCGTTTCAGTATCAACCGCAATGTTTTTTATACTGTTCAATTCGGCTTTTTCTTGCAGAATACCACCGATAGGTATTTCAAATACTTCGCCTTCATCAAATCTATGTATCGCCGCATTTACCTTATATCCGCTCATACCGACAACCAAAAGTGTCAGTATAAAACAGAGTAATGCCGTCTTTACAGTTTTTAATGTTTTTACTGTGATTTTTTCCATAAAAATTCTCCTCTAATCATCTTCGAAATTATTTTCTTTTTGAAAACAATATAATTATAGGAGATTGTTAATTATTTATCAAGCTGTAATATTTTCCATTTTTTTGTAAAAATTAACCAAAAGAAAAATCCCTCAATTTATGAGGGATTTTTTAAGTTTTAATTTAATTTTCAATTAGAAAAGACCGCTGATTTTTCCGTTTTCATCAACATCGATATTCTCCGCTGCCGGTACCTTCGGAAGACCGGGCATTGTTAAAATATCGCCGGTTAAAACTACAACAAAACCTGCACCAGCCGAAACCTTGACATTTTTAACGGTTACCTTAAAATCAGTCGGCGCACCGAGTTTTGATGGGTCATCGGAAAAACTGTACTGCGTTTTTGCAATACAAACGGGGCATTTTGAAAATCCGAGATTTTCGAGTTGTTCTATTTGTTTTTTTGCATTTGGCAAAATAATAATTCCATCTCCGCCGTAAACCTTCTTAACAACCGACTCGATTTTTTCGGTAATAGACAAATCGTCAGAATATGAAAATGTAAAGTTACCCTTTTCGTTATCACATAATCGGACAACCTCTTTTGCGAGTTCTTCCCCGCCCTTTCCGCCGTCTGCCCAAACGGTTGACAAAACGGTATTAACACCGAGTTCTCGGCATTTTTTAATAATAAAATCTATTTCGTTATCGGTATCGGTCGGGAAACGGTTTATTGCAACAACGCAGGGCAATTTATAAACATTTATTATGTTTGAAACATGCCTTAAAAGATTTGGAATACCTTTTTCAAGCGCCGTTAAATCTTCTTTATCAAGTTGCTTTTTATCAAGACCGCCATGCATTTTGAGGGCTCTTACAGTTGCAACCATAACAACTGCATCGGGGGCAAGACCTGCCATTCGGCATTTGATATCTAAAAACTTTTCTGCACCGAGGTCAGCGCCAAAACCTGCTTCGGTTACAGTATAATCACCCATTTTAAGAGCCATTTTTGTTGCCATAACAGAGTTGCAGCCATGAGCAATATTAGCGAAAGGTCCGCCGTGAACAAACGCAGGTGTTCCTTCAAGGGTTTGAACAAGATTCGGTTTAATGGCGTCCTTTAACAGCGCCGTCATTGCGCCTACGGCATTCAAGTCCCCTGCCGTTACGGGTTTATCATCAAAGGTATATCCTACGATAATTCTTGACAACCTGTCTTTTAGGTCGGTTATTGAATTTGCCAGACAAAATACCGCCATTATTTCACTTGCAACGGTAATATCAAATCCGTCTTCTCTCGGAACGCCGTTTGCCTTTCCGCCCATACCGTCAACAATAAATCTGAGCTGACGGTCATTCATATCAACGCATCTTTTCCAAGTTATCTTTCTGACATCAATTCCGAGTTTATTGCCCTGCTGAATATGATTATCAAGCATTGCGGCAAGAAGATTATTTGCAGCGCCTATTGCGTGAAAATCTCCGGTAAAATGAAGATTTATATCCTCCATCGGAACAACCTGAGCATATCCGCCACCTGCGGCGCCACCCTTAACGCCGAAAACGGGGCCTAACGACGGTTCACGAAGGGCAACGGTTACTTTCTTGCCTATCCTTTTCAGTCCGTCGGCAAGACCAATGGTAGTTGTCGTTTTGCCTTCACCTGCCGGTGTTGGAGTAATTGCGGTAACTAAAATAAGTTTTCCGTTTTCTTTTTTTGAATCTTTAATAAGTTTAGGGTCGATTTTTGCTTTGTAGTTGCCGTACTGCTCAACATACTGCGCACCAACTCCGGCATACTCGGCTATATCCGAAATATGTTTGAGTTTACATTCCTGAGCAATTTCTATATCGGTTTTATAAGACATAATGTTCACCTTTTCTTTCTTAGATGCAAAAAATGGTATAAACTTTTTCATTCGTTATAAAAAATATAACATAACGGCAATGTAATGGCAAGTGGAGATTTATAAATTTTCCATTATTGTTTTATTTAATTCATCAAAATTTTTTTGGTAGAGAAACGTATTTATATCAAGACTCTTTGCCGTATTGATATTCGCCAACCTATCATCAATAAATATAGAGTTTTGGGGTTGAATTTTATATTTTTCCAACAAGAGTAAAAATATTTCCTTATTTGGTTTTACCAAACGGCAACTCGCCGAAAATACAAGCCCGTCAAAATAAGAAAACAACTCGTTTAATGCCTTAACTTTTGAGTAGTTTTCCGCAAATTCAAGACTTATGTTTGAAAGCAAATATATTTTTTTGTTTTTTGATTTCAAATATTTTATGAGATTCAGCATATTATTATCTATGGGCAAATCTTTATACCAATTTTCGAGAATATCGCAACAAGATGAATAATAAGTATTTGGAACCTGCGATTTGATTAGTGCGCAGACATCCGTCTCGGTTAAAGAGCCGTCATCAAGTCTATCCCAGTATTTTCGGTCAAAAACAGTTTTAATAAGTTCGGCTTTTGTTTCGTCTTGAACAAGAGATAAGTAAGGTTTTGCAATGTTTTCCTCATCAAACCGCACTAAAACATTGCCAAAATCAAAAATGAAATTATCAAGCAAATTATCATCATCTTTCTGATATGATTACAATTTATTTTAACATATTTTTGCATCATCATCAAATGTTATTTTCTTATTTTTTGCTTGACATTAAAAAGAAATTGTAGTATAATTACAAAGCTTTCTAAGGAAAACTAAGATATCGCGGGGTGGAGCAGCTGGTAGCTCGTCGGGCTCATAACCCGAAGGTCGGAGGTTCAAGTCCTCCCCCCGCAACCATATCGAGTGGATATAACGGATTTGAGGTTATATCCGCTTGATTTTTGTTTAATTATGTACGGAGTAGGTTTGGGAACACACAGAACCGTCCCCTGTGTTATTTTTGCCGACTTTACAAGTACGGGATTTGATACGGCGCTTCGCCAGTGTGAGCTCGTTCTTTCTTCGGACAGAATAAATATGCTTAATAAAGTCAAACTCCGTTCGGCGAAAAAGTAATGCCGTTTATTAAATAAACTTATAAAAACATTCCGACTATTCATAACAAAAATCCTCATTTTTACAAATGAGGATTTTTCTTTTTACCTATTCACTTTTACCTATTCACTATTCACTATTTATGTGCCGAGCTTAAAATGAGCTCGGTTTTTTTATTTAGATGAAAAATCCGATTCTCCTACTATATACATTCTTATAAGTCCCAAAAGAATCATAGAAGTTGAAATAATTACAAGAACGGGATAAATATGATTATAGATAACATCGCAAATCATTTCGGCTGTACTTCCACCGATAAAAACGGCGGCGAGATATCCGAAAAATGTAAGGCCTCCTGTCAAAAGGCAAATCATAATTCCATATCCGAATATAACCTTTATAACATCGGCTGTTTTCTGTAATATTTTTTTCAATTATCCCACCTCACATTCCAAGTATCGGAAGCCATCCGAGAAGTACAACAATTTCAAGTAAATATTGCGTTATTATCCACCAAAAATCGTTTTTAACCGCTTTTGAGAAATCTGCACCCGAAAGACTTACTCCTGCCAAAAATGCCGGTGCAATCGGGGGTACCATATTTGACATTACTCCGCAAATACACGGAAGCATTGCCGCAATAAGCAAAGGATTTACTCCGACAGCCGCAAACATTGATATAAACATTCCGCCGAATACAACAACCATAGACGAGCCGACTATGGCTATGCCGAGAATACAAGTAAGAAGCGGAACAACGATGCATAAACCGACCTTTCCTATATCTAATGCTGCAATTCCCGATTCAATGCCTTCGGCAACATTCATATCGTTAAACAAAGCGCCGAACATATATCCGAATAAGCAAACGGCAATAGTAGGAACGATACTTTTAAGTTTCTCGCCGAAGGTCTTTGCAATTTCTGTTAACCTTACCTGCTTTTTATCCTTAATAACCGCCATTGCATAAATGGTAGCAAGACCGGCGATGAAGTAAAGCAGCGAACTTGACATATTTTTAGCACCGGTTTCGCCTAATCTTTTTGTAAAGAATGAATCCTTATAAAGATAGTCCAATAAGAAAGGAAGAAAGATGATAATAGGCAAAAGCAGTCCTCTCCAACCGTCTTTTATTACTTTTTTCAGCGGTGGAATATCATCTTTCGCCATCGGTTTTACCTTATCTCGTTTGCAGAAAATAAAAACAAGTATAAGTCTTAAAAGAATAAACCATAGCGAACAGCCCCAACATACTATCCAAAATTTACCGGTTGAGATATTCATTTCGGGATATAATCCCGTAAGCAAACCCAAAGCGGCAACAATAGTTGATGACGGCGGTATCATATTTCCAAGACAGCTTGAAGCACTGGTAATATTTGCGGAAAGTTCATCGGAAAATCCCGATTTTTTCATTGCCGGAATAGTAATTGTTCCGGTTGCCATAACATTTCCGGGACCCGAGCCCGAAAGCGCTCCCATAAAACTACTCGCTATCACCGCAACATATCCGGCGCCTCCCGGTATTCTGCCTAAAAGCGCCAAAATTATTTCTATTGCGCCGTCGATAATCTTAGTTTTTGTCAGAATAATCGACATAGCAACGAAAACGGTCATCGAATACAAAAGCGATGTTGAAAGGCCCGAATAAATATAATCCCAAATATGCGATATATTACCGCTGATAATGACAAGTAGTAAAAAGCTGACTAAAATCGATTCATAAATCGGTCGCTTTATAACCGTAAACCATATAAGAATTACGGCTATCATAATTCCTAAATAAATTAAAGCAGATGTCATTATTTTGCTCCTTTACAAAAAAAATTATTGTTATGATATTTTATTAACATCAAACGGTTCAAACAGCATATTATTTCCTTGCGAATCAGTAAATTTAACGCTGCGGTTGATTTGAGTTATCGTTTGTTTTATTTGGTCGAGTGAATTTGAAGTGATCTTGAAAGAAAATGCTTTTTGACCGGTTGAGCCGTCTTCTTTGATTTTGCAACCCGAAACCATATTTGGCGTTGATTCGTCTATTCCTGCAATTTCGCCCGGTTTTGGATATTCTATATCCTTAACCGTACCTTCATGAGCATAAATTAAATAATTTGCATGGTAGGAATTGAAAAACGGATTATTTTTCTTTATATCGTCGCCCATTTTTCCGGTTAAAGCATAGGAAATCAGCATTTTCATATAACTGATACCATGCTCTTGCTCAACTAAAAAATAGTCGTTTCCGCCGTTTAATCTATATCCCATTTCAAAAATATAGAATTCGCCGTCTTTTTCAATGCCCTGAAAAAATGCAACTCCGTTTTCGGCACCTATTCCCCTTAAAAAATCTTTGATTTTTTTGTCAACACTCTTAACAAACAAATCTACACTTTTAGAAGGAGCAATAGTTAAATCACATAATCCCGTCATTCTCTCCTGCGATTCATTTATATATTTTTCATTCAAACAGGTAAGTGCCATTTCTCCGTTTGAAAGCGAATAAACCGCCGTAAATTCTTTTCCTATAATATATTCTTCAACAATTATTGTTTTGCTTTTCGACAAGGAAAGCGCATACTCAACGGCATTTTTCAATTCTTCTTTTTTGAAACATACCGTTATTCCTTTTCTTCCGCCGTAATCAGTCGGCTTAACGATAAGCGGAAAACGCATGGATTCGATTTCTTCATCGAAAGGAGCATGATTAAAACAATAATCATGCGGAACATTTATTCCATATTTAATACATTCATCCTTAAAAGTTCTTTTGTTTCTTGTAAGTTCGATTTGCTTTTGGGTTGCATAAAAAGGTTTTCCGAGTTTATTTGCAATTTCACATGCAGCAGCAACACGGTATTCGCTATATCCCGCTATTACACCGTCAACCTCAGCTTGACGGCATTTTTCACATATTTCATCTGTCAAGCGATAATCTATATCCCAAGATTCATCTGCCTCATTTTTTGCAAATGTTGATGCCGACTTTTTATTGCCGTCAACGGCTATTGTATAAATTCCAAGACTTTTTGCCGCAGTAACAATACTTGCATCGACCTTTTCGGAACCAATTATTAAAAGTTTCTTGCCAATTAAATCTTCATACATGGCATTTTCCTCCTTTATTTTTAACACTATTAGTTTACTTTTTTTTAATCGCATTTTCAACCGATGTTGCATTTACAAAAAAACACCGCAATCCCTCTTTGGATTGCGGTGTTTTAGTAAAAAATATTATAACGATAAAAGATATTTGCCGTATTTTGTATTTTCATCAGCCAAACTTTGAAGTTGTGATTTTGAAATCAGTCCTCTGTTTAGGGCAATTTCTTCAAGACAATACATATAATCTCCCGTATTTTCTTCGGTAAAGTAAATGAAATTTGAAACATCGTTTACATCTTTCCATGTTTCAATTTTTCGGTATATCATTCCCCTGCTAAGCCGTTGCGCCATAACAATGGGGTTTGTTTTTTTGCCGTTGTTTTTAAGATACATATTGGCATTTTTATAGAATGTTATCGGTATTCTTTCAAACTTTTCAGACATATGGCAATAATTTTTAACGATATGCGAATTATCAAAATAAACCATGTTACTGCACTTTGACTGCGGTATAACAATATATGTTACATCGCCGTTTCCGGCTATTGCCCTTTGAAAACATCTTGTAAGATTAGAACCGTATATAAAAACATCAGAAGAAACAACCATACATGGCTCGTTGTTATTAAAAGCTTCGCTTTCGTCGAGCGAATAAGATATATCGACTCCGTAATTCTTTCCGTCTGAAAGGATATTTTTTGCAGAATTTATATACTTTTCACTTCCGACAACAGTTATGTTTTTAATACCCGCCAAAAGAAAATAACTTATGGGAAAGTAAACGGAACATTTACCGCCGAATCTTGTATCGGGCATAATTTCCGCTTCGTTTTCTTTTAATATAAGCACACCCTTCCAAGAATGTTCAAGATATGCTATGTTGCCCTCTAAAAGATTGTCTATATCGGCATTAAGCAAGTCGCAAAGTTTTGCAAGTAAAGATGTATCGGGAATGCCAAGGCACCTCTCCCATCGGGATATTGCTTTATCCGTTACTTCCAAACATTGCGCTAACTCCGCCTGAGTATAGCCTGCTTTTTGGCGCAGTTCCTTTATCGCCTTTCCGATTTTTTCTACATCCATAACTTACCTCACATATCGTTATTTTGCAAGATAGACATTATTTCTTTACATATAAAATTCATCTCGTCAATGCCGTATCGTTGGTCGATAGGCAACGGCAGAATGTTCTCTGCATAATCTTTTTCAAGGGCTTGTCCCGAGTCGGATACATTAGGCCAAAGCGTTGCAATATATATCTTCTTTTGGGCAAGTTTTTTCTTGATTTCCAAACCGTTCTCGCAATAGAAAGGATAGGCATAAGGACCCTTTGGAATACATAATTTAAGTTTATTAAACCCGCCGAGTTTATTATATAAATAGGAATAATTTTGTTCTCTTACTGCTATAATCCTTTTATAGTCAATTTCCGAAAGCAATTTATGGGTAAGCTCCGACATTTTCATAAGCGGAAGCGACTTAAACGATTCATCATTGGCTTTGAATTCCGCATAGTGCGCCGAAGCGCCGTCTTTAATTCTTCCGTAAATATGCGCCATTCTGCCCGAAGAATTATCATTGGGCAAATCATCGCTTAAAACCGATTTCGATGACAGATAAGCGCCATCAGGAACACCAAAAAACTTTCTGCAAGAGTAAATTGTAGCTGTATCCTTTATCGGTTCTTCAAAAAACGCATGAATATTATCTACAATAATATTTTTATACTTGTTTTTTAACTCCTCTAATTTTGCATTTGCAATTTGCCCGTAAAGATTGACAACATAAAGGTATTCATCATTCTTTAACTGACGGTCGAAAACGGGAAGAAAATTCTCGTCAATATTATAATATTCATACTCAATGTTTTCCCTGTCGCAAACAAGAGAAACCGAATTGCAAAGAAGATACGGAATAAAAATCTTTTTGATTTTTTGGACTTTAACAAAATATACCAGCGCATTTCGAGCAGTATTTAGCGCTATTAAATCTTTATAATATTCGCCGCCGTTGTTCTTAAAACTTTCCAGTCCAAAATAACCGCCTATTTCTTTCATTCTAATTCAACCTTTATATGATTATAGATGTCTTCTAAAATGTTTTGTTGCTCTGCATTTTCAAATTTCATAAAAACAATGCCCAGAGCTTTACTTGCATTATCGAAAAACTCGACTTTATCGCCCTTCTTTTTATACAGGCATTTTTTAACAATAAACTTTTCAATTTTTTCATCAAAAATAATACTTTTATAAATACCGTTTTTTGTACTGTGGAGATTATGCGTTGCATAATAACTGATTCTTGTATCGGGCGAACATTTAATCGACTCTCCCATCGCTGTCTTAACAGCCATTTCAACAATATTAACGCCGGTTATCATTTGAAGCAAATCGGGAATCATATTTCCCCCTGCCCTCGGCCCTGCATCAATTAAATAACATTTGCCGTTTTGAGAAATAATAAGTTCAACATTCATTGCTCCGAAACGAATTTCGAGTTTATTAACAAGTTCTTGAAGTGTTTCTTTAACAAGCTTTGTCTGGCTGTCATTCAAAGCCAACGGATAACTCTTGCCGACCGGAACCAACGGGTTGGCATTGCTGTCTCTATGGCAGTTAAGCAAACCCCAAATTTTAACTTTGCCGTCAATTACAAATATATCTCCGCCGATTAAATAACGATGGTCTCTCACGATAAATTCTTCAACTATGATTCTCTTGCCTCTTGAAAAAGATAAGGCAAATTCCACCGCTTCTTTAAGACCGCTCTTGTTTTGCAAAACCGTAATGCCTTTTGAACCCGATGAATCAACCGGTTTAATAATAATCGGATAGTCAAAACTATCTTGAAATTTTAGTACATCTTCTAACGAAGTAAAACCTTTTGAAAACGGAACTGCAAAACCGTTTTCTTTAAGAAATATGCGCAAAGAATCTTTGTTGCATAAGGTATTAACCGAAACAAAAGGATTAGTAGGCAGGTTAAGTTGCTCTGCAACGAATGCGGCAGTAGGCGCAGCAGGGTCGGAGGCATACGCCAACACACCGTCTATCCCGTTTTCTTTTGCAACCGTTAATACGGCATTCATATCCGTAGTACTGACCTGATAAAACTTATCGGCATGATACTGGCCCGGATTATCCGGAAGATAATCGCATAATATTGTATAATACCCTAATTTTTTTGCAGTATCAATGGCGATAACCTGCTGTTCAGAACCGCCGAGAAGGAGTATCTTTTTCATCTAAGTAAACCTCTTTTGAAATATGTACATAAAAATAACATTTTGATAACAAGGTCTTATTTTATCCAATAATTTAAAACTATGATAACATAATTATTATGATTTGTAAATGATAAAAAACTTACTGCAATAATTTGCGACAAAACTGCAAAAGTAACTATCGAAGAGTTTAATTCAAATAAAAAGCTCGTTAAAAAATCGGTTGTAGAGTATCCGAATGCTTTTGATGTTCTCTGTAACTTTGATGAACAGCCATTTAATAAAAGCACCACAGAATCATATGATTCTAACGGAAAAGTAGTTGGTAAAGCAGAAGTTACATATTCTAACAACTTCAAGGAAAGTTCTACTAAGACTTACGCTACATCTCCTTCAGGAAAAATGTATTTAAGCCGTGAAATTGTTGAGAAATTCAACAAATCTTGTTTCAACTATACTTCTGGTTTTTCAAGAATTTATGAAAAATTCGTTGATTTCGATGAAAGCGGAAAAATAATTTCCGATAGAGAGTACATAAGAGTATATATAAAATCGTTGCTTCTCAGTAAAAAAGCCACTTGCAATGTTCCGCATGATGTAATCGAATCCCTTGCTGCAACATTCTTGCCGGACATCTGAGCTTCTTTGAATCCGAAGAAGGCAAGAAAGAGTTTGAAGAATGGAAAGAGCAGCAAAAGTCAAAATAAAAAGAAAACCCGAACGTTTCACCGATTGGTAAAAGGTTCGGGTTCCATTGCTTTGGTGCGGGTGACAGGACTTGAACCTGCACATCGAAGACACTAGCTCCTAAGGCTAGCGCGTCTGCCAATTCCGCCACACCCGCATAACAGTAATTCTATATTATTTTGAAAAAAAAGTCAACTGTTTTTTATCCTCTGAAAACCCTTACCTTAAAGCTTTTATGACATCTCGGACAAACGGTAGTATGAATGCCTTTTGTTCTCGGCAAACGCAAAACCGCTTTACAGTTAGGGCATTTTTTATATATATGGGTTGTATCGTTTGTTCGTTGTTTTCTCTTATTGATACTTTGCGAAACTTTATAAATCCAACCTGTAACGATTTCGTTTTCTTTTATTCTTTTATCAATGTTTTTTGAAAAAAACCTTAAAAATGCAACAATTATTATGGCATAAACTATCAGCTGAATCCAAATAAGTCTTAAAAAGCAGTTAAGCAGAGCAAAAAATGCGCCGATAACAAACAGAACATAGAATGTTCTATCAACACCGTACCTACCGCTCATAAATTGCATAAGTTTATATCTGAAATTCATAGATTTATCCTCATTTACTCATTTTATTATATTATACTGCAATAATCGGTAAATTTGTTAATAAAGAGTTAAAAAACATTGTAAATATTGAAAAAATATAGTATAATACCTATAATATTTGCTTACGGGTGATGATATGATTAAAAAGTATTTGAATCGTTTGTTTATTGACGGACTTTCGGGCATGGCGCTTGGATTATTTTCAACGCTGATTATAGGCACAATTATATGTCAAATCGGCAGTCTGTTCGGAACACTTGCGATAGGCAGCTACATAACCGCAATCGGAAATATCGCCAAAACTCTTACCGGTGCCGGAATAGGTGTCGGCGTTGCGGTAAAACTCAAGGCCTCTCCCCTTACCGCTGTTTCGGCGGCGGTTTGCGGTATGATAGGCGCTTTTCCGAGTTTAGATATTCAAAATTTTGCCGTTGGAAAGCCCGGCGAACCGTTAGGCGCTTTTATTGCCGCTTATGTTGCGATAGAAATCGGCCGTCTTGTTTCGGGCAAAACCCAGCTTGAAATTATCGTAACTCCGCTTTGTTGCATACTTGTCGGAGCGGCAGCAGGATACTTTGTCGGCCCGTATATTTCCGAAGCTATGAAATGGCTCGGTCAACTTGTTAACATCAATGTAGAAAACAGCCCGATTATAGGCGGTATGGTTGTATCAGTAGTTATGGGAATTTTGCTAACGCTTCCCATTTCCTCCGCCGCCATAGGTATTTCAATGGGACTTACGGGACTGGCGGCAGGTGCCGCAACAATTGGTTGCTGTTGCAATATGGTCGGTTTTGCCGTAATAAGTTACCGTGAAAATAAAGTTGGCGGTCTTATAGCTCAGGGTATAGGAACTTCTATGCTTCAAGTACCGAATATCATTAAACATCCGCTTATTTGGTTGCCTTCAATTATTTCGAGCGCCATTTTAGGCCCTATTTCCTCTGCCCTGCTTAAAATGGTCAGCAACCCCGTTGGCTCGGGTATGGGCTCTGCCGGTCTTGTCGGTCAATTTATGAGCTATCAGGCAATGACTGAATCGGGATTTTCATCTGCAAAAGCGCTTATTGAAATAGGCGTTATGCAGTTTGTTTTACCGGCTATTCTCTGTTTTGGCATTGCCGAGGCAATGAGAAAACTCAACCTAATAAAAACCGGAGATATGAAACTCGGAGACGCCTCACATGCGTAAATCGGAACTCACCCTCAAAGCCGTTGATGCGCTCGAAAAACTATATCCCGAAGCAATTTGCTCACTAAAATATAAAAATGCTTTTGAGCTTTTAATAGCAACTAGACTTTCGGCGCAATGCACTGATGCAAGAGTAAATATCGTAACGACCGATTTGTTCAAGACTTTTCCCGATGCCAAATCTTTGGCAGATGCAAATTTATGCGATGTTGAGGTACTTATTAGAACTTGCGGTCTTTATAAGACAAAAGCGAAAGATTTAATAGGTATCGGAAAAATGATAACCGAAAAGTATAACAATACCGTTCCCGACAGTATTGAAGAGCTTACCAAGCTCCCCGGCGTTGGAAGAAAAACCGCAAATCTCATTTGCGGAGATATTTACGGCAAACCTGCCGTTGTAACCGACACCCATTTTATCCGCCTTTGTAACCGATTGGGACTTGTTAAAACAAAGGACCCTAAAAAGGTTGAAGAAGCTATGCGAAAGCTTTTGCCCGAGGTTAAATCTTCCGATTTTTGCCATAGAGCCGTTCTTTTCGGCAGAGATATCTGTACGGCAAGAAAAGCATACTGCGAAAAATGTCCATTAAACGATTTTTGCCCAAAGTTAATTTGAAATTTATTTATAAAAAAACCCGCTCAGAGAGCGGGTTTTCCTATTAGATATAAAATCACTTTTAATTATGTTTTTTGGCACCCCTGACCGGAATCGAACCGATAACTAAGTCTTAGGAGGACCTTGTTATATCCATTTAACTACAGGGGCATATATGACCTTAAAGATTTTACAATAAAGCTCTTAAAATGTCAATAGAAAACTCGACTTTTCAAGATATTTGCAACAAATACTTGTATATTACTTCCAACTTTGATATAATAACAATATATATGACAAAAGGGATGATAAAATGTCGGTAGGTTTCAGAAAAAGTTTATTTGGATTTAACAGCGATGATGTTATGAATTACATCGAAAAAACCCATAAGGATTTTGTTGAAAAAGAAACCGTTTTGAACGAAAAAATTGACCAATTATCTGCTCTTCTCAATAGTACAAAATCTCAGCTCAGTCAAACTTTGGCTGAAAAAGAAACTATCGAAAGTGAGCTTAAAGAATATACTGATAAATATGACGAAATTGAGCGCTTATCTCAAAATATCGGCAGATTATATTTAGTTGCCGAAAACAATGCCGCCGCAATTATTGAATCGGCTAAGCAGAACAGAGATATTTCCGCAGAAGAGGTTACAAGAAACATATCCTGCGCCGATAATACATATTCTTCCCTTTCTTCGCTTAGAGAAGAAATTGAAAAAACTTCTGCCGAATTTTCAGCAAAAATCCAGTCCCTTATGGCATCTCTTAACAAGGCAAAAGCCGATATTTATCAAAACGATTTATTTGGCGAGAAAAAAATCGAAGAATATGAAGAGCTTGTTAAGAGTCTTAAAGTTTGATTATGACTTATAATATTGATGTAAAAGAACTTAAAAAACTATCGCCAAACCTTAAATTTGGCGATAGAGTTATTTTATCGGGTACTGTTTATACTGCCCGAGATGCGGCGCATAAGCGAATATTCGAACTAATAAAAGAGGGAAAAAATCTTCCATTCGACCTTAAAAATTCGGTAATATACTATGCCGGACCGACACCCGCTCCCGATAATCTTCCGATAGGAAGTTGCGGACCTACAACTTCCTGCCGAATGGATACTTATACTCCCCTGCTTCTTGATATGGGGCTTTGCGCTACCATCGGTAAGGGAGAAAGGAACAAAGATGTTATTGATGCAATTATCCGCAACAAATCGGTTTACCTTTGTGCCATAGGCGGTGCCGGTGCTCTTGCGGCAAGTCATATCAAAAAATGCGAAGTAATCGCCTTCGATGATTTGGGTTGCGAATCGATTAAAAAACTGCTATTCGACAGTTTTCCGCTAATAGTCGGCATTGATTGTTGCGGCGGCAACATCTTCAAAAGATAATTAAAACGAGCTTAGAAATTTCTAAGCTCGTTTTTTTATAAAAAATTCCTATATCATCATTAAAAGTAAAATAATCGTTCGTATTATCAATGCGCAAACATAAGCAACTAAACATTGAAATACAACAGTACCTATTGCCCATTTTGCGCCAAGTTCCCGTTTAATTGAAGCGATAGCGGCAACGCAAGGCGTATAAAGAAGGCAAAATACGAGAAGAGATATAGCAGAAAGTGGCGTTATAAATTCAGTAACAGGAACGGAACCGAGCAAAACCGAAAGGGTTGAAACAACGCTTTCTTTTGCCATAAATCCTGCTATAAGAGCGGTTGATATTTCCCAATTTCCAAATCCGAGCGGTGAAAATACGGGAGAAATTAAACCTGCTATTGTTGCTAAAATACTGTCTTTGGAATTGTCAACTGCGTTTAATTTGAAATTAAAACTTTGCAAGAACCAAACTATTATAGAAGCGACTAAAATTACCGTAAAAGCTCTTTCCAAAAAGTCTTTTGCCTTTTCCCATAAAAGATGTAAAACATTTTTGGGAGTTGGCAACCTATAATTCGGAAGTTCCATAACAAACGGAACCGCTTCACCTTTGAAAACATATTTTTTTGAAATAAGCGCCGTAATTATCGCAACTAAAATACCGAGCAAATAAAGCGACAGCATAACAAGTGCCGTATGATTTTCAAAAAAAGCAGCGGCAAAAAAGGCATAAATCGGAAGTTTTGCCGAACAGCTCATAAACGGTGTAAGCATTATGGTCATTTTACGGTCTCTTGCGCTTGGAAGTGTTCTACTCGCCATAACGCCCGGAACGGTACATCCAAAACCGATAAGCATAGGAACTATGCTTCTGCCCGATAAACCTATTTTTCTAAGCAATTTATCCATAATAAAGGCAACTCTTGCCATATATCCGCTATCTTCAAGCAAGGAAAGAAAGAAAAATAATGTTACAATTATCGGAACAAAGGAAACTATACTTCCGATTCCGCCGAAAATACCGTCGATAACCAAAGAATGTAGTACTTTATTGACATTTAGCGAAGTAATGGCCGAATCAACAAAATTCGTAAGAGCGATTATTCCGAGTTCAAGCAAATGTTGCAGAGAAGAACCGATAACATCAAAAGTAAGGTAGAAAACGAGAGCCATAATAAGAACAAATGATGGAATGGCGGTATATTTCCCCGTTAGAATTTTATCTATTTTATTACTTCTGATATGTTCTTTACTGATTTTCGGTTTAACAACCGTTTTGGCACACAGTTCTTTAATGAAAGAAAAGCGCATATCTGCAATAGCTGCAGAACGGTCAAGTCCTCTTTCGTGTTCCATTTGAATAATGATATGTTCAAGGGTTTCTTTCTCATTTTCGGTAAGGTCAAGCGCCTCCAAAACAAGATGGTCGCCCTCAATAAGTTTACTTGCCGCAAAACGAACGGGAACGCCCGAAGAAACAGCATGGTCTTCTATCAAATGCATGATGCTGTGAAGCGCTCTATGGACTGCGCCACCGGCATTATCTTTATCGCAAAAATCAGTTCTGCCGGGCTTTTCTTTATATTTTGCTATATGTACTGCATGGCGGATAAGCTCATCAACACCCTCATTTTTTGCCGCCGAAATCGGCACAACGGGTATTCCGAGTTCCTGTTCCATTTCGTTTATGTAAACCGTTCCCCCGTTACCCTCAACCTCATCCATCATATTAAGGGCAAGAACTATGGGAACTTCAAGTTCCATAAGTTGCATAGTAAGGTATAAATTACGCTCAATATTATTCGTATCAATAATATTTATTATACATTTCGGTTTTTCTTCTAAAATAAATTTTCTTGAAACAATTTCTTCCGAAGTATAAGGCGAAAGCGAATAAATTCCCGGAAGGTCTGTTACAAGCGTATCGGAGTTTCCCCTTATAATTCCGCTTTTGCGGTCAACCGTTACGCCGGGGAAATTTCCTACATGCTGATTAGCACCCGTAAGAGCATTGAAGAGCGTTGTTTTTCCGCAGTTTTGATTACCGACTAACGCAAAAGTAAGTTCAGTGCCTTTCGGATATGGGTCTTCCCCTTCCTTGACATGATATTTACCCTCTTCTCCGAATCCCGGGTGTTCTAAACGGTTTACCCTTCTAATATCATCGCAAGATTTATCGGCATTATCTATTTTTTCAATTTCAATATGCTTTGCATCATCTAACCTAAGTGTTAGTTCATATCCATGGACAATCAACTGCATCGGGTCGCCCATCGGTGCATACTTTATGAGCGTAACCTCAGTTCCCGGAATTACGCCCATATCAAGAAAATGCTGTCTTAAAGCACCTTCGCCGCCAACAGCAGTAATTATTCCACTTTTCCCGATTTCTAATTCATTCAGTGTCATCGTAAAACCTCAAAAGATAAAAAGCCCGAGAGATTATAACTCTCGGGCAAAATATGTATTAGTCTTTTTTGAAAAAGCTCATAACATCGCTATAAGCATCATCTTCATCATCGGCTGAAGCATTGCTTATAAGAGATGCCAAATCATCGCCCTTTTTACCGCGCTTTTGGTCGCCTAATCCGGTTGCAACAACGGTTACACGAATGGTATCTTCAAGACTGTCATCAAGCTGAGCACCCCAAATAATTGTGGCATCGGGATGAGCCATATCGGAAATGATAGAAGAAGCAAGTTCAACCTCTTCAAGACCGATATCGTCAGAACCGGTGATGCTGATGATAACACCACGGGCATTGTCCATATTGGTTTCAATAAGCGGACTTGTTATAGCCATTCTTGCTGCCTGTTCTGCCTTATCACGACCGGTTGCAACACCAACACCCATATGAGCATATCCGGCATCCGACATGATAGATTTAACATCGGCAAAGTCGAGGTTAACAAGAGAAGTAACATTGATAAGTTCTGAAATACTCTGAACACCCTGACGAAGAACATCGTCGGCAATGTTAAATGCATTCTTGAATGTAATCTTCTGTTCCGAAACAAATTTAAGTCTTTCGTTGGGTATTACAACCAAACTATCAACATTATCACTCAAATTAGCAATTCCGACTTCTGCCTGAGCCATACGCTTTTTACCCTCGAACGGGAACGGCTTAGTAACGATACCAACGGTAAGAATACCAAGTTCCTGAGCAATTTGAGCAACAACCGGAGCGGCACCTGTTCCGGTTCCGCCACCCATACCGGCAGTAATAAAAATCATATCAGCACTGCGAATAGCAGCAGCAATTTCATCACGAGATTCTTCTGCTGCGGCACGGCCATTATCAGGATTACCTCCGGCACCCATACCGGCGGTAGTTTTATCTCCTATTTGAATTTTAACATCGGCTTTCGAAAGGAAAAGAGCAGCTTTATCAGTATTTACTGCTACAAATTCAACTCCTCTTACTCCGGCAGCAACCATTCGGTTAACGGCATTTCCGCCGCCGCCACCTACACCGACTACTTTAATTTGAACAACATCTTCTAATTCTTCTGCTACATCAAATGGCATATTTTTTTCCTCCAACTTTTATATAAAATTTTCTTTTAATGTCGTCGTATCAACAATAATAACATATAATTTTTGAAATTTCAACACTTTTATTACAAAATTGTAATATTTTTTTATTTTTTTAATTTTTCTGAGCCTTTTATGAACGTTCCCTCACTTTTTTCATTACTCCACATTGTAAGATTTATCGTACCTGATTCATCTTTCCCAATGTTATTTATCATGCCATTCAAATGAGCGCATTTATTCGTAATAAAGGTATTTGTTCCAAGCATAACTTCAAACCTATCCGCTACCTTTAATCTGATATCGTTATTATCCGATACATCAATACTGTTTATCTTTATTTTATAAGATTTCAACTCGTTAATCAATGTATCTACTAAGCTTTTGCGATTATCGTTTTCGAACTCGATTTCCTTTCCAATACTGCATTTAACGGCTTTTGTCTTAATTATAATCAAATCTTTCGGTTGCTTTTTATATTCGCAAAGGACTATTCCCTTTTTACTTACCGCATATAATTTTCCATCAACATTATAGCAATAATATTCCGAGGCATCGCTGACTTTTAATATAACCGTATCGGGAAGTTTTCTTGTGATTTTAACCGAGTCGACATAGGGGTATCTTTCCCTTAGTTTCTTCTCAACGGACCCATTTGTAACCGTAAAAATATTTTCGCCGATAAGTCCGCTATCCTGCTCTAAATGAACTTGTTCATATAACTTGCTTCCGGAAGCTGAAACCTTCTTTATCGGGAATAATACAGTTAATGATAATGTTATTCCGAGTATTATGCAAAACAACAAAAAAACAATAAAAAATGATTTCATATGTTTCTTTCTTGCCTTTTTTCTTCTGTAAGCTCTCCGCTTTGCTACATCATCATTAGCCATTTTTTACACTTCCTTAAATATATAATATGTGTCCTCCGAGATTTGAGATATCGAAAACGATATCTTCATATCCTCTTTTAATATGTTCTGTTTTCTTTATTACCGAGTTGCCTCTTGCGGCAAGAGCGGCAACAAGCAAAGCCGAGCCGCCTCTAAGATCCGGACATTCGCAAACTGCACCGCTTAAATTTTTTACTCCTTTTATAATAGCAACCCTGTCTTCTGTTTGGACATTGGCGCCAAATCTTTTAAGCTCATCAATATATCTGAAACGATTTTGAAATATATTTTCAACAAATATGGTTGTACCCTTTGCAATAGAAAGAGACGATATAAGCGCCGGTCCCGCATCGGTCGGAAAACCGGGATAAGTAAGTGTCCTTACGGTTGAAACAGATTTAAGTCTTCTATTAGATTTTACTCTAATAGAATCAGTCGTTTCGGAAAATTCGCAACCTGCTTCTTTATATAGCGAAATTATCGAACGAATATGAGCCGGATTTACATCTTTTAATTCAATATCCCCGCCTGTACTTGAAACGCAGGAAATATATGTTGCAGCAACGATTCTATCGGGAATTATCTTATGCGTTGCCGAACTAAGCCTTTTAACTCCTTCAACAATAATTCGGTCATTACCCGCTCCGTAGATTTTAGCACCTGCGGATTTGAGAAAATCTGCCAAATCCTCAATTTCGGGCTCTTTGGCAGCATTATCAATTATTGTAACACCTTTAGCGGTAACAGCGGCAAGTATAGTATTTTCGGTTGCTCCGACCGAAGGAAACGAAAGATGAATTTCTTTTCCGATTAAGCCGTTTTGGACATCAAGCGAAACGCAACCGTTATGCTCAATAACATCTGCGCCCAAACATTTAAGAGATTTAATATGAAGGTCGATAGGTCTCGGCCCTAATTCGCAACCTCCGGGACTGCTTATTCTTGCCTTGCCCATTCTGCCGAGTATTGCACCCAAAAATAACGAAGAAGACCTCATTTCCCTCATAAGATTATCGGGAATTACATAATCGTTTATACCGCTTGGGTCTATGGATAAAATATTACCGCTAAAATGACATTTTGCTCCGAGATGCTCTAAAATTTTAACAGAGGCATCAACATCTGAAAGTTTGGGACAGTTTTCAATATGGCAAACACCACCGCAAAGAACGGTTGCGGCAATTATAGGTAAAACGGAATTTTTGGCGCCCTGCACCTTAACACTTCCGTTTAGTTTATATGTACCTTCAACAAGAATATCAGGCATTAAAATACCCCCATAAAGTTCAATTCTCTTTATACTATGAGGGTATTTTAATAATGTTAAAGTTTTGTAGCCGTATAGAGTTTCATTATTACATTATAAATTCGCTCGTTGGCGTCGGGTATTGCGCATTTCTTTGCCGAGTCCGACATTTTCTCTAACTTAGGTTTATTCTCAATTAGTTTACTTGCGATTTCAATTAGTTTTTCGCCTGTAAGGTCTTTTTCTTCTATGATTTCGGCAGCACCTGCTCTTTTAAGAGTCATCGCATTATGGAATTGATGGTTTTCTGCAACAAACGGCGAAGGAATTAAAATCGAAGGTTTACCGCATAAAGCGAGTTCGCCGAGAGTTATTGCTCCGGCACGGCAAATAATCAAATCGGCAGCCGCCAAACAAACATCCATATCATTTATGTATTCACGAATTTGGATTTCTTTTGAAAGATTTACATTTTTTTCTTTAAGGTGGTCGCACATCGGTTCATATCCGATTTTTCCGGTTCCGTGAATATGATAAAACTTATTAGTACCGTTATGCCAAGCAATTAGTTCTTCACATGCCTCGTTTATATGACGCGCTCCCAAAGAACCGCCAAACGATAAAATCATAGGTCTATCATCAAAACCTAATTTTTTTCTTGCTTCTTCTTTATTTATTTTTGATAACTCAGTTCTTATGGGATTTCCGGTTATATACGGTTTATTTTTTAATTTAAGATATTTTTCCGCCTCCGACATTGCGAGCATAACCGCATCGGCATTTGCAGAAAGCATCTTTGTTGTAATGCCCGGAAAAGCATTTTGCTCATGAATCGCAGTTTTAATTCCAAGTTTTGCGGCTTCTCTTAAAACGGGACCGCTGACATAACCGCCGGTTCCGACAACAATATCGGGTTTCAATTCTTTTAAGAGATTTCTTGCCTTAACCGAAGCTGTAACCGCCTTTGTTAATGCATCAATATTTCTTTTAATGTTTTTAGCACTTATTTTCCTCTGAAAACCTGCAACGGCTATGGGATAAAAATCATATCCTTTTTCGGGAACTAATTTGCTTTCAAGTTTATCGGGTGTTCCAATATAACTGATTTTGGCGTCGGGATGGCGCTCTTTAATATAATCGGCGATAGCAAGAGCAGGATTTATATGCCCTGCCGTTCCGCCACCTGCAAACAGAATATGCAAAACTATCTCTCCTTAATCTTCATTATTTGCTCCTCTTGAAACAGAAAGTACTATTCCCATTTCTGCCAAAAGGATTAAAAGTGAAGTTCCGCCGTAACTGAAAAACGGCAAACTGATACCGGTATTTGGAATTGTATTTGTAACAACCCAGATATTCAGCATTGCTTGAAGGCCGACCTGAAAAGTAAGACCGATACTTAAAAGCGACCCGAATTTATCGGCGGCACTCATTCCGATTTTGAAACCTCTCCAAACAAGAAGCGCAAAAAGAATAACAATAGCGACTGCGCCAACCAAACCTAATTCTTCACAAACAATGGCAAATATAAAATCGTTATGGGGTTCGGGAACCCAGAGGTATTTTTGCCTTGACTGACCGATTCCCCTACCGAGAATTCCGCCCGAACCGATAGCCAAGAGCGACTGAATAGTTTGAAATCCTTTTCCCTTAGCATCGAGCCAAGGGTCTTTCCAATATTTAATTCTATCGGAAGCATAACCTATAACGCCTGTAACAAGTACTGTACCAACCGTTGCTGCGGCGGCTCCGCCTATAATTATATAACGCATTTGCAAACCGCCAACTATCATAAGGACAACTCCGATAGAGCCGATTAAAACGGTAGCCGATACATGCGGTTCGAGTATTACAAGAGCGCAGGTCAGGCCAAGAATAAAAATGAGAAATCCTATAAATTTAAGTCTTTTCATTTTCTCCTGATTTGCGGCAATTAAGTTTGAAAAAACGAGAACTATCGCAAATTTTGCAAGTTCTGACGGTTGGAAATTAATGGGGCCTATAACTATCCACCGCTTAACTCCCGTTCCAGCAACCATCGGCTTTGAAATAAGAAGTATTCCGAGCAAAATAATAGTTCCAAAGTAAATTAACCAAGAAAACTTTCTCCAAATATGATAGTCAATTTTCGAAAATACAAACATAACTAATATTCCAAACGCTGCAAATGCGGCTTGGCGAACAATAAATCTGTAACTTGTTCCGTAATATTCATAAGAATATGCATAGCTAGAAGAAAACAGCATAACAAGCCCGAATGTAAGTAATATTAAAACAAAAGAAAGGAAGGTAACATCAAGTTTCCCATGCATTATTATTCCGTTCTTTTTTTTTCGAACAGTTTTAGTATTTGACATTGAAATTTCCTCCCTTTAATAATTATTAGCCGAAAACTGCAAAGATAAACATAATAAGGCAACCTAAAAAAGATATGCCCGAAAACAGCAAAACTATCGACTGTTCACTCCAACCGCTCATTTCAAAATGATGGTGAAGCGGAGCCATTTTGAATAAACGCTTTTGTGTTTTTTTGAAATATGCAACCTGAAGCATAACCGAAATTGCTTCAATAAAATAAAGGCAACCAGCAAGAATAAGTAAAATCGGTCGGCCTATCCCAAAGGACAATGCAACAACCATACCGCCTAAGAACATTGAGCCGGTATCTCCCATGAATACTTTTGCGGGTTTGGCATTCCAAACAACAAAACCGACACATGCACCTGCAAGAATAGCCGATAAAACATTTGTTGAAATTATATTTAACCTTCCTGCAACAAGCATAAATGCGCAAGAAACAACGAGAGTAACACTCGATGCAAGACCGTCAAGACCGTCGGTTAAATTAACGGCATTTGTAAAGCCGTAAATAAACATAAGAGCAATAGGCCAAAAGATAAGACCTAAACCGGAGGAAATATCAATATCGCCGACAAACGGGATATTCGTTGTTTTCATACCCGCAATATTAAGGCATACAAGATATCCTGCCGAAACGGCTAATTGCAAAAATGTTTTTTGCTTTGCAGTAAGACCTAAATTTCTTTTTTTAACTACCTTTATATAATCGTCTATAAAACCGATAGCCGACATACATATTGCCATTCCGACACCTGCGGTAAAAACCGAAAGGCGGTAGGAATCTTTTAATTCTGACGAAAATCTGCCGTTTATTAAAAGCGAAATCGACAAAGCGGCAATTACCGAAACAATAACTCCCGCTATCATCATAACTCCGCCCATCGTCGGCGTTCCCTGTTTATTCTTATGCCAATTTGGGCCTATATCTAGTATTGTTTGACCAAATTTCAGTTTATGAAGAAAAGGAATAACAATAAAACCGAGCAAAGATGTAACAGCAAATGAAACAACACCTGCAATTATTGGTATAAATTTGTCCATATTTTTCACCCTTTTACTTTATTTCTTTCAAAGCTTCGTAAACTATTTCACGCTCATCAAGATGAATAGTTTTATCTTTTAATATTTGATATGTTTCGTGTCCTTTCCCTGCAAGGACAATTATATCGCCACTTAATGCGTTTTTAACGGCAAATCTTATTGCCTCTATACGATTTTCAATAACCTTTACGGGAACCGAACTGCCCTTTGTTCCTTCGAGTATATCTTCAATAATACTCATCGGCTCTTCGCTTCTCGGATTATCGCTTGTTACAATTACATAATCCGCATTATGAACCGCAATACTGCCCATTATAGGCCGTTTTGTTTTATCTCTGTCGCCGCCGCATCCGAAGAGAACAATAAGACGGTTTTTTTCGCATTCTTTGAAGGTTGAAAGAATATTTTTTATACCGTCGGGAGTATGGGCATAGTCGATAATAACAGTAAAATCCCTATCTGTCGGAACAGATTCAGCTCTGCCTTTAACTCCTGAAATTGAATTTAAGCCGTTCTTAATATCTTCTATGGAAATGCCGAGTTCTAATGCGCATACGACAACGGCAAGAGAATTAAAAACGGTAAATCTTCCTCCGGTTTTAACTTTAATATGACTTAATAATCCTTTGCCCAACAATTCGTATTCGATACTGTCGGGTCGATAATTTATGCTTTTGGCGCAAAATGACGAATTGTTTTCATCGGAATAAGTAAGAATTTTGCAGTTTAAGCCATCGGTCAGTTTTTGCGACCATTCATCGCTACTGTTTATTACTGCGGTTTTGCACATATAAAAAAGTTTCTTTTTTGCAAGTAGATAATTTTCCATAGATTTATGATAATCAAGATGGTCTTGCGTAAGATTAGTAAATATCGCAACATCGAAGTTTAAGCCATACACCCTCTCTTGTTCAAGAGCATGGGAAGATACTTCCATTATTGCATAACGGCAACCGCTTTTAACCATTTCGGCAAACAGTTCGTTTAGTTCATAAGGACCGGGGGTTGTATTATGCGACTCAAAAACCTTATCGCAAATCATATTCTGAATGGTACCGATAAGCCCTACTTTATTACCGGCGCTTTCAAGAACTGATTTAAGCATATATGTTACAGATGTTTTGCCGTTTGTTCCGGTTACACCGATTAAATGCAGTTTTTCGGCGGGGTTTCCGAACCATTTAGCGCATATTCTCGAAAACTCATTATGAGTATTTTTGCAGATAATTTGATTAGAAAGACCTAAATCTTTTTCGCAAACTATTACTGCCGCACCGTTATCAGCGGCGCTTTTTGCAAACCTATGGCCGTCAACACTTGCACCGTCGATACAAACAAAGGCAAATCCTTCTCTTACCTTTCTTGAATCGCAGGTAACACCTTTAATTTCAATGTTTTCAAGCGGACCGTTGTATCCGCCTATTAAATCTTTAACTGTCATTTTAATTCCTCTATTACTGTGCTAAATCCGAATTTCCTTCATCAAAGAAATGCACCGTTACTACCGTTCCGGGAGCAACGCTTGTTCCGGGAGGTATGCTTTGGGTTGATGATTTTATCTCGCTTGAAGAAGCATTTCCCGAAAACTCAATATTTATATTGGAATCCGTAGCCCTTTTTGTAACATCATTGGCTGAAAGTCCTGTCAAAACGGGAACGGTTACATTTGATTCTTTTTCTTCATCGGTATAAAGTATTACTGTTCCGCCATTGTAAATGGTAGTTCCGGCGCTCGGCAGTTGTTTTTTGATTTTTGAGCCGTTACCGACTATTTTATAAGAAATCTTATGCGCCGACATTTTATCACGCGCAGTTGCGATATCATTGCCCTTAACATCGGGAACCGTTACGGAAAGTTTAGATAACTCGGCTTTTGTATATTGCGGTTCATGGCATAAATACGGCAAAACATCTTTCATTATCTTTGCGCCTACCGGAGCTGAAATTGCACCGCCGTAATACCTTCCGGACATAGGTTCATCAAGCATAACAAATACTGCAATATCAGGATTATTTATGGGAGCTATACCAACATAAGAACCTATGTATAACGAATTTTTACCGGTTGAGAGTATCTTCGAAAGCTTTTGTGATGTACCGGTTTTGCCGCCGACACGGTAACCTGCTACGATACCGTTCTTTGCGCCGTTCTCAATAACATATTCGAGGAATGTTCTGAGTGTTTTTGAAGTTTCGTTCGAAATTACCTGTCTTTTATATGCGGTTGATATAGTTTTAACTACATTTCCCTCTTCATCTATAAGTTTTTGCGCAACATGAGGGCGAACTAAATATCCGCCGTTAACGGCAGCTGCGGCAATTGAAATCATATGAAGCGGTGTTATATTAAATGTTTGACCGAATGAAGATGAAGCAAGTTCAGTAGGTCCCATATTTTCTTCTCTATGATATTCTGTTCCTGCCTCGCCCGGCAAATCTATGCCGACTTTTTCGGTTAAGCCAAATGCCTTAAAGTATTTAGAAAAAGTTGTTGCACCTATCAACTGACCTATTTTAATAAAAGCAGGGTTGCATGAATTTGATATTGCCTGTGCCATGGTCTGAACACCGTGTCCCGACCGCAAATGGCAGTGATAGGTATTACTTGCAACCATATAAGTATAGTTACAACTGAATTTGCTTTTAGAATTTACCAAACCCTCTTCAAGAGCGGTTGCCGCAGTAAAAATCTTGAAAACCGAGCCGGGTTCGTATGTATCTGAAACCGCCTTATTTCTCCACTGTCTACTTAGAAGTTCGGTTTTAAGTTTTGTTTTTTTCTCTTCATTTTTTTCGGCATCGACCTTTAATTGGTCTGCCTTTGAAAGAGTAAACGGCTCATTTGGGTTAAAATCTCCGCTAACTGCCATACCGAGTATTTCGCCGTTTTTTACATTCATTACTATTGCAGCGCCTCGCTCGGCAACCTGTTCTTCTGCAACAGCATCGTCCAAATACTTTTCGCATGTGTACTGAATATAGGAATCAAGCGTTGTTACAATACTGTTTCCCTTTTGCGCTTCTTCAAGCATTTGATAGGTAAACGGCATATCGGTTCCCTTGGCATTTTTAGCCGCAACAACTCTGCCGGATACACCCGTAAGGTCGTTATTATAATAACTTTCAAGCCCTGCGAGGCCTTGATTATCATCGCCTACGAAACCTAAAACAGTTGAAGCCAAAGAATCGTTTGGATAATATCTTTTGGTTGTTGAATCAAGACCGATATAATTTGAAAGACTCAAATCCTTATTGTCGGTAATAAATTTTCTTACCTGATCAGCAACAGATTTTTCAATTTTTTTCTTAACAATAACATAATAGGTTGATTTTTTGGTAAGCTCATAAACTTCTTCTCTTTCGAGCTTCAAAATTTCCGAAAGACCGTCGGCGATTTTGTTTCGCACCGTTTCGGCTTCGCCGTCTTTAAGGTTTTTGAAACCGTTTGGAGTTATATAAACGGTCCATGCAGGAGAAGAAGTAGCAAGTGTTTTCATATTTCGGTCGTATATATCGCCTCTCGGCGCCGAAATCAATGTATCATACAGCTGTTGTTCAGATGCCATACTCTGGTATTTTTCGCCGTTTATTACCATAACATCAACTAAACTGCCCGTAGATACGATTACCATTACAAGCATCATTATTAACATAACAAAACCGCTTCGCCTACGCATCATTTTATTCGGTTTAATTGACATTTCGGCACCTCTTTTTGAAAAAATATACCTTAAATAATAGGTCAAAACGAGAGCTAAGTACTCTTAACTCTCGTGATATTACATAACAAGTATATTACTACCTGATATTATATATTAGTAATCTTTTGAAACTACTGTCTTTCCGTTATCGGTTGAGGCAGTATTGTTATTATTTATCCTTATATACTTTACTTGCGATTTATCTTTCTTTTGCATTCCCATTTCGGTTGCTTCAAGTTCTATATTTGCATAAGAAATACGGCGCTCGAATTCAACCTCTAAGCTTGTTTTTTCGCTTTCAAGCTCCTCTATCTTTGTTTTTGTTTCGTTTATTTTGGAATTAACTTCATTTATTTGCAAACGAAGGAATATATTTCCGCAAAGCGCCGCTAAAACAAAAACAGCAGTCATAACCGCAAAAGCAGACATAGATACTCTTTTTGCTGCCGCCTTCTGCCTCGGTCTTACCTTAGCTTTCGGAAGTTTTACTATATTATCGGTATTTTTACTTTTTTCGTTTCTCGGCATAAACATACTGAAATCATAAGCCAAGCTGTCGTTATAGTATTTAAGATTATCCATTTTTCTTTCCTTTATTTTATAATTTTAATACAGTTCTCAGTTTTGCGCTTCTGCTGCGCTTGTTTTCATTCAATTCCTCTTGCGATGCGGTTATCGGTTTTCTTGTTACAAGTTTTCCTTTCGGAGTTCTTCCGCAAACACAAATCGGAATATCAGGGGGACAAATGCAACCGGTTGTATATTCTTTGAATTTTTGCTTTACCATTCTGTCTTCAAGCGAATGAAAGGTAATCACCGATAAAACTCCGCCATTTTTCAAAAGGTCAAACGCCTTATCGAGGGCTTTCGATAAACTTTCGAGTTCCCCGTTTACCTCTATTCTTATTGCCTGAAAACTTTTTCTTGCCGGATGGCCTTCCCTTCTGTAAGACGAAGGCACCGAATCGGAAATTATTTCGCTTAATTCGGCGGTTGTTTCAATTTCCTTTATATTTCTTGCTCTTATTATCTCTTTTGCAATTCTGAATGCAAATTTTTCTTCGCCATAATCTCTCAAAACTCTCGTAAGTTCATCTTGAGAGTAATTATTCACAACTTCTTTTGCGCTTATTCCTTCCTTGCTCATTCTCATATCAAGCGGAGCATCTTTATGAAAGGAAAAACCTCTCTCGGCTGTATCAAGCTGGTATGAGGAAACCCCCAAATCAAGCATTATTCCATCAACCGAATCTATGCCAAACTCTTTG
The DNA here is from genome assembly GCA_024404145.1 of Clostridia bacterium. Lineage (GTDB taxonomy): Bacteria > Bacillota > Clostridia > Oscillospirales > Acutalibacteraceae > UBA737. Next base: position 256,469 of record JAKSQK010000001.1, on the reverse strand, counting down.
AGTTTTTTATCCATCTCATCGAAATTGCCGTGTATAACAGTTGCAGGATATCCCGAAAGTCTTTCGGTTGCAATTTTTACGGCATCGGGATCACGGTCAAAAGCATATAAATGACCGCTCGAAAGTTTTTTTGCAATTTCGGAAGAATGACCCGCTCCGCCGACAGTTCCGTCAACATAAATACCGTCAGGTTTTATATTTAATGAATTTACCGTTTCATTGAGCAATACCGACTTATGCACAAATTCCATAGTTAAAACTCCAAAGTTTCAACAATAGAAGCAACCGATTCGGGAGAATATTGCGCATTCTCTTCTTCCCAAAGGCCCGTATTCCATATTTCAAGGTTGGTATCCATTCCTATAATATGGGCTTCGCCATCAAGGTTGGCATATTCTCTTAAAGTTGCCGGAATAAGAATTCTTCCCTGCGTATCAAATTCAACATTAAATGCACCGTCATATAAAAAACGCTTAACAACACTTGACTTTGCATTAGGAAGACTGCCTATCTTTTCAACAAGATTATCCCATTCTTCCGATGAATAAACGCATAAACATCTCTTGCCGTATATACCGCGACAAATCATAAATGACTCGCCGAGTTGTTCACGAAGTTTTGCAGGAATGGCAAGTCTGCCCTTCTTATCGATATTATGTTGATATCCGCCGTAAAGCATTTTGCCACCCTCTTTCTAATTTATCAACATTTTCCACACAGTTATCCACTTTTATGGAATTTCGCTACACATTTCCACACTTTTATTGTATTATAATACCTTTTTCTCAAAAAATCAAGTGTTTTTTAGAAAAAAATAAAAAATCCGCAAAATAATTTTGCGGATAAAAAAAGAGCCGAAAACTCGGAAGTTTTCGGCTCTTAAAATTTGTTTTTCAAAACAATTATTCTGCTGTTTCTTCGGTAGTTTCTGCTACTGCTTCCTCAGCAACCTCAACAGGGGTTTCTGCTACTGTTTCCTCAACAACTTCAACAGGGGTTTCCTCTGCGGTTTCGGCAGGAACTTCTATCGGGGCTTCCTCAGTTGTTGCTACAACTTCATCTTCGCCCTCAGCTTTTTCTTCTGCTTCTTTTTGAATCAAAGCACGAATTGAAAGACTGACACGCTTCTTATCGGTATCAATGGCGATAATCTTTGCATCAACCTCTTGACCTACTGTAAGTTCGTCCTGCGGTTTGGCGATATGTTTATCGGCAATTTGAGAAATATGGATAAGACCGTCAACACCGGGAATTATTCTTGCGAATGCACCGTAGGTTGTAAGACTGACTATTGTAACCTTAACAACATCTTCAACATTGAATTCGGTTGTAAACTTAGTCCAAGGATTATCAGCGGGGTCCTTATATCCCAATGATATTTTTCTCTTTTCGGCATCAATTGCCTTAACATAAACATCAATTTCATCGCCGACAGAAACAACTTCCGAAGGATTTTTGATTCTTGACCAAGAAAGTTCGGAAATATGAACCATTCCGTCAACTCCGCCTAAATCAACGAAAGCACCGTAGGTTGTAATAGAACGAACCGTGCCCTTAAAGCGGTCGCCGACAGCAATAGAACTCCAAATCTTTTCTTCTGCGGCTTTGCGATCTTCTCTGAGAACAGATTTGATAGAACCGAGTGCTCTGCGGCCTCTGCCGATTTCGATAATGCGGAAAGAAACCTCTTTGCCCTTTAATTCTTCAAGAGAATCATTTCTCGACATTGTTGCTTGTGAGCCGGGGATAAATACACGAACATTGTTTACAAAAACAACTACGCCACCCTTGACAACATCACGAACAACGCCTGTTAAAACTTCGCCTGATTCTTTGGCTGCGACTATATTATCCCAACCGGCAATAGCATCAAAGCGGCGTTTTGAAAGCATTGCAGTTCCTTCCTGATCGTTAATTCTCATAATTATCAGATTATAAGTATCTCCGATCTTAACTTCTTCCTCAAGCTTAACGTCTGGATCAAGTGAGAATTCAGATGCAGCTATGTAACCTGTAATTCCTCTGCCAAAGTCAACTTGAACTTCGGTAGGATTTACTGCAAGTACGGTTCCGACTACTTTTTGATCTCCCGTTAAATTGCTGAGAGAAGCCTCAAATGCTTCCTCGTCCGTCATTTCCTCGAAGCTTTTTTGAACAGTTTCAATTCCCTCCGTCTGTTCGTCTACCAGTTGTAAATTTTCCGACATGGTAATAGTTACCTCCTTTATGATACGCGCCGGTGTCGAAGCACCAGCGACAACGCCGACCGACCTTACACCTTCAAACCAGTCAAATGAAATTTCATCGGCGGTTTGAATTAGATAGGTCTTCTTACAAAACGAACTGCAAACCTCAAAAAGTTTTGCAGTATTAGAACTTTGCCTACCCCCTATAACGACCATAGCATCGTTTGTTTTCGAAAGCATCAGCGCTTCGTTTTGTCTTGCCGAAGTTGCATTACATATTGTATCAAATATTTTTGCATTTGTATATAGTTTTTTGAAAATTTTTTGAATATCTGCCCATTTTTTTGCATTAAATGTCGTTTGAGCTACCACAGTTATACTATTTTGGGAAATTTCGGGGTTGTTTTTTGCGATTTCTTCAAGTTCTTCTATATCGGAAAAAACAAAAACTTCGGTATTGCTATGCCCCATAATCCCTATAACTTCACTATGATTTTTATCTCCTGCAATAAAAATCAAATCGCCTTTTTGGCTCTGCTCAAAAACGATATTATGAATTTTTGATACAAACGGGCAGGTTGCATCTACTGTTTCAACACCCATACTGTTTGCAAGTTTTAAGGTTTCGGCGGGAACACCATGGGAGCGGATAACAAGAACCTCGTCTTTTTTAACTTCTTTTGGATTATCAACTATCCTCGTTCCTTTTTTGCTGAGTTCTTCAACAAGTTGAGGATTATGAATTATGGGCCCGAGCGTACAAACCTTTTTTCCGCTTTCCAAAAGGTCATATACGGTTGTAACCGCACGGTTAACACCAAAACAAAATCCGGCGGTTTTTGCAACGGTTATTTTCACTTGCTTTCAAGCCTTTCGTTTATAGCAGTTTTAAGAAGTTCGATAGATTCTTCGAGGGTATTCCCCGTCGTATCAAACATAATTGAATCTTCGGCAGGTTTTAAGGGGGCAATTTCTCTATGAGAATCGTTATAATCCCTTGTAACGATATCGTCATAAACCTCGCTGTATTCTACTTTCATTCCCTTTTCTATCAGTTCCTTATATCTTCTGTTGGCTCTTTCTTCCGCCGATGCAGTAACGAAAAATTTAAGTGTTGCATTAGGCAAAACAACTGTTCCTATATCTCTGCCGTCCATAAGAACATTATTTTCTCTTGCGAGTTTCCTTTGCATTTCAAGTAAGAACGCTCTTACAGGCGGTTTAGCCGAAACGGCAGAAGCCATCATTGAAGCATCGGGAGTTCTGATTTCATTTGAAACATCTTCTCCGTTAAGAAAAACCTTTTGCTCATTTTTAACAAATTTTATATCAATACTTATCTCTTTGAGTTCTGCCTCAACATCGCAGTTGAGATTTGTATCAATTCCCTTTCTTAAAAAATGAAGGCCTACCGCACGGTAAAGTGCGCCGGTATCAACATAAATATATCCGAGTTCCTTTGCAACACCCTTCGCAACCGTACTTTTTCCTGCTCCGGCAGGGCCGTCAAGTGCTATTGAAATCATAATTCTAATTCCTTTCTTTTGCTGCATTTATTCCCGCAACATAACCCGTTGAAAAAGCAATTTGAAGATTATATCCGCCGGTATATGCATCAACATCAATTACTTCACCCGCAAAGAATAATCCGTTTATCAGTTTTGACTGCATTGTTTTCGGGTCTATTTCCTTAACCGAAACACCGCCGCTTGTTATTATTGCTTCTTCTATTGGTCTTGTGCCTATTATATGTAGTTTGAATTGTTTTATAAGTTTTATGAGAATTTGCCGTTGCTCTTTTGTTATTTGATTTACCTTTATATCAGGCGCTATTCCCGAAAGTTTAACAATAATCGGAATTAAACTTTTCGGCAACAAAGCACCGAGAGAATTTGAAAAATCTTTATTGAGTTCGTCCGAAAAATCTCTAATCAGCCGTTTATCAAGTTGCTCTGCCGTAAGCGCCGGTTTAAGGTCGATTAAACAATAACAGTTTTTGTTTTTTATGTCTCTTAAATGAGCAGATGCCGAAAGGGTTAAAGGGCCGGATATTCCGAAATGAGTAAACAAAAGTTCCCCTTGTTCCTCAAAAACGGGCTTTTTATCGCCCTCATAAAAAAAAGAAGCCGTTATGTTTTTAAGCGAAAGCCCCGAAAGATTTGAGCAAAATCCTTCATGACATTCGAGAGGAACTAACGAAGGATAAATCTCGGTAACGGTATGCCCTAAATCTTTTGCAAACTTGTATCCATCACCTGTTGAGCCGGTCAGCGGATAGGACATTCCGCCCGTAGAAATTATAACCGAATCGGAAGAAATCTCGGTATTATCTTCTAATCTAACGGCAAAAACTCTGCCGTTTTTACAAAGAATCTCGGTTGCCGACGATTCGATTATTTTAACATTTAACGATTTGGCTTTATTGACAAGCGCATCAACAATATCGACCGCTTTATCGGAAACGGGAAAAACTCGGTTTCCTCTCTCGGTTTTAAGGGGAACTCCGCAGTTTTCAAAAAACTCCATTGTATCCTTTGGCGAAAACCTTGAAAAAACGGAATAGAGAAATCTGCCGTTTTTCGGGATATTTTTAATAACATTATCGGCATCGCTGTTATTAGTTACATTGCATCTGCCCTTGCCCGTTATCATAAGTTTTCTGGCAGGTCTTTGGTTTTTTTCGATAACAGTTACAAAACTTCCCGTATTACCTGCCGCAGATATTGCCGCCATAAGCCCCGATGCACCGCCGCCGATAACAGTTATTCTCCTCATTATTTCACCACCGCTACTTAAAGAAAAAATTTATTTTCTTTCTGAACCTGTAAATATAAACAAACGAAATTCTTGAAATTGCAATATCGTAAAGAACAAAAGCAATATTGCAAACCGCAACAAAAATAACCGCTCCGTATTTTCCTAACGGTCCGAAGTCGTCAACATCTATATTAGTCAACAATTTAAGCGCAAAATATGAAATCGCAACCGCCGAATTAAAAACGGCGATTTTTATAATCCACTCGACTGCCTGTTTGCCGATTTTTTCAATAATCGCCTTAACAATAGGATAATAGCCGAACAAAACGATATACAAAACTTTTGTTTCGGGCTCGGCAAAAAATAATACCAATACCGAACTTACAATATACGATGAGAAGGCATAAGACATTCCGATTTCGATAAAGGGAATCATAACAATAATCCCCGCCACCGCAGGAACGGCATAGGTTAAATACGGAAAATAACCGAGCATCATAAAAACAACCGAAAGCGCAGAACATATTGCGCAAAGAGTGATTTTATTTGACTTTTTCATATCAGCAACAAGGTATAAGGTCGCCGCCCATACATTCACAGCAACAGTCAGCGCAAATAAGTGTTTGACACATATCGCAGGTATTACAGTCGCCGCCCGAATTACCGTAAGGACGGTATGGATTATACTGCGAACCGCTCTGCTTTTGGGCATTATGCATTGCATTGCGGTATTCTGCGTTTGATGGGTCCATTCTTGTAGCAGTTGCATAGCTTGTGTACGCCTGATCAAACCAACCTCGTGCATAAAGCACCCTGCCGTTAAGATAATACCATTCTGCATTTCTCAAAGAGGGAGAGATGCCGTCAAGTAACTCTTGCGCCTGTTCGTATCTTCCGCCGTTAATAAGAGATACAATTTCGGGGAAATCGGAATTTTCGGTGCTGTAACCGCCGTTTGCCTTTTTCTTTCCGAAACGGCGCTCATTCATTATTGAATCATAGGCATCGTTTATTTCCTGCATCTTTTCACTTGCAAGGTCGGAAAGAGGATTATCGGCATAATTGTCGGGGTGGTACTTCCTCGCAAGTTCACGGTAAGCATTCTTAATTTGCTCCTCACTTGCATTTTTCGAAACACCTAAAACTTCATACGGATTTTTCATTGTTTTTCTCCTTTAAGTATGTATCTTCAAGTCCTAAATAGATAATATTTCCAAGTATTGTTTTATACCGCTTAACGCTAAGCAGTTCAAACGCCTTTGCGGCTTCGTTTATACAGTAATAAATCTGCTTTTCTATTCTGTCGAAGGAATCCTCGCCGTCAAGAAGATTTATTATATTGTAATTGCCATTTTGTTTATCTTGCGGAAAATCGCAAAAAGCATCCATCAAATAAATGTATTTGCCCAAGCAGTAGCCAAGTCTTTCGAGAATTCTTTTTTGATTAGCATCATCGCTGCAAAAAGCAAGAATTTCAGAAAGCGCCTTTGCCGTCGGGTCGCATATTTCATCAATCGACAAACATTTGCTCTTTTCGAGTTCATATTGCGCCCGTATATATTCCGAAATGATTTCGCTTATTTCGGGATAACTTTTTTTCGCTTTATTATATGCTCTCTTGTAAATAGGTTTAATAAGCATAAACCCAAGCTTTTTAAGCCCTTTTTCATCGGAAATATTATCGAGTATCTTATAATAAAGCATTATAATGGCAGCCGCACTCGGCATTTCCAAAAAATCGGTATCAATACAGTAGTTGCATTTTTTTATAGGGTTAAAGGCGCATCTGCCGAGTTTATACCCCTCGCATTTTTCTTTAAGCGACATATTTAGAAGCGCCAAAAATGTGAAGTCATAACTAAGCGTCAGCCGAGATAAAAAGCCGTAGTTTTTTCCGAGCCGTTTACATAAAGAACAGTATACGGCTTTATAGGTGTCATATTCTTTTATTTTTAATTCGCCTTTTGAAATTTTAACATAACCGAACACCTTTATCCCACCGCCTTTATCATATTGTATCAAAATACATTTAGAAATGTTTAATAATGTGTAAATTATAACATCTTTTTAAGGAATTGACCCGTATAAGATTTTTTGCATTTGCATACCTCTTCGGGCGTTCCCGAACAAACAACCGTTCCCCCGTTATTACCGCCCTCAGGCCCTAAATCGATAATATAATCTGCAACCTTAATAACATCAAGATTATGCTCGATTACCAAAACGGTATTGCCGGAATCAACAAGGCGTTCAAGTATTTCAACAAGTCGGTGAACATCGGCGGTATGAAGCCCCGTAGTCGGCTCATCAAGAATATAAATGGTTTTTCCTGTTGACCTTTTTGAAAGTTCGGTTGCAAGTTTAACCCTCTGCGCTTCTCCGCCCGAAAGGGTTGTTGCAGGTTGGCCGATTTTTATATAGCCAAGACCGACATCGTAAAGGGTTTTAAGTTTTTTATAAATTCTTGGATGGGCTTCAAAGAAATGCATACCTTCTTCAACCGACATTTCGAGAACATCATAAATGCTTTTACCCTTAAATAAAATTCCCAGAGTTTCTTTGTTATACCTTGCACCTTCGCAAACATCGCAGGGTACATAAATATCCGGTAAAAAATGCATCTCGATTTTCACAATGCCGTCGCCCTGACACGCTTCGCATCGTCCGCCCTTAACATTAAAGGAAAATCTACCGGCATTATATCCTTTGGCTTTTGCCTCTTTTGTTGAAGCAAAAAGTTCTCTTATATCGGTAAAAACACCGGTATATGTTGCCGGATTACTTCGGGGAGTTCTGCCTATCGGAGACTGGTCTATATTTATAACCTTATCTAAATTTTCTACCCCTTCTATCGACTTATAATCTCCCGCAATAGTTTTTGCTTTGTTAAGTTTGTTTGCCAGAACATTATAAAGAATATCGTTTACAAGAGATGACTTTCCGCTTCCGGAAACACCCGTTATCAAGACAAGTTTTCCAAGCGGAATATCAACATCAATATTTTTAAGGTTGTTTTCTTTTGCGCCCTTTACCGTAAGGAAGTTTCCGTTTCCCTGCCTTCGGGTTTTGGGAACGGGGATTTTCTTTCTTCCGGTAAGATAATCGGCAGTAACGGAGTTTTTACATTTCAATAGATTAGCCGGAGTTCCCGTATATACAACCTCACCGCCGTGAATTCCGGCGCCGGGACCTATATCGACAATAAAATCCGCCTCTCGCATTGTATCCTCGTCGTGTTCTACAACTATCAGAGTATTGCCGAGGTCTCTTAACTTTTTAAGGGTAGCAAGAAGACGCTCGTTATCCCTTTGATGAAGACCTATACTCGGTTCATCCAGAATATACAAAACTCCGCAAAGAGCCGAACCTATTTGGGTTGCAAGACGAATTCTCTGCGCTTCTCCGCCCGAAAGAGTTCCGGCAGAACGGGAAAGCGACAAGTATTCAAGACCTACGCTTGAAAGAAACGAAAGTCTTTCTTTAACCTCTTTAAGTATGGGTCTTGCGATTAAATCTTCTCTTGAATCAAAGGACAATGTTTCAAGAAAACAAAAAAGTTCCGCAACCGACATTTCGCAGAATTCTTTTATGTTTTTACCGCCTACCGTTACAGCCAAAAATTCGGGTTTAAGTCTTGCACCATGACAGTCAGGACAGTCGTTCTCGTGCATATAACTTTCAATTTCCGCCCTTGCGCCGTCGCTTTTTGTTGAATTATATCTTCTTTGAAGATTATTTACTACTCCTTCAAACGGTGCTTTATATTTTCCGTATCCCATAAAGCTTGTCCGTTCAAGTTCCAATTCTTCATTTCCCGTTCCGTAAAGAACGGCATTTTTTACCTGGTCTGACAGGTCTTTCCATGCGGTATTTATATCAAATTTATATTTTTTTGCCAAACCGTAATAATACATTTGCGCAATGGCGCCCGAATCGGGACTGTACCATGAGTTTACTCCCCAACCCGATGCTCTTATGCAGCCGTCTATCAAAGATTTGTTTTCATCGGCAATAATAAGACGGGGGTCAACCTTCATAAAAATACCGATACCGGTACATGTAGGACATGCGCCTATGGGACTGTTAAAAGAAAACATAGTCGGCGTAAGTTCGGGTATGCTTATACCATGCTCATCACAGGCATAAGTCTGAGAAAACTGCAATTCCTCGCCGCCTATAACATCAACCGATAATCTTCCTTTTGAAAGGTTTAGCGCAGTTTCAGCGCTATCGGCAAGACGGGAACGGATATCCTTTTTAATTACCAAACGGTCAACTACAACTTCGATATTATGCTTTTTGTTTTTATCGAGTTTTATTTCTTCCGAAAGGTCATAGATATGACCATCCACCCGAACCCGAGAATATCCCGACTTTCTTGCATTTTCAAGCTCTTTTATATGCTCACCTTTTCGATTATTGATAATCGGAGAAAGCAGTTGAATTTTAGTGCCTTCCTCTAAATCCATAATCGTATCAACAATTTTATCAATGGGTTGCATTGTTATTTCTTTTCCGCATACGGGACAGTGCGGAACACCGACTCTTGCAAACAAGAGTCTTAAATAATCGTATATTTCAGTAACCGTACCAACGGTGGAACGGGGATTTTTTGAGGTTGTTTTTTGGTCTATTGAAATGGCGGGAGAAAGACCTTCAATGGTATCAACAGAAGGTTTTTCCATTTGTCCTAAAAACTGCCGTGCATAAGACGAAAGCGATTCAACATATCTTCTTTGTCCTTCGGCATAGATTGTATCAAAAGCAAGAGATGATTTTCCGCTTCCCGACAAACCCGTAAATACAACAAGTTTATTTCTCGGAATTTCCAAATCAATATTTTTCAGATTATGTTCTTTGGCGCCTTTGATAACTAATTTTTCGCTACTCAAAATCTAAACCTCCAACAAAACTCAGTCATATATATTTTACGACATTTCTTTTATAAAGTAAATAAAAATATTATATATATTATAGGCAAATATTGAAAATTGATGTGCTTTATGTTAAAATTATTTACTGTTGAGGGGAAGTCGGGTGAAAATCCCGCACGAGCCCGTCGCCGTGATATGCTGAAAAACCCGATATATTCCTGCCGCAAAGGAATGAAAAACCATTGGATTTTCCGAGAAGGTTTCGGGTTTTGCATTAAGTCGAAAGACCCGAAACACCAAGCCGTATTTAATTATTCGTAAATTTTGCGAGTGCCGAAATGAATAATAAACGGCAAATAATATTTAGGAGTAAAAAAATGAAAAACAAAACTATTTTAATTTGTTCAAAAATTATTTCATTTGTGCTTATTGCGGCTATGGCACTGACCGTTTGTTCCTGTAAACAAAACAACGAAAACAAAAAAATCGGGACAAGTTCAAAAATCGTTTCTCAAACCGAATTGGGAAACGGAAAAACGCAATTTAACTTAAATGTTTTCGATGAAAGCGGAAACAAAACGGAATTCGTTATCAAAACCGATGAAAAAACCGTCGGAAATGCCCTTTTGAAGTTAAATCTGATCAGCGGCGACAGCAGTGAATACGGCTTGTATGTTAAAGAGGTTAACGGAATAACCGCCGATTACGAAAAGGATAAAACATTTTGGGCGTTTTACATTGACGGTAAAATGGCATCTGCCGGCGTTGATAAAACTTCCGTTACTCCATTTGCTACCTACGATTTCAAAATTGAAAAATGATGAAAACGAAACTCAAACTTTTTGAAATAACACTTTTCCCTTTGCTCGGTGTACTAATGACCGTTTCAAAAATAGCTCTTGAATTTCTGCCTAATATTCATATCCTCGGAATGCTTATTATGGTATACACCTTGGTTTTCGGGAAAAAAGCGCTTATCCCCATATATATTTATGTTTTTCTTATCGGACTCATATCGGGATTTAATGTTTGGTGGATACCTTATCTTTATATCTGGACTGTTCTTTGGGCGGTAACTATGATTATACCGAAAAAACTGCCCTCAAAATACAGGTTTATTATTTATGCGACTGTTTGTTCCCTTCACGGATTTTTATTCGGAACACTCTATTCTCCCGTTCAGGCGATAGTATTCGGGCTGAGTTTTAAGCAAACGGTTGCATGGATTATTTCAGGTTTCCCCTTCGATGCGCTGCATGGCATCGGCAACCTCTTTTTCGGATTTTTTATTATTCCGTTATCTTCGGTACTTAAAAAAGCGGTAGATAAACTTTATTGATTTTTTTGAAAAAACGGTGATTATTATGCTTGAATTTATTAAGCTTTACGGAGGAACAGTTCTCGTTTCGGCTATTGTTATTACAGTTATTACTTTGGCTATATTAAAAATTGTAAAACGGAGAAAAAACGGAAACTGCTCTTTTGGCTGTGAAACCTGCGCTTTTAAGGATAACTGCCATAAAAAAGATTAAAATATCCCCAAATATGCTAATAAATCGCCCGTTTTCGGCATAAAATAAAACGGGTGATAAATATGATAATTAAATGCAACTTGAAAAAACTGCTTATTTCCCTTTTAATTCCTTTGGCAGTTGGGGGCCTTTCGGCGCTTATATCGGGAAAGGATATGAAAATATATAATTCCATAAACCAACCTCCCCTTTCACCGCCGTTTATTGTTTTTCCCATCGTTTGGTGCATACTCTATGTTTTGATGGGAATTTCGCTTTATCTTGTTTGGAATAAGGAAGATAAATATCTTAACAAAACGAAGGCATATCTTTTCTTTGCAGCTCAACTTATTTTCAATTTTCTTTGGAGTCCGATTTTTTTCTCGGCAAGATTATATCTTTTTGCATTCTTTATTCTAATCTTTATGGCTATTGCAACAATTCTTATGATATTTGAATACCACAGCATTTCGAAATGGGCAGCTTTTCTTCAAATTCCATATCTCATTTGGCTTTTATTTGCCGGATATTTGAATTTTGCAATTTATCTGTTAAACCGATAAAAAAAGACCGCTTTTTGAATAAAGCGGTCTTTTAATTTAATTATTGTTTATGCTTTTCCTATTGAGCCGAAAAGTTCCATCTTTTCCTTTACGGTTTCTTTAATTGCTTCAAAACCGGGAGCTAAAAGCTTTCTCGGGTCAAATCCCTTGCCCTGCAAATCCTTGCCTTCTTCTACATACTTACGAGTAGCAGCAGCAAAACTTAACTGGCATTCGGTATTAACATTAATTTTAGAAACACCGAGAGAAATTGCCTTTTTAATCATATCTGCCGGAATACCCGTACCGCCGTGAAGAACGAGAGGCATATCTCCTGTAAGAGCGCTGATATCAGCAAGGGTATCAAAAGAAAGACCTGCCCAGTTTTCAGGATATTTGCCGTGGATATTTCCGATACCGGCCGCGAGCATTGTAACGCCTAAATCGGCTATCATTTTACATTCTTTCGGGTCAGCAACTTCGCCGCCGCCGATAACACCGTCTTCTTCGCCGCCTATTGCACCTACCTCGGCTTCCAACGAAAGACCGAGTTTATTACAGGTTTCAACAAGTTCTTTTGTTTTTGCAACATTTTCCTCGATAGGATAATGAGAACCGTCAAACATAACCGATGAGAAACCGGCTTCGATACATTTCTTTGCGCCTTCATAGGAACCGTGGTCAAGATGAAGAGCAACCGGAACGGTAATGCCAAGTTCTTCTATCATACCATTTACCATGCCGACAACGGTTTTATAACCACACATATACTTACCTGCACCCTCGGAAACGCCGAGAATTACGGGAGAATTTAATTCCTGCGCTGTTAAAAGAATGGCCTTTGTCCATTCAAGATTGTTGATGTTAAACTGACCTACGGCATATTTGCCGGCTTTAGCTTTGTTCAACATTTCTTTTGCTGATACTAACATATTGATAACTCCTTTGTTTTTAATATAATAATTATACAATAAATTATTCTCAAATACAAGAAAAAATTGACAAATAATTATCAAATACCGTCGTCAACCTTAACTTCTTTCGGTTTAGTTTCAAGCATTTCGGGATTAGTTAAAAACTGTTTCATTTTTCTGAATGCGATGGCAAAATAACTTCCCGAGCAAATTCTCTCGTCCATAACAATACCGAGCGGCATACATTTTTCAAATACTATTTCTCCGCCTTTTCTTTTGGCAACTTCTCTTGAATTACCCATAGTAATCATTATGCTTGTTGTTCCGAAATCATAAATATGATGATAAATATGATTTGTTCTTATGGATGCCAAGTTTGAAATTACCAAGGTATTATGGAACGGAGAGAGATTAACGATGGCAGAAGGAAGCAAATTATGATTATCAAGGAATTTGCAAATCTTTACCCCTATCCTCAAAAGTCCCGGAATTCCAAGCAAAACCTTTATTGCCTTTTCGGTTCCGTTATTCTCGGGAGCATTTCTGTTTTCTTCAACATACTTGTTGATAATATCGTTTACTTCAAATACGGTATTATCCGGTCTAAAATACATTTTTGACATAGTTCCGTCGCTTGTTTCGCCCGATTTTAATACAACCATACCGACTGCAAGTTCATTTCTGGCATAAATATTTGAGTTGACAACAAAACGGTTAAGCTGGGGATACTCCGCAACAGTTTGCATAAATGCCGAAAGAATAACCGCCATATGACTTATGTATATACCCTGTTTGCGCTTTTCATTTATATATTTTTGAATCGGTTCAAGCGGAACATCAATAGTAATCATATTCATTGAATCGGTCCGCTTACTCATAATATGGGCGGCAACGGTATACATAGGTTCCGCATTTTTAAGGCGTTTACCGTCTTTACGCATAATAAACTCATCCCCCAAATACTAAAATAAATCAGCAGTATATATTATATAATACCACTAAAACGCAATAATTACAAGAAAAAAATAACCGCAGGTTTCGCAAAGAAACTGCGGTTAAAACAATTATCAGTCGTTTGAATAAGGAAGCAAAGCAACCTGACGAGCGCGTTTGATAGCGGTTGTAAGTTCACGCTGATGTTTAGCGCAGGTGCCTGTTGCTCTTCTGGGAAGTATTTTCGCGCGTTCTGAAACGAACTTGCGAAGCTTTGCAACATCCTTATAATCAATTTCTTCTACACGGTCAGCGCAAAAATGACAAACTTTCTTGCGCGGTTTTCTGTGTAAAGGTTTATCTGTCTTTTCCATTGAAAAGTACCCTCCTATTTAGATTTTAATTTAATCAAATCAGAACGGAAGATCATCATCCATACCGCCGTCAATTTCGGTGAAATCGTTTGCGGTAGCGTTGGAAAATGTCTCGGCGGGTTCGTTAGAGCCCCCGTTATCTCTCTTTGATTCAACGAACTGGACATTATTGGCAACAACCTCAAATACCGTACGGTTTGCACCGTTTTTATCGGTATAACGGCGGGTTTGGATAGAACCCTCTATGCCTATCATACTGCCCTTTTTGAAATATTTTGTAATAAATTCCGCAGTCTGGCGCCAAGCTACGATATTGATAAAATCGGTTTGAGTTTCCTCGCCCGAACGGTAACGGCGGCCAACTGCAATGGAGAACGATGTAACGGATATTCCGTTAGGCGTGGTTTTAAGTTCCGGATCGGCAGTAAGGCGACCGGTTAAAACAACCAAATTAAACATAGTATTAAACCTCCATTATTTTCTGATGGTCATTACTCGAAGAACACCATCGGTAATTCCTGCTACACGCTCAAGCTCAGCAGGGAAATTTGCATCGGCGGTAAATGTAGTAAATACATAATAACCCTCAGCTTCATCGTTGATAAGATAAGCAAGTTTGCGCTTACCCCATTCGTCAACATTTTCAACTGTGCCGTTCTTTGCAATTAACTCATTAAACTTGTCTTTAAGAGCGGTAACTGCTTCGTCGCCGTCCTTAACAGAAAAGATAAGAGTTGACTCATACTTAGCTGTCATTTCGTTGCACCTCCTCATGGACTTTTGTCCGACTTTTTTGACAAAATAAAGTCGGCAAGGGGTTTTTATAGGCATAATCCTACAAATAACTCAAATATTGTAACAATTTTAGAAAGATTTGTCAACTCTTTTTTATTTGACCTTAAATATAATTTATGTTATAATAACTTAAAATTCGGGAGGGATAACAATGTTACTCGCTATTGATATCGGAAATTCAAACATAACGCTCGGCGGTTTTGATGATGAAGTTTTGCTCTTTACAGCAAGACTTGCTACCGACACAAGACTTACAAGCGATCAATACGCTTACGAAATCAAGAATATCCTATCCATATATAACAAGCATTTAAGCGACATTGAAGACTGCATTATAGCATCGGTTGTTCCGAATGTTCAGTCCTCTATTTGCACTGCCCTTTCAAATATCTGCGATGTAGTACCTATGATGGTAGGTCCCGGTATAAAAACCGGTCTTGATATAAAAATAGACAACCCCGCCCAACTCGGTGCCGACCTCGTTGCCGGTGCCGTAGGTGCCGTTGCCGATTATACCGTTCCCTGTATCATTATTGATATGGGAACCGCAACAACTGTTTTTTGTGTTGACGAAAACGGTGCTTTTATCGGCGGTTCTATCGGCGCAGGAGTCAGGTTAACACTAAAAGCCCTTTGCGAAAATACCTCTCAGCTTCCCGCAACCGATATCGTTGCCCCCGCATCTGTTATTGGTAAAAATACATCAGACTGTATGAAATCCGGCCTTGTTTTCGGAACAGCGGCGATGATTGACGGTCTTGTTGACAGAATGAAGAACATTATCGGACAAAACGCAAGTGTTGTTGCAACGGGAGGGCTTTCAAGAGAAATCATCAAATACTGTAATAACGAAATAATTTACAACGAAAACCTGCTTTTGGAAGGTCTTAGAATTATTTACGAAAAGAATAAGTAAATTTACCTGCGTTTGCAGTTAAAAATATGAGCTGTACCTTTTTAAGGATAGCATCGGAGGAATTTATATGAAAAAACAAAACACATTCAAATTGACCCTTTTGGCGTTGTTCACGGCAATTATGATTATTATGGATTTTACGCCGATAGGTTATATTGTAACGCCTTATTTGTCGATAACTCTTATGACAATTCCGGTTGCCATCGGCGCCGTTTGTCTTGGTGTTTCGAGCGCAGTTTATCTGAGTTTTTTATTCGGGCTCACAAGTTTTCTTATGTGTTTTAATATCGGTTTTATGCCCGACAAAACAGCCCCGTTAATGCTTGAAGCAAACCCTGTCGGAACGGTTATCGTTTGTTTTGTTACAAGAATAATTGCAGGTCTTATCACCGCTCTTGTTTTTCTCGCATTTAAGAAAAACGCCGAAAAAAACTACCGTTCCGTAAATGTTATAGGATACTCCGTTTCTTGCGCGTGTATGCCCGTTTTCAATACGCTTTTGTTCCTTTCAGGATATTTCTTCTTTTTCGGGAATACTTCGCTCGGTACAAAATTTTTCAAAGCCGTTATTACCGCCGCTTTCACCGTTAACGGACTTGTCGAATTGGTCATTACCGTCATTGTAGGTTCCTTTGTCGCGAAAACACTTGACAAATATTTACGGAAAATAAGTGCAAAATAGTCAAAAAGCCGTCGAAAGATGGCTTTTTTTTAATATATATTTATAAATATTAAGGTTTCTAAAAAAAATGCTTTATTTTTTTTCATAAATTTGGTATAATAACTTGGATATTCGAAATAGATGTTTTTTCGGATTCTTTATTTAGTTTCATATATTATTTTTAGGAGGTTGATTCTTAATGAGTCACAAGTATGTTTACCTTTTCAGCGAAGGCGACGCTTCTATGCGTGAGCTTTTGGGCGGTAAAGGTGCGAATCTTGCTGAGATGACCAAAATCGGTCTTCCCGTTCCGCAGGGTTTCACTATTTCCACCGAAGCTTGTACACAGTATTACGAAGATGGCCGTCAGATTAACGCTGATATCCAGGCAGAAATCATGGAGAACATTGAAAAGATGGAAAACATCACCGGCAAAAAGTTCGGCGATAAGAAAAATCCTCTTCTCGTTTCTGTTCGTTCCGGCGCCCGTGCCTCAATGCCCGGTATGATGGATACCATTTTGAACCTCGGTCTTAATGAGGATGTTGTAAATGTTATCGCAGAACAGTCTAACAACCCCCGTTGGGCTTGGGACTGCTATCGCCGTTTCATTCAGATGTTCTCTGATGTTGTTATGGAAGTCGGTAAAAAGTATTTCGAAAAGCTCATCGACGAAATGAAAGAAAAGAAGGGCGTTACTTTTGACGTTGACCTTACTGCCGATGACCTCAAAGAACTTGCTAATCAGTTCAAAGCCGAATACAAAAATCAGTTAGGAACTGACTTCCCCGATGATCCTAAGGAACAGTTGTTTGCAGCTATTAAAGCCGTTTTCCGTTCATGGGACAACCCCCGTGCAAACATCTATCGTATGGACCACGATATTCCTTATTCTTGGGGTACTGCCGTTAATGTTCAGTCAATGGCATTCGGTAATATGGGTGAAGATTGCGGAACAGGTGTTGCATTTACCCGTAACCCGGCTACCGGTGAAAAAGGTCTTATGGGCGAATTCTTAACAAACGCTCAGGGCGAAGATGTTGTTGCCGGTGTTCGTACTCCGATGCCGATTGCAGAAATGGCTGATAAGTTCCCACAAGCTTTCAAGAAGTTCAACGATGTTTGCAAAATTCTTGAAGACCACTACCGTGATATGCAGGATATGGAATTCACCGTTGAGCACGGCGAACTCTATATGCTTCAAACCCGTAACGGTAAGAGAACTGCCGCTGCCGCAATTAAAATCGCTTGTGATTTGATCGACGAAGGCATGATCACAGAAGAAGAAGCTCTTATGCAAATTGATGCTAAGAGTCTTGATATGCTTCTCCACCCGACATTTGATGTTAAAGCTCTTAAAGATGCTGACAAGAACAATGTTGTTGGTAAGGGTATTGCCGCTTCCCCAGGTGCTGCTGCCGGTAAAATCGTATTTACAGCAGAAGATGCCGCTGAAAAAGGCAAAGCCGGAGAAAAGGTTATTCTTGTTCGTCTTGAAACCTCACCGGAAGATATCGAGGGTATGAAATACGCTCAGGGTATCTTAACCGTTCGTGGCGGTCAGACCTCTCACGCTGCCGTTGTTGCCCGTGGTATGGGTACCTGCTGCGTTTCAGGTTGCGGCGATATTAAGATGGACGAAGAAAACAAGCAGTTCACTCTCGCCGGTAAAGTATTCAAGGAAGGCGACGGTCTTTCTCTTGACGGTTCAACCGGTAACATCTATGATTTGATGATTCCGACCGTTCCTGCTGATCCTAACAGCGGTTACTTCGGCAGAATTATGAAACTTGCCGATAAATATAAAAAGTTGGGTGTTCGCACAAATGCTGATACACCTGCTGACGCAAAACGCGCTGCTGAACTCGGTGCTCAGGGTATCGGTCTTTGCCGTACAGAGCATATGTTCTTCGGCGAAGGCAGAATTGATGCTTTCCGTGAAATGATTTGCTCTGAAACTGTTGAAGAGCGTGAAGCTGCTCTTGATAAGATCGAACCGATGCAGCAGGCAGACTTCGAGGGCTTATTTGAAGCTTTGGGCGGTTATCCTGTAACCATCCGTTTCCTCGATCCTCCGCTTCATGAGTTCGTTCCGACAGAAGAAGCAGATATCGAAATTCTTGCAAAAGCTCAGGGTAAAACCGTTGCTCAGATTAAGCAGCTCTGCTCTGACCTCCACGAGTTCAACCCGATGATGGGACACCGTGGTTGCCGTCTTGCAGTTACCTATCCTGAAATTGCAAAGATGCAGACAAAAGCTGTAATTAAAGCAGCTCTTGCCGTTCAGAAGAAACATGCCGACTGGAACATAGTTCCCGAAATTATGATTCCGTTAGCATGTGAAATCAAAGAGCTTAAATTCGTTAAAGATGTTGTTGTTGCAACTGCTGACGAAGTTATTAAGGCAGCCGGTTCTGACCTTAAATATGAAGTTGGTACTATGATTGAAATCCCCCGTGCTGCTCTTACAGCCGGTGATATCGCTAAGGAAGCTGAATTCTTCTGCTTCGGTACTAACGACCTTACCCAGATGACATTCGGTTTCAGCCGTGATGACGCTGGTAAGTTCCTCCCGAGCTACTATTCAAATAAGATTTTCGAATCCGATCCGTTTGCCCGTCTTGACACCACCGGTGTTGGTCAGCTTATGGAAATGGCAGTTAAGAACGGTAAGAACACCCGCGCCAACCTCCACTGCGGTATCTGCGGTGAGCATGGCGGCGATCCTTCTTCCATCGAATTCTGCAATAGCATCGGTCTTGACTATGTATCGTGCTCACCTTTCCGTGTTCCGATTGCTCGTCTTGCCGCAGCTCAGGCAGCTATTAAGGATAAGAAATAATTAAATCTTTATAAAAAGATTATCCGCCCGAATTTTCGGGCGGATTTTTTATTCTGCTCTATAATCCCTTATAATAATAAAATAATATAATATTCGTTGAAATATGTCGTTTTGTTCTGAATGAATCCAAAGACGAGCAATTATATGGAGATGTTGTAATCGCCAATATGGTATGGAACTATTCGAACGGAAAATATGTACCACCATACAACGATTAAGGATAAAAAAAATATGCGGAAAACCTTGAATTTTTAAGGATTCTGATTACATAACAAATCCCTGCATTTGAAAAAATGCGGGGATTTTTTATTTTTTTCTTGACTCTGACGCAGCGTAATAGTTTATAATGAAGTCACCAAGACAAAGGAGGAAATAATAATGATGACAGTGAATGAAGTGAGTAAGCTTGCCGGAGTGAGTATACGCACTCTACAATATTATGACAAGATTGGTCTTTTACATCCGACGGGATATACCGATGCTGGCTACAGACTGTATGACGATGCAGATCTGGAGCGCCTTCAACACATTCTACTGTTTAGAGAATTGGAGTTTCCCCTTAAAGACATTAAGGCGATTATTAATAGTCCTGACTTTGATAGAAGTAAGGCGTTAGAACAACAAATAGAGTTGCTTAAGCTTAAGAAGGAACATATTGAGAACTTAATGAATTTTGCGCTTGGAATAAAAATGTTAGGAGTGAAACATATGGATTTTAAGGCTTTTGATAGAAGCAAATTGGATGAGTATTCCAAACAAGCAAAGGAATTGTACGGTAATACTCCAGAATACAAGGAGATGGAGGAAAAGCAGAAGGGGCGTACTGAGGAAGATGAAAAAATCTTGGCAGATAGATTTATGCTTCTTTTTAAAGAGGCGGGTGAAATTAAAAACAATGATCCAGCTTCTGCTGATGCACAGAATCTTGTAAAGAGAATACAAGACTACATTACAGAAAATTTTTATACTTGTACAAACAAGATTTTGCGTGGATTAGGAAAAATGTATTCAGGCAGTGGAGATTTTACAACGAATATCGACGCCTATGGTGGAGAAGGAACAGCTCAATTCGTAGCAGATGCGATAGAAATATATTGTGACAATGCAGAGTAAAATTGAAATTTACGCAATAGACATTTACCCTATTTGCCTATACGAACATTAAGGCAATTCAATATTGGTATTGGTTCAACATACCCATTTTAAGGCGAAAACAGGTGTTCCACCATTCCCTTGTACAGTGGGTCTTGAATAGGTTGTTCACCCACGAACCGAGCCAGTTTGTTTATAATGGGAATTGCCGTTATTTTAAGAATGACGGTGTTTTCCCGTTTATCTGCATACATAAATAATGCGCTCATGAATGCAAATCTTTTTGCGCTCGGTCTTGTCTTCTTTATCTTCGGGCTTTTTAATTTAATTTTTGTCGGTTTTTTCAAAACGGCATATAAATTTGCAAAACGGTTATTAAGCTATATTATTATTTCATTTTTAACATTTGTTTCATATAAAAAATCAATAAACCGGTTTGAGGAAATAGACTTATAAAACGAAAAGCGATTGCATATAAAAATGCAATCGCTTTTATTATATATCGCAATCTATTAAGTCGTCTAATGTTTCGCCTTTAACGGCAACATAGGTTTTTCCATTTCTAATCATAACAACCTGAGGTTTTGGAAGTCTGTTATAATTTGATGCCATTGAGTAATTATAAGCGCCGGTTGTACAAACCGCAACAATATCTCCCCGCTTTATATCAGAGGGCATTAAAACATCGGGTTGAATTACATCGCCGCTTTCGCAACATCTTCCGACAATGCTCGATTTCATATCGCCGTTTTTAAGCATATCACCTGCCGGCAGAACGGTATAGGGCGCTTCATACATAGCAAATCGAACATTATCCGCCATTCCGCCATCGCAGGAAACATAGTTGATAAATCCCGGAATTTTTTTAACATTACCAACGGTATAAAGCGTCAGTCCGGCATCGGCTACAATACTTCTTCCCGGCTCAAAAGAAATCTGCATAAGCTCAAGATTATTCTTTTCGCAAAAGTCTTTAACATATTTGCCAACCGTTATTATATTTTCGTAAATATCTATTGTGGGGTCGGTTTCAAGATACCTTACACCGTATCCGCCGCCAAGGTCGAGCATAGATGCCGAAAAGCCGAAATCATCTCTTACATGGATTATATAATTGAGCATTATTTCGGCGCTTCTTATATAAACATCAGAATCAAACAACTGACTGCCGACATGGCAATGAAAGCCCATAAACTTAATATTTTTTAGAGAAAGGGCAAGTTTTGTTATCTCATCGGCGGCGCCGGTTTCTATCGCAAAGCCGAATTTTGAATCAACCTTTCCCGTTGCAACCGCTTCAAAGGTATGCGTATCTATTCCGGGAGTTACCCTAATAATAATCTGCGGTTGTTTATTGAGTTTTTCGGCAATTCTATCTATCGCAAGAAGTTCTTCTGTATTATCTATAACAAAAAAACCAACATTGTTTTTTATGGCAAATTCTATATCATAATCGGTTTTGTTATTTGAATGAAAATAAAGTTTTTCAGGAGGGAATTCTGCCTTAATTGCGGTATAGATTTCGCCTACCGAAACAACATCGCAAAACATATCTTCTTCTTTCATAATCCGATACATCTGCTTAAAAGATGCCGCTTTCGAAGCATAAATTGCCCTGCCCTTTTCCTTAAAGGCATCTTCCAACGCCGATTTATAGATATTACACATTTCACGAATTCGGTCTTCATCCATAAAATAGGTCGGCGTACCATACTGTTTTGCAAGTTCCAATGTATCAATACCGGCAAAACACAAATGACCTTTATCATTTATCTGCAAGTTCTTGCAGATAAGCATATCTTTATAAGACATAGCAACATTCCTTAAAGTAAAGTATGGCGCAATTCCTCTGCGCTCAACGGCGACAATAATGCCGGTGCAATATCAAAGGCGGTTTTACAGCCGTTATCGCCTTTATCATTCATGCGCTTTGCCGCACGGGCATAAGCCACGAGAACACTGCCTGTAAACTCGGGATTTGAATCAAGTTTGAGGCGGTATTCTATCGTATGCGAATTTTCGTTATCTTTGCCTGTAAATCCGTTTCTGATAACGAGCCCCCCATGAGGAAGCGACGAATGATTTTCTTTCATTTCCTCTGCCGAAATGAAAGTTACAAAGGTATCGTAATCAGCAAAATAGTTAGGCATTTCTTTAATTTCTTTTTCTATTTCTTTTTTATCAGCGCCGTCCTCAACAACAACAAAACATTCTCTTATATGCTTTTGCCTTGCCGTAAGGTCAGCCATATCGCCGTTTCTGACTTTGTTCAGAGTTTCTTCAACCGGAACGGTATATTGACGGGCATCTATAACACCTTTTATTCTTCTTATCGCATCTGAATGGCCCTGACTTACTCCTCTGCCCCAAAATGTATTATCTTTGCCGTTTGGAAGAATGGCGGAAGAATAAATACGGGCAACAGAAAACATTCCCGGATCCCAACCAACAGAAATTACAGCAACTTTTTTACCGCTTTTTGCGGTTTTATCAACATTTTCAAAATGAGAAGAAATATTTGCATGAGTATCAAAACTGTCAACAACATTGAAGTTTTGCGCAAGGTCGGGTGTCATAAAAGGAAGGTCGGTAGCCGAGCCGCCGCAAATAATCATAACATCAATTTCATCTTTATACTTCAAAACATCGTTTGCCGAATATACAGCAGTGTTGAGAACACTTTTAACGGTGCTCGGGTCTCTCCTTGTAAAAATTCCGAAAAGTTCCATATCGGGAGCGCTATTAACGGCAAGTTCAACGCCTCTGCCTAAATTCCCGTAACCGTAAATACCGATTTTCATAAGTTTTCCTTCTTTATTATATTCAAATTAAATTAAACCGTTATCTTGCATAGCTTTTACTAATCTGGCTTCGTTATTCTCCTCCATAACGGTTAGGGGCAACCTGAGAGAATTTTCGCCGAAACCGAGTTTTGATACAGCGCATTTAACGGGTATTGGATTAACCTCGCAAAACAGCGAATTTATAAGTTCAAGATATTTTAGTTGCAATTCTCTTGCAGTTTTTATATCCCCCTCAAAGAAAGCATCGCACATCTTTGCGGTTTCTTTCGGGCAAACATTTGAAAGTACAGAAATAACACCGCTTCCGCCGAGGGACAAAATAGGAACGATTTGGTCGTCGTTTCCCGAATAAATATCTAACTTATCGCCGACAAGCGATGCAAGTTCAGCAACCTGCGAAATATCTCCACTGGCTTCTTTTATTGCAACAATATTTTTATGGTCGGCAAGACGGACAACCGTTTCCGGCTTAATATTGCAGCCCGTTCTTGACGGAACATTATAAAGTATACAGGGCTTATCCACCTCATCTGCTATTGCCTTAAAGGACTCATAAAGTCCGTTTTGAGTTGCTTTGTTATAATATGGCGTTACGAGCAAAAGCGCATCTGCGCCTACTTCACAGGCATATTTTGAAAGCGAAATGGCATAAGCCGTATCGTTAGAGCCGGTTCCGGCAATAACCTTAACTCTGCCGTTAACGGTTTCAACACAATGTTTAATGAGTTCTCTATGCTCTTTATCGGTAAGCGTTGAACCCTCTCCGGTTGTTCCGGCAACTACTATTCCGCTTACACCCGATTTAATTTGCCATTCAACCAAACGGTCGAAAGCATCATAATCAATGTTTCCGTTTTTGAAAGGCGTTACGATAGCCGTTGCTACGCCCTTAAAAATAGTATTTTTCTTCATAATAACCACCATTTCTTTCCAAAAGATAAATTTGGTTACCCAACTATTGCGAAAAAATGCCCCGTTTTATATTTGGCATAATTTATTCTCGCCAACCTTGGGAGTTATATAAAAGATAGGGCAACCGCAAAGCAAAAATGCGGCTGCCCAAAAAAACTCTTTTGTTTTTTGATAGCTCTCCGCAAATAATTGCGACAACATTACGGATATTCTCCGCACTGCCAGTCAAAATACCCGCCACGGTATTCGCTTCGGCACCGTCGCCTTTCGCCTACGGTTTTGGCAACCGTTTTTGTAGGTTACTAATCTCGGGTGCGCCTCCATCTAAAAGACATTTTATAACATAATCTATCAGTTGTCAACTGTTTTATTAAAAAAGTAAGCAACCGAAAATTCGGTTGCTTACAACTTTATTTATGCGTTCTTTATTTCTTCATAAACATCGGTAATTTCTTTTTCGGGTGCTTTTGTCAGCAAACTTACAACGATAATTGCAACAAGAGCAACTATGAAAGCAGGTAAAAGTTCATAAATGTTGAGAATTGTATCTGCAAACTGAACTCTTACAATAAACTTCCAAACGAATACCATTATACCGCCTGAAAGCATTCCTGCAATAGCGCCGTACTTGTTTGTTCTCTTCCAAAACAGAGCGCAAAGGATAACAGGACCGAATGCAGCGCCGAAACCTGCCCAAGCGAATGATACTATTCTGAATACCGAGCTGTTAGGATTCTTGGCAATAAATATTGCAACTACTGAAATTGCGATAACAGAAACTCGAGCCAAAATCATTGATGTTTTTTGAGACATCTTTATACCGAATGTTTCTTTTACGAGGTTTTCTGAAACACTTGAAGCCGCTGCGAGTAACTGCGAATCGGCAGTTGACATTGTTGATGCCAAAATACCGGCAAGAATTACTCCGCCGACAAATGCAGGAACAAAACCGAATTTTGAAATAACCTTTGAAATATCAACGATTATTGTTTCTGCGGTTGTAGCATCGGCATAAGCGGGGATAATGCCGTTTTTCATCAAGCTATATCCAATAACACCGATAAGAACTGCTATGCCCATTGAAATTGTAACCCAAACCGAAGCTACTCTTCTTGAAAGTTTGAGTTTATTTTCATCTTCTATAGCCATAAATCTTAAAAGAATATGGGGCATACCGAAGTAACCGAGACCCCAAGCAAGAGTTGAAGCAACAGGCAAAGCACCGTAACTTCCTGTTTCGCCGGTTGAAACATTAAAGCCCTTGAAAATATCAAGATAGCCGCTAAGACCTTTAACATTTTCAAAAACATTTCCGAAGCCGTGAACTGTACCCTCGCCGAAACCGATTACAACAAACAAAGCAATAGTCATAACAATACTTTGAACAAAGTCGGTTGTTGAAGCGGCGAAGAAACCGCCTAATGTACAATAAATAACAATAACAGCTGCGCTGATAATCATTGCCGTCATATAATTCATACCGAAAAGCGAAGTAAAGAGCTTTCCACAAGCGGCAAAGCCCGAAGCGGTATAAGGAATGAAGAATACAATGATAAGCAATGCAGAAACGGTTACAAGAACACGGCTCTTATCTCCGAATCGCTTTGCAAAGAAATCAGGTATTGTAAACGCATCAATTTTAGCGCTGTACTTACGAAGTCTTTTCGCAACTACCAACCAGTTAATATATGTACCGATCGCAAGACCTACGGCAGTCCAAAATGCTTCTGCCAAACCGCCCATCATGGCTACGGCAGGAAGACCCATCAAGAGCCAACCGCTCATATCCGAAGCTTCCGCACTCATTGCGGTAACGAGCGGACCCAATTTTCTGCCGCCTAAATAATAATCACTCGCTGTTTTATTTCTTTTTGAAACAACAGCGCCGATAACAACCATCATAATCATATATAATGCGATGGCTGCGAGAATAATAATGTTATTTGTTGTTAACATCTCATTTCTCCCCTTTCAAAAAATTGACATTTGCATTATACCATACTTTTCCATAGACTGCAACATAGAATTAAGTATAGACCAAAATAAATACAAAATCGCCGATATAAAGAAAAAACTCTTTATAATAGGCGATTTTTTATTAGACCGCAGTACATACTAAAATAAGTACAAAAAATAAATTTTTATTATTTTGAGATTTTATACCCCGAAATGAACATCGGGAGCATGGCGGAACTGTATTCTCTAAGGGAATATTCTCCGTTGCAAAGACACCAGTCATACATAAGCGCTCTTTCATACATTGCATACGCCTTTACTATGTCGTTTGCCGATTTATCCTTAACTATTTCTCCGTTTTCCTGCCCTTCTACTATTATACTGCGAAGCAATTTATAGTATGTTCGCTCTTTGTCGAGCAAATGCTTTTCGCTTTTAGTTACAAGTTGCGTTGACAAAAGTCTTGCAAGAAGTTCTATGGAAATTGTATCTTCAATTATGCGAAACATTTCAGAATTAAGATACAAAAGTTTGCTTATTGCGTCCATATTTTCGGGAAAAGAGGCGGAAAGTTCTTCATATTTTTCATCGAACAAATAAGAAAGTGTTGAAAGCAGAGAATCTTTACCGCTGAAATAATGATAAAAAGAGCCCTTTGATGTTTCAGATTCAAAAATTATATCATCAACCGTCGTGTTTTCATAACCCTGCTCATAAAAAAGATGCCAAGCGGCAGATACTATCCTGCCTTTTGTATTGCGCATATTTTTCTTTTTCAACCGACTCGCCCCCTAAAATAAAACAGAGATGTATTTTAAGTACACCTCTGTTATTATATCATCAATTAACAAAAAACGCAATAAATTAGTAAGCAATACCCTGCGCTATCATTGCATCGGCAACCTTTAAGAATCCTGCAATATTTGCACCGGCGACAAGATCGCCTTTTTTGCCGTATTTTTCGGCGGCCTCGCAGGTATTTTTATAAATAGAAGCCATAATCTCATGCAAACGCTCATCAACCTCTTCGGCAGTCCAGCTGTAACGCATTGAGCCCTGACTCATTTCAAGACCCGAAACGGCAACACCACCGGCATTTACTGCTTTTGAAGGAGCAATAACAACATTATTTGCTTTAAGATACTCAACCGCTTCGGCAGTTGTAGGCATATTCGAAACCTCGGCAAGATACTTTACACCGTTTTTAACGATGTTTTTGGCATCTTCGATTCCGATTTCATTTTGAATGGCACAAGGCATAACAATATCGACCTTTTGCTCCCAAGGACGCTTTCCTTCAAAGAACGGGACTCCGAATTTATCAGCATAATCCTTAACGCAATCTCTGCAAGATGACCTCATTTCGAGCATAAAGTTGATTTTTTCGTCTGTGTTTATACCGTCTTTATCATAAACATAACCGTCAGGTCCCGAAATAGTTACAACCTTACCGCCTAAATCGTTTATCTTCTTAACTGCTCCCCAGGCAACATTACCGAATCCCGAAACAGCAAAGGTTTTGCCTTTTATGGATTCGCCGTTGTCCTTCAACATTTCGTCAACAAAATAAACGGCGCCGTATCCTGTGGCTTCGGGACGGATTAAGGAACCACCAAACGAAAGTCCTCTGCCTGTTAAAGCTCCGGTAAACTCATTTTTAAGCCGTTTATATTGACCGAATAAATATCCGACTTCACGAGCTCCTACGCCGATATCACCGGCAGGAACATCGGTATCGGCACCGATATGCTTCGAAAGTTCGGTCATAAAGCTCTGACAAAATCTCATAACTTCGCTATCGCTTTTGCCCTTCGGGTCAAAATCGGCTCCGCCTTTACCGCCGCCCATAGGAAGCGTTGTAAGACTGTTTTTGAAGGTCTGCTCAAAACCCAAGAACTTCATAATTGAGCAATTAACGGTAGGATGAAATCTCAAACCGCCCTTATAAGGACCGATAGCAGAGTTAAACTGAACTCTGAATCCTCGGTTAACCCTAACCTTGCCGTTATCGTCAACCCACGGAACTTTGAAAACTATCATTCGCTCGGGCTCTACCATACGCTCAATAACACCGTATTTTTCATAATTGGGATTCGAAGCAATAACATCTTCAAGAGATTCAAAAACTTCCTTTACCGCCTGCATAAATTCTGTTTCGTTTCCGCTTCTTTTATTTAATGCCTCATAAACTTCATTCAGATACTGCGACTTAAACATATATAACAACTCCTTTAATAATGCGGGTATTCTATCATTATATATTACCGATGTCAACCTAAAAAAACAATTTTTTTATAAAAAATCCGCTGTGTCTTTCAACGGCGGACATTTTGTTGCATTTTGATAATTTTTGTTTTCTTTTTTGTTTTTGTTAAATTGAAGTTTCGTGGGCAACCTCAACCATATCAAAATCGAGCGATTTTTCCATATTCAGAGCTTCAAAAATATCGTAATTTACAAGGCCGCCGTCTTTATAACCGACAACCCTATTGCCTATACCGTGATTTAACAGATGAACTGCGGCGTTACCGAGTTCGGTAGCGCACACCCTATCCCTTACGGTCGGACTGCCACCGCGCTGTACATGACCTAAAACGGTGGCTCTCGATTCGATGCCCGTTTCACTCTCGATTTTCTTGGCTATCGCATCAACACCGCCCTCGATATTTACACCTTCGGCGACAACAATGATAAAATGTTTTTTGCCCGTTTTGTTTGAATTTTTCATTTTCTCTATAATTGCATCTAAATCGGGCTCGATTTCGGGAATTAAAATTGAAGTTGCGCCGACTGCAATACCTGTCTGAACGGCGATAAATCCGGCATGTCTTCCCATAACCTCAACAACACTGCAACGGTCATGCGACTGAGCCGTATCACGAATTCTGTCAACCATTTCAACAGCAGTATTCATAGCCGTGTCAAAACCTATTGTATAATCGGTTGAAGAGATATCGTTATCAATAGTTCCCGGTATGCCAACGCAGGGTATTCCGTGATTTGATAAATCACGGGCGCCTCTGTAAGAGCCGTCGCCGCCTATTACTACGATACCTTCTATTCCTAACTTTTTGCAGTTTTCAACCGCCAAAGCAATTCCCTCTTCGGTCTTGAACTTGGGACTTCTTGCTGTATAAAGGAAGGTTCCGCCCCTATGAATAATATCCGAAACAGAACGCAAATCAAGGTCGATAACATCGCCCTCAATAAGACCGTTATATCCTCTTCTTATTCCCTTAACATTCATTCCGAGAGATATGGCAGTTCTGACTACGGCACGAATTGCCGCATTCATTCCCGGAGCATCTCCTCCGCTTGTTAATACGCCTATTGTTTTCATAAAATATATCATCTCCAAAATTTAACAACTAACATTATATAATGTTTCTATACCTTTTTCAAGAAAATATTTATATAAATTTGATATTATCCTCACCGACGATTTCGGCAAGTTGCGAAATAAGATTACTGTTTTTCTCTACTTTCATACTTTCGGGTGCCGAAAATCTTTTGTTTGTTTCGGTTTCCAAAATAACGATTTTATAATCGCCCTGATAATCGGCAATAACCTTTTTAATGATTTCGAACTCGGGAGAATTTATGCTTTTTACCCTTAAATACAGACCCTTTGCAACCTCTTTTTTTACGGGTTGCCTGAATGCCGAATCGGGTATTTTCTCAACACTGTCGAGGATAAGTTCGGGGTCTCGCTCTTCCATTTCGTTAATTCTTGCGTTTATTATTACCGCTTCGCCCGATTTTAATATATCGTTGTATTTTGCATGAATAGATGAAAAAACCGTAACTAAAACCGAGCCGGACAAATCTTCTATTGATGTTGATGCTATTATCGACTTGTTTTTAAGTTGTCGCACCTTGACATCGGCTAAAACTCCGCCGATTTTTACGAAAGAACCATCCTTATATTTACCGGATAAAACATCGCTTATTCTAACCGTTCCTTTTTGCTTTACATAGTCCTCATAGTACATCATCGGATGACCGGAAAGATAAAGTCCCGTTGACTGCTTTTCCATAAAAAGTTTTTGCATTTGGGGCAAATCCTCAACTTCGGGCAGTTCAAGAGAACTGTATTCTTTGTCGTCGCCAAACAAATCAAGCTGATTTTCCGAAGAAAATCTCATTTCATCGTTAACAGCACCGACTACGCTCTCAATACCAAGGAGCATTCGTCTCCTGTTATCATAAAAACAGTCAAACGACCCGCTCTTTATAAGACTTTCAAGGGAACGGGTATTTAATTCTCTGCCCCTGTTTCTCCTGCAAAAATCAAAAAGAGTTTCGTATTTTCCGCCTGAGTTTCGCTCGGAAATTATGCGTTCTATCGCAGAAATTCCGAGATTTTTTATGCCTAACAGACCAAATCTTACGGCACCTTTTTGGGCAGTAAAATATTTATCGCTCTCGTTAACACTCGGCGGCAATATTTTAATACCGAGCCGTTTACATTCGGCGCAATAAAGCGAAACTTTATTAACATTATCGAGAACACTTGTCAAGAGAGCTGCAAAATAGTATTCGGGATAATGGCATTTAAGATACGCCGTTTGATAAGCGACAACCGCATAGGCGGCGGCATGAGATTTATTAAATGCATAGGAAGAAAAAGCCGACATTTCATCGAAAATCTTTGCGGCTACCTTTTGGTCAACTCCCCTATTTACGGCACCCTCGCATAAAACAGTTCCGTTTTCATCCTTCTCTCCGTAAATAAAGGCATCTCGTTCTTTTTGCATAACATCATGCTTTTTCTTTGCCATAGCCCTTCTTACAACATCGGCTCTGCCGAAAGAATAACCGGCAAGTTCCCTGAAAACCTGCATAACCTGTTCTTGATAAACAATGCAACCGTAGGTAACTTTTAATATAGGTTCCAAAAGCGGGGTATCATATTTTACATCATCGGGGTTATGGCGGTTATGAATATATTTAGGTATCGAATCCATAGGTCCGGGGCGGTAAAGCGATAAAATTGCAATTAAATCTTCTATGGTTTCGGGAATAAATTTCCTTAAAACCGATTTCATTCCGTCGGACTCAAATTGAAATACACCGTCGGTTTGCCCTTTTGCCATCATATTTATCGTATCTTTATCATCAAGAGGGATTTTTTCTATATCAAAACTTTTGTCGGTAATTCTAATTTTCTTTACCGTGTCGTCAATTACCGTTAGATTTCTGAGCCCCAAAAAATCCATTTTAAGAAGTCCGAGCTCGTCAAGAACCGTCATGGTATACTGCGTTACAACGGCGCCGTCATTAGTGCTGAGCGGTACATATTCACTGACCGGTTTATCAGAAATTACAACACCGGCGGCATGGGTAGAGGCATGTCTCGGCATACCTTCAAGTTTAATCGCCATATCATAAAGCTTTTTAACATTTTCATCGTTATCATAAAGCTTTTTTAGTTCTGCGTTTCCGTTTAATGCACCGACAAGCGTTACTCCCATGGCCTGAGGAATGAGTTTTGCAACCTTATCGCAAAGAGCATAAGGAATATCAAGCGCCCTGCCGACATCTCTTATGGCCGCTCTTGCCGCCATTGTTCCGAATGTTACGATTTGCGCAACATGGTCTTCGCCGTATTTTTTTATAACATAGTCTATAACTTCGCTTCTTCTGATATAGCAAAAATCTATATCAAAATCAGGCATTGAAACCCTTTCGGGATTTAGAAATCTCTCAAAAATAAGGTCATATTTTATCGGGTCAATACCGGTAATTCCAATACAGTATGCCGCCAAACTTCCGGCTCCCGAGCCCCTTCCGGGACCTACCGGTATTCCGCTTTTTTTGGCAAAATTAACAAAATCCCAAACTATTAAATAATAATCGGTATATCCCATTCTGTCTATAACCGACAGTTCGTATTTAAGCCGCTCAATTACCGATTTGTCGGGATTTTGACCGTATTTATCATAAAGCCCCTTAAAACATCTGTCGCTGAAATACTTAAAATGGTCCTCTCCGTTTGTATCAAAAAACGGCAGTTTGATTTTGCCGAATTCAAGGGTAACATTACATCTATCGGCGATTTTTTGCGTGTTTTCAATGGCTTCGGGAACATTTGAAAAAAGAGAAAACATCTCGTCTGCCGATTTAAGATAAAATTCCTCCGTTTTGAATTCAAGAGCATTTTTTTCGTTAACTTTGCTTCCCGTTTGAATACAAAGCAGAACTTTATGCATTTCGGCATCTTGCTTTTCAACATAGTGAACATCATTTGTTGCAACAAGACCGACACCATATCTTCTCGCAAGATTTATAATGAGCGGATTTATTTCCTTTTGTTCTTCAATTCCATGATCTTGAAGTTCTAAAAAATAATTTTCTTTTCCGAAAATATCAATATATTTTTCAACGACCTCTTGCGCACCTTCCAAATCCCTTTTTATGAGTTTTTTGGGCAGCTCTCCCGCAAGACAAGCCGATAGAGCGATAAGTCCCTTACTGTACTTTCTTAGGGTTTCTTCATCAACCCTCGGTTTTGAATAAAATCCCTCTGTAAAACCG
The DNA here is from genome assembly GCA_024404145.1 of Clostridia bacterium. Classification (GTDB taxonomy): domain Bacteria; phylum Bacillota; class Clostridia; order Oscillospirales; family Acutalibacteraceae; genus UBA737. The sequence continues at coordinate 223,863 of JAKSQK010000001.1, read as the reverse complement.
GCGGAAACTATCTTTAACAGGTTTGAATAGCCCTCGTTGTTTTCGCATAAAAGAACAAGGTGGCTATATTCGCTGTCAAGCGCCTTTTCCTTTTGAAAACGGCTTCTCGGCGCAACATAAACTTCGCAGCCGATTATGGGTTTTATTCCGTTTTTCAGCGCTTCTTTATAAAAAAGAACAGCGCCGTACATAACTCCATGGTCGGTTATGGCAACACTGTTTTGACCCTTTGATTTAACGCTTTCAAAGAGTTTATCTATTCTGCAACATCCGTCAAGCAGACTGTATTCGGTATGAAGATGCAGATGAACGAAGTCCATAGATATTACTCCTTTATTTTTTTAACTTCTTCGTAAATTTCCATTATTCTTTTAAGTCGGTGATTAAGTCCCGAAACGGTGAGAGAATCGGGGCTTATACCCGCAAGTTGCTTTAACGATAATTCGGGGTTTTCCATTCTGAGTTTCGCAACCTTTTTTAGTTCCTCGGGAAGCGACTCCAAGCGCTCATTTTTTATTAAAAATTCAATGGCATCTCTTTGCTTTTTTGATGCCATAACCGTTCTATTTATATTAGCATTATCACAATTTATAGCCCTATTCGACTTATTGTTAAAACTCTTTATAACCGAAGTTTCAATATATTTTAAGCTGACGGCACTAGCTCCCATAACCGCAAAAAGATTTACTATCATTTCGTTTTTCTTTATATAAACCCGAAATCCGTTTCCGCATTTTGAAATATGAGATTCAATAAGATGCTCTGCCAAAAAAAGCGAAAACTCTTTTGCCAATGCCTCGTTTTTTATATAAAAATCAACCCTGTAACTCTTATTCGGGTCGGAAAGATGGCCACATGCCAAAAAAGCGCCTCTTATAAAGCTCTGTTTACAACATTCTCTGTAAAAAATATCATTATAAATACTTTTATCATAAATTCCGAAATCTACCGAAGCCAGTATTTTAAGGCGGTCAAATTCACTGCCGACTTCGGCGATATATGTAGGGCATTTACCGCCGCCGCACCTTATATCAACATCAACGCCGTAAACACTTGATAAAAGCGAAGCATAGGATTTTGCCGTTTTTTCATTTTCGGTTTGCAGACAAATCCTTTTTGCGCTGAATGAACGGCCGAAAAGAGCAAAACCGTAGATAAGGGAAGTTTTGCAACAACCCTTTGTTTTAAGCTCAGCAAGTTCGTTTTTTATTTCAACGCAAAAAGACATTTAACCACCTATTTTTTTATATCCCTATGGACTGTGTTAACATTATAATCTTTTTCTTTTAAGTATTCGCCGACCGTTTGTGCAAAGGCAACCGAGCGATGTTTTCCGCCTGTGCAACCAAAGGAAATAACCAGTCGGCTTTTGCCTTCTTTTACATAAAGAGGAATACTGTATTCAATAAAATCTATAAGTTTTTTCTTAAATTCCCTGCTCTCTTTGAAGCTGAAAATATAATCTTTTACTGCCTCATTTTGCCCCGTTTTCCGTTTCAGGTTTTCTATATAGAACGGGTTAGGCAAACAGCGAACATCGAAAACCAAATCCGCCTCGGTATCGTAACCGTATTTGAAGCCGAAAGATTTGCAAATGACCGAAAATCCCTTAGAGCTGTTTCCCAAGACCAAATCGGCAATTGTTGTTTTCAAATCTCCGGCAGAAAATCCGCTTGTATCAAGAACATAGTCGGCTTTTTCTCGAATGGATTGAAGTTTTTTCCGTTCGGCAGAAACTGCCTCATCAAGCGAAAGACCGTTATCATCGCAAAGCGGATGTTTGCGCCTGTTTTCTCTATACCTATTTATAATAACATCATCGTTTGCATCGAGGAAAAGGATTTTATAGTTTATATTTGCATCATCAAGCTTCTTTAATGTATCTTGAATTTGAGAAAACATTTCTCCGCCTCTTATATCGGTTACAACGGCTATCCTTTCAAGCTCCTCACTACCCATTTGCGATATAGATACAACCGCAGGGATAATAGCCGGAGGGATATTATCAACACAGTAAAATCCCATATCTTCAAGGTCGTTTGCAACAACCGATTTTCCGGCGCCCGACATACCGGTAATAATAAGCAATTTCATAACTTTTTTACTTCCTACCGACAAAAATTACTTCCGGTTCAAGCATAATACCATCGTTTGCAAAAACCGTTTTTTTAACCTTTTCCATAAGCAAAAGAACATCCTTTGCGGTTGCTTCGCCGGAATTTACCAGAAATCCGGCATGTTTTTCGCTGACCTTTGCTCCACCTATGCTATAACCTTTAAGTCCGCTCTTTTCTATCAAAGCACCTGCAAAATTTCCGAGAGGTCTTTTGAATGTACTTCCGGCACTCGGAAATTCAAGCGGTTGTTTTTCTTTTCTTCTTGAAAGCAGGTCGTTCATTGTTTCCTTAATTTTATCTTTATCGCCATTTTTAAGCTCAAATACAACCTCTGATACTATTAGATTTTTTTGCTTAAAAATGCTGTTTCGGTAGGATAAATCCATATCCTTTTTTTCGATAAAAATTTCATTTCCGAAGCTATCAAGACAATATGCGCTTTTAACAACCTGCGACATTTCTCCGCCGTAAGCACCCGCATTCATAAACATTGCTCCGCCGACACTTCCCGGTATTCCAAAAGCAAATTCAAGCCCTGTAAGACCGCTTTCAAGCGCTTTTGTGCAAAGCGAATATAAACTGAGTCCGCCGCCGCATTTAATAATATTTCCTTTAACCGAAATATTATTAAATTTTATCAGACTTATAACCGCACCCTCAATTCCGTTATCCGAGACAAGAATATTTGAGCCCTTGCCGATAACAAATACGGGAACATCGTTTTGTTTTGCCGATTTTACGGCAAAAGACAGTTCTTCAACATTCTTCGGAAGCACGAAAATATCGGCATTTCCGCCGATTTTGAAGGTGGTATGCGCTTCCATGTTTTCGTTCTTTTTATATTCGATTTTTTTTGAATTCAGCAGTTCTTCAAATGAGTTTAAGTTCAAATTATCCACTTCCGAAAATTAAATGTTATCAAGGAATGCCGCACCGATAATTCCGGCATCGTTTCCGAGAGTTGCGGCTTTTATTTCAGCATTTTTTGACATATTTCTTGCATAATTTTCGCCCTTAACCATTTCCCTTATCGGTTGCATTAAAAATTCGCCCTCGTGCGAAATACCGCCGCCTACACAAAGAACATCGGGCTGGAAAATATTTATCATATTCGCAATGCCTACTGCCAAATATTTTCTATACTCTTCAACTACCATAATACCTGCCTTATCGCCCTCTCTTGCGGCATCAAAGGCAGTTATTCCGTTGACATTTTCAATATTATTATCGCATAATTTCCACATAATACTTTCGGGATATCTTGTCATCGCCTGTTTTGTTTGGCGAATAAGAGCCGTAGCAGAGGCATATGCTTCAAAACATCCATTTCTGCCACAGGTACAAACCTCGCCGTTCATCTGAATTACGGTATGCCCGAGTTCACCACCTGCAAAGTTTGAGCCGGAATAAATTTTGCCCTCGGTAATAATGCCGCCGCCGACACCGGTTCCAAGCGTTATAGCGACAAAGTTTTTGGCGCCTTTTCCTGCTCCTGCAATATATTCGCCGTATGCCGCCGCATTGGCATCGTTTTCGATATAAACCTTTTTACCGAGTCGTTTTTCAAGCATTTTCGCAAGGGGAACATCGAAAAATCCAAGGTTGTTCGAATAGGAAACAACACCCGTTTCGTATATAACCGAACCCGGCGTTCCAACACCGACAGAAGATATATCATCTATCGTTAAGCCGGCATCTTTTACAGCCATTAAAGCTGATTTTGCCATATCATCTATAATTTCTTCGGCAGGTCTTGGAGCATTCGTTTTAACCTTGCCGACACCGATGATTTTATAATCTTTATCAACTACTCCCGAAGCGATATTTGTTCCACCTAAATCTATTCCGAGTCTGTACATTTTTTGTTCTCCTTAAATTGTTTTTAATGTTTTTCGTCCTGCATACCGAGTTTTTTAAGCAAATCTTTGGCGGCATTGTAACCGAGCTTTTTCTGTCGGCTATTCATCGAGGCAACCTCTATTATTACTGCCAAATTTCTACCGGGTTTTACGGGAACGGTAATTGAAGGCACTTCAAGGCCTAATATTTCGGTTGTTTGGTCTTCAAGCCCCATTCTGTCATAATTTTTATTAGAATCCCAATGTTCCATATTTATTACAAGGTCTATTTTTTCGGTAAGTTTTACGGAACCGATACCGAAAATTCGACTTGCGTTAATAATTCCTATGCCACGCAATTCTATAAAATGCCTTATGTTATCGGGGGCGCTGCCGACAAGCGATTTATTTGAAACCCGACGGATTTCCACGGCATCATCGGCTATAAGACGATGGCCTCTTTTTACAAGTTCTATCGCAGTTTCGCTTTTTCCGACTCCGCTTTCTCCGAGCAGTAAAATACCTTCGCCGTAAACCTCTACAAAAACACCGTGTCTTGTTATTCTCGGCGCTAATTCAAGATTCAAATAAGCGATAAGCGCCGATGCAAAACCCGATGTTGTATCCTTTGTTGCAAGTATCGGAACTTTATATTGTTCTGCCGTTTTAATATATTCTTCATCAAGTTCGAGACCTCTTGCAATTACTATTGCCGCAGGTTTTTGAGAAAGGTATGAATGCATTATTTCTGTGGCCCTTTCCTTGCCGAGACTTTTCAGAAAACTTATCTCGCTTATACCGAAAATCTGAATTCGTTTAGCATCAAAATATTCAAAATATCCGGCAAGTTGAAGGCCCGGTCGGTTTATCTCATTAGAAGAAATGAGAATTTCCTCCGCACTTTGCGGAAGGTATATTTCTTCTAATCCCAATTCGTTAATAACCTGTGCCAGATTTACATGATAATCGGTTTTCATATTTTTGCCACCTTCACATAAAATTCCCATTTTAGATTATTATACAACAAATTTCCAAAATTTGAAACATATTTTTATAAAAAATTTATTTATTAAATAAATATATAATTTTTAATGACAAATGAGAAAAAATGTGGTAGAATATATTTACTTATGTTATAGACCGTATTTTGAGTTCTTTGGAGGGAAAAAGTTGAAACTTTTGGCTATCGACGGAAACAGTATAATAAACCGTGCCTTTTACGGCATCAAACTGCTTTCAACTAAGGACGGAACATATACAAACGCCGTTTACGGTTTTATAAATATTCTCAACCGCCTTTTGGAAACCGAAAAGCCCGACGGTGTTGCCGTTGCGTTTGACCTTAAAAAGCCGACTTTCAGACATAAAGAATATCCTGAATACAAAGCCGGCAGAAAGCCCATGCCCGAGGAACTCGCAATGCAGTTCCCTATCCTTAAAGAATGGCTGTCGCTTTCGGGATACAGTGTAGTAGAATGCGAAGGTTACGAGGCAGACGATATTTTAGGCACGCTCGCTTATAACTGCCGTATTAGCGGTAACAAATGTGTTATTGCAACCGGAGACAGAGATTCCTTGCAACTTATTTCGGACAACACAAAGGTTTTGCTAACCGCAACAAAAATGGGCAGACCCGAAATTATGAATTATACAAAAGAAGCGCTTTTCGAAAAATACGGTCTTACTCCAAAAGAAATGATAGAACTTAAAGCGCTGATGGGCGACTCTTCGGATAATTTGCCGGGAGTTGCGGGTGTTGGCGAAAAAACCGCAACCGAACTGATAACAAAATTCCACAGCATCGATTATATTTATGAAAATATCGAAGACCTCGATATCAAAGAGAGTGTAAGACAAAAACTGATTAACGGAAAAGACAGCGCTTATATGAGTCGTTTTTTAGGAACTATAAACCTCAATGCGCCCATAAAAACAGATATTTCGGGATATAAAAACAAAACTCCCGATACGAACGGTCTTTCAAAATTGATGACCAAACTCGAATTTTTCAAGCTTATGGAAAAAATGGGAATTTCGCCATCGTCTTCGCCTACTGTCGAAACAAGCGAAAACCAAAAGGAGTATTTTATAGGCGACCAACCGAAAATCAGCGAGAGCTCTCTAATTGATATATATACAGAAAACGGAAATTTTGCCATTGTTTGCGACAGATATGTTTACAAAGTATCAGATGAGCAAATGGCAAAACTCCTGAAATCGGACAGCAAAAAGAGGGTTTACGGTCTTAAAAATCTGATTAAAGCTTTCCCCAATATAAATAATGTTGTTTTTGATGCGTTACTTGCAGGTTATCTTTGCAACCCATCATCAAACGATTATTCCATTCCCCGCCTTTCGGCTGAATACGGTGCAGACGGTATTGTTTTTTCAAATGACGATGCTTTTTTAAGAAACGCCGTTACATTTTCGGTTGTTTGCGACCGACTTGATGTTATGCTCCAAAAAACCGACCAGAAAAAAATTCTGACCGACATAGAAATGCCTCTTGCGGTCGTTCTCTCGGATATGGAGGATACGGGATTTTTAGTAGATACCCAAGGCCTAAAAAGTATGGGCGAAGAATTATCGGTAAAAACTGCCGAAATGACCGAAGAAATTTTTGAAATTGCAGGAACGCAATTTAATGTTAATTCCCCGAAACAGTTAGGCGAAGTTCTTTTTGAAAAACTTCAAATCCCCTCAAAAAAGAAAACAAAAAGCGGTTACAGTACAAGCGCCGATGTTTTGGAAAGTTTAAGATATGATTACCCAATTATTGATTTAGTTCTGAAATACCGACAACTTTCAAAACTTAAATCGACCTATTGCGACGGCTTATTATCTGCCGTTTCGGAAGACGGACGCATTCATACAACTTTTAATCAAACCGAGGCAAGAACAGGAAGAATAAGCTCGTTAGAGCCAAATCTCCAAAACATTCCCGTAAGAACGCAAGAAGGCAAAAAACTGAGGAAATTCTTTATTGCAAAAGAAGGTTTTACCCTTGTTGATGCCGACTATTCTCAAATTGAGTTGAGAGTTCTTGCGAGTATTGCCAAAGACAAAGCGATGATAGATGCCTTTAATTCGGGCATTGATATTCATACGGTTACTGCAAGTGAAGTTTTTGATATTCCCGTTGAAATGGTTTTGCCCATTATGCGCAGTCGGGCAAAAGCCGTAAACTTCGGAATTGTTTACGGTATCGGCGCTTTTTCGCTCGGCAAAGATATAGGTGTTTCAAGAGCCGAAGCCGACCGATATATCAAAAATTATCTTGCTACTTATAAAGATGTTGATAATTATATGACCGAAGTTATAAAGAAGGCAAAACAAGACGGTTTTGTTACAACCTATTTCGGCAGAAGAAGATATCTTCCCGAACTTTCTTCTTCAAACGGAATGATGAGAGCTTTCGGAGAGAGAGTTGCAAGAAATGCACCTATTCAAGGAACTGCTGCCGATATCATAAAAATCGCAATGATAAATGTTTATAATCGCCTTAGGGCTGAACTACCTACGGCAAAACTTATTTTGCAGGTTCACGACGAACTTATCGTTGAATGCAAGGATAGCGACAAAGAAAAAACATCGAAAATTCTCGTTGAGGAAATGGAAAATGCCGTAGAACTTGCCGTTAAATTATCGGTTGATGCGCATACGGGCAAGAATTGGTTAGAGGCGAAAGGTTAATGAAAATTATATTTGTATGTACCGGCAATACCTGCCGAAGTCCCTTTGCAGAAGGATATTTTAATTCACTCGGAATTTACGGCATTAAAGCAGAAAGCCGAGGAATAAGCGTAAACGGTATGTCTGCAAGTGAAAATTCAAGAAAAATCGCAAAACTTTATGGATTTGATATTGATTCTCATCTTTCAAAAAGTTTTACCGAAGATGATTTTAATGCCGATTTCATTTTTACTATGTCGAAAAAACATAAGGATTTTTTGGTTGCAAACGGCGGCAGAGAAAATAAAATTTTTGTTTTGGGGTTGGGTATTTCCGACCCGTTTGGCGGAGATTTAAGTTGCTATCATGATTCGCTTTCTCAAATAAAAGCCGAAATAGACAACCTTTATTTTGACGGCTTTTTCGATAACATAAATATAAAAGAAATGAACGCAAAACATATTTCTTATATTGCAAGAATCGAAAAAGAAAATTTCAGTGAGCCATGGAGTGAAACTTCGATTTTCGAATCTTCAAAAAACAATACCATTTTTTTCGTTGCCGAGGAAGAAAAAGAACCGATAGGATATATCGGTCTTAACTTCGTTGCAGACGAAGGATACATAACGAGCGTCGCCGTAAGTTGCGAAAACCGTAACCGAGGCGTTGCTACCAAACTTTTGAATAAATGCTTCTCTTTTGCAAAAGAGAAAAATCTCAGTTTCGTTTCGCTTGAAGTCCGCTCTTCCAACGAAAATGCAAAAAGATTATATTCTAAACTCGGACTTAATCCCGAAGGGCTGAGAAAGGATTTTTACAGAAATCCTCGTGAAGACGCTATAATTATGACAAGAAGGTTTAATTAAAAAATGCTCATACTTGCTATTGAGTCATCATGCGATGAAACGGCTGCCGCCGTAACAAACGGCAGACATATTCTTTCAAATATAGTTGCAACGCAAATTGCAGAACACAGAATTTACGGCGGTGTTGTTCCGGAAATTGCTTCAAGAAGGCATACCGAAGCCATAAGTCAGGTTTGCGAACAAGCCGTAAAGGAAGCAGGAATATCCTATAAAGACCTTGATGCCGTTGCCGTTACCTTTGCTCCGGGGCTAATCGGCGCTCTGCTTGTAGGGGTAAACTTCGCAAAAGGACTTGCCTTTTCGCTTGGAATCCCCCTTATTCCCGTTCATCATCTGCGTTCTCATATTGCGGCAAACTATATCGAAAACGACAGCTTAAATCCCGAGTTTTTATGCCTTACCGTTTCGGGCGGCAATTCGCTTATTACAAAGGTTGCCGATTTTACGGAATTCGAATTGCTCGGCGGAACTAAGGACGATGCTGCAGGTGAATGTTTCGATAAAACGGCAAGGGCGCTTGGTCTTGCGTATCCGGGCGGAGTTATGCTCGATAAAATCGCAACCATTCCCGACTTCAACAAATATCCGCTTCCCTACCCGAGATTAAGCGGAAATGAACTTGATTTCAGTTTTTCGGGGCTTAAAACAGCCGTTATAAACCTTATTCACAATGCTTCGCAAAAAAAAGAAGAAATTGATGTTCCCGTTCTTGCGGCAACGGTTAGAAAAAGAGTTTGCGATATGCTGATAGACAATACCTTCAAAGCCGCAGAACAGTTTAATTATAAAACAATTGCTCTTGCGGGTGGCGTTTCGGCGAACTCAGAACTTCGAAATCGGTTTTGCGAGGAATGTAAAAAGCGCAACATTGAACTTTTCTATCCGGAACTCAAATACTGCGGAGATAATGCTGCAATGGTCGGAGTTCAGGCATTTTATGAATACAAAAGCGGAAATATTGCCGATTCCTCTCTCAATGCCCTCGCAACCCTTCCCATTGATTACAACAGAGGTGAATTTTATGGATAAATTATTGCTTATAGTCAACCCGAAATCGGGACGCGCAAAAATGAGAAGCGAACTGCTTGGCGTTACCGAAACACTTTCTTCAAAATATGATGTAACGGTTTATATCACGAAATCCCGCCTTGATGCAACCGAAAGGGTTAAAAGAATTAAGGATAACGAATATAAAATCATAGTTGTTTGCGGTGGCGACGGAACGCTCAACGAGGTTATTACGGGACTTATGCAGTCAAACCAAAATACTACCATCGCATACATTCCCTGCGGAACGCTCAATGAATGGTCAAGCAGTTTGGGTATTGCAAGAAATATTCAAGAAGCGGCAAAAGATATTCTAAACGGAAAAGAAATCGACCTTGATATAGGAAAATTCGGCGAAAAATATTTCTCCTATACTGCCTCTTTCGGCGCTTTTACCGATGCTTCGTATTCCGCTCCGCAAGATGTTAAAAATGTTCTAGGCCAAGCGGCATACTTTTTTGAGGGAATTAAAAGTCTTGCAAATATCAAACCTCTTCATTTGAAATTCAAAACCGATGATAGGGAAATCGAAGGTGATTTTCTTTTCGGTGCCGTATCAAACTCAATGTCGGTTGGCGGAATTGTTAAGTTTGATAAGGCAGTTGTTGAACTTGACGACGGCATATTTGAAATTATGCTCATCAGAAAGCCCGAAAGCATTATTGAGTTGCAAGGCATAATCGACGGTATATTGAGAAAAGATTTATCAAAAGACGGCATTGAGTTTTTCCATACTAAATCAATAACCGTTTATGAAAGTAAAGATATCCCCTGGACTCTCGACGGTGAATTTTCCGAGGGCTACGATGAAGTTTATATTGAAAATATCCATTCGGCAATACACCTTATCGTTCCGAATAATGACTAAGAAAATTAAAGGAGTTTTATATATGTTCACAAGAGATATTGGCGTTGACCTTGGTACTGCTAACACGCTGGTTTGCGTTAAAGGCAAAGGAATTATTATGAGAGAACCTTCGGTAGTAGCATACGATGTTCGAAACGATGCGGTTCGTGCCGTAGGTACCGAAGCAAAAGAAATGATAGGCAGAACTCCCGGCTCTATCGTTGCGGTTCGCCCGTTAAAAGACGGTGTTATCGCCGACTTTGATGTTACCGCCGCAATGCTTAAAAGATTTGTTTCGGAAGCCCTTAAAGGTTCCTTCTTTTCAAGGGTAAGAATGGTAATTTGCATACCCGTAGGCGTAACCGAAGTTGAAAGCCGTGCCGTTTACGATGCCGCAAAACAGGCAGGTGCTACCGATATTGACCTTATTGAAGAGCCGATGGCTGCCGCTGTCGGTGCGGGACTTCCGATTTGGGACGCCTCGGGCAATATGGTCGTTGATATTGGCGGCGGAACGAGTGAAGTTGCGGTTATTTCGCTTGGCGATATCGTTACCGCTCAATCGGTAAGGGTTGCCGGTAATGCGTTTGACGAAGCAATTATCAACCTTGTTAGAAAAAAGCATAACCTTTTAATCGGCGAAAGAACTGCCGAGCAGATTAAAATTGAAATAGGTTCGGCAAAACCCTATGAAAATGAATCTGAAATAGAAATAAAAGGCCGAAATATTGTTGACGGTTTGCCGAAAAATGTTGTCATAACATCAAAAGATGTTAGAGATGCTTTGTCCGACCCGATTTCTCAAATCATTGATGCAATTCGTTTAACCCTCGAAAAAACCCCGCCGGAACTTTCCGCCGATATTATCGACAAAGGAATAACTCTTACAGGCGGAAGCGCTTTGTTAAGAGGTCTTGCGGAACTCATTGCAGAAGAAACGGGAATCCCCGTTGCGGTTGCCTTAAATCCGCTCGATTGCGTTGTACTCGGTACCGCAAAACGGCTTGAAACAAACAGCGGTTTTGACAACTATGTTTTCCGCAGGGGAAAAAGATTCAGATAATATTTCGGAGGAATTCAAGATGCGTTTTTTCTTTCGCAGCAGACAATTCAGAATTATTATTACCGTTTTTCTCGTTGTTGCAATTATATCCCTGTCTTTTGCTTTTGTCGGCAGCCGTATGACACCTTTTACCGATGTTGCCGGAATAATTACCGCTCCTTTCAGAAACGCATATACGGTAATTGAAAGCGAAATCAGCGATTTTGTTACAGCTTACAGAAGCGGTAACGAACTAATGATAAAAAATTCGGAACTTTCAAGTGAAATAAACGAATTAAGAGAAAAAGTTGCCGAATATGACAAGACAAAATCCGAGAATGAGTTTTATAAAAAATATCTCGGCATAAAAGAGGAAAACCCCGATTTTAAGTTTACCCCCGCTACCGTTATATCCCACGACGGTTTAGACCAATTCGGTGGTTTTACAATAAATAAAGGTTCTGCATCGAACATTAAAGTTCGGGATATCGTTATTTCGGACGAGGGCCTTGTTGGCATAGTGTCCGAATTAGGAACAACAACCGCAAAGATTACTACCGTTTTATCACCCGAAGTTACTTTGGGCGCTCTTGACGGCAGAACTAACGATTCGGGAATAGTTTCGGGAAATATTCAACTTTCCGAAGATAACCTTTGCCGTTTTTCAAATCTTTCGAGGTCTTGCAGTGTTGCAATAGGCGACTATGTTGTATCTTCCGGTGAGGGAATTTTCCCCGACGGAATTTTAATCGGCACCGTTTCAAATATCGGAAGCGACAAATACAATAACTCAATTTATGCCGATATTGTTCCTTTTGTCAACTTCAAAGAACTGAGAAATGTTATGATTATTACCGATTTCAACGGAAAAGGCGGTCTGACACCCGCAGGAGATAAATAATTATGCCTAAAAAAAGTTACATAGCCGTAAATGTTATTATTGCCGTTTTATGCTTTGTTTTGCAGTATAACCGGTTTAATCTATTTAAGTTTATGAATGCTTCGCCGATGTTTCCGCTCGGTTTTTTGATTATTCTTTCTATGTTTTTATCCGAGCTTTCATCTTTTGTTTGGGGAGTTCTTTTCGGAATAATCGTAGATTCGTTTTCAACAACTGCGCTTGGATTTAATTCTATCATTTTTCCGCTTTTTGCTTTTTTAGTATCATTTATCGTGCACTATCTTTTTAATAACAATATAATGTCTTCGGCGGTTTTAACGGTTTCTTGTTGCCTTGTTTACTTTACCGTAAGATTTTTAATATTTTTCCCTTCCGTTTCCGCAAAAGATACGCTTTCTTATATCATAAGAGCCGCTATTCCTTCGGCTATAATAACTGCTGTTTTTTCAGTATTACTTTATTTGTTTGAAAAGAAAATTTTCAAAAATCAAATGGCACCGAGGTGATGATTTTTGCCATTCAATAAAAAAAGACAGACGCCGATTATCGTTTTATCGGTGATTTTGATTTTACTCATCATTCTTTATTCAGTCAGGGTATATTACATTCAAATTAAAAATGCCGATAAATACTCTTCGGTTTCGGGCAGTACAACATCGCTTACGGCTGTTCTTAAAGCTCCGAGAGGAGAAATAATCGACTGCAATGGCAGAAAAATCGCCGTTAACCGAGACGGCTATAACATTGTTTTCAATAAAGCTTATGTTAAGGACAACCTTAACGATGTTATACTGACCCTTGTAAAACTTCTCGAAAAAAACCATGTTCCCTATATAGATAAACTTCCGATAAGCAAAAAAGCGCCCTATTCTTTCAAGAAAAACGAAAATACCGATAAACTCATCAAAACAATAGGTGTTGCCCACTATGCTACCGCAAACGACTGTGTTTCACAGTTAATAGACAAATACGATTTATCAAAATATAACAGTACTGACCGACGGAAAATAATGGGTGTAAGATACACGATGACCATTATGGATTTTTCTATTTCCTACCCCTATACATTTGCCGAAGATATACCAACCGAACTTATGAGAAAAATATCTGAATCAGGATATTTGCTTTCAGGTGTTTCGGTCGAAGTTGCCCCATTTAGAGAATATACCGATACTTCCCTCGCCGTAAACCTAATCGGCTCGGTAGGTCCGATTTTTGAAGACGACTGGGAAAACGGAGAAAAGTATAAAGAAAAAGGTTACTCTTTCAACGATAAAGTCGGAAAAAGCGGCATAGAATACTATGCAGAATCAAGTTTAAGAGGCGATGACGGTGAAATAACCTATTACCTTGATTCTAAAGGAAATATCGTTGACAGCGAAATAACAAAAGAGCCGATTCCCGGAAAAACGGTTATGTTATCCCTTGATAACCGAATTCAAAAAATTGCTCAAAGCGCCCTTAAAAGCACCATAAACACCCTGCCGACCTGTAATGCCGGCGCTGCGGTTATGACCGAAATTTCAACCGGAAAGGTTATTTGCGCCGCCAACTATCCGACCTACGACAGCGCAACCCTCGCCGAAAACTATGAATATTTAACAAGCAAAGCCGCAAATTCCCCGCTTACAAACAGAGCATTTTGCGGTGTTTATCCTATCGGTTCCACGATAAAACCGGCAGTTGCTACCGCTGCCATCGAAAAAGGAAAATATAACATCGGCGAAACTATTTGCTGTTTACATACTTATACATACTTTGAAGACTACAAGCCGTCTTGTATGCATACGCACGGAACTATCGCACTTAGAACTGCCCTCTCAAAAAGTTGCAACTATTTTTTCTTTGAACTTGGCAGAAGAGTAGGCGCCACTACCCTTACAAGCTATTTTAAGCAGTTTGGACTCGGCGTTAAAACGGGGGTTGAGGTTGATGACAGCGCCGGTATCTTGGTTGAGCCGAAAAGCAACGGTTTCGGCGGTGATACACTTCAAATCTCTATCGGTCAATTAAATGCTTTTACCCCTTTGCAACTTGCAAATTATGTAGGAACATTTGCAAATGGCGGAACCCACTATAAATCATCAATAATTAAAAAAATAACTTCCTATGATATGTCAAAAACATATGACCAAAAAAAGCCCGAAGTTCTAAATAAAATTAAAATGAAAAAATCAACACTTAAAGCAATTAAAGAAGGTATGCTTTCGGTTACGATTGACGGTACCGGAAGAGCGGCGCTTGGAGATTATCCGATTAAAATCGGCGGCAAAACCGGTACCGCCCAAACAAACAGCGGTGTTGACCACAGTACATTTATTCTTTTTGCTCCCTACGATAATCCGCAAATTGCAATTTCGGTTGTATTGGAACATGCAAATTCGGGTTATGCCTGTGGTAAACTCGTCAGAAAACTGTTGGATACATACTTTACTTCAATAGCAAACGCAACTTCTCCAAAAATGCCCAATACCATTTTGAAATAATATATTAAAACCCTTTTCGGTTTGTTTGACAATTTCATTAAATTATGGTAAAATATTTTGATATTCAGGAGTTGAAATATGAGTTTATGTCTTGCCATTGTATCGGGAAAAGGCGGTACGGGAAAATCTACCGTTTCGAGCGGTTTAAGTATTGCTTTTTCACGAAACAACAAAAAAGTTTTGCTCGTTGACCTTGATATGGGCCTTCGCTGTATTGATACATTTTTCGGCATCGAAGAGGGTGTTGTTTTCGACCTTTACGATGCGATTTCCAGCGGAAACTATGAAAGTGCATTTTATTATCCCGAAAACGAATTTGATAATATTTGTATCGTTCCCGCTCCGCCGAAGAACAAACCTGTAACAGCAGAGCAGTTTTCATCGTTTTATGATTTTTGCAACGAAAGATTTGATGTAATAATTCTCGATTTACCTGCCGGTCTTGATTTTTCTTTGCTTGAAAATGTTAAAGACCGTCTTACATTTATCTGCGTTTCAAATCCCGACCCGATTTCTGTTAAAGATGCTTCTTGCGTTGCGCAAACTCTTTACGAAAACGGTATCAAAAACCCAAAGCTTATTATAAACAAATTTGATGCGGAACTTATTATCTGCAAAACCTATAAAAATATAGATTCTGTAATTGATTTATCGGGTATAAGACTTTTAGGTATTATTCCAAATTCCCCTGACCTAATGCTTTTGCCGTTAAATCATAAATTGCGGAAAAAATCAAAAGCGTATAAAGCGCTTAACAGAATTTCAAGGCGTTTAAGCGGAGAAACCGTTCTCCTGCCGAAACCTAAAAGAATATAAGGAGTTAAAAAACATTATGACTATCGCACTTATAGCACATGATTCTAAAAAGGAACTTATGGTACAGTTTTGTATCGCCTATTGCGGAATACTAAACAAATATAACCTCGTTGCAACGGGCGGTACGGCTAAAATTGTTTCCGAAGCAACAGGGCTTAATATCACCGGTTTTTTAGGCGGTGTTCAGGGCGGTTCACAACAAATTGTTTCAAGAATAGGATGCGACGAAATCGACCTTGTTCTTATTTTCAGAGACCCCATAAATCCCAAAAGCAACGATGTTGACCATAATGAGATTTTGCGTTTATGCGATGTTCATAATATACCTTTTGCAACAAATGTCGCCGCCGCCGAAATGCTTATTCACGGACTTGAACGAGGCGACCTCGACTGGCGTGAAATTGTCAAAGGAAATTAAAGCAAAGGAAATAAAGATATATATGGCTGAAATAAATCGTGCAATAAAAGGTACGGGAGATGTTCTTCCAAAGGACTCTTACCGTTGGCAATATGTTGAAAAAGTTATGCTTGATACGGCTCGGCTTTACGGTTTCAGAGAAATCCGAGTTCCCGTTTTTGAGCATACCGAGGTTTTTTCACGAAATGTCGGCGATACAACCGATGTTGTTCAAAAAGAAATGTACACTTTTGATGACAAAGGCGGAAGGTCAATTACTCTTCGTCCGGAACTGACTGCCGGTGTTGTAAGAAGCAGTATAGAACACGGGCTTATCTATGAAGCATTGCCCGAAAAGGTTTGTTATATCGGCGGTTGCTACCGCTACGAAAAGCCACAGGCAGGAAGACTTCGTGAATTTCATCAGTTCGGTATTGAATGTATCGGAGCCGCCTCCCCTGCTGCTGATGCAGAAGTTATCTCGGTTGCAAATCAAGTTTTAAGAACTATCGGAATTGAAAAAATTTCGCTTGAAATAAATTCTATCGGTTGTCCTACCTGCCGAAAAGAATATCAAAAAGCATTAAAGGACTATTTTAATGCAAATATTGAAGAACTTTGCGATACATGTAAAGATCGTCTGACAAGAAATCCAATGCGGATTCTTGACTGTAAATCGCCTGTTTGCTCAAAATTGAGCGAAAATGCGCCTAAGGTTATTGATTTTCTTTGTGATGACTGCAAAGAGCATTTTGAAGGCGTTAAAGCGCATCTTGATGCGGCAGGTCTTAAATATACCGTTAATCCTCAAATTGTAAGAGGGCTTGATTATTATACAAGAACCGTTTTTGAGTTTGTTTCGGGTGATATCGGCGCTCAGTCCACCGTTTGCGGCGGTGGTCGGTATGACGGACTTGTGGCTCAAATGGGCGGAAGCAATACACCCGCTCTCGGATTCGGAATGGGTATTGAGCGTCTTCTTTTATTGCTTGAAAATCAAAAAACAGAACTTCCCGCCGATTCTAAATGCGATTTATATATCGCTCCTATGGGCGAAAAAGCCGCCGTTAAGGCAACGCAACTTGCAACAAAACTTAGGTTTGACGGTTTTGAAGTTGCTACCGATGTTTGCGGCAGAGGTCTTAAAGCGCAGATGAAATTTGCAGATAAAATCGGTGCAAAATTCAATATTGTTTTGGGCGATAACGAACTTGAAACAAACAAAGCCATCATAAAGAATATGACAACGGGCGATACGAAGGAAATTGAGCTTGACAGTATAAGCGATGAACTTATGTCGCTTATAAACCGTATGGCGCTCGAAAATCTTACCGATTCGGTATTCAATAATAACTAAAATATTTTTTTATATAGTTTAAGAGGTGTTTCTTTTGAAACTTGACAGAATGAATGGTATGAAGCGTACCGATTACTGCGGAACGCTTACAAAAGAAAAAATAGGAGAAACCGTTGTTGTTTGCGGTTGGGTTCAAAGACAGCGGGATTTAGGCGGTCTTATATTCGTTGACCTTAGGGACAGAAGCGGAATTATCCAACTCGCTTTTGACGATTCTACCGAAAAATCAGTTTTCGAAAAAGCATTTTTGCTCAGAAGCGAATTTGTTGTTATGGCAGAGGGCGAAGTTCGTATGCGCTCTTCTATCAACAAAGAAATCCCTACGGGCGAAATTGAAATTGCCGTTTCTACACTTAAAATCTTGGGCGAATCGCAAACTACTCCGTTTGAAATTTTGCCCGACAGCAAAGCAAACGAAGAACTTCGCCTTAAATACCGTTATTTAGACCTTCGCCGTACTCCGCTTAAAGATAATATTATTATGAGGCACCGTATCACAAAAGTAACAAGAGACTATTTTGATGAAAACGGCTTTATTGAAATAGAAACACCTACACTTATTAAATCAACTCCCGAGGGAGCAAGAGATTATCTCGTTCCCTCCCGTATCCATAAGGGCAGTTTCTTTGCTCTGCCGCAGTCGCCCCAAATGTATAAGCAACTGCTTATGCTTTCGGGATTTGACCGCTATATACAACTTGCAAGATGTTACCGTGATGAAGATTTGAGAGCCGACCGTCAACCTGAATTTACGCAAATCGACCTTGAAATGTCCTTTGTTGAAATGGAAGATGTTTTTGCTATTATAGAAGGTTATGTTAAGCGTTTATTTAAGGAAGTTTTGGGGGTTGACATAAAACTTCCGCTTCCTAGACTCACTTATACCGAAGCCATGAACGACTACGGCTCTGACAAGCCCGATACCCGTTTTGATATGAAAATTAAAGATATCTCGGATATAGTAGAGAACTGCGGTTTCTCGGTATTTTCGGATACTGTTAAAAACGGCGGAACGGTAAGGGCAATAAATGCAAAAAATGCTTGTAATATTTATACAAGAAAAGAAATTGATAAATTAACCGAAGATGCCAAAGGCATCGGCGCCAAGGGTCTTGCCTATATACGCTGGGTTGAAGATGAGCCATCCTGCTCTTTTGCAAAGTTTATGACAGCAGAAGAAATGAAGGCAATTTATGAGCGTTTGGGTATGGAAAAAGGCGATGTTGCTTTAATTGTTGCTGATAAGAAAAGCACCGTTCTTTCGGTTCTCGGAGCGCTTCGCTTAACCGTTGCCAAAAAGCTCGATATTATTCCGAAACAGTTTAATTTCCTATGGATTACAGAGTTTCCGTTCTTTGAATATAACGAAGAAACGGGAAAATGGGATGCTATGCATCACCCCTTTACTTCTCCGCTTGATGAATGTATCCCCTATCTCGATTCTGCTCCCGAAAAGGTATTTGCCAAAGCTTATGACCTTGTTCTTAACGGAGTTGAGCTTTCGAGCGGTTCAATTCGTATTACCGACCCCGAACTTCAAGCCCATATGTTCAGAGCATTAGGTTTAAGCGATGAAGAAGCCGAAGAAAAATTCGGTTTCCTGACGGGCGCTTTCAAATATGGCGCACCGCCTCACGGAGGTATGGGAATGGGATTAGACCGTCTTTGTATGATTATGTGCGAAGCCGATACAATTCGTGATGTTATCGCCTTCCCGAAGGTTGCAAATTCAAGCGAACTTATGTCGGGTGCTCCTGCTAATGTTGATGAAGCCCAGCTTGATGACCTTGCAATTAAAATAAATCCGGAAGAAGAATAATCTTAAATAAATTTAAGAGGTTGCCGAATTAAATATTTCGGCAACCTCTTTTTTATTCTCTTTCATCGCCCACAAAGTAAACCGCAACCGTTCCCGGTCCGCAATGCGAAGCGATTATATTTCCGATATCGTATATTTCGATTTTCCCTTTAAGCTTTGGGATTTTTTGCTCTGCTTCCTTTTTAAGCGCCAATGCATAATCATAACAATTCGAATGATTTATAAAGCATTTTCCGTTATAGTCTTTTCCGTTTTCGGCATGTTTTATCATTTCTTCGAGCGTTTTTTCTATCGCTCTTTTTCTGCCCCTCGCTTTATTGTAAGCTACTATCTTGCCTTCGCTGTTTAGTCGCATTATAGGGCAAATACCGAGTATTGCGCCAACCGTTGCGGCAGCCCCCGAAACCCTGCCTGACCTTTTGAAATATTTCATATCGGTTGAAAAAAACTGATGATGAATTTTTTTCTTTGTGGACTCTAAATACTCTTTGACTTCTTGTATATCTTTACCGAGTTTTGCATAATCGAATGCCATACTGAAAATAAGACCGTAACCTGCAGATGAGCAGGTTGAATCGACAACGGTTATCAGTTCCTTCCCGAGTTCTCGGTTTATCTCGTTTGCCGCCTTTACGGCATTGTTGACAGAAGGTGTCATACCTGAGCCGAATGAAATATGCAAAATCGGTTTGTTTTCTTTTAGCAAATTTCTGAAAAACTCATTATAAGAAAATTCGTTGATTTGAGATGTTTTAGGTATAGCACCATTATCAAGAGCGGAATAAAAATCTTTCAAATTCTTTTTATCTCTGCCCATATTATCTTCATATTCGTTACCGTCAATAACATAACGGTAAAACAAAACGGGTATTTTATTCTTCTTAAAATATTTATAGGGCAAATCTGTTGTTGATTCGCAAGAAATAATAAAATTATCTGCCATAGGTTTTTCTCCTTTTTTGATTTTTCGCTTAATAATATCATACCCACAAAAAAAGATAAACCTACTCTGATAAATAAACTCTCTACTAAAAAATATAAGGTCGGTAGAGTTTATATTACAGACTCTACCGACCAAAAAAATCGCTATTTTTCAGTACTTATTGTCATTTTTTTATCTTGGACAAAGAACATAACATCGCCCGATTTATCGGTTCGGTAAATTTCAATGTTTCTCTTTTTTAGTCGTTCCAAAGTTTCCTTATGCGGATGGCCGTAACTGTTATCCTGACCGCAGGAAATAACCGCATATTCGGGTGTACAAGCATTTAAGAATTTATCGGTTGAAGACTTAGAACCGCCATGATGGGGAACCTTCAAAACATCGCAGTCGAGATTTAAGTTTTTCTTTACCAATTCGCTTTCCGCTTTGCTTTCACCATCGCCCGTAAAGAAAAACTTTATCCCGTTTATATTCGCCATAATATAAACCGACCGATTATTTTCGCCTTTCAAAAAAGAGTTTTGATAGAGTACCGAAAGTTTGAAATCGCCGATATTAACCGTTTGCCCTGCCTTTGAAGAATAAACTTTTCCGCCGTTTGAAACGCAGTCTCTTTTAGCAAAGGCAACATCGTTGACAATATTTGTATCTTCGTTTATTTTTGGAAGAAACAAATTTTTAACCGTAAATTTACTGATAATATCGTATATACCGCCTGTATGGTCGGTATGAAAATGAGAAACGGAAATCAAATCCAAATTATCAATTCCGTTTTGCCTGAGTTTTGTTACAAGATTATCCGTTGAAGGCGATGTTCCTACATCAATAAGGCAGTTAAGTCCGTTGCTCGAAATAAGAGCGCAGTCGCCCTGACCGACATCAAAAAACTCGACAAAATCATCGCTTAAAAGAACGGTCTGCTTTGAGTTTTCACTATACTTTACAAAAGCTATACAAAAACAAACAACGAAGGCGACAATACAAATAATTAAAATTATTCGCTTAACACTTTTGCTCATACTTCTTCTATAACATCGGGCTTAGTTGCCTGTTGTTCCATAAGCTGTTCTTTTGTTATTAGAACTTTTCGGGGCTTTGAACCCTCGTATGGACCCACTATCCCTCTTGTTTCAAGTTCATCAACTATTCTTGCCGCTCTTGCATAGCCGAGTTTCAGTTTCCTCTGCAAGAGGGAGGTTGAAACAGTTCCCATTTCTACGGCAACTTTAACGGCCTCTTCTATCATCGGGTCGGAATCAGGAGCATCTTCGGCAAGACCGGTTTTCTTTTGTTTTTCAAGAGCCGCCTGTCGCTCTATCTCTACCATAATATTATCGTCGTAATTGGCACTTGCGCTCTTCTTGACAAAATCTACAACCTTTTCAACCTCACCATCACTTACAAAACAGCCCTGTACTCTCTTTGGTTTGGTTGAGCCGATGGGACTAAACAGCATATCGCCCTTACCGAGCAGTTTTTCGGCTCCGCCGGCATCAAGAATTGTTCGGCTGTCAACCTGCGAAGATACAGCGAAAGCAATACGGGTTGGAATATTTGCCTTGATAACACCGGTTACAACATCAACCGACGGCCTTTGCGTTGCTATAAGCAAATGCATTCCGGCGGCTCTTGCCTTTGCGGCAATTCGGTTGATAGAATCTTCAACCTCGCTCGGTGCCGTCATCATAAGGTCGGCAAGTTCGTCAATAATAATGACGATATGAGGCATTTTGGTTACTTCGGGCTCATCGGTAAGAGTTTGAACGAAACGGTTATAACCCTCAATATCTCTAACGCCCCTGTCGGCAAACATCGTATATCTCTTTTCCATTTCGGTAACTGCCCAGCCGAGCGCACCTGCCGCCTTTCTCGGGTCGGTTACAACCGGCACCAAAAGATGCGGAATACCGTTATAAACACCGAGTTCAACAACCTTTGGGTCTATCATTAAGAGTTTAACATCTTCGGGACTTGCCTTATAAAGAATACTCATAATAATTGAGTTTATACAAACGGATTTACCGGAACCGGTAGCACCTGCAATAAGTCCATGCGGCATTTTTGCGATATCGCCGATAATAACATTGCCTCCGATATCTCTGCCCATAGCAACCGTAAGTTTGCTCTTTGAGGCCGAAAATGTTGAAGACTCAATTATTTCTCTAACTCCGACCATGGCACTTGCCTTATTCGGAACTTCTATTCCAACGGCCGCTTTATTAGGTATCGGAGCTTCAATTCTAACTCCGGCAGCGGCAAGATTTAATGCGATATCATCAGCAAGACCGGTGATTTTACTTATCTTTACACCGGCGCAGGGTTGAAGTTCATATCTCGTTACGGTAGGACCTCGACTTATATCGAGTACCCTTGTTTCAACACCGAAACTTCTTAAAACTTCCACCAACTTTTCGGCGGTTATGTCAAGTTCTCTTGCGGTACCTTTGGCATCGGAAGAATTAGTCTTTTTGAGAAGTTCATAGGGCGGATATTTATAGCGGACTATCTTTTCGCTCTGCGATATTTCATCTAAAACTTCGGCAGTTTCTTTTTCAAAATCAACCTTGATTTTTTGTATTGCGCCGAGTTCTTCTTTGTTTTCCATATCTTCGCTCTTGGCATAGTCTATCGCATTGTTAAGCGAAGTTTCGCCGTTTTCGCTTTCGACATCATTATAAATATCAAGAAGTTTTTGTTTGGATTCATCTGCCGAATCGGCAGTTTGAAGGATTTTGCGGCGCCTCTTTTTCGGCTCTTCATCAATAGGAACATCAACATCAAAGCCCTTTATAACCTTAATATCGCCCTTTTGATATTCTTTGCCGTTTTGCTCTTTTAACGCCCTATCTTTATAGGCATTTTCTGCCTGCATTGATACGGCTTTAACAGGTTTAGACATAGTCTTAAACACCGAAATAAGAGTTGTTCCGGTAACTATCATTAAAAATACCAAACCTAATATTATGAGCGTTATGGCAGCGGCAATTTTTCCGAAAGCAAGATTTATTGCCCCGCCTATAACAGCGCCGAAAAGTCCGCCGCCCAAGCCGCTTTCATAAGCCGATGTAATGTGCTCTGCAAAATCGGGGGAAGTTAGATTTCCGCTTGTTCTGAAAACATCAATAACAGCGCCTAAAATCAGCAAAAGAACTATACTTTCAATGACCTTTGCGTTAAAACTTTCCTGCTCTTTATCAATACCGACAATAATTGCAATAGCGCCCAATATAAACGGAATTATATACGCCGTAAATCCGAAAAGACTTAAAACAAAATTATGCATTATTGTCCAGAGATTTTGACCTTCAATAAAGACCATACAAGCAAAAAGCACCGCAACGGCAAATAAAATTACTGATTTTACCTGCGTTGATAAAGCAAATTCCTTTTTTGAAGAGGCCTTTCTTTTCGTCGAAGCTGACTTTCTTGCTGCCATTATATGTACTCCCCTATTTTCGGTTCTGCAAAAGCAGAACCTTATTCTTCTATCATTTTATTAAGACATTCCATAACATCGCCGAGCGTGCCGAGGGTATCAATAAGCCCGAGCTCAACTGCCTTTTCTCCGCATAAAACTGAACCGACATCGGTTACAAGCTCATTTGTATTCATCATTAAAGAAAGAAATTTCTTTTTGGTTATTTTTGAGTTTTTTATAACAAAATCGGTTATTCTATCCTGCATACGGGAAAAATGATTCATCGTTTGCGGAACTCCGATTACAAGCCCCGTCATTCTGACAGGATGAACGGTCATAGTAGCCGAAGGGGCAATAAAAGAATGTTTTGCCGCAACGGCAAGTGGAACACCTATCGAATGACCGCCGCCCAAAACAAAACTAACCGTCGGCTTTTTCATTCCCGAAATAAGTTCTGCTATGGCAAGACCCGCCTCAACATCGCCGCCCACGGTATTTAGAATGATAATCAGCCCTTCTATTTCGGGACTTTGCTCAATTGCAACGAGTTGAGGTATTATATGCTCATATTTTGTTGTTTTGCTTTGCTCGGGCAAAACGCTATGGCCTTCAATTTCACCTATTATTGTCATACAATAGATATTATGTTTACCGTTAAGTTTTGTAACACCGCAGTCATTAGCGGAATTTTCCGCATTTTCGTTAGCATTTGATTTATTTTCGCTCATATTTTTCACCCAAAATTATATTTTGAAAGAAAAACATAAATATACATGCTAATTATACTATTTTTACGGCAATTTTGCAATAAAAAAATCCGCATTGCAAAAGCAATGCGGATAATAAATCTTCATTAGTTTGTAATTGTAAGCTCGGTATCCTTATCGAACAAGTGAATCTTCTTGGTTTCAAAGGCAATAACAATTTTATCGCCCGGCTTAGCCGTAGATTCAGGAGCAACACGCGCGTTGATTGTTTGCTCCTCGCTGTTCATATAAAGATAGGTTTCAGCACCCATAAGTTCGGTAACTTCAACATTGGCTTCAACCTTACCGTCCGGATTTGCGGCGATAAGATCGGGTTCATCATGAACATCCTCAGGACGAATACCCATAATAACCTCTTTGCCGATATAAGGAACAAGACAGTCATCTTTATTCTTTTCTGCCGGAAGTTTGATTTTATACTTAACACCGGCACGGGTTTTTGTATCTTCGGTACCGTACTCAACAAAGAAATCATCGCCCTCTTTAAGAAGAACGGCATCGATGAAGTTCATCTGAGGAGAACCGATAAATCCGGCAACGAAAAGGTTGCAAGGATAAAGATAAAGATTTTGCGGAGTATCAACCTGCTGGATAATACCGCTCTTCATAACAACGATACGAGTACCCATTGTCATAGCTTCTGTCTGGTCATGAGTTACATAGATGAATGTTGTACCGAGACGCTGATGGAGCTTGGAAATTTCGGTACGCATCTGCGCACGAAGTTTAGCATCCAAGTTTGAAAGCGGTTCGTCAAGAAGGAATACCTTCGGCTCACGAACGATTGCACGACCGAGTGCAACACGCTGACGCTGACCACCGGACAATGCCTTCGGCTTACGCTCTAACAAATGCTCAATATCAAGAATACGAGCTGCTTCTTCAACTCTTCTCTTAATTTCATCTTTTGATGTTTTACGAAGTTTAAGACCAAATGCCATATTATCAAATACGGTCATATGAGGATAAAGCGCATAGTTCTGGAAAACCATTGCTATATCACGGTCTTTCGGCGCAACATCGTTAACAAGACGATCTCCGATATAAACTTCACCTTCGGAAATTTCTTCAAGACCGGCAACCATTCTGAGAGTTGTAGATTTACCGCAACCCGAAGGGCCAACAAGAATAATAAATTCTCTGTCTTTTATTTCAAGGTTAAAGTCGGTTACGGCAGTAACGCCGCCCGGATATCTCTTGTACACGTTACGAAGTGATAAACTTGCCATAATTATAAACCTCCATTTTGCACAAAAATGTGCATACGCATACATTTATAGTGTTATTATATCAATTTTTTCTTAAAAATTCAATAAATAATATTTACAATAGTTTTGCGTATATTTTGTCCATATTGCATATTTATTTCCATATTTTGCCCAAATCTTCACCGTTTAAGAGTATACATTCGCCAAAATCCAAGTCTTTCGGTAATCTAAGGGCACCTATGCTTTCTCTTTTAAGTTCTTCCACTCCAAGACCGAAAACACCGAACATTCGCTTTATTTGATGATATTTGCCCTCGGTTATCGTGATTTTTGCAACATTCTCTTCTATTATGCCCAAAACCGCCGGTTTACAAACAGTTTTATCCGCAAGAACTACACCCTTTGCAAATTCAATTACCATATCATTACTTAAAGCACCGTCAAGTTTTGCAATATATGTTTTACTTATATTCTTTGAAGGATGTATGCATTTATGAGCAAAATCTCCGTCATCGGTTATTATTAAAAGCCCTGTTGTATCTTTGTCGAGTCTGCCGACCGGAAAAAGACCGTTTCTTTTAAGATTTTGCGGAATTAAATCAATAACCGTTTTCTTGCTTTTATCCTCGGTTGCCGATAAAACACCTTTCGGTTTATTCATAAGAATATAAACAAATTCATTATAATTTACTTTTTCATTCTTATAAAAAATCGTTTGGGCGTCAACATCAATAATAGACGAAGGGTCTCTTAAAACTATGCCGTCAACCGTAACCTTTCCTCTGTGTATCTGCGTTTTCGACATACTCCTCGGTAAATTGAGTTGGTTGGAAATAAACCTGTCAAGTCTTTGTTTTTTCATATTTTTTCAATGGATACATCTTTCCGTTAATTTTTGACGACGAAATATCTCCGCCGATTATTCTGCCGTTATAAACTATGAGATTTGCTTTTGCATAATCGTTCTTTTTAAGAGGTGCGAATTTTTTAACATCGTAGGAATAAATCTTGCATTTTTCACCTTTGTAGTTTTTCAGGTTGTATCCGACGCTGTTTTGCAGTTCGTTATAGTTATTATAAACATCGCCAAACTCGGTTGGTATCGTTATATCTTTTTCCGTTGCCGTTTCTTCATGAATTTCGCAACCGATATTACTTAAAAAATCGCATCTTTTTTTATGCGTATCACCGTTTTTTTGCAGTTTGACGGCAGTTTCATCATACCTTGAAAAAACAAATAAACCGAAAAGCAAAATGCAAAGAATACAAATTAAAGTTTTTTTGGTAAAAGTAAAATACATCTTCAAAAAATCATCTCCCACAATAGAAAGTATGATATTTTGATTTTTGTTATAACTAATCTATAAGGCAAATGCAATGAGCCGATATTCCCTCTTTTTTGCCGGTGAATCCAAGACCTTCTTCGGTTGTTGCCTTAACGCTTATTATCGAAATATCAACACCGAGCGCTTGGGCGATATTTTGGCGCATTTTTTCAATATAAGGCGCCATCTTGGGACTTTCGGCAATAATAGTCGCATCAATGTTTTGAAGGTTATATCCGCTCTTATAAAGAAGTTCGCCGACAGCCCTTAAAAGCTCGATAGAACTTATACCTTTATATTTTTCGTCGGTATCGGGAAAATGCTTTCCGATATCGCCAAGCGCCGCAGCGCCTAAAATACTATCGCAAACAGCATGTAGCAAAACATCTGCATCGGAATGGCCTAAAAGGCCCCGTTCGAAAGGTATATCAACACCGCCGATAATAAGATTTCTGCCTTCGGTCAACCTATGTACATCATAGCCATGGCCTATTCTCATTCCTCTTCCTCCTCGATTTTCGCATATGCCTCGGCAATTTTTATATCCTCGGGAACGGTTATTTTAATGTTAAATCTGCTTCCGTTTACAATTACCGTTTTATATCCGCCATATTCCATTACACCGACATCATCGGTAAAATCCGTTTTCGAATTGTTTATTGTTTGCAAATACTTCTTTACATCAACCCCCTGAGGAGTTTGCGCCAAATAAAGATTATCTCGGCAAAGAGTATTTATTACGGTTTCTTCTCCATCGGTCATTTTTACCGTATCGGTCGCTTTTATCGCCGCCAAAACGGCATCGGAGGTTTTAAGGGAGTTGGCGCATTCTTCGATTATTCTTTGTGAAACAAACGGTCTTGCGCCATCATGAATTAAAACTTTCGGCTCGTTTGCAGATAGTTTTTCCATACCCTTTACAACCGACTCGTTTCGGGTTTTTCCACCCTCGACTATATCGGAAATCTTTTTAATATTATATTCTTCGCAGATATTCTGCATTGTTAAAATATCTTCGCTTTTTGCAACTAATATTATTCTTGAAATAACCTTGCTCTCCTCAAATTTTTGCAAGGTTTTTGCGATAATAGGGGTACCGCCGATACTGAGAAACTGTTTTTTGGCGCCTTCCATTCGAGTTGATGAACCGGCGGCAACAATTATAACAGGTAAATTATTATTCAATTCGTCTACCGTTTCGTATTTCAGCTTAAACTCTGTAATCTCCATAAAACACCTACAAAAAAACCGCACTTTCTCCCTTTGGAGCTAAGTGCGGTAAAATAACAAATATTATTTGTCGTCTTCGCAGTCGCAACAATCACAGTCGCAGTCGCAATTAAAATCGAATTCAAGAGCAGTACCGCAGTTAGGACAGTCTATTCCCTCGTCTTCAAGCATATCTTCGTCAAGATAAATGGTATCATGGCAATTAGGACATTCAACCTCATAAAGGTCTTCATCATCACAGCAACCACAACCGCAATCGCAATCGTCATCACAGTCGCAGTCGCAACCGCAACCGCATTCATCTTCAAAAACGAAATCCTCTAAATTAGCAAGGTCTTCATCAACAGCATCAATTTGCTCACCCATATCATCAAGCGCATCTTCAACATCGCAGATTTCCTCGGTTATATCTTTAAGCAAATCAATAACGGCGGCAAGAATTTTGCCTTCTTTTGTTGTTTCGTCGAGGTTTAAGCCCTCGGCAAGACCATCAATATAAGCAATTTTTTCACAAATATCCATTGTTTTTCTCCTTAAAACAAAAATTTAAGCGCGTTCCATATACTCGCCTGTACGGGTATCAATACGGATAACTTCGCCCTCATTGATAAAGAGCGGAACACGGATTTCGCAGCCCGTTTCAAGAGTTGCGGGTTTTGTTGCGTTTGTGGCGGTATTACCTGCAAAACCGGGTTCTGTATGAGAAACTGCCAACTCAACGAATGTCGGAGGTTCTACACCAAATACTTTGCCCTTATATGACAAAATCTTGCATACCATATTTTCCTTAACAAACTTAAAGTTATCGCTCATTTCACTTTTATTTATCGGGACCATATCATAGGTTTCCTGATCCATAAAGTAATAAAGGTCGCCATCGGAATAAGAATATTCCATATCCTTACGCTCAATATAAGCAGTTGGGAATTTAGCAGTCGGGTTATATGACTTTTCAACAACTGCACCGGTGATAACATTTTTTGTTTTTGTTCTTACAAATGCTGCGCCTTTTCCGGGCTTAACATGCTGAAATTCAACAACTTGGAGAACTTGACCGTCCTCTTCAAAAGTTACACCATTTCTAAAATCTCCGGCACTTACCATTAAATATTCCTCCAAATAATAAACTGTATAAATTATAAGGCAATAATTGCCTTTTGTCAAGCATTTTAGTTACCTTAAACATCAAAATACTTTCTGATATTTTTAACACTTCCGATAACGAAAAGACGCTCATTTTCACCTATCTCGGTAGCGGCGCTTATTGAAACATCAAGAGTATTATCCCTTTTTATTCCTATTATATTTATTCCGTATTTTTGCCGAATTGCGAGTTCGCTAATTGTTTTGCCGACAAAACTTTCGGGGGCGGCAACCTCAAACATTGAATATTCGCCATCAAGTTCCACATAATCGAAAATGTTTTCGGTTGTATATCTCATCGCCGCCCAGGAAGCAAACTGCTTTTCGGGATAGATAACCGCATCGGCGCCGTTTCTGAGCAAAAATTTTTCCTGAACATCATTCGTTGCAAAAGATACAACTCTTTTGGCTCCAAGTTCTTTGAGAAGCGAGGTTGTTTCAAGTGAATCTTGAAAACTCTTTCTGATAGTTACAAAACAGCAGTCAAAGCTTTCAACATCAATATTAGATAAAACATCTATGTCTGTACAGTCGCCTATCTGTGCCGCTGTAACAAAATCTACAACATCGTCAATTAAATTCTCATGCCTATCGATAACCATAACTTCATATTTCATTTCGATAAGCTTTTGGGCGAGATGCTTACCAAAGCCACCTGCGCCGATAAGTAAAACAGTTTTCATTGTTTTCACCCTACTATAATATTTTCAGAAGGCAGTAATGCCTCTTTGTTGCTTTGACCTACCGTTGCAAAAACAAGTGTCAGTCCACCCACTCGTCCGAGGAACATAAGGGCTATGATTATTATTTTTGAAGCCGAAGAAAGCGAAGCGGTAATCCCCACCGTAAGACCAACCGTTCCTATTGCGGAAGCAGTTTCAAACAAGCAGTCAATAAGCGGTAAATCTTCGGCCACACTTATAAATATTCCGCCCAAAATAAACAAGGTTAAATAAAGCGACACAATGGAAAGAGCATTTTTTACCGTTTCATCGGGTATTCTTCTGCCAAACATTTCGTTGCTTTTCTTTCTTTTGAAAACCGAAAAAACCGCCGCCACCATAACGGCAAAGGTTGTAACTTTCATACCTCCCGCCGTTGAGCCGGAAGAACCTCCGATTAACATTAAAAATATCATAACGAGTTTTCCCGATTCGGATATATCGCCGAAAGAAACGGTATTAAATCCCGCCGTACGAAGTGTTACCGACTGAAAAAGCGATGCCAATACTCTATTAGCACCCGTTAGTTTCGAAAATTCAAAAATATAGAAAAAAATTGCAGGAATAAATATCAAAAACAATGTGAAAACCAAAACCGCTTTGGTCTGCATACGGTATTTTGAAAAATGGAATTTATGATTTTTAACATCGTCCCATGTTACAAAACCTATACCGCCTATAATAATAAGCAACATAATTGTAACATTAACGATAACATTGTTTCCGAAGATACAAAGAGACGAAAAAGGAGCTTTATTTCCGAGAATATCAAAACCGGCATTGCAAAAAGCCGAAACAGAATGAAACAGCGAATAGCAAATACCTTTTAACAAGCCGTATTTGTTTATCATGGGATACATAAGCAAAACAGCGCCCGAAAGCTCGATTATAAGAGTTGTGAGGATAATAAATCCTGTTAGCGATAAAATTTTGCCGAATCTTGGAGCGGAAATGGAATCCTGCATCAAACTTTTGCCTTTAAGACCGACCTTTTTACCGCTCAGTTTTGCTAAAAGCATTGCCATCGTAATAACACCCATACCGCCTATCTGAATCAAAACAATAATAACGGTTTTTCCGAAAACAGTAAAATACGATGCCGTATCAAAAACAACAAGTCCCGTAACGCAAGATGCTGATGTTGCGGTAAAAAGCGCATCTAAAAACGAAGTGTTGCCCCTTGATGCGAAAGGCAACATCAAAAGCAATGCGCCTAAGAGTATCATCGCAGAAAAGCTGAAAATTATAACCCTTTGCGAAGACAGAAATTTTTGTTTTTTCATAAAAGTGTTAACCTGCCTTTTTCCAAGCGGAAGGTGATAAGAAAAGCAATATCGGGAATATTTCGAGCCGTCCCATCAGCATTGCCACCGATAAAACCCATTTTGATAACGCAGAATATCCGGCATAACTTGCCGTAGGCCCTACAATAGCCAAACCGGGTCCGATATTGTTAAAACAAGCAAGTGTTGCGCTTAAATTACTTTCTATATCAAAACTTTTTTCAATGCAAAGTATCAAGAAAATCGCAATAATGCAAACAAAATACAAAACAGCATAAACCGTTACTCCCGAAACGACATCGGGGTCGACCGTCTTTTTATCAACCTTAACCGTACATACAGCTCTCGGATGAAGCAACAGTTTTAATCTGTTTAATACTATTTTGAAAAGCAAAACAACCCTCGAAATTTTAATACCACCTGCCGTTGAGCCGGCACAAGCGCCCGTTACCATAAGCAAAAGCAGTAGGGCTTTTGAAAATGTAGGCCATTTATCAAAATCAACAGTTGAAAATCCGGTTGTTGAAATTATGGTTGAAACCTGAAAAAAAGAATCCCTTATTAAATCGGAAAACTTCTCATAGGTCGAATAGATGTTAAGGCAGATAAATCCCGTTGAAGCGGCTATGATTCCGAGATAAGTCCATAACTCGCTCGATTTGAATGCCGAAACGGTACGCTTAATAAGCAAAAGATAAAATACATTGAAGTTGATACCGAAAATCACCATAAATACGGCTATTACCCATTGACAGAAATTGCTGTAACCGGCAATACTGTTTGCCTTAATTCCAAAACCGCCTGTTCCGGCAGTTCCGAATGTATGAACAAGACTGTCAAATAACGGCATACCGCCGAAAAGAAGCATTATTGCTTCGGCCGCCGCAAGACCTATATAGATTAAATAAAGGATTTTTGCCGTATCCTTTGCTTTCGGCATAATTTTATCAACCGTAGGGCCGGGCATTTCGGCTCTCAAAATATGAATAGACCTGCCCGAAACCGCAGGTATCAGCGCCATAACAAAAACTATTATTCCCATACCGCCGATAAAATGAGTAAAACTTCTCCAAAAGAGCATTGATTTGCTCATGGCTTCAACATTTGTAAGAATTGAAGCGCCAGTTGTTGTAAATCCGCTGACCGTTTCAAAAAAAGCATTGGTAAACGAAGGGATTTCCCCCGAAACAACAAACGGCATTGCGCCCAAAACCGAACTTGCAATCCAAGCAAGAGTTACAACAATAAAGCCGTCCTTTGCATACAAAACTCCGTCTTTTTTTCGGCAGAGAAATGTTAAAACAAAGCCGACTGCAAATCCGCCTACTATAACATATAAAAAACTTAACAGCGAATGTATTTCGTTATAGCATATCGCTGTAATTACCGGCAGAAACATTAAAACCGATACCGTAATAATAATTTTGCCTGTAATATAAAAAACGGTTTTGGTATTCATTCCTTTTAACTACCTTTATTTTATAATATCGGATAAATCGTCCATATTCTGACCTGCGACAATAACAATTACCCTATCATTAGGCATAATAACATCATTACCCGAAGGAATTATGGCTTTTCGGCCCCTTATTATACCGCCGATAATCGTATCGGGTTTAAGCGATAGGTCTTTGAGCGGAACATTAACATGATTAAAACTGTCCTCAACTACAAACTCGACCGCCTCGGCCTTTCCGTCCATAATTTTATAAAGTGTTTCCATCTTGCTTCCCTCGGTATTTTGAAGCGCCCTCGCATATCTCACGATTACATCGGAAATCATCTTTTTCGGCGATACAATACAATCAAGCCCAAACTTTTCCGCCAAATTTGAAAGGGCGGTTCGGTTGACCTTTGATATAACCTTCGAAACATTATGCGACGATGCAAAAGAGGAAATGAGTATGTTTTCTTCGTCCATATCCGTTAGCGATATGAAAGCATCCATTGATAAAAGTCCCTCTTCCATCAGGACTTCCTGATTAGCTCCGTCGCCGAAAATCACCGTAGATTCCGGAAGAAGCGAACTTAAAACTTCGCAGCGTTTTTTATCTTTTTCGATAATTTTAACATTATTGCCGCTTGAAATAAGCAGTCTTGAGAGATAATATGCAGTTCTGCTGCCACCCAAAATCATTATATTTCTTGCTTTTTTCTTTAATATTGAAAGTTTTTTAAGCAGTTTTTGTATTTCGGCAGGTGATGCGGTAAGACCGATTTTATCGCCTGCTTGAAGGCGGAAATTACCGTCGGGAATATAAACCGTATCTCCCCTTCTTACAACGCAAACAAGAAAATTCTCCGAAAACTTTTTTCTCAGTTCTATAAGACTCATACCGTTAAGAACCGAATCGCTCTTTAAGATGATTTCAACCATTTCAAATTTTCTTCTTGCAAAATGCTCTATATTAACGGCGCTCGGAAATTTAAGGATATTAAAAAGTTCCTTTGCCGCTAACTGCTCGGGGTTTATGACGAGGGATAAATCAAGTTGTTGCTTTAAGAAGTTAAAACCTTCGTTATTATCGTTATATTCGGGGGTTCTTATTCTGGCTATCGTATGCTTGGCGCCCAGTTTTCTCGCAAGAAAACAACCGAGCATATTAAGTTCATCTGAACCCGTAACCGCAATATATATATCGGCATTTTTTACATTGGCATTCATAAGCGTATCATAATCTGCACCGTTTCCGCAAACGCACATAACATCATAAAGATTTGTCGCCTGAGTTAAAACATAAGAATCTTTGTCAATTACAACAATGTTATGTCCCTCTTCGGTTAAATTTCTTATTAAAATATCGCCTATTTTACCGTATCCCGATATGATAATATTCATATTGACCACCATTCTTTTTTAAGACACAAAATGCGATAAATTCCGCCGAAGCGCCGATTATTTTACCGCTTATTTTGGGTTGCCGTATAAACGGCTAAAACTATGCGCCTTTATAAATTTTGAGCGTAAATTTTCACGCTGTTTTTTCCGTTAAAAACCTATAAACCCATTATAAACCCGAAATATAAATAAATCAAATAAAACCTTATTTTTTTATTCCTTCATAAAAGTCTTTCATCTGTTTTGCATCCTCCGCCTGAGTTCCGTCGGATTCGCAAATAAAAATGTTGTTGCAGTTTTTCTTCGCCGATAATTCCATAATCGGCTCAAAATCGGGACCAAAAACGGTATCGGCAAATGTCAGATGCCGTTTTTCTCCTCCTGCTGTATATTCTATTTTTGAAAAATGAGAATGAAAAGTTTTTAGCCGCTCGGTTCCCAAACGGTTTTCAATAGCATCATAGACTTTTTTGTAATCCTCGGCGGTTTTGAAAAATCCCATATCTCTAGCGTTAAGATGGCCGAAGTCGATACAGGGAATAAGTCTTTCATCGAGCGTACAAAGTTCCAAAACCTCATCAAGCGTTCCGAGTTGATTTACCTTGCCCATTGTTTCAGGGCAGATATGAATATCCGAAAGTCCCTCATTATCGAGCGCATCGAGGGATTTTTGCATAGTGTCCTTTGCAAGAACAAGTGCTTGTTCACGGCTTATTTTTCCGCAGGAACCGGTATGAACGATTATGCGCTCACCACCCATCGCCTTAACCGCCCTCGCACTCGCAAGAATATAATTTACCGAGTTAAGACGCTTTTCTTCTTCAAGCGAAGACATAGATATATAATAAGGGGCATGTAACGAAAGGGTTATGCCATATTCTTTTGCGATAATTCCGAGTTCTTTTGCCTTTTCGGTGCCGATATTTACCCCTCGTCCGCACTGATATTCAAAGGCATTAAGTCCCATTTTTGAAAGATATTCGGGCACCTGCAAACTGCTCTTATATCCCATCAAAGAAAAAGAAAGGGAATTTCCGGCGGGACCGAATTTACATGACATAAGTTTTTTCACCCCTTGTAGTTTTCAATTTTATAAATTTTATAAACTATCTTTTCGAGTTTTCTCTTAAACCTGAAACGCAAACTTGATTCGGGTTTTATAGGCGTTAAAAGAATTGTTTTCAAAAGACAGCAGTTTCCGCCCAAAACATCGGTGAAAATCTGGTCGCCGACAATGGCAACATTTTTTCGGCTTACCCCGAGTCTTTTCAGCGCCCTTAAATAGCCGATAAAAAGCGGTTTGAGCCCAGTCGAAAGATAATCGAGGTTTATTTTTTCGGCGAACGGTTTAACCCGCTTTTTAGTTGAATTTGACAGTATTACAAGTTTTATACCGTTATCGGCCATAACTTGAAGCCAGTTTTCAAGTCCATCACAAAGTACCATACCGTGATGTGTTGAAAGGGTATTATCAACATCGAGTATCAAAGCCGTTATATTAAGTTTTTTAAGTAATCCGACAGAAATATCGGTGATTTTTTCAAGTTTTACGGTTGGTTTAAGCAACATATTTTCTCCTAAAAAAAGAAAAAAGGCGGTATTATACCGCCTTTTTAATGCTAAATTAGCGGAACTTCCTCTTACGAGCAGCTTCCGACTTCTTTTTGCGCTTTACAGAGGGCTTTTCATAATGCTCTCTCTTACGCACTTCTTGAATAACTCCGTCCTTTGCTGTCTGCCTCTTAAAACGGCGAAGAGCATTATCGAGCGATTCATTTTCTTTAACTTTTACCTGACTCATTTATATTCCCTCCCTCCGCAGAATTGCAGGGGTTATACTTGTTAGCATATTATACAATAGAAATATCAAATATGTCAAGACCTCATTTCGCAATTTTTACATATTTTTACAACAAAGTCATAACATATTGGAAATAATGCCGAAATAAAACCCGAATATTAGTTTATTTTACCGTAAAGAGGAATATCATTGTCCTTTTTCGGTTCTCTTGTAGGAACCGAAGAAACGGTATTTGAATTTTTGCTCGGTCTTTTGCCCGAAGGGTTTTGACCTCTGCGACGGTCATTTGTAAAGCGAGGTGGTTTTGAATCGCCGTTTTCGGAATAAACAACAACTCTTCTGCCTAATCCCTCACCGATAGAATTTGAAACAACACCGTCGATTTCCTGAACGGCGGTATGGATAATTCTGCGCTCATAAGGATTCATCGGTTCAAGCGCTCTGCTTCTTCCGCTTTCGAGAACCTGTTTTGCAACCTTATCGGCTAATGCCACGAGAGCTTTTTCTCTCTTTTCACGATAGTCGCCGATATTAAGCGAAACCTTAAAATATCCGCCGAAATCGTTTGCCGAAAGACCGGCTAAATATTGAAGCGCATCAAGAGTTTCACCTCTTCTGCCGATAATTGCGCCGAGCCCTTTGCCATCGAGCGAAATAAAGGCACCGTTTTCCTTTTCAAAAGCTTTAACGGTTATTTCTTCGCAACCGAATTCCTTTGCAATGCTCTTCAAATAGGTTATCGCCTTATAGGTTTTGCTGTTTTTATCAATTTCAGATTCGTCTATCAACACAGGCATCTGCTCATCAAAATTTTGTTTTTTTGCCTTTTCTGAAACTTTCGGCTCTTCTGCCGTTTTTTTGGCAGATTTCTTTTCTGCCTTATTTGCATTTTTGGGCGCTCTGACCTTTTTTTGCGGAGCATCAGGAAGTTCTATAAAAGCCCTTACCTCGGCTTTTGAACCGCCGAAAATACCCAAAACTTTCTTTTTACTTTGCGAAACTATTTCAAACTGAACATCAGCATCTGCTGAAACACCAAGATTTTTTCGCGCATTTTCCTGCGCTTCGGTAATATCTTCACCGAAACCTCTTGCCTCTTTAATCAAGTAAAATCCTCCCTTTTGATTACGCCATATTATTCGGCTGTACCGTTACCTATTTTTTCAATTTGCTTTGCCTCAAACTCCAACTGCTTTTTGAGTTCCTTTGCCCTTTCGTTTGCGAGCATTCTTTGAGGACCGTAGAGTATCTGAATGGCGGACTGAATCAAACCGCCTATAAGCGATGAGCAAATCCAATAAAATCCTACACCGCCCGGCAGAGAAAAACCGATAAACAAAGTTATAAGGGGCATTGTAAGCATCATACCTGCCATGGTAGGAGCATCGGGGTTGTTCTTCTTTTGGATAGCCATTGAAATAACGCTTGTAAGGATTTGCGAAAGGAACGCACCTATCGGAATAAGCCAAATAAGTTCGAAATTAGAAAAATCGAATGAAAAACTCGGCTTATCCGTTAAATCAATTCCAAACAAGGTATAATTTATTTTCGATTCGTTATCCTTTTTTACAATGGTATCAAAATCGTCTTTAATTTTTGCATATTCTTTATCCGATAAGATTTCCTTAACAATTTCCGGATTGTTTCTTACGATTCTTACAACAACAAGTTCGTTATTTGAATCTTTTTTGGATATAGACAGCTCTTTGCTTATTTTTTCATATTTTTCCTTATCATGCTTTTCAAGGTCTGTCATAGCATTGGAAATAGTTGTTTTAACATTATTAACCTTATCTTTTTGAACGCCCGTCATATAGGTTATGGGGGACAAAATAAGGTTATAAATACTAATCATGATAACAAGTCTTACTATCAGCGGAAGGCAGCCGCCGGACATGGAAACTCCCTCTTCCTGATAGAGTTTCTGCTGGGCTTCTGCCATTTTTTGTTTATCGTCTCCGTAACGCTTTCTGAGCTCATCAAGCTTCGGCTTGATTCTCGTCTGCTGAACGGTTGATTTTTGACTTTTAATGCTTAATGGCAACATAACAATATTTGCTATAAAGGTAAACAACAAAACCGATACAGCAAAGTTACCGTTGAAAATATCACATAAGAATGTGAGAACAATACTAAGTGGCTTATTGATTATATCAAAAATAAAATTCATTATTTTCACCTTTCGAAAGGTTAATGTTTTTTTGGCGGTACGGGGTCATACCCGCCCTTGCAGAACGGATTACAGCGAATTATACGCCAAACAGTAAGCGCAAGACCTATAAAAAGTCCGTGAACTTTTAGCGCTTCTATTGCATAAGACGAACAAGTCGGCTGAAATCTGCAACATGATATCTTTTTCGGAGAAACGGCTTTTCTATAAAACTCAATCAGTTTTATGAGCAGAGCACTCACAGGCCTCATTTTCACACCAAACACCAGCCGCCTTTAATTGCTTTTTTAAGTTAAAAGCAACATTATAACTTTTTTCTTCTAAAATTCTTGACCTTGCAACAAAAACAAAGTCATAATCGGGCGAAATATTATATGAAACTTCGCCGAGCGCCGCCCTTATTAAACGCTTTGCCCGATTTCGTTTTACGGCACTTCCGATTTTTTTACCGGCAGTAATGCCGATACGAATCTTTCCGATTCTTCCCTTTGCAACGTACATCACAAAATCCGATGCAACAAAAGATTTGCCTCGATAGTAAAGACGCTTGAAGTCCTTATTTTCCTTAATTGAAATATACCGTTGCATATTTTCCCTACCTTTCACAAAAAGGAAAAGCCGCGAAATGGCGGCTTAGTAAGTTAACTGCTTTCTTCCTTTTGCTCTACGACGCGCAAGTACCTTTCTGCCGTTAGCGGTAGCCATTCTTTTAAGAAAACCATGTTCTTTTTTACGATGAATTTTTTTAGGCTGATATGTTCTCTTCATTATTACTAACCTCCCTTAACCTAAACATAGCGATTATGTTTTATGCGAACTTATTCGGGCAATAAACTCGCCGTTAGGGCATAAACCCACACATAACCTATCAATTTAGAATTATACTCTAAAACTACCCCAAATGTCAACAAAAATATGTTTTTATCGAAAAATATTTTCGGCTTTATAAATATACTGTCTTTTCAAGGGCATTGTTTATCGCTTACAATACAAAAACCGCAGCCATACGGTTGCGGTTTTTTCAGCATTTATTAAAGAAAATCTTTAAGGTTTTTATCCAAAATTGATATTCGTTTAACATCATAGCAGTAATAAGCATTCGGGTTTTCGTTATAAAATGCTTCGAAAAGTATTGAAGGGTTGACATTATCGTTTGAACCTGCCGGAAGGATAAGCATAAGTTTTGTATTATCGCCTTCAAGAGTCGTTTGAAAATCCTTGATTTTTTCGGAAAGGTCGATTTCCTTAAAATCACCTTTTTTCGTTCTTTTTCGGCATATGATGGGCTTTTTAACAAGAAAAGAATTCAGTTTGTTTCTTATTTCGCCATTGTCATCAAACAAGATTTCATATTTTGCAAATGCAATTTCGCCGACCTTTTTTATCGGTTCTTTGGCATCAAAAAACTGAATATCCGAGGGACAAACACCGTTTAGCATCGAAACAAGTTTTGAAATGTCAAAATCGTCGTTATTTAGGCGAATGTCCATAATCTCATACCGACCTTCAAACCCGAGCGGTAAAGGAAGCGCAAAGGTTATATAAGGGTGGGGATTAAAACCCTCGGTATACCAAATATCAAGCCCCGCTTTTCGCACAATTCTTGTCATAAAGCGGTTCATATCGAGATGGGATACGAAACGGGCGTTGCCTTTTTTCACAAAGAAAAGTCTAACGGTTTTCAACGCAAACACCCTTTCCTAAAATATTTGCTCCGCAGTTTTGGCATTGGAGACGGCAATTGGGTGTTGTTTTACCAACTTTTGCCCTCTCGTTTTCCTTTATCAAAAATTCCTTTGAAACATAATAATCCAAATGGTCCCATGGATTCACTTCGTCATAAGAGCGCTCTCGGTTGGCATAAAAAGCGGGGTCAATTCCGCATTCGGCGAAAGAGTCCATCCATTTTTGAAGGTCAAAATATTCGTCCCAACTGTCAAAACGGCAACCCTTTTCGTGCGCCTTCAAAATAACCTTTCCGAGCCGCCTGTCGCCACGGGCGAAAACACCTTCAAGAAAACTTGTTTTATTCTCATGATAACTGAAAGAAATCTTTTTTGAGCGGATACACTGTTTCAAGTATTCTTGCTTTTTAATTATTTCTTCCCTTGTTATCTGCGAATGGAATTCAAAGGGAGTAAACGGTTTCGGAACAAAATTTGAAACGCTTATGTTAACGCTGACGCTCTTGCCCTTCGGTTTGTCCGGCATTTCATAAAAGGTATCTACGATTTTTTGGGCTAAATCGGCAATGCCTTTAATATCATCATAGGTTTCGGTCGGAAGACCTATCATAAAATAGAGTTTAACTGCTGTATAACCGCCCTTAAATGCCGTTTTGCAGGTTTTAACAATCTCATCTTCGGTTATGTTTTTGTTTATTACATCTCTTAGTCTTTGCGTTCCCGCCTCGGCGGCAAATGTCAGACCGCTTTTTCTAACATGATTTATTTTTTCGAGCAATTCATCAGAAAAATTATCAATACGAAGACTTGGCAAAGACAGACTTATTTTATCCTTTTCTGTCCAACTTAAAAGGTTATTGAGAAGATTTTCCAAATCGCTGTAATCGCTTGTGCTTAGAGAAGAAAGAGAAATTTCATCATAGCCCGTACTATCGCAAATTGCCTTTGCCTGACGGCATACGGTATCTACCGATTTTTCCCTTACGGGTCGGTAAATAAAACCGGCCTGACAAAATCGGCAGCCACGGATACAACCCCGAAAAATTTCCTCAACCGCCCTGTCGTGAACAATTTCGATAAACGGAACAACAAATTTTTCCGGATAGTATGTTTTATCCAAATCTTCTTCTATTCGCTTTTTTACGGGCATCGGCGCTCCGAATTTCGGTGTTACC
This sequence comes from Clostridia bacterium, assembly GCA_024404145.1. GTDB lineage: Bacteria > Bacillota > Clostridia > Oscillospirales > Acutalibacteraceae > UBA737. The sequence goes on along the minus strand of JAKSQK010000001.1, from coordinate 182,949 downwards.
GCTTTAACCGTTTTGTCGTCGTTATAGGAAACATCGTAAAGCGACGGTACATATACTCCCTCGATTTTTGAAGCCGCAACTAAAAAGTCGGCTTTCGTACCGCCGTTTTTCTTGAACTCTTTATATAGGTCAATAACTTGCAGGTCGGTCTTTTCGCCCTCGCCCAAGAAGAAAATATCTATAAAATCGGCTATCGGCTCGGCATTGCAAGTACAAGGGCCACCGGCAACAACGATAGGCGAAAAATCGGTTCTATCCTTAGCAAGAATCGGAATTCCGGCAAGTTCGAGCATATTAAGAATGTTTGAATAAGAAAGCTCATATTGCAATGTAAATCCCAAAAAGTCGAAGTCTTTTACGGGGTCTCGGCTTTCAAGAGCAAAAAGCTCGATATTGTTATTTCGCATAACACTTTCAAAATCCGGCCACGGCGCAAAAACCCTCTCGCACCAAATATCTTCCCTCTCGTTAAACTCGGAATATAAAATCTTCATACCGAGATGGGACATACCCACTTCGTAATTATCGGGAAAACAAAAAGCAAATCTTACATCAACCTTGCTTTTATCCTTTATTACACTGTTTATCTCGCCGCCTGAATATCTGCCCGGCTTTTGAACGGTTAAAAGAAGCTGTTCAAATCTTTTGTTATCCATTATTTCTCACCAAAATCAAGCTCATACGCCATTCTTATTCCGTTGCACCAAACCGTTCCGCAATAAACAAATCCTTGTTTTTCGAGGATATGGCGCATAACGGAATTATCTTCTTTTGTATCAATTTTAATTACTCGGAATCCATTTTCTTTACAGTATTCTTTTATCAGAGAAAATGCTTTCAGGGCATACCCTTTACCCCTCGCAATATCGCCGAACATCAAGCGGTGAACAACGGCATACGGCAAATCGGTTTTCCATTTGCCGTCTATCATTTCGTATGCTTTATCGCCGCCGAAAGACAATGCGCAATATCCGACGGCTTTGCCGTCAACCGTAAAAGCAAATCCTATTTTTTGCTCTATATCATCGGCGATTATTTCTGCGGTAGGATAATCTTTACTCCACTGAACAAGCCCCATGCCATGCTGAAAATCAATGGCTTGTTTAATAAATTGCTCATAAATGGGGATTTCCTCCGGTATGGCCGGTCTTAAACTCAGCTCCACTTGGTTATCTCCTCAGTAAAGAAAGCGTTTGTAAATGCCTTTTTGCCGTCTTTTCCGTAAACGGTTATTCTGAAATATTCAATTTGCTTCGGCACTTCAAAAACGGCATCGTTTATATATTCGCCTTTGTTTCCACAGGCATGGCGGCTATATCTTACACCCGACGAAAGAATAATATCTTCAGCATCGGAACAGGTTATATAAACCTTGCCGTCTTCGTAATAAAGGTCGTATATTTCGGGGCCCTGAGAGGCATAAAAATCGCCATTTTCGAGCGCTTTTGTTATGGTACGGTAGTCGAGTTTATCTGCTTTAATATTTATCCAACCGCCAAATGAATCAAATTTTCGGCTCTCGAAAGGAAACTTGTTATGATTATCGTCGGCAGCAATGCAGAAAACTCTTTTATGCTTTCTTAACATCTGGTCATAGGCATAATCGTCATAATTATGAAAGCCGTCAATAAAACAGCCGTGATTATAAATCTCCATTGCATTCATTCCCTCGTATTGCCCGAACCTTTCGGCAGTTTCAAGCGACCATGAAGGATGATTATATGTAACAAAAAAACCGTTTTCCCTAAGCGTTGATATCATTTTATTAACACCGCTCGGAGAATATATTCTTTCAAAATTCGTGTCCTCGTCTTTGCAAACTAAATCCCCCTTTGCCCTTTCTTCCGCATAAATATACTTTGAAGAATGCCAACAGGGGTCTTTGATATTATCTTTTTTAAGCGAAATGGCGCAAAGATGAAGTTTTGAAGAATGGTCTGTGTATGCCTCGTTCATATTAAGCTCGTATCCCGAAAGCGCCAAAAATTCGTCATCATCAAGCTCGTGATGAGGAACTAACAGATTATGGTCGGTAATAGCAAGAACGCTGTAACCGTGGCTTTTGTACAAATCTTTCAGTTGCAAAGGGGTATAATCACCGTCGGAAATATTGCTGTGGCAATGAAGATTTGCCTTATAAAAATTGCCGTTTTCGGGAAGTAAATATTTTTTCATTTTGAAAACCTCTTTTAGAATTATTTTATCCTCTTATGTAAAGCGTTCTCGTATTCCTATGCTTATAAACATTAAGCACAAGACCTGCGCCCATAAACATACAAAGCAGCGATGTACCGCCGGCGCTGAAAAACGGAAGGGTTACGCCGATAACCGGCATAAGCACTACGCACATTCCCACATTTATAAGTATTTGCGCAAAAATCATACCGAAAAAGCCGACGCAGATTAGTTTTCCGCTCGTCTTTCGGCAAATTGCGGCAACCCTGAGCGCCCGTAAGGCGATGGCTGCCAAAACGATTAAAACAACCAAAATTCCTATCATTCCGAGTTCTTCTCCGATACTTACAAGAATGAAATCGTTTTGACCTTCGGGAACACTTCCGGACTGGGTCAGTACACCATCGAAAAGGCCCTGACCGAAAAGTCCGCCGTTTGCAAGAGCAATACGGCCTCTATACTGCTGATAAGTTGCGCCCTGTATGTCGGATTCGATATTAAATACACTTATAATTCTCGTTCGCTGGTCCTCATTCATAACAAAAAGATAAATAAGCGGAGAAGAGATAATGGCGGCAGATATGGCAACAACAAAATACTTCCACGATACACCGGCTGCATAAAGCATACAAAGAACCATTATCGCAAAAACAAGCGCCGTTCCGTCATCGCCCTGAAAATGTATAAGCAAAACGGGAAAAGCACCGTGAATGCAAACGGGTATCAGATATTTCAATTTATTGATATTGGGCGCAACCGCACTTAAATGCGCCGAAAAAGTAATGATGAAACAAATTTTCAAAAGTTCGGCAGGTTGGAAGGTTGTTATACCGAGATTAAGCCACGCTTTATCATCGGTTCCCTCAGGGGCAAAGCCGATAAAAAAGGTCAGAATAACGGGGATAACACCTAACGCCGCCAAAAAATACCATCGGTTTATAAAGGTTTGAAAATCAAAAGCCGAAATAAATACTGCAATAAATACTCCCAAAACAAGCGATATTCCCTGAACCAAAAAAGGTCTCATGGTTCCTAAATATCTTGTTGCCGAATATACTGCAATGCAACCGTAAGCCGAAGCAAAAATGCATAGCGATAAAAGTATCTTGTCGGTTTCACGGAAAAAGTCGGCTATTCTTGAAATAAAACTGTTCATAACCTCACCGCCAATTCAAAAAAATTACAAATTATTATACAATAAATCTCCGCTTTTTTCAAGAGTTGAGCGTTATTATTTCGCCCAAATGGAATGAATAAATAATTTTCTTGTTTACAGGTTTGTTGAATATTCTTTCACAAGCTTTTGAATATATTTCAAGTTGCTCACCGTAAAGCGAAATTAGTTCCTCTTTGCTTTCCACTCTGTCGGTTTTGAAATCAACAACAACAAGACCGTCGTTTTCTTCAAACATTAGGTCAACGGCACCCTGAACGATAACCGAAGAATCCTTAAACTTCTCATCAACAAGCGGGTCGATTTTCCCTGCCGAAAGTTCGGTTAAAAAGCGCATTTCTCTTTTTACGAGCCGAGCCGATAAAATCCGCTCATAAAGGGGGCTTTCGAAAAACATTTTCAGTTTTTGTCTATCGGCACTCTCGCCCTCTGCTTCGGTTATAAACTGCCATTCGACAAGGCGCTGTATCTCGGCATCTACATTCGGCTTTTTGCCAAACTCAATAAACTGCATAATTTTATGCATTGCCGTTCCCTTTTGGGCGCTCGACATACCAAAATTATTCATAAATTCCGGTCGGTCGGCAAAATGATATTTACTGCTGTCCCCCGATTTTGCAATAGCAGAAACAGAAGTTTTGGCATCAATATTCGAAAGGACCTCATAGGGGTAACGATAACCGATGTTCTCGTTTATCTTTTCAACTATTTCCATACTGGGCTTATAAATTAAATCCTCTGCTTCGGCTTTAAGGTTTAATGCGCAGTCGGTTACCTTAACGCCAACTTTACTTTCGGTTTTTTCGGGTTTTATGCTTATATCTCCCAATTTTCTTAAAGCATCGCAAGTTGGATGCATAAGGCAACTTGCCAAAACCAAATCGCTTAAAGAGTTGACCTTTTTAACAAATGTCGGGTCTATTTCTCCGTCTTCAATTTTGGAGGCGATACGGTTCAGAGTTTTTTCGCTGTTTTCAAGCGAAACTACCATTGCAAGTTTTTCTTTTGCCCTCGTCATAGCAACATAAAGAAGGCGCAGCCGTTCTTCATTGCCCTCTTTAAGCAGTTTGTCGGTTATAACCTTTCTTCCGAGGTTTTCGGAATAAACTTTCTGTTCTTCATCAAAATATTTGATTCCTAGCCCGAAATTCTCTTTATAAACGATGGGCGCCGATGTTTCCTCTCGGTTTTTTGGCGAAGAAAGTCCCGCCAAAATACAAATCGGGAATTGAAGTCCTTTTGACTTATGCATAGTCATTATCCTTACTACATCGGCTTTTGAATCATCTGATTTGAACCCAATTTCGGGATGAGATTTGATATGCTCAATAAACTGCGGTATTGATAAATGTTCAAGTTCCGCCGCAATACCGGGCATTGAAAGCAAATTATTTCTTCTGGTCTTTGAATTCGGCAAAGAAGAAGCAAAGCCGAATATCCCCGTATCATAAATAAGTTTGTTAAGTAGTTTTGATAACGGCAAAATTGCCATATCCCGACGGTAATTTTTTATTGTACATAAAAATCTTTTTGCTTTTTCGTTTCCGTTTTCTGCCGAAGCCAAAACAGATGAATACATATTTGCACCTTTGAATTTTGCCTTCATTAAAGCAACTTCATCGGCGCTGAATCCGAATATCGGCGACATTAAGCAACTTAAAAGTTCGATATCCTTAGAGGGATTATCTATGACCGCCAACAAAGAAAGCAAAAGCGATATTTCGGATGTTTCGGAAAAGGATTCTTCCGAAAAAGAAACGGGAATTTGATTATCCTTTAAGATTTTTGCGATAACGGGACCTTTCGTTGAAAGTTTGTCAAATAAAACAGCAATATCGCCGTATGTTACATCTCTTTTTGTTTTTCCATCGGGACTAACCTTGAATTTTCGGTTTATTAAACCGTTTATGTAATTTGCAATAGCGGTTGCTTCGTATTCGAACATAGTTTGGTCGTCAGCATCGCCTTTATCTATGAGCAAAAGTTCGCATTCTTCATCATCACTTTCGGGATATGTTGAAGAAGCATTGAGTTTTTCTTCCTTGCCGTATTCGATTTCGCCCGTTTTTTCGGTCATAATCTTTGAAAAAACGAAATTTACAAAATCGCATATTCCTTTTCGGCTTCGGAAGTTATCGGCAAGAATTATCTTCTTTTTATCCTCATCAGAGGTGTTTTCAACGGGAACATAGGTTTTCTTTTTGCTTAAAAAATTATTTAGATTTGAACCCCTGAAACGGTAAATGCTTTGCTTTATATCGCCAACAACAAAAAGTTTTCGGCTTTTATCGGATAAAATGTCAAAAAGCATATTTTGAAGGTCGTTGACATCTTGATATTCATCAACAAAAACCTCATCATATCTCGAAAGATATTCTTCCGCTTCACTTGTAAGTAAAAGATTTCCCTTATCGTCTTTTGAGCATAAGATTTTCAAAGCCAACTGCGAAGTTTGCGAAAAAGAAAGACGGTTTTCGTTGCAAAATGCCTCGAATGTTAAATCTCTGTAATCCTTAACAAGCGAGATTAAAAGCATAATGGCAGGAAGCATTTTTTTATTTTTTTGTTCGATTTCTTCCGCCGTTTCGCTGTAAATCTCCTTAACATATTTAAGATTTGCAGAAAGACTTGCTTTATTTGTCTTAAAGGTTTCCCATATCGGTCCCGATTCATTAAATCCCCTTAAATCAGGAACGGCAAAAGCGTATAATTTTTCTCTTAAATCATCAAAAGAAAGAGTATCAAATTCGCTTTTCAAATCTTCAAAACTTTGCGAAAGCGCCTTAACATAAGCATCGCACTTTTCGGGATTGTTTTCGATGTATAAAACACAGTCGCCCATTTTTTCAAGGCATTTCTGCATTTGCCCAAAAGCATCTTTTGAAATTTCCTTTGCGGCAACTGCCCATGGATGAATGTCATCAAATTTGTTTTTGAAAGGCAAAGCAAGATTATCAAGAAAATTTTCGGGGAAAGGCAAGAGCTCACTGTAATTATAAAGTTCTCTAATAAGCCCTTTAAGCGCCGAATCATCAAACTCGGTTCCTGTTATTTCGAGAAGAGAGTCTATTGTTTCACGGTTGTTTTCAAGTTCTCTGTCGATAATCTCGGTTAAAATATTGTCGCAAACCGATTTCATTTCACTGCCGTCAGACACCTTGAAATTCGGCTCAATTTTGCATTTTTCAAAGTTTTCTCTGACTAAATTTATGCAAAAGGAGTCTATTGTACAAATATCGGCATTATTAAGTTTTTGCTTTTGCTTTTTGAGGAATTTATCATTAGGGGCTTTGGCGCATTCTTCGTAAAGGCGCTTTTCTATCCTTTCCCGCATTTCAGCGGCGGCGGCATTTGTAAATGTAACTATAAGCAGTTTATCTGCCCAAACGGGTGAAACGGGATTGGTGAGTTTTCTGATTACCCTTTCGGTAAGAACCGCAGTTTTGCCCGAACCGGCGGCAGCCGACACTAAAATGGGGCATTCTTTTTCTATTGCAAGAATTTGTTTATCGGTAAATTTATTTTTTGCCATATCCCTTTACTCCCCCTTCTTTATAGTTTCCATAACCTCGCCGTTTGTCATTTTGGGAACGGCGCCGATTTTATCTTTGCTTATACGGCATATAGTATGAAAATCGCAGTATTTACAAGCCGGACTGTTTAGCCCGTCTATCGGTTTTGCATCTATTTTCCCTTCAAAAATATCAGAACCTGCGGTTTTGAGCTTTTTATTGATAAACTCGAAAACATTTGCAAAATCTTCGGCAGTAATATATGAATTTCCCATTTTTTCGGAATTGAATTTCGGAATAAACTCGCCCTTATTGTCCTTTTCCATAGCCGTTGCAATTTCCTCATCTGCAACTAAAAGACCGTTCATTCGCCTTTTTGCCGGTGCTCCGTCCTTAACCCTCTTGGCTCCCATATAAAGAATACCGGCAGGGTTTTTGCCGTATTTTCCGCTGTTTGTTACGGCATAAAGATACAAAAGCATCTGCATATTCTGACCGTACAGAATATCGGGTAAATCGAACTCCTTTGCACCCGTCTTATAATCGACGATTCTGACAAAATCCTTATAGGTATCAATTCTGTCAACCGTTCCGCCGAGTGTAATTTCTTTTCCGTTATCGAGTTCTATTCTTATTTCGGGAATATCGGAATTTTTTCCGATTTTAAGTTCGCATTTTTTCGGTTCGAACTCGCTTTGCGAAAATTCAAGCGCAAGACGGGAAACGATATATCTCAGTCGCCTTGCCATATTTGAAACGATATATTTTGTTCGGATATTTTCAACCGAAGAAAATCCTTTAATGCTGTTTATATATTCGGCGCAGAATTTATCGACGGCCTCGGTTATTTGTTTTTCGTCAAGTTCGGATATACCTTTTTTGTATGTTTCGATAATCCTCTGCAAAACATAATGAATAAAAGTTCCCTGTTGCATGGCGTTAAAATCGGATTTATAAAGTTTATCCGCCCTTAATCCGTAACGGCAGAAAAAACTGAATTTACAACGGCTGTATGTTTCAAAATTACTCGGATACATATGCAAACTTTTGCCATAAAGAAGACTTGCGGTTTCTCTTTGAAGCTTGACATTTTCGGCCGTTACATCTCCGTCGATACTGCTGATTTCGTTTTGCTTTCCGCTTTGTCTTAAAACTTCTCTTAAAGTTTCGGTATCTTGATTATTTTTTTCCTTGCTTTTGCAAAAATCTATAAGCGCACCGTCAATAGTTTCGGGCAGATTATCATAACCGAGTTTTTTCGGCTCAACGGTTAAATTGACTTTTAATTTTGATACAATTTCATCGACAAATAAAGAAGGAATTGCTGCGCTTCCGTCGGCAGTAAAAGAAGTATAAGTAATGTAAACCTCGTTTGATGCGCAACAACAGTTGGCATAAACAAGCAATTCTTCGTCTATCGCCATTGTTTCAGTACGGTCGGGAATATTAAGTCCCGCCGATTTAAGTTTGGAAAATTCCGAATTTGAAAAAAGTCCCGAAGGGGCTTCGGTTTTCGGGAAAACGCCACGGTTTGCGCCCATAATAAAGGCATATTTCGGTTTTGCCGGTCTTATTCGGTCGGAAGCGCCGAAAATTGTCTGGTCGAGTGTTTGCGGGGTAATTCCGATGCTTTCGCTTTTGAGCGAATTTTCGAGCGTATTAAAATAAACCTTATTATCTATTTTTGTATCGGGAAAACATAGAATTATGCTGTCAAGAAGGGATATAAAAGCAGAATAAGAAGAAAGAAATGCCTCAGCATATTCCTTTTCGCCGTTTTTGTCGTATTCGTTATATAATCTCTCGAAAGAATCCTTTGCGCCAACATTTTTCAGAAGGTTTATTATTGCCGTTGTCTTCTGCTTAGGGGTTGAAAGGAACTCGCCCTTAAATATATCAAGAGGAGTTATCGCCTTTATCCTGATTTTATTTATTTCGGCAAGAATATCCTCGGCATTTTCGGGCTTTCTTTCGGTAAATCCGGCAGGATTCATATCCCATTGTTTATGAAAATCTTTGCCCGATATATTCCAGATAAAACAATAGTTTTCGAGTTTATTTATTTCATCAAGCGATAAAACATCAATTCCCGATTTATGAAAGTTCAGAATACCCTCTGCCGTAGGTTTCAAAATATAAGAAATAGCCGATAAAACAGTTGCCGAAACCGGCATTGAAATTAACGGCAGTTTTTTATCTATAAAGCATTTAATCTTATTGCGTTTACAAGCAATACTCAGCGCATCTTCGTACGGCGCCGTATCTCTTGCAATTATTACAAAATCGCTGAATTTTGCGCCCTTTTCCCTTATTATTCTTCGGATATTTCTCGCAACAAATTCAGCTTCATCAAAAATTGTTTCTGCGGCGCAAACGGTTACCTCTTTCATATCGGCATCGCAGTTAAAATCGCCCGAAAACATACATTCTTCAAAACTTTCAAGTCCGCTGTTTTCATATCGGGGTTTATCAAGATATGTCGGCTCGGCAATTTTTACATTATGCGCCTTTGCTATATTTTCAATTTTTCTTTTTGTTTCTCTAATATTTGAAAACAAATCGAGTTCTCTCGTGTCGTTTTTGGCATCGCAAAAAGAAAATGTTACATTTTGCGCTTTTGCAATTATCCTATCAATAACCTTAAACTGCTGACCGGAAAAACTCTTAAAGCCATCGAAAAACACCTGTTTTCCGACAAAAAAATCGCAGTTTTCAAGCATATAATAGAGTTTGTCCATATAATCCGAAGGGTCGATAAAGTTTGTTCCGAGAAGCGCCGTATATGAATCCATAATAAGCGCCGTATCGTTAAGTTTTTGCGATAATCTGGTGCCTTCTTCGCATTTTGAGGCATTTCTTAAATCCTCAGATGAAACGGCATTATACTTAAATTCATCAATAACTTTTATCATGCTGTCATGAAATGCGCCGGAAGAGGCATATCCGCCCCATAAAATCAGTTCGTTTTGAACCGAATTTACGGCTCTTCCCATCAGAATATGTTTATCAGCCCCATTTACGGTTTTTCCGCAAATTCCACCCTTTATCCTTCCTATTGTTTCGTATATCCTCGTAAACGGAAGAACCGAAACCTTCGAGGAACCGCTATCGCCCAAGAGTTCTAAAATTGCTTTTTCGCTTTCAAACGAAAATTGCTCCGGCACAACAAGAATCGGCTCACCGCCGTTTTTAACACATTCTGCTATTTTGCTTAAAACGGTATATGTTTTTCCCGTTGATGCTCTTCCTAATATAAAATTAAGCATAATATTCCCCCTTATGGCAATTATACGAAACTCAAAGTACAGTTTTCGGGACTTCAAATCAAAAAGACCGCCAAATTGTTTGGCAGTCTTTTGATATTTGAGCAAATATCCGAAGACCGCTTATATATCGAATGTTTAATAATCTTCGGTATTTTATAATGAAATTTTACCCTCGGCAACCTTTCTTAAATGTTCGCCATAGGGCGATTTGCCGTACTTATTTGCAGATTGGATTAGTTTTTCCTTTGAAATCCAGTTGTTTCTGAATGCTATTTCTTCTACCGCCGAAATCATAACTCCCTGACGCTTTTCGAGAACTTTTACAAACTCAGTTGCCTCGCTTAAAGCATCAATTGTTCCGGTATCAAGCCATGCAAATCCTCTGCCCAAAGTTATTGCATTTAAGCTTCCGTCTTCAAGATACATCTTATTAAGGTCGGTTATTTCGAGTTCCCCTCTTGCGCTCGGTTTAACTTTTTTTGCGAATTCAACAACACGGTTATCATAAAAATAAAGACCGGTAACGCAGAAATTTGATTTTGGATTTTTTGGTTTTTCTTCAAGAGAAACAACCTTGCCTTCCTTATCAAATTCAACAATTCCAAATCTCTCGGGGTCGTCAACATAATAGCCGAAAATGGTAGCACCGTTTTCGCATGAAGCCGCCTTTTTAAGTCTTCCGCTGAGCCCTCCGCCGTAAAATATGTTATCGCCCAAAACCATGGCGCAGGAATCGCCGTCAATAAAGTCTTCGCCTATTAAAAATGCCTGTGCCAAGCCGTCGGGAGAGGGCTGAACCTTATACGAAAGATTTATGCCGAAATCCGAGCCATCACCGAGCAAACGCTCGAAATTAGGCAAATCGGTTGGAGTTGAAATGATGAGAATATCCCTTATTCCGGCAAGCATAAGTATAGAAAGCGGATAGTAAATCATCGGTTTATCATAAACCGGAAGAAGTTGCTTTGAAGTTACCATAGTTAGCGGATATAGTCTTGTTCCGCTGCCACCTGCAAGAATAATACCTTTCATGATAATTCTCCTTACTTTGTTATTATTTCGATAGCGTCGATAGTAACATCAAAAAGCGGTTTATCGTTACCGTCAACCTTAACCTCTGCAATTTTTTTAACGGTTTCCATTCCGTTTGTAACTTGACCGAAAACGGTATGCCTGAAATCAAGCCACGGCGTTCCGCCGTTTTGCTCGTATGCTTTAACTATATCTTCGGGGAAACTGTTTGGAATTTCCTTCATCTGGTCTAACATATCAGCAGGTACTTTTGATGCCTCAACAATAAAGAACTGACTTCCGTTTGTATTAGGACCTGCATTTGCCATGCTTAAAGCACCGTAAATATTATGCAATTCGGTGTCAAACTCGTCCTCGAAACTGCCGCCCCATATTGACTCGCCACCCATTCCCGTACCGGTAGGGTCGCCGCCTTGAATCATAAAATCATTTATTACCCTATGGAAAATCAGCCCGTTATAATATCCGTTTTCTGCATGGGTCTTAAAGTTTTCAACGGTTTTCGGCGCCTTTTCGGGAAAAAGTTTTATCTCGATATCTCCCATATTTGTATGCATAATTGCAACTAAATCACCGCTTTTTATCGGCTCTAATTGGATAGACATATTTTTCTCCTTGAAATTTTTTATATATACATTTTATCAAAAAAACTCTCTTTTATCAACTGTTAATTATTATGGAAATAATCATATATTTTTTTGGCATTAACTAAGCTTATACCCTTTGCAGTTTCAAGTTCCTTAACCGAGGCATTTTTGATTCTTTCTATCGACTTGAATTCAAGCATAAGCGATTTTGCCTTTTCTTTTCCTATTCCGCCGATTTTAGTGAGTTCGGAATCAAGCATTTTTTTGCTTCTTAAATTACGATGATAAGTTATCGCAAAACGATGTACTTCTTCTTGAATTTTGTTCACAAGAATAAAAGCACTTCGGTTTGAACTTATTGAAATATCTCCGCCGTCTGATGCGATGGCCCTTGTTTTATGCTTTGAATCCTTTACCATACCGAAAACGGGGATTTTGATATTATGCTTATTTATTACGGGCAAAACCGCATTTATTTGCCCTATTCCGCCATCGAGCAGAATAAGGTCGGGCAACCGAGAAAAGGCGGTGTCTTCCCCTTTTTCGTACTCGGTTAATCGCCTATCCATAACTTCTGCCATAGAACGATAATCGTCTGCTCCCGAAAACGATTTGATTTTGAATCGCCGATATGCGCTTTTAAGGGGTAAACCGTCCTTAAAAACTATCATGGCAGCGACATTTTCTTCGCCCGATGTATGCGATATATCGTAAGACTCAATAAACCTCGGAACACCTTTTAAGCCGAGATATTTTGAAAGTTCGTTGAGCGCCGACATTTCTTTGCCCGAAGATTTACTCTTTTCCGACAGATTTTCCGAAGCATTTTTGGCGCACATTGCCATAATTTCCCGCTGTTCTCCTGCTTTTGGCACAAGAATTTTAACCTTGCTGTCCGCTTTTTCGTTTAGCCAAAGGTTTAATATTTCTTTGCCGTCAAAGTCATTATCGAGCAAAATCCTTGAAGGAATATCGATTTTATCAAGATAATACTGCTCTAAAAAGTCGCCGTAAAACGATTTTTTATCGGTAACTCCCTCAATAAAATAGTGGTTTTTATCGGTTAAACGGCTGTTTCGGAAATTAAGCACACTGACACACGCCGTTTCCCCTAACAAAGCGGCGGCAAATACATCTTGACTTTTATATTTGCACATAACAACCTTTTGCTTTTCGCTAAGTTTGGTTATAGCATTTATTCTATCTCTTAACTTGGCGGCATATTCAAAATCGAGTCTGTCTGATGCCTTTTGCATTTTTTCTTTAAGCGACGGGATAATCGAAGTCGCATCGCCGTTTTTTATAAATCCTACCGCCGACTCTATCGTATCTTTATAATCGCCAAAACTTATATTGCCTTTGCATGGCGCAAAACATTTGCCGATATGAAAATTAAGGCAGGGTTTTGAAGGTCTGTCAAAACTCCTGTTGCAATCGGGGAGTTTGAATATTTTGTTTACGCAGTCAACAGTATCTCTTACAACGAAAGAAGAATAATAAGGGCCTATATATTCGCCCTTTTTATCGGTGTTATTAGCAATCTCTATCTTTTGCCATTTATCGGCGGTTATAAGAATATAATGGTATCCTTTATCGTCTTTGAGCAAAATATTGTATTTCGGTTGGTTTTGTTTTATGAGCGAAGATTCGAGAACTAACGCCTCAAACTCGCTGTCGCAGATTATATACTCAAAATCATTTACATGCGACACCATTTGTCTTACCTTTTCGGTATGACCGTTTCCGCTTCCGAAATACTGCGTAACCCTGTTTTTAAGCGCTTTTGCCTTGCCGATATAAATGATTTCTCCCGCTTTATCCTTCATTATATAAACGCCGGGGTTTTTAGGCAGTTTATTTGCTTTGTTTTTTAGTTGTCTTAAATGTTCGTTTTCCATAAATAAACCGCCTTTCTCGTTTATAGTATTATTTTAATATATTGCAGATATAAAATCAACAAATAAAAAAATCGCCGTTGCAAAAAGCAACGGCGAAAATTATTCTTTGCAAAAAATAATTTTTAAGACTTATGCGTTAGCATTTAATCTCTTAACAAGTGCTGATTTCTTTCTTGCAGCATTGTTCTTATGAAGAAGACCTTTGTTTGCTGCCTGGTCGATTTTTGTAACAGCAACCTTAACAACTTCGTTAGCATCGGCAGCCTTAGTGTCAATAGCTATATCAGCTTTCTTAATTGCAGTTCTGAGATCAGAACGGTTAGCTTTATTACGCTCATAATTTGCCTTGCTAATTGCAACACGCTTCTTTGCAGATTTAATATTCGGCATTGTGCCACCTCCTAAACATTTTGTAACAGCAAAAGATATGATAACATATAAGAAAGAAAAAAGCAAGATATTTATTGGAAAAAATTTTGAAAATATTTATTTTTTTATTGACAATCCGCCTTACGGGTGATATAATATCGAGGTCGGTCAAAAGACCGTGTTTTTGCGAGTGTGCTGGAATAGGCAGACAGGCACGTTTGAGGGGCGTGTGTCCATGACGTACGAGTTCAAGTCTCGTCACTCGCACCAGCATACAGGGTCTGCACCCCATTCGGGTGCAGACCCTGCTTTTTTTATGGCCTTTTTTCTCGCATTTTAACTCCTCTTTCGAGTTGAGATTTGCTTTTGTTTTAAGACCGCACCCCATTCGCACCAACCCCGCAGAGGGTGGATATGGGTATCTGCCCTCTGCGAATTATTTTATTTTGCATTGCTTTCCCGTATGGTCGATAGTGTAATTATCTTTATAAATAAGGTCGGATATGAAAACAAATTCGTATCCGTCCTTTTTTAATGTTTCCAAAATGGTCGGCAGGGCTTCGGGAGTATGCTCGGCATCGTTGTGGCAAAGTATTATTGAGCCGTTTTGCACCTTGCTTATAACCCTGTTTGCAATGCTTTCTGCGGTGGCATTCTTCATCCAGTCATGAGAGTCAACCGACCACTGAATTGTATTCATTCCGCATTGTTTTGCCGATTCGATGACAATATTGTCGTAATCGCCGTAGGGGGGTCTTAAAAGTGTTGGCGTTACGCCGGTAAGCGCCTCTATTTTGGCATTACAGCTTTCTATTTCGTCTATTATTTTTGTCTTCGGGAGATTTGTTAAATAAGGATGGGTATTTGAATGATTTTGAATTTGATGTCCGGCATTTGAAAGTTGCATAACGCTTTCGGGATATTTATCAACCCAAGCGCCGACAACAAAAAATGTTGCGGGTACATTATATTTTTTAAGTATTTTTATAAGTGTTTCGGTATCATCGTTACCCCAAGCCGCATCAAAACTTATGGCAATTCTTTTCTTTTCGGTTTCAACGCAGTAAATCGGCAGTTTTCTGCTCCCACTTGCAAAAGCGATACTTGAAATAATGCTTAAAGTTACGACGGTCAGAACAACCGAAATTATCATCATAATTTGTTTTTTGGTAATAATAAAACCCGATAATCTATCCCTTAAAATAAAGTTTTTCATTAAAAACGCCGCCTTCCGTACTAAAAAGTATGAAAGACGGCTTGTATTATATTCTAATTTTGAATTTCTATTATTCTATCGGCTAAAAACTGCGCTTCTTCGGGGTCGTGCGTTACAAAAACAAGAGTTTTATCCTTAACCTTATTTTTGATATACTTCATAACCGAAAGTTTAAGTTCCTCATCTAAGCCGTCAAACGGCTCGTCCATTATAAGCATATCAAAATCGGCAAGAATTGCCCTTGCTATGGCGACCCTCCTTTTCATTCCGCCGCTCATTGTTTTGACCGCCTTTTCAAGTGATTCTTCTTGAAAGCCGAGTTCAAATAAACAGTCGGAAATTTCCTGCTTGTTAAAGGCGTTGCCCGATATATAGCGAATATTTGCTATCGGGGTAAAATCTTCGCAAAGGCGGTTTTCCTGAAAGACGAAAGATAGTTTTTGAGGAACTCCCTTTATCTCTCCGCCATCGCTTTTTTCAAGCCCCGAAATTATCCGCAAAAGAGTTGTTTTGCCTGAGCCGGACGGCCCCATAATTGCAATTTTTTCATTATTCTCTATCTCGCACGAAAAGTTATCGAGAACGGTTTTTTCGCCGTATTTTTTTGAAATATTTTTTAACTCTATCCTACTCATAATCTTTCGTTAACCTCGAAAATCTTTTTAACAAGCAACAAAAAAACTTTTTCACTTAAAGCGCTTATAAGAATTATAAGCAAAGTCCAGGCAAGAAGTTCGGCATTTTGAAGATAAATTTTCGCATCATAGAGCCGACCGCCGACCGAACCGCCGACTATTCCGATAACCTCTGCCGCAACACCCGCTTTCCAAGCCATACCGATACCGACCTTTGATGCCGAAAGCAGGAACGGTTTTATGCTCGGCATATATATAAATCTTAACCGTCTTCTAAACGGCACATTATAAAAATCCGACATTTCGCAAAGCATTTTATCCGCCGATTTAATCCCCTCAAAAACATTTGAATAAACGACGGGGAAAACAATAAGAAATGCTATAAATACCGTTAAAACATTAAAATCAAGCCATATAAGACAAAGTATTATAAAAGAGGCAACGGGTACAGACTTTGCCACTGTAACAAACGGCCATAAAAAATATTCTATAATCTTAAATTTTGAAGCCGCTACGGCTAACAAAATACCGAGCAAAAATGCCGCCAGAAAACCTCCGCTTATTCTTAAAAACGAAAACAAAACGGTTGAAAAAAACTTTCGTTCAACTGCAAGTTCGCAGAGTTTTTTTATAACAGCAAAAGGAGACGCCAACAAAAAGTCAGCGCCTACTAAAACTGATGCTATCTGCCATAAAAAAACAGCAAACAATACTGATAAAAGCTTGTAAATTTTTGTTTTATTCATACCTCAAATAAAAATCTTCTCCCGGTAGTTTTCCGCCAACCGACTGCGGATTTTGGTCATATAAAACTTTAAGGTAACCGCTTAAAGTTTTCTGCATTGTATCGTTTGTTATGCAAACAATATTACAGTTAGGCAATGCTTTTTTAGCAATTTGCGCCTTTACTATACCATACTTTTCTATCAAAGATGAAGAATCATCTATATTCTCTTTTACATACTCTTCCGAAGCTTTATACTCTTGCAAAAACTGCTTTACCGCTTCGGGATTTTTCTTTGCGAAATCCGAGCGGACTATAATACCCGCTGTAACAAAACTGCTGTCTATACCGAGCTTTTCCCATTCTGCATAAAGGTCCAACGCAGTTCTCATACCCTTAACTTTACTTTGAGCCACGGTAAGAAACGGCTCGGGAAGCATAGCAACGGCTTTGCTATTTACATTCATCTCGGCAACCGTTTCGGTAGGTTCGCTCATCCACTTCATCTTAACATCTTTTTCAATATCAAGACCGTTTTGTTTTAACAGATAGGTTAAAACATACTCGGGAGTTGTACCCTTTCCGGTTGCATAAATAGTTTTTCCCTTTAAGTCTGCCAAAGAATTTACCGTATTTCCGCCTTTCTCGGCGATGTAGACTGCGCCTAACATATTTACGGCAATAATCTGCGTTTTTCCGTTTGTTTTATTATATAAAACACTCGCAACATTTGCCGGAACGGCAAGAATATCGAGTTCGCCTTTTGTAAATTTCGGGGTTAGTTCATCGGCGGCTACTGCCATGGTAAAATCATAGGTGTTAACCGTTTTTTTGCTCTCGTTATCGCTTAAAAGTTTTACAAGTCCCATAGAAGTAGGCCCTTTAAGACCGCCTATTCTGATATTAGTTCCGCTAAACGGTTCGGTAGCGGTTTGCGTTCCTTTCTCGGTTTTGCAACCGGCAAAAAGAACGGCAATAAACATTACTGAAAGTATTATTGATATTATTTTTTTCATATAAATCGTTCCCTTTCTTTACAAATGAATAATAGCAAAAGAAAAAGAATAATTCGGTTGCCGTTGCAACATTTTATTGAATTTTTTTGATTATTTGGCGCTCGAACAAATAAGAGGGTTTCTTTTTTACACCTTTTTTTCGAATTTAAGGGTAGATTCCGAAAAAATGTTATAAGTAAAAAGCAGATAAGCCGAAACGAAAATCAGAACAGTCGGTACATTTATTACATAGTTTGTACCGAATAGGAAATAACCGTAAGTTAACATACCTATAATGTTTGAAACGAGGAAATATTTTACATAATGAATACTGATAAACGACAAAATAAGGAGTAAAACATCGAGCAAGAAACCGTACCGTTCATGCATTGAGGGTAAAAGCAAAAGCGAAGTCCAAACGAACCAAGCGCAAAGGGAAAGATATTGCGCCGAAGTTTCGATTTTTTTATATTTTGAAATAACCAAATAAAATCCGAAACCTAAAACCGAAAGCGTTACGGCAACGGCAACAACGCAAAGTTTATCATAATTATCCCCTATTAAAACCCAAAAACTCGGGTAATTGAGCCACATTCTTTTATATGAAGATGTTTGCGCAAAATAAATTTTTGCGGGGGCCAATAAATCCTGACCGAATATAAAAGCGACTATACCGCTTATCCAAACTACCCCTGCGCTTATAAAAAAGTTAAAAAGAGAAAATGATTTTTTATAAAAATAGTAGGTTAAAATAAAGGGCAGAACAAATATACTTTGAAACTTAAAGGCGAAAGCCAAGCCGTAAAAAACAAATGCGGTTATATTTTTATTTTCGTATAAATACCATACCGTCAGTAATAAAAAGGATACATAAACAGCGTCGCTTTGTCCCCAAAAAGATGAATTGAGAATATGGGTCGGCAAAAGCAGAAAAGCGGTATAAGCAAGATTAAAAATAACGGTACCTTTGTTTGTTATTTTTTTTATGATAAACGAAGCGCTAACAGCAAGAACATAATCAAAAACCATTGAAACGGATTTTATTATTATCATAAATGTATGTTCGCTGACCTTAAAAACGGAAATAAATGCTATTATCGTTTGATATAAAAGATTATAGTCCCCTATGTTTGAACCTAATGCTTTAAGTCCGCCGTTTTGAAGAAACTGCCGATACCAAGGAATAAGAAAAACCTGCATATCGCCCGATTCATATTGAAACAAAAATAATCTTGCAACTAAACTCAAAACGGTTATTGCAATAAAATAGAGGGTATTTTTTTGTTTTATCAAAAAATCAACCGCTGTTTTTTCAAACCTTCTCATTATTTTTCCCTTTTCTGCATTATTCGGCAAAACTATCTTTTGCCGAAATAGAATTTATATGCTTAATCCGTCCGCAAAAGGAGTGCAACGGATTCTATATGCGAAGTTTTTGGAAAGAGGTCATAGGGGGTATATTCGATTAGTTTATAGCCGTATTCCCCGAAAAGTTTTATATCTCTTGCGAGGGTTGAAGGGTCGCACGAGACATATACAACCCTTTCGGGACAAAACGATTTTGCAACCGTTTCTATAACCTTATCTTCCGAGCCCTTTCTCGGAGGGTCAAGTATAACAACATCGGGTTTTATGCTGTCCTTTTTGAGTTCTTCTACCGCTTTTAATGCATCAGCACAAATAAAACGGACATTTGTTATACCGTTATTTTCTGCATTTAGTTTTGCATCTTTAATCGCTTCTTCAACGATTTCAACACCGATAACACTTGCCGCCTCTTTTGCCATAGTAAGACCTATCGTTCCCGTTCCGCAATACAAATCGAGAATGATTTTACCGTTTGGATTTGCATATTCTTTTGCCTTATTATACAAAAGTTCCGCCATTTCCCTATTGACCTGATAAAAAGAATTAGGCGAAAGCCGAACTTTTACATTACAGATTTCGTCTTCAATATAATCGCTTCCGTAAACCGTTTTATTCTCATAGCCCAAAATAACATTGTTATTCTTTTTATTTATATTAAGCGCAACCGATTTAAGACGGTTTCCAAGCCGATTATTAAGGGCGGTAATAAGTACATCTTTTTTTGGAATATCATCGCCGTTTATTACCAAAACCGCCATAATATTTTCGCAGTTTTTACTTGCTCTTAAATAAAAATGCCGTAACAGTCCCCTGCCCGTTTCGCTGTTATAAACCGAAATGTTTTCGGTTGCTATCCAGCTTTTAAGTACATTAACGGCTTCCCCGAAAAGTTCGGGTTGGAGAAGGCAGTCTTCTGTTTCGATAATTCTATGCGACCTATTTGCATAAAAACCCAAAGCGCCGTTTTGACCTATCGGAAACTGCGCTTTATTTCGGTATCTCTCAATTTTACCGTTGCTTACGGCAGGTTTTGCTTCTAAATCTATTTTAGCAATTCGCTTTATGCAGTCCTCTACCCTTTTTGCTTTAAGTTTTAACTCCGTTTCATAATTTATATGACGATAACAACAGCCGCCGCATTTAGTGAAATTTTCACAGTCGGGAATAATTCTGTTTTCCGATTTTGTTTTAATTTCAAGCAGTTTTCCGACACAGTAGTTTTTATTGACCTTAATAATAAGCGCCGAAACTATATCACCAACGGCAGTAAACGGCACAAAAACAACCGTATTATCGTATCTTCCGACGCCGAATCCTTCTTGCGTTACATCGGTTATTTCAAGCAGTATTTTTTCATTTTTCACCATAGTTTTTCCCTTAAAATCCGCTGTTTTGGAATTTGGAATTTAACAAATCAATAGTATTGTTATACTCTGTTACAGCACATTTTGAATGAATGATATAAACGGTTATAATTATCGGCAATGTGAATAAAAGCGGCAAAAACAAAAATGAAAGCAATACATAAATTATCATACTGAAAGCGAGAAAAAGAAAATCAATTTTTGTTCTTCTTGAAATTATTGCCGAGAGGTTAAATGTCTTATAAATACTTATTTCGTCATCTAAAACAAAAAGGTAAACCGATAAATAATATTTCAGGTTGTAAAGGAAAAAAGCCAAAGAGGTAAAAATAAGTATAATCAAAGAAACGGTAGATAAGAGCGGTGTCCATAAAGGAATGGCCATTCCCAACATCTCATAAAATTTTGATGTTGCAAAAATATTCAAAACCATTGAAGGAATTGAAAACAGGAATGCCGAAAAAAAGAGTTTTCCGATAAAAATACTCAAAAAATTCATAACCTTATAGTATTTTTTATAATCCGAAAAATAATAAAAAACCGAGGTTATTATATCTTTGGCGCCGTCAACCTTTCTTAAAAAATATCTTACTGTTCCCATCAAAAGCGGTAAAATAAGAAAAATCGCAAGAACCGCCTCAATTAAATATCCTATAATTCTAAATGTTACACCGTTAAGAATTCCGCAAACCGTTATTAAAACGGCAAGTGAAAATACGAACGGTGAGCAAACGATAAGATTTTCGAAAAAATTGTCGCAAAGAATATCTTTCGCCGTTACTTTGATTTTTTTTGCGCTTGGCAACATAATTTTCTTCCCTTCCGATTAAAGCATTTTAAGTTTTGCAAAATTTGCCATAATCTTTTTAGTTCCTACATCTTCAAAAGCAATTTCGAGCAATGTATCATTAGACATCGGCGTTACCTTTATTATCATTCCTCTGCCGAATGTTTTATGCTCAACCGACTGACCCGCAGCATACTTTGTTTTGTCTACACTAACAGCAGTATAAGACGGCTCTCCAAAACCGCTTTTGCTTTTATCTTTATATGTTATATTTCCCGAATAATCAGTCTTTGAATAAAAACTGTTTACTCTTGCGGTTTCTTTGCAAAATTCACTCGGAATTTCGCCCAAAAATCTCGATGGCATATTTCTTGTTGTTGAGCCGTAAATCATACGGGTTGAAGCATTTGATAAATAAAGACGCTTTTTTGCTCTCGTTATGGCAACATAGGCAAGGCGCCTTTCTTCTTCAAGTTCGCTTTCGCCGCCGTAAATCGTTTGATTTCCCGGAAAAATGCCCTCTTCCATTCCGACAAGATAAACATTATTAAATTCAAGTCCCTTTGCGGAATGAATGGTCATCATAACCGCCTTATCGGCATTTTCGTCCATAGAATCAATGTCGCTGACAAGCGCTATTTCTTCAAGAAAAGAAGAAAGAGTCGGCTCGTCTGTTTCCTGCTCGAAAATTTTAATTGTTGAGGCAAATTCTTTAACATTTTCGGCTCTTTCGTTAGATTTCGGGTCATTACTGTCGCAAAGAAGCATATCAAGATATCCCGTTTTATCAAGCATTTCTTCAAATAAATCGCTTATAGACATTTCTCCCGATTTTTCCTTCAAATCGGTTATCATATCGCAAAAATCTTTTAGTTTTTTTGATGATTTACTTATATTCGGATAGTTTTCCGCATTCTGAAAAATCTCAAAAAGATTTATATTAAGCGCATCGGAAATTGCCGAGGCATTACCGACGGTTGTATCGCCTATGCCCCTTTTCGGCTCATTGATTATCCTTTTAAGGCGAACATTATCTTTCGGATTATTTATAAGGTTAAGATATGCCAAAACATCTCGTATTTCTTTTCGGTCATAAAATCGGTTTCCGCCGAAAACCGCATAAGAAATTCCACTTCTTACAAAGGCATTTTCTATTACTGCCGACTGGGCATTCATTCTGTATAAAACAGCATTATCGGCGAATTTTCCGCCGTTTCTTACATTTTCCAAAATGTTTTCGGCAACATACTTTGCCTCATCTCGTTCGTCAAAACATGTATGAACGCTTAGCAGTTCACCGTCGCCGATATCGGTCCAAAGGGTTTTGCCCTTTCTTCCGATATTATTTTTTATTACGGCATTGGCAGCGCCTAAAATATTACCTGTTGAACGGTAGTTTTGTTCGAGTCTTACAACCTTTGAATTTTTATATTCATCTTCAAAACTTAAAATATTTTCTATGGTAGCGCCTCTGAAACGGTAAATGCTTTGGTCGTCATCGCCGACAACACAAATGTTGCCGTGAACACTCGCAAGAAGACTGATAAGTTTATACTGCGCATGATTTGTATCCTGATATTCGTCTACCATTATGTATTTGAATTTATTGCCGTAATAATAAAGCAAATCGGCATCTTTCTTAAAAAGTTCAACCGTTAGATTTATCATATCGTCAAAATCCATAGCATCGTTCTTTTTAAGTTCGGCATTATAAAGTTTATAAAGTTTTGAAACGGTTTTAAGGCGAACATCATTATTTACGGAAACTTCATATTCTTCGGGCGAAATGAGAGAATCTTTTGCCGAAGAAATGCAGGATAAAACACTCCTTATCGGAAACATTTTTTCCTCGATTCCGTTTTTCTTCATAATGTCTTTCATAAGACGCTTCTGGTCGTCGGTATCATATATTGTAAAATGCGAAGAATAACCGAGAACATTGGCATTTGCGCGTAAAATTTTTCCGCAAACGGAATGGAATGTTCCCGCCCAAATATCAAGCCCCGATTTGCCGAGTTTTGCGGCTATTCGGTTTTTCAGTTCCCCCGCCGCTTTATTTGTAAAAGTAATGGCAAGAATTTCCCAAGGTTTCGGCGCATCAACACTCCATACACCGCTCGTTAATTCATCGGTTTTGCCCTCTAAATACCTTTCGGCTTCCTCAACATCTTCTGCTGTATAAAACGGCTCAAAATCACTTTTATATGCATTACCGTATTTTACTAAATTTGCGATACGGTTTACAAGAACTGTTGTCTTTCCGCTTCCTGCACCCGCCAAAACAAGCAACGGCCCGTTTACCGTTGTAACCGCTTCAAACTGGCGGTCATTCATACCGCAAAAATCTTTTTTAATTAAACTTTTTCTAAGTGTTACAAAATCCATATTAAATCCAAAACAACCTACTTATTTTTTTGAAAATTATAATATATAAAGCCCTGATTCGAGCAGTACATATTTCTTATCCTTAAATGCGGCATAAGAATAAACGCTCTCCGAAAACTCTTCTTTCTCGGTAACAACATAAGTTTCGAGGTTTACCGAAATAAGTTTATTTGAACCTACATTGCTTATCGTTGCCGTATTATCCTCAATAAAAATATTGTTCGGTTTATTAAATGGGGTATTTTTACCGCCGATTCGCAGTTCTTCCCTCATGGTTTTAATGTTAAATCTTATAAGAACTCCCGAATCTGAATAACAAGCCCAAATACTGTTTTTATAAGCGCAAATATCAGAAGGCGCCTCGTTTCGGTAGTCCATATTTCCCGTCCAGACGGGCATTCCGTTTTGGTCGATTAAATAGGCATTTCCCGTATCCGAAATTATACAAATAAAACCGTTTGAAAGTTCGGCGGTTTTTGCCAAAATATAATTGCTCGAAAGTTCGCTTGATGCATTAAAATTATTGCCGAATTTTGAAAACAGATAAACACTTTTTGCAACATCTAAAAGTTCTTTTCCGTCTTCACCTATCATTTTATAACCGACATATACGGTACTCTCATAAGAACTCTTACAATAAGATAATACCAACTCTCCGTTTTTAAGGATAAGGTCATAAACTTCGCCATCAAAAATTCTTTCCATTTTTATCCCTTCGATTCATTTTTTATTACGGTTTCAGCTGCCAAAAGAATTCCGACTTTGGCTGTCGAAAAATTTATTCCGCCTTGCAGCCATACGGCAAATGGCTCTCTTAAAGGCCCGTCTGCCGAAAGTTCTATTGAAGCGCCGAGCGTAAACGCACCTGCCGCCATGATAACCTTATCGGTATATCCCGGCATTTCCCACGGTTCGGGAACAACAAAGGAATCAATGGGCGAACCCGATTGAAGACCTTTGCAAAAAGCAATAAGCGATTTATCGTTTTTAAGTATGATAGATTCGATAATATCTGCTCTTTTTTCGTTATATTTCGGGTTTGTTTCAAATCCCAAAAGTTCAAAAAGCGCCGACGAATAAATTGCGGTTTTAAGCGCTTCGCCTACAATATGGGGAGATGAGAAAAATCCCATATAAAGTTCTCTGTTATGCCCGAGCGTTGCGCCGACTTCTCTGCCGACACCGGCACAGGTCATTCGGTTTGCGCACATTTCAACATACTTTTTCTTTCCTGCTATATATCCTCCGCAAGGAGCAATGCCCCCGCCGGGATTTTTAATCAGCGACCCTGCCATAAGGTCGGCTCCAACCTCAGTCGGTTCTTTTTTTTCTACAAATTCGCCATAGCAGTTATCTACCATTATGACTGTATCTTTCGATACGGATTTTACGGCATCGCAAAGGTTTTTTATGGTTTCTACCGATAAACTCGGTCTGGTACTGTAACCTCTTGAACGCTGAATATATGCCATTTTGTACTTCTTATTTGACAATTCTTTCTTAATTTCATCTATATCGGGAGTTTTATCGGCTTTTAATTCAATTTGATTATATGTAATACCGAAATCGGCAAGAGAGCCATCATCTGCTTTATCAATGCCGAAAACTCCGGTAATTGTATCATAGGGTCTTCCGGTTAAGCATAAAACGCTGTCGCCGGGCCTTAAAATACCGAATAATGCGACCGTCAAAGTATGCGTTCCACTCGCAAAACCATGCCTTATAAGGCAGTCCTCCGCCCCAAAACAGTCGGCAACGATTTTATCGAGCGTATCTCTCCCTATATCGCCGTAGCCGTAACCCGTTGAAATACCGAGATGCGCCTCGCTTACCCTATTATCAATAAATGCTTTAAGCACCTTTTGACTGTTATAATTTGAAATTTCATCGACATATGAAAACTCATCTTTTACAAGTTCCATAGCCCTTTTATCCAATTCGGTAAGTTTTCTGTTAAAACTGAAAAAACTCATTTTTTCCTCCAATAACCTGCCGTGTATTCTTCTTTGAAGCCGTTTCTTAAATAAAACGGCTTGACTTCTTTGCTTGTACAAACGAAAACATCTTTTGCATTTATTTTCCCCAAAAGCGCATTAAGGCAAAATGTTCCCATTCCTTTTTGGCAACTTGCCAAAGCATGAATTAAAATGCTTTCATCGCCTATCGCAACCGCTACGCCTTTATTCCTGACACCGAAATAATTTAAGCGCCCCTTATTAAGACGAAGGCAAAAATCGGTCGCAAAATACTGATAAGGCGGAAGTTCGAGACCGCTTGAAGAAAGTATTTCATAGACATCTTTGCTCGACAGGTTGTCCGAAACGGCTTCGAACTTACTTTCGTTTTCAAGTTTAAGCACGGAAACTTTTTGACTATCCTCAAAAACCGCAAGACCTTCAAGAATTGCTTTATTCGAAAAAATGCTGTCGGGATTTACGGCGCCGACGAAACTTTTAAGTTCTTCAAAATCGGCATTTTCGCCTATTATCGTCATATTTCCGTCAAGAAGGCAAAGCGAAACATCGGTTTTTTCCTGATTCCAGAATAATGCTATATCATTGTAACAAGCAAAAATTTCGGAATGTTTTATGCCTTCGGCGGTATTCTTTTGAATTAGCGGAGTTTTTGTTAATGTTATCATTATACTTTTTTCTCGGCTATGCTTTTAATCATAAACCTAGCCATATGAGCGGCGCTTAAAATATCGTTTTTATCGGCAACGCTACTAGCTGAATGAATATATCTGCAAGGAACGGAAAGCGCCAAAGTTCTGACTCCTGTTTTTGAAAGATGGATAACCCCTGCATTGTTTCCCCCTGCTACCGCTCTTTTCGGCTGACAGGCAATTTCGGAATTCAAAGCAAAATTATAGTATTCCCTGTCATAAACCGTTGCTCTGTCCATAAACGATACGGCAACGCCGTTTCCGAGCGCGCAAACTTGCTTGTCTGACGGAACGCAGGAAATATCTGCGGCGGTTGTTCCCTCAATTACTATCGCACTATCAGGTTCTAATGCGAATGTTGCGGTTTTTGAGCCCCTGCAACCGACTTCTTCCTGCACCGAGAAAACCGCATAATAATCGTATTCATCGTAATTTTTTATCAAATCAATAAGAACGGCACAGCCAATACGGTCGTCAAGCGCTTTTGAGATTATTTTATCTCCGATTTCGGTATATTCGCTGACAATAACCGCTCTGTCGCCTACCGATACAAATTCCTCTGCTTGATTTCGGTTTTCTGCACCTATATCAATATAAAGATTTTCTGTTTTCGGCAGGTGCTTTCTCTCTTCATCGCCCGAAAGATGAATGGGTTTGCAACCGATAACACCGTAAATTCCGTTTTCGATTTTTACCCTTCTGCACATCAAAACCGAAGTATCTATTCCGCCTACGGTTGCAAATTTCAAAAAACCATCAGGTGTTATTGCCTTTATTATCAGCCCTACTTCGTCCATATGAGCATCAAGCATTATTTTTCGTTCGGTTGGATTTTTGCCTTTCCTGAAACATATAAGATTTCCGAGATTATCGGTTTTTATATTGCAGTAGTCCTTAACCTTTGAAATTATATATTCCCTGACCGAAGTTTCATTGCCCGAGGTTGCATCAAGACAGCATAAATCTCTTAAAGTATCAAACATTCATAATCCCTCCCGACAAAATGTATTCTTCAAGAATATCGCAGGTGGATTTTATATCGGCGAGGTCTATTATTTCGCAATCGGTATGCATATTTCTGAGCGGTATTGAAACAAGCCCCGTTCTTACCCCTTTTGCGCTTAGCGAAATTACATCGGAGTCGGTACCGGTTTTTCCGCCCATAACCTCGTTTTGATAATTGATTTTTTTATCAAATGCAATGGTATTTAATTTATTGGTTATTTCTCTGTCAAGTATGGGAGAAACGCCTATCATACCGCCCTTTGAAATATATCCGCCTTCTTCTGCCGAAACATCGGGAGCAACGGCAAAACTGACATCTATCGCTACTGCTTCATCGGGAGAGATGCCGAAAGTTGCAACTTGGGCGCCCCGCATTCCGAGTTCTTCGCCATCTACAACCGAAAAAACAACATTTATCGGAAGTTCTTTATCTTTAAGCCGTTTCGCAAGTTCCAACAAAACGGTAACACCTGCTCGGTCATCAAGCGATTTTCCCGTAACTCTCGTATCAATAAGCTGTTTTGGCTCAACATCATAAGTAACGATATCGCCGAGAGATATTAAATCCTTTGCCTTTGCCCCGAGGCAGGTATCTATCTTTACAGCCGAGATATCATCATACTCCGTTTCACCGCTTGAAAGATGAGGAGGAGTGCTTATGAAAACACCCTTTGTTCTCTCCTTGCCGTGAATTAAAACACATTTCGACGGCAAAGTTCTGATATCTATTCCACCGGCATTGCTGACCGTTAAAAAACCGTTTTCATCAATATCGGTTACAACAAAAGATACTTCGTCTATATGAGCATCGAGCATTAAAGTATAATCTTTTTTGCCCTTCAAAACGCCGTAAAAACTCATATTATTTTCGCTTTTTACCACCGTTTCGCAGTATTTGCGCATTTCTTCTGCTGCAACATCAGAAGCTTCCCTTACTTTTCCTGCTGTGCAACAGGTACAAAGAGAGAAAAGCATATCCTTTATATCCTTCATAAATTGTTTACTAACTCCTTAAAATGATTGCCCCTTTTTGCAAAATTAGGATAAGCATCAAAACTCGCACATGCGGGACTTAACATAACGATATCGCCTTTTTGGGCAGTTGCATATATCTTTGAAACCGCCTCCGGAATATCTTTTGTTCTTATTATTTGTGGATTTCCGTTATATCCGTCAAATTCTCTTAATGTTTTTTCGATTTTGTCGGCTGTATCTCCGCAAAGATAGAGCGTTTTAACCTTTTCGGTTAAATACGGCATAAGCGGGTCAAACGGAATATGCTTATCGTATCCTCCGGCAATTAAAATAACCTTTTGGTCGAAAGATTTAAGACCGGCGATAGTTCTTGTCGGCGAAGAGGCGATGGAATCGTTATAATACTTAACTCCGTTTACTTCTCTTACAAACTCAATTCTATGCTCAACCCCCATAAACTCATGGGCGACTTTCTTTATGGCATCAAGCGAAACATAACCCCAAACGGCGGTTATTGCCGCAAGATAGTTTTGAACATTATGGTCGCCGACAACCGAAATTTCTTTTCTGTTTATTATCGGAACATCTATTCCTCTATATGCCATATGAAGATTTCCGCTTTCGTCAAGCCAAGCGCCGTTGTTCAGTTTTCTTTCCATACTGAATCCCAAAGACTGACCTCTTACGAATTTTCTGAAACCTTCGGTTATATCGTTATCTCTATTGAGAACTGTTCGAGAAAAAGCATTTTGATGGAGAAGAACATTCTTCTTTGCTTCAACATATTCATCCATATCCTTATGGATATCAAGATGATTAGGCGCAACATTTGTAACTATTGCAACATCAGGGCTTTTGCGCATTGATATCAACTGAAACGAAGAAAGTTCGACAACAACAAAGTCATCTGCCGTTATATTCTCGATTTCCGGCAAAAGCGGTTTTCCTATATTTCCGCCCATAAATACTTTCTTGCCGTCGGCTTCAAGCATTTTTGCGACCAGCGTTGTCGTTGTTGTTTTTCCGTCGGAGCCGGTTACCGCAAAAACCGTTGCAGGACATAAATCAAAAAAGACTTCCATTTCGCTTGTAACGGGAATTCCTCTTTTTCTCGCCTTTTCAAGTTCGGGAAGATTAAAACTCATACCGGGGGTTCGGAAAATTATATCAACCTCTAAATTTTCAAGATAATTTTCACCGAGTTTGAGTTCGGCTCCCGCATTTTCAAGCTGTTTGGCAAGTTCGCCTATCTGCTCCCTGTTTCTTTTATCACAGGCGATTACTCTGGCTCCTTTATTAAGAAAATTGAGTATAAGCGGAGTATTGCTTATTCCTATTCCGCACATCGCAATTTTCTTGCCGTTAAGTTTTTCAAAAAAATCTTTACAGTCCATATAAAAACTCCTTAAAAATTATCTGCCGATGATTCCTTAAAAAGATTATTCTGCTCGATATATTCTTCAAGGCAAAGGCCCGATTCGTTTATCTTCTTTGCCATTTCTATTCCGACAAAGCGCCAATGCCAAGACTCATATATAACGCCGGTTTTATCCTGCTTCGATTTAGGATAACGGAGAATAAAACCGTAGTTTTCGGCATTTTTGCACATCCATTCATACATCGGAGTATTCTCAAAAGCATCGTCAGCCATATTGAAATCGGCGCAAATACCCGTATTATGCTCACTTGTTCCGGCACGGGCAACAACAGTTGCCGCTTTTTCCTCATCTCCGCCTACCCTTTTAACCTGATTCTCAAAAAGAACATTTTGGTCGGCAAAACTTCTGAACGGCGACCATATTTTTAATTCAACACCGTCATTTTGGGCGGCTTCCACCATTGCCTTTATATAAGGATAAACGGTTTTATGGATTTTTGTAACATAGTCATTATTACGCAGTTTTTTATCTATCTCAACAAGGTCTTTTCTGACTTCGCTGTCGTAGTTATCCGGCAAAGGATGACTCCCGTTAACGAGCATGAGATTTGAATAAGTTGTATCAAGACCGGTTTTACTGTCTATCTTGTTTTTGGGCGCAGATGTTTCGGGCGTTTCCGACTTGGAAACCGCAGAACTTACAGTCGATGAAACTATCGGCTTTGAAACCTCATTTTCCTTACCATTATCGGTATCTTTTGAAATTACGCAAACTATCGCAACTATTATTCCCAAAACGGCAACAAAACAAATCGCAACCGTTGCAATAAATTTTCTTCTTCGTTTTATTGCCTTTTCTCTTCTTGTCATAGATATTTTCCTCTATTCATCAAGTTTTAGAACTGCCATAAAGGCATCTTTCGGAACTTCAACCGAACCTAAACGGCGCATCTTTTTCTTTCCCTCTTTTTGCTTTTCAAGCAGTTTCTTCTTTCGGGTTATATCTCCGCCGTAACATTTTGCAAGAACATCTTTTCTCATAGCTTTAACCGTTTCTCTTGCGATAATCTTTCCGCCTACCGCAACCTGAACGGGAACTTCAAAAAGCTGTCTTGGTATATAATCTTTAAGCTTCTCGGCTATACGCCTTGCCCTTGCATAAGAATTTGATGAATGAACAATAAACGAAAGCGCATCAACCGTATCTCCCGCAAGCATAACATCAAGTTTAACAAGACTTGATTTCTTATAACCTGCCGGTTCGTAATCATAACTTGCATAGCCCTTTGTTCTGGATTTTAATGCATCAAAAAAGTCATAAACTATCTCGCCCATAGGCATAACATAATGTATATCAACCCTATCGCCCATATATTTCATATCGATATAGTCGCCCCTTCGCTCCTCGCAAAGTTGCATAATCGTTCCTACAAAGTCGCTCGGAGAATATATATGGACATTGGCTATCGGTTCAAGCGATTCTTCAACCGTTGCGGGTTCGGGATAATTTGTCGGGTTATCAACAAAAACCGTTTCCCCGTTTGTTAAACGAAATTCATAAACAACGCTCGGCGCCGTTGTGATTATATCAAGATTATACTCTCTTTCAAGTCTTTCCTCTATTATTTCCATATGAAGAAGACCTAAAAATCCGCAACGAAAACCAAAGCCCAGCGCTTTTGATGTTTCGGGCTCAAACAACAGCGATGCATCATTGAGTTGCAGTTTTTCGAGCGCTTCCCGAAGGTCGGGATATTTTGCGCCGTCGGCAGGATAAATACCGCAGAAAACAACCGGTTTTACATTTTTATATCCCGGCAACGGCTCATCGGCACTGCTTTCGATATGGGTAATCGTATCGCCGACTCTTGCCTCGGAAACCGTTTTTATCGAAGCCGCAAGATATCCGACCTCACCTGCCTCCAAAACATCGCAGGGAGTAAGGTCTGTTGCGCTCTTTCTTCCGATTTCAACAATATCAAACTCGGCTCCGGTTGCCATCATTTTTATTCTGTCTCCGGTTTTAAGTTTTCCGCTGACAACTCGGAAATATACTATAACTCCCTTATAAGGGTCATAATACGAATCAAAAACGAGGGCTTTAAGCGGCGCATTTCTATCGCCCTTCGGAGCAGGAACTTTGTTTACGATTAGTTCTAAAACTTCCCCAACATTAAGTCCTGTTTTTGCCGAAATTAGCGGAGCTTCATCGGCGGGAATTCCGATTATATCTTCTATCTCTTTTTTTATCCTATCGGGCTCTGCCGAAGGAAGGTCGATTTTATTTATTACCGGCAGAATTTCAAGGCCGTGGTCAACCGCAAGATAGGTATTTGCAAGAGTTTGCGCCTCTATGCCCTGAGAAGCGTCAACAACAAGTATGGCGCCTTCACAGGCGGCGAGTGAACGGGAAACCTCATAATTAAAGTCAACATGCCCCGGAGTATCAATAAGGTTGAGCTCGTATTTTTTCCCGTCTTCAGCATTGTAATAAAGCGTAACGGCATGGGCTTTTATGGTTATGCCCCGTTCCCTTTCGAGTTCCATACTATCGAGAATTTGTTCCTCCATATCCCTCGATTCAACCGATTCGGTAAGCTCCAAAAGTCGGTCTGCAAGGGTTGATTTACCGTGGTCGATATGAGCCACTATACAAAAATTTCTGATATTTTCAAGCGGAAAAGACAATTTCATTCTCCTTTTTCATAAGTCTGTTTCTTAACATAATTATACATAATACATAATAGCATAATATATTATATAATACAAGTATTATTAAAGGAAAATTTGTTTTTTAGGGCAACAAAAAATCCCCTCTTGAAAAGAGAGGATTATGTTAGTTTTTAATATATCATTTTTTCTTGGAATTTCGATAAACTTCGTTGAACGAATCTACTATAATTTGCTGGTCTGTTTTCGATAGATTTCTGAAAATCCTTATTGCATTCGTTTCCATTATCGAAAGCGGTAAAATATCATTAAAACTCGGTTGCTCCAAAACAAGCGGAGGTATCGGCGGTTGAACGAATGCCGAAACATTTTCATCTTTTCCGTATATAAGCGTTGCAACCGAAACCCTGAAAAGTTCCGCCATTTGCTTTAACATATCGGGGGTTGGATTTCCGTATTTTTCCATTCTTGCATAGGTGTTTCTTTTTAGATTCAAAAGTTCTGCTGCCTGTGCCTGTGTAAAACCTGCCAGTTTCCTATATCCCGCTATTCTTTGATTAATTGTATTCTCTTCCATATTCTTTTCCCTCAAAATAAAGTCTTGACTATAATAATAAGAAAATGTATAATATCATTACTTGCTGAAGTGGCTCAGATGGTAGAGCAGCTGATTCGTAATCAGCAGATCGTGGGTTCGAGTCCCATCTTCAGCTCCAACAGAGTACCCCCCTACTATGCATTTAGCATATTCTTTCGGGGGTGCTCATTTTTTATGCAAATTATCGGCATAAATTCTAAAAAATATATATTATTTCTCAATATAGTAACATATTTCTACCGTTTTGTCAATCAACGGTCATCTCTATTGTGTTTATTATACGGAATATATCTTACTTTTCTTTTCTTTTTTCTTTTCTTATTAAGGTGATAAACACCGACGAAGAATGCAAATATTACGGCTCCTATAAGAATATATACCGCCATCATATATTTTGACAAGAAGAAGGTTTTAAGGCCTTTGAAAACATATAGAATCGTACTTCTTTCAACATTTTCGTTAGCAACAAGATTAACCGTTCCGATTTTTTCTTCGGCATAAATTATATCGGCAGTTCCCAAAATATCGCCTTTTTTTACAGGCGCTTCAACCGTTTTTGATTTCAAATGGGGTTCGACCGATATGGTGGAATCATCGGCATTTTTCGGCAAAACGGTTACAAATTCCTTCTCTATATAAAGAGGAATATAATCCGTATCAAGCGACAATTCAACGCCTACCTCACAAATAGGATTTTGCAAATCTGCCACCTGCTTATATTCAAAGGTATTAAACGCCCATCTATAAAGGTTTTTTGAATCGACAAATTCATGGCGCTTATATGGGTCGACAGGGCAACCGAACATTGCACAAATATAATTATATCCGTTATACGAAGCCGAAGAAACAAGACATCTTCCCGCCTCATCGGTATATCCCGTTTTTATTCCTTTTGCATAAGCATAAAAATAATTTGTAGTATTATCTTGCAGAAAATTTGTAGTTGATATTGTTCTCTCTTTTGAAAAATTGGTAGCGGGAATCGTATATCTTGCAGATTCGCAAATTTTCTTAAATGTTTCATTTTTAAGGGCATATTTTGTCAGCTTAATCGTATCGTTTGCCGTTGTATAATTCTGCTCATTATGAAGACCCACAGGATTCTCATAATGGGTATTTTTAAGCCCTAAACTTTGGGCTTTTTTATTCATCATTTCAACGAAACCTTCAACGCTTCCGCCATAATGAATGGCGGCAAGATATGCGCAATCCCCCGAAGACGACATCAATATAAAATATGCCAAATCAAGTTCTGTTATTTTTTCGCCTATTCTTAAATTTGAAACAGTACTTCCAGTACCGCTGATTAATTTCAAAGCTTCCTCTGTCATCGCAATTTTTTTATCGGGATTATATTTTTTGCTTTCGAGCATAAGAGTTACCGTCATAATCTTGGTTATAGATGCGGGGTAAACCTTTTTATCCGCCTCTCTTGAATAGAGAACTTCTCCCGTATCAAGACAGGCAAAGACAACCGATTTTGCCGAAATCGGAAAACCGTTGGGCTCATAAGCTGCCGCCGTTACAGAAAGCGGAATAATAAATATAAGTAAAGATAAAAGGAAAGCTATCGACTTTTTTAACATAATAATCACCGTTTATTTCAAATAAAGAAAATTATTTATTATATTATACAATAACTATTGACAAAATTAAAGTAAAAAAATACAATAAACTTATAAATTTGAAGTGTGGTGTTTATTACGGTCTATATTACCGGCGATATGCATGGCGATATTGAGCGCCTTTATGACAAAGAATTTCGCAAACTTAAAAAGAATGATACGCTTATTGTTTGCGGTGATTTCGGGTATATTTTTGATGGCAATGCCCTCGAAAAAAAGGTTATCAATTTCTTTGCAACGAGAAAATTTGTTACCGCTTTTGTCGACGGCACTCATGATAATATGGAAAAAATAAACCGTTCGAGGGTTACCGTCTGGAAAGGCGGAAAGGTTCACAGAATAAAAGGAAACCTTCTTCACCTTATGCGAGGTCAGGTTTTTACTATTGAAAACAACACCTTTTTTACCTTCGGAGGCGGAGAAAGCATAGACAAAGATATGCGGGTTGAAAAAGGTCTTTGGTGGCGGGAGGAAGAACCGACTCCGATTGAAATGGCGGAAGGCGCAAAAAGACTTGACGAAGAAAACTGTCGGGTTGATTACATAATCACCCATGAGCCGCCCTCCTTAGTTAAGAGCGCCATGCTTTTAAGAAGCGGAAATGCAGACAGGGTTAACAAAATAAACGGCTATTTTGAAGAACTTGACCGTTCGCTGACATATAAAAAATGGTTTTTCGGGTCTTTGCACGAGGACAAAAGAATAACCGAGCATCATACCTGCGTTTTTCAAAAACTTTTGCCGATAAATGATGAATAAAAAAGACCGTCCAAAACGGACGGTCTTTTTTATTCGTTTTTAGGTTCTTCGGCAATATCGGCAACCGTTACATTTACTTTTGTTACTGCGGTTCCCGTCATAGTTTGGATTTTATCCTTAATATTTTCCTGAACGGCCACTGCAACTTCTCGCATTTTTGCTTCCTTTTCAAGCACAATATAGATATTGATTACAGCCGTTCCGTTAAGCATCTCTACCTTAACGCCCTTAAAAGCATTCATATTTTTTATGGCGCCTTTAATATCTATCGACTTTTTAGAAAGACCTTTAACGCCCTTTATTTCACAAGCGGCTATTTCTGCCATTTTTTCGAGTACTTCGGTACTTACCGAAACTTCAAAATTATTATCCTGCATTTAGGGTTCCTCCGAATCCTTTTTTTCTTATTGTAACACATTTTTCAAAAAATACAACTATTTTACGGTAACAATTTTAATATTTCCGAGACCGATATTCGTTTCGCTTGTTACAATTTCCTGAATTTGAAGGGTTTGCGGAGTTGTAAGACCGTCGGATTTAACGACAATACTTATCGCTTTTTCACTTATAACGGCAACGGCATCATCAAAGCCCTTTGCCTTTATCAATGTTTCAATATTATTGGCATTTTCTATTCTTTTGGCAATTTCGGAGACCTTATCGGTTGCATTCTTTTTTTCGTCGTCGGTCAGTTTATCGGTTTTCAGCAGTTCTTTAACCGTATCTCTTGCCTCATCAAGCGCTTTTTCTCTACTATCTTTCGCCTCGGTAAAATAATCTGTTTCTGCCGAAACTTTTGCGCTTGTTGCAACCGCTTTGCTACCCGTATTACTTACAAAAGATGCCTCTCCCAAATATTTTTCCTTTGAAGAAAAACGCATATTAAGCCATACCGCTCCTCCAAGACATATAACCATCAAAAATGCGATCACCTGATTTTTGCCGAAAACTTTTCCTTTTTTCATAAACTTTTCTCCCTTTCATAGCTTTATATATAAAAACAGTTTAATTTTTACCTGTTATATATACCCGTTTTGATGTTATATCGAGGGCCGCAATTACGGCACTTTTTATCTTTTCCGCCAGATATTCCTGCTCACCGTTTTCGCAAATAATCGCAACTCCCCTTATTTCGGGCATATTTTCGGTAACGACAAGCGCTTTTTCTTCGCCGTTTGAGTCCTTAACCGTTATATGCGATGACTGACTGCTTTTCCTTGACTGTTTTGTTTTTTCGGTATCTGTAAGGTCGGAATCGGTTTTTGTATCATCGGCATAGGAATATCTAATACCGTTTTGAAGCGTTACAACAACCGTTGACCGTTTATCGCCCGTTATGCCGTAAACGATGCCCGATACTTCCTTTTCGAGCGTTTTTCGGTATTCTTCGGTATCGAAAACAGAATTTTCGCTTTTGACTCCGGTATTTTCGCCCGAAAAAAACGAAGCTGCTGCAATAAAAATTATTCCGACTACTCCGATTATCACAAGTGTTTTCGGGTTCTTATACTTTTCGGTTATTTCTTTAAGCTTTTCAATCATTTATAACTTCAACCTCGTATTCGGCGCCGTTGCCGATGATTTTCATTATCTTTTCTCTTGGTTCTTTTGTATAAAGTATTACTTTACTAATAACTATGCTGCCGAATTCGTTTTTATCCTTAATTATTGTCATTTTTTCAAAATCAACATTGTTATTTTTAAGCGCATTTTTGAAAATTTCGGTTGTTATATCAACATCGGAAGCTTCGGAAACAACATCAAAATCATCAAAACTCGGTTTATAATCGAACTTAAAACCGATGCAAAAAATGCCTAAAAACGAAGCAATAATAAAAATAACCGAAATAAACTCAACCGATTTTTTCATTTTGCCGCTCGGGAAAATAATGCCGAGCCCACCTACAACCGAACAAACTATACAAAAAGAAATAATAAATGCGCTTAATTCTTTCATACCTTTGCCACCATAACTACAACGCTTAAAGAAATTATGAACAAACCGCCGCAAAAGAGCATAACGGCTATAAGAACCGAGAGAAGCGAATTTATCGAAGACAAAAAAAGAGAAATCGGTGTTTGCGAAAATCCTTTGGAAATACTGTTGCAAACACCAAGGACACCTTTCCAAATAAGTATTTCAACAAGAAGCGGTATAACGGCTATCGCAACCGCCAAAACACCGTATATTCCGATAGAAGATTTAAGAACATTCATAGAAGCATATATGGTATTTGCAGATTCGCTCAGCGCTCCACCTGCTATCGGAACGCAGGTACCGATTATGAATTTTGCCGTTTTCATCGTAAAACTGTCTGCCGCTGCATTTACAGAACTTTGTATTCCTATAACACCTATAAAAACCGTAAATATGAACGAAAGCGACCAAACAACGGCTTTTTTTATCATTTCGGCAAGTTCCGAGAGCAGATGAGGCGGTGATATAGAAGAAGCGAGATTAAGTCCTAAATATCCGCCCATTATCGGTAAAACATAACTTGAAGAAAAATAGGAAATTACATCTGCCGATAAAAGAATAAGTCCGCCAGAAGCGGCGCCCGTTATCGGCGCACCCGACAGCGACACGGCAAGAATAAATATCGGCACGAAAGAAAGCATAAAACCGCTAATGTATTTTAATGCCGATGCCGATGCGGTTATGCAAGACCAAATATTTGCAACAACTATAAGCGCCATACTGAGCGTTGCGGCTATCGTTACCGCCTTTGCAACTCCGTTTTTGAAATCAAACGATGAAAGACCGGCGGATATCAATATAATGCAAAGCAAAGAAACCCCTGATTTTATTGGGGTTATAAACCCGTTTTTGCATATTTCGAAAAGCTGCGAAAAAACATTTTCGGCGCTTAGTTTATTAACCCATGAATAATCTCTTATATCTATATCATACCGATTAAAAAAATCTTTGCCGTTATCATCAATTATCTGATAAAGTTTATCTGCACCTATAAGTTCAAAACAATCGTTTTCTTCGGTTTGCTCCGCAAAGCATTTCGGAGAAAAAAGAACCCCGAGAACTAAAATTAAAAGCGATATTTTCAAGATTTTTTTCATAGTTTTGTAAGTTCCAAAGCGGTTTTAAGAACGGAATTTATTAAAGGAACGGATAAAACCAAAATTGCGCATTTACCTGTTAATTCGGCTTTTTCGGCTATTGCGCTAAGCCCGAAATCCCGACAGGTATCGGCGCAAAACTGCGTTAGATATGATATTATTACCGCTTTTATTACAACCGAGATGTTAAAGCCGTTTGCCGTTGTTTTATTATAAATGTCCAGCAACGATTTAATGGGGTTATAAAAAGATTTAATTATAAAGGAAATTGCAACAGTCGATATGCCGACCGATAGCAAAATACCGATTTCCGGTCGGTTCGGTTTAAGCATAATCACCAAAACCGAACCCAAAAGCAAAATCAGTATGATTTTCAAAACCAATGCCGTCATAATCCGAAAAGTCCTTTTATCTCCGAAAAAAGTTCGGCTATTGATTTTACAATCATAAGCAAAACGACAACAAGTCCCGCAAGGGTTGTGAGCATTGCCTGTTCCTCTCGGCCGAAGCGGACAAGAAGCAGATTCAGAACCGTTACAATAATGCCGATAGCGGCTATTTTGAAAATAAAATCAACATTCATTTTTTTCACCTAAATTATAAACAGGCCGAGTGTTACCCCGACACAAAATCCGACCGTTTTATAAACTTTGGATTTTTGCCCGTATTCTTTGTTTAGTTCTTGATATCTTTCGTAAAAAAGGTCGCCGTATGCCGAAATTTTTTCGCATTCGCCCTTTTTATCGCTTGTTCCGAGTTGCATCAAAAACTCGTTTGCCTTTTCTTCGTCTTTCCTTAAAAAAGCACCGCTTTTAACCCTGATTTTTTCGGTTGTTATATCAAAGAGTGAATATTCGGAAAATGCCCGTTTAACAAGCGGAAAAATCTCCTCTGCGCTTATTCTGATTTCTTCCGCCAAACTTTTAAGACCTAAACAAAAATCCAGCATATTATCCCGTTTTTTCTTCAAATCAGAAGATTTATACACCCCTATTCCAAAGCCCGAAAAAGCAAGAAAGCAAAACCCTACCGCCTTAAAAAATACTATCATTTTTTATTTCCTCTATTCTTTTGATTTTAATTTCTCCGCCGATATTCTTCGGCAAAAAAACAACCGTTTCTACCGCCCTCAAATCAAGAAGTTTTTTTATAATCTCCCTATCATTTATCTGCATTTCGTTTCCGATATGGGCGGAAGTTATAATCTCGGCACCGCCGTTGAAACTCATCTTAACGGCAACAAGTTCCGAAATACTGCCTATTTCATCAAATGCTATAACATCGGGAAACATTGTCCTTAGCGCCATTTCAATTCCAAGCGCTTTATTTTCTATCAAATATGTATCGGTATTAGCCCCTAAATCAAACGGAGAAACGCCATAGTTCATTGCGGATATTTCTCCCCTTGTATCAACAACGGATACCCTTTTTCCCCGATTTGATTTAAGTCTTACCAAATCTCTTATAAGTGTTGTTTTTCCGCTTCCGGGCGCCCCCAAAACAAGTATTCCGCCGATAAGTTTATCGTATATTCCTTCGGCGCACCCGATTATTTGCCTTGCAATTCTTATGTTAATTCCGCTTATATTGCTTATCATACCGTCGGCGGAAAATGTTCCGCATATTCCTGCTCTGTTTCCGCCGTTCATTCTTATAAAACCGTTTTTTATCTCATCTGTATGCGCAAAAACAGAGTGTTTAACAAGAAGCCGCAAACATTCTTGCGTATCTTCGCTGTTACAAATGAATGCCATATCCTTGAATACCGAAGTTTGTCCGTCGGCAAGAACAAACAGAGGTTTGCCTTTTACGGTTAGGCATAAAGGGAGATTATTTCTGATTCGTATCTCCTGAACCTCTGCTTTTGTACCGCTCGGCAGAGCGGAAAGAATTTCTTTCATTCTTTGAGGAATCGCATATAGGCAGTTTTCAAATGCCGCCAAATCTTCCATAATTTCTCACATCCATTAAATGATATGAGAGGATTGTCCCAAATAGAACAAATGGCAAAAAAATTCATATTATGTATTGCATATACTATGCAAATTAAAAAGAAAGGGTTTTTTTATGCCTCAATTTACTAACCAAGCTTCACTCTTATTTAACGGTCAAACCTATAATTCAAATATCGTAACAGGCGAAATTTTGGATACACTTTCTTTGACCAAAAGAGCGGTTAATAATCAATATTCAGGAAATGATAATATTTCCTATATCATAAGTCTTGTAAACACCGGTAACACTCCGCTTACCAACTTAACATTGCAGGACAATTTAGGCGGATATGCCTTCGGCGCAACAACCGTTTATCCCCTAAACTATGTTGACGGCACTATAAAGTTTTATGTTGACGGAGTTTTGCAGACAACTGCACCTACCGTTACGGCAGGTCCGCCTATGGCAATAACCGGAATAACAATTCCTGCCGGAAGCAATGCCGTTATCGCCTATGATACAAGAACAACGCAGTTTGCACCTCTCGCAAACGGAACCTCAATAAACAATACCGTTACGGCAACGGGAGCAGGTCTTACCGAGCCGATTTTGGCTTCGGAAACTGCCGTTCCTCTCGCCGAGCCGAATTTGAGAATAACAAAATCAATTACTCCCAATACCGTAACGCAAAACAGTCCTATAACCTATACTTTCCTAATTGAAAACTATGGTAATACTGCTGTTGCCGATACTGAAAATGCCGTTGTTAACGACACATTCAATCCGATACTGACAAATGTTTCGGCTACTCTTAACGGTGCCGATTTACCGATTACAACCGGTTACACTTATGACGCAACAACAGGTCAATTTGCTACGGTTCCCGGTCAAATTGCCGTTCCTGCCGCAACCTATACAACTAATCCCACAACCGGCGAAATAACAGTAAATCCCGGAAGAGCAACCCTTACCGTTACCGGAACTGTTTAACAAAAAAATAAAAGCCCGAAAAAATCGGGCTTTTATTACATAATTTATTTTAATTTTTTAAGCGGTATTCGAAGTAACGACATAATTATTATTGCAAAAACCGTATTTGGCAACATATAAAGTCCGTTATAAATAAGCGAGAATAAAACGGCATTTGATGTTACAACACCTGCGACTTCGGTTGCCGTTGCAATTCTATAAAGCGTTATTCCGCTTATAAAATGAACAGAAAACCTTAAAAGGCAACCGACAAAAACAGAAACCTCTATAAGTTTCGACTTTTGAGAAAAGAATCCGCTAAAACCGATGACAGTATAGGCAAGAAGATAATCAAGAATTACGCTCGGCAAACCGTAACCGAATTTTCCGCCGACGAGGCAGTATAAAAGTGCAAAACAAAAACAACTGATAAAACTGTATCTTATGCCATGCCGATAACAAATAATAAACAGCGGAATCATAACGAAATCTACCGAGCCGCCAAGTGCGCCTATCTTGATTTCAAAAAAAGATACCGCAACGGATATTGCAACTAAAACTGCACATTCGCATAATTTGTAAAGAGGTTTTTTTGAGTTTTCCATAAAATTCACCATATACTTCCCTAATAAAAAAATTGCCGCAGGAAAATTGACCTGCGGCAATATAAATTAAATTGCTATTTCCCTACGGCGGCATTATCCGCATCAGGTTACAGGTCGGAGTATAGCCATAAATGACAACTCCCTCTCAGCCGAACTTAATCCAGCTCCCTAATTTTCAACTGCATATTTATTATAACAGCAGCCCGAGATTTAGTCAACAATTATTCATCAAATATTTCGGTTTTTACGGTAAACCCATCGTTTGATAACTTATCGTCGGCTTCAAAATCGAACCTTGCCTGTTCAATTTTTTCTTTATCCAAAATACTGCTTTCTTCAAAAGAAGAAATTTCATCAAAAACAAACTCCATATCGGCAATATCATCTTTTTGCCATTTTGCGATTAGTTTATCGCCTTCGGGATAGTGGGTATTGCTCGGGTGATTTCGGATATATACCGAGGCCGCCAAATAATAAATAAGAAAGACTGCCAAAGCGCCTATTGTTATATATGAGCCGACAGCAAGACCCGGCGTTTTATATTCAAAACGAATCGTGCTTTCGCCCGAAGGAACGGCAACTGCCATAAAACCGACATTGACCTTTTCGATTTCAACCGGCTGTCCGTTTACGGTCGCCTTAAATCCCTCATCATACGGCACCGAAAAAAATACGAGCGAACGGTTATCCCGTTTTACTTTCGCCGTAAAACCGTTGTTGTCTTTCTTGAAAAATGTTGCCGAAGTTTTGCGCAAATTCTCGGCGTCTGCCTTCATATCATTATCGGTCAGATATAACGAGATTTTGCTTTCCTCATCATTCGGCAATTCACTTATGTTTTTAAGACAATCACGGTATTTCTTTATCTGCTCATCATTAAGAAGAACTGCTTTAAGCATCATTCTGCTTTTTTGGTTGCCGTCAAACCCTTTCAAATCGTCCTCAGTCATATAGTAATTATACGAAAATCCGAACGGTACATAATTTTCGTTTTCGTAAACATTATATGCGCCCGAAGATTTAAGAAATTTATAATCGGGCATTTTCATATTTCCTTCTTCATCTACAAAGGCATCTGCCTGTATCGGATTAAGAAGATATTTGACCGATAAAAGCGACCTAATTGCAGGGACATCGGTTTTCGGTCTGCTTGCTACCGAGCGCTCAACATCTATATAGGTATAAAACTCGGTAACAGAAGCGGGAACTACCGAATGGAAAGAATTTATCGAAGGAAGACCCAAATACATTCCGTCGTTTTCAAGCCCGTCATAAACATCTATTCTGAAATTATCGTTATCTTCAAGATAAACTCCGTTATTGATAATGTCATCTCTGAGCAGACGGTTTGAGCCCACCGAAAGCGCTCTTCCGCTTATTATGAAGACATTTCCGTAAATTATTGCCATAATGCTTACGCAAACGGCGGAATACTTAAAGAAATTTTTCAAATCCTTTTTCCGCATTTTCAGAAGAAATAACAGGATAACAAGCGACAATACCGCTATTAAAACCGCAACCCAATATTTTAGTGTATAAGCATATCCTTCTTCCCTTGTATATAAACCGAATATTATTTTTCCTTTTTCGTCTTTTTGAGGGAAAAATCCGATAACAAGCGCAAAAGCCACCGTAACAAATGCCGACCATTTATAGCCGCACCTGAAATTTACGGTTTTATCTTCGAGCAAATTAACCGTTGCAAGACACATCATAAGTATCGGCATATAAAACCATCTTGCATAATACTGAACATTAAAGGCATAAAATGCGCAGTTCAGAATGGGGATAAATGCCATAAAAATACAAACGGCTATTATTCTTTTTAACCACGAGCCCTTTTTCTCTGAAAAAAGCGTAAATATTCCGCACATACCGAAAATCGGAAGCCAACCG
Organism: Clostridia bacterium; assembly: GCA_024404145.1. Lineage (GTDB taxonomy): Bacteria > Bacillota > Clostridia > Oscillospirales > Acutalibacteraceae > UBA737. The sequence goes on along the minus strand of JAKSQK010000001.1, from coordinate 139,307 downwards.
CCGAGCGAAGCCCATTCAACCTTTGCTTCGGGGAAAAATACCGGTCTTGCCGGAATATCCGGCGGAAAGAAGAAACATTCAATTATATTGAGATAAATCTGTTCTCTGTCATAGGTTATTGCGTCCCAACCGAGCAAAACGCTTGTAATTCGGTTGTTATCAAGTATCGCCATAATCGACGGCAAGATGAAAACACCCGCCAAAAGAAAACCGATTACCGCCTCAAATATAACAACTGCAAATCTCGAAAATTTCGGCTTTACGGCACCGGAAAAGAGTCTTACAAAAAAGTAGATGACGGCAAAAACAACCATTCCGTAAAAAAAGAAATAGTTTACAACGGCGCAAAGCGCAACCGCCAAGGCGAAAACTCCCCTTTTGTTCTCGGTTATGAGCATTTCAAGCGCTAACAGCAAAAGCGGAAAACAAATAATCGACTCATGAAAATGATTAAAGAATATATTATAAACCGAAAAACCGCAAAAAGCATAAAGAAGACCGCCGAGCCGTGCCGCTTCGGGAGTTCTCGTAAATCTTCTTATATAAAGATATGCAGTAAACGATGCACAGGCAAATTTAAGGATTAAAAGCGGACCCATCAAATAGGGTACAAAACTGTTCGGGAACGGTATTGTTAGCCAAAAAAACGGACTTCCGAGCAGATAAAAGGTATATGAACCTATAAAATTGACTCCTAAATCGGTATGCCAATTCCAAAAAACATTGCCCTCTTTTATCATTTTATGACACATTTGGTAAAATGGTATTTGCTGGGCGTTAAAGTCGCCGTAAAACAAAAAATACCCGTTACCCATTATTATATACGGCAGAAAAATAAGGGCGGCGGAAAGCAAAGCTATCAAAAATGTTGATAGCTTTAATTCTTTTGAATTATTAAGGGTTATTGCTTTTTTTTGCGAATAATCCAAAAAAACATCTCCTTAAAGTCCCGATTTTGACACACCGAATATCGTATATTGAAATTATAGCAAAAATATGTATAATAGTCAACAAGGAGTGAATGGTATGTCAAATCATTTTTTTGCCTATCTTTCGAGAATGAAAAACATTTACAGATGGGGGCTTATGCGCAATTCAAAGCCCGAAAATCTTTCCGAACACAGTTTGGAAGTTGCGATAATTGCACATGCTTTATGCCTTATTAACAACAAACGGCTCGGCGGAAATCTCAATGCCGAACATACGGCTACCGCCGCTTTGTTTCACGATACTTCGGAAATAATAACCGGCGATTTGCCGACGCCCATAAAGTATTATAACCCGGAAATCAACAAAGCATATAAACAAATTGAATCGGTTGCCGAAGAAAAACTTTTAAGTATGCTTCCCGAATATCTTTCCGAAGAATATTTACCGCTTTACAAAACCGATGAGCAAACAAAGAAAATTATTAAAGCGGCTGATAAAATTTCAGCATATATTAAATGTATTGAAGAAACGAAGGCAGGTAATTCTGAATTTTCAAAGGCGCTTTCTTCAACCGAAAAAGCAATTCATGCTATGAATATTGAAGAAGCCGAAATTTTTCTTAAAGAATTTATCCCGAGTTATAAATTGCCCCTCGATAAACAAAATTAGTTGAACCCCCCGAGATTAGCAAAAGCTCGGGGGGTTTTTGTAATATTTTGTTGAAATAAAAGACAACTTTTGATAATATTCTTTTAGTTCTATTACAAAGTCGGTGATAAAATTTGAAGAAGTTTATTGTGCTTATGTTGTTTTTTATTTTATTGCTTTCCATACCCTGCATCACAGTTGCAATAACAAAATTTTATATCACTAATGAAATAATACTTAATATAGGCGAATCCAAAAAAATAGAATATACTACCGTTCCCGACGAAGAGGTAAAAGTTACATGGACCGTCGATAACGGCGGTATCGCCTCGATATCCAAAAAAGGAACGGTGGTCGGCATATCTTCCGGCGTTACCGTTATAACCGCCAAATGCGGAACTTTTTCGGATACCTGCAATATCTATGTTAAAGAAGCGATAGACAAAATAGAATATAACCCTTATGAAAACTATCTATTCGGTTTAGAACCGATTTCGCAGTATATAATCGAAAACGGCTCATTCTCCTCCGATAAATCGGGGCATATCGCCGTTAAGAACTCATGGTTAAATAAAGATATAAATATAGTTAAAACAAACAAAGAGAAAAAATGCAATTCGGATATCTATTCCCTTTTTGTTTCTCATAAACACCAATATTCCCTCGCCGATACCGTTTTACCAACCTGCGAAGCAAAAGGATACGATATTTTCGGTTGCTTTTGCGGCGAAACCCAAAAAGCAAACTTTACCGATGCTTTAGCCCATAATTTATCCGATTATTTATATGATGAAAACTCACATTATAAAAAATGTTTACGGCAAAACTGCAACTATATAACCGAGCGTTATAAACATATATTTGATAATAATTGCTGTATTATATGCGGATTTGGAAAGAAAATCGAAACCGAAAAAAACCTTTGCAAATCAGGTCATACTTTTGATAATGACTGCGATGAATGTTGTAATATTTGCAACTTTATAAGAACGGTTACTCACCGTTTTGATAACGACTGCGATAAAAACTGTAACATTTGCGGTTATAATAGGGCTATAAAACATATTTTCGACGGGCCCTGCGACGAGATTTGTAATATTTGCGGTACCGAAAGACTTGTTTTCCATTCCGCTTCGCTCAAATATTTTTACAATTCCGACTGTCATTTCAAAAAATGCTCTGAATGTTCAAAGATTTTAGAAACCGAAAAGCATATTTTCGCCCGTTCAAAATCCTGCTGTAAAATTTGCGGATACTTAAAAGGCGAAAAAATACATTCCGAAACCGAAGATATTATACCAAACGACAAAGAAGATTCAGAAAAAAATGATGAAACGGTAATTGAAGACGATAATCAAATCGGCAACAGCGATGCGGAAAAATCATACGAATTTTCAGACAATTATCCGACCGATAACAACAAAAGTCAACCGCAACAAAGCAATAAACAAAACGCAAATACGAAAGTTGAAAAAGAAAAAATAAAAATGGAGAAAAAACCGAATTACAAACTGCTCATAATACTTTTTGCGCCCTTTATTATTGCCGTTCCGACCGTAATAAAGCATAAGAAAAAATCCCGATAAAATTATCGGGATTTTTGTTTTAATCAAAACTATTTTGCATAGTCAGCAACACGGTTTTCTCTAATGAGATTTACCTTGATTTGACCGGGATATTCAAGCTCATCTTCAATTCGCTTTGCAATATCTCTTGCGATTATAACCATCTTATCATCGCTAACAACTTCGGGCTTGACGATTATGCGGATTTCTCTACCTGCTTGAATTGCGAAAGAGCCCTCAACACCGTTGAAGGAATTGGCGATTTCCTCCAATTTTTCGAGTCTTTTAATATAGTTTTCGATATTCTCTCTTCTTGCTCCTGGTCTTGCTGCCGAGATAGCATCGGCGGCTTGAACAATACAGGCGATAACCGATTTGGCTTCAACTTCGCCATGGTGGGCATGAATGGCATTGATAACAATATCGTTTTCCTTATACTTTTTAGCGGCTTCAACGCCGAGTTGTATATGAGAGCCCTCCTGCTCATGGTCTATCGCCTTACCGATATCATGAAGAAGACCGGCGCGTTTTGCAAGGGAAACATCTGCTCCGAGTTCCGAAGCGATAAGCCCCGACAAATGACATACTTCAAGAGAATGATTAAGAACATTCTGACCGTAACTTGTTCTGAAATGCAAACGGCCTATAAGTTTAACAAGCTCGGGATGAAGATTATGAACTCCCGATTCTATCATGGCGCTCTCGCCTTCTTGCTTGATTATCGCATCAACTTCGGCAGTTGCCTTTTGAACGGTCTCTTCAATTCTTGCAGGATGAATTCTGCCGTCGTTAATAAGTTTTTCAAGCGTTACACGGGCAATTTCTCTTCTTATCGGCTCAAAACTTGAAATTGTTATTGCTTCGGGAGTATCGTCGATTATAAGGTCAACTCCGGTTGCACTTTCAATGGCACGGATATTTCTTCCTTCTCGTCCGATAATTCTGCCCTTCATTTCGTCATTCGGAAGACCGACAACCGAAACGGTCATTTCGGAAGAATGGTCGGCAGCACAACGCTGAATAGCACGACCGATAACCTCTTTTGCGATTTTTGCGGATTCTTCCTTTGTTTGATTTTCATACTCTTTAATACGAACTGCTTTTTCATGGGTCAATTCGCCGTCAAGAACTTCGAGCAAATATGCCTTTGCCTGTTCCTTAGAATATCCCGAAATTTTTTCGAGCATCTCCATCTGGCTCTTTTTGAGAAGTTCGCATTCCTCAATTTTGGCATCAATTTGCTTTGCCCTTTCGGCAAGTTTTTCTTCTTTTGCTTCTAAATTATCAGTTTTCTTATCAAGATTTTCTTCCCTTTGGAGAAGACGATGTTCCTGACGCTGAACTTCACTGCGGCGTTCTCTTAAATCTTTTTCGGTTTCCTGACGCAACTGATGAATTTCATCTTTTGCTTCAAGCAAAGCTTCTTTCTTTCGGGTTTCCGCAGTTTTCATTGCATCATTCAGTATGCGCACTGCTTCTGATTCGGCAGAACCGATAGCTTTTTCAGCCGACTTTTTACGATAAGCCGAGCCGCCTATAAATCCTGCTATACCAAGCACGAGCGCCGATACACCTAAAATAATGTATCCTATCATAGGTATTAAACCTCCTTATATAAAAACGGTATTTTCGGCTTCTAAAATAATATGAACCGACGGGAGCCGTTGTTTACCTCCCGATTATAATTTGTAGCAGCAAACTGCTACGCCCGTAACAAATACTGCCGTTCGCCAAAAAACAGCATAATTACAGACATTTTATATTTTACCATTATATATTTAATATGTCAAGGTAAAACATACAACTTGTAGTAATTAAAATGTCGAATATCACTATTTATTGTATAAACCCAAATCGGGTTTTGAAAAAGAATTTTCCGCCGTTCTTTGTTGAAATACTCGTAAATCCGTATTGATAACAGTTGAAAATCCTTGTAATTTATGATAGAATATGTAAAATGACAAAAGGAGTTTTGAAATAGAGTTTATTTCTTTATAAGTTTATGAAGCATGAAGTTTTGTTATCTTCTCCGCCTGTTATAAGAGATTTTTTAACTTACAGCGAAACAATAAAGGGTAAATCTTCCCGCTCGGTCGATGAATATTTTTTGGATTTGCAAACCTTTTTCAGATATCTGCTTTTGATAAGAGGAAAGGTTGATTCAAAAACCGATTTCGAAAATATTTCCATTGCCGAAGTTGATGCCGAACTTATTTCTTCGGTTACTATTTCCGACCTATATTCTTTTATCGTTTTCTGCAAGGACAACCGTCAAAACAGCGCCGCAACGAGAGCGAGAAAAACCTCAACTTTGCGCATTTTTTTCAAGTATCTTACAAATCAGATACATTTAATTGATGTAAATCCCGCCGAAATGCTCGATTCTCCTAAGGTTAAGCAGTCGCTCCCGAAACATTTAACGCTTGAAGATTCCATAAACCTTCTTTCGGTTGTTGAGGGCGAAAACAAAGAAAGGGATTACCTCATTCTTGTTCTGTTTCTTAACTGCGGAATGCGTTTATCCGAACTTTGCGGAATAAATTTAGGCGATGTTCGTTCCGACGGCACTTTGCGTCTTCTCGGAAAAGGCAACAAGGAGAGGATAGTTTATCTAAACGATGCCTGTAAAGAAGCGCTTAGCGCTTATATGGCTGTCCGCCCGAATGACAGCATCGTTGCAACCGATAAAAATGCATTGTTCATAAGCCGAAACAAAAAAAGAATAAGCAATAAAACCGTTCAGTATATCGTTAAGAAGTATCTCGATAAAGCCGGACTCGGCGGTCAGGGATTATCTACCCATAAATTAAGGCATACTGCGGCAACGCTTATGTATCAGCACGGAAATGTCGATATTAGGGTTTTGAAGGATATTTTAGGTCATTCAAATCTCGGCACAACCCAAATTTATACTCATATTTCAGACAAGCAAATAAAAAATGCTATTGATTCAAATCCCCTTTCTGCCATCAAAAAGAAATAACATATATTAAGGAGTATTGTTATGAGTGGAAAAATAATCATCGCAAGTGATAGCACAACAGATTTAAGTGCGGAACTTATTGAAAGGTACGGTATAAAAACCCTTCCGATAGGCATAACCCTCGGCACAGAAATTTACAAAGACGGAGTCGATATCGATGCCGACAAAATATATGAACATCACGAAAAAACCGGAGAACTTCCAAAAACAAATGCTCCTAATGTTGCCGATTTTGAAGAATTTTTTGCCGAACTTACAAAAGACGGCGATTCGGTCGTTTATTTTTCTCTCAGTTCAACGATGTCTTCTGCATATAGTAATGCGTGTTTAGTTGCGGAAGATTTCGAAAATGTCTATGTTATTGATACGAAAAACCTATCAACTGGCGGCGGCCTTTTGGCTTTAAGCGCTTGTGATATGGTTGCAAACGGACTTGACGCCAAGACCATTGCCGAAAAATCAAAGAAACTTTGCGAAAATGTTGAAGCATCATTTGTTATCGACAGTCTTTTATATCTGCACAAAGGCGGAAGATGCCCTGCCATTGCCGTTCTCGGCGCTAATCTCTTAAAACTCAAACCCTGCATCGAGGTTAAAAACGGAAGTATGGGTATGGGTAAAAAGTACCGTGGCAATTTCCAAAATGTTTTAAGAGAATACATAAACGAACGGCTTGTAAATACCGATGATATTGATAAAACCCGTGTTTTTGTTACTCATGCAGGTTGCGACCTTGAACTTGTAAAAGAACTTGCTAAAACCGTAACCGACACGAAGATTTTTGACGAAGTTTTAATAACAAGAGCCGGTTGCACTATCTCTTCCCACTGCGGAAGAAATACACTCGGAATTTTGTTTATGAGAAAATCACCTGTAAAGTGATATCGGCATATTATAAATAGGGCGCCAAATGGATATCCGATATCGGCGATAAGGTCGGTCTTATCTGCAAAATTACCGATAAAGTCCCTTTAATATAAAAAATCCCTCACTTCTTGTGAGGGATTTATTTTTTTTCTTTTTTTTCTTTGCATTTTTGTTTAAGTTTTACCAAAACGGCAAGAGTTTTCTTATCATTCGGAAAAACGGCTTTAAGAAGCCAAATTGCTATTATTATAGTTACGATTTTTTCGGGAGTAAAGGGAAACCATAAAAACGAAAGATATGCACCCGAAACGGCAACGAGCCAGTTTATTTTATAATAAGTTCCAAGCCCCATTGCTATATAAGCCCAACCGTTTGTTATCATCCAAGCGATGAAAAAACAAAAAACGAGACGCGGGTTAAATATAAATTCGGCGGATTTTTTTAAGATAATTTTAATGTTTTCTTTTGACAGTTTTATCATACTATTCCTTTACGGTTTCAATATAAAAACTAACGGGTCTGAACCCATCGTTACAGGAAATCATAGCCGATTCCTTATCCTTCATCCAGCCATCGTAAAAATCCTTTGCTCCGCTTGAAAGAGCGAAAACAAACGGGTATACATTTTGCCAAGCGCTCTCGCAAAAACCGTTTGGCATTTGGGCGCCTTTCGATATAAAAATATCGCCCGTTCTTAAATCGCAGGAGTGAAGAATGGGATTTTCATACTTTTCGATTAAATCGCTATGCAAAACTTTTTTCATAACGGTTATTTTAATATCTTTCATCAAAAACTCCTAAAAAACTTTATTTTATGCGAAAATTATATATTAAAAGACTTGTTTAGTCAACTTTTTTATTGTATAATTTTGGTAATAAAGATAGAAAGGTTGTTTGCCGTTTTGTTTTCAAAAATTAAAAGTGTCGGTATTTTCGGAATTGAATCTTATATGCTTGACATTGAGGCAGATGTTACGGGCGGACTTCCCTGCTTTGATATCGTAGGCCTTCCCGATACTGCCGTAAAAGAATCAAGAGACCGAGTTCGCTCCGCCATAAAAAATTGCGGTTTCAAATTCCCGACGGGAAGAATAACGGTTAATTTAGCTCCCGCCGATATGAAAAAGCAGGGCGCTGTATATGACCTGCCTATTCTTCTTGCCATTCTCAAAGCTTCAAAACAAATAGATTTTCCCATCGAAAATGATGTTTTCCTCGGCGAATTATCGCTCGACGGCAAAATCAAACCGATTAACGGCATTCTTGCGATGACCATAACGGCAAGACAGAATAACATTAAAAATATTTTCGTTCCGAGCGAAAACTCAACCGAAGGCGCTGTTGTTGAAGGAATAGATGTTTTCGGCGTTTCCTCGGTAAAACAACTGCTTAAACATTTAAGCGCCGAAGAGGAAATTGAAAAATCTGTTTTTGTTAAAAAGACTGGCGAATTTGCTTCCGATATTCTTGATTTCAGCGAAGTAAAAGGTCAACTTGCCGCAAAAAAAGCGCTTGAAGTTGCCGCAGCAGGTGGCCATAACATTTTGCTTATAGGTCCTCCGGGGTCGGGAAAAAGTATGCTCGCAAAACGGCTCCCTACTATTTTGCCCGAAATGACCTTTGATGAGTCAATTGAAACAACAAAAATTCATTCGGTTGCCGGAGTTTTAAGCCGAGATAACCCGCTTATAACAACAAGACCTTTCCGTTCACCGCATCATTCGGTATCCCTCGTCGGTCTTACGGGAGGCGGAACGATACCAAAACCGGGGGAAATTTCGCTTTCGCACAACGGTGTTTTATTTCTCGACGAACTGCCCGAATTCAAAAGAGATGCCATGGAGGCACTTCGCCAACCGATAGAAGACGGAAATATTACCGTTTCGAGAGCATTGGGAAGCGTTACATATCCGAGTTCGGTTATGCTTGTAGCCGCAATGAACCCATGCCCGTGCGGTATGTACGGCCATCCGACAAAACCCTGCACCTGCTCGAAAAATATGGTTACAAAATATCTTAACCGTATTTCAGGACCGATGCTTGACCGTATTGACCTTCATGTTGAAGTTCCCCCCGTTGACTACGAATCTTTAAGCACAACCTCAACCGAAGAAACATCTGCCGAGATAAGAAAAAGAGTAAACGCTGCCAGAAAAATCCAAATTGAACGATACAGCGGTACCGGAGTTACCTGCAATGCGCATTTAACACCCAAAATGTTAAGGGAATTTTGCGTTTTAACCGAAGATGCTTCTAAATATCTTAACCGCTGTTTTGATGAATTAGGGCTCAGTGCAAGAGCATACGACCGTATTCTCAAAGTTTCAAGAACAATAGCCGATTTAGCAGGAAGCCAAAAAATCGAAAAACAGCATGTTCTGTCTGCAATAAGATTCAGAACTCTTGACCGAAAGTATTTTTCGGAATAAATAACCTCTTGTAAATTTCAAGTTTTGTGGTACAATTATTAAGTATTTCATTTTAAGGAGATAATATATAATGGCAAAAGAAGTAATGGTTGAAATTTCAGCCCGTCATGTTCATGTAACAAAAGAAACCCTTGAAACCCTTTTCGGTAAGGGCCATGAACTTACAAAAAAGAAAGACCTTTCGCAGCCGGGTCAATTCCTCTGCGAAGAAAAGGTCGAAATAGTTGGTGCTAAATCAACTTTAAGAGCATCTATTTTAGGCCCTTGCAGACCCGCAGATCAGGTTGAGATTTCCTTAACCGATGCCCGTTCTATCGGAGTTACGGCTCCTATCCGTGAATCCGGCGATATTTCAGAAACCGGCGCTTGTAAAATAGTAGGTCCCTGCGGAGAAGTTGAAATTAAAGAGGGCGTTATCGCTGCAAAGCGCCATATTCATATGACGGTTGCCGACAGCGAAAAATACGGCCTTTCCGACAAGCAGATAGTATCTGTTAAGATACCGACCGATGGCAGAGCTCTTATTTTTGACGATGTTGTTGTCAGGGTCAGCGATAAGTTTGCTCTTGCTATGCATATAGATACAGACGAGGCAAATGCCGCTGCCGTTCCGGGCGGCTGCACCGGTGAAATTCTTGAATAATTCAGGTCTTTATATACATTTCCCGTTTTGCAAACGCAAATGCGCATATTGTGATTTTTATTCGCTCATAGGCGGAGAAAATCTAAAAGACGAATATTTGTCTGCCCTCTTGGTAGATATAAAAAATTGGGGCGGTCGTATTGACCGTCCTTTTGATACTGTTTACATAGGCGGCGGAACTCCCTCATTTTTGGGGAAAGATATAGAAACATTACTCAAAGCCGTCAAAGATAATTTTAATTTAACAAGCGATGCGGAAATTACCGCCGAAGTAAATCCCGATGTCAGCGACGAATTTTTATCGTTGGCAAAAGAAAACGGGGTTAACCGCATATCAATAGGTATTCAAAGCGGAAACGACCAAGAACTCAAAATTCTCGGCAGAACCCATTCGGCATCAGAAGCAAAAGATGCCGTAAACCGTATAAAAAAAGCGGGTTTTAACAATATTTCCGCCGACCTTATGATTGCACTTGCAAACAGCAATTTATCCTCGCTTAAAAGCAATCTCGATTTCTTTTTATCGCTTAATGTTCCGCATATTTCTTCCTATATTCTTAAAATCGAAGAAAAAACTAAATTTTCCAAATTTACCCCATCGCTTCCGAACGACGATGAAGCGGCAGAGCAATATCTTTTTATGTGCGAATATTTAGAAAAAAACGGATATTTGCATTATGAAATTTCAAACTTTGCAAAAGACGGTTATTTTAGCCGACATAACCTTAAATACTGGGAATGTAAAGAATATTTGGGGCTTGGCCCCTCCGCCCATTCTTTTCTTGACGGCAAACGGTTTTTTTACGAACGGGACATTAAAAAATACATAAACTGCCGACAAACCGTTTTCGATTGTATCGGCGGCGACAGGCAGGAAAAACTAATGCTTGGATTGCGGCTTAAAAAAGGTATTGATTTATCCGAAGTTTTAAGCGATAATATAGTTAATAAATTGGCTATTTTTGTCAATTCCGGACTTATAGAACTAAACGGAACAAATTTAAGCTTAACCGATAAAGGTATGCTTGTTTCAAATTCCGTAATTACAGAACTTTCGGAATTGTTAGCGTAAAAATTTACGCTTAAAATTTATAAAGGCGCAAAGTTTCAGCCGTTTATACGGCAACTGAAAAAACGGTGATTATTATGAGAACATATAAAATCCATCTTATAAGACATGGGCTTACCGATGCAAATACAGAGGGCCGATATGTAGGTCTTAAAAGCGATTTGCCACTTTGTCCGCAGTCGGTTAAAGAACTCAAAACTCTAAAAGAAAACAATGATTATCCCCAAATAGATGCTTTATATACAAGTCCGCTACTTCGCTGCAAACAAACCGCATCTCTTCTCTTCCCCGGATTTGAGCCGAAAGTTATAGACGAACTTGCTGAATATGATTTCGGCGAATTTGAAGGAAAAACCGCCAGTCAGCTTGAAGTTAACGAAAGTTATCTTGAATGGACTTCGGGAAAAATTCCCGCTCCTCCGGGCGGAGAAACAAGTACCGATTTTATCAAAAGACAGGCGCTCGGCTTAAACCGAATTGTCAGAGATATGATGGATAACGGCATATTTGAGAGCGCTGCAATTATGCATGGCGGTGCCATTATGATGCTTCTTGCAAACTGCGCCGTTCCGAGAAAGCGCTCGGTTGAATGGACAAGTGAGCCCGGCAGAGGATATTCAATTTTAATAACTCCTTCGTTATACCACAGCAGCGGTATTATAGAAGTTTTTGATATTATTTGATTATGGTTAAATTAGGAAACGACTGGGACGAAATATTAAAGGACGAATGGAACAAGCCGTATTATATCAAACTTCGCTCCTTTCTTAAAGAAGAGTATAAAAATCATACCGTTTATCCCGATATGTATGATATTTTCAATGCTCTTAAATATACCTCCTTTGAAAATACAAAGGTTGTAATCATCGGGCAGGACCCGTATCACGAGCCAAATCAGGCGCATGGGCTTTGCTTTTCGGTTAAAAGAGGTAACCCTCCTCCGCCCTCTCTTGTAAATATCTATAAGGAATTGTCTGCCGACATCGGATTTAATATACCTACCCACGGCGACCTGACCGCTTGGGCAAATCAGGGAGTGTTGCTTCTCAATACCGTTTTAACCGTAAGAAAAGGTCAGGCAAACAGTCATAAAGGCAAGGGTTGGGAAATATTTACCGATGAAATAATTAAAACCCTCAACCGCAAAAAAACTCCCGTTGTTTTTTTGCTATGGGGCGCAAATGCAAGAAAAAAAGCCGAACTTATAAGCAATAAATCGCATATTATTTTCGAAAGTGTTCACCCGAGTCCACTATCGGCTTACGGCGGTTTTTTCGGCTCTAAACATTTTTCAAAAACAAACGATGCTCTCAAAAAAAGCGGTCTTTTGCCGATAAATTGGCAACTTTAATAAGGAGAATTCATATGAAATCAACCGGAATTATTAGAGGCGTTGACAAAATGGGAAGGGTTGTTATCCCAAAAGAACTGCGAAACAAACTCGGCGTTAAAAACGCTGAAGACAGTTTTGAGATTTTTACAGATGACGACCAAATTATCCTTAAAAAATATCAACCGACCTGTATTTTTTGTGATAATTTTGCAAACAGTATTGAATATGAAGGTCATTGCGTTTGCGAAAACTGTATAAAAAAACTTAAATCCATTTTAGATGAACAACAAATTAAAGAAGATATCGAAGGCGAATAAACTATGAAAAAATTTATTATCTCGGTTCTTGCAACCGTTCTTATTCTTATTTCTCTTACCTCTTGTAAACAACCCGAAAACAGCAAAAACGGAAATGGAGTTGTACCGGGTTGCAGAAGTGTTGAGATGTTGAAATAATAGTTATTGACAAAACTTGTCTTTATGCTATAATATATTATATATTGATATAAATACTATGACCGAAAGCAAGTAGAAATATCTCTGATTTTCAGAAAGTTGCCGTTTGATGCGAGGCAATATGAGGATTTATTTTGAATACGTTTCGTGAGTTGTGTCCCCGAAGGTTTTAATAATTTGTAGGTGGCAACGGGTGTGCCCGTAATCGCACAGGGTTTTACTTGAAACCCGCTAAGACTGTTATCGTGAGATACCAGTATCTATGAGGTGGTACCGCAGTTTATAAACTGCCCTCTGTATTATGCAGAGGGCAGTTTTTGTTTTCTGCAAAAAGGAGTATTTTACAATGCCTATTACCGAAATTTTAGAGAAAAACGCTACTCTTTATCCAAACGATGTAGCGTTGGTTGAAATCAACCCGCAGTCAGAAGAAAAAAAGAAACTTACTTGGAAGGAATATTCTCTCATTGAAGCCAGTAGTGTTGATTCTTTCAGAACCGAGATAACCTGGAAAGAATTTAACGAAAAATCAAACCGAATTGCAAATTTGCTTTTATCAAGGGGCATAAACAAGGGTGATAAAATCGCCATACTTTTGATGAACTGTCTTGAATGGTTGCCGATTTATTTCGGAATACTTAAAACCGGTGCATTAGCCGTTCCGCTTAATTACCGATATACAGCCGATGAAATCAAATACTGCCTTAACAAAGCCGACTGTTGCGGTCTTCTTTTCGGCCCTGAATTTGTAGGCCGTATGGAAGATATTGCCGATAGAATTGATTTTATCAAGCATCTTCTCTATGTTGGAGAGGACTGTCCGACTTTTGCAGAAAGTTACGATAATTTGACGACATATTGCTCTTCGGGTACGCCAAAAATCAAGCTGACCGATGAAGACGAAGCCGTTATTTATTTTTCGTCGGGAACAACCGGTTTTCCAAAGGCAATAATTCATGCCCACAGAAGTTTGATGCATTCTTGCAAGGTTGAGCAAAATCACCACGGTCAAACAAAAGACGATGTTTTTCTATGCATTCCGCCCCTATACCATACCGGCGCAAAAATGCATTGGTTCGGCAGTTTTCTTGTCGGCGCCAAATCGGTTCTTCTTAAAGGTGTTAAACCCGAATGGATTATTAAAACCGTTTCGGAAGAAAAATGTACTATCGTTTGGCTTTTAGTCCCCTGGGCTCAGGATATTCTTGATGCCATTGACAGAGGCGATATAAAACTCGATGATTATAATCTTTCGCAGTGGCGCTTAATGCATATCGGCGCTCAACCTGTTCCGCCCTCTCTTATCAAGCGTTGGAAGGCGGTTTTCCCCCACCATGAATACGATACTAACTACGGGCTCAGCGAATCTATCGGCCCCGGCTGTGTTCATTTGGGTGTTGAAAACATACATAAAGTCGGCGCTATCGGTAAAGCAGGTTTCGGCTGGAAAACAAAAATTGTTGATGAAAACCGAAATGAAGTTAAACGGGGCGATGTCGGCGAACTTGCCGTTAGCGGTCCGGGAGTTATGAACTGCTATTACAATGACAAAAAATCTACCGACGAAGTTTTGGCCGACGGTTGGCTCTTTACAGGCGATATGGCTATGGAAGATGAAGACGGATTTATCTTCCTCGTTGACCGCAAAAAAGATGTTGTTATTTCGGGCGGCGAAAATCTTTATCCCGTTGAAATTGAAAACTTTATCAGAAAACATAACGCAATTAAAGATGTTGCTGTTATCGGTGTTCCCGATTTAAGACTCGGCGAAACCGCCGCTGCAATTATAGAAATTAAAGAGGGCTTTTCTTTAACCGAAGATGAGATTAAAGAATTTTGTATGGGTCTTCCGAAATACAAAAGGCCGAGGCAATATATCTTTGATGATATACCGAGAAATCCAACCGGAAAAATCGAAAAACCAAAGCTTCGTGAAAAATATTGCGGAGATAGTTTAGTAGCTAAGCAAATAGAAAAATAAAGAAGGAAAAATATATGAAAAAACTATTATTAGGTAATGCCGCAGTTGCCCGTGGCGCTTATGAAGCGGGTGTAAGAGTTGTATCTTCCTACCCCGGAACTCCAAGCACCGAAATTACCGAAAACATTGTAAATTATGAAGAAATATATGCCGAATGGGCTCCTAATGAAAAGGTTGCTGCCGAAGTCGCCATTGGCGCTTCCATTGCCGGTGCGCGCAGTATGGCTTGTATGAAACATGTTGGCCTTAATGTTATGGCAGACCCTGTTTTTACGGCTTCTTATACCGGAGTTAACGGCGGCCTCGTTTTCTGCGTTGCAGACGACCCCGGTATGCATTCTTCTCAAAATGAGCAGGATTCCCGCCATTATGCCATAGCGGCAAAATTGCCTATGCTCGAACCATCTGACTCGGGCGAATGCAAGGAATTTACAAAACTTGCATTCAGCATCAGCGAAGAATTTGATACCCCCGTATTTTTAAGACTTTCTACCCGAATTTCCCATTCACAAAGTTTAGTTGAATTAAACGACCGTGAAAACGATGAGTTAAAGCCCTATGAGAAAAATCCGGCAAAATATGTTATGGCTCCGGCAAACGCCATCAAGCGCCATGTTGATGTTGAAAAGAGAATGCTCGATTTAACCGAATATTCCGAAAATTCTCCGCTTAATATCGCCGAAATAAATGATAATACGGAAATCGGCGTTATTTGTTCGGGAACTACATATCTTTATGCCCATGAAGCGCTCGGCGATAAGGTTAGTTATCTTAAAATCGGAATGATTCACCCCCTGCCCTCAAAGAAAATAACCGATTTTGCTCAAAAGTTCAAAAAGGTTTATGTTATCGAAGAACTTGACCCGATTATCGAAACGCATTGCAAAGCATTGGGACTTGATGTTATCGGCAAGGAAGTATTTACCCTGCTTTACGAATACACGCCCTCTATGATAAAGAAAGCCGTTTTGGGCATTAAACCTAATGAAGATGTAACGGTTGGCGAGGTTTTACCCGGCCGTCCGCCCGTTATGTGCGCCGGTTGTCCGCATAGGGGAACATTCTATGTGCTTAAAAAATTAGGTCTTACCGTTTCGGGTGATATCGGCTGTTATACGCTCGGTGCTATGGCTCCGCTTTCAAGTGTTGACTCAACTATTTGTATGGGTGCCTCGATTTCCGCCGCCCACGGTATGTCCAAAGCAAGAGGTCCCGAATTTACCAAAAAGTTAGTTTCGGTTATCGGCGACTCAACCTTTATGCATTCGGGAATTACCGGACTTTCAGATATCGTTTATAACAAAGGCATAAGCACGGTTATTATTCTTGATAACTCAATTACCGGTATGACCGGCCATCAAGATAACCCGACAACCGGTTATACAATAAGGGGAGAAGAAACTAAGCAGGTTAACCTCGTTATGCTCTCAAAAGCGCTCGGGGTTGAACATGTTGTTGTTGCCGACCCGTTTGATGTTAAAGAATTCGAGAGGGTTGTAAAGGAAGAAACCGAGCGTGAAGAACCGTCGGTTATCATCGCTCAAAGGCCCTGCGCTCTTCTTAAAAGGGTAAAATACAAAGGCCACTGCGTTATAACAGATAAATGTAAAAACTGCAAGATGTGTATGAAACTCGGTTGCCCGGCAATAAGCATTGAAGACAACAAGGTTAAAATTGATACTACGCAGTGCAACGGTTGCGGACTTTGCGTTAATGTTTGTCCTTTCGGCGCAATTTCTAAGGAGGAATAAGGTTATGACTAAAAGTATTATGATAGTCGGCGTAGGCGGACAGGGAACCCTTCTTGCCAGTCGAATTTTAGGAAACACCGTTATTCGGGAAGGTTACGATGTTAAGGTTTCGGAGGTTCACGGAATGAGCCAACGAGGAGGAAGCGTTGTAACCTATGTTAAATACGGCGAGAAAGTTTATTCCCCTACCATTGATAAAGGTGAAGCAGATTTAATTCTTGCTTTTGAGATGCTTGAAGCCGCCCGAGCCCTTCCCTTCCTTAAAAAAGGCGGAACAATTATCGCAAATACAAGCAGAATAAATCCTATGCCCGTTATTACAGGAGAACAAGAGTATCCTGCCGACCTCGACAAAAAGATAGAACAAAAAGCAAAACTTATAAAACTTGATGCCTTATCGGTTGCAATGAATGCCGGAAACATAAAAACCGTAAATGTTGTTTTAATCGGTGTTTTGGCTAAAAACAGTGAAATCCCCTATGAAAAATGGGTTGAAAGTCTTAAAGAAACAGTCCCCGAAAAATTGCTTGAAGTTAACCTAAAAGCATTTGATTTAGGATATAATTTATAAGGATATTTAAGTTTATGTGGAACGAAAAAATTGAAACGATGCCGAGGGCCGAGCTTAAAAAACTTCAAAGCGAACGCCTTGTAAAACAAGTTAAAAGAATGTATGAGAAAGTTCCCTGCTTTAAGGAAAGAATGGACAATTTAGGTCTTAAACCCGAAGATATAAACGGTGTTGACGACCTACATAAACTGCCGTTTTCTTACAAAAGCGATTTAAGGGATAATTATCCTTACGGCCTTTTTGCGACTGATATGAGCGAAATTGTACGAGTTCATGCTTCAAGCGGAACAACCGGAAAGCAAATCGTTGTAGGATATACGGAAAATGACCTTGAAGTATGGCAGGACTGTGTTGCGAGAATGTTTACCGAACTCGGCGCCGACAAAAACTCATTTGTTCAGATTTCATTCGGGTACGGTTTGTTTACGGGAGGTCTCGGCGCTCACGGCGGAGCCCAAAAAATAGGAGCAACCGTCATTCCGACCTCTACCGGTAATACGAAAAGACAAATCCAAACAATGATAGATTTCGGTACTACCGTTCTTTGCTCAACTCCGTCTTATGCGCTTTATCTTGCCGAAGAAATTGAAGCGATGGGTGTTAAGGATAAATTAAAACTCAAAATCGGTATTTTCGGCGCAGAGCCATGGACAGATGATATGCGAAAAACCATTGAAAATAAACTTAATATCAAAGCATACGATATATACGGTCTTTCGGAAATTATGGGGCCGGGAGTTGCCTGTGAATGCAAAGCGCAAGACGGTATGCATATTTGGGAGGATAATTTTATCCCCGAAATAATTGACCCCGAAACGGGCGAAGTTTTGCCTGAGGGAGCTACTGGCGAACTTGTATTTACAACTCTTACAAAAGAGGGTTTCCCGCTTATTCGTTACAGAACAAGAGATATTTGCTCACTTAATTATGAAAAATGTTCCTGCGGAAGAACTCATGTTCGAATGAATAAACCTTCCGGCAGGAGTGATGATATGCTGATTATCAGAGGTGTTAATGTTTTCCCATCGCAAATAGAGGAAGTTTTGCTCAAAGTTTCGGGAGAAAACATTACCCCGAATTACCAAATCATCGTTGACCGAGTTAATAATAACGATACGCTTGATGTTAATGTTGAGATGAGCGAAGCAATGTTCGAAAATGAGATTATTTCTATTGAAAAAACCGAAAAACAGATAACCGCTATGCTAAGGTCAACGCTTGGAATCGGCGCTAAGGTTCATCTTGTAAACCCCAAGTCGATAGAGCGAAGCGAAGGCAAAGCAAAAAGGGTTATCGACAAAAGGAAAATATAGGGACCGCAAGAAACAAATAACTTTAAGGAAAGGTGATTAGCATGAAACAACTTTCAATTTTTGTTGAAAACAAGTTCGGCAGAGCATATTCTATTATTGATACCCTATCGGCAAACAATATAAACATAAGCGCTCTTTCAATAGCCGATACTTCGGAATACGGTATTATGCGCCTTATTGTTGACGACTGCGAAAAAGCCAAAGCTATTCTTAAAGAAAACGGAATTATGGTTAAAATAACCGATGTTTTGGCTATACCTATGGGGAATACTCCGGGAGAACTTTCAAAACTGCTTAAAATCTTTACCGACAGCATGATTTCGGTAGAATATATGTATGCTTTTGTCAGCAAGAAAAACGACGGCGCCGTTTTGGTTACCAAAACAAACGATACCGAAAATTCTATATCGGCGCTTAAAAAGATGGGTATTTCGCCCCTTAATCACGAGGATTTATTTTAAGGAGCAAACCTGCAAATCAAAAATCTAAATTTTTTCAACGAGGTTTAAGTTATGAAAGAGATAAAGGAAATTATAGCAAAGAATATTTCCGAACTCAGGATACTGAATAATATGACTCAACTTGACCTTGCAAACAAGTTAAATTATTCCGATAAAGCAATTTCCAAATGGGAACGGGGCGAATCTCTGCCCGATATTACAGTTCTTTGCAGTATCGCCGACCTTTTCGGCGTTCCGCTTGACGCTCTCGTAAAAAATGTTGATATAAAGAAGATAAACAAAAGCGCAAAATATAATTACAAAATCATAACCTATATTTCGATAGGTTTTCTCTGGACTGCTGCTTTGTTTTGCTTCGTTCTGACATTCTTGATTAAAGGAATTATAGATTATTCCTGGCTTTATTTCGTTTATGCAATGCCGTTAACCCTAATTACTATGCTTATATTCAACACCATTTGGTTTAATAAGCGGAAAAATTATTATTTCATATCGGGGATTCTTTGGTCGGTTTTAATTTCGGTTCAACTGACATTCCTTTACTTCGGAATTAAGGTCTATCCGATTTATCTCTTGGGTGTTGCGGGAGAAGCAATAATAATTCTATGGTCTTTTATCAAATTCAAAAAGCAATAAATAATAAAAAAAGCGCTTGACAATAAGTCAAGCGCTTTTTTGTTATTGTTTTTTGCGTTTTATATAATAAACTAATTCTTGTAACGAAGCGGTATATGTTATCAGACAAACTATTACACCGTAAATATTAAAAGGAGTTCTTTCGAGCAGAATAAAGAAAGGTATTAAGAAAACTCCGCCGCCGGATATTTTATTAAGAATTGTATGCAAAGTAGAAAACTTATGAAATTTGATAGCAGAAACGGCATAAGCCGATATTCTTATGGCGAGAATGATAAACAAAAACGCCCAGTTAAATCTCCAAAGTTTCTCGCAAAGCGTTGGCAAAAGTTTTATCATCATAACCGAATAAAAAGTTAAATCGGCAATGCTGTCAAGTTTTGTTCCAAACTCACTCGTTATTTTAAGTTTTCTGGCGATAAAGCCATCTACCGCATCACTCAAACCGCAGAATAAATATACTATGAAAAAAGCAGATTCAAGAGGTTTAAGAAATATAATTGCTATCGCGCCGAGAATTCTTATACTCGTTACGAAATTAGCAATATTTTTCTTTATATCCATTTTTTACCCCCATCAAATAATCAATAAGAATATTATAGTATTATAAAATTTAAAAGTCAACCTCAATAATTATCTAAAAAAGAATGAGTTTGGCCTGAATCAGAATCCCGCCAACCCGGAATTGTTGATAAATTTACATTATGTAGACTTCTGAAAATATTGTCATCGGCATCGGGATTAAGTTTTCGAAGTTCTTTTATAATCTCCTTGGTCTCTTTGCGTTTTGAAAGGGACTCGTCAAATGCGCTGTCCTTAGTAAACCTACAAGCACAGCGAAGAAAATGAAGGTCGTTATAATTGCACCATGAAATTATATCCCGTTCTTTAACGCAGTATAGCGGCCGAATAAGTTCCATTCCCTCAAAATTAGTACTGTGAAGTTTAGGAAGCATCGTTTTTATTTCTGAAGAATACATCATACTCATAAGAGCCGTTTCGATAACATCATCGAAATGATGGCCGAGCGCTATCTTGTTGCAGCCCATAGACTTTGCCTTATCATACAATGCGCCTCTTCTCATTCGGGCGCAAAGGTAACATGGCGAACCTCCGGCATTATATGCAACATCGAAAATATTGCTGTTAAAAACCTCAATATCAATATTGAGGATTTTTGCATTCTCTTCTAAAAGTTTTCGGTTTTCCTTGGCATAACCGGGGTCCATAACCAAATATTTAAGCGAAAACGGAACCTCGCTATGCCTTTTAAGCTGTTCCATACATTTTGCGAGAAGCATACTGTCTTTTCCGCCGGAAACACAAACGGCGATGCAGTCATTTTCGCTTATAAGGTCATACTCTTTTACCGCTCTAATAAAATTATTCCATATCGTTTTTCGATATTTTTTTATTATACTGCGCTCGATTAAAGTATGCCTTGCGAGTTCTCTTTTCATATATCTTTCTCGTCCGGCATAAACGACGGCATCATTTTGAGCTTAAATTGATTTTTCTTATTGAGTTTATCAATTCTTTCTTTTGCCGTGGCGTCGTCTATTTCGCCGCTTCTTATGTATCGGTCTAAAACATCATAACTGAATCCGAGGTTTTCCTCATCGGTTTTTCCGCAAAGTCCGTCGGAAGGAACTTTATCAACGATTTCGCTCGGAAGGCCCAACAACTTTCCTATTATTTTTATTTCGTTTACGGTTAGTTTTGAAAGAGGGCTGAAATCCCCTGCGGCATCGCCGTATCTCGTTGAATATCCTACCCAATCCTCCGATAAATTACAGGTATTTACAACCCTGCCGTTAAAACACTGCGCAACAGCATATAATGTTGTCATTCTTATTCTCGGCGGAATATTTATTTTGCACTGTTCTGATAACTCAACTTTTTCTTCTATCGAGTTTTTAAGAGCATCTATTATATCCTTGACATTTATTTCTAAATGCTTAATTCCGAGAAGATTTACTATCTTATAAGCGCTGTCGATATCAATTTGATTACCCGCCGGCATCAAAACGCCGATAACCCGCTCTTTTCCGAGCGCTTCAACGCATAAGGTTGCCGCAACAGAACTGTCCTTTCCGCCCGAAATTCCGATAACGGCATTACAGTCGGGTCCGTTTTCTTTGAAAAACTCCCGTATCCATTCAACACAGTCGTTTTTAACTTTTAATGCATTAAACATAATTTCACTTTCTATCTATTTTCTATAATATGAATAATAAGCCGTAATGGTTTCATATTTTCCGCTTACAGTATTATTGCCTTCAACCGTTACTCCATCGCCGCTTAAAAGCAAATAGTATTTTGCCGTATCAACACAGCAGTTAAAAACATCGGTTTCACCGCAAATAACCCTGATTTGATTATCTATAACCGCTATTCTGCCCGATTTTCCTACTATCACATAACAGGGCGACCCGTCCGCATTTGAAACCTTTTTCGTAACATACTTCACCTGTCGGCCGTCAAAGGTACGCAAAAGCGAATCGTTTTTATTTTTCTTTTTGAAAATACTCATTTTTTATGCTAACAAAAACTTGGTTATACTCTTTTTGCCCTTTTTGATAATAACTCCGTCTTTAAGCATATCTTCTGTAAACTGATAAGAGGGGTCTGTAACCTTATTATCATCAACCGAAACACCGCCCTGCTGAACAAGACGCCTTGCTTCACCGTTTGAAGAAACAAGACCGCCCTTTACCATAAGCGATAAAATACCGATTTTCCCATCTGTTAAACAGTCGGTGCTTAACGATACTGTCGGCATATTTTCATGACTTCCGCTACCAGAGAAAACCGCTCTTGAAGTTTCCTGCGCTTTTGTTGCCTCTTCTTCGCCATGGACAAGTTTTGTAAGTTCAAAAGCCAATATTTCTTTTGCGGTATTAAGTTTGCTTCCTTCCCATTTATCCATCTCGTCGATTTCTTCGAGAGGCAAAAATGTCAACATTCTTATACATTTAAGAACATCGGCATCGGCAACATTTCTCCAATACTGATAAAATTCATAAGGCGAGGTCTTTTTGGGGTCGAGCCATACTGCTCCGCCTACCGTTTTACCCATCTTTTTGCCCTCTGAATTAAGAAGCAGAGTAATTGTCATAGCATAGGCATCTTTACCGAGTTTTTTCCTTATAAGTTCGGTTCCGCCGAGCATATTCGACCACTGGTCATCTCCACCGAACTGCATATTACAGCCGTATTCTTTATAGAGATGATAGAAGTCGTAGCTTTGCATAATCATATAGTTAAATTCGAGAAAAGAAAGTCCCTTTTCCATTCTCTGCTTGTAACATTCGGCTCGGAGCATATTGTTTACCGAAAAACACGGGCCTACTTCCCGCAAAACATCAATATAATTGAGTTTAAGAAGCCAGTCGGCATTATTTACCATCTGAGCTTTACCCTCTCCGAATTCGATAAAACGGCTCATTTGTTTTTTGAAACAGTCGCAGTTATGCTGAATAATCTCCGGTGTCATCATCGAACGCATATCGGTTCTTCCTGAGGGGTCGCCGATATAACCGGTGCCGCCGCCTATCAATGCAACGGGTTTATTACCTGCCATTTGAAGTCTTTTCATAAGGCAAAGCGCCATAAAATGACCAACATGCAAACTATCGGCAGTAGGGTCAAAGCCGATATAAAATGTTGCTTTACCGTTATTGATAAGTTCTCTGATTTCCTTTTCATCAGTTACCTGAGCTATAAGCCCTCTTGCAACTAATTCTTCGTAAATTCCCATTTATTTATCTCCTATCTAACAGCTCTTTCGCTGAATTATATAAATTTTCGGTTATCTCTGTTCCCGACATTATTCGGGCTATTTCAACTATTCGGTCTTCATAGTCAAGCGGATTAACCTTTGTATATGTTCTGCCGTTTTGGGCGGTTTTTTCTATTTTAAGATGATTATCTCCGCAACATGCTATCTGCGCCAAATGAGTTACGCAGATAACCTGCCTTGTATCGGCAACAACCGAAAGTTGTTTTCCGACCTTGTCGGCAGCAAAACCGCTTATACCCGTATCTATTTCATCAAAAATAAGCGTATCAACATCGTCTTTTTCGGCAAGAACACTTTTTATTGCAAGCATAATTCTCGAAAGTTCTCCGCCCGATGCTATTCGGCTTAACGGCTTAAAATCTTCTCCGACATTTGTTTTAACATAAAACTCAATAACATCGCAACCTGATTTTGTATATCTGCCCTTTTCGCTCTTGACATCAAATTCAACATTTACCATATCAAGATATTTAAGGACATTCGTTACCTCTGATGAAAAAGTTTTTGCGGCGGCAACTCTCGTTTTGGTAAGTTTTTCGCCGAGTTCTATAAGGCGCTCGGTAGAATTATCAAGTTCCTTTGAAAGTTTTTCTTCGAGTTCGCCCGAAAGCGTTATCGCTTCAAGTTCCTTTTTGGCATTTTCCAAAAACGAAAGCATTTCCTGTTCACTGTTTCCGTACTTACGCATCAAACGGTTAATAAGGTCAAGTCTGTCGGCAATGCTCTCTTTATTAAACTCTCCGTCTTTTATCGAGCGCAGATATTCGTTAAGATTATCAGAAGCCGTTTCAAGCTCGGCGCTTATTCGCCTTAAAGTTTCTGTTATATCCTTTATCTCGCCGCTTTTTATCGAAGAAATACATCTTACCGCATTATTTATTTTTGTTATTCCGCCATCGGTTTCATCGGCACCCGAAAGCAAAATATGGGCATTATTTACCGAGTTTACGGTTTTCTCAAAACTTTCGGCAATTTCAAGCTGTTCTTTGAGTTTTGCTTTTTCGCCGACAGTAATATTTGCGCTTTCAAGTTCTTTAATTTGGTATTCCAAAAGGTCAATTTTTCTTGCCTTTTCTTCTTCGCTTGTTTTAATACTTGAAAGTTGCCGTCTTATAGCATTAAGATTTTTGAATTCGGCATAATATTCTTCAATTTCATCGCCGTTTTCGGCTACTCTGTCTATATAACCGCAATGATTATCGGGGTTCAGAAGTCCCTGACTGTCATGTTGACCGTGAATATTGACAAGATGCCCTGCGATATCTTTAAGAATGCCTACCGTTGCCGGTTTTCCGTTTATTTTAACGCTTCCGCTCGTTGCCGTAAAAGTTCTATTTATTAGCAGGTTTCCGTCTTCATCGGGAAAAAAGCCAAAGCTTTCAAGAGCCGATACGGCATCGCTTGAAAGATTTGAAAAAACAGCGCTGACAGATGCTTTTTCGGCACCTTTGCGTATAAGTTCTTTGCTTGTCCGCTCACCTAAAACCGCATTTATAGAATCTATTATTATTGATTTACCGGCACCGGTTTCACCTGTTAAAACATTAAAGCCATCTGAAAAGTCTATTTCGGTACTTTCAATAACGGCAATATTTTCAATGCTTAAATATTTCAGCATAACTACTCCGCTTACATCATTTCCTTTATTTTCTCAACAAGAAAAACAGAATCATTTTCATTCCTCGTTATTGCGAGAATTGTATCATCACCGGCAATAGTTCCTATCATCATTTCGGAAAATGCGCCGTCAATGGCGACGCAAACGCTCTGCGCCATTCCGGTATGACATTTTATAACAACATTATTTTGGGCATACTGCACCGTATCGACCGCACCGAAAATTATCTGCTTATAGTTTGATATGTTGCGGTTTTTATTCTTCTCGGGAGCAGCATAACAGTAGTTGCCGTTTTCATCATGCGCCTTAACAAGTTTTAATTCTCTTATATCCCTCGAAATGGTTGACTGCGTAATCTCAAATCCGAATTTTTTTAAGGCATTTTGCAAATCATCCTGAGTAAAAATGGGTTGCGATTTAATTATTTCAAGTATTTTTTCCTGTCTTGTATTCTTCAAAAAAATCCCTCCCTATTTTATTAAATCCGAAAACTTCATCGAAAGAGTTTTATAGAAATTTCGCTCGTTTAGTCTTATAAGTTCAACATAATCTTCCGATTTTGTTATCATTATTTTGGTTTTTGGTTTGATATTGGCAACTTTTCTGCCGTCTACCGATAGGAAAATATCGGTTTTTTTCTTTGAAAAAGCATTTATACTAAGCGTTTTATCGGCACCCATTATTATTGGCTTTGCCGAGAGCGAATGAGAACAGATGGGGGTTATGCAGTAACATTCTGCGCTCGGGTCAACTATCGGTCCTCCTGCCGACATCGAATAGGCGGTAGAGCCGGTTGGGGTTGATATTATTATTCCGTCTGCTCTGTAATGAACACTGTCATTTTCCACTCCGGCATAAACATCAATTATCCTCGATATAAAACCGCTTGTTATGACAGCGTCGTTAAGCGCTCTGTAAACCGCTTCATTTCCGCTTTCGTCTATTATTTTAACATCAAGCATCATTCTTTTTTCGGTTTTATAGTCGCCCGAAAAGAGTTTTGCCAGTAGTTTATATTCGCTTTGCTCAATATTTGCGAGATATCCTACTCTTCCTGCATTTATTCCGATAATCGGTTTTTTATGCTCGGCGGCTTTTTTGGAATATCTTATTATCGTTCCGTCGCCGCCTATTGTTACGATAACATCGCCTTTATTAAAAATTTCTTCTTCCGAAACCGATTCGAAATTTGAACAGCATATGCTTTCGGGAATATATCCTTTAATACCGTTCTCTCTTAAAAAAACACCTATTTTTTCAAGTGTTTCAGTGCAACCTCTTTTATCGGTATTTGGCAGTACTGAAATAGTCATATCATTCACTTCCGTTCAATTCTTTATATGATAGCCCTACAATTTTTTCGGCATCAACATTTATTTGTTTATCTTTATTATCCGAATTTTCAAGATAGCATAAGTATTCTATATTGCCTTCGGGACCCTTAACGGGGGAAAAGTCAAGTCCTAAAACGACAAACCCGTTTTCTTTTGCCGTTTCGGTTATTTTTTCTATAACCGAAATATGAACATTTTTATCTCTTACAACGCCCTTTTTACCGACATTTTCTTTTCCCGCTTCAAACTGCGGTTTTATAAGCGCAACCGCCCTGCCCTCGTATTTAAGCAGAGTTTTAAGAACAGGAAATATATGCGAAAGGGAAATAAAAGAAACATCAATACTCGCAAAATCAAGCTCATCGGGGATTTGCTCTTTTGTTACATACCTGAAATTTGTCCTTTCAAGGTTTATTACTCTATCATCGGTTCTCAGTTTCCATGCAAGTTGACCGTACCCTACATCAACGGCATAAACTTTTTTTGCGCCGTTTTGAAGCATACAGTCGGTAAATCCGCCCGTTGAAGCGCCTATATCTGCGCAAATTTTATCTTTGAGCACAGGCGAAAAAACTTTTATGGCCTTTTCAAGTTTAAGTCCGCCACGGCTGACATATTTAAGCGAATTGCCCCGAACTTCGATTATATCGTCGAGTTTTACGGTGTCCCCCGCTTTATCGCATTTTTGATTATTTACATATACAATACCCGCCATAATAAGCGCTTTGGCTTTTTCTCGGCTTTCGGCATACCCCTTCTCAAAAAGGGCAACATCAAGTCTTTTTTTCTCCTGCATTTACAAAACCCCGAGTGTTTTTTTAATGGAAACAATATCAAAACCGTATTTTTTAAGAGAAGATGAAACACTGGCACAAGGTACAAACTCTCCGTTTATCGCACATATTTTGTATTCTCCCTTATATCCCGACTCGCCAAGTCTTGAAGCAATATGCTCGGCAATTCCGCCGCTTTTTATGCTTTCTTCAAAAAATACGATTTTCTTGAAATTTGATAATTTTTCGATTAGTTCGTCTTTAATCGGATATATTTTGTTGAGTTTTACGGCGGTAACAGAAGAATTTTCCGTTGCCGCATAAACATTTGAAAAAATTCTGCCGTATGTAACGGCGCAAACATCGCTCTTACCGTCAAAAACTGTATAATCTTCCGAAAAATCTCTGTCGATAGGGTTTAGTTCGCATCCTCTCGGATATCTTACGGCGCATAATTCGTCATTTTCAGAAACCCTCTCGATTACACTTTCAAGTTCGCCGTAAAACGATGGAGAATAGATATTCATATTCGGAATAAGCGAAAGATATGAAACATCGAAAATTCCCTGATGGCTTTCGCCGTCTTCTCCGACAATTCCTGCTCTGTCAATTAAAAATTTAACCGGAACATTTGCTATTGCGCAGTCGTGAACTATCTGGTCAAATCCCCTTTGCAGAAAACTCGAATATACGGCAAAAAACGGTATCATTCCACCTGTTGCAAGTCCGGAAGCAAAACCGACCGCATGTTGCTCCGCAATTCCGACATCGAAAAATCGGCTTTTGTATTTACTTGCGAAATCTCCAAGTCCGGTACCGTTGGTCATTGCCGCCGTTATGGCGCAAATTTTTTTATTATTTTCCGCAAGTTTGCTAAGTGTATTTCCCGCAACATCAGAAAAAGATTTGTTTTCGGCGCTGTCGCAACCCTTTTCAACATCAAACGGCGATACGCCATGATAATTCTTAGGGCTGTTCTCGGCAAAGGCATAACCTTTTCCTTTTGTTGTTATAACATGGACTACCGACGGTCTTGTATATTTTTGGGCTATCTTAAAAAGTTGCTCCATTTTCTTGATATCATGACCGTCAACGGGACCTAAATAGTTAAAACCAAATGACTCAAAAATATTGTTCTTATAAATGCGCCTTTTAAGGCCCTGCTTAACCGCAAAGGCAAACGAAGAAAGTGCTCTGCCTATAAACGGAATGGAAACTAAAAACTTTTTCAGAGCAAATTTGAAATAATGATAGCGCTTTCGGTTTCTAAGTTTCGTTGTAATCCTCGCAAGAGCACCGACATTCCTTGATATCGACATTTTATTGTCGTTAAGTACTATAATAAATTTGCTTCTGTTTCGTCCGACATTATTAAAACCTTCAAATGCCATTCCGCCAGTTAAAGCACCGTCGCCTATAACGGCAACGGCAGTGCCCTCTTCATCATTTAACCGCTTTGCTTTATATATTCCGTATGCAAGTGAAACAGAGGTACTGCTATGGCCCGTTACAACAGGGTCATACTCACTCTCGCTCGGGCGCATAAATCCCGTTATACCGCCCTCGGTTCTCAAAGTATCAAACCTATCAAATCTGCCGGTTATAAGTTTATGGGCATAACACTGATGACCGACATCGAATATTATAGAATCTTTGGGCGACTCAAAAGCACGGTGAAGCGCAACAGTAAGTTCTACCGCTCCGAGATTTGAGGCCAAATGTCCGCCGTTTTTTGAAACGGTTTCCATTATTTTGCCTCTTATTTCTTCGCAAAGGCAGTTAAGTTCTTCGTTATTTAATTTCTTAACATCGGCGGGGCCTTTAATTTTACTTAAAATTTTATATTCCAAAAAACTACTTCCTTTTAATAATCACGAACAAGTAAATATTCGGTTATTTCTTTAATAACAGTTGAATCTTTTTCAAAAGAATCGAGGATAAGCATCGCTTCATCGGTTAAATCTTTTGCCCTTTTTCGACATTCTTCGATGCCTAAAATATCAACTATTGTTATCTTTTGATTTTTAAGGTCGCTTCCGATTGGCTTTCCGAGTTTTTCTTCGGTTCCTTCTCTATCGAGGATATCATCAATAATCTGAAAGGCAATTCCGAGTTTTTGAGCAAAAAGAGCAACCTTTTTTTGTTCTTCTTCCGAAGCACCGCCAAGAATCGCTCCGCAAACACAGGCGGTTTTTATCAAAGCGGCGGTTTTAAGGTTATATATTTCATATAACAGTTCTTCGGTTGTTTCGTATTCGCCCAAAGTATCTATTACCTGGCCGCCTATCATTCCCGATATTCCGGCGTTTGCAGATAAATATGCCATCGCTTTGACTAAATAATCACTCTTTATACCGATGGTTCTCGCTGCAACACCGAAACTTTCGGTTAAAAGCGCATCTCCGGCAAGAAGCGCCGTAGTTTCGCCGTATTTTTTATGATTTGACGGTTTTCCTCTTCGCATATCGTCATTATCCATACAGGGCAAATCGTCGTGAATAAGAGAATAGGTATGTATCATTTCAACTGCACAGGCAAAATTATATGCGCAGTCATCCTCACCGCCGAAAAGTTTATAAAATTCAAGCAGTAAAACAGGTCTTATCCTTTTGCCACCGGCAAAAAGACTGTATCTTGCCGATTCTACAACGGTTTTATAGTTACTTTCCGTTTCGCCGAGCAGAATGTCAAGACGCATATCTATTTTGTCTTTATAGTTTTTCAGTGTCATATCAATCATTTATTTTTCCTCATTTTCTGCATCGGTCAAAGTTATTATCTTCTGTTTTGCATTTTCGAGATATTCTGTACATTCTCTTGAAAGTTTTATGCCGTTTTCAAATGCCTTAATGGAATCTTCAAGCGGCATTTCGCCTTTTTGAAGGTCTTCAACCGTTTTTTCGAGTTCTTTTAAGGATTTTTCAAAATCAAATTTTTCCATTACTTTTCTCCTTGACTAAGCATCGTAAACTGCCGTCGGTAAATCTTAAAGATATTTCGTCGCCTATACCGACATCACCCGTTCCGGTAATCGGTTTTTCGCCCTTTTGGGCAAAAGCATAACCTCTGTTAAGGGTTTTAAGCGGACTTAACGCATCAAGTTTTGAAATAGTTTTATAAAGTTTCGTTTCGGCCTCTCTTAAAGGTTTTGAAAATGCCTCTTTGAGTTCCGCCGTTAAACTGTCAACCGTTTGAAGTTTTCGGTCAATAATCTCGGTTGGTTTTTTAAGTGCCGCCGAAAGCATTAAAACTTGAAGACGGTATTTATATTTTTCAAAAACAACCGAAATTGCAGACTGCAATTTGTTTTTGTTTTCGGTTATTTTTTGCGCTGTTTCCGAAGCATCAAATGTTGCTGTAATTGCCGCAGCAGTAGGTGTTGCCGCCCTTATGTCGGCTACAAAATCGCAAATTGTAAAGTCGGTTTCATGGCCTACCGCCGAAATTACGGGAAACGGCGACTCGAAAACCTTTCTTGCCAACATTTCGTTGTTAAACGGCGCCAAATCTTCATTAGAACCGCCGCCTCTGCCGATTATTACGGTATCAATACCGCTTAAAGCATATACCCTATCGAGCGTTTTGATTATGCTTGAAACCGCATTTTCGCCTTGTACCGCAACGGGACATAATACTATCTCGCAAGAAGGCATACGGTTTTCAAGCGTTGAACAAATATCATGAACCGCCGCTCCGGTATCCGATGTTACAACGGCTATTCTTTTGGGCATTCTGTTTATCGGTCTTTTTGAGGACTCGTCAAACAGTCCCTCTTTTTCAAGTTTTTCTTTGCAAAGTTTGAAGGCAAATGCCAAATCGCCCTCGCCGTAAGGCACCATACTTTCGGCATAGAACTGATATTGCCCGTCCTTCTCGTAGATAGAAACTCTGCCCGAAATGATAACTCGTTCGCCGTCCTTCGGCAAAAAGGTTACCCTCGAATTCGAGCCCTTAAACATAACGCATCTTACCGACGCATCGCTGTCCTTCACCGTGAAGTACCAATGACCGCTCGAATAATGGCTCTTAAAGTTAGATATCTCGCCAACAACCGAAACATAGTTAAGCCGTTTATCGCTTTCGACAAGCGACTTGACATACATATTTAGTTGCTTAACCGATATAGCACTATTTTGCATCTTGTTTTGCCACTGTTGCAAGAATACCGTTAACAAACGAAGAGTCTTCCTTTGTTGCGTATTTCTTTGCAAGTTCAACCGCTTCGTTAATCGAAACAGAAACGGGAATATCTTCCATAAACTTTATTTCGAAAATCGCCAAACGGAGAATGGCAAGAGCTGTTTTCGATATCCTTGATATACTCCAGCCTACCGCATTATCCGAAATGGTTTTATCGATTATGGAAAGGTTATCAAATACACCGAAAAAAGCGGTTTTCATATATTCGTCGGGCTCTATATCCCTGACCTCTTGGTCGATTTCAAGAATTTCTTCAAGACTTGTATCAGAAAACTCTTTTTCAAACACAAGAATAAATGCCTCTTCCCGCGCTTCTTTTCTTGTCATACCGCACCAACCTAATATATAATATAATTATTAAATAGTATTATACACCATCAATTTCGGTTTTTCAAGAAAATATGCAAAAAATATGAATAATATGCGAAAAAGCGATGGACTGTTCCATCGCTTTTTTATTACATTTATTGTTTTTTCAGGGCTAAAAAAGTTTTTTAAGAGCATCGAAAATCAGTTTTATAATTCCGGATTTTCCGTCAATTCCGAAAAGATAAACAGAAATTTTGGCGACAATATCGCCCAAAGTTTTTGCCCGTTTCGGCAGTTCAAAATCTCCGAAAAATACCGATTCTCCGCTGTCTATTTTATCTACTATCTCTTGAGCGGAAAGAATGTCTTTGCCGTCATTCGCATCTTTATTTGAACTCTCGTTTTTGTCCTTATTTTTAGAACTGATTATATCAAAAATATTGCTGATAACACTAGATATTTCAGAGCCGTTTTCCTTATTATCCTCGCTGGAGTTTTCTTTGCTGTCGGTCGGATAACTCGGCTTAGATGTATCAGAAACGGCGGTTGAAGTATTTTTGTTTTTCGAGGTATTATCAGAGGGGGATTTTTCGGGTTTTGAAGAGGTTTCGCTTGTTTTTGAAACTGTATTGCTCTTTGAAGAGGTTTTGCTCTCGCCCGAAGTATCATCCTCATCCTCGGAAACATATTTTATATCGGTTTTTTCGTTACATCTTTTACAGTGGCGGGAGATTATTTTTGCAACACCTTTTGAAGCGGGGCGGTCAACCGTCCACTCATTTTCAAAATCATGGCCTAACGCAGGAACTTCTTTATCCGAAATAGTTTTTCCGCAAATCGAACATTTATAAACCGAATATCCATTGGTAATGCAGGTCGGGTTTACGGTGTCGACAAGTTCGTAATCATGGCGGACACACGGATTATCGGCAGTAGGCGGATAATAGCAATATTTCTTTTCGGCGGTTGCTTCAAATTTATCGTGTTGGAAATTTGCAAAACATCCCTCTAAATTTTCGCCTTTTGATATCGGGTTTATGTTGCCTATCTTAAACCAATGCTTACCGGGTTCTTTATTTCTCGCATAAAAACGCAGTTCGAGAAATGTTCCGGTAGAATTATAAATCTCTCCGCCGTTAGTTACATAAAGAAAGCTGACATACCCGCTTTCACTATGGTCGGAAATCATACTTCCCCTAAGCGTATATGTATAATATTCGGAATAACCGAACATATTTTTGGCGACACTGTAACAATTTTTATCGTACATCACCGAAAAGGTCATTGCGCCGATTCCGGGATTTTCGGTAAATCCGATAGTTACTTTAACACCGTTATCCTCTATTTCGGAAACCGTTAAAGAAACCTTAGGGCCGTTTATCGTTTTTGCCGAACAAAATACCGTCGGCACAGCCGAAAACATAAAAATAACCGCAAGAAATACCGCAATAATCTTATTTATACGGTTTGCCATAGCGCTCACCTCTCATTATAATCCAATTATACCGTTTGTCCCTGAAAATGTCAACAAAAGGATAGATTCCAAAACTTGGAGACAAAAACTTATTGATTATTGTTTTTTCATTTGACAAAGATGACAAAAGACTGTATAATTATCCTCAAATGCGGGTATGGTGGAATTGGCAGACACGTATGCTTCAGGCGCATATGTCGCAAGACTTGCAGGTTCAAATCCTGTTACCCGCACCAGTCGAGAGGCTCGACACCCATTTCGGGTGGGGCCTCTTCTTTATTTTTTGACTATACCCCGATGGTAAAGTCCCTTATGAATACTCACACCATATTGAGAACCCCCCTCTGTGCAAAATGCGTAGTGGGGGTTCTTCTTTTTTTACGGTTAAAACCTTTTTTCATACCGAAGCAGCCAAATAATTCTTGAATATCGGTCAATTAAGTTATATAATAAATTAAATATATCCAAATTACGAACAGCGAGGGCGAATTTATGAAAATAATTGATTTGCTTACAAACGGTAAAATGTCGCTTTCCTTTGAAGTTTTTCCGCCCAAAACCGAAACGGGTTTTGAAAGCGTTAAAACCTCTACGGAAGAAATAGCGAAACTTAATCCGTCATTTATGAGCGTTACATACGGCGCCGGTGGCGGAACAAGTAAATATACCCTCGATATTGCAAAAAACATTATGGCTTTATACGGTGTACCTTCTCTGGCGCATTTAACCTGCGTTTCATCAACAAGGCAAACCGTTAAAGAGCGCATAGAAGAAATCAAGGCATCGGGCATACAAAATGTTATGGCTTTAAGAGGCGATATTCCGAAAGAGCTCGAGTTATCCGACCGTTCAAAATGGGACTACCGCTATGCTGTTGAACTTGTAAGAGAACTTAAAAATTCAGATGCAGATTTTTGCATAGGCGGTGCTTGTTATCCGGAAATTCACCCCGAAAGCATAAATCAAAATGAGGATATAAAAAGGCTTAAAGAAAAGGTTGATGCCGGTTGCGATTTTCTTACAACCCAAATGTTTTTTGACAACAACCTGCTTTACAACTTTTTATACAAAATAAGAGAAGCGGGTATTACTGTTCCGATTATACCGGGAATTATGCCCATAACAAACGCCAATCAGCTCGAACGGGCGCTAAAACTCTCGGGTTCTTTTATTCCGCAAAGGTTTAAGAGTCTTGTAGATAAGTTCGGCTCAAACCCTGCCGCTATGAAAGAGGCGGGAATTATCTATGCTACCGACCAGATTATAGACCTTTACGCAAACGGAATTACAAATGTTCATGTTTATTCGATGAATAAGCCCGATGTTGCTGCCAAAATCCAAAGTAATTTATCGGATATTCTTAAAAATGAGTAGAACAGTTTTAACCCATACATACAAATCCATTCCGATTTGCGAAAAGGAAATCTTTCGGTATTTAGGATACAAAACCGTTCCCGACTATGCAAAATCTTTGCTCTATGAATGTTTAAGCGAAATCGAAAATCACTTATCCTATAAAGTTTGCTACTTGGAATTGCCGATTAAGATTAAGGATAATGTTTGCGATTTCGAACTGTTTTGCGTATCATCAAAGGACCTTGCGAACAATTTGAAAAACTGCAAAAAAGCAGTGCTTTTCGCCGCAACAATAGGAATGGAAATCGACCGTTATATAGCAAAATACGGTAAAATATCGCCGACAAAAGCGCTTATGTTTGAAGCGCTCGGCTCGGAGCGAATCGAATCCCTTTGCGATAAATTCTGCCAAGATATAAAGCATAATTCGGGAGTAAATTTGAAACCGAGATTCAGCCCCGGTTACGGCGATTTGCCGCTTGATATACAACAGAATATTTTTTCGGTTTTAGACTGCAACCGAAAAATAGGGCTGACCCTTAACGGCAGTCTGATTATGTCGCCCTCAAAATCGGTTACGGCATTTACGGGTATTTCCGAAAACGATACGGGCGCCGATTTTTCAAAATGCAGTTTATGCAACAAAACAAACTGCGAATTTCGAGGTAATGTATGAATTTTTCCGATTTTTTAAGAAACAATTTAGTTATTCTTGACGGCGGACTCGGAACACTCCTTCAAGCAAAAGGATTAAAACCGGGAGAGTTCCCAGAACTTTGGAACATCACTAATCCGCAAATCGTAACATCTATCCACAAAGATTATTTTGATGCCGGAAGTAATGTTGTTTGCACTAATACTTTTGGCGCAAATTCACTCAAATTTTCAGATGAAGAACTGGAAAAAATAATCAAATCTGCGATAGATAACGCAAATAAAGCAAAAAATACATCTTCTTCAAATAAAGATAAGTTTATCGCCCTTGATATCGGCCCTACCGGAAGACTGTTAAAACCTTTCGGCGACCTCGATTTTGAAGAGGCGGTAAACATTTTCGCAAAAACGATAAAAATCGGTGCCGAATACGGTGTTGACCTTATTATCATCGAAACAATGAACGACAGTTACGAAACGAAAGCCGCTCTTTTGGCGGCAAAGGAAAACTGCAACCTGCCTGTTATTGTTTCCAATGCCTACGGTTCCGACGGTAAACTTATGACCGGCGCTTCCCCTGCTTTAATGGTTGCTATGCTTGAAGGTATGGGCGCAGATGCGATAGGCGCCAACTGTTCGTTGGGACCAAAACAACTTAAAACTGTTGCCGAAGAACTGCTCGAAAATGCCTCTGTTCCCGTTGTAATTAAGCCAAATGCAGGTTTGCCGAAATCTATTAACAACAAAACGGTCTATGATATTTCGGCAGAAGAATTTGCAAAAGAAATGCTTGAAATTGCCGATATGGGCGCAAGAGTTTTAGGTGGTTGTTGCGGAACAACCCCTGAATTCATAAGCAATTTAGCGAAAAAAACAAAAAATTCGGTTTTGTCCGAAATAACAAAAAAAGACCGTACCGTTGTTACTTCGTACACTAAAACTGTCGATTTTAACAATATCCCCGTTTTAATAGGCGAACGCATAAATCCTACGGGTAAAAAGCGCTTCAAAAAGGCGCTTATCGAAAACGATATTGATTATATTCTCTCCGAAGGTGTTGCCCAACAGGAAAAAGGCGTTCATATTCTCGATGTAAATGTAGGACTTCCGGAAATAAACGAAACCGATTTGCTTAAAAGCGCCGTTACGGAATTACAGGCAGTATCAGACCTTCCGCTTCAAATCGACACTTCAAGCATACCTGCAATGGAAACTGCATTAAGGTATTATAACGGAAAACCGATGATAAACTCGGTTAACGGAAAAGAAGAAAATATGGCGCAGATATTCCCTCTCGTTAAAAAATACGGCGGGGTTGTTGTTGCTCTTACTCTCGATGAAAACGGTATTCCCGACTCTGCCGAACAAAGGGTTAAAATCGCCGAAAAAATAATTAACACCGCAAAAAAATACGGCATTGATAAAAAAGATATTGTTTTTGATACCCTCGCTATGACAATAAGTGCCGAAAAGACTTCGGCTCTTACCACTATTTCGGCTCTTGCAAAGATAAAAAACGAACTCGGCTGTCATACCTCGCTCGGTATTTCAAATGTTTCATTCGGACTGCCTCAAAGAGATGCCATCAACGGTACTTTTTTTGCTTTGGCGCTTCAAAGCGGACTGTCGGCGGCAATTATCAACCCCTACTCTGCCGATATTATGAAAACCTATTACTCTTTTAAGGCGCTCTCTGCGCTCGATGATAACTGTAAGGATTATATCGAAAATGCCGATTCATTTATTACGGCAGTACAAAATCAACAAACTGCCGTAGCAAATCAACCGCGAGAGTTTTCTTCCGAACTTCAAAAGGCAATAATAAAAGGATTTAAGGAAAAATCTGCCGAGCTTACAAAGGAACTTCTCAAAACTTCAAATCCCCTCGACATCGTAAATGGAGATATTATTTCGGCTCTTGATGTTGTAGGTATCGGTTTTGAAAATAAAACTGTTTATCTTCCGCAGTTACTTATGAGCGCCGAAGCCGCCAAATGCGCTTTTGAAGAAATCAAAAGCTTTATGGCTGACGGCAAAACAAAGCCGAGCGACGACTATTTTGTTATTGCAACGGTAAAAGGTGATATCCACGATATCGGAAAAAACATAGTAAAACTCCTGCTTCAAAATTACGGTTTTAATGTTGTAGACCTCGGGAAAGATGTTCCGCCCGAAATAATTGTCCGCAAGGTTGCCGAACTCAAAGCGCCCCTTTGCGGTTTAAGCGCTTTAATGACAACAACCGTTCCTGCTATGGAAAAAACCTTAGAACTTCTTAAAAAAGAAACACCGTGGTGTAAAACCGTTGTCGGAGGAGCCGTTTTAACAGAGGAATATGCAGAAAAAATCGGCGCCGATAAATATGCAAAAGACGCTATGGAAACAGTAAGGTATGCCAAGGAAATAATCAAAAATAATAAATAACGGAGTGTCTTTATTGGAATTATTAAAAACATTTCTCAATGACCTTAAACCCGAAAAAAACGACTTGAAAAAGAACGGCAGATATGCATATCTTGATATTATCAAGGTAATATCCGCTTTCTTCGTTGTATTTTATCATTATTCTTTTTATTCTTTGCGCTATGGTTTCCATGAAACAGAGTTTTATATGCCAAACGCAAACCGAATTTTTATGTCGTTTGCCGCTTGCAGTGTTCCTTTGTTTTTTATGGTCAACGGCGCATTGATACTTTCTAAAAACAGGTCGGTAAAATCAATGTACTATAAGGCGGTAAAACTTTTGGTAATCGCCTTCATTTTCAGGTTTTTATCTTTCCCCGCTTGGTTTTTTGTTACCCTTTCGGGTCTTTATTTTCTATATCCGCTTTTTAATTATCTTTGGAATAAAAAAAGAAAAATCTATTATTTAATCTTAATCGCTTTTTGCATATTCCCATTTATCTTTAACGAATTTACCGTTGTTTTGAAGCTTTTTTGCGATGTTGATTTGAAAATAACGGGCGCAAAAACTTCGTATTCCATTGTATATTTTTTGCTTGGAAATATCCTTTTCGTAAAAGAACCGATAAAGCGCTGGAAAAGTATTGCGGTCGCTTTTTTCGGCATCTTGCTGCTCTTGTTCGACTGCTGTGTCTTAACAAACTTTTATTCAAAGATATTTGACGGCGTAAACGGCGCTTTCCCTACCCTCGGAGCTCTGCTTTTATCGTTAGGCGTTTTTGAACTTCTTAAAAGCATAAATATTAAATTTAATGTGCCCGATTTTATAAATGGCGGTATTCTTTCAACATATCTTTTCCATATGCTTATAGTAAACTGTTTTCATTCGCTTTTCGGTTGGCCTCGGGAGTTTTTGGTTGCCGTAATTATTTCTCTCTTTATATTCGCCATAACCGTATTTATAGGGTTTGTTATAAGGAAAATACCGATACTTTGCTTCTTTTCGAAAATTTAACTTAAAGTTTTTAATATTTGCCTAAAATAAAAAGCGCCGTTTAACCTCAATTTTTCCGGCGCTTTATTTGATTTTTTCGCAAATAAAATTTTTTAACAGTATCTTTTGAAAAATTTGTATTTTTTTCTTGACTTTAATGTTCATTTATGGTATATTTATTGGGCGCTGTAAAAATGCTGGTGTAGCTCAGTTGGTAGAGCAGCTGATTTGTAATCAGCAGGTCGGGGGTTCAAGTCCGTCCACCAGCTCCATTTATTTTTATCAACTCAATATGGGAGAGTTCCCGAGTGGCCAAAGGGGACAGACTGTAAATCTGCTGCTTTCAGCTTCGGTGGTTCGAATCCACCCTCTCCCACCAAAAATCGACAATTCTCGCAAGAGGGTTGTCGATTTTAACTTTTACCTATTCACTTTTTACTATTCACTAAAAGGTAAAATGTCGATTTTTGGAAAGTAATAAGTAATAGTGAATAGTGAAGAAGTTTGGTGTCGGCTTCGCCGACGGAATATAACAATACGAAGTTATAACATCATTTTTGTAAAAATAAAGCCTACCTTTTTTTCAAAAGGTAGGCTTTATTTTTAGTCCGTATCGCATTCTTCATCAAAACTCTGTATATTACTATCGCAATTTTTATATTCAGCAACATCTTCTAATTTGCAATCAAGAATTTTACATAATAAATCAAGGGTGTGAGTGTTTACATTTTCATTTTTTCTCAATCTATCCAACTGTCCCGTACTGATTTTATATTGATGAATAAGAGCATATTGTGAAATATTTTTTTCTTTCATCGTTTCCCACAGTCTATGATATATTATCAATTTTATCACCTTTTTAATTTTAGCGCATATATTTTTATTGACAATTGCCCGTATTCGGGCTATACTGAATGTAATTTAACAAAGGATAGTTGCGAGAATGAAAACAAGTTTCTATACAGAAACAGAATTAAAAGGTTTAGGATTGAAACATTTTGGCAAAAATGTTTTGATAAGCAGAAAAGCAAGTATATATCAAGCTTCAAAAATCAGCATTGGAAACAATGTTCGAATTGATGATTTTTGTATTCTGAGCGGTTTGATAAATTTTGGAAATAATATACATCTTGCTTCATATTCTGCCTTATTTGGCGGAAGTAAAGGAATTTACATAGGCGATTTTGCCAACATTTCATCGAGGGTTTGCATATATGCGTTGTCCGATGATTACAGCGGAGATACTATGACAAATCCCACTATACCTGATATTTATAAAAATATTGAAAGTATATCTGTAAATATTGAAAAACATGTAATTATAGGTTCCGGATGCACCGTTCTACCTGGAGTAACATTAGCAGAAGGCACTGCGATCGGAGCTATGAGTCTTTGCAAAGAATCAACTGAACCTTGGAAAATATATGCCGGTATTCCAATAAGGTGCATTAAAGACCGTTCAAAAAAACTGTTAGATTTAGAACAAAACTTCAATATGAATCAAAATTAGATAAATAGCGACAAAAACAAAAACCCATCACTATTATGATAGGTTTTTGTTTTATAGTATTATTTTTTATTTGTTTATTCGTTAAATCAAATCTTTATCTGTTATTTTACATATAAATACCCGAAAATAATTTGCGACTGTTTACAATATAAAGCTTTAAAAAAGGCAGGTCTTTCGACCTGCCTTTTTTTACTTATAAACCCTGAATCCGTTACCGATGATTTGAGAAGACTCCGAAAAAATAATGAATGCATCGGGGTCGACTTTAAGAACTCTTTTTTGGAATACGACTGTTTCCTGCTCTTTTAAGGCGCAAAGGAGAACACTGTTGTTTTTCATCGTATATCCGCCTTTCGAATTGATGAGAGTTACTCCTCTCGGCGACTTTTTTATAAGGTAAGCTGCTAATTCTTCGCCTCTTGTTGTAATTATGAATGCAAGTTTTGAAATATTGAGTTTTCTTATTAAAAAGTTTATCGAAAAAGAACAGATACAAAGGGCAACAATGCCATATAACGAAAGGTTAATTTTCTTGAAAACGATTAAAGATGATAATATTACGCTTAAATCGACAAAAAGCAATAAACTTCCGATTTTTACATGCGAAAATGCTTTTTGAACAAGTCTTGCAAGAACATCGGTACCGCCGGTTGATGCTCCGTTTATGAGCGTTAGCCCTATTCCGGCGCCATAAAGGATAGAGCCGAATACGGTTGCTAAAAAAATATCATCGGTTAACGGCGGAATGTATGAAAATGCCTCTACCAAAACCGACAAGAGCGTTGAAACCCATATTGTATTAAAAACAAAACCTTTGCCGAGCGGTTTAAGAGAAATAAGAAGCAACAAAGTATTTATAGTAAAAAATGAAACACCTTGCGATATATGAAGTGTATGGTACAAAATGGTTGATATACCCGACACGCCGCCACTTACGATTTTATTTGGAGTATAAAAAACCGCAACCGCAAATGCAACCATTGAAACACCGCAGACAATGGAAGCATATTTAATAATCAAATCTTTGATTTTAATATCTTTTTTCATTTTTGATAACCTCTTTATGTAAAAGCTGACAATAGAAATAATACCACATTTTATCACAAAAAGCAACAAAAAATATCAAAAATGTCGACAAATTACCACAAATACAAAAATTCCCAAATGAAAAGCATATAATCATTGTTTTGTTTGCTAATATAAATTCCGACACCGAAAAAACGGTGTCGGAATTTATTTTACTGTTTTTTACATTTATCAAAACTAGGGTTAAAGGCATAGAAATTCTTACTGTCAAGACGGTCGGTAGTAAGACGCAATGCCTCGCCGAAGCGCTGATAATGGACTATCTCTCGCTCTCGAAGGAATTTAAGCGGGTCTAAAATGTCGGGGTCGTCGATAAGGCGAATAAGATTATCATAGGTAACTCTTGCTTTTTGCTCTGCCGCCAAATCTTCGTGCAGGTCGGCTAAAATATCGCCTTTTGACTGAATATAGGTTGCCGTCCACGGCGTACCCGATGCCGCAACGGGATAAACACCTACGGTATGGTCAACAAAATAGGTTGCAAACGGTGTACCTTTTATCTCATCCTCCGATAAATTTCTCGTAAGCTGATGCACCATTGCACATACCATTTCCATATGCGCCAGTTCTTCTGTACCTATATCGGTCAACATTCCTTTAACTTCATTATACGGCATACTGTAACGCTGGGTTAAATACCGCATTGATGCTCCGAGTTCGCCGTCGGGACCGCCATATTGGCTTATTATTATTTGAGCATATTTTGGATTAGGATTTTTAATCTTTATCGGATATTGAAGTCTTTTATCGTATTGCCACATTATTTATCACTCGTTCCTTCCCACGGCCACGGGCCGTCTATCCAACTCCACGGATTATCCGCCTTAACATCTTTAACATGGGTAATATAATCGCCGTATTTTTGCTCATAGTCGTTTATAAGCGACTCTCGCTGCTTTCTGTAAGCAGATAAAAGTTCCGTCGCCTTAACATTTTGCGGATGCGAATCCAAAAACAAAACTAAATCGTAAATGGCAAAATCGGTTGCCGATATTTTGTTATATAGTTCTTCTTTTGCTGTCAGCAAAGTGTATTCCTCCCAACAAAAGGTTTATCAATATTCTTAAACAATGTTCCGTTTTTTAGGGCTTCTTCAACCGAGTATATTTCTGTTATCGGTTGCATATTTGTAAAAGCCATAGTTAAAATCGGTTCTTTTATATCCGGCTTTGTGATAATAAAAGCCGAGTTTGACTTTTCATTAAAATTATTATTCAAAACAAAATCTCCTTTTTAATGTTTGTCCTTTACCATACTATTGAAAAAGAAGAAAATTGACACAAAAAAAGACCCGAATGGGTCTTTTTTATATTGCGTAAACCGCTATTCCGAGAAGCGCCGATATGATAATCATCAGAATCGGTTTTATCGGTTTTTTCAAAACATATTTAATAATGATATGACTAATAAGCAAAACCGCCAGAATAATTACTGCCCTATAATCGAAATCTATCGGCTTTCCGACGGCGCTTATTCCGAAAATACTGCTTAAACCCATTGTTGCTGCCGTTCCGATAATAAGGGCGACAATGCATGGTTTAACTCCGAAAAGAAATGCCTTAACGCCTGTATTTTCAAGAAGTTTTGACGCCAAACTTGCAATAATAAGAATTATTATAAACGAAGGAAGCACAACTCCGAGCGTTGCCAAAAATGCGCCGAGTACTCCGCCTTTCGCAGACCCTATAAAAGTTGCCATATTTATAGCGATAGGTCCCGGCGTTGATTCGGAAACGGCTATGAAATTCAAAAGTTTATCCTCGGTCAGCCAACCGTTTTTTATAACGGTTTCTCTTATCAGAGATATCATACCGTAACCGCCGCCGAAAGAAACGGCGCCGATTTCCAAAAATGATAAAAATAGTTTGAGATAAATCATTTTTTATTTCCGCCTTTCGCAAAAAGTTTGAGCGCATAGGCGAAAATGCCGATTCCACCGCAAATAATAATATAATAAATAGTTGAAAACTTAACGGCGAACAATGAAAATGAAACAAAAATTACTAAAACAAAGCAAAAAAGCAACCTATTAAACCAGCCGTTTTTTATGTTCTTAAACATCTTTATACCGGCAGAAAAAATAAGATAAACAACGCAAATTTGTATGCCCTTAAAAGCATAGGCAACAAGCGTAAATTTAAGGAATTTATCGAAAAATAACGAAATTGCAAAGACAACCGTAAAAGAAGGAATACAGATGGCAAGAGTTGAAAAAAAGGAGCCCCAAAAACCTGCCATTTTATAGCCGATATAGGTTGCACTGTTTATGGCGATAGGACCGGGTGTTGACTCGGCAATAGCGATTATTTCCAAAAATTCGTCTTCACTTATCCATTTCTTTTTTGAAACTAAATCGTTTTGAAACAGCGCTATCATAGCATAACCGCCGCCGAATGTAAAAGCCCCGATTTTCAGAAAAGTAAAAAACAACTCTAAAAGCAAATTCCTTTTTTTATCCATCTTGCGTACTTCCAAATTTCATCTCAAATAATCATCAAAATCGGCTGTATCGTCATCAAAATCAAAATCGAATGATTTTCTCGGTTTTTTAGCAGCTAAAATGGTTAAAACTATAATTCCGATAATAGATAAAACCGCCCAAACTGATAATATCTTTTCCAACATTGACATAGAAATTACAAAATTTTTAACCCTACCCAAAATATCAGTAGAAACAATTTCTGTTTCCTCTGTTTCGGTTTCGGGGTCGGCAAAAGACGAAATAAGCGGAAACCTTTGAAGGGTTTTATTTATGCTGTCATAGGTAAAATATTCACTTTTTTCGCCATCAAAAAGACTTAAAATATAAAAATCGTTCATTGAAGGGTCGTTAAATCCGAAAGCCGAAAACTCGTTATTTTCAAACGGAAATGTTTTTTGGCAATATCCTTCCTTTATTTCGGAAATATCATCTGCATTTTCGACAATATAAATCTTTTTGCCCTTTTTTATATAGGGGAGTTTTGAAAATTCGTCGTTATCGTTTTTAACATAAAGTTCGGGATTTTTGCCGTCGGCATCGGTTAGATAATAGATAAAATATTTGTTGCCGACATCTGACAAAACGCCGACATTTATATCTTTATATGTTGTTTCGGTTTTGGTAAAACCTGATATTTCTGTCATTTTCGAGATATTCTTGACTATATGTTTTGTTTCGCCGTTAACCGAAACAGTAAGTTTTTCCGCTTCGGTAAATTCACCTACAAGACGCCGTCTTACATTTAATGTATAACTCTTTTTTGCGCCCGAAGCCGCCGTAACGGTTATTGTAAAACTGTTATTGCCCTCATCAAGATGTTTATCGCCTATTCCCATAAGAGTTGCCTTGCCGTTTGCAACCGAGGCACTTATCGAAATGGTATCTATATCGTTTGCGACCGATGCGGAATATGTTGTAACATAGGGCGAAAATGACGGACTGATGGAAGCACCCTTTATGCTCAAATATGATAGATTTGCATTGGAAGACGGAGCAGGTCTTGAAACGGTAATTACCCTACTGGCACTCGCTTTTCCTTTTTTTGAGCCGTCCGAGCCCTCAACATAGGCGCTGAGCGAACTCGTTCCCTCGTCAATCGCCTTAAATGTAACGGTATAGCTTGTTTTCCGTTCTCCGTTATGGTCTTTATAAAGATAAACCGTTGAGCCCGAAACGGAAGA
This sequence comes from Clostridia bacterium, assembly GCA_024404145.1. GTDB lineage: Bacteria > Bacillota > Clostridia > Oscillospirales > Acutalibacteraceae > UBA737. Next base: position 94,496 of record JAKSQK010000001.1, on the reverse strand, counting down.
ACCGCCCGAAACATATTTAAGTACCGAAGAATTGAAGGTTAAACTTCCGGTCGAAGAATAAAGCGATAACGATGAAGAATAGTTAACATTGACCGTAACGGTATTTCCCAATGTAACATTAAGCGCACTTACCGTTATACTTGCCGAATCGGCAAAAGCCGTTACCGATAATATCGGCAAAAGCATCAAAACCGCTATTATAACACAAATTGATTTTTTCATTTATTGCCTCCGATAATTTCAATTTTAAGCAAATGTTTTCGCATTTTTGCGGCATCAATAACATCTATTGTGCCGTCCTTATTTATATCCGCTTCCGGATTTTTACTTACCGTTAGCTTTGATATTTTAAGAATATGTTTTCTTATCATTGCAGCATCGATTATATCAATACTGTTATCCTTATTAACATCGCCGTATTTTATTACTTTCGGAGCCGGTGTCGGCTTCGAAATTTCGGGTATTTCGGAAGAAAAAACGGGTATTACGAAATCGAGGGTTGAACTTTTGTTTGCGGTACAACCCGCCGCCATTTTTCTGCCCTTGTTATAGGCATCGTAGATAGCGGTTGCATACTGCTTTGAATAGTTTTTAATCACAACATTATAGTCCATATAATAGTATGTGTCCTGACCGACTGAAATATAACCGTTTTGGCAATCCTTTGCTCCGCCTATTATTGCCTTTTCCTTTGAATTCCAACCCTTTTTTTTCGCTTCTTTAAGTCCGTTGATTATGGGGTTTGAATCAGAGGCGCCGATATTAAAGAAGTTATAATACCCCTTATAATTCTCAACCGTTCCCGAAATCATTTGAGAACTGCCGCTTGTTCCCTGCTCAATAATTATAAGCGATGCTATGGCAATAGGGCTTAGCCCCGATTCCTTGGCGGCTTTCATTATAATATCTATGTATTCGGGTGTATCAAGAAAAGTATTCTTTACAACCGATTTAACGATATCTTTTGTCTGGGTTTTTTCATTATACGAAAGCGTTAAAAACATAAAAATATCTTTTGAATTCAAAAAGTTCGTCGGGTTCATAAAATAGGAAATGGCATACCTACTCGCATAGGTCCAGCGAACTTTCCCGTCTACTTTTACGCCCTCTCCGTTTGCCCAGCTTACAATTTCGTTGCCCTTAGCGTCTTTGGTTACGATTTTTGCCCTTTCGTCTCGCCATTCTTCGCCCATATATGTAAGTTCAACTAATTTAAGCGGGGTTTTTTCTTTAGGACGGTATTCGGCATCAAGCGCCTCTTCAAAGGTTGAGCCGGTCGGCTCGGCATAGAACCGCCAGTTTGGAAATTCTTTATGCAATGCTTTAAGCGATGCCTGATACTCCTTCGGGAAATTTTTAAGGTTTTTATCAAAATCAGCATCAAAAAGTCTTGTAGAATCTCTTAATATCTTTGTTCCTACAATATAACCTACTTTTCCGTTCGAAGTTTTAACATAATACCATCTATCGCCGTCGGCATCATCTTTACTGCTGTAAATATCGACTTTGGTATTGGCAGGTATTGTCGCAATTATTTCGGTTTTTTCGCCCTTTAACTGATGACCGACAGTTCCTGCGTTTGAATACATTTTTGTCTCGGAAATCGTTTTACCCGTTGCAACAACGCTAAGCGCTCCGACAGACATACAAAAACAGGTCGATACAATTATTAACACCGTTAAAATAATCGACAAAAACTTTTTCATTCTCTTAATCACCTGAAACAAAATGAATATTATAATATATTATAATCAACATTATTATATATGTTTCGACATATTTTGTCAACTTGAAGCATAATCCAAAAATGTAAAGATAATCCTTAAAAACTTATTAAATTTTAATTATTTGCGGTAAAATTCCGCTTGGCAAAATATCTATAACAGCATAACTTTCGGCACCCTCCCTCGAATGACTGCAAGAGCCGGGATTAACAAGATAAAGCCCGTCGTCATACTCTATATTAGCAATATGCGTATGACCGTAAAGAGCAATATCGCAACCGTTTTCCTTCGCAATTTTTTTGAGAGTGCCTGTATTTCCGCTTTTAACTCCGAATGTATGACCGTGGGAAAACAGTATCTTTTTTCCTGAAATTTCGGCAAAATCAAACGCTTTAATATCCGAAAAATAATCGCAGTTACCGGCAACTATATAAAAATTTCTGTCGGTATATTCATAAACCAAATCTTCTATGTCGCCGACTATATCGCCTAAAAAGAAAATATGCTTTGCATTTTCTTCTTTTCTTATTATTCTGTCAACAATACTGCTTCTTTTATGAGAATCGGATATCACAAGTAGTCGCATAAGGTTGCCTCTTTCGTCATAATATTTTACATATAGATATTATAGGGGGAAAAATAATGAAAAACAATAAAAACTTTTTAGATAATGCGCTTAACTTAGGGGGCGGAAAAATAAGCCGAGAAGATATTTTGAAAGCGCAAAAAGGCGATACTTCTTCCCTTTTCAGTTCCCTTTCCGCCGAGGACAGAAAAAAGGTTAACGAAGCCCTTTCGAACAAAGATAAATTAAGGCAGGTTTTATCGGGCGATGCGGCTCAAAAATTACTCAAATTATTAGGCGGAAACAATAATGGATGATTTAAGCCAAAAACTATCCGAAATTTTAAGCGACGAGGAAAGTATGAATAAGGTCAGAAGTCTTGCCGAAAATCTCTTGGCAGGGAACGAAACGACCGACAATGATGATTTCGGTTTATCGCCGAAAGAAATAAGTTCCGTTATGAATATCTTGGGGAAACTTAAAACAGGTAAAGACGACAAGAGAACGGCGCTTCTTGTGGCGCTTAAACCTAATCTTTCGCCCGAAAAGCAGGATAAGGTTGATGTTGCCATTAAGCTGTTGCGACTTATTGAAGTTCTTCCGCTTCTTAAAGAAAGCGGTATATTGAACATTTTTTGAGGGTGAGATAATTGACCGAGCAGGAATTTATTATCAGACAGCAAAATGCCGTTGAAAGAATGAAAAAAATGGCGGAAAACTCAAATGCAAAAAATGAAAAAAAACCGAAAAATATCGGCGCATTTGATTTTCCAATTAGTTTAGAAGGGTTAAATATCCCTTTCCTCGAAAAACTTAAATCCGATAAAGATACCGCTCTTATCTTGGGGCTTGTTTTGATTTTATTTTGTGAAAAAAGCGATAAACTCCTGCTTATTGCCCTTCTTTACATACTTCTTTGAAAATCAAGTTACAATTTTGTTACAATTAAACTTTTTTTATATGCATTTTTTGGTATTATGTAAACTATATGCATATTAAAGTTATCAACATTATCAACCGTATATTTAACAAGATTTGATACGAAATTGCTTTATTTTGCCATTTTTCGACAAAAAAGCGGTGGATAACTGTGTTAATAAGTGTAAAAACAATTTATGCAAAAAAGCTATGAATAATAAAATTATGTAAACTAAATTCAAAAAAAATTATGTGCAAATAAATGATTTTTCGCTATAATTTTTGTTGAAAAAAGAGAATTTTTTAAGGCAAAAAAAGGACGGGGAATTTAATTTTCCCGTCCTTTTAACCTAAACTTATTTAGAATTATTTTTAAGCATTTCGTCGATGGATTTTGCGGCATTTTTACCGGCGCCCATTGCAAGTATTACCGTTGCGGCGCCCGTTACCGCATCGCCACCTGCATATACTTTATCCTTTGTTGTTTTCAAATTTTCATCGCAGATAAGACAACCTCGTTTATTTGTTTGTATGCCTTCGGTTGTTGAACGAATAAGCGGATTAGGAGTTGTTCCGAGCGCCATTATTACGGCATCAACATCAATTATGAATTCGCTGTCTTTGATGGCTACGGGTCTTCTTCTTCCTGATGCATCGGGTTCTCCGAGTTCCATTCTTACGCATTCTATTGCCTTTACCTTTCCGTTTTCATCGGCGATTACTCTTACGGGGTTACAAAGGAGTTTGAACTCAATTTCCTCTTCCTTTGCATGTTCTATTTCTTCTTTTCTCGCCGGCATTTCCTCTTCGCCACGGCGGTAAATAATATAAACATGCTCGGCGTTAAGGCGCTTTGCGCATCTTGCCGCATCCATTGCAACATTTCCGCCGCCGACAACCGCAACGGATTTTGAATGTTTTATAGGTGTATCATACTCTTGCTTATATGCCTTCATAAGGTTAATTCTCGTTAAGAATTCATTAGCAGAATAAACACCAACGCTTCCTTCCCCTTCGATGCCCATAAACATCGGAAGACCAGCGCCCGAGCCGATAAATACGGCTTCAAATCCCATATCCATTATCTCATCAACGGTTAAAATTTTTCCGATAACCATATCGGTCATAATTTTAACACCTAAATTTTCGAGATTTTCTATTTCCTTTTTAACTATATCTTTCGGGAGTCTGAACTCGGGGATACCGTACATAAGTACTCCTCCGGCAGAGTGAAATGCCTCGAAAACCGTTACATCGTAACCGAGTTTTGCAAGGTCTCCCGCGCAGGTCAGTCCCGAAGGACCGGCGCCGATAACGGCAACTTTTTTTCCGTTTTTCTTTATATCGGGGTTTTTCTCTATCCCGTTTGCAATAAAATAATCGGCAACAAAGCGTTCAAGTCTGCCTATCGCAACACTTTCTCCCTTTATACCACGAACGCATTTGCCTTCGCATTGCGATTCCTGAGGACAAACACGGCCACAAACGGCAGGAAGAGCATTGGTCTTCTTTATTATTTCATAGGCGCTTAAAAAATCGCCTTCCTTAACCTTTTCGATAAATTCAGGTATCTGAACATTAACAGGGCACCCGCTAACGCAGGGTTTATTCTTACAGTTAAGGCATCGGTTTGCCTCGGCAACCGCCATTTCAGGGCTATAACCTATGCATACTTCCTCGAAATTTTTATTTCTTTCGGTTGGGTTAAGCGTTGGCATAGGGGTTTTAGTCGGCGACATATCAGCCATTGTTAACTTCCCCCATTCTGCACTTATGCGATTCCTCTTCCTTATAAAAACCGTTTCTTCTGATAAGTTCATCAAAATTTACAAGATGGCCGTCAAAATCGGGGCCGTCAACACAGGCAAACTTGGTTTCGCCGCCAACATTTACCCGACAACCGCCACACATTCCGGTTCCGTCAATCATAATCGGGTTAAGACTTACTATCGTTTTAACACCGAAAGGTTTTGTTGTAAGGGATACAAATTTCATCATAGGTACGGGGCCGATGGCGATAACGAGGTCATAATTTCCGCTTTCGAGAAGTTCCTTCAATACCTCGGTTACAAGACCTTTTCTGCCGTAGGTTCCGTCATCTGTTGTAACAAAATATGAATTGGAAACGGCTTTCATTTCTTCTTCCAAAATAACAATATCTCGGTTTCTGAATCCGGCTATAACCGTTACATCAACACCCATATTATAAAGATATTTTGCCTGTGGATATGCGATAGCGCAACCAACACCGCCGCCTATTATAATGGCCCTTTTGGGATTTCCGAACTCGGTTGGAAGTCCGAGCGGACCTACAAGGTCTAAAACGCCGTCGCCGATATTAAGAGCTGTTAGTTTTTTTGTTGTAAAACCTATTGCCTGAACAACGACTGTCAAAGTTCCCTTTTGAGCATCAAAATCTGAAACGGTAAGCGGTATTCTTTCGCCTACTTCGTCAATTCGAATAATTACAAACTGACCGGGTTTAACCTTTTTCGAAATAAGCGGTGCATCAAAGGTTAAACAAGTTACACTGCCGTTTAATTGCTTTTTATCGGTTATTTTATACATTTATAATCCTAATTCCTTTTTGAGTTCTTCGGTTTTATCGGTTTTTTCCCATGTAAAATCAACATCGTTTCTGCCGAAATGACCGTAATTAGAGGTCTTTCGATAAATCGGACGGCGGAGATTTAATTTATCAATTATTGCAGCGGGGCGAAGGTCAAAAACATTATTTACGGCATTGGCGATTTTTTCATCGTCAACCTTTCCGGTTCCGAATGTTTGAACCATTACTGATACGGGACGGGCAACGCCTATCGCATAAGCAAGTTGAACCTCGCATCTTTTTGCAATACCTGCGGCAACAATATTCTTCGCAACATATCTTGCAGCATAAGCGGCGCTTCTGTCTACCTTTGTCGGGTCTTTACCGGAAAATGCACCGCCGCCATGACGGGCAACACCGCCATAAGTATCAACGATTAATTTTCTGCCCGTAAGACCAGTATCTCCCTGCGGACCGCCGACAACAAATCTGCCGGTAGGGTTTATATAAATTTTAGTTTTTTCATCGAATAACTTGCTCGGCACAATGGGTTTTATTACCTTTTCGAGAATATCTTTTCTGAGAGTTTCAAGTTCAACACTTGCCTTATGCTGACTTGATACAACAACTGCATCAACACGGGTAGGCACACCGTCGTTATACTCAACCGTTACCTGCGTTTTGCCATCGGGGCAAAGATACGGCAAAACACCCGACTTTCTGACTTCGGTCAGTTTTGCACTCATTTTATGCGCAAGAGATATCGTAAGAGGCATATACTCTTCTGTTTCATCACAGGCATATCCGAACATCATACCCTGATCTCCGGCACCGTGAAGATTATACTTATCCTCTTCTCCGCCCTTATATTCAAGACCTTTATCAACGCCCATTGCAATATCCGGCGACTGTTTATCAATAGATGTTAAAACAGCGCAGGTATTACCGTCAAATCCGGCATCAGGGTTATTATAACCTATATCGTTAAGGACATTTCTTACAATTTGAGGTATATCGGCATAGCAAGAGGTTGTAATTTCGCCCATTACGGTTATAACGCCGGTTGTACAAAATGTTTCACAGGCGACTCTGGCATTTTTATCTTCGCCTATAATCGCATCGAGAATAGCATCGCTTATTTGGTCTGAAACTTTATCGGGATGACCTTCGGTTACGGACTCTGATGTAAATAACATTTTAGACATTTTTATTCTCCTTTTTCATAATAAAACTAAAAGCCGTCTCCAAAAAGACGGCTCAAACTTTTAGAGACCTCATCTTTCGGATTTTACCGCAGGATTTGGCACCTTGATTTAATGAAAAATCAGGTTGTCGGGTTTCAACGGGCCTGTACCCTCCACCACTCTTGATAAGGAAATTTATTAACTTTTCTTAATATATATTATCACAAATAAAAGATTTGTCAACCCTCAATTAGAGCAGATTAAATGCGCTTCGCATAGATTTCTTCCTTTTCCTTTTTGAACTCGGCAAAGGTTCCGTTATCGAGAGCATTTCTGATATCTTCCATAAGGTGATTATAAAACCATAAATTATGCATAACAAGAAGGCGCTGAGAAAGCATTTCACCGCTTTTCAGAAGGTGCCTTATATACGCCTTACTGTACCGTTTGCATACCGGACAGCCACAGTTTTCGTCAATGGGGGTCATATCATATTTATATTTTTCGTTGTTTATATTTATAATTCCGACAGATGTAAACAAATGGCCGTGCCTTGCATTTCGGCTCGGCATAACGCAATCAAACAAATCAATGCCTCGCTCTACTCCGTTAAGTATATTTGCAGGTGTTCCGACACCCATCAAATATCTGATTTTATCTTTCGGCATAACGGGAGTTACATGCTCTAAAACATCATACATAACTTCGGTTTCTTCCCCTACGGCAAGTCCGCCGACGGCATAACCGTCAAGGTCAAGTTCGGCGATTTCTTTCATATGGTCTATACGAAGGTCATTATATGTACAACCCTGATTTATACCGAAAAGCATCTGCTCTTTATTCACGGTTGTTTCAAGAGAATTAAGTTCTCTCATTTTGTCTTTACAGCGTTTAAGCCATCTCGTTGTTCTCTCGCACGAAGATTTTGCATAGGAATACGGCGCAGGGTTTTCAACGCATTCATCAAATGCCATCGCAACGGTTGAGCCGAGATTAGACTGTATCTGCATACTTTCTTCCGGTCCCATAAAAATTTTCTTGCCGTCGATATGGCTTTGAAAGGTTACGCCCTCCTCTTCAATATGGCGCAGCTTTGCAAGAGAAAAAACCTGAAAACCGCCGCTATCGGTTAAAATGGGGCCGTTCCATGTTGAAAACTTATGAAGACCGCCACAGTCTTTTACAACTTGGTCGCCCGGTCTTATATGAAGATGATAGGTATTTGAAAGCATAACCTGACAACCGATGTTTTTAAGGTCTTCTGCCGAAAGGGCACCCTTTATGGCACCTGCTGTTGCAACATTCATAAATGCCGGTGTTTGAACTATACCTTTATTGGTATGGAATTCTCCTCTTCTGGCATTATTTTCTTCTTTTTGTAATTTATACATAATTTCTCCTGCTCTATGAAATAAACATCGCATCGCCGAAACTGAAAAATCTGTATTTTTCTTTGACGGCAATTTTATATGCATTCATTGTATTTTCATACCCTGCAAAAGCGCTGACAAGCATAATAAGCGTGCTCTCCGGAAGATGAAAATTGGTTATCAGTGCATCCATACATTTGAATTTATATCCGGGATAAATAAATATTCCCGTATCATCAGAACATTCTTTAATCTCCCCGAATTTCTGCATTGCGCTTTCAACCGTTCTGCAAGAGGTTGTACCAACGCAGATAACTCTTCCGCCGTTTTTCTTTGTATTGTTAATAATCTCTGCGGTTTCGGCGGAAATCGAATAATGTTCGGTATGCATATGATGTTCTTTGATATCTTCAACCTTTACGGGCCTAAATGTTCCAAGCCCGACATGAAGGGTAACATAGGCGATTTTTATACCTTTTTCTTTAAGGTCTTTAAGCATTTCTTTTGTAAAATGCAACCCTGCCGTCGGCGCAGCGGCAGAACCGAGTTCCTTAGAATATACGGTTTGGTAGCGCTCTTTATTTTCGAGTTTTGCTTTTATATATGGCGGAAGAGGCATCTGGCCGACTTCATCAAGAACACTGAAAAACTCTCCCTCACAGGAAAATTTGATTATTCTGTTGCCGTCCTCCAAAACATCGGTAACCTCGCACGAAAGTTTATCGCTGAATTTGAATTTATATCCCGTTTTTGCTTTCTTGCCCGGACCTGCCAAAACTTCCCATGTTAAAAGGTCTTTTTGTTTTAACAAAACAAATTCAACTACGGCGCCGGTATCAATTCTCGTACCGTATAGCCGAGCCGGTAAAACCCTCGTATCGTTAAGTACAAGGCAGTCGCCCTCTTTCAGATATTCGGGTAAATCCTTGAAAATCTTGTGATTTATTTCTCCATTTGCTTTATTAAAAAGCATAAGTCTTGAAGCATTTCTCGGCTCTATCGGAGTTTGAGCTATCAGCTTTTCGGGTAAATCGTAATAAAAATCGCTCGTTTTCATATAATTTAACTGTACTTCCTAAACATTAAATTTGACAAAAGTTACATATGATGGTATTATTATATATTATTTACTAAGAGTTTTCAATTGTTATTTTGAGACATAGAAAACGAAGGTAATCGGCGTGATAATTCACGCTGACAAATAATAAAGACACCTGTATCCCGCCGTTTATACGGCAACCGAAACAGATGCGATTAAAAATCATTATTTTGGTAAATTTCCATCGCAGTTTGTGTCTTTAAGAAAGAAATGGTGTTTTTTATGAAAAAGTTCAATGTTGGAATTATCGGAGTTACCGGTATGGTAGGTCAGCGCTTTGCCCTCCTTTTGGCAGACCACCCGCAGTTTACCGTTACCGCCCTTGCGGCAAGTAGCCGAAGCGCAGGTAAAACTTACGGCGAAGCCGTTTCGGGCAGATGGGCGATGACTAGCGAAATACCCGAAAACTTAAAAAATATGACAGTTTACGATGCTACTGCCGATATTGATACCGTTGTTTCAAAAGTTGATTTTGTTTTCTGCGCAGTCGATATGAAAAAAGAAGAAATTTTAGCGCTTGAAGAAATGTATGCCAAGCGTGAATGTCCGGTTGTTTCAAACAACAGCGCAAACAGAAAAACAGCCGATGTTCCGATGGTAATTCCCGAACTCAACTCCGAACATATTAAGGTTATAGAAGCTCAAAGAAAGCGTCTTGGAACTAAGAAGGGCTTTATCGCAGTTAAATCAAACTGTTCTCTTCAAAGTTATGTTCCCGCCCTTTATCCGCTGGACAAAAAATTCGGTGTTGATAAGGTTTTGGTTTGTACATATCAGGCAATTTCCGGCGCCGGAAAAACCTTTGAGCGTTGGCCTGAAATGATTGACAATGTTATTCCGTATATTGGCGGAGAAGAAGAAAAAAGCGAAGTTGAACCGCTTAAAATCTGGGGTAAAATAGAGGACGGAAAAATCGTAAATGCCAAAAGTCCTAAATTTACAGCTCAGTGTCTGCGTGTTCCCGTTTCTGACGGACATATGGCCGCTGTTTTCGTAACATTTAAGAATAAACCATCAAAAGAAGAAATTCTTAAAGTTTGGAAGGAGTTTAGCGGTGAACCGCAAGTTCTCGAACTCCCCCACGCTCCGAAGCAGTTCCTTAATTATTTTGAGGAAGACAATATGCCCCAAACAAAACTCAACCGTGATCTTGAGGGCGGTATGGCTATTTCCTGCGGAAGACTCCGTGAAGACAGTCAGTATGACTATAAGTTTGTTTGTCTTTCTCATAATACTTTAAGAGGTGCTGCCGGAGGTGCCGTTCTTCTCGCTGAACTTTTAGCTGCAAAGGGTTATATGGACTAATTTTTTTAAGGGAGAAATCTTTATGAAAAAAAGAATTTTCGAAGGTGTCGCAACGGCGCTGATTACCCCTATGAAAGATGATAAAACAGTAAATTTCGAGCGCCTTTCTTCGCTTGTAAACGAACAGATAGAAGGCGGAGTTGACGGACTCGTTATTTGCGGAACAACCGGCGAAAAATCAACCCTTCGATATGACGAACATGTTAAGGTTATCGAAATTGCGGCGAAAACTGCCGCAGGAAGAGTTCCGATTATAGCAGGAACCGGAAGTAATGATACGGTTTATTCGGTTGAGCTTTGCAACGATGCCGAAAAAGTCGGTGCCGATGCCTTTTTGATGGTAACTCCCTACTACAACAAAACTTCTCAAAACGGTCTTGTGGCTCATTATAATTATATTGCCGACAGAGTTGGAAAACCGATTATTCTCTATAATGTTCCCTCCCGTACCGGTGTTCAGATGAAGCCATCTACCTACAAAGAACTTTCAAAACACGAAAACATAGTTGCCGTAAAGGAAGCAAACGGCGATTTATCAAGCGTTGCCGAAACGAAATATCTTTGCGGCGATAACCTCGATATATATTCCGGTAACGACGACCAGACAGTTCCCATAATGTCGCTCGGCGGTATCGGTGTTATTTCGGTTTTATCGAACATTATGCCCCGTTATATGCACGATTTAACCCATAATTACCTTTCGGGAGATAAATTGAAAGCTACCGAAATGCAGGTTAAAGCGACCGGCATTATGAATGCTATGTTTTGCGATGTAAACCCTGTTCCGGTTAAGGAAGCAATGAATCTACTCGGTTTAGAAGCAGGACCTACAAGACTTCCGCTCTTCCCCGTAACCGAAAATAACAGAGAACTCATAAAATCAAAACTTATAGAAATGGGTTTAATTAAAAAATAAAGGAAAAATAAAGATGTTAAAATTACTTATTTCCGGCGCTCTCGGTCAGGTTGGCAGGAGAATTGCCGAATATTCTAAAACTAACGACAACTATTCGGTTGTTTGCGGAGTTGACCGCTTTACCGACTGCGGTAACTTCCCGATTTTTACCGATTTTAATGATGTTACCGTTATTCCGGATATTATCATTGATTTTTCAAACCCTTCCGTTTTAGACGGACTTTTGAAGTTTGCAATTAAAAACAAAATCCCAACGGTTATCGCAACTACCGGATATTCGGCAGAACAAATCGAAAAAATAAAGAACGCCTCAAAAGAAATTCCCGTTTTTTTTACCGCAAATATGTCGCTCGGGATAAATTTGCTTTGCTCTCTTGCAAAAAAAGCTTCAACCGTTTTAGGCGATGCTTTTGATGTTGAGATTATCGAAAAGCATCATAATCAAAAAATTGATGCTCCTTCGGGAACGGCAATTATGCTTGGAAATTCCATAAACGAAGTTAACAGCGATAAATATGTTTATGAATATGACCGCCATTCCAAAAGGGCAAAGCGTTCAAAAAATGAAATCGGTATACATTCGGTTAGAGGCGGAACGATAGTCGGCGAACACGATGTTATTTTTGCCGGAAAAGATGAGGTTTTAACCCTTTCTCACAGCGCTTTTTCAAAAGAAGTTTTTGTCAGCGGAGCGCTTAAAGCCGCCGATTTTCTTATTAAGCAACCGACAGGTCTTTATGATATGAACGATGTTTTATCGCTCTGATTTATATTAAAAAGCTCTCTAAGGATAATCCTTAGAGAGCTTTTTTATTCAATATTCATCTTTTCTTTCAGACCGTTCAAACTTTTATCATACTGGTCTTTGGTTATTGCTTTTGTACTTAAAAAGGTATCAAGCGTTTCCTTTTGCGCATCAAAAAGGCGCTTGTTTTTCAGAAAAGCAAGATAACCTTCCAAAATTACCGTTGCGGCAACTGCATCAACCGTTTGCTTCCGCTTTTTACCGAAAGTTTCGTTCATATCAAGAAGATTATATGCTTCCATAGTTGTACAGCGCTCATCATACATTACCGTTTCTATTAAGCCCTGTTCTCTTATTTTATCGGCAATTTCGGTACATATTTTCGCCCTCTCACCTAACGACCCGTCCATATTTTTAGGAAGGCCCACTACGATAAGTTCGGCTTGGTATTCTTTGGCTTCTTCAATTATTTTTGAAATAAGCTTTTCGGTATTATATTCGGTTATAACTTTTTTCGGGAAAGCAAATTTTTCGTCTTTATCGGAAACGGCTATACCCGTTCTTGCAACCCCTAAATCAACTGCCATTATTATCATTACGGTCTCGCCTTTGCAAATGAAGATAATCGATTTCTAACCGGCAAAAATTCATCGGGAATATGGCTATGGTCGTTCATATAATCAATGGTGAGTTTGCCGTTATCATAGGTCAAAAGACTAACCGAAGTATTCTCCGACCAAATCATATCATTTAGCCGTTTGATATCGCCGAATTGAAGCCGAGTAAGCAGACAGCGGATGACTCCGCCGTGAAGCGCCAGTGCAACTACCTTATTTGGATTTTCTTCGGCAATTTTTATAACAATATTATAAATTCTTTCATAAGCATCTCGCATCGGCTCTCCGCCTTCGGGGGCAAAATCCTCAGGATGATTATACCAAACATCCGCCATTTTTTCGTTGGTGGTAAAAGATTCGGCAAACGGTTTTCCATCGAAAATTCCCGCATTTATTTCACGAAGGTCATTTTCGATTTTAACATCCATAAAACGGTCGCCTCTAACGGCAAAAGCAGTCTTCTGCGCTCTTATTAAAGGGCTTGTATATATCGCATCTAACCGAATATTCTTAAATCTTTGGGTTAAAAAAGACAACTGCTTTTCGCCAAGTTCTGTTACATCGCAGTTTATACTGCCCTGAAAAAGTCTTTTTGCATTTCCTTCGGCTTCGCAATGCCTAACAAGATAAATCTTTGTCATAATTATCACCGTTCATAATTATAACATAATTCCACCTATTTCGCAACAACTTCGTTTGTTAGTTTTTCTCCGCCAAAATACTCTTTAAGGTTCGCCATTGTGGTTTTCGCAATGCCGTCGAGCGCTTCGCCCGTTAAAAATGCCTGATGAGATGTTACCAAAACATTTGGCATTGAAATAAGCGTTAAGAGAGTATCGTCCTTTATGACCTCTTGCGACATATCTTCGAAAAAAACCTCAGTTTCTTCCTCATATACATCAAGACCTGCGGCGCCTATCTGCCCTGATTTTATTCCGTCTATCAAATCATCGGTGTTTACAAGTTGACCTCTTGAAGTATTTATAATGCAAACGCCTTTTTTCATTTTATTTATCGTTTTTTTACAGATTATATTTCGGTTTTCTTTTGTTAACGGACAATGAAGAGATATAATATCACTATTTGAAAACAGTTCTTGGAGTTCGGTATATTCTCCGCAAAATTCGTCGTTTTCTATCGGGTCATACCCTATTATATTCATTCCGAATCCTTTACATATATCGGCAAAAACAGACCCTATTTTTCCGGTTCCGATAATTCCGACCGTTTTGCCGAATAAATCATATCCGCAAAGTCCTTCAAGGGAAAAATTATGGTCTCTTGTTCTGATATATGCCTTATGCAGTTTTCGGTTAAGGGTTAAAATCATACCCATTGAATGTTCCGCAATGGCATGTGGCGAATAGGCAGGTACCCTTACAACACTTACTCTGCCTCTTGCCGATTTAAGGTCTACATTATTGTATCCCGCGCATCTCATTGCGATAATTCCGACTCCGTAATCGCTTAGTTTATCTATTACCGTTTTGTTTATATCATCGTTGACAAATGCGCAAACTCCGTCGCAACAAGCCGCCATACTAACTGTATCTTCATTGAGCTTATTCTCGAAAAAACGAATGTTTATATCCTCGTCAAAATGATTCGCAAAACTCAACTTATCATAGGGTTTTGCATCAAAAAAAGCTATTGTTTTCAAAAAAATTCCTCCCGCTCTTATTATCTCAAAGAACGGGAGGTTTATTCCTAAATATGTATTAAAGCGCCTTCTTTATTTCGCTAAACAACTCATCATAAGTTTCGAGCGCTTTAATCTCTGGATATTCGCTTTTAATCTTCTCGGTTGACTTAAACAAGAAACCGGCTTTGCTGTTCTTTATCATACCGATATCGTTATAACTATCACCCGAAGCTATTGTTTCAATTCCGATGGTATGGAAAGCATTAACCGTTGTAAGTTTTGTTTGGTCGCAACGCATTTTATAATCGATAACCTTGCCGTTTTCATCTATTACCAAATTATTGCAAATAATAGTAGGCCAATTAAGTTTTTTCGCAATTGGCTTTAGAAACTGCTCAAATGTATCGCTTATAATAACAACATTTGTAATTTCTCTCAGTTTATCAAGAAATTCTTTTGCACCGTCCATAAGTTCGATTTTTGCAATTATACTCTGTATCTTTTCGATACTCAAATTATGCTTATTGAGAATATCAATACGATATTTCATAAGTTTATCATAATCGGGCTCATCACGAGTTGTTTTTTTCAGTTCCTCAATACCCGTCTCCTTTGCAACTTCAATCCATATTTCAGGCACCAAAACGCCTTCCATATCAAGACATACCATAGTCATAATTTAATTTCCTCACTTTGCATATTTTGTATATAAATTTATTTGATCATAAACGGCAGGCCATCTCGAATCGCCGCTTAAAGTTATACAAACGAAAGTTTTTCCGTAATTGTTTTCTCCAAACGATGCAATGCAATAACCAGATTCGTTTATAAATCCCGTTTTTCCGCCCACGATGGTTGCGCCTTTCGGCTCCGTTCCGTACATATACTTGAATAAAGTATTTTGAAGTAAGATACCATCGGGGTGTTGTTTTGTTTTGGAAGTAGTATATTCCTGCTTTGCCAAAACGGTTTTACAAAGATTATTCCTCATAGCCGCCCTCAAAATAACAGCCAAATCTTCGCAAGTTGTATAATTATTTATATCATAAAGACCCGTACAGTTTGAAAAATGCGTATCTTTAAGGCCGAGTTCCTTTACCTTTTCATTCATAAGATTAACGAAATTTTTTTCGCTTCCGGCTATCTTTTCGGCAAGAGCTATTGCCGCATCGCCACCCGAAGGAAGTATCGTACCGTAAATCAGGTCGTACATATTAAGAACTTCGCCCGACGAAAAACCGGCAACCGTTGCACCGGCACGGTACAACGGGTCGGTAATAGTATATGTCATGGTAAAAGTATTGTCAAAATCCGTTATATTTTCTACCGCCACCAAAAGTGTCATAATCTTAGTTGTTGAGGCAGGAAACATTCTCTTTTGCGGGTTTCTTGAAGCGATAACATTTCCGCTTTCGTCATCAACAAAAATAACGGATTTGCTGTTGACCGAACTGTCAACAGTTTCTTCCTTTCCCGAAAACGAAAGCAAAAAATCTTCTATTGTTTCTTTCTGTTCCTGCTCTTCGGTTTTTACAATTTTTGTTTCTTTTTTAACCGTTGGCTCTTTGGCTTGAAAAGCGGATATCAATTTAACAATGCTGATAATTATAAGGACAGTAAAGAAAATTGCCAGAGCAAAAATCAAAACTGCTTTAACATTTATCTTTCTTCGTTCTTTTCCTTTTGGAATACTTTTTTCAAGGTTTGAATTTGTTTTTTGAGAATAATTTTTATCAAATTCTTTTGAGATATCTTTTTCTATCGCACGAAAATAGTCTTCATAATCTTTTTTGTTTTCTTGCATTAAAAATATCCTTTATCTTAAAAACTTCTTCCGGCTCCGCCGCCGCCGAAACTTCCGCCGCCGAAACTTCCGCCGCCGAAACCGCCCGAGGAACCTCCTCCGAAGCCGCCGAAACCGCCGCCTCTGAATCCACCGCCAAACGGCACAAACATAATTCCTCTTCTTCTGAAAATAAGCATATAAACGATTACTATGGCCAAAAGAATTATCCAAGAAACAACAACCGTTTTAACATCGGTTGTTTCTTCGCTTTTTTCTTTTAATTGGTCGGCGGGGATATAGCCCTCGCCCGGCTCCAAACCGTATTCAACATAAATTTCGTTTGCTACTGCCTTATATGTTTCGAGAAGTCCCAAAGAAAAACTGTCGTCCTCAAAATACGGCAGGGCATAATAATCAAGTATTCTTCCGGTTTTACTGTCGGGCAGCGCACCGCCTAATCCATCGCCTACAGCTATATAAACATTTCTGTCTTCACTTGCAAGAAGAATTAAAACACCGTTGTTTTTATCCTTATCGCCTATGCCCCATTCTCTTCCGAGGTTAAGCGCATAATCGGAAATTTCTTCGCCGTCGGTAGATTCTATCGCAACAATAACGGCTTCTGCCGTTGTTTTTTCTTTGAGAGCCGCACCGAGTTCGCAGATAGTATTTTCATCGGCTTCATCAATAACATCGGCAAAGTCGTTTACGAAAAGTTTTTTTGTTGGCTCTAACTTTTTCTGCGCTTCGCAACCCGTAAGGCAAATAAGCGAAAAAACAGTTAAAACGGCTAAAACAAGCGATAAAAGTCTTTTTATCCTACTCATATAAATCAATCAAACGAAACCTTTGGCACCGATTCTGCCGAGGCATCATTTTCAAAATAATCATATTTTTCGAAGCCGAAAATTCCGCTTAAAATATTTTTCGGAAATTTTCTTATCATTGTATTATATTTTTTTGCGGATTCATTATAATCTTTTCTTGCAACTAAAACACGATTTTCGGTGCCCGAAAGTTCGTCTTGCAAAGCTCTGTACTGTTCACTTGCTTTAAGGTCGGGATAATTTTCGGTTACGGCATTTACCCAAACCGAAATGGCTTTATCGAGTTGCTCAGATGCTTGTTGCTGTTCCTTTGTTGTATTGGCGGCGGCAACTGCCGAACGAGCCGCCGTTACATCTTTATAAGTTTGGCTTTCATAGTCTTTATAACTCTTTACCGTTTCAACGAAATTCGGAATTAAATCGGCTCTTCTTTGAAGTTGAGTTGAAATATTGGATTTTGCCGTTTCAACATTTTCTTGACTTTCAACTATACCGTTGTATCCGCCGATTACCGAAATAATCAAAACGATGATAACCGCCACAACGGCGATTACAGCTATTAAACCTTTTTTCATAAAAATCACCATTTCTTTCTTAAAAATGCTAAACTCTCTTTACTCTTTATGCTTTTTTATAAACCTATCTATACGGTCTATCGCTTCTAAAATATGCTCGGTACTGTAACAATATGAAGCACGGAAAAAACCTTCTCCGCCTTTTCCGAAAGCATTTCCCGGAACTACTGCTACACGGTATTCGCTTAAAAGCTTCTCGCAAAACTCATCTGACGACATTCCCGTACACTCTATTGAAGGAAATGCATAGAACGCACCAAGAGGTTCACGGCAGGTAAGGCCGATATCGTTAAATCCCTTTGTAATAAGTCTTCTTCGGCGGTTATATTCGTTTCTCATATGCGAAACATCACCGTCGCAATGTTTAAGCGCCCATGTTGCCGCATATTGCGAAGTTGTTGGAGCGCACATTATTGCATACTGATGAATTTTAGTGATTTGGCTCATTATTTCTTCGGGGCCACAAGCATAACCAAGCCGCCAACCGGTCATTGAAAATGCCTTGGAAAAACCGTTTACGGTAATAGTTCTTTCAAACATTCCGTCAATACTTGCAGGAGAAATATGACCGCTTTCCGTAAAGGTGAGTTCGGAATAAATCTCATCGGAAATTACCATAATATTTGTACCGTCGAGCACTTCGGCGATATCTTCAAGGTCTTTTCTTTCCATAACTGCACCCGTAGGATTACAGGGATATGGCAAAATCAACACCTTGGTTTTATCGGTTATGGCATCTGCAAGTTGCTTTTTAGTCAGCTTAAAATCATCTTCTGCCTTTGTTTCGATAATAACCGGTTTGCCTCCGGCAAGTTCGGTTATCGGCTCATAACAAACATAGGAAGGTTGAGGAATAATAACTTCATCGCCGTAAGATACAATAGCACGAATTGCAGCATCTATCGCTTCGCTTCCGCCGACCGTTACCAATACTTCACTCGAAGGATTATAACTTATGTTACATTTTCTCTTCATATACTTCGAAATTTCGTTTCGAAGTTCATCAAGACCTCGGTTGGAAGTATATTTAGTTTTTCCCCTTTCGAGAGATGTTATTCCGGCTTTTCTGACCTCCCATGGAGTCTGAAAATCGGGCTCACCAACACCTAACGATATAACATCTTCCATCGTTGCGGCAATATCAAAAAACTTTCTTATACCCGAGGGCTTCATTTCGGTAACGGTTTTATTTAATATTTTGGAATAATCCATCATATAAATAACTGCCCCCTACCGTCTTTTTCACCGATAACAAATTCAACATCAAGTTCTTTATAGCGCCTCATAACAAAATGCGTTGCCGTAGAAGTAACAGAATCCATTGTTGCAAGTTCTCTTGCGACAAATCGGGCAACATCTTGAAGAGTTTTGCCCTTTACGATAACGATAAGGTCATAAGCACCAGACATGAGATAAACCGACTCAACCTGCTTAAAATACGAAATCTGCTGTGCGACATCTTCAAAACCGAGACCTGCCTTCGGAACAACTTTAAGTTCAATTATTGCCGAAACCATAGAGCCATCAAGTTTATCCCAGTCGATAACCGCTTTATATCCGCAGATTATTCCTTTTTTCTCATAATCTTTAATCTTCGCTTTGATTTCCTCTTCGCTGACATTAAGCATAGTTGCCAAATCCTTGTTTGAATAACGGGCATTTTTTGCTAAAAGTTTAAGCAATTGAGTATCCATAGAATTATCTCCTTAAATACTATTTCTTTACAATGCCCTTAGGCGTTGTGATAATCTTTAACGGCCACTGCGGGTCGGGACCGCAGCTCATTCTTTCCATCGCACAAAACTCCGGTCCGTTGGAATTGCCGACATGAGTTACCCAGTGGTATCCGTTTTTATATCCGGCATAAAGGCATATATGCGTACAATGGTTGTTTCTCTTCTTAAAGTCGGTTAAAAGCATAAGCGAACCTATCGGAATGGATTCTTTCGGCTTGAAAACCGTTCTGGTTCCTTTTGATTTTGCAGTAAATTTTATATATCTCGAATAACCTTTTTTAACCCACTTTTGTCCCGCAATATACCATGAGTTTGCATCGTAAGACTTTGCAGGTTTAGGCAGATAAGAAGTTTTTATACCTACAACATTAGGTAGATAATTGAAGTAAACATAGGTTGCATAAGAAGCGCAAACGAGTCCGCCTTTTTGAAATCTTGCGATATTCGGCTTTCCGCTCGATGTTTTTTCATAACCTGAGCAACCGCCGCCGTAGGTTATCTTTGAAAGCCATTTCCTTCTCGGCTTATCGGCACATAAAACATATTTCCACATCATGCCGTCTTTACGGTGCTTTTTAAGATTATATCCCGTATAGGTAAGCGCATCAAGAAAATCGTTATCTTCAATGCTTTTGTTCTTTTTACCGCCTACAACAACCTTAATCGTATTTTTACTGCTCGATATTTTAATCGTTTTTGTTTTAGGTTTTGTAGTTTTCTTAGTTGTAGTTTTCTTAGTTGTAGTTTTCTTGGTTGTAGTTTTCTTGGTTGTGGTTTTCTTGGTTGTGGTTTTTGTTGCTAAATTAAGAACCTCGCCCGAATCATCTTTATCGGCGGCGCCGACAAAATTCGACTCGGAATTTTTTTGTTGAGCATTGTCTGCCTTGCGCACATTATTATACGGGATAAAGGTTAGCGAAAGCACGAAAGCAAGTAATAAACTAACGCTGCCGACAATTATTTTTTTCCTATTCTCTGCAAACTCAAAAATCCATCTTAAAACAAGACGAACAATATCAGAAAATCTATCCAAAATCATACCTCCAAAAACTTAAATTATATTAAATTCATTATACATCAAAACTACCCTTATTTCAAGTTTTTTATTGACGGAAAGCGCATATTTAACTATAATTACATTAAAAGGAGAAAAGCAAATGAGAAAAATATCTGTACAAACAAAAGAAAAATATGAAATACTAATCGAAAAAGGAATAATAAAAGATGTTCCCCGTCTTATTATGCCCTTTTGCGAAACAAAACGGGTTTTAGTTATAACCGACGATACGGTAAATTCTCTCTATGGCAAATCTCTGATTAAAAATTTGGAAGATAACGGATTTTTTGCCAAAAAATTTGCTTTCGAAAACGGCGAAAAATCAAAAAATATTAAAACTCTGTCTGATATTTTGGAGTTTGCTCTCGAAAACGGTTTTCGCCGAAATGATTTGTTTTTGGCGCTGGGCGGTGGGGTTGTAGGCGATATAACCGGTCTTGCGGCAGCCCTTTTTATGCGTGGTGTAAATGTCATTCAAATTCCTACAACTCTTCTTTCGGCGGTTGATTCTTCGGTTGGCGGAAAAACCGCCGTTAACCTTAAAAACGGGAAAAATTCGGTTGGTGTATTTAAGCAACCTTCTCTCGTTATCATAGATACCGATATAATAGCAAATCTTCCCGAGGATATTTTCTCGGAAGGTATGGGCGAGGTAATAAAATATTCGGTTATCAAAAAACTTAAAGCAACCGATTTTATATTAAACGGCACGGTTAAAGAAAATCTTGAAGAAATCATCAGCGACTGTCTTTTTCTTAAAAACGATATAGTTAAGCAAGATGAATTTGATAAAGACGGTATAAGAAATACATTAAATGCCGGTCATACTGCGGCTCATGCCATAGAAATTTTAAGCCATTATACCGTACCGCACGGAAAAGCCGTTTCAATGGGGCTTGTTATTGAATCGAAAATCGCCCTCAAACTCGGAATTTGCGATGAAAAAACGGCAGAAACTATCGAAAACTCGGTTAAAAAATGCAACAACTTCTTTTTTGTTGATTATGATAAAAAAGACTTTGCAAACGCCTGTCTTAAAGACAAAAAAAATAAGGACAGCAAGATAGTTTTCTTACTGCCCGAAAGGTTGGGAAATTGCAAAGAGGTTAAACTCGATGCTTCAAGTCTTATTGACCTATTATAATTTTTTGGTTATGTAAAACACCCTTTGGCTATCTTTGGTCGGGGGTGTTTTTTTCATATCATCAAGAACTGCCAGAATTTTAAGACCTGCCTTACTGAGCGCCTGTTCTATCTGCATTTCATCATACGCTCTCTCGGTTATATTCTCGCTTGTTCTCGTATAAGTTCCGTCGCTGTTTTCGGAAAAAATATCGAGGTAAATATTGTTGGTTTTTGCCGTATTATCGTACTCATTTACCCAAGAAAGGAAAATCCCCTCTTCTTCCGAAACAAAAGTATTGTTTCCGAGAATTTTTTCGGCTTTATAAACTGTATTCAAATCAAAAATAAAAAGTCTGTCTTTTTCGAGGAAAAGCGAAACATTGGCAACCGCTTTGCAAAAGTCTTCATAATCGGTAATATGATTAAGACTGTCCATAAGGCAGACGGCGCCGTCAACCGTTCCGTATAGGTCGAGCTCGGTTGCATTTTGGCAAAGATATAATATGTCCTCGCCTTGTTTACTCGCCTTTTGTTTTGCTACAGATAACATCTCTTGCGAAACATCAACACCGATAATTTCAATGCCGTTCTTAGCGAAAAGCGACGAAAAATTACCCGTTCCGCAACATAAATCAAGCATTAAAGACGGCTTTTTATCGTATTTACAAAAAAGCGACAAAACATATTCCGCTCTTTTTTCATAGTCGGCATCAAACATAAGTTTATCATAAATATCAAAGAAGTTTTCGTACATAAAACACACCTAAAATTAAAGGGCGGAAAACCGCCCTTTTAATTATGCTCTGTCCTTTATTTCCTCGGTTATCTTACTAAGGAATTCTTCAAATTTCATTGTTGTTGTTTGGTCGGTATCACGGTCTCTTACCGAAACAGTTCCCTCTTCCATTTCCTTTTTGCCGATAATAATCATATACGGAACACGATTAACCTGACGGGCTTCACGAACTTTATAACCTATCTTTTCGTTACGGTTATCAAATTCTGCTCTTATTCCGTTCGCTCTGAGTTTTTCGAAAACATCGGCAGCATAACTCTCATCAAGACCCGGCAAAGTTAAAACCTTAACCTGCATGGGCGAAAGCCATACGGGGAATTTTCCTGCAAAATGCTCGGTTAAAATACCTATAAATCTCTCTATTGAGCCGTAGCAAACACGGTGAATCATTATCGGGCGTTTCTTCGTACCGTCTTCACAAGCATATTCAAGGCCGAAGTTTATGGGCATCTGGAAATCAAGCTGAATTGTTCCGCATTGCCATGTTCTGCCTATTGAATCTCTTAAATGGAAGTCGATTTTAGGACCGTAGAAAGCGCCGTCGCCTTCGTTTATGATATACGGAAGACCGATTTTTTCAAGGGCGGATTTAAGACCGTTTGTTGCTGCCTCCCAGTCCTCGTCGCTTCCCATACTGTCCTCAGGTCTTGTTGAAAGTTCAACAAAATATTCAAAGCCGAACTTTGAATAAACCTGATTTATAAGGTCAACAACGCTTATTATTTCATCGGTTATCTGCTCTCTTGTCATAAAGATATGGGCATCATCCTGAGTAAAACAGCGAACACGGAAAAGACCGTGCAAAGCGCCTTTTAATTCATGACGATGAACAAGACCCAATTCGCCGACTCTTAAAGGCAATTCACGGTAACTATGCGGTTTTGAACGGTATACCATAACACCGCCCGGACAGTTCATCGGCTTAATACAATAGTCTTCGTCATCAATTTTTGTTGAATACATATTGTCCTTATAATGGTCCCAATGCCCCGAAGTTTCCCATAAATGACGATTCATAATAAGCGGGGTTGAAACCTCAACATAATTCGCTTTTGTATGGATTTCACGCCAATAATCAATAAGCGCATTTTTAAGAAGCATACCGTTTGGAAGGAAGAACGGGAATCCCGGACCCTCGTCGCAAAGCATAAAGAGTTCCATCTCTTTTCCGATTTTTCTATGGTCTCGGCGCTCTGCTTCTTCCATAAGTTTGATATATTCATCAAGTTCGTCCTGAGTTCTGAAAGCAATACCGTTTATGCGGGTAAGCATTTTATTATCTTTATCGTTTTTCCAATATGCGCCCGACTGCTTTGTAACCTTAAATGCTTTAAGCGCCTTTGTATAACAAAGATGCGGTCCGGTACACATATCTATGTATTCGCCCTGCTGATAAAAACTGATTTCGGCATCTTCGGGCAAATCGCCTATATGTTCAACCTTATATTTGGCATTTCGCTCGGTCATCAATTTGATAGCTTCTTCTCTATCCAAAATGAAGGGCTTAATGGGAAGGTTTTCCTTGACGATTTTCTTCATCTCGGCTTCAATATTAAGCAAATCTTCGTCGGTAAGTTTTATATCGCCCAAATCAACATCATAATAAAATCCCTTTTCGGTTGCGGGGCCGTAACCGAAATCGGCTTCGGGATAAAGGCGCTTTATCGCCTGTGCCATAATATGCGCTGCGCTATGGCGGATAACCTCCAACTCTAAATCGGCGGGACATTCTGTAACTGTTCCGTCCTTATAAATAATCTTCATATTGCTTCATTCCCTCTCTTTTGGAAAAACCTAACTAATAGTATAAAACTTTTGTTGTTATTTGTCAATTTTCCTTTATGAAAAATTCGTTATACCAAACAAGAAATGTATAAACTGTCCAAATCTTACGGCTGACATCTTCTTTGCCGTTTTTATGGCGGTCAAGCAAGGCGACTAATTCATCGGTATTAAAATACTTGTTTGCCGTATCGCCGGTAAATGCCGTCTTAACCCTTTCGTAGTATTCTTCTTGTTTAAGCCACTCTCTTATCGGAACGGGGAAACCGAGCTTGTCCTTTGTTGCCGTTCTCTTAGGAAGTGTTTTCTCGGCGGCTTTTCTGAGCGCAAGTTTAGTTGAAACGGTATTTACTCTGCAATCAAGCGGAATTGTCTCGGCAAGAGCCATAACATTTTTATCGAGGAACGGCACTCTGAGTTCAAGCGAGTTTGCCATACTCGTTTTATCGGCTTTGAGAAGAATATCGCCTATAAGCCACATATTTATATCGAGATATTGCATTTTTGTAATATCGTCTTTCCCTTCGACTTCGCTGTAAAATTTAGCGCAAACAACACTAGGAGCCGCTGCCGATTTTGCCCTTTGGGATTTCAAAATCTTATCCCGCTCTTTTTTAGAGAATATATTTGCATTTCCGATAAATCTTTCTTCGATGGTTTTTCCCCGTCTTACAAGATAATTTATGCCATGCTTTTGCGGAAGTTTTTCGCAAATTTTTGAAATTACTCTCCTTATTGCAAAGGGAAGTTTATCATAGGCGGTTAAGGTTATCGGTTCCTCATAAATTCTGTATCCGCCGAAAAGTTCATCGGCTCCCTCTCCCGACATTACAACCTTTACATGCTCACTTGCAAGTTTGCTTACAAAATAAAGAGCAATGGCGGCAGGGTCTGCCAACGGCTCGTCCATATGATACTGAATAAGCGGGAATGTATCCCAATATTCCGAAGGGGTTATTACTTTTGAATAATGCTTAACACCTATAACTTCGGCAAAATCCTTTGCATAGCCGATTTCGTTATAACGGTTGCCGTCGTTACTCTCAAAGCCGACTGTAAATGTTTTATCGACATTTGCGGCTTCGGCTATATAACTAGAATCTATACCGCTCGAAAGGAAAGAGCCGACATCAACATCGGCGATTTTATGCGCTTTTACAGATTCTCTTACCGTTTCGTCAACCTTATCGGCAAAATAATCGAGAACACCCTCGGTTTCGTTAAAATTCGGCTTAAAATAGCGCTGCCTTTCGATTATGCCGTTTTTATAGGTGAAATAATGAGCAGGTGGGAGTTTGAAAACACCCTTAAAGAATGTTTCCTCAGTAGGAGAATACTGAAAAGAAAGATAATGGCCCAGCGCATCTTCGTTAAGTTCTTTAGTAAACTCGGGGTGGTCAAGAAACGCTTTGATTTCTGAGCCGAAAATAAAGTTGCCGTTCATAACCGTATAGTAAAACGGCTTTATTCCGAACATATCTCTGGCGCCGAAAAGAGTTTTGTCTTCTCTGTTATATATTACAAAAGCGAACATTCCTCTGAGTTTTTGAACAAGCTTTTCGCCCCATTCCTCAAAGCCATGGAGTAAAACTTCGCTATCGGCTTTGTTTTTGAACTTATGGCCGAGTTTCAAAAGTTCTTCTCTCAGTTCCAAATGATTATATATCTCGCCGTTAAAAACAAGTACCAACGATTTATCTTCATTAAACATCGGTTGGTCGCCCTCGGCAAGGTCTATGATACTGAGTCTTCTGAATCCGAGAGCAATATTCTCATCTAAATACTTTCCGTCAGAATCGGGGCCTCTGTGAACAATACGGTTCATCATTTTTTCAAGAACCGTACCGTTATCCTTTATGTTGTTTGTAAAACCTACAAAACCGCACATATATTAAACTCCTTCTAAAATTCATTTAATTAAAAAGATAAAATCGACTTTAATTTTTTTGAAACAAGTATTGATATTACGGCAATTACAAAACCGCTTATTATGGCTGAAATTATCAAAATCGGCAAATAGAAAAGCACTCCTTTGTTAAGGACAAAAAAAGCAATCGCAGTTTGTACCGTATTATGCGTTACCGCCCCTGCAATACTTATTCCGACAGCAGAAACACTTTTGCTTTTTGCAACTAAAATGCAAACGGCAACCGAAGCCGTTCCCGCACAGAGAGAGAACAATAACGAAAACAAAGAGCCGAATAAAACGGCAGATAAGAGTATTCTTGCCGTATTTACTAAAACCGCACCCTTTATATCGCCGAAAATAATGAGCATAAGCGCTACCGAATTTGCAAGTCCGAGTTTTATTCCGGGGGCTATTAAAGCTGTTGGAATAAGGGTTTCAATATACCCGAAAACAATACAGCAAACGGTTAAAACCGAATAAATGCATATAGATTTTATTCTACTTCTATTATCACCTTGTTCGGCAAACATACTATGCACTCCCGAGAATTTTCTATCATACCCGTTTTAACACAAATCTGATTTTTACAGTCGGATTTTTTCATATAAACTTTGCCGTTTTTTATCGCAACCAAATTATGCGAAAGTTTAATTTCGGTATCAGAAAACAAACTTCCCTCAAAAATCAGTTTATTGTTTTCGTAAACCCTTACTTGCTTTCCGCTTTTTTTAAGGAGAAAACAAAGACTTACCGAAAAAACAAACAAACAAACGGCAACGATGATAACGATTATATCCCCTTTTTTCAGTTTCAAAATCATTATCACCTCTTAAAAATCAGTTTTTAAGACTTTGCATCGGGGCGGGTATTCTTCCGCCTCGGTCAATAAACTTTTTGGGACTTTTTCGGATATTTATTTCCATAACCGGTCCCGAACCCAAAAGACCTCCGAAATTGAGTTCTTCGCCTACCTCTTTTCCGATAGCGGGGATTACTCTTACGGCGGTTGTTTTACTGTTTACCATACCGATAGCGGCCTCATCGGCAATTACTGCCGATATAACCTCGGTAGGCGTTGCTCCCGGCAAAACTATCATATCAAGACCAACCGAGCAAACGGCGGTCATTGCCTCTAACTTTTGAATTGTCAGCGTTCCTTCTCTTGCGGCTTCTATCATTCCCGCATCTTCCGAAACGGGAATAAATGCACCCGAAAGTCCTCCTACCGAAGACGAAGCCATAACTCCGCCTTTTTTAACGGCATCGTTAAGCATTGCAAGAGCGGCGGTAGTTCCGTGAATACCGCATTGTTCAAGTCCCATTTCTTCGAGTATTCTCGCAACCGAATCGCCTACCGCAGGAGTAGGTGCCAAAGACAGGTCAACTATGCCAAAAGGAACACCTAACCGTTTTGAAGCAACATTTCCGACAAGTTGTCCCATACGGGTTATCTTAAATGCAGTTTTCTTTATTATCTCGGCAATTTCGCCCATATCGCCGTCAGGACATTTCTTTATCGCCGACTGGACAACACCGGGACCCGATACACCGACATTAATAACGCAGTCCGGCTCACCGACACCGTGGAAAGCTCCTGCCATAAACGGATTATCCTCGGGGGCATTGCAAAGCACAACAAGTTTTGCAGGGCCTATGCAGTTTTTATCCTTTGTCAGTTCGGCAGATTCTTTAACTATCTCACCCATAAGTTTTACGGCATCCATATTTATTCCGGACTTTGTTGAACCTATATTTACCGAAGCGCAGATGTTTGAAGTTTCTGCCAAAGCCCTCGGTATTGCCTTTATAAGTTCGGTATCTCCTGCCGAAAATCCTTTATGAACAAGAGCGGAAAATCCGCCTATAAAGTTTACTCCCGTATCGTCGGCTGCCTTTTGCAAAGTTTTTGCATATTTTACGGGGTCGCCCCCCGAAACACCTACAAGCATTGATATAGGGGTTACGCTTATTCTTTTATTTATTATCGGGATACCGTATTCCGTTTCGATTTCACAAACCGTTTTTACGAGGTTTCCCGCTTTATTTATTATTTTATCATAGATTTTTTTGCAGGATTTATCAATATCCGCATCGGCACAGTCGAGAAGAGAAATTCCCATTGTAACGGTTCTGATATCGAGATTATCCTGCTCAATCATATTAACGGTTTCGATTATATCATTAAGGTTAAGCATACTAATCACCATTTCTTTTATAAGACACAAAATGCGATGAAAACTCACCAAACGGGCGCATTTATTATCAGGTTTGCGCTAATTCTCGCGCAATACCTCTTAAATTCTATGCATTGAATTAAAAACTTCTTCTCTCATAACTCGGATATCAAGTCCGCTTTTTTCCGAAAGAGTTTTCAAATCGTTTGTCAATTCTTTAAGAGAATTATCCTTATCCGCCATTTCAGTTAGCATTACCATAACGAAAATGTCCTTTAATACCGACTGGGTTATATCAATTATATTCGCATCCCTTTGAGCGCATATTGCGCTCACTTTTGCGGTTATTCCCACAGCATCTTTACCGATAACCGTAATTACGGTTTTCATACTAAATCACTCCTCTTTCTGCTTTTCTGAAAAGTACCTTAAAATATCATAAAACATTTTAATTATTACCGATATGAAAATTGCCGAGCCGCCCGAAATAAAAAACGGCTTATAAAAAAATCCCGTAATAATCATAATTGTACCTGCAAAAAAACAGCAATATGCCATTCTTTTAAGATAGGTTAGATTTGCTTTGCAAATAACTTTATCCTGCAAAACATTTTTGAGCAGTTTCCTAAGCGACAGCAATGCAACAACGGCAAACGGAAAACAAGGATAACAAGAAAGCATAGTTACCGTTGCAAGTCTTGCAGGTCTTGACATTTTTTCAACATACCATGTTGCAATATACGGCAATGTTATAACGAAAACCGCAAGAGCTATCATAAGAAAATATGTTAAACCGAGCGTTAGTTTAACGCTTTTTTTATAGTCCTTCATAAAACTGCCTCCTAACCGATTTATTATACCATATTTTCGGAAAAAAGCAAGAAATATAAGCAATATATTGTCTGCCCCGTAAAGAATTTTCTAAGTTTTCTATAATTTTTTCCTTCATTTAACCGTTACAATAAAAAAATCGTTTTCTCGGGATTTAAGAAAACGATTTTTTGAAAATGATATTTATTATTTTTTATTTAGTTTTGCTTTGCCTTGCGCTCGGCTTTTCTCTTTTCGATGCGGTCTATCGCAAGAGCACAAATCGAATCGCCGGTCATATTAAGACAGGTTCTGCCCATATCAAACAGTTTATCTATACCTGCAACAAGCGCAACGCCTTCAAGCGGTAAACCTACGCTGCTTAAAACAACCGTCATCATAATCATTGCAGCGCCCGGCATACCAGCTGCGCTTCCGATAGATGCAACAGTTGCCGTAGCGGCAATTGTAACAAGTTCTGCAACCGAAAGGTTTATGCCGTAACATTTTGCGATAAATACGGCAATTATGCACATATAAATTGCAGCGCCGTCCTTATTTACGGTACAACCGAGAGTCAAAATAAAGGAAGTTGTTTCCTTCTTTGCGCCAAGGCGGTTGGTACATTCCATATTAAGCGGAAGTGCAGCGCTTGAACTTGTAGTTGTAAATGCGGTTACCATTGCAGGGAACATTTCTTTTATAAATCTTGCGGGACTTATTTTTGCAAAAGCAATTAAAGTAAATCCGTAAACTACAACGGCATGGATAATATATCCAACATAAACCGCAAGTAATACTATTCCGAGTTTTGAGAGAATTTGAACTCCGTTAACCGCAATAGTATCGGTTATAAGGCAAAAAACACCGATAGGAGTAAGCCAAAGGATTATTCCCATCATTTTCATTATAACGGTATAAAACGAATGGAAGCCGTTTGCAACTTTCTTTCCTTCTTCGCCGGTAAGCAAAATGCCAAAACCGGTAAGCAAAGCGATAACTATTGTCGGCAACATATCGGTATCAATAAGCGGCTGCAACCAGTTCGACGGGAATATAGCCACCAGTTCTTCCATAAATGTTCTGGGTTCATAGGCAGTTTCGAGGGTTTGCTTTACGAGCATGGGGAAACTGGGAGAGAAAATTTTTGCAGAGAAAATACCTATAATACTAGCGATAATGGTTGTCGGAACAAAGAAAACAACGGTTTTCCAACCGATAGAGCCAACCTTTTTCACACTGCCGAGCGATACTACGCCATCGATAATTGAAAACAAAACAATGGGAACTACAAGCAATTTAAGTAAATTGATATAAATCGTTCCGAACGGTTTAAGATATGCCGTTGTGAAATCACCGTTGTTTTGCAGGATAATACCTGCAACAATACCTAAAACAAGCGAAATGAGAATTGCCAAACCTAATGAAACCTTTACCTTTTTCAAAAAAACAACTCCTTATTTTTTATAATCACTAAATGCGCCGTTTTCAAGCACATATTTATAGTACTGAGCAAGAACTAACGCAAGAGGCCAAGGCCCTACGAATTTTACACCCGGCTTTGCGTTGGCTTCTATAACATAAACCCGATTTGTATCTCGGTCAACACAAATATCAATACCCAAACGGCAGGAATTTACCGTTGCATGACTTTGAACAAAAGCGGCTGTTTTTAAGGCAACTTCGTTTATTTCGGCTAATTTTTCTTCGGCCTTATCGCCTACCATCTGCTCTAAAACCTTAATGGCGAAATTTAGCGAACCGCCGCCGTATGAGAAATTAGAAACGACATTTGAACCGCCTATTCTCGCATAGGTTAAAACATTTTGCCAATCGCCTGTTCCGTTTCGGGCAACAAGGCATCTGAAATCTACGGCCTTTCCCTCAGCATTTAACAAATTAAGCCGCGGCTCAAACAAAAAGTCGCATTCTCTTCCGACACCGCCAACATATTCCAAAAAAGCTTCCTCGGTTAACAGTCCGCTTTTCTCTTTGGTTGAAAAATAAACACCGTCGTCTTTTAGGTCAACAGCCATAATACCGGCTCCCTTTGTTCCGCCCCTCGGCTTAACTATGGCTTTTGGGATAGCCAAGGTCATATTAAGAAGCGTACCATAATCGTTAAAAGCAAAAGTAGGAATGGCATATGGCGAAAGTTCGCTCCGCATCATTCTGTTTTGCAGAAAAAACTTGTCGGTTGCCTGTTCGTCTAAAAGAACGGTATTCTCACGAATCCAATTATATATATCCTCATTGTTTCTTTTAATTCTCGAAACACTCCATGATATATCTATGTATTTCGGAAAATCAATTTGGCATTCAACTATTTTTCCGTTTTCCCATTTATAGGCATTTATGTAACCGTTTTTTATGTAATTTTCAACCTCTAAAAACGGAACGGCATAACTTTCAACACCGTAAAGATAGTTTGCCTGTAAAGAAGAAGTTGCCCGTTCTCCTAAAACTCCGCTGCTGCTTATGATAATACCTATTGCATTTTTCATTATTTTTCCATAACCTTTCGAAAAAATGAAAATATTATACTAACATAATTATATAAAATAGTCAACACCATGTCAAGAATTATCTGATTTTTTTGCCTTGATAAAAGTTAAAAAATATATGTCGGTGAATGTCGCAAATTATCGGGATATTATAAATGCGGCGGGTAAAAATCCGCCGAATAAAGCAGAAAGGAAACCGATATGACAGAAAAATCCGACCAGTTAAAATCGGAAATGTTAAGACTTTTGAATGAGAAGCTACCAAACGCCGAGGTTACATCACTTACAGATGAAGGGTTTGTTTTCAAAAAACCGACAAGAAAGACGGCGGTTTTGATAGCGCTCTACAAAAAAGCGAAAAACGGCGACCTTTCTGCCATCAAAGAACTGCGCAGTATTATTTCGGGCGAAAACTCCGAAAAAAGCAAAGAGGTGGTAAAAATCATTGAAGACATGTGAACTTCGAATATCCGAAATAGTCGGAAAGGGCTATAACGATTTTTGGAATTCCGAAAAACGGTATCGGGTGCTCAAAGGCGGAAAGGCATCAAAAAAGAGCACCACAACGGCGCTCAATTTTATCTTCCGCCTAATGAAATATAAAAATACAAATCTTCTTGTTGTGCGCCAAGTTATGAACACCCACCGAGACAGTACCTTTGCCCAACTCGTTTGGGCTCAGAAAAAACTGCATGTCGAAAATCTTTGGAGAAACACCGTTTCACCTATGGAAATGACCTATCTGCCTACGGGTCAAAAAATACTTTTCCGAGGGTTTGACGATGTTCTCAAACTTGCTTCTACAACCGTTTCAAAAGGTTATCTTAATTTTGTTTGGATAGAAGAAGCATTTGAAATTCCAAAGGAAGAAGATTTTTTGAAACTTGATTTATCCGTTCCGAGAGGTAAAGTCGGCGATGGATTATTCAAGCAGACAACACTTACTTTTAATCCTTGGAGTGAAACCCACTGGCTTAAAAAAAGGTTCTTTGATAACCCTCCTTCCAACTGCGACATATTTTCAACTAATTATTTTATCAATGAGTTCCTCGATGAAACAGACCTTGAAGTTTTTGAGGAAATGAAAAAAACAAACATACGAAAATATGAGGTTGCAGGTCTTGGGAACTGGGGGATTTCGGAAGGTCTTGTTTATGAAAATTTTGAAAGCGGTATTATCGACATTACGGAAAATGATGCCGATAACTGGAAAAACTTTTTCGGACTCGACTACGGCTATTCTAACGACCCGACCGCATTTATCGCAATGAAAGTAAACCCCGTAAAGAAAATAATTTATGTTTTCGATGAGTTTTATAAAACAAAAATGCTTAACTGCGATATTGCAAACGAAATTACCCGAAAGGGTTATGCAAAAGAGAGAATCAGAGCCGACTCCGCCGAGCCGAAATCAAACGATGATTTAAGGCGCCTCGGAATTTCAAGAATTGCACCTTCAAAAAAAGGCAGGGACAGTATTCTTAACGGTATTGCAAACATATGTGAGTACAAAATTACAGTTAATCCCTCTTGTGTTAATACCTTAAAGGAACTTTCTACCTACACCTACGATGAAAAGCGAAACGAAAACGGTCAGAAAATGCCGAAGGACTGCGATAACCATTTATGCGATGCTATGCGTTACGCCTTCGAAGATGTTCGCTTTTTCAGACCGAGCGGTATGAAAATCAAAAACGAAACAGTAACAAAATTCAATTCATTAGGAGGTTGGAATGTATGAATATCGCTATTTATTCCATTCTGTTATTTACGGCATTTCTAACGGGTTTTATTCTCGGATTTTCCTTCCCTTTTCAAAAAAAATCACCCGTTTTACCAAGAAATAATTCGATGCAAAACGATTTGCTCGATTTTTCGGAATTAAACCGAGAATACCGTAATTTTTTAGATTATGACGGAACTAAACAATAAGGAGAAAACTATGGAAGAACTTAATGAAAAAAATGAAACTGCCAAAGAAGAACCCTCTTCTAACGACCTTCGCCTCAAATCACTCGCCGATAAAAGCGGGGTTACGGTTGAAGAATTTTTAGAAGGTCTTGAAGAAAGACAGGCGGTTTTAGAAAAAATCGAAGCCACAAATAATCAAAGCGTTGGTTCGCAAAGTAAAAATGAACAAGAAACTTTTGACCCCGCAGGGACCGAATTTCTAAACGGCCTTTGGGGCAAATAAAGGAGAAAAATATGTCAATAAATTCTATTGAAAATGCAACAAGATACTCAGAAGAACTCGATAAAGTTTTCGCTCAAAAGAGCGCAACGGGATTTTTCGCTGATAATGCTCTTAAAACAAAATTTGTAGGCGCAAAAACCGTTATTATCCCCGATGTTGATTTTCAGGGCCTTGCCGACTACGACCGTGATACCGGTTTTTCAAGAGGCGCCATAACAGTAAGCAACACTTCTTACAATATGTCAATGGACAGAGCCCGTTCTTTACAGATTGACCGAGAGGATATGGACGAAACCGGCATCGCAAATTTAGCAGGTAAAATCTTGGGCGAATATGTAAGAACAAAGGTTGTTCCCGAATGTGATTCCTATGTATTATCAAAACTTTCGGGCCTTGCCGCAACAAGAGCAAACCTCGTAAACGGCGATATCACAAAGCCATACGAAGCTCTCTTAAACCTTATAAGCAATGTTCAAAGCGCAGTCGGATATGATGAAGAATTGGTTGCCTTCGTTGACAGCGCAATGTATGCAAAACTTCAAAACAGCACCGAAATTTCCCGCCTTATTACTATCTCTGATTTCAAGCAAGGCGATGTAAACTTAAAGGTTAAATCTATAAACGGCGTTGCTCTTATCCCCGTTGTTTCAGAAAGAATGAAGACCGCCTACACCTTCAACAACAATTCCGCCGGTGGATTTACTCCTCTTAACAACGCAAGGGAAACCTATATGCTCGTTTGTCCTAAATCGGGCGCTCATCTTGTTAAGAAGACCGAACAGATGAGAATTTTCACTCCCGAACAGAACATTGATGCAGATGCCTACAAGTTTGATTACCGCATCTACTACGATGTTTTTGTTAAGAAGAGCGGTCTTGATGCCATTTGGGCATGGTTATCCCCTGCCATCACAATTTCTGCCGAGCCGCAGGATAAGGAAGTTACCGAGGGCGCAATAACCGGTTCTGTTTCGGTTACTGCAACAAGCAGCGGAACTTTAACATACCAGTGGTATTCATGCACAGATACTGACGGCAGCGATGCTGTTAAGATTGCTAATGCAACAAGCAGTTCTTTCACCATTCCTACAACCCTTGAAGAAGGCGAGTATTTCTACTTCGCAAAGATTACTGTTGACGGTATTGCCTCTGTTAACACAGAAGTTGCAACCGTTACGGTAGAAAGCGGTGAATAAACCGTAAATTCATAATTCTGCCCTGAGGGTTTTCCCTCGGGGTAGTTTTGAAAAGGAGGAAAAAAATGATAAATCTTAATCCTGCCGGAATTTTCGAAGAGTACAGAAAAGGCATAAACTTCAAAAACAAAATCGGAGAAAAAGGTTTATACGACCAGTCAGATATAAATGAAAGATTTTTCAGAGGCGACCAGTGGTACGGTGCTAATTGCGGTAATAAGCGACCGCTTGTAAGGCATAATGTTATAAAGCGAATCGGCGAATATAAACTCTCGCAGATTTTGGATTTTTCTCCCGAACTTAAATACAGCGTTGACGGTATTTCAAAACCAAACAATTTTAATACTGCAACTTCTCTTAAAAAGAGAATGTCGGGTTTTAAATATTTAGGAACTCCGGGAAATGACGAGTTAAACGCATTGAGCGAAGCGCTCGATAAATATGCTCTTGTTACCGCAAAAAGAGTAAATCTTCAAAATATCTGCGCAAAAGCATTAAAAAATGCCTATATTTCGGGAACGGGCATCATATATACTTATTGGGACTCTGATTTGCCGACCGGTATAAATGTTAAGTCGCTCCCCGTAAAAGGCGATATCAAATGCGAAGTTCTAAGCGTTAAAAATGTTTATTTCGGAAATCCTTATGAGCAGGAAACACAAAATCAACCGTATATAATTATTGCTTCCATAAGGGACAAAGATGATGTCTTGGAAGAGGCAAAAAAATACGGTGCCGATAAATATACTTTGAACAACATCGGCTCTTCTGACCGAAAAATACTCGTTATTACAAAACTTTTTAAGGAAAAAGATGAGCTCGGCAACGAAACGGTCTATTGCACAAAGGTTACCGAAAAGGCGGTTATACGCCCGAAATTCAATACAAAACTCAGAAAATATCCTCTTGCGGTTTTTCGTTTTGAAGAACGCAACAACCTTATTTACGGCGATAGCGAAATAACCTATCTTATTCCTAATCAAATCGCAATAAACCGTATGGTTACGGCAAATGTCTGGTCGGCGGTCAGTATGGGTATGCCGATGATGGTTGTAAACGGCGATACCGTTACAACCGATATAACAAACGACCCCGGACAAATCATCAAAGTTTTCGGCACAAACGAAGATATAAACGGCGCAATAAAGTATATTACTCCGCCCGATACTACATCGGATTTCGGGAATGCCGTAAATATGCTTATTGATAACACCCTATCTCAGGCAGGGGCTAACGAAGTTGCTCTCGGCGACAGCAGAGCAGATAATATGAGCGCATTGAGCATTATGCGAAATGCGGCTATTTTGCCCCTTAACCTCGCCAAAAACAGATACTTTAATTTCATCGAAGAAATAGCGCTTATTTGGGCGGATTTTTGGATGACGCAATACGGTAAGCGCAAAATTAAAATCTGCGATGAATCGGGAACATGGTATTTCCTTTTTGATGCAAACAGATATAAAGATTTATGCTTCATTTGCTCGGCAGAAACATATAACAAACCGCAGTTTTCCGCAAATGAAGGCATATCGCTTTTAACATCCCTTCTCGAAAAAGGGATTATTACCAAAAAGGAATATTTTGAGCGTTTGCCGGAAGGTCTTATAAAGGATACCGAAAAACTGATAACGGAAGAAACACCGAAAGGAGAACCGTAATGACAGGATACAAAATATACGAATCGGCACTATTGAAACTCGGCTACCACGACTCGAAAGGAACTATCGAGCAGGTTATTCCATTCAAAAAAATTGCGCTTGACGCCATAAACGAAATATCTTTTGATATTTGCGGCGCCGAGCCCATTGACACTTTGTTTGAAGAAGTAAACCTCGATAAACAGGCGATTTCCGTTTTATCCTACGGCGTTGCTATGATTATTTCTCAGTATAATCACGAT
The DNA here is from genome assembly GCA_024404145.1 of Clostridia bacterium. Taxonomy (GTDB): domain Bacteria; phylum Bacillota; class Clostridia; order Oscillospirales; family Acutalibacteraceae; genus UBA737. Next base: position 57,492 of record JAKSQK010000001.1, on the reverse strand, counting down.
ACCGAAAAAAATATAATTATGACCGCCTTATTCAATGCACGAAGAGCCGCTTTTCTTTCCGACTCAAAAAGAATAACCGATGTTTCTCCCGAGATTTACGGAGTGTGATATAAATGAAATATCCAAGCATAAAAAAGCAGAAAAGTGAAACTAAAAAAATCGCATTCTCAGGCGGAATAAACAACAGTATTCCAAATACGGATATTTGCGATAATCAGTTTTCTTCGGCATTAAATGTTATAAAAGAAAGCGGTGTTTTAAGAACAAGGGACAGTATAATAGCAAGAAGCGAAAGTATTATCGGCGATTACGAAGAAACGGGAATTATGCATACTGATTTAACCGTTACCGATACCGAAATATTTGAATACGGTATGGTTAAAAGGGTTGCTTATAATGTTTGGGGGTCAATTGACTTTCAGAAAATAAATATTTATTCCGTTTCCGATTCATCGTTGCTTAAAAAGCTCGGTACAATTTCGCTCGGTCTTACCGAGGGACACCTTTATGCTCTTGACAACATATTTTTTGTTGTCGGAAAAAAGAACTACGGAAACGGATTATACGCATTCCTTAAAAGAAAATCGAAATTCGCGGGAAGCGACCATTTTATTTACGATATATATGAATACTCGCCTAATTCTTCAGTTTTTATAAAAATGTCAAAATCGGAATATTATACTCCCGTTATATATATCAACGGCAGAGGAACGCAGTATGAAGAAGCGAAAGAAGCGGGTTGGGTTTTTGAAAATGCTCCCGCCTGTCCCGAGGAAATAAATTTATTAGGCGGCAAATTTTGCGCCTACTATACCTCAGACGGAATTTCCTCAACATTCAAACTCCCCGTTACGGAACTCGCCTACAACGACGATGTTGTTTGCCGAATATACGATATAGATTCAAACTATACCGAATGGGAAATACCGCCAGGTTCCTTTGAAGATACTGCAACCTTCAACAATTTGCAGATAAAACTCGTCTGCGATAAAGGCAACGGTCGGCTTTCGTTTTGGAAAGGCAACGAGCGTTACAGTATTCCCCGCTGCGATTTATTGAACGGAAACAATATTTGCTTTTCGGCGGCAAAAAGGATAGATAAAAGCGAAGAAATGATAATCGGTTCAAAAAGCGCAACGGCTTATAATTCCGACTTTTATTTTTTCGGAAACAGCGAAAAGAAAAACGAGGTTTTTGTTTCAAAATTTGAAACTCCTCTCTATTTCCCCGAAACAATGCGAACTTCGGTAGGTAACCCGACCGACGATATAGTCGCCGTAAAACCCTTTAAGGACAAATTATTGGCGATAAAATCAGAGGGGATTTTCAAATTGTCTTCGGCGGGTGAAACAGGAAAACTGACCTACATTTCTCCCGTCGGAACAACGAGAGATTTCCAAAAACCGCAGCGTCTTTCTTCAAGTACCCTATCGACGGTTATCGGAACTAACCTTTATAAAACTATCTGTACCTGCGGTAATAAAATGGTTTGGCTTTTCGGGAACCGAATTTATGCGCTTCAAGACAACAATACGGTAAAAGAAATATCAGGTCCTATAAATAAATCTCTTTCGTCGTTTACCGATAGCGCCTGTGAAAATGCTTTTGCCGTAAGTTATGAGGGCTTTTACTATTTATTTATCGGTAATAAGGTTTTTGCTCTCAATTTTGATACCGAATCATTCGGTCTTGATTCAAACTATTTCGACAGTTCAAAAAACAACAGCAACATATCTTGGTATTATCTTGAATTGCCCGACGAACAGTTATATTGCGGCGCTATTTGCGGACTGTATAACATTTTCATAATTTGCGCCGACAAAGGCAAAACTATAAACTACTTTTCGCATTTCGGCGGTAAATGCGATAAAAAGGATATTGTTATCGTAAACCGCATGGAAAAAGAAAAAAGTATTCCCTTTTCGATAACTACAAAAGATTTTGATTTTGATACGCATTTAGGTAAAAATATCATTTCTCTCAACCTTCAAATGGCGGGAGATTCAACAATAAGTATAGATGTTAAAGGCGACAGTTATCATTCAAAACAGAGCGTTAAACTAAAAGACAACACACTAAACGATATAAAGGTATTCCCCTTCTTTATGCCGATACATAAAATGAATTTTACCGTTTCGGGCGAAGGGCAGTTTACCGTTAAAAAGGCAAATATCGAATATAATATTCTTTAAGGCGTTTATGAAAAAAATTATTTCTGTTTTACTTATTTTTATTCTTTTCCTATGCAGTTGCCGAAATATCGAAAGGCAAGAAAAAGCACCCGATAGTAAAATATCGGGTGTTTGGGTTACATACAGCGAGGTAGATAACCTGCTTAAAAACGGAAAATTGAAACAAAACTTTGATTTGCTTTTGGAAAATATCAAAAGCAATAAAATAACCGATGTTTTTTTGCAGGTTCACCCTTTTTGCAATTCGCTTTTTCATTCGGAATTTTTTCCGCAGAACGAACTTGCAAAAAAATATAACTATGATGTTTTTTCCTATATGTTAAAAGCATTTCACAGCAACAATATAAAGGTTCACGCTTGGCTAAATCCCTACCGAGTTATGACAGAAAGTACCGATATATCGGCGCTTGACAAAGGCAGTCCCGCATACAAATGGCTCAACGACCAAGAAGACGGAAATGACCTGAATGTATGTATATATAACGGGATATATCTAAACCCTTCAAGCAGCGAGGTTAAAAAACTCATAACAGATGCTGTTCGGGAAATACTTACCGGTTACGATGTTGACGGGATACATATTGACGATTATTTCTATCCTACTTCTTCTGCCGATTTTGATAAATCTTCCTATGATGAATATAAAAAAAATACCGAAAATCCGCTTTCGCTTTCGGAATTCAGAACAAGCCATATAAGTTCTCTTATAAGTTCGCTTTATACAACGGTTAAATTTGAAGATAAAGATATTCTTTTAAGCATAAGCCCATCGGCTTCGATAGAAAAAAACAAAACTCAATATTATGCCGATATAAAAAGCTGGACCGATAACGAATGCGTTGATATGATTATTCCGCAACTTTATTTCGGCTTTGATTACCCCGACGAAAACTACCGCTTTGATAAGCTTTTAGAAGATTACAAAAATTTACCTCTTAAATCAACAAAACTTGTTATAGGTCTTGCAACCTATAAAATCGGAACGGATAACCTCCCCGATAAATATGAATGGAAAAACGGAAAAGATATTATAAAAAAGCAAATTTCAATTTGCGAAAACGATAAAAAAATCGACGGTTATGTTTTCTTTTCCTATTCTTCTTTCTTAAAATACAAAAACAAGGCACCTTAAAAGGTGCCTTGTTTTTATTCGAGGTTAAGTTTTTTTGATAAAAAATGATTTGTAATAAAATAATAAACTGCGCCCTCAATTAATACTAACGCTATACAGAAAAGCATAAACCCTTGCGTCAATGTTGTAACGGTTGAATTTGCCAAAATAATTTTTGCAAAATCAGCGGAAACGAAAGAACATACCGTTATCAAGACAATTAGTATAATTTGGGTTGCCGTTTTAATACAGAAATATGCTATAATAGATGCCAAAATTCTGTTTTTGAACTGCTGACCTATCGCCATACAAGCATAATACATCAAAAGATTTGTCGCCAAAGAAATTATTATCAAAATGAAAAGTTCTATAAGCATTGCGATTGTATTTGCATTTCCTATCGCTTTAGAAAAAGAGTTATATCCCGAAAGCAGGAAATTCCAGAGTTTGATTATTCCCGCCTTTGTTCCGAACATAATTATCAAGGAAATAATCATTAAAACAACGCCGGAAATCTGGACTACGATTCCGCAAACAAGTTTACAGATTATATGCTTATATGTTTTTATCGGCAAAGTATTTGTTAAATAGCCCTGCTTTGAAAGAAGATTTTGATAAAATCTTACGATGATATAAACAAATCCTACTATAAAAATTCCTGTTATGGTTATTGAAGAAAGAACTGTTAAAGTATCAATGCAAAATGATATTATATCATTTGAATTATCGGCAAAAAAGGATAAAACCCTCGTTACAACCGAAAGCCCGAACAAAACTCCGTATAACGGAAGTAAAGCACGGTAAAGCGCAATAAACTCGTGTTTATACAGTTTCTTTAACATCTGAATACCTCCCTGAAATATGCGTCAATACTCTTTCCGGTATTGCTTCTTATGTTATCTGCCGTATCGCATAAAACAATATCACCGTGATTTATAAAAATAACATCGCTCAGTATCTGTTCGATATCGTTTATCAGATGGGTTGAAATAATAATAGTTGCATTGCCGTCAAAACTGGAAAGAATTGTCCTTAAAATATAATCCCTTGTTGCCGGATCAACTCCCGATATCGGTTCATCAAGCAAATAAAGTTCTGCTTTTCTGCTCATAACGAGTATCAGTTCAACCTTTTCCTGCGTTCCTTTTGAAAGGGTTTTTATCTTGGCTTTTTTATCAATGTCGAGAGCATTAAGCATTGATTCGGCTTTTTCTCGGCTGAAATCAGTATAAAAATCTTCAAAATAAGTTACCATTCCTTCAACCGTCATAGAGGGTGTTAAAAAGTTATGGTCGGGAAGATAGGAAACGATTTTTTTCGTTTCAACTCCTATAAAATTGCCGCCTATCGCAATATCGCCGAATGTTGGCGTTAACAGACCGGCGCCTATTTTTAAGAATGTTGTTTTTCCGCTTCCGTTAGGCCCTAAAAGACCTACGATTTTTCCCTTGCCTATGCTTAAATTTACATTACTCAAAGCCATATTGCCTTTGTAATTTTTAGTCAGCGATTTACATTCGAGTATTTTATCCATAGTGCTAAACCTTTCTTATAAATTTATGTTTGTTTTTTCGATAAATGAAATTATTTCCGGCGTTGAAAAACCGAACTCACTCATCTTTTTGATAAAATCGGCAGTGTTTTTCCGTATATAATCCTCTTTCAGTTTCGATATTATCTCGGTATTTTCCGTTATATACCTGCCGTCGCCCCGCTTTGTTTCGAGAAGTCCCATTTCCTCAACCGAAACGAGCGCCCTTTGCATCGTATTTGGGTTTACTCCCGCTTCGACCGCCAAATCTCTTACCGAATCGAGTTTTTGCCCCGTTTTATAGTCGCCTTTTATTATTTTAAGCGAAATGGTATCAACTATTTGCTTAAATATCGGAGCATTGCTGTCAAATATCCACGCCATTTACTCACCTCGTTTGTACTAATATGCTACTTGACTAATACAATAATACATATTTTTCCGCCGTTTGTCAAGAGTTTTTTTATTTTGCGCAAAATAAAAAAGAGCGTATCCGAAGATACGCTCATAAATTTTGTTGAAAACTAAATTAGATTTCAGCGAAATATTTAATTGTGCGAACCATCTGTGAAGTATAGCTGTTCTCGTTATCATACCAAGAAACAACCTGAACTTCATAAAGGTCATCAGCAACCTTAGAAACCATTGTCTGGGTTGCATCGAAGAGAGAACCGTATCTCATACCGATAACATCGCTTGATACGATTTGGTCTTCATTATAACCGAAAGAAGCAGAAGAAGCGGCCTTCATAGCAGCATTGATGCCTTCCTTAGTTACATCTGCGCCCTTAACAACAGCGGTAAGGATTGTTGTAGAACCGGTCGGAACCGGAACACGCTGAGCAGAACCGATAAGTTTTCCGTTGAGTTCGGGAATTACAAGACCGATTGCCTTTGCAGCGCCGGTAGAGTTAGGAACGATGTTTGCAGCACCTGCACGGGCACGGCGAAGGTCTCCCTTTCTGTGAGGACCGTCAAGAATCATCTGGTCGCCGGTATAAGCATGGATAGTGCTCATGATACCGCTCTGGATAGGAGCATAATCGTTAAGTGCCTTAGCCATAGGAGCCAAGCAGTTAGTTGTGCAAGAAGCGGCAGAAATAATCTTATCTTCTTTTGTAAGAGTATTTTCGTTAACGCTGAAAACGATAGTGGGAAGGTCGTTACCGGCAGGAGCGGAAATAACAACCTTTTTAGCACCTGCATCGATATGTGCCTGAGATTTTTCTTTTGAGCAGTAGAAACCTGTGCATTCAAGAACAACATCTACGCCGATTTCGCCCCAAGGAAGGTCCTTAGCGTCCTTTTCGGCATAAATCTTAAGAGTCTTACCGTCAACGGTAATTGTACCTGCTTCATCGTCGGCAGTTACGGTATGCTTATCTTCACCGATAAAACCGCAGTAGCCGCCCTGAGCTGTATCATACTTCAAAAGATTTGCAAGCATAGATGGCTTAGTAAGATCGTTGATGGCTACTACATCGTAACCCTCAGCACCAAACATCTGACGGAATGCGAGACGACCGATACGGCCGAATCCGTTAATTGCAACTTTAACCATGGAAAATTACCTCCAAAAAATTTTTACTATATTATTTTACCCCATTTAATTCCATTTTTCAAGTTAAATTTGTTTATTATTTAACAATTTTTGCATTTTTGTCAATATTGGCATATAAACGGGGCAAAAGAAAACAAATTTGGTAATGTTTATCAAAATTTACATATAACTTCTTATAAGATTTTCGGCAGCTTTCATACCGTCTACTGCGGCAGAGGTTATTCCGCCGGCATATCCCGCACCCTCTCCGCAGGGGAAAAATCCCGTTAGCGACAAACTTTCGCCCTTTTCATTCCTTAATATCCTTATCGGAGATGAGCTTCGGGTTTCCGGAGCGGTTATTACGGCATCAAAAGAGGAAAAACCTTTTATCTTTTTATCAAATTCGGTTATTGCTTTTTTAAGAGAATCGGTAACGAAAGAAGGGAAAATATCTTCAAGTTCGGCAAAAATCCACTCGGGTTTAACCGAAGGTTTAACCTTTCCTATTTTTGCTTCTTTTCCGAAAACAAAATGACCTACCGTTGTTATGGGAACCTTACCGCCGCCCAGCGAATATGCTTTGTTTTCGATTTCCCGTTGAAGACGGCAACCGGCAAGGCAGTCATCACTTCCGAAATCGCTCGTATAAACGCTGACAAGCAGGGCGCTGTTTGCGTTTTCTTTGTTTCTTGCGTTTTCGCTCATTCCGTTAACGGCTATCATTTTTTCCTCGCTTGAAGCATTTACAACCTCTCCACCGGGACACATACAAAATGTATAAACTCCCCTGCCGTTTTGAAGATGAGTCGCCATTTTATATGAAGCGGAATCAAGATTTTCGTTTTCGTAAAAATCTCCGTAAAGCGCTTTGTTTATATCCTTTTGCAAATGCTCTATCCTAACGCCTACGGCAAACGGTTTTTGCTCCATTTCGATTTTGCTGTCTTTAAGCATTTCGAAGGTATCTCTTGCCGAATGGCCTATACAAAGAATAAGCCGTTCGCATTCTATCTTCTCTTTGTTTACCGATATAGCGGATAATCTGCCGTTTTCGGAAAAAATACCGTCAAGTTTTTTGGCAAAGTAAATATCGCCGCCCAAATCTATAATTTCATTTCTTATGTTCTTGACAACAACCCTTAATATATCCGTGCCGATATGCGGTTTTGAATCGGTTAAGACATTCTCTTTCGCGCCGAAACTTACGAAGGTTTTGAGAACTTCTCTTATTCGGGGGTCTTTTATTCCCGTATTTAATTTGCCATCGGAAAATGTTCCGGCTCCGCCCTCGCCAAACTGAATATTAGACTCGGGATTCAGTTTTTTGCCGCCGAAAAAATCCGAAACATCTTTTTGGCGCCTGTCAACATCATATCCCCGCTCGAAAATTATCGGTTTTAATCCTGCTCTTGCGAGTACAAGACCTGCAAACATTCCGGCGGGCCCGAAACCTATAATAACGGGTCTTTTGTCGGGAATGGTTTCGCATTTTTGCCAAATATACGGCTCTTGCCTGAAAAAACTTGCTTTTTTGCAGTTTTTAAGAAGTTTTCCTTCCGATTTTGCTTCAACAAGAATTGAACAGCAAAAACAGACATTATTTTTATGCCTTGCATCAACGCTTTTTCTGTAAAGTTTTGCCGATTTAATATTCGATATTTCGGTTTTAAGTTCCTTTGCCATAATCGGCAACAAAGATGAAAAATCGGTATCAAGCGGCAGATTTACATCTTTTACTATTATCATAGAATTTCCTCTAAGTAATTAAAAACTCCGTCGGTTGCGGCAAAGGCGCTTGACCACGCCCATTGAAGATTAAAACCTCCGCAATCGCCGTCAACATCTAAAATTTCACCGACGCAGAAAAGTCCCTTTTCCCGCTTCGACATCATTGTTTTATCATCAAACTCTGCCGTATCAATGCCTCCGGCCGTAACCTGAGAATTATCAAATCCGACTGCCGAAATCACCTTGAAACTTAGGTTTTTTATAATTGAGCATAGTCTTTTTATATCGGCGGTTCTAAGCGCTGAAACATCATACGCAAGTGGAATACCACTGAGTTTTATTACGGCTTGTCCCACCCTTTTATTTAACATTCCCGTAAAAAATTCTTCGGCTTTTCGCTGTCTTAAAACCGAAACACGGTAGTTTAACAAATCGCATAGTTTATCGAAAGAATACTCCGGCATAAGGTCAAGAAAAATTGAAAAATCTCCCTTTTGCCTTGAAATTTCCCGTGAAATTTGCAAAATCGGCGGACCCGAAAGACCGTAATCGCAAAAAAGAACTTCGCCCTCTTCGGCATTTATTTCCCTACCGTTGAGCATAAGTTTTGCCATAGCATTAACCTTTATGCCCTTTAAGCTTTTTGTAAGCGTATTTTCTGTTTTAACCTGAACAATAGCAGGAGTCAAAGCAACCGTTTTATAGCCGTTTGCTTTAAGAATATTGAAAGCACTTGCATTGCTTCCGAGCTTTTCGCCGCCCGAAAGAAGTCCGCCGGCAACTATAACCGTTCTTGCCGAATAGTCTTCGCCGTTTGCCGAAATTACAAAAACATCATTTTCTTTTCTTATATTAGTAACCTTTGTTTCGGTAAGTGTTTTAACTCCCATCTCATCGCAGGAAAACCTAAGCGCATCTACTACCGATGATGCTTGAAGTGAATAAGGATATGCCTTATCTTCTTCAAAGGTAAAAACAATGCCCATATCGGCAAAAAAGTTTTCGGTATAAAGATTATCATATCGGTTAAGCGCAAACTCAAAAAAATCGGGATTTAAGCTATGATATCTGCTTTTATCAATAATTCGGTTGGTTATATTGCATCTGCCGTTCCCCGTTGTTATAAGTTTTTTCCCAACTCGGTTAAGCTGTTCAAAAACCGTAACGCCGACAGACCTGTCTCTGCTTTTAATCGAAACTGCCGAGCATAAACCGGATGCGCCGCCGCCTACTATCGCAACATCAATAATATCTCTCAATCCCTATCATCCTTATCCTTAAAAACTTCGCAAAATGCTCCTGACTCCGAAGGGGTAGTGTTTTCTTTGTAAAGGTGAGCCGTATCGCCGAATGCTCGGCACCTGAAATAGGCAATTCCTTCTTCTCTTTCCTCAGTTTTTATAACCGTTATGCTTGTAGGAAGGGCAATAAAACTCTGCCATAAAACAAGCGGTGATATGCCCAAAATATGCGAAAGAAGTACACATTCTATACCAAAATGGCAAAATAAAACTATTGTATCTTTATTCGGGGTTACGGCTTTATAAACATTATTGTTGCGCTCATATCCGTGAAGCGCCAAGAATTCATCAAACTTTCGGCAAACATCCCTATAAAGCGTATGGGCGCTGCCACTTTTCATAATCGGAGTATTTATCCATTTTTCCTTATCGTAAAGGTCATTAAAATTTGTCCAATATGACGGCATCAAATCCCAAGGGATTCTGTTTTTTCCGGTAACAGGGTCGACAATTTCGCCGGGAAATTCTCTGAGCCAGTCGAGAATAACCGCTTTTTTACCGGTAAACTCCATTGCCGTTTCGCAGGTCTTTTTTGCTCTGCCAAGCGGTGAACAATAGTATTCATCGGCATCCATTTTTTTTATCCGTTCCCTTAAGAGTTCGGCTTCTTTTATTCCCTTTTCGGTTAAAGAATCGTTTTCGTAATCGGGGTCTGCATGTCTAATAAAAATAATGTTCATAAAATCACCGTAGTAAAATAATTATCAATGTCTTTCGTTTTCGTTTGTAAACAGTTCACAGTAAGATCCCGAATACGACGGTTTCTCACCTGCTTCGTAAAGATGGGAAAGGTCGCCTAATGCCCTGCATCGGAATATTGCTTTGCCGTTTTCTCTCTCCTCGGTTTGAATTACCGTAAGACTTGACGGAAAGGCAACAAAATTTTGCATCATAACAAGCGGCGATACTCCGAGCAGATGCGATAGCATAACAGCGGTTATCCCGAAATGACAAAAGAAAACAATGGTATCATCGTTTGGATTTTCGGCATCATATAAATTACCGTTTCTTTTATAGCCATGGCAAGATAAAAATTCATCGAGTTTTTTTATAACATCATTATACATATATGAAGCGCTCGAATTTTCGGCAAGAGGAGTTTTTATCCATTTATCCTTATCAAAAGCATTTTCCGTATTTGTCCATACCGACGGCAAAATATCCCAGAGTTTAACATCTCTTTTTAACAGCGGGTCTGCCAAAACTCCGTGAAACTCTTTAAGCCAAGGCAAAATCTCGGCTTCTCGGTTTAATAATTCAAGCGTTGGCTCGGCAGTTCTTATTGCCCTTCCCATAGGAGAACAGTAAATTTCGTCGATTTTAATTTTTGCCATTCTGTTTTTAAGTATTTCGGCTTCTCTTTTCCCCTTTTCGGTTAAAGAATCATTTTCGTAATCGGGGTCGCCGTGCCTTACAAATATAATCTTCAAATATATCACCAAAATTAAAATAACATATTTAGAGCAATATTTCAACAAAAGAAAACCGACCGTCTTTTTACAGAACGGTCGGTTTTCAATTTTAGGGGTTTGAGGAGAATTTTTCAAAAATGAAAAATCGAAAAAGAAATTGCGGCTTTCCTCTTTCGCCTATTTTATGATAAAAGATAAATGTTTCGGCAATATGAATTTTTTATAAACAAATTTTAAGTATATTGTAAACAAAAAGAGTCAATAATAACATAGAAATAAAAACCAAAGGGGTATAAAACCATGAAATATGAATCGGATAAAAAGAAAAACGGCAACGGCATTTACATTATTATCGCCGTTTGCGCAATAACGATAGGCATTGTCGGTTATCTTGCCGTTGCAAATAACGGTGCAAAAAAAGGCAACCTTAACGAAAATTCGGAAAAATCGAATGTATTTTCTTCGGGGGAATCATCATATAATAAAATAGAAGAAAAGACCGTTAGCGATGCCGATACGAGCGAAAAGGAGAAAACCAAGATTACCGAAAATACGGTAAGCAAAGTTCCGTATAAGGCAAAGGTTACGAAAAAACAAACATTTGTAATGCCGATTAAAGGAAATATTATTAAAGGATACAGCGATAAAACCCTTCAATACGATAATACCTACGGCGATTTAAGAATGCATAAGGGCATTGATATTTCCTGCGAGGATAATTCAAAAATTGTTTCGGCTTCAAACGGCACGGTAACAAGCGTTGAAGACAGCTCCGATTTCGGAAAAACGGTAACGATAAACCACGGCAACGGTCTTGTCGCAAAATACTGCGGTCTCGGAAGCGTTTGCGTTACAAAAGGAGAGAAAATCGGTGTAGGCATTTTGATAGGAACATCAAAAAATCCACCCTGCGAATGTATGGACGAAAGCCATATTCATATTGAATGTACTAAAAACGGAAAAGATATATCGCCCGTTTCGGCTTTCGGTTTTTCAAAATAAAATCACGCCCTCGAATATGCGTTTAGGGGCAAAATTAAAGCGTACCGTAAATCTTTTATGCGGTACGCTTTAACTATATTGTTTTATGTATGCTTCAAGTCTGTAAATCGGCTGTCCGAGATTCATAAACCGATTTTCATATTCGGTTATTATATTTTCGTCAGATTCCTCAAAATCGGTTTTATGAACATCAAGCGAAACATTTTTAAGGGCAAATCCGCAATATGAAAACTGCTCTATCGAAAATTCGAAAAATCCCATATTATCGGTCTTTTGATGAATTTCGGCGCCTTTTTTCATAATGCGCTTATATATTTTCAAGAAGTTTTCACTCGTAAGTCTATGCGAAGCATACCTCTTTTTCGGGAACGGACAGGAAAAGTTAAGGAAAATTCCGCTGATGCTGTCCGGCTTTATATACTTTTCGAGATACTCGGCGGAAATTTTCAAAAATCTTACATTTTCTACATTTTCATTTTCCGCAAGTTCACAAGCCGAAACAATAACATTTGCCTCTTTTTCGACCGCAATAAGATTTATATCGGGATGGGTTTTTGCATAGGTTACGGCAAATCTGCCTTTTCCGCAACCGATTTCCAAATAAAGCGGTTTTTCGGTGCCGAACCAGGAATTAAAATCAATATATTCCTTTTCGTTTACGGCAGTATTAAAATTTCGGTCCTCGATTTGACTTGAAAAAAGATATTTTTCTACACCTTTAAGTCTGTCTTCAAGGTGCTTTTTCTTTCGCATTCTCATTTCTCTGAATTTTCAATCCTTGCTGCTGCTTCTTCGAGATAATCGCCCTCGAAAAGTTCAATTACTCCCATATCAACCTGCTTTGCGAGTTCGGTATCTATGGGCATTTTTGCGAGTATCGGAATGCCGGATTCCTTTGATATAGCATCGCTGCCGCCGCCGAAAACGGAAAACTCTTTTCCGCAGTCGGGACATTTAACATAACTCATATTCTCAATAAGTCCCAAAACGGGAATATTCATCATATTTGCCATATTAAGCGCCTTTTTTACTATCATTGAAACAAGGTCTTGCGGTGAAGTAACAACAACGGTACCGTCAAGCGGAATAATCTGAAAAACAGTAAGCGGAACATCGCCGGTTCCGGGAGGACAGTCTATAAACAGATAGTCAAGGTCTCCCCAAACGACCTCCTGCCAAAACTGCTTTACAAGACCTGCAATAACAGGGCCTCTCCAAATAACAGGAGAATCGGGAGTTTCGAGCATCATATTTACCGAAATAACCTTAATACCCGTCTTTGTTTCGGCGGGAAGAATTCCGAGTTCATTTTGCAATGCTTTTTCTTTAATACCGAATGCTTTCGGGATAGACGGGCCGGTTATATCGGCATCGAGAATGCCGACTTTATATCCTTTTCGGCTCATTTGAACGGCAAGCATTGATGTTACCATTGACTTGCCGACTCCGCCTTTACCCGATACAACGGCGATAATATGTTTTATATTGTTAAAAGCACCGGTCGGCTCAATTAAACTTCCATTTTCTTTGGAACCGCAGTTGCTGCTGCAAGATTCGCAATTTCCACTACAACCTGACATTTTATTCACCCTTAATAACCGTTATTTTGCCGAAACAGTTTCCTTAGTTTGCTCTTCGGCATCAATTTTAGTATTCTTCTTTGTTGAAATTTTATCCGCAATTTTGAATCCCGAACAAATAACCGCCATATAGACTAATAGAATGGGAGTTGCCGGAAGCAAATAAACAAACGGGATTTTCACAAGACTGTAACACTGTACCAATATCGGCGCACCGTCGGGGTCCATAGTAAAGAAATAGTTTGCAAAATCGCAAGATGTATATTTCCTTATAAGCAAGTTTACCCCCGTCATGAGAATACCGATGATAACAAGCGTTATGAAAACACGAGGCAAATCCTTAAATTTAGGACGGTAAATATTGAGCGTTGCAAGACTTACTCCGCCTACAAAAACCAAAACATGAGTAAGGTAAAAACCTAACATTCTCGGCAAAAGCAAAGTATATCCGCTAAACCCTGCGCAAGGCGCAACCATCGCCATAATAGCGCCAAACGGAGCCATTATAAATGCAAATCCCAAAATACCGCGCTTTTTTGTTATAGCTCCTATCGGAACTAAAAACATATTTATATTGCAAAGGTGAAGAGGCAGTTCGCTAAACCAGTTAAACCCGTTTCCGTTTGCTTCAAGGTATGATGTATCATTGCATAAAAATATTTTATAAACAAAGAATACCAAAACATTGAATGCACAAAAAGCGGTAATAAAAATCGTTTTTGCCTTTTCACTTTTGTTTCTGAAAATAAGCCATACTGCTATGCAAAGCAATACCATAAAGCCCATAACTGCGAAAAAAACGCCGTTAAATGTTTTTAGATTCAAAACATCATTTGATAAGTACTTTTCTGCGTTCAAGATTTTTCCCATTTTTCTTTCCCCTAAAAATAAATTCTCCCACTATACAAAACAAAACAGCAACAGCGCAACCGCCGATAATATCAACAAAAGAATGTTGCTTTACAAAAACGGTTGAAGCGCAAATTGTTGCCATTAAGAGAGCCGATGCAATTCTAAACGGCAATTTCTTTTTGAATGGCCCTACGGTAAAAGCCGTTAAATGAACCGAAAGCGCCTCATAACAATGCAAACTCGGAAAGGCATTTACCGGTGGCATATCATTTTTGTATATTATTCTTGTAATCCATAAAAGTATCCCTTTGCCCGAAACATCGGGTCTGAAATCAATGTAGGTTGGATAAACAAGAAAAATAAGTGAGCAAAAAACTGCTCCCGAAAAAAATATTATTGCCTGTTTTTTGAATGCCTTTTCGTCCTTAAAAAACACGAGCGCCATAAGCCCCGGAACATAAGGATACCAAATTATGTAGGGCAATATAAATATCGGAATAAACGGAATTTTATCATCAAATGCAAAATGAACAAGATGAATATTTGAAACAAGAGTTTTTGAAATAAAATAAAAACCGCCGATAATTAAAAACCCCAAAAAGAAAAATATGCTTTTATGCGCCTTTATATAACTAATAAGACTTTTAATCAAACCTATCATCCCTTTACAAGACCTATTAAGTATATAAAATTTTATGCTTTTTGTCAATATAAAACACCATAAAAACAGCGAACCGACTATTGCCGATTCGCAAAATAAAAACAAATATTAAAGTCCTAAACTTACCGAGATGGCCTTGTCCACCATATTCATCGAGCTTGTATCAAGACTGCCCATTTTTTCCCGTAATCTTGTTTTATCTATTGTTCTCATCTGTTCCAACAAAACTATTGAATCTTTTTGAAGACCGCAACCCTCAGCTTGAACTTTTATATGCGTAGGAAGATTGGTTTTATACTGCTGACTCGTTATTGCCGCCGCAATTACGGTTGGGCTGTATCTATTGCCGACATCGTTCTGCACTATGAGAACCGGACGAACTCCGCCCTGCTCAGAACCGACGACGGGACTTAAATCGGCATAATAAATTTCTCCTCGTTTAATATTCATTACCGTTTCACTCTCCGAGTTGTTTTATATGGTTATTGTTGCCTAAAATAACTCTTTTTAATCGGAAATTTAATTTTTTCCATTATCATACTATTCCGAAAAAACAAAGCAGTTACTTTTAATAATGTTGTAAAAGCCGATTTGTTGTGATAAAATAAGTAAATAATAATTTTATTTTTTTAGTTTGGCAGAAAGGAATGGCGCTAAAAATGGAACATTATCTTGATAATGCCGCAACGACCAAAACCTGCGAAAAAGCAAAAGAGGCGGCAATAAATGTAATGGAAAACATATACGGAAATCCTTCCTCTACCCATGAAAAGGGCAGACAGGCGAAGAATTTGCTTGAAGACTGCCGAAAAACAGTTGCCGATGCTCTTTTTGCTTCAAGCGAGGAAATCATCTTTACCTCCTGCGGCAGCGAAAGCGATAATTTTGCGATTATTATGGGAGCCGAACTCAAAAAAAGAAACGGAAATCATATTATAAGTTCTTCTGTTGAGCATGATGCGGTAAGAAAAGCGCTCGATTTGCTCGAAACAAGGGGCTATAAGATAACCCGCTTGAAGCCCGACAAAAGCGGTGCCGTTTCGGTTTCATCGGTTTTGGAAGCCATAACCGATAAAACGGTTTTAATTTCGCTTATGACGGTTAATAACGAAACAGGCGCCGTAACGGATATTAAAAAAATCTGTGAAGAAGTAAAGGATATCAACCCCGATATTCTGATTCATACCGATGCCGTTCAGGGTTTCTTAAAAGTTCCGCTTAAAGCAAAAACTCTGGGAGCAGATATGATAAGCATAAGCGGTCATAAAATCCATGCCGTTAAGGGAATAGGCGCTTTATATGTTAAAAAGGGCATAAAAATCAAACCGCTTATCGTAGGCGGAGAGCAAGAAAGCGGGAAACGGGCCGGTACCGAAGCCCTGCCGCAAATTGCCGCTTTTGCCGCCGCTTGTAAAGAAGACCCCGAAATAAAAAAAATGGCAGAGCTAAAAGAATATCTTACCGAAGAATTACTTAAAAAAATACCTGAAATCGAATACATCAAAACCGATGCCCCGCACATATTAAATATTTCTCTTATAGGTTACAGAAGCGAAGTTTTAATGAATTATCTTGAAACGCTCGGCGTTTTTGTTTCAAAAAGTTCTGCCTGTAAACAAGGGAAACGAAGCCATGTTTTAGAGGCGATAGGCCTTAAAAATGAATATATCGACGGCGCCCTTAGGATAGGCATTTCAAGATTTAATACCAAAGATGATATTGATGCTTTGGTAAACGGACTGTCAGATGCAAAAAAACTTGCTCATAGATAAAATGAGACCTCCTATGATTTTCATAGGAGGTCTTTTATCGCCGAAATTTACAATGAATGTAAAAAAGCATTGTTCGGCTACTTAAAATGCACCCGAAACGATGCGGTATAAAAATTGCCGCTTTGGTGGATTTTCGTTGATTTTTCACCTGTAAAAAAACGGAAGTCTATATGCAAAATACATGTTTACCTATTGTTGTTATGATTTTTCTGCCTAAAATCCATTTGTTGGTCGATTTTGCGGGATTATAGTAGTAAATTGCGCCGCCGCTCGGGTCAACTCCGTTTAAGGCATCTCTTGCCGCTCTGTAAGCGCTGTCGGCAACCGGCTTATAGAACTGACCGTCGTTAAGGCAGGAAAATGCGCCCTTTTGATAGATTACTCCCGAAACGGTGTCGGGAAAAGAAGGATGCTCAACCCTATTAAGCACAACGGCGCCGACCGCAACTTGCCCCAAATAGCTTTCTCCCCTCGCCTCGGCGGAAATGAGCCGTGCAAGTAAAGTATAATCGGAAGATGAAGAACTGTTGCCCGATGAACTTTTTATGCCGAGTTTCGCCAGTGTTTTTTTACCGGCAATGCCGTCAACCGTCAGTCCGTTTGCCTTTTGAAAACTTTTAACGGCGCTTTTTGTTTTGGTGCCGAAAATTCCGTCAATGTTTCCCTTATAGTATCCTTTTTGCTTCAAAACCGTTTGGATTTTTTTGACCTCTTCGCCTCTTGACCCCATTTTTGAAAGTGCTAACGCACCTATCGACATCATAAGGGCAAAAATCAAAACAAGAGATATAATTTTTGTTATTTTATTCAGAATACCCACCGCCTTCTGTTTTTATTTTGGCAAATATACCTTTATTTATTCAAGCATTTGTTTTTGTGATAAAAAGTTTATATTTTCGATGCGGATTTTTGACATTATTATCGCTTTGCACCATATATAATTATCTTGGGGACAAGACTATTAAAACGGCGGTGGTTGAATGAAGGATTATGTAAAGCCGATACTGAGTACCGAAAATATAAGCAACTCGGATTTATCAGCTGTAATTCTTAAAAATGTTATTATTTCGGTTTTGGGATTTGTTTCTGCAAAGGCGTCTGTAAAAGGGATAATGATACCCTTCGGGCTTTCGTTTTTGGCAGGTATGACAAGGTCTTTCTATGCTTCGGCTGCAACGGGAATTTTTATAGGTTATTTTTTCCCTGCGATAAGCGGTAACGGTTTCAGATACATAGCGGCGCTCTTTGCCATACTCGCCATAAAGCTCATTTCATATCCATATAAAAAAATATCGGGCAACCCGATTTTTTTGGGCTTTATTGCTTTTCTTTCAAGCGCAATAACAAATACTTTTTCTCTTTCGGGAAAACTTTCGGATTTGGCGATGTTCTTATGCGAAAGTTTTTTGGCGGGAGCGGGTGGATATTTTATTGCTGTAAGCGCAAAGGCAATAAAGCGAAAAACGGTAGGTCTCGGAGCCGACGAAATGGCTTCGCTTCTTATATCTTCAAGCATACTTTTAATCGGTTTCGACAGGATTAAAATTTACGGTGTATCACTTGGAAAAATCCTCGGAATTGTATTGATACTCGTCGCCTCAAAATACGGCGGAACCCTATCCGGCGCCATAAGCGGTATCGGTATTTCGTTTGCTTCGGCGCTCGGCGGAAATTACAACTCATCTTTTTTCGCATATTCGATAGGTGGCCTCTCGGCAGGTGTTTTTTCTCCGCTTGGACGCTATGCCCAATCGGCGGCGGTAATAGTTTCTTTCGTTATAGATAAAGCATTATCGGGGTTTGATTATTCTTTTTTGCAAAGTTTTGCCGAAGCAATAATCGGCTGTATTCTTTTTATAATTATGCCAAAAAGTTTTGGGAGTTATCTCGGAAAATTTTTCTCACTATGCCCTAAAATTTCGGAAAACAAAACACTTAAAAAAGCGATAAACATACGGCTTAATATGGCAGCAGAAGCCCTTTCGGAAATATCCGAAACAACCGAAAAAGTTTCGAGCGAACTCTCTAAAATCAATACCCCCGATTTCGGGCATATTCTTCTTAAAATCGAAGAAGATACCTGCAAGGGCTGTAACAACCGTGCCATTTGCTGGGAAACAAGAAGAAATGCAACGGTAAACGCAATTATGAATATAACTAAATCTCTAAAAGGCGTTGAAACCGATAACGACAGCGACCCTATAGACCTTAAAGGAAGATGTATAAGATATGCCAAACTTTGCGAATCAACGATTAAACGATATACTGAATATTCGTCTGCCATTGCGAGTGAAAGCCGAATTGAAGAAGTAAGAACAGTTGTATGTAATCAGTTTTACGGCATCTCGGAAATGCTTTATTCGCTATCGAAAGATTTTGAAAACGAAGAACAGTTTAATACTCCCGTAGCCCTCAGTGTTTCCTCGGCTCTCGAAAATCTTGAAATTCATGCCGAAGAAACAAGCGCAAATACCGATAAGTACGGCAGAACTACCGTTTCGGTACGCATTAAAAAAACACCCGAACTCGTTATGAACAAAAAACAGATAATGAAACTCTGCTCAACCGCTTGTGAACTCGACTTCGATATCCCTACGATAAATGAATCCGAAAACTCGGTTTACCTTACCCTTACAGAACACGCAAATTTCAGAATTGAAACGGGCATTGAGCAAATATCGGCGAAAGAAAACATAATATCGGGCGATGCTTTCAGTTATTTCAACGACGGAAAAGGCCATTTTATTATCGTTTTAAGCGACGGTATGGGAACGGGCGGAAGAGCGGCGGTTGACGGTGCCATGGCATCGGGACTTATGGCTCAACTTATAAAAGCAGGTTTCAGTTATGACTGCTCATTGAAACTATTAAATTCCTCTATGATATTTAAGTCGAGCGATGAATCTCTTGCTACCCTTGATATCGCAAATATCGACCTGTTTACAGGTGAAGTTAAACTTTATAAAGCAGGTGCCGCACCAACGATAATTAAGCGTAATAACAGTTGCGGAAAGGCGGAAAGCAACTCACTTCCGATAGGAATTCTCGATAATATCAGCTTTGATACCGCAAGAATTCGGCTTAAAAACGAAGATGTTATCGTTCTTTTAACCGATGGCGCAACCGCCGATGGCACAGACTGGATTAAGGCGGAATTAGAGGCATTCAGAGGCGGTTCCGCTCAAAATTTAGCCGAACATTTATGTAGTTGCGCAAAACGAAGACAGCAAAAAGAAACAAATGATGATGTTACGGTAATAACTGCAATACTAAAAAAGGCAATTTAGCAACTTAAAGTTGACAAAAAACTTTTCAGATGCTATAATCCTATTGAAAATGATTATTATTCTGTTAGGAGTGTAAACTATGACAATAGGACAAAAAATTGCTATTTTAAGGTCATCTTTTCAGTTTTCGCAAGAACAGTTAGCGGCTCAACTTGAAGTTTCAAGACAGTCCGTTTCAAAATGGGAGTCTGATATTTCGGTCCCCGAAATTTCAAAAATAATACAGCTCTCCACTCTTTTTAGCGTTTCAATAGACGATTTACTTCGAGATGAAATTCCGCTCGAATCAGCATATACCGAAACACTTTTCAAACCCAAAGAGTCGGTTGCATTTAACGGAAAATATTTCGGTACCGACGGTTTCAGGGGTGAAGCAAACGAAAACTTAACCGCCATTCATGCTTTCAAAATCGGCCGTTTCCTCGGTTGGTATTATTCTAATATCGCCGCTTCAAAGCCGAATTACAGGGCAAGAATTGTTATCGGAAAAGATACCCGCCGTTCAAGTTATATGCTTGAATATGCCATTGTTGCGGGAGTTACCGCTTCGGGAGCCGACGCTTATATGCTTCATGTTACAACGACACCGAGCGTTTCCTATGCCGTTCGTCAGGATAGTTTTGACTGCGGTATTATGATTTCCGCCTCGCATAACCCATATTACGACAACGGAATAAAGCTCATAAACCGTGTCGGCGAAAAAATGGATGATTATACCCTTTCTTTAATTGAAAAGTATATCGACGGCGATATGTCTGAATTTGATATTGAGGGCGATGATTTGCCACTTGCCCATCGCAACAAAATCGGTATGGTAATAGACTTTGTTGCCGGAAGAAACCGCTATGTAGGTTATTTGATTTCGATAGCCGCCAACTCATATAAAAATCTTAAAGTTGCGCTCGACTGTGCCAACGGTGCCTCTTGGATGATTGCTCGTTCGGTATTCAGCGCTCTCGGAGCCGAAGTTCATGTAATAAATGACTCGCCCGACGGTCTTAACATAAACGAACAAGCAGGTTCTACCCATATAAATGCATTGAGAAAATTTGTAAGAGAAAATCATTTCGATGTAGGTTTTGCTTTTGATGGCGATGCCGACCGCCTTATAGCCGTTGATGAAAATGCAAATGTAATAAACGGCGACCATATCATATATGTCATCGGTAAAAGACTGCGTGATAAAGGTCTTTTGCCGGGCAACAAGGTTGTAACGACAATAATGTCTAATATGGGACTTTACAAAGCGCTCGACGATGCCGGAATAGGTTATGTTCAGACAACAGTAGGCGACCGTTATGTTCATGAATCCATGATGGAAAACAACTACTATTTGGGCGGAGAACAGTCCGGTCATGTTATCGTCAGAAAATATGCAACAACCGGTGATGGAATTTTAAGCGCCATTATGCTTCTTGAAGAAATGGTAGATAAGAAAACAACGCTCGGAAAACTCGCCGAACCGGTTAAAATGTATCCTCAGTCGATAAAAAATATTACCGTTGCCGATAAAACCGCCGTTTCTTCCGATGAAAAAGTTAAAGCTTTGGTCGAAGAAATTTCAAACGAACTCGGAAGCAACGGAAGGATTTTATTAAGAGAAAGCGGAACCGAACCGATTATCCGTGTTATGACCGAAAGCAGCAGCCAAAAAACCTGCGATTTTTATACCGAAAAAGTTGCCGATTTAATTCAATCGCTCGGCTATTGCAAATAATTTTTAACCGCCTTTTCAAAACGAAAGGCGGTTTTTTGTTGTAATTTGAAGAAAAATATGATAATATAAGTTGGATTATGTTTTTCAGGAGGCATATATGGTAAATGTAAATAAACTTTGCCCCGGCTGTATGAATGAAATGGACGGCAGCGGAATATGCAGTATTTGCGGATATGATTCTCTTTCAAAAAATGATGTTGACTGTCTTAATGTAAGATATATTTTGAGCGGAAGATATGTTATAGGAAAAGTATTAGACCGTTCAAGCGAAGGCATAACATACCTCGCCTTTGACCAAAACAAAAATATCCCCGTTAATATAAGGGAGTATTTTCCTCTTTCAATATCGTCGAGAAATCCGGATAAGACCGTATCCATACAAAAAAGCGATACCTATTCTTTCAATGAAGGTTTAATCGAATTTTTAGAGTTGAACAGAAAACTTTCGGCTATTGAGTCGGACTGTCTTTTCCCTGTTAATGCGATTTTTGAAGATAACTCAACGGCTTATGCCGTATTTTCGCAAAACACGGGGATTACCCTCTCAAATTTCCTCGATGTAAACGGCGGAGTTCTTAAATGGGAACAGGCAAGACCTCTGTTTTTACCGCTTATCGATACGATTATAAAGCTTAACGAAAACGGAATTATCCACGGCGGTATTTCCCCCGAAAGCATTTTTGTCAGCAGAGACGGCAAACTAAGACTTTCAAATATTTCGATTATTCAAACCCGTTTTGCTTCCGAAAACTTCCAAACGGCAATTTATCCCGGTTGCGCCGCCATAGAGCAATATTCAACCGAAAAGGGCAATATGGGTTCGTTTACTGATGTTTACGGCCTTGCCGCAACTATATTCAGGGTTTTAATCGGCAATTTGCCTGACCCGGCAAACGAAAGAATCCATAACGATTCAATGGCAATTCCTTCGCATTTTGCCGATGAACTGCCCCGTCAGGTTTTGGTGTCCCTTGCCAATGCTCTTCAAGTTAAAATCGCCGGAAGAACTCAAACGGTTGAAAAATTCCGAGACGAACTCGTTTACGGCGAAACCGAAGAAAATATAATCAGAGCCGAAACAAGGCGCAAAAACGAGGAGATTATGCGCTCAAAAAGAATTGCCGAAAAAATGGAACCGAATGGCAAATCAAAGCATAAAAACTCTTCATTAAAATACGGCATTACCGCCGCTCTTTGTACAGTTGGCGCATTTGTAATTATCGGCGTAATAATGGCATTTACCGTGCTTAAAGGATATTTCTTCCCCAAAAAGCCGGTTGAAAAAACAAGCGATGCCGATTCTATGCCGAGTGTTGCTTCAATAGGCGAAATAGACGAAGGCGCTGATGTTATTGAAGAAAAGAAATATGAAGTTCCGAATTTAATCGGAAAATATTATACCGAGCTTAAAGATATTGAAAAAATAGATGTTTTTAATATCAGTATAGCCGATAAAAAGTTCTCAAACAGCGTACCGAGAGGTGCTATTTGTTCGCAGTCGGTAAAAGCCGGAAACAGCGTTGTCAGAAACACCAAAATCAAAGTTTCGATAAGTCTTGGCCCATCAACGATAAAAATCGCTGATGTTACCGGTCTTACAACTGATAAAGCGATAATTGAACTCCTGAAACAAGGATTTTTATACGATAATATAAGTCTTGTTGAAAAATTTGATGCCGATAACAAAGCAGGTACGGTTATCTCGCAAACTCCACAGTTTGGTCAGTCGGTTAATACCGAAATCAAAATTGTTCTCTACTATGCCGTTAACAATAATGATGATACCGATTCCGAAGATTTAATCGGCGGCGCCGATAATATTGAATAATTTTGTAAAATTTTTCAAAAAATACTTGATTTTATATATTTATATGTTATAATATTATATAGTAAATTTTACGCAGAAAGGTGAGTGGGATTTCCCGCTCACTTTTATTATTGATTAAACGGAGGACTGTTCTGTGTCAAAAATAACCGATAAAGTCTGTTCGCTTATCGAAGAAACGGTCAAATCTTTCGGTGTTGAGCTATGGGATGTTGCCTTTGTAAAAGAGGGCGCTTCGCATTATCTTCGGGTTTTTATTGACAAACCGCAAGGAATTACTATTGACGACTGCACCGATGTTTCCCATGCCATTGACCCGATTATTGATGAAGCCGACCCTATTGATGTTTCATATTATTTGGAAGTTTCTTCTCCGGGGCTTAACCGAGAACTTACCAAAGGAAAACATTTTTTATCGTCTATCGGAAAACCCGTTTCGGCTAAACTTTATAAAGCGATAGACGGAACTAAACAACTTTTCGGGGTTTTAACCGATTATGACGGCGGACCCGTTATAGAAACCGAAAACGGAAAAACATATAAATTTTCATTATCAGAAATATCAAAAATAAACCTAAACGAAGAATTTTAATCGTTTAATGTTTGGAGGAAAAGCAAAAAATGGCTAAGCAAAAAATTACCGCAAAAGAAAAAAAAGAGATGAAGGAGTTTTTCGCCGCTCTCGAACAAATGGAGCAGGAGCGAGGAATACCAAAGGAATATATCATTGATAAAATTTCCGAAGCTATTACCGTTGCTGCCAGAAAAGATTACGGCGGAAACGATATAGTAACCTGCGTAATTGATATGGAAAAAGAAATTTTCCGTGTTGTAGCGAGAAAAGAAATAGTTGAAAAAGTTGAAAATCCCTACACCCAGATTTCGGCTGCCGATGCCTCTAAAATCGACCCCGATTCAATAGAAAACGGATTTTTGGATATAAAGCTCGACCCCAAAAAATTCGGCAGAGTTGTTGCTCAAAACTCCAAAAACAACTTCCGTCAAGGTGTAAAAGACGCTGAAAGAGATCAGGTTCTCAAAGAATTCCAAAACAAGATAAAAGAAATAGTTACCGCAACGGTTGAAAGAATCGACCCGAAAAACGGAAATGCTATTTTAACAATCGGCCACAGCGAAGCTACGCTTCCCAAACTTGAACAGGTTCCCGATGAAGAACTTAAAGAAGGCGACCTTATTAAAGTTTATGTTATTGATGTTAAGGAATCCGATAAGGGACCCCGCATTATGCTTTCAAGAACCCATCCGGGTCTTGTTAAGCGCCTTTTTGAAACAGAAGTTCCCGAGATTTTTGACGGCACAATAGAAATTAAGTCCATTACCCGTCAGGCAGGTTCAAGAACAAAAATGGCAGTTTGGTCGGAAAACAGCGAAATTGATGCTGTCGGTGCTTGTATCGGTCAAAAAGGTGCCCGTGTCAATAAAATTGTTGAAGAACTTAAAGGCGAAAAAATTGATATTGTTAAGTACAGCGACGACCCCGTTGCTTTCATTTCCGAGGCGCTTTCCCCTGCAAAGGTTGTTTCGGTTGAAATAGAATCGGAAGAGCAGAAGATTTGCAAAGCAAGAGTTCCCGAATCGCAACTTTCTCTTGCCATAGGAAATAAGGGACAGAATGTCCGCCTTGCCGCAAAACTTACCGGTTGGAAAATCGATATTCATCCCGAAAGCGGTTTCTTCGGCGAATAATAATTTTTTAGAAAGGGAGTTTTCTCTTGGCTCAAAAAAAGATACCTATGAGAATGTGTATAGGTTGCAGAGATATGAAACCGAAAGCCGAACTTATACGGGTTGTTAAAACGCCCGAAGGCGAAATAGAACTCGATACAAGTGGGCGCAAAAACGGAAGAGGCGCCTATATCTGCAAAAATGCGGAATGTCTGCAAAAATGCAGAAAACGAAATTCCCTTTCAAACACCTTTTCAACCTTTGTTTCCGACTCGGTTTACGAAAAAATCGAAAAGGAGTTTGCGTTACTTGAACAGTAAAATATTAACTCTTTTGGGATTTGCCTCAAAAGCCGCAAGATTATCGTACGGCGCCGCCGCTTCAAGCGAATCTATTAAAAACGGCAAAGCAAAACTGATAATCGTAGGTTGCGATATTTCCGAAAAAAGCGCAAAAGAAATTCGCTTTTTATCGGATAAATATAGCGTTGATGCTATATTCCCAAAAGACATAACTACTATTACAATTTCAAACGCCGTTGGCAGAAATTGCGGAATTTTATCTGTTAACGACGATTTATTTGCTTCTGCAATAGCAGAAGAATACGGGAGGAAATGCTAATGACGAATAAGTACAAGATAAGTGAGATGGCAAAAGATTTCGGTATGCCTTCAAAAGAACTTACCGCTTTGATTTTGGAGATTACGGGAGAAGAGAAAAAATCAGCCGCTTCCTTGGGTGAAAAGGAAATCGGTTTGGTTTTTGATGCTCTTACAAAGAAAAACAGCGTCAGAAGTTTCAAAAGTTATTTTGAAAGCGGCGCAAAGTCCCGTGAAGAAAATGCCAAAAAGCGTCAAGACGAGAAGGATAAGAGAATTGCCGACCAAATGGCAATTCTCGAACAGTTGAAAGCTGCCGCCGCAATGGAGGAAAAGAAGAACGCCCCAACTAAAGTTTCGGAAGAAAAACCCAAAAAGACGGCTGCCAAAAAAGCGAAAGATGAGGTTGAATCCAAAGAGGAAAAAACCGAAAAGAAAGCCAAGGCAAAATCGACCGAAACTCCCAAAACTGCGCAAAAGAAATCGAAAGAGCCAACCGCAACTCAAAAACGGCTTGAAGAGAAAAAGCCGACTCCCAAAAAAGAGCAAAAACCGTATGACGGTCCGCTTGTTGCTCCTCCCAAAAAAGAAAAGAAAAATCCGGGCGTTGCTCCTAACAGAGGTCCTGCCCAGCTTCGTCATTTTGATACCCGTACATCAAATGTAAACATTGATAAATATAACGAAAAGTATGAAACTATCGCTCCCGCAAATACTATGCGTGATAATTTCACATCGAAACAGAAAATCAAACAAAAATCGCAGGATTACCGCCGTCCGCAAGGCGCTAAGCGAGAAACCGAAGCAGATAAACTCCGCCGTATGCAACTCGAAAGAATAAAGAAAACCCCCATAACCGTTACGGTCGGAGAAGAAATAACGGTCGGCGAACTTGCCGCCGCCCTTAAAAAGACTGCCGCCGAGGTTATCAAAACACTTTTGAAACTCGGTATGATGGCAAATGTAAATCAGGTTATAGACTACGATACCGCCGAAATAGTTGTTACCGATATGGGCGCTAAAATTCAAAAGGCGGTCGTTGTTACAATAGAAGAAAAAATTATGGATGTTACCGAGGACAGCGCAGAAGACCTTAAACCGAGAAGTCCCGTTGTTGTCGTTATGGGACATGTTGACCACGGCAAAACCTCATTGCTTGATGCCATTCGTAATACCGCTGTTACCGACACTGAAGCCGGTGGCATTACCCAGCATATCGGCGCTTACAGGGTTAACTGCAAAGGTCAGGAAATCACCTTCCTCGACACTCCCGGACACGCCGCATTTACCGCTATGCGTCAGCGTGGTGCGATGGCTACCGACATTGCCGTTTTAGTTGTCGCCGCCGACGATGGCATTATGCCTCAGACAATAGAGGCAATAAACCACGCCAAAGCCGCAAATGTTCAAATTATAGTTGCTATAAACAAAATGGATAAGCCCGATGCTAATCCCGATAGGATTATGCAGCAGTTGACCGAGCATTCATTAGTTCCCGAAGAATGGGGCGGCGATGTTATCTGT
Organism: Clostridia bacterium; assembly: GCA_024404145.1. GTDB lineage: Bacteria > Bacillota > Clostridia > Oscillospirales > Acutalibacteraceae > UBA737. The sequence continues at coordinate 30,169 of JAKSQK010000001.1, read as the reverse complement.
GTTCCTGTTTCGGCAAAGAATCACGAAGGCATAGATAAACTGCTCGAAAATATTTTGTTAGTTGCCGAAATGCTTGAACTTAAAGCAAATCCGGACAGAAAAGCAAGAGGTGTTGTTATCGAAGCCCGTCTTGATAAGGGCAGAGGCCCCGTAGCTTCCCTTCTTGTTCAGAACGGTACGCTTAAATCGGGCGATATCATCGTTGCGGGAACATCGGTCGGAAGAGTTCGTATGATGACCGATGAAAACGGTAAACAGGTAAAAGTTGCCGGTCCTTCGGTTCCGGTTGAAATTACCGGCCTTGCCGAAACTCCTGCCGCCGGAGACGGTTTTGATGCTGTTTCCGATGAAAGACTTGCAAGAGAACTTGTTGAGCAAAGAAAAGAAAAGATTAAAAACGACGAATTTAACGCAAGACAAAAGGTTACCCTTGATAATCTCTTTAATCAGTTATCCGAAGGCGACCTTAAATCCCTTAATGTTGTTGTTAAAGCAGATGTTCAAGGAAGTGTTGAAGCGGTTAGAGAGAGTCTTGAAAAACTTTCAAACGATGAAGTTAAGGTGTCTGTTATCCATGGCGGTGTAGGTGCCATAAACGAATCGGATATTATGCTTGCCCAAACTTCGGGCGCCATTGTAGTAGGATTTAATGTCCGCCCCGATGCGGTTGCCAAGGAGGCCGCTGACAGAGACGGTGTTGATATCCGCACTTACAGAATTATATATGACTGCATTGAAGAAATCGAATCGGCAATGAAGGGTATGCTTGCTCCGAAATTCCGTGAAAGTGTTCTCGGTACAGTTCAAGTCAGAAATACCTATAAAATCTCTAATGTCGGAACTATCGCAGGTTGTTATGTTACAAGCGGTAAAGTTACCCGTGCATGTAAAATCCGCCTTGTAAGAGACGGCGTTGTAATCTGTGAAGACGAAATCGCATCACTGCGCAGATTTAAGGATGATGTTAAGGAAGTAGCGCAGGGTTACGAATGCGGAATAGGTCTTGAAAAGTTTTCCGATATTAAAGACGGCGATGAATTTGAAGCATTCATTATGGAGGAATATACAGAATAATGGGCGGATATAAAATCAACCGTGTTACATCGGATATAAAGATTTGTCTTTCTGAACTGTTAAGGGAAGTTAAAGACCCCAGAATCAGCAAAATGTTAAGCATCGTAAAACTCGATGTTTCGGGAGATATGTCCTATGCAACGGCGTATGTCAGCGCAATAGAGGGCGAAGAAAAAACTGCCGAATCGGTTAAAATTCTCAATAAAAGCGCAAGTGGATATTTAAGAAGAGAACTCGGCAGCAGAATGAAACTAAGAAAAGTTCCCGAACTTCGGTTTGTCGCTGATAATTCAATAGAAAACAGCGCTCATATTTCAAAAATTATTGATTCATTTGGCAAATAAAGGTTTGCAAAAGGATGTAAAAATGGAAATTTCAAATTCAATTTCAAACGAGCTTACCCTGAAAGAAACCGCAAAGTTTCTCAAAAAGCATGATAACTTTGTTATTTTAACCCATTCTTCGCCCGACGGCGATACGCTGGGTGCGGGTTATGCTTTATTCTACGGGCTCAAAGAAATCGGAAAAATCGCCGCCGTTATCTGCGCCGATGTTATTCCGAAAAAATACGATTATTTTGTTCACGAAACCGATAATATCGACGAAAGCAAAGCTACTGTTATTGCAGTTGATGTTGCAACAAAGGAACTTTTAGGTTCTCTTTGCGAAAACTTCGGCGATAAAGTTGACCTTTGCATCGACCATCATATTTCAAACTCTAAATTTGCAAAAAACTTGTATCTTGATGCTTCGGCTTCGGCTACCTGCGAAATAATATTTGAACTTTTGGAACTTATGAATGTTAATATCAACTCGGGTGCCGCATCAGCCATATACACCGGCATTGCTACCGATACGGGTTGCTTCAAATATTCAAATGTTACCGCCAAAACGCATATCATTGCCTCAAAGTTGTTTGAATATGATATAGACCCCGCCGAAATCAACAAAATTATGTTTGATACAAAATCGAGAAAACTTTTAGAGCTCGAAAGAATGGTGCTTGATACCGCCGAATATCATTTCGATAACAAATGTATTCTTTTGGCAGTTACCGCCGAAATGCAACAACAAACCGGTTGCAGCGGTTCCGACCTCGAAGGTATCGCAGTTATTTCAAGAAGTGTTGAGGGCGTTATTGCCGGAATTTCGATTAAACAAACGGGCGATGAAGAATTCAAAATTTCGCTCAGAACCTATCCCCCGCTCGACGCTTCTGCTATCGCCAAATCAATAGGCGGTGGCGGACATAAAGCTGCGGCAGGGGCTACCGTTTGCGGAACTCTTAAAGAGGTTAAAAAAATGGTGCTTGACGCCGTTAAAACAAATATGGAGGAATCTGATGCAGGGATTTCTTCTCATAAATAAGCCGAAAGGTATAACTTCATTCGGCGCCGTTGCAAGAATAAAACGGCTAACCGGAGAAAAAAGAGTAGGACATACCGGCACTCTTGACCCTATGGCAACGGGTGTTTTGCCCATATTTATCGGAAAAGCCACTGCCCTATCTTCATATCTTTTGGATTCGGAAAAAACATATTTTGCTTCGGTTTTGCTCGGAAAAACCACCGATACTTTTGATATAACGGGAAAAGTTATTTCGGAATCGGAAGTGAATGTTACAAACGATGATATTCTCTTTGCCCTTTCAAAATTCAAGGGCAAAATAATGCAAAAACCGCCGATGTTCAGCGCCATACAAAAAAACGGTGTTAGACTTTACGAACTTGCAAGGCGGGGCGAAACGCTCGATATCCCTATGAGAGAAGTCGAAATTTTTGACATTAAAGAAACGGAAAAATTAAACGAAAAAGGCGAATTTTCATTTTCCGCATGTGTTTGCAAAGGAACATATATCCGCTCTCTTGCAAACGATATCGGCGATGTTTTGGGCTGTGGGGCAACGCTTTGCGGTCTTACAAGAACAAATGCCTCAGGATTTGATATAGAAAACTGCGTTGACCTTAACGATTTAACGAGCGAAAACATTTCTTCGTTTATATTAAGCGAAGAAACCGCCGTTTCTCATTTCAAAGAGGTCTTTGTATCCGAAAAACAAGCCGTAAGATTTTCAAACGGCGGACAGTTAAGTCTCGACCGCATTTCGGCAGACGGTTTAACCGACGGCGAAATTTTAAGAGTTAAATATAATGATTTGTTTTTGGGGCTCGGATTTGTTGACCTAGAAAACAATCAACTTTCAATTAAATGCGTTATAAACAGTATTAAATAATTCTATGGAGGGATGTTTACGAAAAAAGCCATTGCTCTCGGTACTTTTGACGGTATCCATTCGGGTCATCGGGCTGTGCTTAAAACGGCGCAGGGCCTAAACCTTACCGTTTTAACATTTCGTATTCCTCCGAAGTCGTCTTTTTCCGATTCGGCAGAACTTTTAATGCTTCCCGAAGATAAAGAAAAATATTTGTTGCAATTAGGCGCCGAAAAAATAGAATTTTTGGATTTTGAAAAAATAAAAAATATTACTGCTCTTGATTTTTTGCGTTTTGTTTCGGATACTTATAAACCCGATAGGATAATCTGCGGTTATGACTTTCATTTCGGTAAGAATGCCGAAGGGAATGCCGAACTCATTAAAGATTTTTGCAAAGAAAACGGTATGGATTTTATAATAACTCCGCCCGTTTCAGTAAACAATAAGCCCATAAGTTCCACCGATTTAAGGCATATGATATCAAACGGTGATTTAGAAAATGCAAACGGACAAATTTTTGGCGGTTTCGGATTTTCCTCGCCCGTTCTTCACGGGGATAAACGAGGAAGAACCATCGGATTTCCGACCATAAATCAAGAATATCCCGAGCTTTTAATCAGACCGAAGTTTGGCGTTTATGCTTCCGAGATGATTATTGACGGTATAAGCCGTAAATGTATTACAAATATCGGTTTCAGACCGACTTTCCATAGCCAAAAAGTTCTTTGCGAATCTTTTGTTTTTGATTTTAATGAAGAAATTTACGGCAAAAATGTTACGCTCAAACCAAAAAGATTTCTGCGCGGCGAAAAAAGATTTTCTTCGGTAGATGAACTAAAAAGCGCCATAAAAGACGATATAGCGAAATTATAAAAAAGGTAGGTTTGCTTTAATGAAAAATTTGCTTAAAAAACTTTCTGTTTTATGCGTTGCTGCGATGTTTCTTTTGCTTTGCAGTTGCAGTCCCATAGAAAAGGGGAACTCTACAAGTGATTTAACCTCGCAAACAGAAGAAAAGCAGAAATATGAAAACATTGAAATTCCCGAAATTTCTTCGGAAGATACCGTTATGCCTACCTATTTCGACATAAGTTTATATAATGTTGAAAACTATTCAGAGATATACCTCGGTAAAGATTTCAAATTCAAGATAACCTATGGCGGAAATTCCTTAGAAGTTCCTTCAACCTATAAAAAAATGATTTCTAAGGGCTTTAAGTTAGTCGATTCCGAAGAATATGACGAAGAGTCGGTTATTCTCGCCGGAAAAACAATGAAAGCTCAATTTGTTAACGAATATAACAACATAATAGATGCGGTTTTCTACAACGCATCTAATTCATCGGTAGAACTTAAAGACTGCCGTATAGTCAGATTTAATATTGCCGAGAACAACACTATTGCCAAAAAGAGCAAATACGGTCAGTTCTTCGTTAACGGCGTTACAAATCAGTCTGCCATAACCGATGTTATTGAGTATTTAGGCGCACCTTCGCATTTTTATGCGATAAATGACCACGAATATTATCTCGATTATTTTGTTTCAAAAGACGACCTTCGAAGCAGAATAACGGTTTATATAAATCCAAAAGAGGATAGCGTTAAGTCCATTGAATTTGCAAACTATAATTAAAAATAAAAAAACTGTATTTGGAGGAAATATGATGAAAAAGTTTTTATCTGTTCTTATTTGTTTGATTGTTTTAGCGGGAAGTATCGCTTCAATCAGTATCAACGCCTTTGCCGATAGTGCCATTATCGGACTTTCTTCAAAGTCGGTTAAGGTTGGAGAGAATGTAACGGTTACTTTAACATATCGTGCAACATCTACAATTAAGTCATTAAACGGCTCTCTTTCTTTTGACAGCAACATTCTTAAATATGTTTCGGGCGGTTCTTCGCTAAGCGGCTCGTCGGTTCTGTTATCAAAGCAGACGAGTTCCGGCAACAGCGAACATTTTTCGATTGTTTTCACTGCGCTTTCAGAGGGCTCATCTAGTCTTTTATTCACAATGAATGCCGAAGAAAACAAAAAAACAGATGATGCAGCGGCTTCTGCAACCGTTGATGTATTAAGCGGCAACGATTCAAAAACCGGCGGGATTACATCAATATCTCTTTCCGAAGGAGAATTAACTCCCGCTTTCGACAGAAACATAACCGATTACACCGCAACTGTTCCTTACTCAGTTGAAAAAATAAGAATAGATGCGAAATCTACAAATGACGCAAATGTCTGGGGCAAAGGATACTACCGCATTTTGGTAGGCGAAAACAAAAAGACGATAAATGTTACTGTCGGCGGAGTTGCCACCAGATATAATATCAATATCAAAAGACTTTCGAAAGACGAAACGCAAAAACAACAAATGATAGATGATAAATCTCTTGCCGTTACGGTTGACGGTGTCAATTATCATATAAGCAAAAACATAAGCAACAACAATATCTTCCCCTCTTTTGAGCTTCAAACAATAAAATATAACGATACCGATATCAATGTTATTACCGATAATAAGAAATACACTCTTTATTATTTAATTGCTGACGATAATTCTTTGTCAGACTGGTTTTATGCCGAAGACAACGAATTAAAAAAGCTAAACTATATTATTAACAATAACTCCCTTTATATAGTTGAAACTCCGCCTAAAACGGTAGAAGACGGCAGCGAATGGTATTATGATAAAGTTCAGTTAGGCAATAATACAGTTGGCGCATATAAGTCCCGTAACGAAAATCTAAAAGATATTCTTGTTCTTTACTGTTATGTTGACGGTAAAAGTTCATTCTACCGTTTCGATACGATAACCGAATCGCTCCAAAGAGCTCCCGATTTTGTTATCCCGACACGCGCCGCAGAAAAAAGCATCGGAAATATTTTCAGCAACTTTGCTTATCTTCCAAATTCGGGTAAAATAATCATAACCTTACTCATTTGCGAATCAATTTGCATAATAATTTTTATAATTGCAATATTAAAAAATCTTATATTAAACTACAAACAACGCAAAGCCATAGAAAAACTTGAAAATCAAACGCAAGAAGGTAATTAAACAAAAATAAAAGGACTGCAATACGCAGTCCTTTTATTTTTATGGCAATTATTATAAACTGAATTTAATTTCCTTATTAGAAGAAGTAAAAGCACGGTATTTTACATTTGCGCTGTCAAACATACGCTTAGATGCTTTTGTTGAGTCGGTTTCGCTGTATTTATCGCTCAAATAAACGATTTCGCTTATGCCCGACTGAATTATCGCCTTAGCGCATTCGTTACAAGGGAAAAGAGTTGTATAGCAAACGGCATTTTCCACCGAACCGCCATGGCAATTAAGAATGGCATTGAGTTCTGCATGGCAAACAAAAAGATATTTTGATTCGAGCGGAGCGCCATCTCTTCCCCACGGATACTCATCATCATTACAGCATTTAGGCATTCCGTTATATCCAACCGAAAGGATTTTATTTTCTCGGTCAACAAGACAGGCGCCTACTTGGGTTGAGGGGTCTTTACTTCGCATTGAAGATAAAACCGCAATACCCATAAAATATTCATCCCAGGAAAGATAATCTTTTCTTTTCATTTTGCTTCCACCTTTCATCCAAAAATATTATAAAATATTATCTTTAATTTTTCAATTCTTTTTTTCTCAAAAGCAATACGATTATAATCATTAGCAAAGGGAAAACCGTTGAAATAACAAAGCCGAAATTAAGGTTTATTTTATCGGCAGCAAAGCCCAAAAGCCATGGGCCGAGCGAACAGCCCAAGTCGCCGAAAAGCGCCACCGTACCGAAAATAAAGGTCGGTTTATCGGGGAATAATTTTACCGCATAGGAGAGCGTTCCCGGCCAAAAAGCACTTACGGTTATTCCGCAAAAGGCGCAGAAAAACAGCGAAATTATCGGACTGTTTGAAATTCCGACAACAAAATAACAAACGGCGCAAAGAAAACTTGAAACAAGCATTACTTTTATAAACGGTATCCTTTTTGAGAAAACGGCATAGAGTATTCTTCCCGTTCCCATAAATATCGCAAAGGCGCATGGTCCTAAGATATCGCCGACAACCTTTGAAACTTTGAGTCCGCTTTGGGCGAAAATTGATGCCCACTGGCTCATTGCAATTTCACTGGCGCCCGAACAAAGCATAAGCGCTAAAATAAGTATTAAAACAAATAAATCTTTTCCGCCTTTTTCCCTTTTTTCTGTTTTTTTCGGCTCAACAACCGGAACGGTGCAGAAAAATATCATATTGATAAAAGGAACCGCCGACCAAATTATCGGAATAAATTTCCATAGCCCGAAACCCAACAGTTTTACAAGTACTGTTGTAACTATAATTGTAAATGCCTGTCCCCAGCAATAAAAAGAATGAAGAACCGACATATTCCCTTCTTTATTATCGGTAGGAAGATATTCCATAATAGGACTTACCACAACCTCGATTATTCCGCTTCCGAAAGCATATATCACAACCGAAATTAAAATGCTTAAATATATATCTTTAACGATAAAGTTTATAAACCCGAATGAAGCAAGTCCTAAAAAAGCAAGGAAATGGCAAAAAACAACAAGTTTTTTGAAACCTATTTTTTTTGCAACAAAGGGCGTTGCGATATCGGCAAAAATTTGAACAAAAAAGTTAACAAGAATTATTCTTCCGAGACTTTCGTAAGAAAGGCCGTATTCCTGCCTGAAAATAATAAAAAGAATAGGAAGAAAGTTATTTATAATCGCTTGAACGGTGTATCCGCCGAAACAGGCAATTTTTGTTCTTTTATAAGAAGATTTCAATTTAATCACCATTTTTTCAAAAACAAAAAATACTATGCATCTTTATTATTCGGCATAAATTTTCACGCTGTTTCTTCTATTATTTTTAGTAGTTGATTCGGAGTATCTATAATATACTTTGCTCCGTTTTTTACAAGTTCCTCTTTGTCCCTATATCCCCAAAGTACGCCTACCGCCAATGCTTGGCTGTTTATTCCTGTCAGAATATCAACTCCCGAATCGCCTAAAAATATGCATTCGTTTGGCTTAACGCCGAGTTCTTTCATACAAATAAGCGCCGCAGTAGGGTCCGGCTTTGAAGGGATACCGTTTCTCTTGCCGAAAATAATATCGAACATATCGCCGTAGGCGCTTGAAACGACCTTATTTGCCATCTGCTGTTCTTTGTTTGTTACAACGGCAACTTTCATTTTCCTTTTTTTAAGAGCAACTACAAGTTCTTTTACACCCTTATAAGGGTTACTATTATCGGCAAAATGAACAGAATAAGATTTATAAAAAATATCTAGCGCTTTTTCAAGCGTTTGCTTATCCCGTTTGTTTTCAGGAAGCGCTCTTTCAAGCATTTTAGGTATTCCGTTGCCTACAAAATTCTTAAATTCCTCAACTTTATGTTCTGCAAATCCCAACTCGCCGAGCGCAAAATTAACCGAGTTTGCAAGGTCGGTAATGGAATCGACAAGCGTTCCGTCTAAATCAAATAAAACTGCTTTAATCATACATACTCCTAAAATGAAAAAGGCCTCGAGATACCAATAGGTTACTCAAGACCTTTGCACATAAAAAAATTACTTATCAGATTGCTCTTGTAACCTTACCGGAACGCAAGCAACGGGTGCAAACGTTTATACGACGAGGAGTGCCGTTAACGATAGCTTTAACTTTTTTAACATTTGGCTTCCAAGTTCTGTTGGAACGTCTGTGTGAATGGGAAACTTTAATTCCGAAAGCGATTTCTTTATTGCAGATATCACATTTAGCCATGGTCTGCACCTCCCTTTAAGTTATATAAATAACAAATTTCGATAGCAAAAGCAATGATACCATAAAATCGGCAAAATTGCAAGTATTTTTTTAATAAAAAGATAAAAAATTCGGATTTATTCGTTTTCGGCTTTGTTAGGGCGCAGCATTAGTTCTTTTACCACCGAATTTATCGGTTTATTATCAAATAAAACACCGTAACAAATTTCGGTTATCGGCATTAAAACTTCATATTTTTTTGAAAGAGAATATGCCGTCTTACAAGCAAAATACCCTTCAACCGTTCCTACCTCTTTTAATGCTGAATTTATATCGCTGCCCTTGCCAACAAGATTTCCGAATCGGTTATTTCGGCTATGGCACGAAGTACAGGTTACAATCAAATCGCCTATCCCCGAAAGACCGGCAAAGGTCTTTCGGTCTGCACCCATTTTTACACCCAAAGAGCAAATTTCGGAAAGTCCTCTTGTAATAAGCGCCGCCTTTGAATTATCTCCAAGTCCCAAGCCGTCGCAGATACCGGCGCAGATGGCTATAACATTTTTTAGGGCTCCGCCAAGCTCAACGCCTATAATATCATCGCCCGTATAAACCCTTAAAAATTCGCTTGAAAGTTCCTTTTGAACAACGGCTGCCGCCGATTTGCTTTCCGATGCCGCAACAAGCGAGGTCGGAATATTCCTTGCAACCTCTTCCGCATGGGAAGGCCCAGACAAAACAACAACATCGGAATTCGGGTTTTCCTCTTTTATAACCTCGGATAACCGCTTAAAAGTTCCGTCTTCAATACCCTTTGAGAGATTTACTATAATGCCATGATTTTTAACTTTTGAAAGCCGTTTTGAAACATCTCTTACAGCGAAAGACGGAACTGCGATAATAGTTAAAAGAGAATTTTCAGCAGCGCATATATCGCTCGTTATTTCAATTTCGTTCGGCAAAAAAATTCCTTTTAGCAGTCTCTCATTTGTTCTCGTTTCTTTAAGAAGTTTTACTTCGTTTTCGAACGGAGACCAGAGGGTAACATTATGTCCGTAATTAAATGCGGAAAGTCCCATAGCCATTCCCCATCCGCCTGAACCTAAAACCGTTATTTTAGCCATTTTTTCCTTTTCCCTTTGCGAATTTATTTTCTTCGCCCTTTATTATTTTTTTGATATTATCTTTATGTTTTACAATAACCATTATTCCCATAATGCAACCCATTACAAGTTGCGGCAGGAACATAGCGCTTTTATCATACAGTATAAGCGCAGTTGCAACAACACTTACAGTTCCTATAATCGAAGAAAGCGATACCGTTCTCGAAATCAAAAAACAAACGGTAAAAGCCACAAGACCGATTAAACTTGCAATAGGGCAAATGACAAAAAAGACACCTACTCCCGTTGCAACACCTTTTCCGCCCCGAAATTCAAAAAACAAAGGCCAAATATGACCTATCAGGCAGACAAAACCGCAAATATATGCCCCGTATATCGGTTTAACATAGTTAATTGCCGTTATTTCAAAAAGATATGAAAATACAATTTTGCCTAAAAAAGCCGAAAAAACCCCTTTTGCAAAATCGCAGAGAAAGGTTAGTATTCCGACCTTTTTGCCCCCTGCTCTCATCGCATTTGTAGTTCCGGCATTTCCGCTTCCTATATTTCTTACATCTTTATTTATAAACGCCCTTATGAAAACAACGGCAAAATTTATGCTGCCTAAAAGATATGCGCAAATTACTGCAATAACAGCGGTAAAAACCATTATTTTTCTCCTCTTTCTCTGATTATAAATCTAATCGGAGTTCCTTCAAGACCAAAGGTTGAACGAATTTGATTTTCGAGATATCTCTGATACGAAAAATGGAAGAGTTCCGCCCTATTGCAAAAAGCAACGAAGGTTGGCGGACAGGTCGATGCCTGTGTCATATAGTAAATTTTCAGGCGCTTTCCCTTATCGCTCGGAGGTTGAACACGAGCCGTAGCATCTGCCAGAATATCGTTTAGTTTTCCGGTTGAAATACGCATTGTGTTTTGTGAATGAACATATTTAATAAGTTCAAATAAACGGTCGAGTCGCTGACCGGTTTTTGCCGAAATAAATATAATCGGGGCAAACGGCATAAAGGAAAAATCGTTCATAAGTTTTTTTCGGTAATTATCCATTGTTTGACCGTCTTTTTCTACTATATCCCACTTATTTACGGCGATAATACAGCCCTTGCCTTGTTCAAGCGCCAAACCCGCAACCTTTGAATCCTGCTCGGTAAATCCGTCGGCGCCGTCTATCATGATAACGCAAACATCGGCTCTTTCTATCGCCATTTTGGCTCTCAAAACACTGTATTTTTCTATTTTGTCGTCTATTTTACTCTTTCGGCGAAGTCCTGCTGTATCAATAAAGTTGAAACTTCCGAAATCGTTTTGAACAAGGGTATCAATGGCATCTCTTGTTGTTCCTGCAATATCCGAAACTATGAGGCGGTCTTCTCCGATGATTTTATTTACAAGAGAAGATTTACCGGCATTCGGCTTTCCTATTACGGCAACTTTTACGGTATCTTCATCTTCGGTCTCAGAAAATGCATCTTCGGGTAAATTCTTGAATACTTCGTCAAGCAAATCGCCTGTACCGTGCCCGTGAACAGAGGAAACAGCTAATGGGTCGCCGAGTCCTAAATTATAAAACTCGTAAAATTCAGGCGGAGTATCCCCTATATTATCGCATTTGTTAACGCATAAAACTATCGGTTTTCCGCTCTTTTGAAGCATTGCCGCAATTTCGCTGTCGGTTGCGGTAACACCGGTTTGCATATCGACAACAAAAATTATAACAAGCGCCGTATCAATGGCAAGTTGCGCCTGCATTCTCATTCCCGAAAGAATTATATCATCGGTTTTGGGTTCTATACCGCCCGTATCGACAAGCATAACCGTTTTTCCGTGCCATTCGGCATCACCGTATATTCGGTCTCTTGTAACGCCCGGAGTATCGTCAACAATAGAAAGGCGCCGACCTATAAGTTTATTAAAAAGAGTCGATTTTCCTACATTAGGTCTTCCGACAACTGCAACAACCGGTTTTGCCATAACAAATCTCCTTTATCCTATTATCTTCTCAACAAGAGAATAGCCGTCGTTTTCGGCAATGCTTATTCTAACGGCTAATTTTTGCGATAATTCATCTACCGTTATGCTATCGAGGAACATAGTTTTATCGCTGTTTAACATATTTGAAGGGATAATAATTTCATCGCCTAAATCGGTATTTCCCAACTGCTTAATAATATCGGTTGCGGTAACAAGTCCGGCAACTGTAATTCTTTTGCCGAAAAATTCATTTTCTATCGCTTTAACAAAGCAGTTAAGTCCGTTAAACTTTTTCTCGCATTGTTCTGCAATTTCGCAAATCAATGGATATGCCGCAACACCCGTTACAAGCGTTACATTTCGGGGTTTTTCGCAGTCTTCATAACCCTCGATGGCGTCAAGCGCCTCTTTTTTCAAAAGCGCCCACATTCCTACGCCGTTTTCAAGTTGCAAAAACTCGCCGTAAAATTCGGCGGAGGGGATTTCTCTTTCGCTTATTATATAAAATTCATCAGCGGCATAAGCCCTTCTGTCGCCGTATTTTTCGAGTGATATATCGCCGAATTTATCAATAGTATCAATTGTTTTTGAAGCCGTTTCTTTATTAAACGGCTCTAATTTTTCAAGATTTTCTCTATAATCTGTAAGACCTACCGGAACACAGGCAACGCACTCGACATTCTTAAATCCGAGCAGGTCTTCTAAACTTCTTTCAAGTTCTTTGCCGTCGTTATACCCGCTGCATAAAACGAGCTGACAATTCATCTTTATATCGGCATCGTTAAATCTCTTAATAATGCCCAGCGCTTTCCCTGCATTTTTATTGCCCATCATCTTAACCCGAAGTTCGGGGTTTGTTGTATGAACTGAAATGTTTATGGGACTTATATGCATTTTTATTATGCGCTCTATCTCACGCTCGGAAAGGTTTGTCAGAGTTATGTAATTTCCGAAAAGGAAGGAAAGTCTCGAATCATCATCCTTAAAATAAAGACTATCTCTCATACCTTTCGGGAGTTGGTCGATAAAACAAAAAATACATTTGTTTCGGCAACTCTGCTTTTTGTCCATAAGATAGGTTTTGAATTCAAGGCCTAATTCTTCATACTCGCCTTTTTTGATTTTCTTTGTTTTGATTTTTCCTTTATCCGTAACAAACTCTACCAAAAGTTTGCTCTCATTTTGATAAAAACGGTAATCAAGTACATCGGTTATTTCTTCGCCGTTTATTTTAAGCAATGTATAAAAAGGTTTTATACCGGCTTTATATGCCGCACTTTTTTTCTTAACATCATTTATAATAACCGCCATAATTCATCACCGCCAAATATAAAATAAAGGGGAGGACTAACTTCCTCCCCCCTCGAAATTTTACGAATTATTCCGCAATCTCTGTAACCTGACGGCCGTTATACTTACCGCAAGATGTACAAAGTCTATGAGGGCGCTTGTATGCGCCGCATTCAGGACATCTAACAAGTGTAGGAGCTGTGAGCTTCCAGAGGTTGTTTCTTCTCTTATCTCTTCTTGCTTTTGAAGTTTTTCTCTTAGGTACTGCCATTTTTTAGTCCCTCCCGTAAATTTATATAAATATCAATTATCTAACAATTTTGCAAGTTCTGTCAGGCGCGGGTCAATACTATCGCTCTTACAATTACATTCGCCCTCATTTAAGTTCTTTCCGCACATAGTACAATATCCTTTGCATGTCTCTTTACAAAGGTGCTTGGTTGGAAGACTTAAGAAAACTTCGGTAAATACGAGTTCGTCCACATCGAGCATCATATCGGGCACCGTAATAATAGTATCGCTTTCTTCCCCCTCAATAGAGGTTGCCAACATCTTGACAAATTCGACACTGTATTCCCTAACAGTATCTGCGCCACATCGGTCGCAAGGGGCATCAAAAACATAGACCATATTAAGTTCAATTTCCACGACACCGGCACGGTTATACACCCTGCCTTTTACATTTACGGGGGTTTTGAGCGGAAAGCCACCCGCAAAATCGGTATTGCTCATATCGAACAAATAATCGACTGAAATCTCTTTGCCTACATCGGCGAAGACACTTTTAAGGTCTAAAATCATAATTGCACCTTTCTTACAAACAAAATGGCACGAATATAATTATAAGGTTTAAGCGCAATTTTGTCAAGAATTATTTATAATATTATAATTGTTTATATCATTTAAGATTGATAAAAATCAAACCCGTCAAACAAACTGCAACTCCGACAAGTTTATTCCAGGAAAGCGCCTCTTTATACACCAAAAATCCGACAACAAGCAATGCCACAGCCAAAAGCGATGACTGAACTATCGAAGCGGTACTCACCTGCCAACCAGCTTTATAGGCAAATATAAATCCTGCTTCAAGACCTATTATGGATATTCCGAGCGCAATAGGAGCCCAATTTGTCTTTGCTATTTCGCTTATTATATTACCGTTTTTATTTGTTAAAAAGAATAATATGCCCGAAAAAAGACAGGCGACAAAATATGTAATTGTAAGAGAAGCAAAAACATTTATTTTAGGGGTTACTTCTTTTGCAAAAATCTGATAGACGATGTTTGATAAAACTACTAATATAATAGGCCAAGTATAAGAAAACATAATATTCTCCGCATTTATTATTGAATTTTATAAAAGTCGGTATCAACCGATACCGACTTTTTATATCTTCTCTTATTGCAAAAGCAACAAACTGAAAACGAGGGTAAAGAGCGCAACCGTTTCAACGATACCGATTACTATGAAGTAGTTTGCGGTACCCTTTCCCGTTTCACCCAAAGCATCAGCAGCGGCAGCGGCAACCTTGCCCTGAAACAAAGCCGAAAGTCCGATAGCAAGACCTGCAAAAATACCGACAGCCATACAAAGCATTTTATCGGCGCCCGATTCAAATGCGGAACGGATAAAATTCATAAGAAGGAAGCCGTAAATTGTCTGGGTAAGCGGAGCGCCCGAGAAAGCGACCATAATAAATGATGCGGGTTTTCCGTTTGCATAACATTTTTTCCATGCTCCTACCGATGCCATTGCCGCATATCCTGCTCCGAAAGCGGAACCGATAGCCGAAAGACCTAAAGCACAAGCCATACCTAATGTTTGAATATTCATAATTATTTCTCCTTTATGTTTATTTCTTTAAGGTTTTTGATTCACTAAATGGTTCATAAGCCGTTCCCGACCACTCCATACCGAGCTGACCCGAGAACTCCAAGAGATTAAGGCGGACACCGTGAACTACGACCGACAAAAATCCCATTACGATATTTATTACATGGCCTAATATTGCAATTACTGCTCCAACAATAACAAGAGGTCCGCTGAAACCTGCCGACATATTGTTAAAGCTCTGCGCAATAGCAAGAGAAGCCATTCCAACGGCAAAAAGCCGTATATAACTCATAACATTTCCAAAGGCGCTTATGGTATTTAAGAAGGTTGTAAAAATATCGGCAAGACCGGCTTTTAAGCCCTGCGCAAAAGTTTTATCGGGCGACATTCCGCCGAATAAAACAACAAGCACAAAACCGACACCTACAATTACTCCTACCGTTTTTACATCAATTTTTTGACCGATTACAAGGAAAAGTACGAGGAAGTAGAGCGCACAAATTGCAACCAGCCAACCTATATCCGCAAACAAACTTAAATCCTTTGTTGTTATCTTGCGCCTTATATTCATAAGACAGGCAAGTACAAGCTGAATGGCGCCTATGCTGAAACAGAATTTCATAACGCTGTTTTGAACTGATGCCGATTCAAGCCCGAAATACTGCGGATAGTTTGCAAAACTCGGTATTACAAGTGATTTTAGGAACGGCACTTTCATAGCGCTTTCCATTCCAAACCAAGTTCCCGTCATTGCGCCCCAAATTATCGTTGCGACCGACAGAACGGTTAAAAGAAGAGTTGCATTATTAAACTTCTTCATTTTTCCGACAATGGCGATCGCTCCTATAAGGAATATGGCGCCGTATCCGGCATCGCCGATAATCATTGCAAAAAATAGGGCGAAAAATGCCAAAAACCAGAAGGATATGTCGTATTCTCCGTATCCGGGGACTGTTCCCAAAATATCGAATATCGGTTTCATTAAAGCGGTAAGTTTATTATACTTAACCTTTGTCGGAACACTTCCGTCGTCAACCTCAACCGTTTCGATACTGTAAGCCCAGCCGTTCTTTACCGCACAGTTTTTGAAGTTCTCGGTTTCGCTTATGGGAACATATCCTTTAAGCCAAACAAGACCCTCGCTGCTTTTTGCGGTATTGCTCACCGAAGAAAACTCGGCGGCATTTTGGGTTTTAATAAGTTGATTTTTATAACTCTCAAGCTGATTTGCAGATTTTATCAGCGTTCCTTCAAGATAGGAGATTTCTTCTTCGCAAAGTTTGATTTCGCTTTGAAGTTCGCCTATGCCCCGCTCGGGAAGTAAAAACTCGGTAGCCGAAGCGGAATTTTGAAGTTTGCCTATAACCGCAACCGTATCCATTTTATCAACACTTGCAAGTCTTATAAACTTTACATTTTCGCTTTCGGCAAGTTTTTTGATTTCCTTTTTATCAACTCGGTAAAAATGAAGGTCGATACCGCTGTTTTGAAGTTTTCTGACCTCGCTCGGCGAAAAATCGCCCCAAGCTTTTATCTTTTCTATCTCCAAAAGTTTTGCGGTTCTCGTTTCCTCCAAAACATTTTTTCGCTCTATCGCCTTTTTTGTTTCGTTGAAAAGTTCCTCAAAATCAACATCATCAAGTATCTTTTCATCAGTTTTTTCTTTTGAAGCATAATCGGCAAGTTCAAGGGAAAGTTTTTGCAAAGCGGCAAATCGATTTGAAATTGCTTCATCGGGCATATTTTTTTCGCTTATATGCAAAACGCCCAAATCTCTGAGAGCCAAAAGCATTTCCCGTTTCTTTGCTTCAACCGATACGACATGGCACAAGTTCATTTTTTCAATCATACACTCGCCTCCTGCCGTTTTTTCTTTGCGATTTTTCCTCTTACAACGGCGCTCGTTTGCTGGTCGCCGATGTAAATTCCGATTTTTCGGATATTCTCTTTTGCTTCGGGGATTTTAACCTTTTCAAAAAGGTTAACCCTCTGCGAGGTAAAGCGCAGTTCTTTACCAAGCAATTCGTTTTGTATTCGCAGAGTTTTAAGGAGCATATTGAGTTTTGCGATATCTCTCATTCTTACAATGGCTTCATCAACCCAGAGCGGATATTCAGAAATATCGTAGTTTATTTCCTCAAAGGACAGTTCCTTAAAAACGGGAACGGTTACTCCGGCGATATTATCCTCAGTACAGATAACATCTTTCGGTTTTACAAGATTTTCAAGTTTTTTAGCATCGCTGAAAATGGTATTTTCGGCAAAAACCGCAACCCAATCATCAAGACCGTTAACCATTTTTGAGCGTTCTTTTTCCTTTTCTTCAAGCTCAACCGTTATTTTCATCATAACAGTTTGAAGTTGCTGTTTTTTAAGTTCAAGAGTAGGAAGATAGCGCTCAAATCTTTTAAGTTTGT
Organism: Clostridia bacterium; assembly: GCA_024404145.1. GTDB lineage: Bacteria > Bacillota > Clostridia > Oscillospirales > Acutalibacteraceae > UBA737. The sequence goes on along the minus strand of JAKSQK010000001.1, from coordinate 12,478 downwards.
CCTTTTGCACCTTTAACTCATTTTTTGTAAGTTTAACAGATGCCATATTTCACACCTTTTATACCTTTTTCGGCCATCTTTCTTGAATTAGGTTTGTTTTTAGTCCCGTTTCGTTTGGCTCAAAACAGTCGGCTAAAATTTCCCAACCCAAATCAAGCGCTTCTTCTAAGCTTATATTAACCGATAAATCCATAAGTTTTGTCTCGAAAAGTTCGCCGTATTTAAGAAGTTTTTCGTCCCATTCGCTCATTAAAAAGCCCATTGACTTCTTTTCAAGACTTTCATTATATGCGCTGTAAAGTTTTATCATTGCATCCATCAGCGCACGGTGGTCATCTCGGGTATCTTTATTAACATTCTGTTTAAGACGGGAAAGTGAACCAAACGGCTCAATTCTTCCGTTTTTAAGATAATACTGACCTTCGGTAATATAACCCGTATTATCGGGAACAGGATGGGTAACATCATCGCCCGGCATCGTAGTTACCGAAAGAATTGTAATAGAGCCCGAACCCTCAAAGGCAACCGCCTTTTCATAACGGGAAGCAAGGCAGGAATAAAGGTCTCCGGGATAGCCACGGTTGGAAGGAACCTGTTCCATGGTAATTGCCGTTTCCTTTTGAGCATCGGCATAGTTAGTCATATCGGTTAAGAGAACCAAAACTTTTTTGCCGTCAAGCGCAAATTTTTCGGCAACCGCCAAAGACATATCCGGAACGAGAGTGCATTCAACCGTCGGGTCGGAAGCAGTATGAACGAACATAACAGTATGGCCCAAAGCACCGCTCTTTTCAAGTGTTTCCTTAAAGAAAAGATAGTCGTCATGTTTAAGTCCCATACCGCCTAAAACGATTATATCAACCTCGGCTTGCATTGCTATTCTTGCCAAAAGTTCGTTATACGGCTCTCCCGAAACAGAGAATATCGGGAGTTTTTGGCTTTCAACGAGGGTATTGAACAAATCTATCATCGGGATACCCGTTCTTATCATTGTTTTAGGCACAATTCTTCTTGCAGGATTTGCCGAAGGACCGCCTATCGGTATCATATTATCCGATAATTCGGGGCCTTTATCTCTCGGAACACCCGCACCGTTAAATACTCTGCCCAAGAGACTTTCGGTATAAGAAACCATCATCGGTTTATTTAAGAACTTAACCGCATCGGTTGTGGAAATGCCCTGAGTTCCCGAAAAAACCTGTAAATAAACAAGGTCTTTATCAAGTTTAATAACATTTGCATAACTATTGCCGACCATTGCCAAATCGCCGTTTCTGACACCCTCGGCTTTTACAACAACAACATTGCCGACGATAGATTCTATCTTTGTATATATTTTTTGCATCAAGGCCACCTCCTTATTTCACGATTTTTTCTTTATAGAAATTTTTAATAACTTCTTCCTGCTTATAAAATTCAGGAGTGTCAAACTCAGTTGTATGCCAGTCTAAGAGTTCCTGCCTCAACTGATTAAAGAACAAGCGGATATCCCGCTTTGAGTTAAAGCTGTAATTCTCGGTCAGAATTGTATAAAGCAGGTTGAATACATAGATTTGGCGCTCGGTAGAACAGGAAGAATCGACCGCATCAAAAGAGTTTTGTTGCAGATAAACCGCATCAAGCAGTTCTCCCTTTTGGTAAACTACATAGTCGTCATTTGAAGTTCCTTCTTCGCCGACAACCATCATCATCTGATTTATCTCGGTACTTCTTATTAAAATTTCTCTTGCATTATCAACCTTATCCATATCAATAATGCCCTCATATTTAGACCAAGAATCAATAGGATGAATAGCAGGATACTTACGGGCATCTGAACGCTCACGGGAAAGTCCGTGGAAAGCTCCGACAACCTTTAAGGTTGCCTGAGTTACCGGCTCTTCAAAGTTACCTCCGGCAGGAGAAACCGTACCGCCTATTGTAACCGATGCTATTTCTCCGGTTTTAAGTTCAACCTTTCCGGCTCTTTCGTAGAAACCTGCTATAACCGATTCAAGATATGCCGGAAATGCTTCTTCGCCCGGAATTTCTTCCAGTCTTCCGCTCATTTCACGCATTGCCTGAGCCCAACGGGAAGTTGAATCGGCAAGCATTAATACATTAAGTCCCATCTGCCTATAATATTCTGCAAGGGTAATACCCGTATAAACCGAAGCTTCTCTTGAAGCAACCGGCATAGAAGAAGTATTGCAAATAATTATAGTTCTTTCCATTAAGGAACGGCCGGTACGGGGGTCGGTAAGTTCGGGGAACTCTTTTAGAATTTCAACAACCTCACCTGCTCGTTCGCCACAGGCGGCAACTATAACTATATCAACATCGGCATTTTTAGCTTCCATATGCTGCAACACCGTTTTTCCGGCACCGAACGGACCCGGAACGCAGAATGTTCCGCCCTTGGCAACCGGAAGAAATGTATCAATACAACGGATTTTTGTTATGAGCGGCTCATCGGGGCGAAGGCGCTTCTCATAGCAGGATATTGCCTTTTTGATAGGCCAGGTAAATACCATTGAAAGATTTTCGGTATTTCCCTTATCATCTTTTATTACGGCTATTGTATCATTAACATTATAAACACCTTTTTCGGCTATCTTTTCAACCGTCCATTCGGTATCTCTGAGGCCGAAAGGCACCATAATTCTATGACTGAATAATCCCTCGGGAACAGTTCCTATCGCCTCTGCGATATGAACAACATCGCCGACCTTTGCGCTCGGAGTGAATTCCCAGTCCTTATCGGGAATAGGGTCTAAATATATACCCCTTTCGAGGAAGAAACCGCATTGCTCGGCAAGTTCCGGAAGCGGATTTTGAAGACCGTCGAAAACCTTTGATAAAAGTCCCGGTCCTAACTTAACGCTCATAAGTTCGCCCGTAAACTCTGCCTTATCGCCGACCTTTATGCCCTCTGTCATTTCATAAATCTGCATACTTGCAACGCCGTTGTTAACACGGATTATTTCGCCTTTTAATCTTTTATCGCCGACAACTATAAACCCAACTTCGTTTTTCTTAATAGAGCCATCTACCTTAACGAAAACCAAGTTGCCGTTTACACCTGTTACGACACCGGTTATGATATTTTCCATTTCTTTTCTCCTATTTCATTAAAACAAAATCAGTTGATACCTTCTATTTGTTCTTCAAGTCCCTTTACAAGTCTTGATAACTCTGACTTGCCCTTTTTCTCATTGAAAACGGTCTTTCTTTCGAGAAGTTTCAGTTTAAGAGCATAACCGAAAAGAGCATAATCATCAAAAGAATGCGTACCGATAATCGAATCAAGTTTGTCAAACTGCAAAGCCAAGAGCATTTTTTCGGCATTGAGCGGATTTTTATCGGCTATCGCCAAAGAAATAATCTTTGCGGTTTCGCCGTCTTTATCAAAAACCTGCCCCGAGGCATTACCGAGTTTTTTATTTCGCTGAGAAGTGAGTTCCTCTTTGAAACTCCTATAAAACTTTGCCCATTCTTTTACCAGCGGACCCGTATCGGAATCGACCGAAAGGTTTTCCAAAAGTTCATAGTTCTTAGGGCTTACCGTATCCTTGCAATAGCTTAAAAACTTCTCATATTTAATAGGCATATCGCCTTCTGCTTTTAACATCGGCAAACTTGACATTAAATAAAAATATGAAGCCATATTTATTCTCCGTTAAAACTTTATTTCGGGAAGGAAAGGAGTAAGCATATTTGTTATTTCTTCATCAGAACAGTCAAAATAGCCCGAACCGTCCTTTGCGCTCAAACGGAAACCGGTTTTTACCGAAGAAGAAATTTTAATTTCCAAGCCGTTCTTTATTTGCTCGGCAAGTTCGCCTTTAAGACCCTCTTGAACCTCTGATATTTCAACCGAATAATCGGCAGGGTTTTCATCGCTTATTGCAGCTTTAATAAGAGTAACAAGCGCATCGCCGTTTACGGTTTTTGCAATATCGGCTTCGAGGATTTTTTCAAATCTCTTTTTAATCGAATCTTCAAACAATATAACGGCATCTCTTTCGGCCTGCATTGCGCCGACCTTTGCGCTCTCCCTTAAAACTTCAATGTCGGCTTTGGTCTGCTGTTTAATTTTTTCCTGTTCTTCTTTTGCTTCTTCGATAATCTTTGAAGCTTTCATTTTTGCGTTGGCTATTATTTTTTCAGCCTCGGCATTGGCAGCATCAATACCGTCCTTTTTGATAGACGAAACCAAATCATCAATTTTTAATTCCAAAGTATTTTTCTCCCTTCAAAAAATCATAAAGTAATTATACTATATATTCTTCAAAATCTCAAATGTTTTCTTATTATTTTATGCATTTTATCTATATAATAAATAATTCCCGCCTAAATGACGGGAATTTTACTAAAATCCGAATTTTTTTATCTTCTTTATTAAGCCGAAATTGAAACAGATTATCATGGAAACTACTGCTCCGAGTACGGCTTGTAATATCTGAAAAGGAAGTTTGGCTATGGCATATGCCACAGTTCCGTAAATAAACGCCCTGCCGAGAGAGTATCCGACAACCATTATTACGGCACCTATTGATACTCCTATCGCAGAAGAAAGCGCCTTTTTTTCTTTCAAAATATAGTTTGCAAAAACCGAAATAACTACCGCCTGAATACCATGGGTTACAAGAGAAACGAACATCGGCGTAGGATAGAAAAACAAATCTCCCAAAAATGAACCGACTCCGCCGACAAAAAACGCAAGAAGCGGGTCGAGCAAAATCGCAGCCGTACATATGACTATATCGTTTAGATACAAATGTCCCCCCGGAACGGGAACGCCGAAAGAACTCAGCGCAATATTAAGCGCCATAAAAACTCCTGCAAGACATATTTTTTTTATGGAATTTTTGTAGTTGTAAGCAGCCATATAATATCCCCTTTACTTTTCGGAATAAAAATATTATAATCTAAATGTGAGTATATTAAAATAATCAGAAAGAGAGTTTTTTATATAACCAGATGAGCAAAAAATATTACACTCTATACAAAAAGATAAAAAACGATATAATATCGGGAAAATATGCAGCAGGGCAAAAGCTTCCGTCAAAACGGGTTTTGGCGGAACAAACGGGGGTTAGCGTTATCACCGTTCAGCACACATACAATATGCTTATAGACGAGGGATATATTACTTCCGCCGAAAAGCGGGGATATTTCGTTTGCGATATTGAATTTGAAAAAAGAAACAACAATATTCCCTATTTCAAAATAAAACATCTAAAAGAACCTGCCGAGTACAGCAGTCAGCCCTTTGAATATTCAACCTGGTTCAAAACGGTAAGGAAAGTCATTTCGGAAAACGACAGTCGGCTGTTCTTAAAATCCCCAAATAAGGGTTGCGAAATTTTGCGCAATGCCGTTTGCGACTATCTTTTGAGATATCGGGGTATGAAGGCAAATCCGAAAAACATAATAATAGGTTCGGGCTCAGAGCAGTTATATGAAACGGCGGCAAAACTTATAGGTATTGATAAAATTTTCGGTATCGAAAGCCCTTGCTATAAGCAGATAGAATATGTTTATAAGACAACAAATATAAATGTTTGCAAACTGAAAATGGGTGATGACGGAATTGACGAGCGGGAACTTTCGGCAAAAAAATTCGATGTTCTCCATGTTACCCCTTTCCACAGTTATCCGAGCGGTGTTACCACCTCGCTTTCCAAAAAACTTAAATATATTAAATGGGTAACGGGTGGCGAACGGTTTATAATAGAAGACGATTTCGACAGCGAATTTTATATCCCGAAAGCCCCTATCGAAACGCTTTATTCTATGGACACCAGCAACTCGGTTATCTACATAAATACTTTTTCAAAAAGTCTTTCCCCTGCCATGAGAATGGGATATATGATAATCCCCGACAAGCTAATGGGGAAATACGAGAAAATTCTCGGAAAACTTTCTTGCAGCGTTCCTGTTATGGACCAGTATATTTTAGCCGAATTCATTTCTTCGGGAAGCTTTGAACGGCATCTTAACCGTATGAGAAGAAAATTGAGAGATTAAAAAAATAAGATATGGCAAAGTGCCATATCTTATTTTTATTTGAATTTTCTTTTGAAAATTATTCCAACTGACCGGGGAGTTTCAGTTTTTCCTTTTTGGGAAAAGTTTTGTCATAATTTTCAAAATCATCTGGATTTTGAAAAGCGACAAAGTACCCTTTCGGAGTAGCATACTCTCCGCTAATACCGTTAAGATAGCCCTCGCAAAGTTCTTTTAAGAGGAAAAACGAGGAGTCCTCGCCCTCGCCAAGACCATGGTATCTTATCCCGAATTTACTTGCAAAATCAAAACCGCTCTTGCCGTAAAACAAAATATTTCCCTCGAAACATACTGCTTTACAGCCGTATTCCTTTGCCTTTTCAAGCGAAAAATCAAGCAACATTTTGCCTAATCCTTGCCTTTTTAATTCGGGAGATATACAGATAGGTCCCATAGTCATAACAGGAATGCTTTTGCCGTTATCGGCATCAATTTTTGCCCTGACAAATACATTTTGACCTATAATCCTGCCGTCTTTTTCCATAACAAAATCAAGCTCCGGAACAAAATCAGGGTCGTTCCTTAAATGCCTTAAAACATAATGTTCAAGACACCCCGGACGGTAAACATTCCAAAAACTTTCTCTTACTAAATTTTCAACTTCTCTGTAATCTTCGGGTTTTTCCAAACGGATTTTAATATTTTTATTCATTTTTTACCTCTCCTTATATTTTGTTGAAAATCGGGGAGGCCGACTTATTATACCGTAACCTTCCCCGTTACGATACAATCTCTCGTTTACATAGTTTAATCAAAAAGCAAATCTCCTAAAAAATAATATATTGATTTATTCCCACTCGCCAAATTCACATTCTATTCTCAAAGTCATTATACATCATTCAAAAAATAAAAGCAAGTAGTTTTGGCAAAAACTACACTTATCGTATGTAGATTTATAGTATGCAATGGTAATATAATGATACGAAAGGGAGGGTATGCCAATGGATATTGTAAGAGTATTTGGAACAAATTTGCGGAGGCTAAGAACTGAAAAAGGTTATTCTCAGGAGAAATTTGCCGAATTGTGCGGCTTACACCGCACTTATATCAGTGATATCGAATGCTTCACGAGGAATATTTCCATTGAGAATGTTCAGAAAATAGCAGATGCTTTGGATATTAATGCGTATAAGTTGTTCATTTATTTTGAGGAGGATAATAATGAGGCAAACAAATAATGAGATAAGAGATTTTATCAATCAACAAATACAAAAAAGACCAGAAGCCTGGAAGTTTAACAGGGGATCTAATTTTGGAATTCCGTTACAAAGGTTGGTTTACCAATTTTATTTTGATAATAGAGAAAAATTCAAAATTCGTATTGTAGAATGTAATGAAAATCCAAATTCCACCGATCCAGATATTGTTGTTCATTACTCAGATAACAAAGTTGAAGGCATTGAAGTAAAAAGTTGCAAAAATGGGGCACTATCAGGAGTAACCATTTGTAATTCACCACATCTATTAAATGACTCAAAAGCAATACTTATTAATTATGTACCTCACCCTGATACAAATGTGATATTTGCAGAAAATGTTTATGTTACTCAATTACATAGATTAACTTCCAAAGTTAAAACTGGGAAGTATACTGGGTGTTTGATTTCCACAAGAGATACCGGAAAAAAAATCAAAGGTAGAAACTTTAACGATTTTATTAATACATCTGAGAATGATGACTATAGTATAGAAGAGCTAACTGATGAACGGTTAATTAGAAAAACAATTTTATATTACAGTGCCTCTAAACTTGTGGATGATGATTATACATTTTCTGATGAGGAAATTCTTGAAGCGATACATTTTTTAAGAAGACATTAAAATTATTAAAGTCAGTGAGAAATGAAATCTCACTGACTTTTGATTACTACGATTCTTCATACTCTTTGAAAATTAGTGCAATATTGTATGCAAGTAGCACCGGAACAGCATTTCCAATTTGGCGATAACACGCAGAATTTGAACCATAAAAAACAAAATCATCTGGAAATGTTTGTATTCGTGCAACTTCTCGAACAGATAATCTACGATGCTTCGCAGGATGCGGAGGAATCAACGGACCACCTGTTCCACTGCCCCTGCCCATAATCGTAGGAGCTCGTTTTTCCCAATTTGTTGCTCTATTCCCAACCACGTTTTTTATTTTCACTTTACAAGCACTTCCAGTATGGTTATTAATATTGCAATCATCACTATAATTTAGTGGCAAATCACCTATTGCATCTTTTAAATTTGATGCCTTGTACACTTGTTCATTAGGCAAAAACATATTATGTACATCTTTTCCAGTTATCCAATTACTGTACATCATGTTCATTTTGTCCTTTGGAAGGAAACTATCATTAATTATAGATTTTTCACTATGCGTAGGTTCGATTATTAGTCTCTTGTATGGCTTGTTTTTTTGTAATGGAAGATTTGAGATATGATTAAGTAATGTGCCTTTTTTAATATCTTTTCTTATCCCTAAAATTATTACACGTTCTCGATTTTGAGGTACGCCAAAATCATATGCATTAATAACATTGTAATAAACATCATATCCCGAACTGTTTGAAGGAAAAAATTTAGAATTAATAGTACCCGCATTTTCCAAATCATTAATAATCATTGGAAGAACTTTTCCGTCGTTGATACTTTCAAGGCCTTTTACATTTTCAAGCTGAAAAAAAGGGGGATGTTTCACAGAAATTGCCTTAAGCAATTGAAGATATAAGAAATTTCTATCATCTTCCATACTTCTTGCCAAATTGGCAATTGTAAATCCTTGACACGGAAACCCACCAATAATTATATCACAATCAGGTATGATTTTATCTATGTCATCCCTTTCTTTATCCAAAAGTGTAACAATATCAATGCACGAAGCACAATGACCTAAATAAGCACCAATATTCTTATTATATGTTTCAACAGCAAATTCATCGAAATCATTTGCCCAAATAATCCTGTGACCGGCCAAGCAATAACCTAAATCCAAACCACCAGCACCAGAAAAGAAAGAAACAACATTCATTTGACAGACTCCTTCAAAGCGTTATATATTACGTAAAACTCATGCTTGGAAAGTCGCCGAAAGCATCCCATTAACGGCAAATCTTATTTTACAATTATTCCCACTCGATAGTTGCTATAGGTTTCGGTGATAAATCATAAAGAACACGGTTAATTCCGTTTACTTCTGCCAAAATTCTCTTTACGATTTTGTTAAGCAGTTCATAAGGAATTTCTTCTATTGTTGCCGATGTTGCATCAACACTGTTTACCGCACGGATAATGCAGGGCCAGTCCCATAGGCGCTTATTATCCTTAATTCCGGTTGACTTATAATCCGGAACGATTGTAAAATACTGCCAAACTTTGCCCTGCAAACCTGCCTTTGCAAATTCTTCACGCAAAATCGCATCGGATTCACGAAGCGCTTCAAGACGGTCTCTTGTAATAGCGCCGGTACAACGAACGCCAAGTCCGGGTCCCGGAAACGGCTGACGATATACCATATTGTCGGGAAGTCCCAATGCTTTTCCGACAACCCGAACTTCGTCTTTATAAAGCAATTTTACGGGCTCTACCAAGCTGAATTGCAGGTCTTCCGGCAAACCGCCAACATTATGATGCGCCTTTATCCCGTCGCTTTCAAGTATATCGGGATAAATTGTTCCCTGCGCTAAAAACTCTATTCCTTCAAGTTTTCTTGCTTCTTCTTCAAAAACACGAATAAATTCCGCACCGATAACTTTTCTCTTTTCTTCCGGATCGCTCACATTTGCAAGTTTATCCAAAAATCTGTCTACCGCATCAACATAAACAAGGTTTGCATTCATCTGGTTTTTGAAAACCTCGACAACCTGCTCGGGTTCGCCCTTGCGAAGAAGTCCGTGGTTTACATGAACGCAGGTAAGTTGTTTTCCTACCGCCTTAATAAGCAAAGCAGCAACAACCGATGAATCAACACCGCCGGAAAGAGCCAACAATACCTTTTTGTCGCCTATTTGTTTGCGCAAAATTTCAACCTGTTCGTCTATGAAAGCATTTGCAAGAGATTCATCGGTTATGCGCTTCATAGAACTCGGGCGTACATTTTCATTCATATTTTTTCCTCCTGATATTATATCTCTTTTTACTATGATATTATATGACAGTATTTTTCATTTTTCAATAGTAAATCTTTTAGAAATTTTATTGTTTTAACAGCATTTTTTTGTTAAAAAAATAACAAAATTATTTTAGTTTGTAATAATCATAACTAACTTACAATAAAATTGCTCTTTTTTGCCGTTGCAAAGTCCCAAAAGCCGACACCTTACTTCTTCACTATTCACTATTACTTATTACTTCAAGAAAAATCCCTCAGACTATTGTCCGAGGGATTTTTGTAGTTATACTACTGAATAAATAATTATGATACTTTTTGAAAGTCTATTTATATTTTATTTGTGATTTTCTGATATAAAAGCAGAAAGAAAATAAGGAAATACAAAAAACAAAACCAATTATTGCAAATATAATTTCTTCATTTTTGTATCCTGTTTTGGGACTTGTTATGTTTTTATTATTTACAATGATATATGTACTGAAATGTTCTAGTTCGGCAACTGATTTTTTTGTCTTGATATCCGTTGTAATCTTTACAGGTTCTAATTTACCATCATTAGTCAAATAGTACATTTTTATCTTTTTTGCCGAAAAATCATTTGGTAATTTAATTTCTACCAAAACCGTTTTTTGTGGCTGTACTGTTTTATTATCTTTTATAGCCGAAAAGTCATACACCAAAAAATTTTCGTAATTTATTCTGCTTAATGCTGTTTTTGCTTTATTATATATGTTTCCGCTGATAATGTTTTTAGCATAAACAGTTGTTCCATTTGGGAAAGCATCTGTATTTGAAATAAAAATTCCTTGGGCAGCATTTACAGTAACCTTGCTCTCTTGTACCAAATCATCTTTTTTAATGTATTCAATATCCCCTAATGTTTCAACCGCTTTTAACGCATTATAAAACACATTGCCATTGTTATAGGTGATATCAGCAATAAAAAAATAATCTTCATGAACTAAATGATACTTTCCGTCATAACAATAAAAAATGTGATTTGTTAAATCATCATCATAATATCCGGCAAATTCTTTCTTAATTTCATCGACACTATTCATTTCAATTTGCATAGCTTGAGCATAAACAACATAGTGGTCGCTCGAAATATGATTATAACCAATAACATGAACAGGATGTCCCATATTTGCAATAAAATCGGTCATTTCCATTTCTATACAGTCGTTTTCTTTATTATAAAGGTAAGATTTTTTGAAATCTCCGTCAAAATTTGCTATTTTTTTGGCTTTTTCAAAGAAAACGGAATATGGTATTTGATATGTAGTTATCGGAAGCGCTTGCTGTTTGTCGGGCTTCTTCTTATACTGAGATAAATCTATTTCTTTTTTTAAGCAATCAATAACATATCGTGCAAATCCATAGCCATCATAAATTTTAGAGTGTTCCATGTCAACGCTGTTACCGACAAGATATTGGCTGATTGTATTACCAACGGTTTTGTCAAATTTTTTACATAAATTATTATTAACAGGTGTAGATGCTGCAAACACATTTGCCGATAAAACTGTAATTGTTAAAATAAGTGTTGCTAAAAAACAAAAAATACGCTTCATATAATTGCTCTCCTTTAATAAATTATGTAATATCAGTAGCATATTGCACCTATATAAGTGCAATATTATTATATCAAAGAGATATAATATTGTCAAGAAGTTTGTTCTTAAATGGGTGCAAAGGATTGTATGTTTATGAATGCAATAATTGAGAGACAAATTGGCAATAATATTCGAATACTAAGGGAAAAAGCAAATATAACACAAGAACAACTCTCTGCAAAGCTTCAAATTTGCGGTTGCGATATTACCCGAAGCGCTATTGCAAAAATCGAGGTCGGTCAAAGACATTTATATCCTGATGAAATTCTTTTGATAAAAGAAATACTTCATGTTAGTTTTGAAGAAATATTTATGATAAATAATTAAACCGCCGAACAGCAAAAACTGTCGGCGGTTGTTTTATATTTTGTCGGCAAAGCCGACACCTTACTTCTTCACTATTCACTATTACTTATTACTTCAAGAAAAATCCCTCAGACTATTGTCCGAGGGATTTTTGGAGGCACCACCCAGAATCGAACTGGGGATAAAAGCTTTGCAGGCTTCTGCCTTACCGCTTGGCCATGGTGCCGAATATTAAGTTTAAGAAAGGGCACTTAAACCCTTTTAAGTGCCCTAATGGAGCGGATTACGAGGCTCGAACTCGCTACCTCAACCTTGGCAAGGTTGCGCTCTACCAGATGAGCTAAATCCGCAAATAAATGGTGCCTCCGGTCGGAATCGAACCAACGACACGGGGATTTTCAGTCCCCTG